>AP022133.1:1200000-2400000 GCA_014169315.1 Enterobacter cloacae | reverse complement strand
TAAAGACGTACCGCGCGATCGGGAAATCCGGCGCGGTCGTGAATACTGACGCGGCAGACGGTCGGGATATTTCAGTTGATGACCTGCTGGGCGAGCTGGTCACGGCGGCAACGGTTAAAAAAGTGCGCGTTTATATACGCCAGCAGATGGGGAGAAACTTCTCGAAGCTGACCCGCGCAAAGCAGAAATCCATTATCCGCGCCGTTGCGATGGAGATTGCGCCGGATTCGGCGCTATTTCTGCGGGCCATTCCCGCACTGCTGAAAGATGGCGAGTTCGGCGCTGTACCGGCTTACGCTATCAGCGAGGTACGCAGGCAATCAGCTATCAGCCTGGCGAAAGCCGTATCAAAGGCCAATAACACCACGCCTGACGCTTTTATCCGCGCTATCAACAAAACCGCCGATGATGTGCAGGCGGCGATCGTCAACGGTAAGTTTGGTTTTACCGACGCTTATTACGAAACCTATTACCAGCGTTTCCGTGTTGACGGCGTGCCGCTTATCGACCTGAAAACGGGCGCAGCGGCAACAGCAGACACAGCCGGGGCGGTATCAAAACAGCTTCTGTCACTTACCGAAACCATGCGCGAGGCCAGCGCGGCCCCGTCACTGGCTGCAATGGACGCTGCCAGCACGCAGGTGCTCAACTCAGCGGTTGACGATTTCAGGCTGATTATCCGCGCTGCTGCTGATGTGGATCTCGCCCCCGGCATCACGCTGCCGCATGAAAGCATGGCCGACCTGATTTCGATTGATATCTATGACGGCGATAAAAAGCTGTTGCAACAAACCTCTGACTGGCTGGACGCCAGCATGGGCAGGATGCAGAACGTCAGCGAAGAGGCATTGCAGCGTGGCATCAAGACCATGCAGCAGGGGCTACGCGAGGGCCGGGGCGTTGACGATATCGCCAACAAACTTGCTGACGAAATGGAGATCCCCTGGCGACGGGCCCGCAACGTCGCCCGCAATGAGATTGGCAATCAGGCCTGGAATCTGGAAGAGGCCAACGCCCGCGTTGCCGGGATGAAATATTACCGCTGGCGCGGGATGTTAGACGAGCGCGAGCGAAAACTGCATGTTGTGCGGGAAGGACAGGCCTATACGCCGACCAGACCGCCACGAGACGGAAACCCCGGCCAGCCTCACGGTTGCCGCTGTTACCCTGAATGGTTGTTCTCTGCGTCGGATGTAGCAGACGCGGAGAGAGAAATTGCAGCAAGAAACCCCAGTCAACAATGACGCAATCAGACAATGGACGATAACCCCGGAGGGTTATCTCCAGATTGATATCCCGATCGCCCGCCCGGGCGTGCTGGTTTATGACCGCAAACGCGGTGATGCATTCACGGCTAAAGAGTACCGCTCAGCTGATGAATTGTTTAACCAGGACTCAATGAATACCTTAGTTGGCAAGCCTGTGACGGTGTCACATCCGCGCAATGGTCTGGTTACTTCCAAAAATTACCGTTCCGTTGCTGCCGGGGTTGTCACCGCCGTCATGCGCCAGGGCGACGAGCTTTTTGCACGCGCACTGGTTCAGGACGAAAAGTCTATCCGGCTGATTCAGCAGGATAAGACATTGCGGGGCGCGTCGGCGGGTTATCAGTGTGACGAAAAACCCAAAGTAACGGGGCGATCTCCTGACGGGCAAGAGTACGACACAGAGCAGAAGGGGATTAATTACAACCACCTGAGCATTGTGCGTAACCCACGAGTTAAAACGGCAAAATTTAATCTGGATGGTGAAGATATGGAACTTGATGAGGCGTTAGCCAAAATCAATGAGCTGGAGGCGGAGAAACAGACGCTTACCAGTGACCTCAGCAAAACCCGCGGCGACCTGATTAAGGCAAACACCCGCCTGGTCAATATGGATTCCGCCAGCAACGAAGCGTATGAGCGTGGCGTTAACGACGGCCGTCAGGAGCATCAGCTTAAAGAAGCGGCGAAGCGCCTGAACATCAATACCGACAGCCTGGGTGATATCAACCTGGTTAAGCAGGCCATCATCCGTAAAGCCCACCCGGAAGTGAACATGGACGGCTGGAGCGACGAACAGACTGATGTTGCCCTGTCTATGGCGCTGGTGGCCTGCGGTAAGAAGTTTGAACAAACCCCGCGCAACCCGCGCACCACTAACACCGACGAGCAGGGTTCAGGCGCTAATTCCGCGCACCTGAATTATCAGGCTCGCACCTTCGGTCACAAAAAAGAGGCGGGTAAATAATGCAGACCACTATCAAAGGTGATTTTGACGCTGGCTTGCCGGGCGACCTGGCCGTGCTGCCATCTTTCCGTTCGTCTGCCCGCGTTTCCTCACACCGCGCAGGCGGCGAGATTGCGCCGGGTGATGCCGTCAAGCTGACCTCCGGCAATGATTCGACTGTCGTTGCACTGCCGAACGGTGGCGCGGCAACCGATGCGATCGGGATTGCTGTTGGCGCACATTCCAACATGCCAGCTATGCCGGGCTTTGGCAGCAATACCAAAATTGGTGTGGTCACGCTCAACTGTCCAATTGGCATCGTTGAGGAAGGGCCGATCCGCGTTCAGGTTAAATCCGGTGAATCTCCGAAAGTTGGCGATCTGGCAGTGCCGAAAGGCCGCAACACAACTACTGGCTGGATGGAGTGGGGTGTGGCCGGTGCCAGCGAAAAAAGCCGTTTCCGTTTCGAGTCGCCTGTTCAGCGTGGCGGCACTGCGATCGTAATGGTCACTGATGGTGACTCACTGGCGGCTGGTTATCCGCATGACGTACCTGTGACTGGTGTGGCCGTCGCCCCTAAAAACGCTTCCAAAGCTGTAGGCGGTACTCAGCAGTTAACGCCAACCATTACCCCGTCCGGTGCAACCAATAAAGGCGTTACCTACCAGTCCAGCAATGCCAACGTTGCCACGGTTGATGCCAGCGGTCTGGTTACTGTTGCTGCTGGCGCAACTACCGGACAGACCGCAACCATCACCGTTAAAACCGATGATGGCGGCTTTACTGACACTTCTGTAATTACCGTCAGCTAACAGGGAACAAAAAACCAATGAACGAGAAATTAATTGCTCAAATGATGCAGCAGCTGCTGGCGGAAGCGCAGGCGGGCGGCTCCATTCCGAACCTCAACACGGATGAGCAGGGGCTGATTTTCGCCCGCGACCTGATTTCCATGTCCAATGACGTTTACATGGAAGAAATGCCAGCACCTGTGGCGCTGACCATGTTTGCGCAGGAGCCTGGCATCAGTGAAGGGGCGAAGTGGGCAGGTTATCGCATGTACTCCGCCGCAGGCATGGCTAAAATCATGGCTGCTTACGGCACTGATATGCCGATGATGAGCGCCAAAGGCCGCGAGTTCTTCGCGCTGATGTACGACATTGGCCTGGGCTATGGTTACACCTACTCTGACGTTCTGGCGGCGGCAATGTCCGGCACACCGCTTGATAACATCCTGGCGCTGAATACCCGCGAAGCGCATGAGCGCACCGTCAGCAACCTGCTGTGGCGCGGCAACAAGGAATACCAGATTGTCGGCTTTATCGAGCATCCAAACATCCCGCTGGTGGCGCTGGCTGGTGGCTGGGCTGCAGCTGACGGTGACAAAATCTGTGATGACGCCTCTGCGCTGATTTCGGCGGTTAACTCCACCAAAATCTACCAGGTGAATGAGTTCCATATGCCGTCCAAAGCCTGGTCACGCATTCAGGGTCTGCGCCTGTCCGGTACGCTGGGTACTGTGCTGTCGTTCCTGCGTGCGTCGTACCCGGAAATCACCTTCCGCAAAAACTCCGATCTGGATGATGACGGCATCTGCATTGCGCTGGATAACACCCGTCGTCACTTCGCCCAGGCTACGCCGATCCTGTTCCGTCAGTTACCGGTTCAGCGTTCTGGCCTCGACCTGTCTATCCCTTGCCTGTCCAAAACTGCTGGCGTGATTGTTCGCGCTCCGCTGGCTGCGGCTAAATCCTCGAAGGTTATCTAAATCATGGCTGAGAAAGAAACGGCATTCCTGACCAACACCACCGAAGCGCCGATCCACATCGGTGCTAAAAACGACGAAGGCACGGTAATCACTATCACCGTTGCCCCGCTGGAAGCGGTGGAAGTTGATAAAGCCACGCTGAACATTGGCGGCGTTAAACAGTTCCTGGACGAGAAGAAGCTGAAAGTTATCTCAGCTGCAGAGGCCAAAAAGCTCAACAAAGAGCATGACGGCATCATTGAGTCAGAAGACGAGTAAGGCGATCTCATGACGGTAAAAGAATGGTTAGCCATTCTGCTACCGGGGATATCACTTGATGAGGGCGCTATTAGCGCCCTTTCTTCTCAGTGTGAGCGGCTCTATGACCTGCGGGCCGCTGCGGAATACGGTTACGACACAGACCGCCTTAAAGCGCTGTACGTGGCCGCTAATCTTGCCCCGATAGCAGTGGAAGGAATCAGCGCCAGCGTGCGAGGTGTCGCCAGCAGGCGTGAAGGTAAGGTAGCAATGACCTTTACCACCGCAGCGCAAAAGGCTGGCTGGGAAGGTACGCAGTGGGGGCAGGAGTTCCTCGAAGCGATGGGTAATCTGTCCGGTGGCTGCATTGTTATCAGTCATGCCTCTTAACGGGATATTCTGCTGAAAACACACGTTGGCCAGCTGCGATTTTCAGCACTTTAAAAACGCTAACGCTGGCCATGTCAGGTGAATATTCCATTTTCTAACTTTCAGTTTTGGAGTCTGATCTCATGGAACAAAAAAAGGTTTTTGAGTACATCATTCACACGGCAGTAGGTAAGTTCACTGGCTTTGCGCCTGTAAAGCTGGCTGCGCCGTTCGGTGAGCATTGCGTTGCTTATCACCTCACGAAAATGCCTACAGATACCCAGCCCAGCATCTTTGTTCGCGGTGACGCCATTATTGCAGTCGAGTGTAACGAAATACGGCTGGCCCAGGCTTAACCATGAGAGGCGGCGCGAAGTTCGAAACCCGCGGCGCTGATCGTGTTATCCGCCAGCGTATCCAGTCGCTGGCGGGTGTAACCCTCACGGTCGGTATACATCGCGGTAAAACCAATAAGGGCGTTGACGTTGCGATGTACGGTGCCTGGAACAACTTCGGCACTAAAAACGCGATGGGGTGGGAATTGATACCCGAGCGTCCGTTTATGAAGTTTGCATCCGATCGCATTGCCGACTGGATGCGCTCAGATGCTTACAAAGAGGTGTTGCGCGATGTGGCGCGTGGACGCATTACCCCGCAGCAGGCCATTGCCAGAATCGGCGCTCAGGCTGTCGCTATCACCCGCAAGACCATTACCGATTCTGCGCTATACCGTCCGAACTCCGACATCACCATTGCACGCAAGGGCAGCACAAAGCCGCTCATACACAGCGGCGTGCTAATCCAGACCGTTAACTTTAAGGCGTCCTGATGAGGCGATTAATTCAATACTGGCAACCTCTACCTGCTGAGAACGTGGGAGGCATTACCCGCCAGGAATACACAGACCAGCAAACCGCGTTTCTCAGCATGCAGCCGGTTGATGGTAATGGCTCGTTCCGGCAGTACCTGGCTGGCCGCAAACCCCATGACTATCTGGAGGCTATCGGCGAAGCGGATCTCCTTGTCACTGAGGAGGGCGAGCATAACGGGGCGATCGTGCTCTGTGGTGGCAGATATTACGAAGTGGTGCAGCGCCAGGAGTGGCTTAACGGCGTGATTAACCACTATGAGTACCTGCTGTTTGTCATGAAAGAACAGGACGCGCTGGCGCTGGTGGGATAATGGCTGGCTATACGGTTAAATTAATGGCCGTTAGCGGGGAGGTTGCTTACCCGGATTACCGGGCGGAAAAGGCGACATTCAATGCTAACGGCAATATCAAAGATATTCTCTTCACACCTTACAACGGCAGCGATATTGCTTTCATAACGGCAATCGAACTCTCTGACGGCAGCGCCCCGGCGATTACGATACCCGCCGATTTCGCGCTGTCGGTCGGCTGTGTAGTGAAGTTCCCCACTGGCACGTTAAAGCCCACTGACACCCAGGCCAGGGCGTTAATCATGACGGGTGCGCCATACGTCGCGCTGGTTCGCCTGCGCCAGGCGCTGATGCAACTGGTGGGTGATAACCCTCTCTATGCGATGCAGAAGCTACCCGAGCCAAAGGATCCGTTTACCGCGCTTCACCTGCTCAGTTCTGGCCGGGAGCCGCAGCCCTTTGCGAAAACGTGGGACGGCGATTATCGGGTGTATCACTACAACTGTTACGCCAGCGTGCTGGTTATCCGTTCTGCTGACGACGCGCAGGAGTTCATGGAAAACTTCATGCTGGAGGTGGACAGCACCGATGGTGATTTCTGGCAGTTTAATAACAACTGCAGTATTGACCGCTCAGGCGATTTCGAGAATAGCTCACCGCTAATTGATAACCTCGTTTACCAGCAAATGGCTCAGGTGACACTGTCACTGCAATTTGTTTACCAGCACTACAAACGGGAGCGCTGGCTTGAAAGCGCAACAGTGGAAAAGGGCAACAAGGTGACGATCGTCATCAAAGGTGCATAAATGGCAGATTTAAGCAGGCTTTTTAGCGTGAAGATTGGGCGGCAGGCGACTGCGGCCCAATATGGGGTTTTCGGCGTGGGGATTATCCTTGCGCCTGCTGCGGCGTTCTTTGGGCTGAAATACTCAAATTACGATAGCGCAGATATCAGCAAATTTACTGATTTGTACCGCGTTTACAGTGGCGCTAACGCGGCGAACGACGCGGCCACGGATGGGATTTCCGGCGATAACCTGCTGGCGGTTCAGGCGTACTTCTCACAGAAGCCCGCGCCGGATACCCTGGTCGTCGGTGATTTGTCGGCGGTCTACACCAAAACCATGATTGCACTTAACGGCGTTCCGGTTGCTGGTGCGCCATCGGCTACGAAAGCGACCATTGGGTATATCAAAGGCAACGATTACCGCTATGCCAGCTACAACGGAACCGCCTGGTCAGGAAGCACTGGCGCGGCAGCGGACATTGTGGCGGATTCTGGCGGGTCAGGGCGATTCACTGTGGACGGACGCATTGTCTATCTGGAGGGCGCTGAGGTTGTTCACGCTGAATCAACGGCGACAGCTGCTGCTGTTCCGACAGCTATTGCGGCCATCAAAAACCAGTACAACAAGTTTTTCATGTGCATGACACCGGTTCGTATTCTGTCGGTGCAGAAGGCGATCGCTGACTGGGTAGAAGCCCAAATCGACAAGATGGGCGTGTTTATTGATGATTACACCGTTTCCACCTGGGCAACGGATAACATTACCAAATACATCCACGATAAGAACATGGCCGGATCGTTTGCAGTCAGCACAAAGCGGGCTAAAAACTTCCTTGATGCGGCCCTGGCCGGGCGTTGCCTTGTTATGCAGCCGGGTTCTGAGACCTGGGCGCTTAAGACGCTTAACGCAGTGCAGGCGGATGACTTCACCGAAACCGATTACCAGAAAATCCGTGCGCTCAACGGCAACACGTTTGAGGACTACGGTTCTGGCATCACGGTGACTTATCCCGGCCTGACGGGTGACGGTGAGTCAATCGAGGTTATCCGCTTCGCCTACTGGCAGGCAGACCGCATGCAAAAAGACCTCGCAACCCTGTTCGTGAACCGTAACAAAATCGGTCATGACCTACCGGGCTACGAGGTTGTCTGCGCCAAAATGGAAAGCTCCCTGCAAGCCGGTAAAGATGCGGGCGGGATCCTCCAGGACTTCACCGACGAAAACGGCGATCTGGTTCGTGGCTTTACCGTAACGCGCCCAACTATGGCGCAGGTCAGCGCAACACAGCGCATTAACGGTGATATCACTATCCTGTTCGAATTCTACCTCCGCTACGCCATTAAGCATGTTGATGCTGTTGGCTCAGCCATGACTTACGGAGTTTAATTATGTATTTGGGCGTAATGTCATCCAAAGACTGGCTGATTACCGTTGGCGTGCTTCCGGTAATTGGCCTGGCGAAAGACAGTAACATCACACTGGAAATGGCTGATGACCAGGTCACGGTTACATCGGGGATCGGCGGCGACTGGTCTTTTGTGGACAATCCCACTGATGAGGGCTCGCTGACGTTCGTGACACAGCGTAACTCCCCATCTAACACAGCTCTGGCGCTTATGCAGAAAACCAAAGCTGTTATTCCGGTGACGTTGACCAATACCCGTAATAAGACGGTCCACCGCTTCACCCACGCCATGTTTACGCGCCAGCCTACCGATGGTGCGAATAACGGAGCTGGCGCTCAGACGCTTGAATGGAAGCTGGTAACGGGCGAGGTGGATTCGGTTATTAATGGGGTAACTGTCTGATGGATAACGGAATCAAACACGTTGAAGTCAACGACAAAGCCTACTGCATCATTCGCATGAGTGCTTTTGATGCGATCCACTTTAACCTGCGCGTGGCGGAAATCCTGTCTAAGCATGGTATCAGCCAGGTCGAAAGCATCCTGACGATGTCATCCAAGATTTTCGGCGTGCTTAACCGGGCAGACCACGACGAGCTGCTCTTCACGCTGCTGGAGAAATCCCGTGCTCAGGACGTGGAAAGCGGCAATTTCCTGACCAGTTGGGATGAAGTAAACCTCCACTTTACCCCGGACAACATCGCTGATGTTTACCTGCTGGCGCTGGAGTGCCTCAAGCTCTCCATTCTGCCCGTCACCGCAGGGTTAAAAAAAAATATTGGTCTGGACACAGCGGAAACGATGCAGGGAGCCATGCGGCAACTGTTCAGCGCCTTGTTGAAAACCTTAACCCCGCCGTCCGCACAGAACTCGTCATCTGGCGAGTGATTGAAAGCGGCCTGATAAGCTACGCAGACGTAGTGACAGGCCGCGCCTCCTTTGATTCCATCATGAGAGCTTCCGCCGTTATCCAGTTTGATAACGCGGTTCAGCACGCGCTTAGCAAGGTGAAAAAATGACAGACACGTCTGCTGACCTCGTAACGAAAATTGACGTATTGCCTGACCTGGACGGCTTAAATAGCTTTGATGCGGCCATTGATAAGGCGATCGCCAAAGTTAACCAACTGGACGCTGCTATCAAGCGTGTCAATAATTTGAAGCCTGCCAGCCCGTATGCGCCGTCCGGTACGTCAGCAATGCCATCGGCAACGACAACCGCAGCCGTCGCCGCTATCACCGCCACAGGCGTAAATTTAATAAGCCGTACTCCACTGGCTGACACGGTCAGGAAAGAGGCTCAAAAAGTCGCACGTGCAGCCGTACAGGGGGCTGGTGGCGGAGTTGCAGGATTGCTATCTCCTCCGGGTGGCGGGGGGTTAGGGTTGCCACCCCCACCGCGAGGAGGATGGTCTGCCGGGCGAGCTGGTGGGTTAATGGATCCTAGTGCTGGAAATCCGCTGTCAAAATATGACACCTCAGCCAAAAGTTTTTCAAATATGCCTCTCACGCCAGCTGCTGAATCAATTAAAAAAGCCACTGCAGGCGGTTTCCGGTTTGGAATGGATAACCTTTTGGCGGGTGCTGGCCTCACTGCTGGGGTGGTGGCCGGCGCTAATGCAATGGCTGACAGTCTCGACACTATCCAGCGTCAGCAGGCACAAATAGCCCGCCTGGCACAGACGACGGGTGACGCTAAAGAGGCGTTCTTTGCGCTAAATGCTGCGGCCAGCGATATGCGAAGCGATAGCGGCTCGTTTATTTCCACCTATACCAATATGGCGACGGCCACGCAGAAACTGGGCTTTTCCCAGGAACGAACCATCAAAGCAACGCAGGGGCTGGTGGGGGCTTTGCAGTTGGGTGGGGGTAGCGAAGCGGCGAAAAGCGCAGCGCTTTACCAGATGGGCCAGGCGTTCTCTTCCGACCGGTTCGGCGGCGATGAATTCCGCTCGTTCATGGAGGCGATCGGCACGCAGGCTCCTAAGGTCGCTGAGGCGTTCGGAACGGATGTTAAGGGGCTCAGAGAAATGTCAACAGCCGGGAAACTCACGGCTGAAACCATGTTCAAGGCATTCGAGAAAATGGCTGCGAGCAACGCAGACCTGCTTAAAAAACAGGGCTGGACGTGGGGGCAGGTAACTACCGTCATGGCGAATGACTGGCAGGCGTTCCTGGCTAAAGCCACCATCGGCGGAGAATGGCAGCGGTTCACTGACTGGGCGGCAAATACCCTTATTCCGGTAGCCAGAAGCGCGGAGAAAGAGATAGCTGAGTTCTGGTCTACTATGGCCGACGAAAGCAAGGCGGCGATCCTGATTGGCATCCTGGGTGCAGTCGGCGCAGCATTTACGGCGCTGGCTATTCCGGTAGTGGCGGCGCTGTCGCCGTTCCTTGCGATTGGCGCTGCCGTGTGGGTTGTCTATGAGGCGTTCGTAGAGTGGAAAGCCTGGATGAATGGCGAGGGCGGAACAATATTCGAAAGCCTGTTCGGTAGCTTTGACGCGTTTGAAAAACGCTATCCGACCATCATGAAAATGCTGAGGGCATTAAGTGGCACTGCCGACGAAGCCACCGGGAATGTAAATAACGACGGCGGAGTTTGGTCACAACAGAAAAATGAAAGCACATGGGGTGAGTTGTGGAAACCGCAAAACCTGTTCCCGAACGCTTTCGATTTTCTCAAGGGAAGGGGGAATAATTTTAATCCTCTGGATGGTATCGAGTCATTTTTTAACCTTTTCAGTGGGGATAATAATCAGGCTGCAGCTACAGGATTAGCCACGCCTTCAAAAGGCGGCGTTGTGGTTAACAATACCAATAGCGGCAACAGGCAGGTTGATATCCACGTAAATAGCGTCAAAGAGGCTGCTGAGGCCGCGAATAATTTAGACAACCCAGGTACAATCTCAGGTGATTTATCTGGTAACATTGCTGAATCGTCAGGAGCGTTATAAAACAGGACAATAAAAATGGCTGATAGTGAGTTTAAGAAGTTCGCAACATTTACTTCACTGATTACACCGCAATTAATCACAATCTCTTACTGGTTGCTCAACCTGGTTATTGTCGGTGTGGGTACATTCCTTTGGACTATGCCAAGCATGGTGGGAATGGTTATCGCGCTGGTTCTGGTGCGCATTGGTTTTGAGCTGGTTATGGTGAGCTTTAAAAACAATGAATATCTGCGCCGTATATGTGAAGCAGTGGAAGCCAGGGCGAAAGAATAGCCTCAGCGGTAACGCGATGTAACCGCGTCAGCGAAGATGAAAGAATCCCCTTTATCAGGGGATTTTTTTTGGGGTTTTTATGTCTGACATGGGTATTGCCGCGATTGCTGCGCCGCGTGATGAAAGGGCTGTAATGGTCTTTGAGTCAGGCGTTACAGTGTCACTAAGGCTCAAAAAGCGCGAAGTGCTGAGCGTCAAGCGTACCGTTGCTAAAGGCAAGGTTGAGACTGGTTATAAAATCGCTGACGGAACTGTTGACGATCCGAAGATGATTTCCATAGAGGGCATCATTACCGGTGCCATGCTGCCGTATACGTTCGGCCTTCTCAGTGCCACACAAAATATGATTCTGGCAATGAACCAGGCGCAGCAGATTGAAGCCGCGTATGACATCAAAGAGTTCGTGTCCGTTTACACCTCATTCAATGCAATGCCGCAGGCTGTAATCACCTCACTCAGTATTTCCCGCGAACCCAAGCAAAATTATCTGACCGTTAAACTGACGGCTGAAAAAGTGGATACGGTGACGTTTCAACGCTCCAGATCCATTAAATCGAAAAGTTCCAGCACGGCAGGGCAGGGGAGAACCTCGGCAGGTAAAAAGACCGCAGCGCCCGTGGATGCTGCTAAAGAGCCGCAAAAGGTATTTGCCCTTGAGAAGTTAAAACGCGCCGTTGGAGGGTTATTCTGATGGCTGTGGCTTACTACGAAATCAACATAATCCCTGACATCCCAGACCAGGAATTTACCACCTCTTTAAACGGCCTCATTTTGAACATGAGACTGTATTTTTCCGACACCACAAAGCTGTGGTGGCTGGCTATTTCTAATTCAGATCGTACCGTTACGTTGTCACATATTTGCATGCGTCCGGGCATCTGGCATCCGTTAAGTGGTCGGATGCCAGGCTATTCCGGTGCGGGTGCGGTGGGTGTTGCGCGTCTGCGTCCTAATGTTCCGTTCGGCAGCGTGGACGCCTTTAATGGGTCGTTTGGCCTTTATCTATACGACGAAGTGGAGAGTGATTAAGTGGGGAGTCTGCGCAAAAGGGTTAATGAATTATTAGACCAAAAGCGCCTGGGATTGGCGATCGCGCTTGCGCTGTGCATCAGCGTTGCAGTCAGCGCGGTAAAATTCTGGAACTGGTTAAAATATCGTATAGGGCTGATTACCGCAATGCTGGCAATGTTTTCCCTGAATGAGTGGGCTGTGATTATTGGTATTTTATGCACTGTCATAACATGCATGGTGAACTGGTATTACGAAAGGAAAAAATACCTCTTACAGGCCGGGGGTGAAGGTGGGAAATAAATCAAAACTAAGCGCCGCTATGCTGGCGTTAATTGCAGCTGGAGCGAGCGCCCCGGTTTTAATGTCTCAATTCCAGCATGAAAAAGAAGGAACCAGTTTAATAGCCTATCAGGATAAAAGCCGGGGGATCTGGACTATTTGCGGCGGAGTTACTTACGTTGACGGAAAGCCGGTAATCAGAGGCATGAAATTAACGCAAGCGCAGTGCGACAAAATTGATAAAGCGGAACAAGAAAAGGCGCTGGCATGGGTGGATAAAAATGTCAGGGTGCAATTAACCGAGCCGCAAAAGGTTGGCATAGCTTCATTCTGTCCGTGGAATATTGGCCCCGGCAAATGCTTTACTTCTACGTTTTACCGAAAGCTAAACGCAGGAGACAGATTAGGGGCATGCGCAGAAATAAAACGCTGGGTGCATGATGCCGGGCGTGATTGTCGTGTGCGGGAAAATAACTGCTTTGGGCAGGTTATCCGGCGTGACCAGGAGTCGGAATTAACGTGCTGGGGATTAGATAAATGAAAGCTAAATACGCCGTTGCTATTTGTCTGTTCGTAGGCGCGTCGTTGGGTGGTATTGGCTGGGCTATCCATCACAACAGCTATGAGGCAGGCAAAAGCGCCAGCGACCAGGAATGGAAAACCAAATGGGCTAACCGGGATCTGGCAGATAAAGCCGCACGATTGGCACAGGAAAAAGCACAGCGCGACGAAGAACGCCGCAGGAAGGATGAAACTGAGGAGATTGTCAGGAATGCAGAAACAGAGAAACAGAACGCGCTGGCTGAGGCTGCTGCCGCTAATGATGTTGCTGGCCGGTTGCGCGGAGCGATCGCAGATATCCGGCATAAACTCGCAGCCAGTGAGACAGGCAGGCTTTCCGCAAATGTCGCCGGCAGGCAGACAGCCGCCGAGGCCATCAATATGCTTGCCGACCTGTACGAAGAATCTGACCGCCGCGCGGGAGAACTCGCTCAATATGCTGATGCAGCAGTCAGCGCCGGGAGCGTCTGCGAGCGCACCTATGACGCGGTAACGCGATCTGTTGAGTGATCGAAACGGATCAATTAATGCCCGTTTATCATTGATGCGGGTTATGAGTGAATGAAAAGGGCGGGGGTGTGATGTATGACGCTTGTTTGTAGTTGCTTTTAGTTCGAACTACATATAGGCTTAACTGCATGGGGAATCAGGGTTTCCTGGTTTTAAAGCAGTTAACAAGCGGTTTACTCGTTACCACGCCTTATTTAACATAATATACATTATGCGCACCAACCTGGATTCAGGCAGAATCCAGTGATTTGTGGGCATCCTTGTTCTCGCAGAATATGGATGTGCTGAGTCTGGTTGGTTCGCCTAACGGTTGAAATGTCTTGCGGCCTTTCACAGAATTACAGCTCACCCTGAAGTTTCTCTTCGGGACTGATTCAAATGAAACGATTAATACTTGCTGCGACTGTAATAAGTGCAAGCCTGCTGCCATTTACCTGTTCGGCAAATGCCGACTCACTGGGTATCAATAAAGACTGCGATAACCATCCTGTCAGCCAGTACGGCATGGACACCATTACCGCATTCAGTCAGTACAAGACGGAATCGAAAAAATTTAAAGATGCACTGACTGCGTTCTGCAATAAAGGCAGAACCATGGGCGACATGGGATTTGAAGCTGCCAATGCTCACTCTCTTGCTGAAGCAAGGAAATGGACTGACTCCAGTCTTCCCGGGGGAAATGAAGAGCAGAAAAAATTTTCAGCAGCCATGGGGAGCCTGCTTTACTATGCAATGCTGAATGGATTCTCTGGTTTTGACTATCCGAGGCCGCCCGAGCAAAAAGAAAAACCAGTAAGCACATTTAATCCAAATGAAATATGCGATGACATATCATCTAAAGCAGCCAAATATTCAACCTCGAATCTCCCCCCACAAGTGCAGATTTCATTAGCTGAGTGGAATCAAATCAAAGGCGAGTTTCAGATGGTGTGTTTTGCGGGAATTATGGCGGGTAACAATCGCCAGTCGGTTGACTCAAAAATATTGGCTGGAATGAATGATATTGGCAAAGAAGTGTATTTAAGTGCTTATCGTTCTGGTTCGGAATACCCAAAGCCTCGCAGCAAAAACAACACAGAAAAAAGTGATGCTACAGCAAGGGAGAAAGCGGCTGCAAAGAAGAAAGCAGATGCAGCCGGAAAACAAAGTGCCACCAACAAAACAAAGCAGGCTGACGATTATAAATCCAAGAGTGCTCGCCTTGACTCCCCCGATTTTCAACGCTTTCAGTCTTCACTCAGAAATGAATTTATGCGGCGAATTGGTGATGCGACGCGTTTTTCAGGAAAAGAATGCTCAATAAATGTCTGGATGTCACAGAAAGGTGAGGTTCTGTCAGCCAGGAAGAAATCCGGAGATGAAGAGCTTTGCTCTGTGGTATTGCAGGCATCGAAGGGAATGAGGCTTAGCCCTATGAGTAATGAAGTTTACGGAGTGTTCCGTAATCCATCCCTCAATTTTAAATTCTAGTTCATGCCGGGTAAGAGTCTTCACTTTTGTGGGGATTCTTATTTTCTTTTTGTTGTTATTGTCAGCTCAAGCCGCATGGCTCTCCTGCGGAGGGCTTAATATTGGGATAATATTGAAACATCAAAGACAGATGCAGATAAGTACAGAAAACCGATAATAACAATTAAACAGTAAGTCTATATAAGAGAACAACAGAACAGATATATAAAAGAATTAACCCCGGTTGGCGATTTGGCGATGGTAGCACGAATATTTAAATCTGTAAAACGGTTATATTTATTTTTTTATTCCCCCCACCCTGTCGGGTGATTCCGGCGCAGTCCTGACCCTGAGTGCGCTCCCTGTAATGCACCATGCGCAACGCCAGAGTCAGTGGCAATGCAAAACCATGACTAAGGGCAAAATCACCCCAAAACCGCATACAGGCAGTCAGCGGTCACGATGTAAGCAAAATACCAGATACTGTATAAATAAACAGCCCTGCAATTGTCAGGCATATGCGCCCTCTCACACTGGCAACCCCCCCCCTGTTCCGCCCTGTTTATTGCATCTGTACAGCCATCTGAGCGCATCCGGCTGCAACCTGACGCATTTGTATGTGCCGTATTAATGATGCCACACAGAGCGCCTGACGGTTTGTACCATCATCTGTCACAATTCATTGTTTGAAAAATTTTATATTTTATTTTTTTTGAAGTGATTACATAAATATAATCCATCTCTCCGGCATGAGTGCCTGACTGAAGGTGAATCGAAAAAGAAGGACCCGCCCCGATTCTTTTTGCTCCCTTCCCTTTCAGTTAAATCACGCAGGAGAAATATCATGCCCCACCACAAAAAAGGCATCCGTAATAATTGCTTTCATCAAAATTATACTCATGACGTATTGTTTCCCGGTGCAACATTCAGAACCCGACATAATGGAGAATGCGCCATTCTTGGTCGCTCTGATGATAAATCAAGGCGAGGCTATTATGTCGTGGAATTCAAAGACAGTGGCATCATCAAGGAAGCCTATGGCTCGCATATTAAAACTGGTTCTGTATCAGACGAAGCTTTTCCATCATCGGAGGAAGAACGACGAAAGTTACTGATGACACCAAAATATTACGGCGTCGGATATATTGGTAATGGATGTCATTCAACCATTGAAAACACCCGAACACACCAAAGAACGAGAGCATTCATACTCTGGCATAACATGCTGGCAAGGTGCTACATGACAACCAAAGGAAAGCAGTATTTTAAAGGCTACAAAGGTGTCACTGTATGCGAGCGATGGCATAACTTTCAGAACTTCTGCAATGACCTTCCAAAATTGCATGGCTACAACAAATGGAAGGATAATCCGGGAGAGTTTGAGCTGGATAAAGATTATTCACATCGGCGCATTTATTCTGCTGACACGGTGGCATTTATCAGCACAGAAGAAAATGCCAGGGAAGCTGGATTACGACGCGTTGCCATGAAGATTCCTTCCGGGCATTATCATGAAATAAATAAAATTCGAGATGAGATATTAACGGAGGCTGAAGATGAATTAAAAAACAATCAAATTAATTATGAAGTTGTTCTTAACGGGAATATGAAAGTAATCCTGTCTGAAACCCCTTATGGCACAGTGTTGTTCTGGCCTCTCACGAAAAAGATTCAGCGTAATTGCTACATGATTGATGGTGATGTACAGGTTTATGTTCATTACCTGCGCTGGCTCATACTTCAGTGGGAAAACAGAAATCCCGACATAAACTGTGTTGCCACAACCTGTTGATGATGCTATAAAATAGTCATAAAATAACCGGCATTTCACAATGCTATCTATTAATAAGAAAAAACGAACATTCAGGATGTATCTGTAATTCCGCTGTTGCAGCGATTTTCTATGCCAGAAAACAAGCAACAACGTCTGGCAGTTCATTGCAGAAGGCTAAATGCCAGCACTTCGTGCAGTCATTTAACATGTTCAACACATTATGCGCACTAACATAGATTCAGGTGAAATCTGGTGTTTTGTGGTCGTAGTTGATGACCTCTGAAAGTCCTTTTCCAGCGCTGATACCATCACACTTGCCATCAGATAATCAGGCTGACCACCTGACAACTGTTTTTCCAGTTTTCCAGGCATCGCGTTCACGGCGTGCATGCTCCAGTTACACAGGAAATTCACCTGCACTTTGCTGAGGCATGTCCACTCCTGGTTCATAGTGGATCTGATAACGTTGCTTTAGTCCGCACCGTGCCAGGAATTCCTCTTATTTTTGTGCGCACTCGGTTTCCGACGGATCTCTGTCATCCTGACAGGCATATCCCGAAATTCCTTATCCTGCTTTATTATCATTTCGTTGGGTAAAGATGCTCGCTCATTACTCCATTCATCAACGATATATAACAGGAAAAGCTCCGGCTTAACGGAACGGCTCTTCCCTACTATTATTTCTGAGAATTAAAACGGCATTTTAAAGCAGCGCTTGTCCGGCAAGATGGCCAACCCCCATCGACAAAGCCATTGCCATAGTACTCCAGAACGTAATTCTGACGATCGCCCTTACAGGAGAGGCTTTGCTTACAACCGAAGATATATAACCAAGTGCAGCCAGCGAACAAAGAGTGGACAGAATAATAAACAAAGAAACCAGCGTTGGTGGTGATAACCAGGCAACGAATAAAGGCAACACCGCGCCGGCAGAAAAACTCAGTGCTGAAAAGAGAGCTGCCTGTAGAGGCCGCGCAGAATTCGTACCTGTCAACCCGAGCTCTTCCCGGGCATGAGCATCCAGTGCATCCTTCACCATTAACTGCTCTGCAACCTGGTGAGCAAGTACCGGCTCCACTCCACGTTGTATATACAATGACGTAAGCTCCCGCACCTCTCCCTGATAATCTGCTTCCAGTTCCTTTTGTTCCTGTGCCAGAGCTGCGTTTTCTGTATCCGCCTGTGATGAAACTGAAACATATTCCCCTGTCGCCATCGACATCGCCCCCGCAACCAGGCCGGCAACCCCCGCCAGTAAAACACCTGAGGGACCGGTATTTGCCGACGCGACGCCAAGGACAAGGCTCGCTGTCGACACAATACCGTCATTTGCCCCCAGCACGGCAGCCCTTAACCATCCAACGCTTTCAATACTGTGTCGTTCAAGATGCATGTTCCTGTTTTCCTGTTACGTTCGCTTTGTTGGTAGATATGTGAATAAGATAACGTTCATCGTTTAAATTAAAAGATACATGTCTGTTTATTCAGGAGACAATACCAAACCAGATAACGGTTAATGGTTCATATGATCCACTTTTAACCGCCCCAGGCGCATAATACTGGAGGAAAAAACCATGAAAAACAGCCGGTTCTTACTCGATATTATGCTGCTAATTTTCCCCCTACTGGCGTTGACGCTATACATCGTCAATCAGGATACTACGTGGGGACAGAATACCTCCGTTATATTAATCATTTCGACTATCCCTTCTTTACTTTTGTTAACTTATGAAGTGGTTAAGTCATTATTAAGTCATAAGTTTGGGGTAGATTTACTCGCCATTCTTTCAATGTCCGGGGCTCTGTGGATGGATGAACCGGCCACTGCGGCCGTGATTGCCGCCATGACGGCTTCAGGCCGATTTTTAGAAAACTACGCCCGGGGTCGCGCAGAACGTGAAATGGTCGCGCTACTTTCCAGGGTACCCCGTTTTGCCAACCGACTGACTGAGAATGGCATCCAGGTTATTCCCGTTGAATCCATTCAACCTGGTTACTTGCTTCTGGTTAAGCTGGGGGAAACCATTCCAGTAGATGGCCCGTTGGTGAGTGTGAGCGCAGTGCTGAACGAATCCTCTATTACCGGGGAATCGTTGCCGGTCACCAGACAAACCGGTGAATTACTGTTAAGTGGTACAATTAATGCCGGTGACGCACTGAAAATGCACGCTGCCCGTGCCGCTAAAGACAGCACACTTCAGGGTATCATCAGCGTGGTTGAACAAGCAGGCCAGGCACGTGCGCCCGCGGTCAGACTCGCTGATCGTTATGCTGCCTGGTTCATCCCTTTCACCCTTGGCGTTGCCTGGCTGGCCGGGATGGTGAGCCATGATCCATTACGCGCACTGGCCGTTCTGGTTGTTGCAACGCCTTGTCCCCTCCTCCTGGCGGTGCCGGTGGCACTGGTATCCGGTATTTCTCGTTGCGCAAAGCGGGGAATTTTGATCAAAGGCAGCTCTGCGCTGGAACAACTTGCCCGGGCTGATTATTTGTTTTTTGACAAGACCGGCACTCTGACTGGCGGTATGGCAAAACTGATGTCGATTCACAGTTTCTCCCCCCAGTTCACACAACCTGATTTGCTCAAACTGGCAGCCAGCATGGACCAGCTTTCCTGCCATGTTATTGCCAGTGCTATTTTGCAGGCTGCACAAGAGCAAGGACTTGGATCATTACCGATGCCAGAGTCAGTACAGGAAGTGGCTGGGGCCGGGTTAACGGGAAAGGTGAACGGACAACAGGTATGTATTGGGACACTGGATTTTGTCCTGAGCCAGTCACACGCGGGCAACTGGCTGGAGTCTGCCCGCCAGCGCCTGTTAATTGAGAACTCGACGGTAGTTGCGATTGCAGTTAATTCGGAACTGGTCGGCTGGTTGTTATTTTCTGATCAGTTGCGACTTGAAACCCCCCGGGCTTTGCGCATGTTGCGCAAATCAGGCGTTCACGAGATCGTCATGCTGACAGGTGACAAGCAGGAGGTGGCGGAAAGTATTGGCACCGGCCTCGGTGTAGATCAGGTACTGGCAGAATTGACTCCTGAAATGAAACTGAAGTACGTCTCAAAAGCGTCATCCGCTCACTGCACGATGATGGTTGGTGATGGGGTGAATGATGCCCCTGCTCTGGCGGCTGCGGATGTCGGTGTTGCAATGGGGGCAAGAGGTACGGCTGCCGCAGCAGAAAGTGCAGATGTCGTGCTACTGACAGACCGTTTAGACCGGCTGGCTGAGGCCAAAGTCATCGCCAGGCTGTCAATTCGTATTGCCAGACAAAGTGTCTGGCTCGGTATGGGGCTGTGCTGTGTTGCTATGGTCTTTGCCGCGCTGGGTCTGCTTCTCCCCTTTGAAGGTGCCCTCTTGCAGGAGTTCATTGATCTGCTTGCCATTATGTCGGCATTACGGGTTCTTGCGAGTGGGATAACTCGCCCGGCGGACAGGACAATGAGTGCAGAGCAGGTTGCTGCATTGCGCAATGAACACCACAGGTTGCAGCCATTACTCCAGCGTTTGACCGAGGTTGCAACACTGTTACCCCAGGCAAGTCCGGAAGAACGACGAACGCTCATGAAGACACTCCATGATCAACTGACCCAGGATATACTTGCTCATGAGCAGCAGGATGAACAGGGACTGTACCCCACCATGACGTTGATGCTGGCCGGTGATGACCCGCTGGCTGCGATGAGCAGAAGTCACCAGGAGATTTATCTGCTTGTCAGAAAACTGGGCCAGTTGAGCATCCTTCTACAAAGCACAGACGGCTCTCCTGGTACTGTTCAGGATATTCAGCAGTGTCTTTATGGCCTTGAAGCAATTCTGAGATTGCATTTTGCTCAGGAAGAAGAATTATTTAGCGGTCTTCAGAATTAGCCTCCCCCACTTCCGATGCGGTACAACGCTGACCGAAAGGCATGGAATTGTCGGTAATGCCCACTATATTTATATATTCGAATTATCGTATGTGTTATTGATTTTATGATGCTGACGTGTACCATGGACCTAAATAAGAAGGAGGAATAATGTCTCTGACAGCCCTGCAGCTTTTCAAAAACTTGTCCGATGAAACTCGTTTGAGTATCGTCCTACTACTCAGAGAAATGGGAGAGCTGTGCGTGTGCGATCTCTGCACGGCGCTGGATCAGTCACAACCCAAGATCTCCCGCCACCTGGCAATGCTGCGTGAAAGCGGTTTATTACTGGATCGTAAACAGGGCAAATGGGTTCACTACCGCCTATCCCCGCATATTCCTTCCTGGGCTGCTCAGGTGATTGAGCAAGCCTGGTTAAGCCAACAGGACGACGTACAGGCCATCGCCCGTAAGCTGGCATCGGCAAACTGCTCTGGTAGCGGTAAAGCTATTTGTATCTAAAAAAATTTGCCTGAACATATGTGATTTTTCGAATGTGAGGTATTCAGAATGAAAATGTTAACGGTGTTTGACCCGGCAATGTGCTGCAGTACCGGTGTATGTGGTTCCGATGTCGATCAGGTTCTGGTGGATTTCTCTGCTGATGTCCAGTGGCTGAAAGAACGCGGCGTGCAGGTTGAACGATACAACCTGGCACAGCAACCTATGAGCTTCGTTCAGAACGAGAAAGCGAAAGCATTCCTCGAAGCATCTGGTGCAGAAGGTCTTCCGCTGCTGTTGCTGGACGGTGAAACGGTGATGGCTGGGCGATACCCAAAACGTGCTGAGCTGGCTCGCTGGTTTGGCATTCCGCTGGAGAAAGTAGGTCTGGCTCCCACCCGTTGCTGTGGTGGTAATACTTCCTGTTGTTGAGTATGTCAGGAGGACATATGAAATTCTTACAGAATATCCCACCTTACCTGTTTTTTACCGGTAAGGGAGGAGTGGGCAAAACCTCCATTTCGTGTGCGACGGCTATCCGCCTGGCAGAACAAGGTCAGCGTGTGTTGTTGGTCAGTACCGATCCTGCCTCCAATGTCGGCCAGGTATTCGATCAGACTATCGGTAATACTATTCACCCTGTGACTGCAGTTCCCGGACTTTCCGCACTGGAGATCGACCCGCAGGAAGCCGCCCAGCAATATCGGGCCAGAATCGTTGATCCTGTCAAGGGTCTTCTGCCCGAGGATGTTGTTAACAGTATCAGCGAGCAGCTTTCGGGAGCATGCACCACTGAGATTGCGGCGTTCGATGAATTCACTGGCTTATTGACGGACGCTTCTCTGCTGACGCGTTTTGATCACATCATTTTTGATACTGCACCAACGGGCCACACTATCCGCCTCCTCCAGCTTCCCGGAGCCTGGAGTAACTTTATTGAAAGTAACCCGGACGGTGCTTCCTGCCTCGGCCCGATGGCTGGGCTGGAAAAGCAACGTGAGCAGTACGCTCATGCGGTTGAGGCGTTATCAGATCCTGAACGTACCCGGCTTGTTTTGGTTGCACGGCTGCAAAAATCAACGCTGCAGGAAGTCGCCCGCACCCATGAAGAGCTGGCTACGATTGGCCTGAAAAACCAGTATCTGATTATTAATGGTGTTTTACCTGCAGCCGAAGCAGAACATGACGTATTAGCGGCTGCGATATGGCAACGGGAACAGGAGACGCTGGCAAATCTTCCCGCTGGTGTATCAGAATTGCCGACAGATACTCTGTTCCTGCAGCCGGTGAACATGGTTGGCGTGTCCGCATTAAAAGGACTGCTTGATGTCCGTTCTGAGGCTTATTCACGCCCTGAACAAAACATAGCTTACCGACCTGAAAATCCGTCACTCTCTGACCTGGTTGATGAAATCGCCCGCGATGGACACGGCCTGATTATGCTGATGGGCAAAGGTGGCGTCGGTAAAACCACGATGGCTGCTGCTATCGCCGTCAGGCTGGCGGATATGGGGTTCGATGTGCATCTCACAACCTCAGATCCTGCCGCGCATCTCAGTACCACGCTAAACGGCTGCCTGAATAACCTGCAGGTCAGCAGGATCAACCCCCACGATGAAACCGAACGCTATCGCCAGCATGTTCTTGAGACGAAGGGGAAAGACCTGGACGACGCGGGGAAACGCCTGCTGGAAGAAGATTTACGTTCCCCCTGCACCGAAGAAATTGCCGTGTTCCAGGCCTTCTCCCGCGTGATCCGCGAAGCCGGTAAGCGGTTTGTGGTGATGGATACGGCTCCCACGGGGCACACGTTGTTGTTGCTGGACGCAACCGGGGCCTATCACCGCGAGATTGCTAAAAAAATGGGGAATAAAGGTCATTTTACTACCCCAATGATGCAGCTTCAGGACCCGGACAGAACCAAAGTGCTACTGGTTACGCTGCCAGAAACCACACCGGTGCTGGAAGCGGCGAACCTGCAGGCCGATCTCGAAAGAGCGGGGATCCATCCGTGGGGCTGGATTATCAATAACTGCCTTTCCATTGCGGATACGCGTTCTCCGTTGCTTTGCCTGCGCGCCCGGCAGGAACAGCCTCAGATTGAGGCCGTTAAGCAACAGCACGCTGACCGTATAGCGCTCGTTCCGGTACTGGCGTCTGAGCCTGCCGGTATCAAAAAACTCAGAGAGCTGACGAGTTAATTTTTTTGTATATACAGGGCGGCTCTGCCGCCCTGTCAGGAGGATGTATGTTACTGGCAGGTGCTATTTTTGTCCTGACCATTGTGTTGGTTATCTGGCAACCGAAGGGATTAGGGATCGGCTGGAGTGCAATGCTGGGTGCGGGACTGGCGTTGATTTCTGGCGTTGTACATTTAAGTGATATCCCGGTGGTGTGGAATATCGTCTGGAACGCGACGGCAACGTTTATTGCCGTGATTATTATCAGCCTGCTGCTCGATGAATCCGGCTTTTTCGAATGGGCTGCATTGCACGTTTCCCGTTGGGGAAATGGTCGTGGCCGCCTGCTGTTTACCTATATTGTTTTGCTCGGTGCTGCAGTGGCTGCATTATTTGCCAACGATGGCGCGGCGTTAATTCTGACACCCATCGTTATTGCCATGCTGCTGGCATTAGGCTTCAGTAAAAGCACGACACTGGCATTCGTTATGGCTGCCGGGTTTATTGCCGATACTGCCAGCCTGCCGCTTATCGTGTCGAACCTGGTGAATATCGTTTCAGCGGATTTCTTTGGTCTGGGATTCACCAAATATGCGTCGGTAATGGTTCCGGTTGATATTGCCGCCATTGTTGCCACGCTTGCTATGCTGCATCTGTTCTTCCGCAAGGATATCCCACAGGCTTACGATCTGGCGCTCCTTAAGACACCGGCAAAAGCAATTAAAGATCCGGCTACATTCCGCACTGGCTGGATTGTTTTGATTCTTCTGCTGGTTGGTTTCTTCGTCCTCGAGCCGCTCGGTATTCCCGTTAGCGCAATTGCGGCAGTTGGGGCGGTAATTCTGTTTGCCGTGGCGAAACGAGGTCATGCCATTAACACCGGCAAAGTGCTGCATGGTGCCCCCTGGCAGATCGTTATCTTCTCACTGGGGATGTATCTGGTGGTTTATGGGCTGCGGAACGCCGGGCTAACCGAATACCTCTCAGGTGTGCTGAACATGTTGGCGGATAAAGGGCTTTGGACCGCGACGTTGGGTACTGGCTTCCTGACGGCGTTCCTGTCTTCCATCATGAACAACATGCCTACCGTGCTGGTTGGCGCACTCTCGATTGATGGCAGCACGGCAACCGGCGTTATCAAAGAAGCGATGGTTTATGCCAACGTGATTGGCTGCGACCTGGGCCCGAAAATCACCCCTATTGGTAGCCTGGCAACACTGCTCTGGCTGCATGTACTTTCACAGAAGAATATGACGATCACCTGGGGCTATTATTTCCGCACCGGAATTATCATGACTCTGCCTGTGCTGTTTGTAACGCTGGTCGCACTGGCGCTACGTCTCTCTTTCACTTTGTAATGAGATACAGATATGAGCAACATCACTATTTATCACAACCCGGCCTGCGGTACGTCGCGTAACACGCTGGAGATGATCCGCAACAGTGGTACTGAACCAACGGTAATTCATTACCTTGAGAACCCACCGTCACGCGATGAACTGGTTAAACTCATTGCCGATATGGGGATCACTGTACGGGCACTGCTACGTAAAAATGTTGAACCCTATGAAGAGCTGGGACTCGCGGAAGATAAATTTACTGACGATCAGCTAATCGACTTTATGCTGCAGCATCCGATCCTGATTAACCGTCCGATTGTGGTGACACCGTTGGGCTCGCGTCTGTGCCGCCCTTCCGAAGTGGTGCTGGATATCCTCCCAGATGCACAGAAAGGGGCTTTCGCAAAGGAAGATGGCGAGAAAGTTGTTGATGATACCGGCAAGAGACTGAAATAAAAATGAAGGGGGCGATTGCCCCCTTATTGATCGTCGGCCATTCTGCAAAAAATATGCTGACGCCTCACTCCTGATGTGCCAGCCACTCATTAAACTGTTCCATCTCTTCCAGCACACGTTCGACCAGCGGCTCAATCGTGTCCCAGCCCTGCGCATTGTTGCAGGCAACTTCCAGCGCCTCACATGTCTCTTTCAGCGACATAAAATGCATCATCCGCGCACCGCCGTTAATCCGGTGTGCCATGCGGCCAACCTTATCGCGATCTCGCTGTTCAAGTCGCAGCTTAAGCTGGTCGGCGTCCTGGTTATTCACCTTTATCATTTCGAGCTGAAGCTGACGTGTTTTATCGTCAGCGACAACTTCAGCTTTTCGGGGACTGGCGAAATACCGCTCCAGGATTTCCTGCAATTTTTGCGGCATAAGCGGTTTTTCCAGATATTCATTCATCCCGGCATCAATACAACATGCCGCCGCTTCTGTACCACTCATGGCAGTTAAACCAAAAATGGGGATCGCCCGGTACCCTTCCCGTTGTTCATGCTGGCGGATCTGCCGGGTCAGTTCGTAACCATCCATCACCGGCATAGTACAGTCCGTAATAATGGCGGAATAGCCCTCAGGCTGCTCTTTCCACATTGCCAGTGCCTCTTCACCCTGCGTGGCTAAAGAGACGCGATGTCCCCACGCCTCAAGCCGCTGCTGTAAAGTCTGACGCGCGGGAGGATAATCATCCACCACCAGAATGTGCAGGCTGGCAAGGCTGTCCGGCGTCGGGTGATGCAGGGTAATTTTCGCGGATGGCGTGGCGTCAAAGAGGAAACTCACCACGCACCCTTCGTGTGGCTCGCTTTCAATACGCACTTCGGCTCCTGCGGCACGCGCCATATGCAGACAAGCGGGTAAGCTAAAACCGGTGTCGGTCCACTCTGATTTGAGCGTCACATTGTTCGTGCGTTCGATGATCTGTGCCTGCGTTTGTTCAGAAATGCCCCTCCCCCGATCGCACACCTCAATCACCAGCCGGACACTTTCAACGCGTGGGTCACTGCTTCCCTCGTACACCTCGACATCAATTGCGTCGCCGTCAGCGTGTTTGATGGCATTACGCAGGAGGCTGGAGAGGATACGGATAATTAACAGCGGGTCGGTATCGTAGCGCT
The DNA here is from genome assembly GCA_014169315.1 of Enterobacter cloacae. Classification (NCBI taxonomy): domain Bacteria; kingdom Pseudomonadati; phylum Pseudomonadota; class Gammaproteobacteria; order Enterobacterales; family Enterobacteriaceae; genus Enterobacter; species Enterobacter cloacae. Next base: position 2,373,760 of record AP022133.1, on the reverse strand, counting down.
GCGCTGAAAGCTCAATCAACACGTTCAGGCTAATGCCTTTAGCTTCAGCCTGCTGGCGATAGAGTGCTACCGTGCTGTGGATCAGCTGCGGCAGATTCGTGCTGCGCGTTAAACCAAGTAGTTGCGGGTTATCAGCACGGAAAACATCAAACATGTCGCCGATTAGCGAGAGCAAACTAAGGGATGACTCCCAAATAAGATTCAGATTCTCATTGCGCTCCTGGCGTTCGTCCAGCGCCTGAAGTTCCAGTTCCAGCAACCCCGTAATCACGTTGAGCGGTGTGCGAACTTCATGCCCCATGCTCAGCATGAAGGCGTTTTTGCTGGCAATAGCCTGTTCCAGATTACTTTTTGTTTCAGAAAGTTGGGCAATCAACAGCTCTTTTTCTGTGATATCCAGCCAGCCGCCAATTAACCCACCAATCTCTCCCTGACCGTCATGCCACGGCACAACCCAACCCTGTAAGTATCGCGGTTGCTCATCAATCTGAAATCTGGCGGACCAGTTCTGCGGCTGGCCATCCTGGAGCGCCTGGCGGTACCGGCTTTCGATCACCGCTAACTCCGAAGGTTCAATCGTATCAATGGCGGTGATCGGCAAACCTATCAGATCCTGTCCTGACAGACCGATGGTATCGCTCCAGGCCTGGTTATAACGCAGTAAATTCCCCTGTCGATCGCGGACATAAAGCGCAACAGGTGAAGCGTCAATTAACGATTGCGTAAATTTCAGCTGCTCTGCCAGCTTCTGCTGCCAGACAGTGCCGCGGCGTAATGCACGGCGTAAATACTGGATCCACAGCCAACAGCCCACCACAACCAGCAATAGCAATATGCTCCATAGCAGCGAGTTCACTAACGTGCTTTTATTCCAGATTTCACTGTTTTCTAGCGCCGCCTGACGCCAGTCACCCGCCATCTGCATCAGTGCGCGTGGCTGCATATCGGCCAGCGCTTTGTTCATGATATTAATCGGCTGGCTGCTTTCCGTCTGCGCTGACAACACCAGGTCGACAGGTGTCACAGGAAGGGTTACCGCCAGATGAAAACGGGTTGGGTGGTGGAGAGTCACGAGGTAGCTGGCAATGAACTGCGGTGCAATCACCCCACGTACTTCACCGCGCTTTAACCGTTCAAGGGCATCGTCCATATGAGGGACTTTCACCAGTTTAATGGTGGGATACCAGGTTTCCAGCCAGGGCAACAGCGGGTCGTTCGCCTGAATGGCAATTTTCTCACCTTTCAGCTGTGAAAAATCACTCGGGCGCTTGATGCCCTGATCCATCACCACCACGGCTGGCGTGGTCAGTAAAGGGGGCGTTTTGGCCGCACCGCTTTTGGTCTGCTGCGGCGTATCGACAACCTGTTCAACAAAAAGCGCGTCAGGATGAGCGCGCTTCATTGCCAGAAATTCGGTATCGTTTTCAACGCTCAGGATCGAAAAGCGAATGCCGTATTGATCGTTAAACTGATTAAGCAAGTCGACCACCAGCCCCTGGGGTTCCCCCTCACTGACAAACGAGACTGGCCTTTGACGACGGTCAATAATGACCTGAATTTGTCCGTGCTCGCGAAGCCAGCTTTCCTCCCTGGGATCTAACCCCAGTGGATTCGTGGTGATGACAAAGCTACGGTTCAGACCCCAACTGGTCGCAATGCGCAAACGGCTGGCTAAGGACACATGTTTAAATACGGTATCGATGGATTCCGCCAGCAACGGGAGCTGTCGGTCAATGCCAAAACTCATGTTCAGATTAGGTATCGTCGGGCTGAACGTCCAGCTCAGGTCTCTGACCTGATGGTATTGCGTAAGATATTCCGCACTGGCCCGGTTAATCCACAGCGCATCGATTTGTTTAAAGGCTAGCGCACTGATGGCGGTGGTATACCATGACTGAAAACGCAGCGTACTCTCCGGGTACTGACGTTGCAGCGCCGTGCTGGCCTGGCTTCCCGAGACCACCCCAATCACTTTATTGCGCAGATCAACAGGCGTTTCCCCCGGCGTTTTCTGGGTCATCAGAACCGCTTTATCCAGTAACCACGGTGGTGAAGCTTGCAGATCCGGGCTTGGCCACAGCGCCGGATTCCAGATAGCCACCATCTGAATTTCCTGACGCTGCAATGCCAGTAATGCCTCACTACTGTGTTCGTAGTAATGCAGCTTAATTTTTACCTTCAGACTGTCTTCCAGCAGTGCCAGGTAATCAGCGGCAATACCGCCAAAGACGCCGTGCCCCATCCCTTCGCTTAGCGGCGGCTGTTCTTGTCCCCAAACACCCACATTCAGCGTCGAATGGTTATCCAGCCATCGTTGCGCGGCCTCACTAAACTGGACATGTGGTGCGTTAACCTGAGCACGACGTTGCAGTTCCAGTGGCTGGGCGTGCAGTTGCCACATACAACACAAGGTAAAAAGAAAGCTAATTAACCGGGCTGATAAAAAACGCATCGTAAGAGTCGTTCCCTGAATAAAACATGCTGGAAAATAAAATTATACCGATGACCCGGCTTACCCTGAGTAAGCTTTGTCTTGTTCTGCTGAGAAGCCTCCGGGGCAGACAAGACCCAGACAGTATAAGACCGGACTGATTGTCGCGCCTGTTTCGTCCCGGTAAAAATTCCCCTTCATGTGGTTCAGGCAGGAATGCAGGCCGCCAACATTACATTCCGCGACGGTCATCGTCGTTGACCATCTCAACCTTTACGTCACCAAGACGAAATCTATCAGCAAGGAAAAAAGGGACCGGCAGCTTCCACTGCCCCTGCCGCACGGGAGCCGTATAGCGCCAGGCATTACCGTCCATTTTCAGTAACACAACCTGTTTTTCCCCGTCCTGTTTCTGGCTGGGCCCCGCCATTACCGTAAACCCGGCGTTGCTCCCCACATGGAAATGTTCTGCCTTCCAGCAAACGGGTGGATGCGCAGGCCACGGCTCGGCATGATGAAAACCAAAAATATCATCATGGCTAAGAAGACTTTGCCGCACAGTAGACCACAACACCGCCTTCAGGAAATACTGGTCTGTGAAGCGGGCATTGCCCTGATATTGCGCAACAAAATCACGCATCATTCCTGCAACATTCGGGAATATACCACCGCAACCTGCCCACATCCCGGCCAGTAAAAGCTCGGTATGGGTAAAATAGTCACGCATATGGTGAAAGTACCAGGGCGAACAGAGCCACGCCTCTACACAGACCTGCTCGCGCTCAGAGAGCAGCGAGTCGGCATCGCGAACTAAAAAGCGCTCAACCGTCGGGTCGTCCATCACCAGAAATCGCCATAATGTGGGATAGATACCTTTTTCATGACTCATGTCGACCAGTTGAGCCCCTGCCCCTTGCAGACGTTGCCAGACATGCTGAGGCACGGAATTATCCAGATACACACGGCAGCACCAGCCAGGAAACAGTGATTTTGCGGTTTCAATATTTTTAATCAGCGTTTCGCAGTAGCGCGGCTGGTCACCGTACAGGCTGAAGGCGATAATGTTCTTTTCCCGCTGCATGGTATCAAACGGGCGCGGTGGCGTTGAAGGTAGCGGCCAACATTTTCCATGACCAAAGCGTTGATCGGACAACGTCAGCGATTCAAGCCCATAGAGATGCATCTCCTGGGTTTTTCCCATGTGCCCACACAGTTCGGCAAAACCATCCAGCCAGGTTTCAGAGGCTTCATGCCGCTGCGGCGACTGGTATATTTTTCGGTACACCTTATACGCCCGATCGTGCTTTCCCTGGCGCATCAGGCTCAGGGCATAGTCACTCTGCACAGACATATTTTTTGGCAATACGGACAAGGCTTTTTCACAGCAGAGCGAGGCCCGGGCATAATCCCCCGTTGCCATAGACTGGCGATATATTTCCGCCAGTGAATTAAATTGCTGGTTTATCGCGGCGTGGTTTACGGGTCGACGTTGAGACGCTGGGCGCATAATAATCCGTTCAATTAATTAATCAGAAAAAATTAAGTCAATTTTTTCACTGTTTCTGATTGCTCACGATAAGACCCGTCTCGATATTCCCGCACGATGGCAGGAAGGAAAAGTGCGTATTCAGCCCTTTTGAATTTCACTTAAGGGGTGTTTTCGCAGTAAACAAATAATAATCATTAAATTTTTCAACGACATTGTTATTTCATTACAAAAACAACCAAGTCAGGTCTTATAACAATTTCCCGCTGGTTTCGTCATCATGCGCGCACATCAATGATGTATTACCTCGGCAGGCTCCGGCCACGGAATGGTTGAAATCCTCTATGAAGGATGTCTTTTCATCAGCTATACAGTAAGTTATGGGGTAACTCATAACGGTTGTTTTGTTATGTTTCACTCACAGCACACCAGATGCACGGGTAATGAATCCCCTTGGTCACTTCGTCTGTAGGAGTCAGTTAAAGAGATATGCGTCACTATTTTCGCCATTTTTTGCTGCTGGTTTTACTCTCGCTTTCAATGCCTTCAGCGATAGGCGATGAATATAAGATCCTGATGAGAACGTCTGTCCAGAGCCTGCAGCGCTTATCTCTCACCCCCGATCAAGCCGCGTTTATCAAACAACAACGGCAGTTGAATGTGGGTGTGACCCATTATGATGTGCCACCTTTTGGCATGCGTAACATTCGCAATGAGTATGAAGGCTTGAGTGCCGATTATACGGGGTTGGTCGCCTGGCAGCTCAACCTGCCGGTTAACGTGAAGGTGTTCAGCTCCTCCGAAGAGGCATGGCAGGCGCTGGCACGCGGCGATATTGATCTGATCCCTTCTGTCGCAGCATTCCAGGATAACGAAACCTTTGCCTTTTCCTTACCTTATGCCAGTGATAAACCGGTGCTGGGCCTCAATGATAGCGATACTGCAGCACTGGCAGAAGATCTGCATGACACCGACGTCGCGATGCCGAGGGACTATCTCCCCCTGTCACAGGCTAAAGCTACCTACCCTAACGCCCGTTTTCGCCTGTTTGATAGTTATCAGGAAGCACTCAGCGCGGTGGCATTTGGTCAGTCACGGGTTTACCTGGGCAACAGCTACTCGCTCAGCCGAAACTACCTGAACAACATTCATGTCGAGCGATTATCACGACTGGCCAGTCGCGAAGTGGGGTTTGCTGTTAGCCAAAAAAATCCGCAACTCCTCAAACTGATTAATGCCGCAATCAGGGCTGTGCCAGAAGATGAAAAACAGGAGCTTTATCGTCTCTGGCAGCCTGACCGTATCGATCTCGCACAGGGGTCAAAATCCCTTTCCTTTACCGGGCAAGAGAAAGAGTGGATCAAAAAACACCCAGTCGTTAACGTCCTGATCTACAGTCAGGACAATGCAGCCCCGGTCTCATTTATTGATAATAAAGGTGTTCTGCGCGGTATTGCCGCCGATCTGTTTTCCGTTGTGTCACTCAGAACAGGTTTGCAGTTCCGTTTTGAAACGGGCAGTACCACAGAGGAATTGATTCAGAAGGTCAACGAGTCAAGCGCGGATATGCTCGCATCGATAACACCAAGTGAGGCGCGTAAAAACAAAATACTCTTCACCCGCCCCTATCTGCGCAGTGCCTTTTCCCTGGCAACAGCGGCAAATCGTCACGACATTCATATGCTGGCAGACCTGCGTGGCAAGCGGCTGGCAATGGTAAAAAACATTGGCGTGGAGAGTATGGTGCGTCAGCGTTACCCGGAAATTGAAATTGTTCATGTGGGTAATGAATCACAGCTGCTTTCCACCGTTCTTGAGGGGAAAGCGGACGCCGCCGTGGGTATTCTGATCATGACGGACTATCAGATCGTCTCCAACTTTCAGGACAAGCTCAAAGTGGTGTCCATTGTGGGCGATGCCCCCGTCTGGGTCTCCTTCGGTGTAGGGCTGGCCAACCCGGAGCTTCAGGGCATTCTGGATAAAATTTTACTGAGCATTCCCCCTATTGAACTGGAAAATCTGGCCAACCGCTGGAGGCCAAACGAACTGGTGGTTGTCGACAGTTTCTGGTATCGCTACCGGGAAGTATTGATCGCCACCGCAATCTTCAGCGCCGTATTGATTATTCTGGCGCTGGGATGGGCTCTCTACCTGAACCGACAAATCGCGCGTAAAGCGGCACTTCGCCGTCAGATGAACACGCAGCTTGTGCAATTGCGTGAGGTCATCACCGAGCGTGAAACACTCCTGGTCGAACTCAGGGAAGCCAAAGACAGGGCGGAAGATTCTAACCGGGCGAAATCTGTTTTCCTGTCAACCATGAGTCATGAAATCCGCACGCCAATGAATGCAATTATTGGCATGCTGGATATTGTGCTGAAAAAAGGACGTCGCGGTGAGCAAGATATTCAGGCGCTGGAAGTGGCTTATGAATCAGCGGAAGGACTGGTGGGTTTAATTGGCGATATTCTGGACATTTCCCGTATTGAGGGTGGGCATCTCGATTTCAATCCCGAAGCCACCAACCCCGGCACCCTGATTAACAATATGATGCGGGTTTTCCAGGGCGTTGCCATCGAGAAAAATATAGAGCTAACCCGAACATTCCCGACGGAACCGCTGACAGATGTCTATGCCGACCCATTACGCATTAAACAGGTTCTGTCGAACCTGTTAAGTAACGCCATTAAGTTTACCGACATCGGGAACGTATCACTGACGCTTCAACAGTCTGAAGGCCCGGACAATGACAGCGTCCACTATATTATCGATGTCCAGGACAGCGGCGTCGGGATTGACGCCAGCCAGCAGGCGGCCTTGTTCAGGCCGTTTAGCCAGGCAGAAAACCGCCGTGCAGGAACTGGGCTGGGGCTCTATATCAGTCGGACCATTTGCGAAAGCATGGGCGGTACGCTCACGCTGAGCAGTGAGAAAAACGTGGGTACCACTGTGAGAGCGACCTTTACGTTGCCGAAAGTGAAAACGGCGGCCGTTGCCGATGTCCGGCAGCATGAAGACGAGGACAAAATTCCCGCCCTGAAGATCCTGGTGGTGGACGATAACCCTGCTAACCGGATCCTGCTGGCTAAACAGTTAGCCTGGTTAGGACAGCAGGCTTACCTTGCGTCGGCGGGACATGAGGCGCTGGCTATCTGGGAAAAAGCAGATATCGATGTGATCATTACCGACTGTAACATGCCCGGCATGAATGGCTATCAGCTTACACAGTTGATTCGCAAGCGTGAGCGTGAACAAAACAGCGCGTCTGCCTGGATTATCGGTTTTACCGCGAATGCCATGCATGAGATTACGGAGCGTTGTTTACAGGCGGGTATGAATGACTGCCTGTTTAAGCCCTGCTCAATCAATCATCTTGCGGCTGCACTGCGAAATATTCACCCAGTCAGACACGAAGCATCGGGCGAAACGGTATAACTGAGATAAAAAAAGGAGCCTGTAAAAGGCTCCTGATAAAGGAATGAGTGAAGGCATTAAAGCAGTTGGTCGTGCCAAAGAAACAGTTCGGAGTCCGTTTTCACGCCCAGTTTTTTCATGGCCGACTTCTTCTGCCCGCTTACCGTCTTACGGCTACGCTGGAACTTCTCTGAAATCTGTAAGACAGACATTCCCCCGGTAAACAGGCGCAGCACTTCAAGCTCCTTGGGTGACAGCTGATCCAGACGACCGATGCCATCAATCACCTGCGGTTCATTGTCACCGTCTGGCCCCGTTTTCGGGCCTGCACAAGGCTCTGAAATCAGGTAGAACTCTTTCTCCATACTTTCTGACAGAGAGATGCGCCCCGCCGCGACCTGACGCGCCGCATTAACCACCTCGGATAAATCGCGGCTTTTACCAACATGCCCCCGCACGCCGATTTTTAATGCCATGCGCACAATCGCCGTATTTTCCAGCGTGGATGAAAGCAGAATTTTCAGCCACGGGAAGTTGCTCATGAGCTGTTTGATCATCGGTAAACCGTCGATCTCTTCATCACCAAGCAGATAGTCAAGAACCAACACATCAACACGATTGTTGCGTAAGAAATTCATGAGTTCGATACGACTGGCAAAGCTGCCTTTTAGTTCGAAATCAGGTTCCTGGCTAAATATAATCTCCATCCCCTTACGGACAATCGGGTGATCGTCGAGTAAGGCGACGTATATTTTTTTACCTGAAAACGGATTCATACATATTCTCTTTTATGCCTGCAGTGTGAGCCATCTTAAAAAAGACTTAACTATTTATTATTTCGTAACCATAACAATAGTGTACCGGAACCGGCATAGCTACGAAAAATAGCTGAATAGCCATCAAAACGGTTGGTCACTTCCGCTACCTGGTTGCCGTAAAAGTCACTTTCTGCGCTCAGCACATCCAGCAGAGTACGTCGTCCAAGGTGATACCATTGATCGAAGAAATCATGGCGAATGCGATCGGATTCAATCGATAAGTCATGGTACAGCTCAGCACGCTCCAGCATGCTATGGGCATCCTGATCGGCCGCGCGCACCCGGTTATCCAGATCGCGGGATTGCTGTTCGATAGCTTCTCTGCTGGCATCTGCACGGCGTGCGGCAGAAAGCTCAGCGGCCCGTTGTGAACCGCCCCGGAAAATCGGCCAGCTTAAGTTGACATTGGTTTCCCATGCCTGTTCACGCCCCAGCTCATCGCGCCCGGTGCTTTTCCCAACGTTCCATGTCACGGTCGGGTAAGCGGCAGAACGTGCTGCTTCCGCATCCGCCAGCGCTGATGCGGTTTCTGCCTGTGCCTGTCGAATGGTGGGATGACTTTCAATCGCGGATAACTGCTTATTCAGCTCTCCCGGTTTCAGGTTCCACACCGGCGCTTTCGGCAGGGGAACGCGGGTATCTCCCAGCAGGCGGTTCAGGATAATTTCCGTATCACGCGCACGTGATACGGCAGTATCCAGAGAAGATTGTGCCTGTAATAAACGTCCTCTGGCCTGCGTTAACTCACTGCGACGCCCCTGGTCAACCTTCACAATACCGTCCAGCATTTCAACCAGTTCGTTCATACGCGCCACGTACTTTTGGCTGAGCGCGATGATCTGGTGCTGTTTACTCAGCTCAATTAGCGCACTACTGACCTGCCAGGCAATATTTTCCGCCTGTGCGCCCGTATTCTCTTTCGCGGCCTGATGCAGCGCTTCACGGCTTTTAATGGTGTTGCTGGTACGACCAAAATCGAGCAATGTGGTTGCTACATTCACGGTCACTGCCGGGCGACTGTCGCTATAGCCACGTTCTCCGCCACCAAACTGGACGTTTTTTGAACGCGTCCCAACATCCACCTGCGGCCAGCGCTGGCCTTTCGCTTCATCGACGTTAGCCTGCGCCGCCGCGGTATTGAACTGTGCACCGCGAACCTCAGGGCTCATACTCAGCGCGGTATTGACGGCATCATTGAACAGCATGCGGATGTCATTCTCGCCAGGCGCTCGGGCGGCCTGACGGTCAACGTCTTTGGTCTTGTTGACCGCTGCGTTTTCCTGCGCCATCCGTGGAGCGACTGGCGCAGGAGGGGTGGAGGCCATCACCATGCCGGATTTAACCACCGGGGTCGCAGGCTGAAAGGCTAACAGCCCCTCATTACTGGCGGCACTTTTCCCTGACATCAGGCAAGAGAGTACCGTCAGCGTCGCCGCCAGGCGACGCTGTACAGGAGAATAATTCTTCATAGTAAATTAACGCTCTCGGAAAGCTTCTTTCGCTTTAAAAATGGGTTTCAGCAGATAATCAAGAATGGTTTTTTCGCCCGTGCGAATTTCCACCGTAGCAATCATGCCTGGAATAATCGGCAGAGCCTTGTCACCGGCTTTAAGCGTGCTGCTGTCGGTCAATACCATTACCCGGTAATACGTGTCGTCAGGGCGACCCGCCGCGGCTTTAGCGTCATCTTTTAAAGTATCCGGGCTAACGAGAGAAACCTGCCCCTTCAGACCACCGTAGATTGCAAAATCGTAGGCGGTAATTTTCACCATCGCAGGTAACCCCGCATGCAGGAAGGCCACGTCAGACGGTTTGATCTTCCCTTCCACCAGCAGTTGATCTTCCAGCGGCACGATCTCCATGATGTGTTCACCGGGCTGAATAACCCCGCCAATGGTGGTGACCCGCACGTTTTTCACCGTGCCTTTTACCAGTGCCGTAATGGTCGTACGGTTCACAATATCTTCGCGACCGGTCAGACTCTCTTCAGCCTGTACCAGATCCAGCTCCTGGCGGATCAGGTCGGTATTGGCATCCGCCTGGTAGCGGTTGCGGCGCTCCACAATCTGCGATTGCAGATCGTTTGCCTGACGACGCATACGCAGCAACTCAACTTCAGAAAGCAATCCGCGCGCCGCCAGCGGCTCAGACATGACAATTTCGTTCTGCGCCAGACGATAGCTCTTCTCAAGCGAAGCGACCCCCTCTTCCAGCGCTTGCTTACGGCTGTTGTAGGCGCGGGTTTCCAGTTCCACCTCAGAAGGATACTGTTTCACGCGGTCGCTAAACGTCAGCGGCAGACCGTACGCTTCCGCACGCAGACGGTTAACGGTCGCTTCCAGTGCCACAACCTTACGCAGCGTCTCCAGGTAACTTGATTGCGCACGCGTCGGATCGATTTTCAGCAGTATTTGCCCCGGTTCCACAATGTCGCCCTCACGGACATTCAACTCTTCGAGTATCCCGCCCTCAAGGCTCTGGATAATCTGCTCGCGACTCTTCGAGACGATCTTCGCATCACCTTTGGTGATCTCTTCCACTTTGGCAAAATGCGCCCAGGTTAAGAAACCCACGAACACCGCCAGAATCAGCCATAACACCAGGCGCGATTTAGGTGTGGTCTGGGAAAATAGCGCCTCCTGGATATCGCTCATCCAGACAGCATCACGCGCTGAAAGCGGTTTGTTTTCGTTCTTTTTTAAACATTTCATGCACTGGCCTCCGCCTGCTCTTTTACTGGCACAGCTTGCGCTGACGTACTGTCATTAGCAGGCGTTTGCTCTGGCTGCGCCGTCGGCGAGCCGTTGAGCGCAGCCAGAATCTGCTGTTTCGGACCATCCGCGACAATTTTGCCGTCCTCAATAATCACCATCCTGTCCACCAGTGCCAGCAACGACGGGCGATGAGTGACAACAACCAGCGTGTGTCCGGCGGCCGCAATTTTCAGGTGTTGCAGGAACAGGGCTTCGGTCTGCGCATCCATCGCGCTGGTAGGCTCGTCCAGTAGCAGCAAGTTAGGACGTGCCAACAGCGTCCGCGCCAGTGATACCAGCTGGCGCTGGCCGCCGGATAAACTGTTACCCTGCTCGCCCACAGGCATGTGAATTCCCCGCGGGTGACGCGCTGCAATGTGATCCAGACCGGTTAAACGCAGTACCTTGAGAAACTCATCGGAAGTGGCATTCTGACGACCAATCATGATGTTTTCGCGCAATGTGCCGTAAAACAGACGCGCATCCTGCCCCACAAATCCCACGTTGTTCCGCCAGTCGGACGGCTCAATTTGATTCACATCCAAACCGCTGCTAAAAAGCTGCCCTTTAACCGGCGTGTAAAGACGCGCGATGATACGTAGCAGAGTGGATTTTCCGCTGCCAATTTTCCCGACAATCGCCACGCGCTCGCCCGGTTTTATCGTGAGGTTCACGTCTTTCAGAATGTCCGGGTTCGGTTGCATAGGCGGTGCCGGATAGGAGAAGGTAACGCCTTTAAGCTGGATATCGCCGTTCAGTTCTGGCTGTTTGATATAGTCGATTTCACTGCTGCGATCGGTTGGGTTCTCCATCAGCTTGTTAAGCGAGGTCAGCGCGGCTTTAGCCTGCTGATAACGCACGGCTAAACCGACGACCTGGCTTAATGGCGCGGTGACGCGTCCAGCCAGCATAACCGTACCGATTAACGCACCTTGCGTCAGACTACCGGCGTCAATCAGATACACGCCGGTGACAATCAGCATTACCGTCTGCAGCTGTTGCAGAAAACTCACCGAATTCATTGCCAGCGTAGAGTAGTGCTTAGACGCAGCTGAGCTGGACGATTGCATGGCGCTGAACTTCTGCCACCGGCTCTGCATCCAGGCCTCGCCACCCACAGATTTCAGCGTTTCCATCCCTTCGATGGATTCAATCAGCACGCCCTGCTTCAGCGATGCTTCCTGCAAACTGGCTTTCATCACTTTCGCCAGTGGCCATTGAATGGCCATACTGACCAGCAGGATCATCGGCAGCATCAGCAGCGGGACAATGGCCAGCGGACCGCCGATGGCAAAGATAATGCCGATAAACAGCAGCACGAACGGCAGGTCAGCAATGGTCGCAAGCGTAGCGGACGAGACGAAGTCACGCACGGATTCGAATTCGCGTAGCTGGTTGGCAAAAGATCCTGAAGAGGCTGGCTTATGCTCCATTTTGACGGCCAGCGCCTGACGAAACAGCACGCTACCCACAATCAGATCCGCTTTTTTTCCTGCGGTATCCAGCAGGTGAGCACGTACGCTACGGGTGATGGCTTCAAAAATCATTGCCACCAGTACGCCAATCGCCAGTGACCAGAGCGTGGTAAACGCCTGGTTAGGGATAACGCGGTCATAAACGTTCATGGTAAAGAATACGGTTGCCAATGCGAGCACGTTCACCAGCACCGACGCCAGCGCCGCGCTGCGATAGTAGCGGCGATAGCGCCACAGCGTGCTGAACAACCAGTGCCCTTTCGGCTGTGGCGGCGTGATATCGCTAACCCGGCTGTCAATACGCGCAGTCGGTTTAGCCGCAATCGCGTAGCCAACATACAGCTCGTTCAGCGCTTCATGGTTAAGTTCAACCGGCTCATCGGAGACATCTGGCAGGATCAGGGAATAGAACAGATCCCATTTGTCTTCGGCATTTTTACGACGCTCACGTGCCAGCAGTACCATCCCGCCAGCCCCCTTACGCAACAGAATCACCGGGAAGATCTGTTCCGGCAGTTCTGCGCTATTACGCCTGATGAGCCCTCCGGTCATACCGGCATTTTTAAGCGCATCAAGCGCTAAAGAGGGAGTGAGGAGTTGTTCGACAGGCAGACCCGCCAGCAAAACGTCATCGCTTTTACCGAGACGGTAATGCTCACACACCCAGGCAATACTTCTGAGCAGAGAGTCATCACTTTGTCGGTTATCGCGAGCGGCGGCGAGCAGCTGTTCCTCCTGTAAATGTGCAGTTGAGGATTCCATACTTCGCGTTTTCCTTGATTGGTTAATTGCATTTAAATCAATGAATTAAATTGATTTATTGGTTTAAATTAAGAATATTCTGTCACGCGGAACGGTCTTAAATTAATGAGACCTGTCTCAATGGGATGGGTTATTTTTCGTCACGAAACAGGTTGATCTCACGGAAGAAATCAAAGGGAAACTCAGGGGGTAATTCGAGACAGGTCTCGGAGATTAATGAAGCCCACAACTGATAATGGCTACTGATGAAAAAGCCTATATCTGCAACAAATCAGAACCTGAGACATATTATGGATACTTCAAAAATCAACTTACTCGTCATTGATGGCGACAATATCGTACGTATCGCGGAACTCCCGGTACAGGCCGAGGGCGCACCGGTACGGGTAAAATCACTTAAAGGCGGAAAATTTTTGCTGGTTCGCGGCACAAATGAACCTGCACCAGAAAATATTGTTGTAAAACGCGATGGCGACGATTTGATGATATTTACGCAGGAGGAGGATGATACTGCGGAAATTATCATTGAAGACTTTTATACACAGCAGGGCATGCTGTACGGCATGGCGCAAGATGGCAGTTATCACCGTTATGAGAGCAGTGACTCCGACAAAGAAGCCTTCCTGTTGCTGAAAGAAGGCGGTAATGATGCACTGCATCTCAGTCAGAGTGGAACTCTGGCCCTGACGGACGTCACGTCCAGCGAGCTTTCACACGGGATGATGGCCGCGGGTGCCGTTGCGGCGGTGGGGTTGTTGACGGGTATTGTTGCCGCACTGAATGGAGGAAGCAGTAGTCAGAACACGCCTGTACCGGCAGTTCCCTCAGATATACAGGCGACAGACAACGTGGGGATCATTACTGGTGCGCTAGTACCTGGTGTGAGCACAGATGATGCCCTCCCCGTTCTCAACGGCAGTGGAACCCCCGGAAGCCTGATCCAGGTGTACGATAATGGCAGGCTGGTCGGGAGCGCGACGGTTAACTTCGAAGGAAAGTGGTACTGGCAACCTGAGGTCGCACTGCCAGAGGGTAAACACGATTTTCAGTTTGCAGCGCTGGCGAGAGGTAAGCAGAGCGCCAAAAGCCCCTCACTGAATTTTACTGTCGATCTGACACCGCCGGATAAACCCGTCAATATCAGCATTACCGACGGCAACGATAAGGATCTCTCCGCTGGTGGCGTGACCAACACCAATCCGCTACAGCTGAGCGGTAAAGGTGAACCGGGCGATACGGTACTTCTCTATGACGGCGATAAACTGACTGCCTCCACGGTGGTGGATGCCAGCGGCAACTGGCGTGCAGAGATAACCCTGCCGTCGGAAGACGATCATAACCTGCAGGTCGGCTTCCGCGATCCGGCGGGTAATGTGGGTGCGAAAAGTGACCCTGTCACTGTGGATTACGACATCACTCCCCCCGATGCCCCTGGCGCTATTGAGATTACCGACGACAACGCCAGGGATCTCTCCGCTGGTGGCGTGACCAACACCAACCCGTTGCACCTGAGCGGTAAAGGTGAACCGGGCGATACGGTACTTCTCTATGACGGCGATAAACTGACTGGCTCCACGGTGGTGGATGCCAGCGGCAACTGGCGTGCAGAGATAACCCTGCCGTCGGAAGGCGATCATAACCTGCAGGTCGGCTTCCGCGATCCGGCGGGTAATGTGGGTGCGAAAAGTGACCCTGTCACTGTGGATTACGACATCACTCCCCCCGATGCCCCTGGCGCTATTGAGATTACCGACGACAACGCCAGGGATCTCTCCGCTGGTGGCGTGACCAACACCAACCCGTTGCACCTGAGCGGTAAAGGTGAGCCGGGTGATACGGTACTTCTCTATGACGGCGATAAACTGACTGGCTCCACGGTGGTGGATGCCAGCGGCAACTGGCGTGCGGAGATAACCCTGCCATCGGAAGGTGACCACAACCTGCAGGTCGGCTTCCGCGATCCGGCGGGTAATGTGGGTGCGAAAAGCGATCCTATCGTTGTGGACTATGACATCACCAGCCCAGATGCGCCTGTGCCAGACGTACTGAAAAACAGCGTCGGGAAAGACCTCATCCTGCAAGGGTTAAGCAACGATGATCATGTGAACATGGCCGGGAAAAATGGCGCAGCAGGAGACATCGTAAAGCTGTATGACGGCAACACCCTGATTGGCTCCTCCATTGTTAACGCGGAGGGTAGCTGGAGCGTATCCGGTGATCTTATTGGCGGGGACGGCAATCATAATCTGAACGCCACCTTCACCGATCCGGCGGGTAACGAAAGTGAAAGGTCTGCGCCTGTTACCGTCGATCTGGACACTGTTGCAGAAGCACCGTTATTTTCCCTAACCGATAACACCCCTACCCTGACAGGAAGCGTGGGCAGTGTGGAACCTCATGCGCTGGTGACGATCTACAACGGCACGGCCCCAGTGGCCTCGTTTTCCGCAAATGCTGATGGTAGCTGGACATGGCACCCCAGCCCGGCGCTGAGCGAGGGTAATTATCAATTCACGGCGAAACAGACGGATGCCGCAGGAAATACCAGCGCAGCAAGCCCGCCGCAGGTCTTCAACGTTGCGACAACCGTGAACGATTTTAACGATACCACCGGACAGGGCTGGACGTTTGCCAGCGCCTGGAGCGGCGTCGGTGTGTTCGACGGTCAGCAGGTACAGCTTTCCGGGGGCAGAAGTGCTGGGCACTCTACCGCTGGCGATATTATGTCGCGCACCTTCCATGTCGAGGCGGGACATACCTATAACTTTAGCGTCAGAAGCATAGTGTGGGCGACGACGGGTATCCCTATTGATAACCCATCACACTACCTGACCATCACGGTAGACGGCGTAAAGGTCGTCGATAACGTGCAGGTTGTTAACGGCATTTACGGCGGGAGCTGGACGGCCAGCACCTCGGGAAATGTGGTGATCACGATTTCTGACAGTACCGACACCAACGGCGTCGGTTCATGGATTGTTCTGGATAACTTTACGGTCAGGGGTCAGGGCGCACCGGTGAGCGCGCTCTTCAGCGAGGATGAAGCGACGCACTCGCCATTCAGCCTGGTCGAACATGTCCTGGCGCTGACAGACACCGTCGATAGCATCGACCTTTCCAGAGCGGCTGAACTGTCCCACACTGCGGCGCAGGATCTTCACGCCGTTTCGCTCAAAGGTCATGGTCAGAACCAGCTAAACATTCGTATTGATGATGTTCTGACGCTGGGACAGGAAAACCAGTTCCTGGACGATGGTACTAAACAGTTGATGGTTCAGGGTGACAAAGGCGACAAAGTGACGCTGGAGTCCATCGCGGGTGAACACGGGGTTGAAAAATGGAATGCGCAGGAGGATGTCACGGTGGGAGGCGTGGTGTATCACGTCTACCAGAACGACAGCCACGATGCGGAAGTCCTGATTCAACAAGGGATACAGATCCAATTACAGTAAAAAAGCCCCCCTGTTTTACAGGGGGGCAATCTGCCACTCAAAACCGTAACAGCATCATGTTGTTACGGTTTTTTTGTGGTTACGATAAACACGCAGGAAATGTGGGAAAGATGAAGAGGAAGAGATAACGCATGCTCCGTCATAATCAGAGCATGCGTTGAGGATTACTTTTGTGCCGTAGCAGGAATGTTTTGATCACCGCTCACACGCACAACAACACGACGGTTCGGGGCATAGCAGGAGACCCGTTCTCTCTTGCTGGAGGCGGCGCAATCGTTGACCACCGGCTCGTTGCTACCCACGCTGGTTGCCGTCATCAGGCGTGCTGGGAGGCCGTTTTCAGCCAACATGGTACGAATGGTTTGTGCACGCTTCAGGCCCAGCACGTAGTTGCCGCGATCGCTACCGATAGCATCGGTGTGGCCGATAACCTGAATCTGTTTCAGCTCGACGTTTTCACGCTTAATCGTTGCCACCAGATCTTTTACCGCCTGGCGACCCTGTGCGGAAACACCCTTCTCACTGGACTGGCCAAAGCGGAACATGACGTCACCAGATAAGGTGTAATCTTTGAACTGAGGTGCAGGCAGGTTTTTACAAGCTTCTACGCTGGAGGCGCGGGACAGCACGTGGATCTGTTCGCGCAGACCAGCGAGATCTTTTTCCGCCTGTTCACGCGTGCGGGCTTCTGGCACCGCATTCATGGTGTGGTTGACGCGCACGAAATAGGTCTGCCCGCCGCTCATCTCAACATTGTAGCCCTGCTCTTTACCGCGATATTCCGGCGCATCATTCTGGTACGCGCCCAGATTATGCTTGCCAGGTGCCAGGCAGAAAACGGTATACCCTCCTGGCAACAGTGCGTCATGGAACTCATTATCGACATAAACATGTGCCGCACCGCCCACAGTGTTGCTGGCGTCACGGTAATAAACAATTTGTGCCTGCGTCTGACCGACGGGCGCAACAGGCTGATACGCTTTGCCAAAATTCTCCGCAGCGGTGGCAGAGTGCATGAAAAATGCGGAGGAGGTAAACAGCGCCGCAAACAGAGAGGTCTTGAAAAAAGTCATAAATCCTCCAGAGGCCTCCCCGAAAGGAGGCCTGGAAAAGTTTAAGTTAGTGATTATTCACGTTGACGGTCACGCCAGCCTGCACCAGCAGTTCTACGTCCTGGCTTTCCATGTGGAACACCTGATATTCGACGCCCGATACCTTCACGTTACCGGCGTTGGTCCAGTTGCCCGGATCGCTGTTGTCAGGCAGCAGATCGTTCAGGTTCAGTACATCGCCCTTCTCACCTTTCACCAGCAGCTGTTTTGAACCATCGTCCACAAACAGGTTGGTTTTCGCGTGAGTCAGAACATCGTTAAGCCCGATATTCAGGGTATCAGCTTTGCCATTCACCATATCGATCTGGTTAACCACATCGGTTTTGGTGACCAGTTTGCTGAAGTCCAGCGGCTTCTCATTGTCCGTCAGCGTCAGCGTATTTTTGTCCAGTACGCTGTGCGTTTCCTGGTGGCTGTCCAGCGACGCAATGGTATTGCTGTCGTCGTGTACATCCTCACCCATGCTCATCATGCCCATGACGCCGCTCGATTTTGGCGTCCAGCTCACGTTGTCAAAGGCAAGGGTGCCGCCACGCGTTCCGGTATACATATCAACAGCGGCAATCTCTTTCCCCGCAGGTGCGGTATAGGAGATATGGCGCGCACTGGTGTATGTCTGGGTCGATAATACTGCACCGCTCTTGTCGTAATACACGACAGTGATTGGGGCAAAAGCAATATTCACCGCAGGCGTCACCAGGTCCATTTCAACCGAGCCAACATACTTCCCGGAGCCCCAGGTCAGACGAACAGGTGCGGTTCTGTCTGCACGCATCAACGCATGGTGACCGCCACCCACAATCGGCTGATAGGCATAACCGCCGTAGGAACAGCTAATCACCAGCCCGGATGCCAACGGTGTACCCATCTTCAACCCAACCTGCTGACCAACCGCCCATTCAAAGTCTTCGGTCACTTTCGGTGACACCACGGTCAGGCTACGTGAAACGCCCGTGCTCTTATTACCCGCCTTATCGATAGAGAACACGCTAAATGTGTGGTTCCCCAACGGCAGCGCTGGTGGCGTGAAGCTCCAGTTACCATTTGCGGCAGCAGTCACACTGTACGATGAACCGTTCACCGCGATATACACCGTGCTGCCCGCTTCGGCTGTACCGTTCAGCGTTGGCGTGTTGTCATCCGTTGAACCGGCATTAGCCACGTTGCCCGTTACCGTACCGACGCCATCCATCACGCTGGTAATCACTGGTGCCGCATTGGTGCCATCAATCGTGATCCCAAAGTTCGAGGAGTTCACAGAACGATTTCCGGCTTTATCAATGGAGTAAGCCTGGAAGTTGTACAGCTGGTTATAGTTGGTCGTCACGGAAAAGGACCATGCGCCATTCGTCCCTGCTGTCACCGAACCATAAACCCCACCGTTCGCCGGGTTGATGATATACACCACACTGCCCGCTTCCGCTGTACCGCGTAACTCAGGTGTACGGTCGTTGGTCAAACCACCATTACCTACCAGACCGTTGTATATACCACCCGCTACGTTGTCATAAGCACCCGAAATCACAGGGGCGTTATTCACCGTATCAATCGTAATCGCGAAGTTCGTGGAGTTCACCGAACGGTTTCCGGCCTTATCAATGGAGTACGCCTGGAAGTTGTACGTCTGGTTGTAGTTGGTCGTGAGCGGATAAGACCACTTGCCATCCGCGCCCGCCGTCACCGAACCGTACACGCCGCCATTCGCCGGGTTGGTGATATACACCACGCTACCTGCTTCGGCTGTGCCACGTAAATCCAGCGTGCGATCGTTCGTTACACCGCCGTTACCCACCAGACCGTTATAAACACCGCCCTGAACATCATCGTAAGAACCGAGGATCACCGGGGCCGCGTTGACGGTATCCACGTTGATCGAATAAGTCGCAGACTTACCTGAAACGTTACCCAGGTCGTCTTTCGCAATGGTGTAGAACATATGCGGACGACCCGCTGCGGTGTCAGCAACCGCACGATCCCAGGTCCAGTTACCGTTGGCATCGGTTTTCACCGTATCCAGCACCGCGTTGTTGTACGCGTTGTAGATGTAAACGATGCTGTTCGGCTCTGCGGTTCCGCGCAGTTGCATATTGCCATCGTTGCTCAACCCACCGTCCGGAACCAGGCCTTTATAGATGCCGCCTTCCACGTCATCGTATGCGCCCAGAATGACCGGGGCAGCAGCCTGGGTATCAACTTCCAGACCATAGTGGTTGGACTGGCCGGAAACGTTACCCGCCGCATCCTGTGACGTTACGTAGAAGTCGTGCTTCGCATCCGTCAGCGCAGGCGATGTCCACGTCCAGTTACCGCTTGGATCGGCATACACGGAACCGACTGGCACCTTGTTGCCCGGCTCATAAATTGTCACCAGGCTGTTTTTCTCAGCCGTGCCGCGTAATTCCGGTGTTGTGTCGCGTGAACGACCCCCGTCAGCAATCAGCGTACCCGCATCGTCATACATGCCGACAATCGTTGGCGCGGTTGGTGCCTGGGTATCAATCGTCAGATCCCACGGCGCGGTTGGTGCGCTTTTCACCCCGGTCGGGCTCTGGAATACCGCACTCAGAGACAGCTCTGCGCCGTTGTTTTGCGGTGGCAGCGTGTAGTTCCAGGTACCGTCATTGCCTACGGTGACAGAATTCACGAGCGTGGTGCCGTCGTAAATCAACACGGTATCACCCGCACGTCCTGTACCATGCAGCGTCGGCGTGGTGTCATCGGTCACCGCCGGATTCGCCAGGTCACCCTGAACCAGGCCCACATCATCAACAACACGATCCAGAGAACCTGTTGGGATGCTGGTATCCAGCGTCAGCTCAAACGGAGGCGTCGGCGCGCTTTCGCCCGTACCCGGATCTTCCGTCGCGGTGATCTTGTAGGTACCGTCTGCACTCAGTGCCGGGGTGATCGTCAGTTGCCAGTTACCGGTGACGGCATCAGCACGTACGCTATCAACATATTTACCATCGACATACACTTGCACCAGCGCGCCAGGCGTCGCGTGGCCCACAACCGTTGGGGTCGTGTCATCAGTGTGGCTGCCGCTGCCCAGATTGCCGGTGATCGCGCCTTCATCATCCACAACGTGGCTGATGGATACGCCGTTAGCGCTGGTATCCACGATGAAGTGGATCGGGTCAGACGCCGGGCCGACGTTGCCCGCTTTGTCTTCAATAGAGACTTTCCAGGTGTAGTCGCCGTCTGCCAGCGCAGGGGCTGGGGTATAGCTCCAGTTACCGCTGCCATCGACAGGTACGCGCACGGTGGTACCATCACCCAGATCGATAATCGCCGTACCGCCTGCTTCCCCCTTACCACGGTAGGTTGGGGTGTTGTCATCGGTGGTGTCGTCGTTACGAATAAACCCAGGGGTACCGAAATCGTCCCACAGCTCAATGTCGGTTGCCTGACCAGGTGCGACGGAATCAATGTTAATGACCCACTCGCCGGTTTCCGGGCTGCGGTTGCCGGTTACGTCTTCCGCAACTGCACGGAAGCGGTGTTCGCCCTGAGCCAGCGGGGTGTCAAAATCAATGGTCCAGCGTCCACCAGTTACCACCGCGCTGCCGATCGGATTCGGGTTCGCGCCGTCGTACAGATAAACAACAGTGCCATTCTGCGCAGTACCGGTGATGGTTGGACGATCGTCGTTGGTGATACCGCCGTTCTGTACGGTGCCCACGTGCGATTCAACGTCGTCAATCACATCGGTGATCGCCGGAGCCGTCGGAATACCGCCCGCCAGCAGGTCAAAGGCGAATTCATCAGATGGCTCGGAACGCAGGCCAGCCTTGTCTTCCGCGATCACTTTCACGTCATAGTGACCGTTCGCCAGCCCCAGCGGTGGCGTCCAGGTCCAGGTGCCTGCATCGGTGGCGCGCACAGAATCGACCTGCACACCATTAACAATGATGTAGACCAGGCTGTTCTTTTCGGCAGAACCTGCAAACGTCGGGGTGCTGTCGTCAGTAATGTCGCCGTTTTTGAGGTAACCGGTCTGCTGACCCGCGTCGTCAAATACGGTGTCGATAGTCGGTTTTGCCGGAGGCGTAGTGTCGACGATAAAATCGATCGGGTCGGACGGTTCGCTGGCGTTGCCCGCCGGATCGGTGATGACGACGACCGCTTCGTGCTCACCTTCCGCCAGTGGGTTTTCTGGTGTCACTTCCCATTTGCCGTCTTCACCTACGATTGCGGTACCCACAACTTCGTCGTCGATGATCAGTTCAACGGTTTCACCCGGCACAGCGCCTTCGCCACGGAATACCGGCTGGGTATCATCGGTGATATCACCGTTATGAATTGGGCCAGTAATCGGGCCGACGTCATCGTCAACGTCGCCGATAATCGGTTTGTTTGGTGCTTCGGTATCAATCACCAGTTTCCACGGGTCGGTTGGCGCGCTTTCAACGCCAGTCGGGCCACGGAAGACCACGCTCACATCCAGCGCGGTACCGTTCGTCTGCTCAGGCAGGGTATATTCCCAGCTGCCGTCAGCTCCCACGGATACAGAGCCGATAATGTCGCTACCGTTACGCACGAAGACGATATCCCCGGGACGGCCAGTACCGTGCAGGGTTGGTGTGGTGTCATCGGTCACTGCCGGGTTTGGCAGATCGCCCTGATAGCGGCCAACGTCATCCGATACGCGATCGAACGTCCCCGTTGGGACAACGGTATCGATGGTCAGCAGGAACGGACCCGCATCCGGCGGGTTATCGCCTGGGCCGTTATATTCACTCGCCGTAATACTGTAGGTTTTACCGGATTCCAGCGCAGGATTGATCTCAATAGACCACTGCCCCGTCACAGGATCGGCGGTTTGAGAGCCAACGGCGACGCCGTCAACGTACAAAGTCACCAGAGAGCCAGGCGTTGCCGTCCCGACCATCACCGGGTTTACATCATCGGTGCTGCTGCCGCTGGCCAGCGGGTTGGTCAGCGGCCCGGTGTTATCTTCCGCGTGGCTAAACGACACGCCGTTACCCACGGTATCCACGTTAAACGTGACAGGTGCAGTCGATGGGCCACGCTCACCCGCCGCATTTTCCAGCGCAACAGACCAGGTGTAGCGACCATCTGCCAGTGCAGGCGCAGGCGTCCAGGTCCACGAACCACTCGCGTTCACCGGTACACGCACGCTTTGACCGCCGCCAAGATCAATTACCGCCACCATGCCCGGTTCGCCCTTACCGCTAAAGGTTGGGGTGTTATCAATCGTGGTGCGGCCATTGGCAATTTCACGTTCAAACTGGAAGTCAGCCCACAGCAGGACGTCGGAAGGCAGCGGCGGCAGCGTCGCCGTCACATCCATCATTGCCATTGCGTTAGGTTCAGTGTGCATATTTGTAACAGTTGTCTTTTTCATAATCGTTTCCAAATGGGTCTACTTAACTGTTCAGGTAAAGCCCTGGTCATGTTTTCTGGTATAAAACCGTTTTTTAAGGAGGCTCCCCCTCAGGGAGCCTCGTACTTCATGGGGATAATTAGTGATTCTGTAGCGTGACCGTGACTCCCATCTGAACGAGTATTTCGGTATTCAGGCTATCCATCTGGAAGGACTGATACTCCACTCCGCCAACGTTCACCGTGCCACCATTCGTCCAGTTGCCCGGGTCTATGTCGTTTGGTAACAGGTCACTCAGGTTGACCTGGTCACCCGCATCCCCTTTCACCATCATCTGGTTGAGCCCGTTATCGTGGAACAGGTTCTGAGACGCGTTTTCCAGGACATCACCGGCATTTAATGTCAGGGTGTTATCACCCGTCCCCGTGATGTCGATCACTTCCATTGACTGGATCTTGTTCCCCAGCGTGCTCAGATCGAGGTGCTGATCCGAGCCCAGTAATTTCAGGGTATCCAGACCTTCACCGCCCTGAATAATGGCCGAGCTCAGGCTGGTGACATCCGTCACCTGGTAGACGTTATCTGCCGCATCGCCGTACCAGACATCGCCCTGGTTATCCGCCAGGTAGTCACCCGGGGTCACCGTTTTGCCCGTGCCGCCCACGACCAGGTTATCGATGCTGAAACCAAAGCCGCGTGCCGTCGGGAACTCCTCGTGATGGATTTCCATGCGGTAAACCGGGTTATCCGGGCTGGAGAACGCGACCGGGAAATTACGGTTGTTGGCAAAATCATCAACAGGCACAGAACCAATCAGCTCGCCGTTAATGTCGTAGAAATTCACCACCGTCGAGTTACCCGCAAAGTTCGGGTTAAAGTCGAATTTGATGTCGCTGGCACCGTACTGGAAATCAACAAACATGCTGCCGCTCATTCCCAGATCTTGCTCGGTACCATGCAAATACAGACTGTTGCTGCCGCCAAATATCTGATTGGCAAACTGGTAATCATTGGTTCCGCTCGCCGGTGAGTGGGAGAAACGCATCCCGTGTACCCACTGACCCGCATCGATCGCTGTGAACTCGTCAGCCGACTCAAAGTTGTTGGTGCTGGTGAAATCGCTGGTGCGGTAATTCGAGCTGTTACCCGCCGCATCAACAATGGCTGCCCCGACAGGGATATCGGTATAACCGCCAGGCGGCAGGCTAACCGTCACGTTGCCGTTTGTGATATCAGCTGCGGTCAGCGTGTGCGTCACAGAGACATCACCCACCTTCACCACTACCGTGTCCCCTGCCGCGACATTGCTGCCAGGCAACGTCACGGTGACATCGTTACCGCTACGAACCACATCGGTTGGTTCATCTGGCGCAACCTGATCCACCACCACCTTTTGTGATGATTCGGTGTAGTTACCTGCCGCATCCACCACGCGGGTCAGAATGGTCCAGTCGGCGCTGTGGCCTTGCGAGTCCACATAGGCCCACTTATCGCCATCGACGATCGCTTCCTGCCAGGTTTTACCTCCATCAACGGAGACATAGACCTTTTCACCCGCTTCCAGCGCAGGCGAGAGATGACCGGTGATCACGCTGCCAGGACCACTGTTATTGGTGATGAAATCCGCATCGCTTACGCCGGAGTCTTTACTCAGGTTGTCAGCAACTGCACTGGCCGTTGGCGCTTCGGTATCAATGGTGATTTTCCATGAATCACCCGGCGCGCTTCTTACGCCTGTCGGGCTCTGGAACACCACGTTCATCTCCAGCTCGGTACCGTTATTTTGTGGCGGCAGCGTGTAGTTCCAGGTGCCGCCAGGGCCTACGGTGACGGAGTCAATCAGGGTCGTGCCGTCGTAAATAAACACGGCATCACCCGCCACACCGGTACCGTGCAGGGTCGGGGTGGTATCGTCCGTGACATCCGGGTTCGCCAGGTCGCCCTGAACCAGGCCCACGTCATCCGTCACGCCATCCAGCGAGCCGGTCGGTACGCGGGTATCCAGCGTCAGTTCAAACGGGGGCGTTGGTGCGCTATCACCCGTACCGGTATTTTCGGTCGCGGTGATCTGATACGTGCCATCAGCGGACAGCGCCGGGTTGAGGGTGTACTGCCATTGACCCGTGGTCGGGTCGGCAATCACGCTGTCAACCAGCTTGCCGTCAACGTACACTTTCACGATGGAGCCAGGCGTCGCGCGGCCCACAACCGTTGGGGTCGTGTCATCGGTGTGGCTGCCGCTGGCCAGATTGCCCTGAACGCTACCTTCATCATCCACAACGTGGCTGATGGAGATGCCGTTACCGCTGGTGTCCACGGTGAAGTGGATCGGGTCAGACGCCGGGCCGACGTTACCCGCTTTGTCTTCAATCGACACTTTCCAGGTGTAGTCGCCATCTGCCAGCGCAGGGGCCGGGGTGTAGCTCCAGTTACCGCTGCCATCAATCGGTACGCGTACGGTGGTGCCATCACCCAGATCGATAATCGCCGTACCGCCTGCTTCACCCTTCCCGCGATAGGTTGGGGTGTTGTCATCGGTGGTATCGTTATCGGCGATGATCCCCGGCGTACCGAAGTCATCCCACAGCTCAATGTCAGTCGCCTGACCTGGTGCAACGGAATCAATGTTAATAACCCACTCACCCGTCTCCGGGCTGCGGTTGCCGGTGGCATTTTCCGCGACAGCACGGAAGCGGTGCTCGCCCTGCGCCAGTGGGGTATCAAAGTCGATGGTCCAGCGTCCGCCAGTCACCACCGCGCTGCCGATCGGATTCGGGTTCGCGCCGTCGTACAGATAAACGGTGGTGCCATCCTGACCGGTCCCGGTGATGGTCGGCTTATCGTCGTTAGTGACGCCGTTATGCTGTACAGTGCCGGTATGCGACTCGACGTCGTCGATAACATCAGTGATCGCCGGAGCCGTTGGCACACCACCGGACTGCACGCTAAAGTCGAAACTGTCGGACGGTTCAGAACGCAGGCCTGCCTTATCCTCAGCAATAACGCTGACGTTATACGAGCCGTTAGCCAGCGCCGGAGACGGTTCCCAGGTCCAGGTACCGCTTTCCGTTGCGCGTACGGAATCCACCACGTTGCCGTTCACCACGATGTACACCAGACTGTTCTCTTCAGCGGTCCCGCTAAAGGTCGGGGTGCTGTCATCCGTGATCTCACCTGGCGTCAGGTTGCCGGTTTTGCCGCCCACATCATCGAACACGGTATCGATGGTCGGTTTGGCCGGAGGCGTGGTGTCGACAATAAAGCCAATCGGATCGGACGGTTCACTGGCGTTGCCCGCCGGATCGGTGATCACCACGACCGCTTCATGTTCGCCTTCCGCCAGAGGGTTTTCCGGGGTTACTTCCCATTTCCCGTCGTCACCTACGATTGCGGTACCCACGACTTCGTCGTCAATAATCAGCTCAACGGTTTCACCCGGCACAGCGCCTTCGCCACGGAAAACAGGCTGGGTGTCATCGGTGGTGTCACCGTTGTGAATTGGGCCAACGATCGGGTCGACGTCATCTTCTACCTCACCAATCACCGGCTTTTCTGGCGGCGTCAGGTCGACAATAAACTCGACAGGATCGGACGGCTCGCTGGCGTTGCCCGCAGGGTCGGTGATCACCACGACGGCTTCATGCTTGCCTTCTGCCAGTGGGTTTTCCGGGGTTACTTCCCATTTTCCGTCGTCACCCACGATCGCCGTACCCACGACCTTATCGTCGATAATCAGTTCAACGGTGTCGCCCGGCTCAGCACCTTCGCCGCGGAAAACAGGCAGGGTGTCATCGGTGGTGTCACCATTGTGAATTGGGCCAACAATCGGGCCGACGTCATCTTCTACCTCGCCAATCACCGGCTTTTCTGGCGGCGTCAGGTCGACGATAAACTCGATTGGATCGGACGGTTCGCTGGCGTTGCCCTCAGGATCGCGAATAACGACCTTCCCTTCATGGGAACCTTCCGGCAGCGGGTTTTCCGGGGTCACTTCCCAGTTGCCGTCTTCGCCGACGATAGCGGTGCCCACAACTTCATCGTCGACAATCAGTTCAACGGTATCGCCCGGGTTAGCGCCTTCGCCACGAAACACAGGCTGGGCGTCATCGGTGGTGTCACCGTTATGAATAGGACCCGTAACAGGACCAACGTCATCTTCCACTTCACCAATAACAGGCTTGCCCGGTGCATCGGGTGCAATGGTGAAATCAAACGGATCGCCCGGCGTACTGGTGCGGCCATCGGCACCTTTGCCGATCAGCACGATACTGTGATCGCCCTGAGACAGCGGGTTTTCTGGCGTCCACGTCCAGTTACCCTCGCTATCTACGCGGGTTTCGCCCAGCTTGATGCCGTTTTCCCAAAATTCAACGGTATCGCCAGGGTGGCCAATACCGCTGAAGGTTGGCGTGGTGTCATCGGTCACGCCGTTTTGCGGGATCGTGCCGGTTTTGCTACCAAAGTCGTCGTGTACATTTTTCAGTTCAGGCGTCTGAACAGGCGCTGGCGTGACCACGCCATCGTCGTCATTGCCACCCTCTTTTCCACCACGGTTATGACGAACAATGGCCCCAATACCAATCGCCGCGCCAATAGCGGCTAACGCCCCCAGAGCCAGCAAGGCAGGAGAAAACGCGGTGCCCGCAACCGCCAGACCGTCAAGACTGGCAATAGCGCCAGCGCCCAGCGCATGGGCTGAGGATTCACCGTCCAGCAGGAAAGCAGCTTCATGATCGTCATCACCATCAGTGGCGATGTATTCGTGCCACTGGCCGTCTTCACCTTTACCCACCAGTTCACCGGGATTATCGAAATAATCTTCAATAATCAGCTGAGGCTGATCTTCATCGGTGCCTTCCAGCATGATGAACAGGTCTTTACCGACACGTTTCAGGGTAATGTTTTCTGGCGCAACGCCGTTCTCGCCTTCCGCAAGAATGTACTTCGCGTTAGGGATGGCTTTAATTTTGACTGCACTGCCAATTTTTTCACTGCGCAGAACGTCAGCTTTGACAATCGTGTCTTTATCAACGACTGCAATATTTACTGGTTTGAGATTCATTCGCTAAATTCTCGTGTAAATAATCGATCTGTGTCTGCGCAACGCGCCAGACGCACTTCCATACGGGATACTTTCCCTGGCTGACGCTATCTTCCGGTCTGACCGTCTGTGGCTTAATAAGACCTGTCGCAAACGGTCTGGATAAGCTTGTCAGGAGAAGTAATAAAAGGAATGGCCCGCCATCTGGCGGGCCAGACAGGGTTGCAATGATGGGGGGGAAATAAAATTTCAGTTAAAGACAAGTCTTAGCCCAATTTGCGTTGACGAGATGGAAAATAAATTTTTCCTTACCCGAATCAGGACAATCAGGAATGTCAGGCAAAAAAGTCATTGTCATGGACTCCAGCCCACTGCTTCGCGCTGGACTCCAGGGCTTATTATCAGAACAAGGCCATCAGGTTGTCGCGCAGTTTGGCACAATGGAAGAATTGATGGACAATATTTCATTGTTCAATGTCGACCTGGTCATTATGGAGCATCTGCAACAACAGCCAGACGTCTTTTCATCTCTGGCTCAGTTAATACAAAACATCCCTGTTACACAGGTATTGATTTTATCCTCATCATCCAGTGATTTTCACATTCAACTGAGTAAAAAGGCCGGTGCGGCGGGCTATCTCAATAAAAGCAGTGCGCTGGACAACATTGTCAGCACTATCGATAAGGTCGTGTCTGGCCAGTTCTGTTATGGCAATGAACTGAAAGTGCATCGAAAGAAATACCCGCGAGACGCCTCATTTTTATTATCGTTATCCCATACTGACATCTGTATCTTGCATTACATATCTGCTGGCTACAGCAATCAGGTCATTGCTGCGATGATGAACATAAATAATAAAAGAGTCAGCGCCTATAAAAAGCGAATCATGGCGAAATTTAAAATTTCCAAATTAACTGAACTGGTGGATCTGGCAAAACGTAATTATCTGTATTGAGCAAAAAACGTCCCGACAATTTGACTATCGACCACGCACCTCACGACGATAGTGGAAAGGAGAGACAGTGAGCGGTTTTTGAAAGTGACGCCGCAAAGAGGCATAGCCCATTAAAACAGGATGATAAAATGAATAGCGTATTAATCGTGGACGACCACCCGGTTGCCCGTCTGGCGGTGAGAATGTTGTTGGAAAAAGACGGGATGACGGTGATCGGCGAAACGGATGATGGCCTGAAGGCCGTACAGCAGGTACGTCAGTTACTTCCGGATCTGGTTATCGTCGATATCGATATTCCCTCAATCAATGGGATTAATGTTGTCCAGCGACTACGTGCGAATGACTTTAAAGGTGGGATCCTGTTTCTGACGGGAAAGGATGACGATCATTATATTAAGCGCTGTGCCGGAGCAGGTGCCGATGGCTTCATCAGCAAGCGCAATAATCTGTCGGAACTTCATGACGCTATCCGCGCTATCAAAAGTGGCTACGGTTTTTTCCCCATTAATCGCGCCCGCCAGAACGCCGCTGGCGATATTCCTCTGGACGACAAAGATAAAATCGCCAGCCTGTCTGAAAAGGAACTGCAGGTTCTGCACTTTCTGACAAAAGGGCATAAAGTTATCGAGATTGCCGTAAAAATGATGGTCAGCGATAAAACCGTCAGTACCTATAAACGCCGTATGATGAAAAAGCTCGATCTCCGGACGTCGATAGACATCTATAATTTCGCCCAACGCAACAAAATAGACTGAGCCAACATCCGACCTAAAAGGGTAACATGACGCCGACTCACCCACTGCGCATACTGACTGTAGACGATCACCCGGCAAACCGACTCCTGCTACGACAGCAGTTGACCCGACTGGGACATGAGGTTGTCGAGGCGGAAAACGGTGAACAAGCCCTTGAATGCTGTAGCGAACAGCATTTTGACCTGCTCATAACCGATTGTCAGATGCCAGTGATGGACGGACTGACCCTCACCCGGTTGTTACGAGAACGGCAGCAACAACCGTTAATTATTCTTGGTCTCACCGCGAATGCTCAGCCCGAAGAACATCGCCGTTGTATTGCCGCCGGGATGGACGACTGCCTTTTCAAACCACTCCACCTGAAGCAGCTGGAGGCAGGTCTACAACGGCTATCCCAAAAGGACAAATCCCCGGTTCTCGCTCACCCGGAGGGTCTTGCCCGGTTCATCAATCTGGATACCCTGCAGTCATTAACCAGCCACAATCCCCCCTTATTATTCACCCTGCTTAACACCACACGAGATGAAAACCAACGCGACATGCAGTCTTGCCTCCCGCTGGCGTGCCAGGGCAAGTGGGCAGCGCTGGCGCATCGCTTACATCGCCTGGCCGGTGCCGCCGATATCATTGGCGCACATACGCTAGCGCAACAGTGTCGCGTCCTTGAAAACGCATGCAAAACAGTGACGCTTCCCGTTGAGGCTGAAATTCTGCCTCGCCTCCAGACTCTGCTGACCACCCTGGCGGCGCTGAATCAGGCGATTTCGGTGTACACCACAACACGGTGGCCCATCACGCGGGTACCAACCGGCTCCTGAGCCAGCACGGCATTTTTCACCGACAAGGACTACAAGCCTATAGTCCTTCCCTTACAAGCCTATCATCCTGCCCTCATGTATTTCACTACCATGAAATTTATATAGTAACCCCGTTGTCACCATGGCAGCGCTTTTAAAATAAAGAAGGTTGCCATGTTAAATAATTTATTTGAAACCACCACAACAGAAATACGTTTTCTTATCCTGATGCTCTTGCTGGTCAACCTCATGGGCGTTTTATTTTTATTATTTACCCCTGTTAATTAAAAGGTATTCCTTGTGAAAAAAAGATTTCTTATTTTGCCTGTGCTCACGGCATTAACGATGACCGCTCACGCCAAATCGCTGACGCAGTCCACCTTGTCTCTGGAACAGGCTTCTGTACTGGCCAGTGAAGCCGTTAAATCGTGCAGTGCTAAAGGGTACAATGTCAGCGTAACGGTTGTTGATGCTGCAGGTGTCACCCGCGCGGTACAGCGTATGGATAACGCCGGCCCACATACCCTGACCGCCAGCTACCAGAAAGCATTCACCTCTGCCTCCAGCGGTGCGGCCACGAGCCAGCTTCTGGAAAACTCGAACAAGTATCCGGCAGCGAAAAATCTCGGCGATATTCCTGGCTTCTTATTATTAGCCGGCGGCGTACCGGTTAAAGAAAATAACACCACTATCGGTGCCATTGGCATTGGCGGCGCTCCGAGTGGTGATATTGATGAAGCCTGTGCACTCGATGCCATTAAAAAACTGCAATAAGTAAAGCGATTCACAATTTATTGGGAAAATAAAAAAGGACCTTATTATGAAAGTAACGCCACGTGTTTTATTCGCCTCTGTGATTTCACTGTGCGCTTCCAGTCCATTACTGGCAGCTGAAAACGCTAAAGAAGGCTATTACGGTGCCCTGAACCTGATTGATACCCATCAGAAGGCAAAGAGCATGAATCTGAGCGAACGCCCGGGGATCGGTTCTTTTGTAGCCGGGGATGAAAAAGAGCACAAGCAGAACGGTTCCGTGGCTGTCGGCTATCAGTTCGGCAATAACTGGCGTACCGAAGCTGAATACGTTTTTAAAGAAAAGACGGAATTCACCAGCGGCTCTTCCACTTTTGCGACCAGTTTCAACCACATGAAGGTTGATTCTGAACGAGCAATGCTCAACGTTTATCGTGACTTTATGATTACCGATAAATTCGCCCTGTACGCAACCGCGGGTGCCGGTGTGGCGAAAGTGAAAGTGGGTGGCTGGCAGGGTAATGACAGCCGTGAGTTCGCCGGTAATACGCAAACCAACTTTACGTACTCTGTGGGTGCAGGCACCTCTTATGAAGTGATTGACGACCTGACGCTGTACGCCACTTATCGCTATGTCGATATGGGCAATATTGAAAGTGGTCGTAACACCTTTGTGAACGCCCGTGGTCTGCAGGATGAAAATCTGCGCGGCCGTCTGGTCAACAATGAATTTGTATTTGGTGTTCGTTACGTCCTGTAAAGCCATTTGACTGAGAGTTTCATCGCCCTCTTTTCAGGTATCTTTTCTCGCTCTCTTCATGTTTATGCCACTTTTTGCCTGACCTTATCGCCTTCCTGCCGGGCGGTAAGGTTTTTTTACACTCCAGCCATCCGCCGCATTGATGTTGCACGAACGGCTGCGTCGCCACACCTGATATTCCCCTTCTCTCTTACTCTGGGTAATTTTAACTTGGTCTGCTTTGTAAAATCCCCTATCAGGAAGAAGGTACACGTGAACGGTATGAGTATGTTCTTACAGCAAAAGGTCGTAGTCTTGCCCCAATTCTTATCTCTATGATGGAGTGGGGACATAAAAATATACTGCACGACACACCTCATATTGTTTTATCTGATAAAGAAAGTGGAGAAGTGCTGCGTAGCGCCTTTGTTACCGCATGCGGTAAGGTTGTTGATCCAAAAAACGTCCAGATATCAGTGTGTGACAGTCAATTCGGAAAGAAGCTTTGACTGGAAATTAGCATCCTCTGGATGTCTGTTTATGACATCACCCGATAGTGCGACTGCACCAGGCCCGAAGGGAAGCTGCGGCTTGATAATAACGTCAAATCGACATCCTGGAGCAGATTTCCGAACAGCGGTTTTCCTGAACCGAGCAGGACAGGAACGGTAGTGATAACGATATCAGCGACCAGCCCCTCACGCAGGAACGACTGTATCAACTGGCCGCCATCGATATAGACGCGATGTACGTTCTGTGCCGCCAGATCCTCAATCACCTCCTTTGGTGCGCGGCGGGAGAACTGCACTTTTCCCTTAAGCGCCTCGGGCACGGGGGGATCGGTTAGCTGCCGGGAGAGCACCAGCACGGGCAGGTCATAAGGCCACTCAGCAAAGGTCAGCACCTTCTCATAGCTTCCCCGGCCCATAACGATCCAATCTTTGTCCGCGATGAACTCTGCGTAACCGTGATCTTCTGCCGGGTCATCGCGCTGCAACAGCCAGTCGATATCTCCATCCTGCCGGGCGATGTAGCCATCAAGACTGGCCGCGATAAAAACGTGTGTAGTGACCATCTGGTGCTCCGTATTCAGGTTGCATCTATCAAGTTGAGTCAGGTGATGTTGGTGAACCGCCCCACCCTCGCCGTACATACCGACATCCTGGCATCATACGTCACATCTCAACAGTGCGTGGAACTAAAACGGGTAGGCTTACATCACCACCGACACCCCCTTTCCCGTTATCGCGTTTATCCAGGCTTTATCGGTATCGTCTTCCACAACAATGGTATTAACCAGCGACAAATCACCAATCACAAACGATGATGCCGAATTAATTTTTTCCGGTGAAGCAAGAACTACGGTCTCTGCGGCTCTGCCGGAAAATGCGCGTTTGATGCACGCTTCTTCAAAATCACCGGTGGTAAGTCCGGTATCCGGGTGGATCCCTGTGACCCCCATGAAAAAGAGATCCGCATGAATATTACCAATGCCTTCAATGGCCGCCGCACCAACCGTCACAATCGAATGTTTGTATAAACGCCCACCAATGAGGATAACCTCAATGGCAGGATGATTAACCAACCCCAGCGCGATACCCGGGCTGTGCGTCACCACGGTAATATTCAGGTCAGAGGGTAAGAACGTAATCAGTTCCGATGTGGTTGTCCCTCCATCAATGATCACCACCTGGCCCGGAGAAATAAGCTGTGCGCCTTTACGAGCGACCCTTTTTTTCGCATCCATTTTCAGAGACTGCCGTTCTGCAAACGGTGCAATCGCCGAAGATGACGGCAGCGCGCCACCGTGTACACGTTGTAAACGCCCTTCTGCCGCCAGCTCACGTAAGTCACGACGGATCGTATCCTCAGAAACCGTGAAAAGCATGCTGAGCGCTTTCGACTGAACCTGACCTTCTGCCTGTAATTTTTCGAGGATTAACTGCTTTCGCTGGCTGGTGAGCATGATGTATTCCTGATATTGCATGTTTTATCTTGAATATGCACGATATTGCTGCTTATGATAGTTACTCTACGAAAGGAGGAACAAACGTGCAATCAAAACGTGCAGATATACGCATTATCGCGAATGAAACACTGTCTGATAACTGGTACATCCTCAAAAAATATACCTTCGACCAGCAACGCAGTGATGGTGAATGGCAGCGACAGAGCCGTGAAGTTTATGATCGGGGTAACGGGGCAACCATTCTGCTCTATAACCGCGACCAAAAAACGGTGATCCTCACTCGCCAGTTCCGCTTCCCTGTTTTTATCAATGGCCATGAAGACGATCTGATCGAAGCCGCAGCCGGACTGCTCGATAACATGGATCCGGAAAGCCGTATTAAAGCGGAAGCAGAAGAAGAAACCGGTTTTAAGGTCACCTGCGTTCAAAAGGTTTTTGAAGCCTATATGAGCCCTGGCTCCGTCACGGAAAAACTCTATTTTTATATCGCTGAGTACCATCCGCAGGATCGGTCGGGTAACGGAGGAGGCATCAAAGCCGAAGGTGAAGATATTCAGGTGCTGGAGTTACCGCTGGCAGAAGCATTACGGGGAATTGAAACTGGTAAGATAGTCGACGGTAAGACCATCATGCTGCTTTACCATATTGCTCTGAAAGGAATTCTGTAACCTTCACAACTTCAGATGCCTGCCACTGCGCAGGTGTCTGGCTGTGCTATTCTTGCTGAATAATGCAAAATGGAGAGGCAAAATGGCTGACTGGGATCCTTCTCTTTACCTTCAATATGCTGCCGAACGTACGCGCCCTGCCGCTGAACTGCTCGCCCGGATTTCACTGGATGAGGTGTCATCTCTGGTTGATTTAGGTTGCGGGCCAGGAAACAGTACCGCACTGTTAAAGCATCGCTGGCCTTCGGCACACATTACTGGCGTGGATAACTCGCCGGCGATGCTCGAAGAAGCACGTCGCACCTTTCCAGACTGTCACTTTGTCGAGGCAGACATTCGGCGGTACAAACCTGCTCAACCGCTCAGCCTGATTTACGCCAACGCGTCGCTACAATGGGTTCCTGACCATTACGATCTCCTGCCACACCTCGTTTCTTTGCTCCACTTAAACGGCGTGCTGGCGATACAGATGCCCGATAACTGGCTCGAACCCACGCACATCGCCATGCGTGAAGTCGCCTATGAACAAGGTTATCCCGATCGCGGCCGCGAACCTCTGCCTGGGGTGCATGCGTATTACGATATTCTTACGGATGCGGGCTGCGATGTGGATATCTGGCGGACCACCTATTTTCACAAAATGAGTTCGCATCAGGCCATTATTGACTGGGTCAGTGCCACCGGTCTGCGTCCGTGGTTACAGGAACTCAACGAGAGCGAACAGAAACATTTTCTGAAGCGTTACCATGAACTGCTGGAAGAGCAGTATCCGCTCCAGGAAAACGGGCAGATACTGCTGGCTTTTCCACGGCTGTTTATCATTGCTAAACGTCAGCCATGAGGCGTTTTTAATCCTGTTGGATGACCTGCGACTGCTGGTCATCATTACCTTCGTCAGGCTACATACGCTGGAAAGCATTACAGCGAAATGCGGTAACGAACGTAATCGTCGGCTTCAGCAAATTTGTCATAGAGTTTACGTGCGGGATTGTTCTGCCGGGTCATCCAGTAGAGTATTGCCCACCCTTCTCGCTTGCCTTCTGCCATCAGGGCATCGATTAATGCCTGCCCGGCTCCAGCGCCGCGTACTGCGGCATCGACAAACAGATCTTCCAGATAGCAAACTGGCGCTGTCGACCAGGTACCTTCGTGCAGAATGCACATGGCGAAACCCACAACCTTGCCGTCCATTTCCGCAACCCGGCAAAACAGAGACGAATGAGTCGTCGCCTGCGCCCTTTCCCATGTCGATGCAGTGATGGATTCATCGAGTTCACAGTCATAAAAATGGGTGTAACCGTCCCAAAGCGGACGCCACTGTGAATAATCTTCTGCGCGTAAAGCTCTTACCGTTATCGCCATTGTTACCTCTGCAAATTTTAGTCGTGAAGGAATGACAGCACACCGGAGACATTTGTGGTAATGATGAAAATAGCAGAAGGCAAACCAAAGCATAACGCTTAAAAAAGGAGAACCACGGATGACGATACCTGCACTAACGACAGAACGTTTATTGCTGCAACCGCTGGTTGCTGAAGATGCAGTCCAGATCCAGAAACTCTATCCACGCTGGGAAATCGTCCGCTATATGGTCTCCTCCGTGCCCTGGCCCTACCCGGAAAATGGCGCAGAGAATTACGTTAACAATGTTGCACTGCCGGATATGGCAAAAGGTATTGCCTGGTTCTGGAGCATCCGGCGGCGTGAAGCCCCGGAAGCGCTGATGGGGATTATCTGCCTGTACGATGTGGAAGATAACAACCGTGGATTCTGGCTGGCCCCCGAGTTTCAGGGGCAGGGATATATGCGTGAGGCCAGCATTGCGGCAACGGACTACTGGTTTAATACGCTGAATAAACCGGTGTTGCGCGCCCCGAAAGCGGTAGCCAACAGCCGCTCACAGCGTATTTCAGCCAGTAGCGGCATGCGGCTCATCAGGACGGAAAAGAAAGCGTACGTGAGCGGACTGCTGGATTCCGGGCTCTGGGAGATCACCCGTGAAGAGTGGAACGCCCGTTATGTCAGCTGATAATGCTTATCCGGCATAAGTCGCTCAGGTATCGCATCTTCATCGTTCATCTGTAACAGATCGCGTTCCATTGCGTTACAGATGGCGTCCAGCGGCAGGTCGTTATCTTCTGTACCAAACGGATCTTCCAGCTCTTCTGCCAGCGTATCGAGCGAAATAAAAGTATACGAAATCAACGCAGAGACGAACGGCGTCATGTAGTGCAGGTCAACAACCAGCGCAAACGGCAGCATGATGCAGAACAAATACACCGTGCGGTGCAGGATCAGCGTGTAGGCAAATGGTACCGGTGTTGTGGCGATACGCTCGCAGCCGGAAAGCACAGCTGACATGTCATTCAGACGATTATTCAGGCTGTGGAACAAAATATCGGACAGCTGGCCTTCGCGACGTCTTACCGCCAGCCACTCCCCCATGATCAGCAAAATGCGGTTTGCCGGAGAGTTGGCCTCCATTACCTTGCGTAACTGCGCGGCTGAAAGATAACCGGAAAGCCGGTCGGCCTGGGGCTGACGGCGAAGCGTCATGCGCAGACAGTGCGCAAAGGCAATTTGCAGACGGACAAACTCCCCCAGATGCGGATCGTCTGGTAACGTATTTTTTACCTCGCGAAACAGCGAACGCGCCGCTATCATCAGTTGCCCCCAAAGCTGGCGAGCCTCGACATAGCGCGAATAGCAGGCGTTGTTTTTGAAGCCAAGAAAAATCGCGATAGCCACGCCAAGAATACTAAACGGTGCGACGGTAA
Organism: Enterobacter cloacae; assembly: GCA_014169315.1. NCBI lineage: Bacteria > Pseudomonadati > Pseudomonadota > Gammaproteobacteria > Enterobacterales > Enterobacteriaceae > Enterobacter > Enterobacter cloacae. The sequence goes on along the minus strand of AP022133.1, from coordinate 2,336,255 downwards.
ATTTGATACCTAACGAGGTATACCACGGCAACATCACGATCACGGCGATGGAAAGCAGGAAGTTAAGCAGTAGCCGGGTATAGATTTTGGGTAATACGGAACCGTGCCAGACAAAAATGAGTTGTAGCCAGTGCTGTTGAGGACGAACGATCATAGTCAGCTTCAGGAAAGTAAAGAGCGCGGCTATTAAACGTGATCCCCTTCACGGTTGCAAGCATGTTAATAAGATATTGCATTTCCTGACCTGGCTGGCGTAACGCGCACGGTGTTGCAGGTTTTTTTTAAAAACGCAGTAGTTAGTATGTTGTAACTAATCACTGCGCAAACAGATTAATGCAGAGGGAAAATCCGGCACAGGTTTCCCCCTCACTCTCAAATGAACGTTAGCAGAGCGGTTTAACCGCTTCACGCATGCCCTGATGCAGAATGGCATCAAGATCCAGCGTAACGTGTTCTACCAATCCGTTAACCTGGGTTAGATCGTGTTCCCAGTGCTCGCTCACGCTCAGTACCGACCTCACCAGTTCACTGGTGCTGATCTGCTTATCATGATGTTGCGTCCACAGCTGTTGATAACGCTCCAGCCAGTGCGCGTCATCCAGCACCGGATAGCTTTCACCGTTGCGCTCACCGCGATAAAACGCGATTAGCGCAGCCAGAGCAAACGTCAGGCGTGCCGGCAATTTACCGGTCGCCTTCTGCCCAGCCAGCAACTGCGGCAGAATACGTGTGCGGTATTTGGTCATCCCGTTCAGGGCAATCGACAGCAACTGGTGCTTGATGTACGGATTACAGAAACGACCGGTTACCGCGCGGGCAAAAGACTCCAGCTCGTCACGCGGCAGATCCAGCACCGGAATAATTTCCTGGTAAATGGCTTTTTCCACAAATGCGCAAACGTCTGCATCGTTCATTGCTTCCCCCACCGTATCCAGACCCGCCTGGAATGCCACGGGTACCAGCGCCGTGTGCGCCCCGTTCAGAATGGCCACTTTGCGTTCTTTATAGGGTTTGATGTCATCGACAATCAGCACGTTCAGCGGGTATTTATCCAGACGCAGTTCACTGGCAAGGGATTTTGGGCCCTGAATAACAAACAGGTAGAAGTGCTCGGCGGTATCAAGGAACCCATCGTGATAACCCAATGCGGTTTCCAGTTCAGCCACTTCATCACGCGGATAACCGGTCACAATACGGTCAACCAGCGTCGAACAGAAGCTGTTGGCGTCGTTCAGCCACCGGGTAAATGCCGCGGGTAACGCCCACTCCTGCGCATAACGTAGCACCAGCTCGCGCAGTGCATCACCGTTGTAGTCAATCAGTTCACACGGAATGATTACCCAGCCTTTATCCGTTGCACCGTTGAAATGACTGAAGCGCTCAAACAGCAGTCGCGTCAGTTTCGCCGGGTAGCTCACCGCGGGTGCATCATCAAAAGCGTCATCTGCATGATAGCTAATACCCGCTTCCGTGGTGTTCGAGAAAACAAAGCGCATATCTGGGTTGTGAGCCAGTTTCAGGAACTCGTCGTATTGGCTGTAGACGCTGATTTCACGGTTAACGGAGCGGATAAGACGCGCATCGCTGACCGCTTCACCCTTCTCGTTCAGGCCACGGATGATGGTGGTGTAGAGCCCGTCCTGCGTGTTCAGCGACGGCGGAAAGTCGCTCTGAATGGGGCGCACAACCACCACACCGGCGTTAAGATCGGTATGTTGGTTTAACAGGTCGATTTGCCAGTCTATAAACGCTCGCAGGAAATTGCCCTCACCAAACTGAATGATACGTTCAGGGTAGAGAGCGCCGGGGAAATCACGACGGTTAAGAGTGTTCACAATGAGATCCTTTATTATTGGTCATACATCTTGATAGTATTGGTGTAATAACTTATCAAAACTGTACGACCAGAACCCCTGTTTTGATCAACTCATGACATCATTGTGAAAAATAATCATAACAGCTTGTAGAACACGGACGTTGCTGTCATCTCGCCATCTGGCATCAGTGCGTAACAGGGGATCTCCCCCACTTTTTGCCAGTCGGCACGCTGGTAGAACCCCTCCGCACCGCTTCCGGTAGAGGTATCCAGCACCAGCACAGAGATACCCTGGGCTCTGGCCAGGGCTTCTAGCGCTTTCATAAGCGCCATTGCCACGCCTTTGCGTCGTGCTTTTTCATGCACCAGCAGTTTTGCCACATCCGCACGGTGCGGCTGGTTTTCCGGCTGTTCGGTGATCAACTGCACTGTGCCAATAACGCCGTCCTGCGGATCGATGCAAGCCAGCACGGAGCGCTCATGACTCCCTACACGCTCGGCAATGCCGCGCCAGAATGTACGGGCTTTCTCCGGGCTAAAGGGCAACATAAAACTGACAGATGCACCGCCGTTTACACAGTTTTCGAGAATGGCGGCGAGTGCATCAATGTGAGTGAGAATATCTTCCCGGGTGAGGTTTTTGATTTGCAGTGAGGTATTCATTGATGTTCCTTACGTTGAATTCCCTCACTTTGCATTTAACATTTTTGTAACGCAATCATATCTGCCATAGGCTTTTACTATGTCACCCTGCAGGGTGGTGCTGGCGTTTCATATCATGCATTTTTTCTTCGGCATCTTTTAGCCACTGTGACAGGTCATTGTCGTTATGATTGAATTCACTCAATCCCCATGAAAACCGTAACGACCACGGATGCAGCTTTTGCGCGTTGTATGCTTCTACCTGTTCAATCAGATACTGCATGGCAATCCAGGCTCCCTGCTCATCCGTATCGGCAAACAGCACGGCAAATGTATCGCCACCGAAGCGCACCAGCAGGTCAGCCTCACGGAAGGAGGAACGCATCAGCTGGGCCATCGCTTTCAGGGCGTTGTCGCCTTCTTCCTGCCCGTAGCGGTCGTTAATTTCTTTGAAGCGGTCCAGATCCAGCCAGCACAGGGTTAGAGGCTCGGCCCGGCGTTTGGCCACGGAGAGGGTAAACCGGGCAAACTGGTTAAAACCGCGACGATTAGACAACCCGGTCAGTTCATCCGTTGTAACCGCACTGATTGCAGCAAATGCATCTTCAGCCAGCGCACCAAGGTCAGCCAGCACCGACAAATCGGCCGCAGAAAATTCACGAGGGGCATAATCAATGAGACACATTGACCCCACACGCATGCCATCGCGCAAACGCAGCGGAATACCGGCATAAAATTTGACGCCCGGTTTTCCAGCCACCAGCGGGTTATCAGAAAAACGGGCATCCTGTTGCATATCGCCCACTACCAGCGGCGCATCGCTCAGGATCGTATGCCCACAAAATGAGATGTTGCGGGGAATGACATCGGGGGTTTCACCGTCAGCTGACTTTACGATCAGCGCATGTTCATCAATAACATTGATCATGACCAGCGGAACCTGAAAGAAGCGTTTTGCCAGACGCGTCAGCCTGTCTAACGTCGGGGAAACGTCAATATCCAACAGCCCGGATTCGCGTAGCGCGAGCAGGCGTTTCGCTTCGTTCACAGGAATTACAGGTGATTTCATAACGCCTCCAGACGCATAGCTTTCTTAAAAGCGTAGCTTAAACAGAGACATTGTCAGTGTGCGAATATTCTGTTCTTGCCATCCCGCTTGGCGCGGTACAGGGCGTTGTCAGCCGCCTGCAGCCAGTCAGTTACGCTTCCCATTTCACGCGTGGCACAGGCAATACCAATACTGAGCGTACAATGCACAGTCTCCTGCGCCACATCTTCCATCACCGCAGCCGCGTCCATAATGCGCGTTGCGACGACATGAGCCTCTTCAATCGTGGTATTGGGTAACAGGATCACAAACTCATCGCCTCCCAGACGCGCAGGTGTATCCGTCGGGCGCGTTGCCAGATGCAAAATTTGCGACACGGCCGCCAGCATTGTATCCCCCACTTTATGACCAAAACGATCGTTAACGTATTTGAAGTTGTCGATATCGATAAACATTAAGGCCGATTCACGGCACGTCTGGCGAAGTTTCTTGAGTTCATGGTCAATACGCTTTTCCAGCAGACGACGGTTAGCGATATCCAGCAGCGGATCCATCATCGCGATCCGTTCAAGCTCGCGGCTCTTGACCCGCAGACGCAGCGCAATGCTGTCCGTTAACACGCTCAGAGCAATAAGATAAATGGTGATCAGGGGTAACGTGGCGAACATCGTACGTTGAGAGACAATCATATCCACCGCCATTCCCTGCGTCAGCCAGCTGGCAAGAAAGGTGACAAGCATCGTGACAGCCGCCTTTTTCATCAACGTAAAACCCCCTGCGGAAAGGCGGTCGGCAAGCAGTATTGTGGCAATCACCACCGACGGCAGAGGATCCACCGCCATCATGGCGATCCAGAAACCACCGGCCCCGGCGTCCAGCACCAGGTTTTGATGTTCTGTCACTAGCGGAAGCGCTGAATTTCGCGAACGATACCAGGCCAGTGTCGGCCAGATAAACGCATTCATACCCAGCAGAATCATTAACCAGACTGAACGCTGATGTTCAATTAACACGGAAAGGATGGGGATAAAGCAAAGAAACGTACCAAGAATACGCATCAGATACATACGTTTGACAAACCGGCTTCCTGGTACGCGAGGGGTTTTACAGAGTTTGTCAGTTCCATTCATGCTGCGATTTTTCCGATATATTTCTTCCGGTATCTTATTGAGCTTAAAAATACGTAGCAAGGAATTTATTTGCTGATTTTTAACAGCCATACCGCGCCCAGCCTGAAGTGGTTACGTTTACACCGCTACGTTTCAGTTTCGGTAGTCACAACAATTTGTTCGTCAGGCAAACGGGCACGGGTACAATTCCGCCCTGCTTTTTTCGAACGGTAGAGATAATCATCCGCTTCCGCCATCAGCCTGTTAAAGACTTCCGTCAGTTGCCAGAATTCCGACTTCCCGCTCCCCAGACCAATACTGACCGTCAGAAACAGCGTTTGCTGCCGCCAGATAAACGGATGATTTGCTATTGTGACTCTGATGCGTTCAGCCAGTTCAAAGCCGTGCTGCGCATCTCCGGTGTTCACGACTACGGCAAACTCTTCGCCCCCCATTCGTGCCACCAGCCCGTCCTCACCGACAACCTGCTGAACCTGTTGGGCAAAAACCGCCAGCACGCGATCGCCACACTCATGCCCGTAGTTATCGTTGATACTTTTAAAATAGTCGATATCCAGCAACATTACGGTCAAAAAACGGGAAAACCTGTGTGATTCTTCCTGTTTCAGCGCTTCATAAAGCCCTGAGCGCGAATAGACATGGGTCAGAAAGTCATAATCCGCCCGCAATGAAACCTGGCGGATCAGCGAATTTATTGCCGCCACACTCACGGACACCATCACCGGGCAAATGGCCATTGTGGCGATCCCAAGACGCGCAGAGAACATCATCGGTGTCGACAAAGGCGTGGCCACGGCAATATTAATAATGGAATTAGCAACCAGGATGATCTCCGTGGCCCCGGTGACAAACGTCAACAGGCAGGTCGCAGGCAAGGAATAACGCACCGCACACCAGATGAGCGCGGGCAGAGGGAATGCCAGGCTCCCCGCCCCGCCAATCACGACTGATGCCGCCACCGAAATAATCAGCGCCACAATCGGCAAGAGGCGCTCCAGGTGTAGCGTAATTTGCCGCACGGGCATCCTCACCGTCAGCATACACGGCACAATCAGTACCCCGGTCGAGAACTGCTCGCCAAACCAGTCGGCAAACAGGGGCCAGAAGGTGTGGTTATCAATACCCACCGAGCCCAGCCCCCCCAGCAACGCACACAGCAATGCCGCCATCAGGCAGTAATTAAACAGACGCAGCGCGTTAAGGGGATCGGGCTTTTCCATTCGCCGCTTGTCACGCAAAACCAGTAGCGCGACAGTGACGATGAAGACCATATTTGACAGATTAATGACCAGCGAGGCTATTCCCCAACTGGTGGTGACCGCGTCGTACATCAGCATGGCAACATACGACGTGGTATAGTAATGCAGACGATTCAGATAAGCATAACGGGCAAATACCCCGGCCATCACGCCATTCAGCGGCCAGAAGAGAGACAGCGCTTCCACCAGCCGTAATTCAGCACCGACAAAATAAAACAAGGTGGTGAGGAGAAAGATACCCGCCGCATTCCGTAGCGGACTTTCTGGCTGGAAAAGCTTGATGGCAGAGATAGCAGAACGCATTAAATATCAATCCATATAATTACTTATGGTAATTATTTGCGGTCATCAGCGTGAATGTACGTAATTTAGCATGCATATATAACACATTGACAACAGGATCATAACTCATCAATTTTGGGTGTTCATTTGCAGCACCAGCCAGTGATGGATCACCCCAACGATGTAATGCTGTTGCTGTGCACTGAGCGGGACGCCCTGCGGGATATTGTGCCATTTAGCCAGACAGCCACGACAGCAGGTGGCGGTGGCATGCTGGGCGATAAATACCGGGTGACCGCGCATCGGTGTCTGTTTCCCGTCATTCGCCGGATGCGCAGGAGCAAGACGCTGAGCAATAAAATCGGCGGCGTGCTGGTCAATGGTTTCCGCCCCTTTATCCCAGCAGTATTGCCGTTCCTTGTGCCCTAAGCGAAACCGCGAGCGAAAGGTCGAGCGTGCCAGGCGGGAAAATAGCGCTTCCAGAGCCGACATCAGTAGACGGAGCGTCCCAGACGCTGGGTCAGTTGCTCCAGCACCGTCACACCGGCCAGCGAATTTCCCGTTTCATCCAGCTCCGGGCTCCAGACGGCAATCGCCATTTCATGCGGCACAATCGCCACCACTCCACCACCGACGCCCGATTTGGCGGGCAGGCCAACGCGCCAGGCAAACTCCCCGGCGTTCTGATACATCCCGCTGGTTGCCATCAGGGCATTCACCTGGCGAGCCTGCAGGGGAGAGACGACTTCCTGACCGAGATGCGGAGCATACCCCTGATGCGCCAGGAACAAAAAGGTCTGCGCCAGTTCAACACAGCTCATTTTCAGCGCGCAGTAATGGAAGTAGTTTTGCAACACGGTCGCGACATCGTTATGGAAATTGCCAAAAGATTTCATCAGCCACGCGATGGCCGCATTGCGGGCAGAATGTTCAAATTCCGAGCGAGCCACAACGGTATCGTAAGCAATATCCGCAACGCCCGAAAGCTGGCGCACAATTTCGAGCATTCTCTGACGAGGAGCGCTGAGACGGCTTTGCAGCATATCGCACACCACCAGCGCCCCGGCATTGATAAAGGGATTACGCGGTTTACCCTGCTCCATTTCGAGCTGAAGCAGCGAGTTAAATGGCTGACCGGAGGGATCTTTGCCCACGCGCAGCCAGATCTCGTCTTCCTGATACTGGCGCATCGCCGCAACCAGACTCAGCACTTTCGAAATGGACTGAATAGAAAAACGTTCGGTCGCGTCACCGGCCTGGTAACGCTGCCCGTCTACCGTACAGATGGCAATGCCCAGCTTATTACCGCTGACAGAGGCCAGGGCCGGAATATAGTCGGCAACCTTCCCTTTTCCGAGTAATGGGCGAACCTGCGCCAGAATCTCGTCCAGCATCTCATTATGGATGACCGCAGCCACACTTTGCTCCTTGCCCTCAGGCTAAAACGGGCTGCGAGTATAACAGACGCTTATATGTTGCGTCAGGCGGTAAGGCGAAAACGCGAAACGGCCTGCAACAAAAGATCGGACTCTTTATGCAGACGTTCAGACGCATCCGACGCGTCAGAAACCAGCGCATCGGTCTGACGGGACACCTGATTTAACGCCTGGAGCTGGCGCGTCATCTGATGAATGCTCTCGCCCTGGCTCAGGGTGGCCGTTGAGATATCATTCAGCAAACTGCTTAAATTACCCACCAGCCCGGTCACCTGTTGCAGGTTATCCTCCAGGCGATTAACCGCTTTTGAACCGTCTTCAATACCCTGCAGGGAATGGTTAATCAGCTCCTGAATGGTCTGTGTCGAATGACTGCTCTTTCTGGCAAGCAGACCGACTTCCCGGGCGACGACGGCAAACCCGCGCCCCTGGTTCCCCGCGTGTGCCGCTTCAATTGCCGCATTCAGCGCCAGAATGTTGGTCTGAAATGCCACGCTGTCGATCATCGCCACGATCCCACGCATCTCTGAGGATCGGTCAACGATCGCCTGCATGGAGGCATTCACGGTAGACATCATCTGGTCACCGCCCGCCGCAGCCTGGCGGGCTTCATCTGCGCGCGAACTGGCAAGCTTCGCATAACCGGTATTGCCCTCAACGTGGGTTTCCAGCGACGCAATATGTGCCGTGACCTCTTCCAGCTCTTTCGCCTGCCGTGCCGACTGCTGATACAGTTTTTGATTACCCTGCGCGAGAGAACCAATATTCTCGACCATCGAGGTCGTGGCATCGCTGACCTGCGTCACCAGCTGCTGTAACCCGTGCTGCATGGTGGTAATACTGGCGCTGAGCTGCCCAATTTCCCGGTTAAAGCGCATCACCCCTGGCGGAGTAGCGGAGAGATCGCCTGCAGCCAGCAGGTTAATATGTGCAATCAACCGACGCAGCGGTGTAATCACCCATTTTGCCATCCCGAACCAGACCATAATGGCAATTGCCAGCAGCACAACCGGTGCAAACAGGAATAACGTTTGCAGACCTGAAAGCTGTTCCAGTAACGACTGTCGCCCTTTTATTGCCTGCTTCTCGCTGAGCTGCTGATACCGCGCATAGTTGTCGTTAAAGTCAGTCTGAAAGGCCTGAGCAGGTACGGCAAAAAAGGCGTCAATGGAGTTGTTTTTGGTAAGCCCTTCCGCCTGCTCTTTAATGGCATCGTAGAAAAGCTGATAACTATTTACCAGCGCATCGTCTTTCGGTGGATGGAGAGCCAGCCAGGCATTCCACGCTTGCTGAGAGGCATCCAGGGCTTTTTGCGCCTCGTCCATCAGGCTATGCCAGCTCCCCTCAGAGCCGGTCTCTTTATCCTGCATAAAATAAACACCGGAGCGGTTTAGCAAATCGCTGGCCGCCAGCAGGGAAACACGCGCCAAATCCAGCTTGCCCTGCTGCTGATAGGCCAGTTGATTATGTTGTTCATTGCGTTGAGCTTCTTTCAGGGAGCCGGTCAGCAAAAATGAGGAGGAAAGTTGCAGTGCGGAGAAAAGTCCAATAATACAAAAAATACCGACCAGCAGACCAAACTGACGTGGGATGATACGCTGCGCAATACGGCAAAAAATTCGCGTTAGGTTCATAATTTTCTTCTGTAACAATACGTTAGACGCGAGCGAGTCTACGAAACGAAAATGACAGAACCATTGCATAAAAATGACAAAGGCCTTCGTGTTGAAGGCCTTCTTTACCGGGTGGTGACTTCATTTTACCCGGCCGACAAAACCGTCGGCCCGTGTAAGTGCAGCACCGCCAGGCGGGGAATTACACCCGGTCTTTCCACACCGTCTGCACATTACAGAATTCGTGCAAACCGAAGTGAGAAAGTTCACGACCAAAGCCGCTCTTCTTCACGCCACCAAAAGCCACCCGCGCATCGCTGGCGCTATAGCCATTGATAAACACCCCGCCGCACTCCAGTTCGCGGGAGAATTTCTCCGCAAGCGTTGTATCCGCAGTAAAGACCGTGGCAGAAAGGCCAAAGTCACTATCATTAGCCAGCTGCAACGCATGCTCTGCATCTCTGGCAACCGTAATGGCCGCCACCGGGCCAAACAGCTCCTGACGAAATGCCGTCATATCAGGGGTGACATTACCCAGCACGGTTGGTGCGTAATAGTTACCGTCACCGGCAATTTTCTCTCCACCCAACAGCAACGTCGCCCCTTCCGCCAGCGTGGCCTGCACCTGCTGATGCAGCTCATCACGCAGGTCAAAACGTGCCATAGGGCCAATATAGTTCTCTTCCCGATCGGGTTCGCCCATTTTCAGCGCCGCAACCGCCGCGACAAAACGCTGGGTGAAGGCATCAGCAATCCCCTCTTCTACGATGAAACGTTTTGCTGCCGCGCACACTTGCCCGGTGTTCTGGTAACGCCCGGCCACTGCCGCTTTCACGGCCAGCTCCAGAGAGGCATCGTTCAGAACGATAAAGGGATCGGAACCGCCCAGTTCCAGCACGCATTTTTTCAGCGCTGCGCCCGCCTGCGCACCAATTGCCGCCCCGGCACGCACGCTGCCGGTCACGGTAACCGCAGCAATACGGCGATCGTTAATCGCCTGACTGACACCCTCGTTTGTCGCATTAACCCAGCCAAAGACGCCTTGCGGGAAACCCGCATCCGCAAAAACCTGCGCGATAAGTTCCGCCGAGCCGAGAACGTTTGGTGCATGCTTGAGCAGATAGCTGTTCCCGGCCAGTAGAATGGGTACTGCACCACGCAGCACCTGCCAGAGCGGGAAGTTCCACGGCATGACCGCCAGAATTGGCCCCAGCGGTCGGTACTCGATGACCGCATTGTGGTTTTCCACCAGGGTTGCTTCTGCGTGCAGCATCGCCGGGCCGTGTTCGGCATACCAGTCGCACAGGCTGGCAGATTTCGTCACTTCCGCACGCGCCTGCAGAACAGGTTTGCCCATCTCACGGGACATCTCCTGCGCCATCTCTTCTGCGCGGTTACGTAGCGCCGCACCGAGATCGCGCAGTTTCTGCGCCCGGTACGAAACGCTTTCATTTCGCCACTGACGAAAACCGGCATCGGCCTGCGCAACCGCGCGTTCAACTTCTTCGGCAGTCGCCCACGGATAAGCGGCCAGCGTAACGCCCGTCGCCGGGTTAACAGACAGAGCATGTGTAACAGAGGAATATGTCATGGTTATCTCCACGCAATAACAGTTGATTCATTGTGGCGCACTCTGCTATTTCTTAAAAATGAATAATACTAACCACCTTATTCACGAATCGAGAATACTATGGACTTAACTCAGCTTGAAATGTTTAACGCCGTTGCGCTCACCGGCAGCATCACCCAGGCCGCGCAAAAAGTGCATCGTGTTCCGTCAAACCTGACGACCCGCATCCGCCAGCTTGAAGCCGATCTCGGCGTGGAGCTGTTTATTCGCGAGAACCAGCGCCTGCGTTTATCGCCAGCCGGTCACAACTTCCTGCGCTACAGCAAGCAGATCCTGGCGCTGGTTGACGAGGCGCGGATGGTCGTTGCCGGAGATGAACCTCAGGGGTTATTCGCCCTCGGCGCACTGGAGAGTACCGCCGCCGTGCGCATTCCTGAAAGTCTGGCGCAGTTTAACCAGCGCTATCCGCGTATTCAGTTCGCCCTCTCAACCGGCCCATCCGGAACGATGATCGACGGCGTACTGGAGGGAACCTTAAGCGCTGCATTTGTCGACGGACCGCTGTCGCACCCGGAACTGGAAGGAATGCCGGTCTACCGGGAAGAGATGATGCTGGTCACACCCGCCGGGCACGCGAACGTGACGCGGGCCATGCAGGTGAGCGGCAGCGATGTGTATGCCTTTCGCGCCAACTGTTCTTATCGCCGACATCTGGAGAGCTGGTTTCATGCAGACCGGGCAACGCCCGGGCGCATTCACGAAATGGAGTCGTATCACGGGATGCTGGCCTGCGTCATTGCTGGCGCAGGCATTGCGCTGATGCCACGTTCCATGCTGGAAAGTATGCCCGGTCATCACCAGGTTGAAGCCTGGCCACTGGCAGAAAACTGGCGCTGGCTGACCACCTGGCTGGTATGGCGTCGCGGGGCAATGACCCGTCAACTTGAAGCTTTTATCGCGCTGCTAAACGAACGTCTTCACCCGGTGCCTTCTCCATAAACAGGCTTAACGGGTCGTCAACATCGTGCAGCCATGTCACAGCGCTTCATAGTATTAACTTATGCTTTCCGTCATCTGTTGCACGCAACCGCGCCCGGCAGTAATTTTGTTGGCGTTGGCCGTAAACCTCATGGAATAACGATGAATACCAAAGCCCGTAAAGTGATGATCATTGGCGCAGGCAACGTTGGCGCATCTGCGGCTTACGCCCTGCTGAATCAAAATATTTGTGAAGAGATCCTCCTTGTCGATCTCAACCGCGAACGCGCAGAAGGCCATGCGCAGGATCTCAGCGACGCAGCCGCGTATATGCCGGGCATGATGACCATTTCAACCCGCGAGGTCAGTGAGTGTGCCGATGTGGATATCGCGGTCATTACCGTATCAGGTGGTGCGCTAAAACCCGGGCAAACCCGACTGGATGAATTGACCAACACGGCGCGTATTGTCAAAAGCATTGTGCCACAAATGATGGAGAACGGATTTAAGGGCATTTTTCTGATAGCCACCAACCCGTGCGACATCATCACCTGGCAGGTGTGGAAACTCTCTGGTCTGCCACGTCACCAGGTCATTGGTACCGGCGTCTGGCTGGACACCACCCGTCTGCGCCGCACGCTGGCACAGGTGCTGGACATCGGTGCGCAGAGCATCGATGCCTTTATCCTCGGTGAACATGGTGATACCCAGTTCCCGGTGTGGTCGCATTCGTCGGTGTACGGTTCACCCATTGGTGAAGTGTACCTGCGGCATACCGGGCAGGCGCTGGATCGGGAAGCGCTGGCTGAGAAAGTGCGCAAGCTGGGGTTTGAAATCTACAACCGTAAAGGCTGCACCGAATACGGCATCGCCGGAACCATCGCGGAGATTTGCCGTAATATCTTTACCGGCAGCCACCGTGCGCTGGCCATTTCCTGCATCCTGGACGGTGAATACGGCGTTGATGGCGTGGCCATCGGCGTGCCCGCCGTGCTGGCACAAGGCGGGGTTCAGCAAATTATCGAATTGCAACTGGCGGAAGAGGAACGGGTCAAATTCCGCCACTCGGTTGACGTGATTAAAAATAACATTGCCCGCCTGCCGTGACGGGCCTGAGCATGGCATCACGGCGAATGTGTGGGAGCACCTGGAGCCTCCCACACGCCGATATCCGTTAGCGCAGAAAGATACGCCCTTTCAGATACAACGTAGCCTGTCCGCCAATCAGCACGCGGTCGCCCTTCAGCTCACAGCGTAAATCCCCGCCACGGGCTGACACCTGGCGGGCATTCATCTGCGTTTTGCCCAGTTTTTCACCCCAGTAGGGAATCAACATGCTGTGTGCCGATCCCGTCACCGGATCTTCCGGTACCCCTTCACCCGGGCAGAAGAAACGGCTGACAAAATCGTACTGCTCACCCGGTGCCGTGATGCAGACCATTTTATCCAGCGGCAGCATCGCCGCGATATCCGGGGTTAACGCTTCCACCTGCTGCTGACTTTCCAGCACCACCATATAATCCCGCCCGACGCGAACCTCTTTGGCTTCACTGATCCCCAGCGCGCTAAACAGCAACGCCGGTGGATTGTCGACCGCCTCCGTCGACCACGCCGGGAAATTCAGCGTCAGCCAGTCGCCACTGCGTTTTACCGTCAAATCGCCCACGAAGCGTGTTGAAAAAGTGATTTCGGCATGCGGGTAATCAAGATATTCGAAGATGACATGGGACGTTGCCAGCGTTGCATGGCCGCACAGATTAATTTCACCCAGAGTGGTGAACCAGCGCAGCTCAAACCCGCTGTCCGTACGAACAAAAAACGCCGTTTCCGACTGGTTATGCTGTTGCGCCATTTTGAGCAATGTTTCATCCGGCAGCCACTCTTCCAGCGGACACACCGCCGCAGCGTTACCGCCAAACGCTCTGTCGCTGAAGGCATCTACCAGATAAAAGTCAATTTCCTGCATAGTCTCTTCCTCTGTTGTTATAAGTATTTAGCGCAGAAATACTGTGCCTTTCAAATAAAGTGATGCCAGCCCACTCATCAGAACGCGGCTCCCCTTCAGCTCGCAACGCACGTCTCCCCCACGGGCTGACACCTGACGGGCGAACATCGCCGTTTTCCCCAGTTTTTCACTCCAGTAAGGGATCAACATCGTGTGCGCGGAGCCGGTGACCGGATCTTCCCAGACGGCAACACCCGGTGAGAAAAAGCGACTGACAAAATCATAGTCCCCGTCTCCACGCGCCGTAACGGCAACCTTATGTTCACCGGGCGTCATCGCCGAAATGTTCGGCGTGATGGCCTCAACCTGCTGGCGGTTTTCCAGTACCACTACCCAGGCACGCCCTTTACGGGCTTCAACATAGTGACGGATACCCAGTGCAGAAAGCATCTCCGGTGGCGGGATTTGTTCCTGCGTCGGACAGGCCGGGAAATCCAGCGTCATCCAGTCCCCCTCACGACTGACGGTAAGCCTGCCGGAAGCGGTATCAAAGTGGATCCGGGGATCCGGGTAATTCAGTTCATTGAACAGGACATATGCGGCAGCAAGCGTGGCGTGGCCGCAGAGATTGACTTCGGTGAGCGTGGTAAACCAGCGTAATTCAATGCCGCCGTGGCTGCAGACAAAAAACGCGGTTTCCGACTGATTATGCTGTTGCGCCATCCTGAGTAATGTCTCATCCGGCAGCCACGCCTTCAGCGGGCAAACTGCCGCCGGGTTTCCGCCAAACGAGATTGAGCTAAACGCATCAACCAGATAAAAATCAATCTCCTGCATTGTCTGACCACCTGTTCTTCCGTCAATAGCCCGTACACGCATCGCGCCGCCGGGCACTGTTTTAGTGGTAGGTTTTAATAATTTCCAGCACACCGTTAATAATAAACTGCACGCCCATACAGACCAGCAGGAAGCCCATCAGACGAGAGATGGCTTCAATCCCACCTTTGCCTACCCAGCGCATAATGGCCCCTGAACTGCGCAATGATGCCCACACGATAATACCGATCAGGGCGAAGATGATCGGCGGTGCCACGGTCACAACCCAGTCCGGGAACGTCGAGCCATCGCGTACCGTTGACGCGGAACTGATAATCATCGCTATCGTCCCTGGCCCCGCCGTGCTCGGCATGGCTAGCGGTACAAAGGCAATATTCGCAGTCGGTTCACTTTCCAGCTCTTCGGATTTACTTTTCGCTTCCGGCGATTCATGGGCCTTTTGCGCAGGGAACAGCATGCGAAAACCGATAAAGGCGACAATCAGCCCCCCGGCGATACGCAGGCCAGGAATCGAAATTCCGAAGGTATTCATCACCAGCTGCCCGGCGTAATACGCCACCATCATGATGGCAAAAACATACACGGAGGCCATCATCGACTGATGATTACGCTCCGCGCTGTTCATATTCCCTGCCAGCCCCAGAAAGAGCGCAACCGTCGTTAATGGGTTAGCCAACGGCAACAGCACCACCAGCCCAAGACCTATTGCTTTAATCAATTCCAACATAATGCGTCGTCGTCCTTATCCGTATTCAACACCGCAATTATAGGGGTAAACCGTACATTTCAGCCATCGGTACAAAACAATGATTATTTCACGCCTAAACGATAACGCTTCGTTATCTTTATGATTTGAAAGCAACAAAATGAAGTGCATGAAACGTTTTAGCAATTCGTGGCATCGGCCAATTCATTCAGTTGACTTATACTTGCCTGAGCAATAATATCTGCCGTAACTAAACTACTTGCCAGGGCAATCATCGTGAAAAGCACCAGTGATCTCTTTAACGACATAATTCCACTGGGTCGTCTTATTCACATGGTCAATCAAAAAAAAGATCGCCTGCTCAATGACTACCTGTCACCGCTGGATATCACCGCAACACAGTTCAAAGTGCTGTGTTCCATCCGCTGCGAAGCGTGTATCACACCGGTTGAGCTGAAAAAGGTGCTCTCTGTCGATCTCGGTGCGTTAACCCGCATGCTGGATCGTCTCGTCTGTAAAGGATGGATTGAACGAAGCCCTAACCCGAATGACAAACGCGGTGTTCTGGTGAAACTGACCCGCGACGGCGCAGCCATGTGTGAGCAATGTCATCAATTAGTAGGACAAACACTGCACCAGGAACTCACAAAAAACTTAACGGCAGATGAAGTGGCAACGCTTGAGCTTTTGCTTAAGAAAATACTGCCGTAAACAGAAAAAGAGGTATGACGATGTCCAGACGCAATACTGACGCTATCACCATTCATAGCATTTTGGACTGGATCGAAGATAACCTGGAATCGCCGCTCTCCCTTGAAAAAGTATCAGAGCGTTCAGGTTACTCAAAATGGCACCTGCAACGGATGTTCAAAAAAGAGACCGGCCATTCATTAGGTCAATATATTCGCAGCCGTAAGCTGACGGAAATTGCCCAGAAACTGAAAGAAAGCAATGAACCGATCCTTTATCTGGCGGAGCGGTACGGGTTTGAGTCGCAACAAACCCTGACGCGTACGTTCAAGAACTATTTCGATGTGCCGCCTCATAAGTACCGTATCACCAGCATGCCGGGCGAATCCCGTTATCTGTATCCGTTAAAACACTGTAGCTAAACAACGCCTTTAAAGACGTACCGAGGAACTCATGAACGTTACCGCCTCCGCCGCCCTCGCCTTGCTGGTGCTATTTTCCAGCCAGGCCTTCGCGGAGCAAACACCCAGTGCAACGCAGCAAAACAATCGTGACGCGATGATCCTGCCGTCTGCACATGACCAGTCGCCGTTTGATTTCAACCACATGGGTTCAGGCAGCGACAAATCCGACGAATTGGGCGTGCCGTATTATAATCAACACAGCCTCTGATTCACTTTTTGCCCCGCCGATGTGGGGCTTTTTTCTGCCTTATCCTTTCACCCGCATCGCCCGACGCACGCGCAAACCAAAAACGTTGATATACAGCCCGGCCATGATCAGTACCGCCCCCAGCAACTGCAGTACACTCAGTTTTTCATCCAGCAGAACGGCCGCACTCGCCAGCCCGACGACCGGTACCAGCAGGGAGAGCGGCGCAACGCGCCAGGTTTCATAGCGCCCCAGCAGCGAACCCCAAATTCCATAACCAATAATGGTAGCCACAAACGCCAGATAGATAAGCGACAAAATGGTGGTAAGGTCGATGTTAACCAGGCTATTCAGCATGACATCTGGCCCATCCAGGATAAGCGATGCAGCCATAAACGGCACGATGGGGATTAACGCACTCCAGACCACCAGCGACATCACCGCCGGACGCGCCTCATGCTGCATAATCAGTTTGTTGAAGATGTTCCCACATGCCCAGCTCAGCCCTGCCGCCAGCGTCAGCATAAAGCCCAGCAACGCCACATGCTGCCCATTCAGGCTGGCTTCAACCAGCACCAGCACGCCAAACACCGCAAGCGTAATCCCGGCCAGCTGTTTGCCCTGCAACCGCTCACCAAAGACAAATGCCCCGAGAATAATGGTAAAGAACGCCTGCGCCTGTAACACCAGCGAGGCCAGACCGGCAGGCATACCGAACTTGATGGCGCAAAACAGAAACGCAAACTGACCGAAACTGATGGTCAGGCCGTAGCCAAGCAACCATTTAAACGGGATATTCGGGCGGGAGACAAAAAAGAGTGCCGGGAACGCCACCAGCAAGAACCGTAAACCGGCCAACATCAGCGGAGGCATATTGTGCAACCCCACCTTGATGACCACAAAATTCAGTCCCCATACCACGACCACCAGCAGCGCCAGCAGCCCGTCTTTACGCGTCATATCCAGCCCCTGAATTATTAACATTTTGTAAACACTTCAAGGTAACAGAAAAAATAGCGCCACGAGAAGATCATTAATTATGGCAGTCAGGCGAAGCACTTACGGATAAATCAGGCGCTATACAAGCCCCTTATGTCGTGATACTTCTGAAAGAACACCATTAAAAATGCATAAGCCATCGTCGGGCAGGAATATGAAACCATCTATCAGGCGCTCCACTGCGGCGCTGCTGGCATCGTCATTGTTGTTAACCATTGGTCGCGGGGCAACGCTGCCGTTTATGACCATCTATCTCACGCGCGTTTACGACATGAGCGTAGAGAATATTGGTTACGCCCTGACCGTGGCACTGACCATTGGCGTGGTGTTCAGTCTGGGGTTCGGGATCCTGGCCGATAAGTTCGATAAGAAGCGCTACATGCTGATCGCGATTCTGGCTTTTATCGCTGGTTTTGTCGCCATCCCGCTGGTGAACAACGTGACGCTGGTGGTGCTGTTCTTTGCCCTGATCAACTGTGCCTATTCCGTTTTTTCGACGGTACTGAAGGCCTGGTTTGCTGACGTCTTAACCCCCACTGAAAAAGCGCGCGTCTTTTCGCTGAACTACAGTTTTTTGAACATTGGCTGGACGGTCGGGCCTCCCATCGGCACGCTGCTGGTGATGTACAGCCTGCAACTGCCGTTCTGGCTGGCGGCCTTCTGTGCCGCGCTGCCGCTGGGGTTTATCCATTTCTTCGTCCAGAAAAGCGTGGCGCTGGACACCGCAGAGGGAAAATCGACGTGGCAACCTTCGGTCTTGCTCAAAGACCGCGCATTGTTCTGGTACACCCTGTCTGGCCTGCTTGCGTCATACGTGGGGGGGTCGTTCGCCAGCTGTATTTCGCAATATGTCCTGGCGGCGAATGCGGGTAGCGATTTTGCCGAAAAAGTCGTGGCCGTGGTGCTGCCCGTCAACGCCGCTGTGGTGGTGACGCTGCAATACGCAATCGGACGCAGGATCTCCGCTGCCAACATCCGTCCGTTAATGACCGTTGCGACCCTCTTCTTCATACTGGGGTTGGGTGGTTTTATGTTCTCCGGGGAAAACCTGATTTACTGGGGGATCGCGGCAGCCGTGTTTACGCTGGGGGAGATTATTTATGCGCCCGGCGAATATATGCTGATTGACAACATCGCCCCACCGGGAATGAAAGCAAGCTATTTCTCAGCACAGGCGCTGGGCTGGCTGGGGGCTGCGGCCAACCCGATGATCACCGGTATCATTCTGACCAACTTACCGCACTGGTCGCTGTTTGTGATCATGATGGTCGCCATTGTGATTGCCTGGCTGATGATTTTGCGTGGAATGAGCGTGAAAGCGTGGTGTGAGGAACCGAAAGTGGCGTAAGCGTTGCGTGCCGGGTGGCGGTTACGCCTGACCCGGCAAAAGCAAGCCTGTCAATGGTGCAACATCTCTTCCACCACCTGCTCTTTGTACATCTCGTTCGGATAATACGTCGGCCAGTTATTCATCTCTTTCAGCAACACCTCCTGGGAGGTATTGCCCATAAAGATATGGAAGTGCGAGGAGGCTTTCGGCCCGATGATATGGTCGCTGAACTGGACAAACTTCGGCGCTTTACTGCCAGCATCCTTACACTCGAACAGGTAGCGAACACCTTTTTTGCCTGAGGCATAGGTCAGGATTTTGTAGCCGCTATAGCTGTAGTGGCAGCGGCTGGTCACGTTGCCTTTATGGAACTCCATGACGTTATTTTCAATGCCGACAGAATCGACATCCGTCGCATAGCCCGTGCGGTAATAGGCTTTCACCTGATCAAAAGATTGATGTTCATCCTTCTCCGCTTTCTTTTTAAAGACCGGATCCAGGGAACCATCAAGCAAAAACGGATAAACGGATTGCCAGACACCATCCCAGTCAGACAACGCCCGGTCCTCCACGTCTTTATCCTCAAACACACCGTTTGCTGCCTGCTGCTCCGCAGCCGTCATCTGATGTCCGTGCGAATGGGCGAACAGCTGACCACTGGCCAGCAGCGCCCCCAGAGTCATGGCAAATTTTCCAATATGTGCAACCAAAACAAAACCCTCACTCCGTTTTATAAGAGTGAATGATGTTATAATATAACATTTCAAATCGCAACCAGCCCGCGTACCCCCTCCTGCGCCATATTTTCACCACGGCCTCGCTGAATAATGGTGCCACGCGACATCAGCAGATAACTGTCAGCCAGCTCCGCCGCAAAATCGTAAAACTGCTCAACCAGCAGTATGGCCATATCACCCCGGTCTGCCAGCTTGCGGATCACCTGTCCAATTTCTTTAATGACCGAAGGCTGAATACCTTCCGTCGGCTCATCGAGGATCAGAAGCTGAGGGCGACTCGCCAGCGCGCGCCCAATCGCCAGCTGTTGCTGTTGCCCGCCGGAGAGATCGCCTCCGCGACGATGTTTCATCTCCTGTAATACCGGGAAAAGCTGCCAGATCTCCTCCGGGACACTCTTTGCCTCGCGGGCGGAAAACCGTGACAGCCCCAGCAACACATTTTCTTCGACGGTTAAACGCGGGAAAATTTCACGCCCCTGCGGGACATACGCTACCCCCGACTGCACCCGCTGGTGCGGTTTACTGTGGGTAATTTTTTTCCCCTGCCATATTATCTCGCCCGTTTTCGCCGGAATTAACCCCATCAGGCACTTCAGCAAGGTGGTTTTCCCCACACCGTTGCGCCCCAACAGGCAGGTGACTTCTCCGGCGATCGCCTCAAAGCTCACGCCGCGCAGAATATGGCTTCCGCCGTAATACTGATTCAGTTCGTTAACCTGTAACATCACCGCTCCTTAGCGTCCGAGATAGACTTCAATCACCTGCTCGTTGGCCTGCACCTCGCGCAATGAACCCTCGGCCAGCACACGCCCCTGGTGCAGCACGGTAACGTGATCGGCAATGGTTTCGACAAACCCCATATCGTGCTCCACCACCATCAGTGAATGCTTGCCTGCCAGCGTTCTGAAGAGTTCCGCCGTATATTCGGTTTCCGCATCGGTCATCCCGGCGGCAGGTTCATCCAGCAGAAGCAAATGCGGATCCTGTACCAGCAGCATACCGATCTCCAGAAACTGCTTTTGCCCGTGCGAGAGCAGTCCTGCACGGCGGTCGCGTTCGCTGCTGAGCCGCAGCAACACCAGCATTTCATCAATACGATCGCGTTGCTCGCCACTGAGTTTTGCCCGCAGGCTCGCCCAGACGGACTTGTCCGTTTTCATCGCAATTTCAAGGTTTTCCCACACCGTCAAGGCTTCAAAAACCGTGGGTTTCTGGAATTTTCGCCCGATCCCGTTTCGGGCAATGGCTGCAGGCTCCAGCGTGGTCAGGTCGATGGACTGGTCGTAAATCGCGCTTCCGCTTTTTGGCCGCGTTTTACCGGTAATGACATCCATCAGTGTGGTTTTACCTGCACCGTTTGGCCCAATAACGCAGCGCAACTCGCCTACACCGATGTTTAACGAGAGATCCGTCAGTGCCTGAAAACCGTCAAAATTCACGTTGATGGCCTCAAGCTGCAGCACCGGGTCAGTCTGTTCACGGTAACGATCGCCGGGAAGTTGGCGGGTAAAAAGTCCTTCGGCTGGCTGCATCATTTCTCTCCCTTACGAAACAGACCGTAGACGCCATTCGGCAAAAACAGCGTAACAGCGATAAAAATCAGCCCCAGAAACAGCTGCCAGTATTCCGGCATTGCAACGGTAAAGATGCTTTTCGCGCCATTCACCAGCGCTGCACCAATCACCGGGCCGACCAGCGTTCCACGTCCTCCCAGCGCCACCCAGATGGCGGCTTCTATCGAGTTGGTGGGTGACATTTCTCCTGGGTTGATAATGCCCACCTGTGGAACATACAGCGCCCCCGCCAGGCCACACAGCACGGCGGAGAGCGTCCACACCAGCAGTTTGAATCCGCGGGGATCGTAACCGCAAAACGTCAGGCGGTTTTCGGCGTCGCGTACGGCGGTCAGAATGCGGCCAACCTTACTCTTTGCCAGCGCATAACCTGTCCCCAGCGCCAGGATCAGCAGCATAACGGTCGCCAGAAACAGCGCGATACGCGTGGTGGTGGCCGTGACGGAAAACCCGAGCAGCGTTGTGAAGCCGGTAAAACCGTTGTTGCCGCCAAAACCGGTTTCGTTACGAAAGAACAGCAGCATGCCCGCATAGGTCAGCGCCTGGGTCATAATGGAGAAATAGACCCCTTTAATTTTTGAGCGAAAGGCAAACCAGCCAAATACCAGCGCCAGCAGCCCTGGAATTGCGACAATTAACACCATCGCCCAGGCGAAGTGCTGCGTCCCCCACCAGAACCACGGCAGGTCACTCCAGGAGAGAAACGACATAAACGCAGGCAGACCATCGCCCGCCGCCTGGCGCATCAGGTACATACCCATCGCATAACCGCCCAGCGCGAAGAAAATGCCGTGTCCCAGCGAGAGCATCCCGGCGTACCCCCACACCAGGTCGAGCGCCACGGCAACGATGGCGTAGCAGAGGATTTTGCCTGTCAGCGTCAGCATCCAGGTCGACAGTGCCAGCGGATGGGTAGCGGGCAACAGAGCAAAAAACGGCAATATCAACAGACACGCCACCAGCAGGCTGCCTGCAATTTGAGTGGTACGTGGCGCTTTACGCGCCAGCGTTAAGGTCAGTGGCTGGCTCATCAGTCAATAACCCTCCCTTTCAGTGCAAACAACCCCTGTGGACGCTTCTGAATAAACAGAATGATCGCCACCAGGATCAGGATTTTGCCAAGCACGGCCCCCAGCTGCGGCTCAAGAATTTTATTGAAAATCCCCAGACCAAACGCGGCAACCACGCTGCCCGCCAGTTGACCAACGCCGCCCAACACCACCACCAGGAAAGAGTCGATGATGTAGCCCTGGCCCAGTTCCGGCCCCACGTTGCCTAGCTGAGATAACGCCACGCCGCCTAAACCGGCAATCCCGGAACCCAGCCCAAAGGCCAGCATATCGACACGCCCGGTCGGAACCCCGCAGCAGGCCGCCATGCTGCGGTTTTGCGTCACCGCGCGCACGTTCAGACCAAGGCGGGTTTTATTCAGAATGAGCCAGGTGAAGAACAGCACCAGCAGCACAAAACCCAGCACCACAATGCGGTTCCACGGTAGCGTCAGGTTGGCAAAAACCTGCACGCCACCGGAAAGCCAGGCCGGGTTGGCCACCTCCAGGTTTTGAGCACCAAAGGTCATGCGCACCAGCTGAATAATCATCAGGCTGATCCCCCATGTCGCCAGCAGCGTTTCCAGCGGTCGACCATACAGATGACGAATAATCGTACGCTCCAGAACCATCCCGACACTGGCCGTCAGCATAAACGCGACCGGCAGCGCGACAATGGGATACAGCGCCAGCCACTGGGGAGTCAGTTGCGCCATCGCCTGTTGCACCATCCAGGTCGCATAGGCTCCCAGCATCAGCATCTCGCCGTGAGCCATATTGATGACGCCCAGTAAGCCATACGTGATTGCCAGCCCCAGAGCAGCCAGCAGCAGCACCGACCCCAATGAAAGCCCCATAAACGCTTGCCCCAGCAAGTCACCCCACATCAGACGGTGCTGAATATGGCTCAGGCTCTCCTGAGCGGCAGCGCGAACACTTGCATCTGGCTCCATCGGCGGCCGGGTGAACGGCGTCAGTTTTGCCTGAACATCCGGGTCATCAGACTGCCCCAACAACTCGATGGCCTTACGCCGAACATCGGCCTGTGGGCTTGCCAGCTGAAGATTAGCCAGCGCCATCAACAGCGACTGACGGGCCACATCATCCGTTTCGCCGCTCACCCGTTTTTGCAGAAAATTGAGCATATCAGGCTGAACATCACGCTGTAGCTGACGGGCAGCGGCACGCCTTTCTGTGACGTTGTCACTTATCAGTTGATGCATAGCCAGCGCCGAGCCTGCCAGAACGCGCAGACGGTTAGTCAGACGCACGGCTTTGGTTGGCCCTGTCGCCACTGTTGACGCACCCAGCGCGACCATCTCGCCATTACTTCGCACGAAGGCGTGTTTTTGGCTGTCGATAAAGAGGTTTTCGTTCTGTAATGCCTGGAGCAACGGCAGCCGGGCCACCTCCGGCGAAGTCGCCCACTGCGTCAGCATTGCCGCCTGCTGGCTGCGATTCGCAGCAACAAAATTATCGGCATCCGATGCCTGCGCCATCCCTGGCAGCAGTCCGGTAAGCCACACAATAGCGATGATCATGCGCATGGCGTTCATGACTTTTCTCCCTGCGGTAATGACTTAGTTACTGGCGGTTTTCATCGGCTGGTCAGGTTTTTTGTCATTCCCTGCGATGAATGGGCTCCAGGGCTGAGCACGTACTGGCTGTTCAGTCTGCCAGACGACGTTAAACTGGCCGTTACCTTCGATTTCGCCAATCATGACCGGCTTATGCAGGTGGTGGTTGGTCTCATCCATCGTGAGCGTGAAGCCTGACGGTGCTTTAAAAGACTGGCCAGCCATTGCCGCGCGAACTTTATCTACATCAGTCGAGCCCGCTTTTTCGACTGCCTGCGCCCACATGTGAATGCCAACGTAAGTGGCCTCCATCGGGTCATTAGTCACCACGGTATCGGCATTCGGCAGCTTATGTGCCTTCGCGTACGCTTTATAATCCGCCACAAAGGCCTGGTTGGTTGGGTTATCAACGGATTCAAAGTAGTTCCATGCTGCCAGATTGCCGACCAGCGGTTTGGTGTCTATCCCGCGCAGTTCTTCTTCTCCCACGGAGAAGGCTACCACCGGCACATCGGTCGCTTTCAGACCCTGGTTAGCCAGCTCTTTATAGAACGGGACGTTGGAATCCCCGTTGATGGTCGACACCACCGCCGTTTTCCCGCCTGCGGAGAATTTCTTGATACTGGCAACGATGGTCTGGTAGTCGCTATGACCAAACGGGGTGTAGACCTCTTCGATATCCTGGTCTTTAACCCCTTTCGAATGCAGGAAGGCGCGCAGGATCTTGTTGGTGGTTCGTGGGTAAACGTAATCGGTACCCAACAGGAAGAAACGTTTTGCGCTGCCACCATCTTCACTCATCAGGTATTCCACCGCCGGAATAGCCTGCTGGTTTGGCGCTGCACCGGTATAAAAGACGTTAGGTGACATCTCTTCACCTTCATATTGCACCGGGTAGAACAACAGACCGTTCAGCTCTTCAAATACCGGCAATACCGATTTACGCGATACTGACGTCCAGCAACCGAATACCACCGCCACG
The DNA here is from genome assembly GCA_014169315.1 of Enterobacter cloacae. NCBI lineage: Bacteria > Pseudomonadati > Pseudomonadota > Gammaproteobacteria > Enterobacterales > Enterobacteriaceae > Enterobacter > Enterobacter cloacae. Next base: position 2,311,404 of record AP022133.1, on the reverse strand, counting down.
TTGTCCTTGCTCAACAGCTGGCGGGCTTTCTCGGCAAACAGCGGCCAGTTTGAGGCCGGGTCAACCACCACCGGTTCCAGTTTTTTACCCAGCACACCCCCTTTGGCATTGATCTCGTCAATGGTCATCAGGGCGACATCTTTCAGGGGCGTTTCGGAGATTGCCATCGTGCCGGACAACGAATGCATGATCCCCACTTTAATGGTATCGGCAGCCTGCACGCCAAAACTCATTCCCATCGCGACCACGGAGGCCGACAGTGCAAAAGCTTTTAACAAGGTACGACGGTGCATATTTTCACTCCTGAAAAGAAAGCTGTGCTAAACGTCCGTTGCCGCGTGGACGCAGAAAATAAAACGTCAGCTTCAGGAGAGCAAAAAGGATGCCAGAATGGAGGAGGCCTGTTTTCAGGGGGAGAAAGAGATAACCTGACGGGAACGACTCAGGATGGCACAGCGTTGCACTTTTATAATGCAGCGCTGTGCCGCAGCGTCACGATGCGGAAACCAGCGTATGGCTGGCAAATTCAAACTGTTCATCTTCCCAGCCAGTCATACCGCCCGTCATGATTTTGACCGGTAATCCCAGACGCGCCAGCTTTAGCGCGGCTCTGTCTGCACCGTTACAGTGTGGCCCTGCGCAGTAAACCACAAACAGCGTGTCGGCAGGCCAGTGTGCCATGCGCTCTGCCGTTATCTGTCTCCAGGGCAAGTGCAGGGCACCGGGTACATGGCGGCAGGCAAATTGTTCCGGGTTACCTACCACGTGCAGCAGAACAAAGTCCTGCTCATGGTTCACCAGAGCATGGTGAACATCGGCACAATCTGTCTCAACACTCAGCCGACACAGAAAATGCGCGACGGCTTCCTGCGGCTCTGCAGCCGGAAATTCAGTAACATAGCTCATGATCCTTCCTCATCTTTGGCATTTGTGTTAACACTACTCTATCCACAAATTCAGCCCATGAATGCGCCCGTGTATGCCAGAAAACAGCAAAAAGATGACAAACTTAAGACAGGTTTCCCGCCCGCTGGTGGTTGTGCTGGCGTATGACGGTTTGTGTACCTTTGAGTTTGGTGTGGCCGTTGAAATCTTTGGCCTGTCGCGCCCTGAACTGGGTGACGCGTGGTATCGTTTTGCCGTGGCAGGCATCGATGCCGGTGAACTTCGGGCGACAGGCGGGATCCGCATCATGATCGATGGCGATATCAGTCTGTTAGCGTCTGCGGATCGGATCATCATTCCGGGCTGGCGGGGTCTGGACTCTCCGGTTCCCGATGCGCTCTGCGACGCATTACGCCAGGCCAGCGCGCGAGGGTGTCAGTTGCTGTCCATCTGCTCAGGTGTCTTTGTGCTGGCCGCTTCCGGCCTGCTTAACGGGCGCAAAGCCACGACACACTGGCGCTATATTGAAGCACTTAAGACCCGGTTCCCGGCCATCAGCGTGGTTGAAGATGTACTTTATCAGGACGAAGGTGACATCCTGACTTCCGCAGGCAGCGCGGCAGGCATAGATTTATGTTTGCATGTTGTGCGGCGGGATTTTGGGATGGAAACCGCCAACAGCGTTGCGCGCCGTCTGGTCATCCCTCCACACCGTGATGGCTCACAGCCGCAGCAACTCAGCCGCCCGGTGGCACAACTACGAGAGAGCCAGCGATTAGGGAAGTTGTTTGATTTTCTGCATAATCATCTGGCCGAATCCCACAGCATCGATTCACTGGCGTGCCGGGTCGGCATGAGCCAGCGCACCTTTCTTCGCCGTTTCCAGGATGCGACAGGAACAACCCCTGCCCGCTGGCTGCTCACTGAACGTCTGCTGCGGGCAAAAGATTACCTGGAAAGTAGCCGTTTAAGTATCGACAGCATTGCGGAACAAACCGGCTTTGGCCAGGCTGCAACCTTACGCCACCATTTCCGCCAGCATTTTGCGCTATCTCCGGCTCAGTATCGCAAGCAGTTTGTACGTTCTGACCAATAACGTTCTGAATACAGGCCAAAAAAAACCGCCACATCGGGCGGTAAATGCTTGCATGGATAGATTTGTATTTTGGTCTCTACGTCCCGACATTCAAGGCCGGGCAGCGGATCGAGAACACCCTACCATCCACAGTTTCAACGAAGAGTAAACAACACCTTAACCCGCCGCTTTGGTATTAATTTGCAGGTAGCGCATCAGCCCCTGTTCCGCACTCTGTTTGGCATTATCATTGATAGCTTCAAGATAGAACGGGCGGGATACCGCATACGGTGCCTGGCTGGCAGAATAAACGGCATACTGGAAGGTTTTTCCCTTCACCTTGTTAACACAACCCAACTCCCAGTGCTGTTCGTTAATTTTGGTGCTATTACAGGCAGTTTTCCCGTAATCGCTGGTTAAATATGACGTTACACGGACTTCAGCGGATTGAATGTAATCCGGTTTATCATTCCAGGCATAGCTCACACACGCTGTTACCCCTACAGCGGCCATCAGAAGCGCGGCTGTGTATATTTTTTTCATTCAATTATGACCTATTCCTTAGCCTGAAAAGTCCATTATATAGGAATTTTCTCGATTATTAAGCGTTATTTCTACACCATAAATGGCAGCTATACGGCTTTGAGTCATTATCCTTGTCACATTCAGATAATGTCCGAATTCCTACTTTTCCCATTTTTTGCCATTTATATCTGACAGTTATTAACTGAGCAGAAAAGACTCAGAATGAATATGTTTCACTTTTATTATGGTTATTATTCCTGCAACAGAAACTGACATTCACTTTGCGCTAATTTGAATATCCGAATCATAACTCTATGAAAATATCATCATGATAGCCGTGCGTTGTCATCAAATGGTGAAATAATGTTTAGAAAAGGGTTAACACTGATCGTGCTGGTCTGCGCACTATTTTCAGGTCAGCTCATGGCGGGGCACAAAGGACATGAATATCTGTGGGTGAAGAATGTTGAACATCAGCTTCGTCATGAAGCCGACAGCGATGAATTACGCAGCGTGGCAGAAGAGTCAGCGGAAGGTTTGCGCGAACACCACCAATGGCAAAAATCGCGCAAACCAGACACTCACTTTCGCTAATTAGCTGCCTTTACGCTTTGGCAGGGTTTTCATCAGCTCTTCCGGGCTAACGGACGCCACAACGCTGCCGGGTTGTGGCATTTTGAAAATATGGTTCTTCATCTTGCCAATCACATGCATTTCACACGGACGGCAATCAAATTTAAGCGTCAGCACTTCGTCGCCATTGACCAGCTGCATTGGCGTGGCTTTCCAGCTCTTAATATTGCCTTTTGCCTGTTTTGGACACAGGTTAAATGCAAAACGCAGGCAGTGCTTGGTGATCATCACCGGCACATCGCCCTTCTCTTCATGCGCTTCATAAGCCGCATCAATCAGCTGAACACCGTGCCGATGATAAAATTCACGCGCTTTATGGTTATAGACGTTCGCCAGGAAAGATAAGTGCGTGTCAGGGTAAACCGGCGCGGGCACAGCTTCGGCCTTGCGACTGCCACGCGGATAGTTTGCCAGACGCGCATCATCCAGCATCTCTGCCGTTTCACGGCGGAACTGGTTTAACAGGCTGTTAGGGACAAACAGAGCATCCGGCAGAGTGACGTCGATATTGCGCGCGTAATAGAGCGTCTGTCCCAGTTTTGCCACGCCGTCTCTGAGGCTGTTGAGCGCTTTTTCCGCATTGTTCGCCACCTCAAACATGCCGTCGAGGGTATGCGTCACGCTGATGCCGTCTTCGCAGGTCATGGTCAGGATCAGCTGTTCTTCCCAGCCACCCAGCTCGATATCCACCGCAATGCGGCGTTCGCTGGACGTTTTCAGCAGCGCCTGCTGCCAGTTGTGGTCAAGGTTGCGGTTCAGCGCTGCGTTCGGACGTGCTTTGTAGAGATCGGCCGGCATTTCATTCGGCCACACGCGATAGCGATTTTCCCCGGTTTTTTCTACCGTATTGGCGCGGAAACCCACCACTTCACGCTTAATCATCACGTTCAGCCCGTCACCGTTCGCCAGGGGTTCAGTGACCTCAACGTCCAGGTGATCTTTCGCCACTTTCAGCACTTCACCTACCGGCAAACCGATAAACTTCGGTGAATCAAATGCACCGATGTCACCTTTACGGGCATTCACAAAGTAGTCGGTGCTGCCGCGATGGAAAGTCTTGTCCGTCGACGGAATAAAGAAATGCTCGGTGCGACCAGCAGAGGCACGCGCCAGATCACCGCGATCGTCAATGATGGCATCCAGCATCTGGCGATAATGCGCGGTAATGTTCTTCACATAGCTCATGTCTTTGTAACGCCCTTCAATCTTGAAGGAGCGTACGCCTGCGTCTATCAGCGCGCCCAGGTTGGCGGTCTGATCGTTATCCTTCATGGAAAGCAGGTGCTTTTCGAACGCCACAACGCGCCCCTGATCGTCTTTCAGGGTATACGGCAGGCGGCAAGCCTGCGAGCAGTCGCCCCGGTTAGCACTGCGGCCAGTCTGGGCATGGGAAATATTACACTGCCCGGAATAGGCCACGCAGAGCGCACCGTGGATAAAGAACTCAATGGTCGCGTCCGTCGTCTGGTGAATGTCGCGGATCTGGTTCAGGTTCAGCTCACGCGCCAGCACAATCTGAGAAAAACCGGCGTCGGAGAGAAACTTCGCCTTCTCTGCCGTGCGGATATCACACTGGGTACTGGCGTGCAGCTCAATCGGCGGGATATCCAGCTCCAGCACGCCCATGTCCTGGACGATCAGGGCATCGACCCCGGCCTGATAGAGATCGGTTATCAGACGTTGTGCAGGCTCCAGTTCATCATCATGAAGAATGGTGTTCAGGGTCACGAACACCTTCGCCCCAAAGCGATGGGCGAACGGTACCAGCTCAGCAATGTCGCTCAGACTGTTGCTGGCGTTATGGCGGGCACCGAAGCCAGGGCCACCGATGTAGACCGCATCCGCGCCGTGAAGGATCGCTTCACGGGCAATGGCGGCGTCGCGGGCCGGGCTTAAAAGTTCAAGATGATGGGATTGCAGGCGCATACTTCGTCGTTATCCGTTATGGTCAAAATGGCGGCTATTGTAGTCAGAAGTATGCGACAGCGAAACAGTTTTGCGTTGCTTCAGCGGGGATAATGAATGAGGGAGTGAAAATGCACCGTCCGGGCGCTGCTGTTGCGGTACGCATGTGGTTTATCGCCGGCGAAACGTACACCTGAATCGGCATAAATTGTGCGCCATACACCCTCGATATTCATCTCCAGCTCGCCACTTATCACCACCACATGTTCAATCACGCCAGCCTCGTGCGGCGTGGACTCGCTCAGGGCACCCGGTGCCAGTGTGATCGAGAAATGATCGAATTTCAGCGTTTCATCCCACGGGAATAAGGGTTTCACCACCATCGCCTGCTGCTGCGGGTCAAAGATGGCCTGCCTGTCCGCCTCCGGCGTAATAAATGCGGAAAACGGGACATTCAACCCGGTGGCAATTTTCCATAGCGTGGATACCGTCGGGCTGGATTCATTGCGCTCAATTTGCCCCAGCATCGCTTTTGAAACGCCCGTCTCTTCCGACAGCTTCGACAGGCTCCAGCCCCTCGCCTGACGCTGTATTTTCAGTGTAGTAGCAAGATGTTGTGTAATTTCCATATTTCCCTCCCGGTGCGGGTCAGTATAGCACTTGTGCGTTATAGCGCACAGTGTTATCTTCCGGTGGACGTTATAACGCACAACGGAGTTTTTATGCGCAGTTCGACTTCTCTCTTTCCGGCCGTTCTTGCCGGCTTTGTTGCGGTTCTGGTGGGATATGCCAGTTCTGCCGCCATCATCTGGCAAGCCGCCGTCGCGGCTGGGGCAAATGCCCACCAGGTCGCCGGGTGGATGACCGCGCTTGGGATCGGTATGGGAGTCAGTACGCTGGCACTGTCATGGTGGTATAAAGCGCCAGTCCTCACCGCCTGGTCAACGCCCGGCGCAGCGCTGTTAGCCACCAGCCTGCACGGAGTAACGCTTGCCGAAACCATCGGCGTGTTTATCTTTGCCAATGCGCTCATTCTGCTGTGTGGCGTCACCGGATTATTTGCGCGCCTGATGAAACTCATCCCACATTCACTGGCCGCCGCCATGCTGGCAGGCGTGTTGTTGCGCTTTGGGTTGCAGGCGTTTAGCCATCTTGAAGGACATTTTCTGCTGTGCGGCAGCATGCTGGCGGCATGGATAATTGCCAAAGCGCGTGCACCACGGTATGCCATTGTTGCGACTCTGCTGACAGGCGGGATCGTGGCATGGCCTGGAGGTGACGTTGTCACAAATAATGTGACATTATCTGTTGTGATGCCGCAGTTTATCGCCCCGACATTTACCCTCACCAGTCTGGTGAGCATTGGCTTACCCTTCTTTCTGGTGACGATGGCCTCGCAAAATGCCCCCGGATTCGCCACGATGAAGGCATCTGGCTATCCGCTGGCGGTATCGCCGCTGATGATCTTCACCGGCGGGCTGGCGTTGCTGCTGTCACCCTTTGGCGTCTATTCCATCTGTATTGCGGCCATTACCGCCGCGATTTGCCAGAGTCCGGATGCCCACCCGGATGCCGGAAAACGCTGGCTGGCGGCCATTGCGGCGGGCGTTTTTTACCTGCTGGCGGGTATTTTCGGGGGGTCCATTACCGGGTTGATGGCCGCCCTGCCGCTGAGCTGGATCCAGACGCTGGCTGGGCTGGCGCTGCTGGGCACCATCAGCGGGAGCTTATATCAGGCATTGCATAACGTTACTGAGCGTGACGCGGCGATTGTCACGTTTCTGATGACCGCCAGCGGTGTGACTATCCTGGGTATTGGCTCGGCATTCTGGGGGCTGGTACTCGGTGGGTTGTGCTATGCCGTGTTTTCACACGTTCGCCGTGCGTAATTGCGACGGGGTCATCCCCATCACGCTGCGAAAACGGTTACTGAAGTGGCTTGCAGAGTTAAATCCGCAGGCCAGCGCAATCTCTGTGAGTGGCTTCGCCGTGTGCTGCACCAGCACTTTGGCCTTCTCCATTCGCCGCAGCATCACGTACTGATGCGGTGCTTGCCCCATCGACTGGCGGAACATTCTGGCGAAGTGATATTCGCTCAGCGCAGCCTGATCGGCCAGTTCCGCAAGCGTCAGCGGCTCAGAAAGGTTCTCTTCAATAAACGCGAGCACATTTCGCAGCACAAACGGCGACAGCCCGCCGGTGACTACCGGCAACTTCCACTGCACGCTGGCGTAATTCTGCAACAGGTGGGTCAGTAACAGCGTAGATGCCGTGCTCAGCGTCAGCTGATTGGCCTTTTGCTGCCAGTCACAGCCAAGCAAAAACTGGCGGTAGAGCGCGGTGATTTTCGGGTCGCTGCCGAAGATCTTTTCATCCAGCGTCAACGACACTGGCCGCCGATCCCAGATTTTCTCGCCGACATCGCGCAGGTGCTCATCAGTACAGTAGAGATGGACGAACGACAAATCGTCGCGGATATCCCACGTGGATTCGCTTTCTTTCGGCATCAGACAAAAACGATCCGGGCCACCCCCATTCTTCCAGCCACCCGGCGTTTTTTGATAGCTTTCGTAGCCGTCTGCCACGTACAGGCTGAGCGTGTGATGATCGCTTTTGACCGTTATCGTATCGTGCTTGTTGTACCAGGCCGCCAGCTGAATGCCAGAGTTAAGCGCAACGGTTTCCCGCAGCACTGCATTCTGTTGGCGTAGCGTTTCAAAGGTGTCGTAAGCGCGAGACATAGCCGTTAACAAGTCATTAATCAGAACTCAAGTCTAAGAATTGTTGCTCCCCGTTGCCAGATCTGACGCGATAAAAAAGCGCAAGAATTTGCAAGTCCACCGCAAGCCGGTGAAAGCCACGCAGAGTCAATGTCGCCACACTGAGGGTTTCCGCGGTTTGAGAAGAGAGAAACAATGAACGCAATACTGTATGGGCTGGTGGTGGTTATCTGGGGAACAACCTGGATTGCCATTTTTCTGCAACAGGGCACGGTTGCTGCTCCTGTGTCGATATTCTGGCGCTTCGCCGTGGCCTGCGCCACGATGATGATCGTATTAACCGCCCTTCGCCGTTTACGCAAGCTGTCACTGCGGGATCACCTCTTTTGTGTTGTTCAGGGATGCTGCGTTTTCTGCTTCAATTTCTGGTGCTTTTACACCGCGGCTGCGCACATCAATACCGGGCTGGAGTCGGTGATTTTCTCTATGGCGGTACTCTATAACGCCATCAACAGCTTTATCTTCTTTGGACAACGTCCTCCTGCCCGCTTCTGGACGGCAGCAACGCTGGGTCTGGTGGGGATCATCACGCTCTTCTGGAACGACCTGCTGGCAAGCGGCTGGAGCGCCTCACTGCTTACCGGTATTGGTCTTTCTGCCCTCGGCACCTATGGGTTCTCGCTGGGCAACATGATAAGCCTTCGCCACCAGCGAAACGGGCTTGAAACCATGACCACCAACGCCTGGGCAATGCTCTACGGCACACTGGTGATGGGGCTGATTGCACTCTTGCGCGGCGACAACTTTATGCCTGAGTGGAACGTGAGTTACATCGGTGCGCTGCTCTATCTGGCGATCTTTGGCTCGGTGATTGCGTTCGGGGCATACTTTACGCTGGTGGGGCGTATCGGCCCGGGCAAAGCGGCTTACAGCACCCTGCTGTTCCCGCTGGTCGCGCTGTCTATCTCAACGGTTTACGAGGGATACGAATGGCACATCAATGGAATTATCGGCCTGCTGTTGATTCTTGGCGGGAATATGGTGATGTTCACGAAGCCGGAAACCTGGTTCCGCCGTCTGCGCACGGCGTAAAAAAATGGCCTGCTACATTGCAGGCCATTTTTATTATTTTGCCGTTTTATGCACATCAAACATGGTCGCATCCGTTGCCATGTCATCAACAACCTGTTTCAGCGTCGCAAAGCCCATTGGCGTATTTTCGTTAGCCAGTTCTTTACCCTCACCTTTACGAACGACCTTCATCACAGGCTTGTTGGTCGCTGCATCAATTAACTCACCTTCAAAGTAGAGGTGGGTATCCATCGTGCGGTGGCCGGTTGCCATCTGCGTACCCGCAACAACCAGCGCAACAGGTACGACTTCATAGAACTGCAGGCCTTCTTTCTGTGAACTCACCCCGGTGATTGCCCCACGGAAGATCAGGCTATGTTTGCCCGGCGTTGCCACAATCGGCTTACGTTGACCAATCGCCGTTTTCATTTTGGTATTGGTATATGTCAGCAGCTCATCCAGCGTTTTTTGACCAATCTGTGTTGTCGGTTTTGGTACCGGATAATAGGTAATCGGGTTCCAGACAATACTGTCATAATTCGCTTCCTTATAGGACGGATCAACCCAACGCAATGTTGGTTTACCCGTCGCGGAAGTGGTTTCCTTCAAGCCAGAATAGTCTTTTAAAAAGCCTGAGTATTGTTCGGGGGCTGCTACTTTTGAAGAACAACCCGCCAACGCCAACAGACCAGTAAGCACTGCAACTTTATAAAAAGTTTGAGTACGCATGATGGTATTCCATGTTATCTGCAAGTATGCACTTGAAGTTATAGCAAAAGATGTGTGGGTTTGTTGTGGCAAAAAATGATACTGATAGCACAAATAGCAAAAAGACTGCCCGAACATAAACCCGTTACGCGTTTTTGCGCGCCAGCATGGTGGCAAAACGCAGCTTGATGCGGTTTCCGTTTGCGTCAGTGCGGTGCAGCTCCCCGACTTCCTCGTTATATTTAAGCAACTCCCAGCCAGCATAGTAATTGCTCAATTCTCCGGTTTTAAAAGCAAACGGAAAACCGACGGTGCACGGATAATCCACCGTATCCATTGCAGCCACAATCAGGTTGTAACCGCCCGGTCTGGTGCAACGCTGCATATTGGTGATGAGGCCAGGAATGGTTTTCGCTTCCAGGAACATCAGTACCACGGTGGAAAGAATAAAATCGTACTCTCCGTCAAAGCTCAGGCTGTTGAGATCTTTGATCGCCGTCTGCAGGTTTTCGATCCCTTCCGCCGCTTTAATACGCTCGATGGTATCAATGCTCATTGGGTTTTTATCCCACGCCGTCACATCGTAACCGTTGGCGGCAAGCCAGAGACTGTTACGCCCATTACCACACCCGAGATCGAGCGTATTACCCGGCTTAACGATTTTCGCGCTGTACAGCACCTCAGAGTGCGTACGGGTCAGACCATATTTTTCGGTGAAGATATTCTCAGCAACAGTCATTATTTTTCCTCAGATGGCATAAGCAGAGCCTTATCAGTGCGCACCAGAAGTTTGCCCTGCATCAGCAAGATAAATGTACGAACCAACAGCATCACAATGATGACGTTGGTGAAAATAAACAGGGGGAGCGCAATAACGTGGAAGAAACCCGACGGGCTGCTCTGTCCCAGATGTAACCCGGTGGTCGCCAGCGCTGAAACGCCGAACGAGAAGCTCCAGAAAGAGGCGTTAAAGGGCTGGGACAGATACCACGGCATCAGGCGCAGCATAAACAGCAGTTGCAACAGGCCGTAGCCGAACAGCATTTTGGCCAGGGTATCCGCCTCACCGCCGTTGACGCTAAACCAGGCACTACAGGCCACCAGCGCGGGTGCCAGTTGAATACCCAATGAGGTACGTAGCGCCGAAGGTAGCTCCCCGGCGCTGCGCAGGCGTTGTAAAATCACTGGTTCGAGGCTGAGCCAGGAAAAAATCCCCGCCCCCAGGAAGACCAATCCCGCATCATTGAACCCCAGCGCACCACAGGCCATCGCGCTAATAAAGTTGTTCGCGACCGTAGGCAGATATAACCCGGGCGTTGTGGCCTCTTCCGGGTGTTTACCGCGCCATAACCCGGCGCTTTGCCAGGCAGAATATGAGAGCTGAACCACCACCCCTACGCTGAACAATCCCAGCGAGACCGGGCGGAACCAGGGAACAAAACCGATAGCCACCAGCATGGTCGTGGCGGGAAAAAGGCTGACAAAACTGCTCATCACCGGATGACGCATTTCCGCCAGTACGCTGTGCGGAAAACGGATCGCGCGGGTGATAAATGCCACTGTCAGCAAAAACCAGATCCCCACTGCCAGGGCAACCAGACACTCTCCCGGCCAGCGCGTCACCGGCCAGATAGTACTGGCGTAACGCCAGGCGAAGCCCATACCAATGGTTCCCAGCACCATACCAAAGTAGCCCGCGGGTAAGTTAAGGACTTGTTGAGCTTTGTTACTTTTATGCATTTATTTTAAATTTTAAAATGTATTTTAAATGCCATTTTAAGGGGTTTCCGCAGCGGATGCCAGCACTTCGCAAAGCCGAAAGTTTGCTACGTTTAGTTAAGACGCTTATCAGAGATAACATCATGAAAAAGTACCGGCTTAGCGACGAAACCCGCCTCTGGCAATGGCAAAACGGTGAGACAAAGCGCTCGACCACCCTGCGACAAATTATCGCCACCGCTGATTTTAACGACATTGTCAGCGGGACAAAAGGCGGCTGGATTGACGATGAGAGCGCCCTCGCACAAGAGGGGCACTGCTGGATCTACGACGAAAACAGCGTGGTGTTTGCCGGAGCCACTGTGTCTGATAATGCCCGTCTTACCCTGCCTTGCGTCGTTAGCCATCACGCCCGTATTGGCGGTAACAGCTGGCTGGATGGCGCTCAGGTCAGTCATGGGGCGCAAATAAGTGACAACGTCACCATTCAGCATTCCAGCGTGCGTGGCGAATGCCATATTTACGGCGATGCCCGCGTGCTTCACAACAGCATGGTTATTGCGGCCAAAGGGCTTACGCCTGACCACGAGCAGATCCTTAAAATCTACGATAAAGCCACCGTGAGCCGATCGCACGTTGTGCATCAGGCGCAAATCTACGGCGAGGCGCTGGTGAATTATGCGTTTATTGAGCACCGTGCCGAAGTGTTCGACAATGCCATTCTCGAGGGCAACGATCTCAATAACGTCTGGGTTTGCGACTGTGCGAAAGTGTATGGCAATGCGCGTCTGATTGCCGGTTTTGGCGAGGATGCCATTCCTACCGTACGCTACAGCTCTCAGGTGGCGGAGAATGCGGTGGTCGAAGGCAACTGCATCATTAAGCACCATGTGCTGATCGGCGGCCAGGCGTGGTTACGCGGCGGGCCAATCATGCTTGACGACCGGGTTGTCATTCAGGGACGCGCACGGATCAGTGGTGATGTGTTAATTGAGCACCGGGTGGATGTTACCGACGATGTGGTCATTGAGGCTTTTGCGGGCGAAAATATTCACCTGCGCGGTGAAAAAGTGATTAACGGCAATCAGCGGATCACCCGCACGCCGTTACTGGGGGCTTTATAGCGAAGTTGTTGTATGCCGGGTTAGCATAGCGCCACCCGGCAGATTTCCACCCGATTAACGCATAACCCGGTCGTCAACGTAGTGACGTTTATCCGGCGCAGGCGGGAAGTACTGATACAACCAGGTTTCGCTGATAGCCTCCCCCTGGCAGCGCAGGAACAGACGCATATCCACCGGATCTGTTGAATCAGACGTTGGGTACCAGTCAAACAGAATGCGATACCCGTCAAACGGCTCGACGTAGAGGATCTCAATCTGCTTCGCTTCACCACTGGAAAGCGTGATCACCGGTTCAATCCCTTTCGGCGCGGCGGCCTTCAGATCGCCACCGACGAAGTCGATAGCAAAGCGACGGGCCCACACTTTCGGATAGTTTTCACCAGGTGCCCAGCCTTCCGGGAAACCGCCCATACCGGTACGGGTCGCGTAGACATTCGCCAGCGGGGAACGCACAGGTGGCTGCGCGCTCCAGTAAAGACGATATTTGAAGTCCAGCTCATCGCCTGCTTCCACTGGTTTCTCCGGCTGCCAGAAGCACACCACGTTATCCAGCGTTTCACCCGTGGTCGGGATCTCCATCAGGCCAACTGCGCCTTTGCCCCAGTTGTTGCGCGGTTCAACCCACAGGCTTGGGCGTTTGTTATACCAGCCCATGATGTCCTGATAGTGGGAGAAATCACGGTCAAGCTGCAGCAAACCAAACCCTTTCGGATTTTTGTCGACATAGGCATTGAACTGCAGTTTCTGCGGGTTGTTCAGCGGGCGGCAGATCCACTCGCCGTTACCACGCCACATCGCCAGACGGTCGGAGTCATGAATTTGTGGGTGAATGGTGTCGCACATGCGGCGTTCGTTATTACCGCAGCTGAACATACTGGTCATCGGCGCGATGCCCAGCTGTTTGATGTTCTTACGCGCATAGAGATGGTTTTCCACCTCCATGATCACCTGACTCTTCTCACAGTGGATCACGAACTTATAGGCACCGGTGATGCTTGGGCTATCCAGCAGCGTATAGACGGTAAAGGTGGTGTCGCCCGGTTTGACGGTTTCAAACCAGAACGCGGTGAAATCAGGAAACTCTTCCGGCGTATCGGTAAAGGTATCCACCGCCAGACCACGAGCGGAAAGGCCGTACTGGTAGGTATCGTCAACCGCGCGGAAATAGCTTGCCCCCAGGAACGAGACAATATCGCGACGCGCCAGCTCAGGCGCTTTAAAGGCGCGAAAACCCGCAAAACCGAGATCGCTTTGCCCTTCCAGTTGTTTGGTATCCACACCGGTGTCACCGTAACTGAACAGTTCCGGTCGGAAGTGGATCTCACGCGCCTGGGACGTGGATTGATCCAGTGAGAACATGCGCACACGGCGGCGGAAACCCATCCCCATATGGAAGAACTGCACGTCAAGCTGACGGCCTTCAATATTATTCCACAGTGACTGCTTTTCATCGTATCGAATGGCGTTGTACGCCTGCGGCGTCATGGTTGCCAGCGTTTCCGGTAGCGGACGCGGTGCACCCCCCCACGGGGTTTTTGCCAGATCATGCGCCATAGATTGCAGTACGGAGAAATCAAAACGATGGCTCTGACCGTCAGCAATATCAGAGTCAGCAGCGTATGCCGCCTGGGAAAACAGAGAAGCAAGGCCAGATGTGCCGCTCAGGGCAGCCATTGCCAGCGAGCCTTTTAAAAAACGTCTGCGATTCATGCCTGGAAAAACGTCCTTATGGTCGTGTGAATGTATTTCGCGAGTGGCGAAACGACGGCAAGAAAGAACGCACAGCCTAAACAAAAACGGTTAAGAATCCAATTGTTGCCAGGTGATTATATGAACAAAGTGAGAAATATTTTCTGTCGACCGGAACAGCACGGAAGTGATGTAAAGCGCGGTATAAAAGAGTCCCGGCTGGACATCAACAGCCGGGACCAAACGAGACGCTTATTTTACGCTGACATCGATACCCGGGAAGTACTTATCAGCGAGTCTGGCGATCGTGCCGTCGGCACGCACTTTATCGATTGCGGCATTAAGTTGCTTTTGGGTAGCCTCATCCCCCTTACGCAACCCAAAGCCGATACCGCTGCCCAGGATCGTGTCGTCAGACACCGGTTTGCCGATAAAACCAAACCCTTTACCCTGCGGCTTGCTGAGGAAACCTGCCTGCCCGGCAGCTGACATCACCAGCGAGGCATCAATGCGGCCATTCAGCAAATCTCCCCACGCCATGTTCTGATCTTTGTAAGACACTACGGTGACACCGTGTTTTTCCCAGTGCTCTTTAGCATAGGTTTCCTGAATCGAGCCCTGCAGCACGCCGATGGTTTTGCCTTTCAGCCCTTCAGGCGTCGCCTCAACCGCCGTGCCGGCCTTGCCGACGAGCTGGGAAGGGATACGGTAGATAGGCTGGGTAAAATCAATGCTCTTGCGCCGCTGTTCGGTGATGTTCATCGCCGAGTTAATAGCATCAAATTTCTTCGCCGCCAGTCCCGGGATCAACGCATCAAATGATGTTTCAACCCAGCTACATTTCAGCGCGGCTGCGTTGCAAATCGCCTTGCCCAGCTCAACATCAAACCCTTCCAGCTCACCGGAGGCATTACGGCTCTCAAACGGTGGATATTCCGCTTCCAGCCCGTAACGCAGCTCAGTGGCGGCGAACGACGAAAACGTACACAGCAATCCCATGCCGACAACTAACGCGCGTAATTTCATCAACAACTCCTTCGAGCCTAATGGGATAGGCACTTAGCGTGGTTTAACCCGACACAGGGCCTGGGCACCTGCCCGTAACGTCGCCTCATCTTTCGCAAAAGAGAGACGGATCAATTTATTATCTGTGCCGTCAGCATAAAACGCCGACAGCGGGATCGTGGCAACACCGTATTCAGTAATCAGCCGTTTCACCATGTCGCTGTCACTCTCCTCGCTGAAATGGCTGTAATCCGCCAGCAGGAAGAATGAACCGGCATTCGGCAGCAGTCTGAACGGTGAATCACTCAACAAATTTTGTAGCAGGTCGCGCTTACGCTGATAAAACGCCGCCAGCGACAGCCAGGTTTGCGGATCGGTCATATGTTCGGCAAACGCGTGCTGCATGGGGGTATCGGCAGAAAACATCAGAAATTGATGGACCTTGCAGATTTCGTCCATCAGTACCGCTGGCGCAACACAATACCCTACGCGCCAGCCAGTGACGTGATAGGTTTTTCCGAAAGATGAGATAATGACGCTCCGCTCCGCCAGTTGCGGGTGCGTGGCCATCCCGTGGTGCGGTTCACCGTCAAACACCACATGTTCATACACTTCGTCAGACAAAATAATGATATCGGTATTACGGGTCACCGCCGCCAGCTGTTGCAGGTCATGCGCTGAAAACACCTGGCCACTCGGGTTATGCGGCGTGTTGATGATGATCATGCGCGTTCGCGGGGTGATTGCTGCCCGGACTTCATCCCAGTTAACGGCAAAGTCTGGCACGGTCAGCTTGATGGCAACCGGTGTGGCCCCCTGCAGGCGTACAATTGGCGCATAGCTGTCAAATGACGGCTCGAAGTAAATCACCTCATCACCCGGATGCACCAGTCCGCTGATTGCCGAGTAAAGCCCTTCACTGGCGCTGGCCGTGACCAGTACCTCGCTGCCCGGGTCATACTGTGTGCCGTAAAGGGTGGCGATTTTTTCCGCGATACGCTCCTTCAATGGCTGCAGGCCGGTCATCGCCGCGTACTGGTTATGCCCGGCTTCCATCGCACGGGTCACGCCGGCTATCAGTTTCGGGTCGCAGGAAAAATTCGGCGCACCCTGAGAAAGGTTGATGGCGTTATGTCGGGCAGAGAGCTGACCGATAACGGTAAAAATGGTGGTACCAACGTCAGGCAGTTTGGAACGGGCTTGCACCGGGGTTTTCAAAGTCATCATCTGTCCCTTCTCGTGGATATTGCATAACTATTC
Organism: Enterobacter cloacae; assembly: GCA_014169315.1. Taxonomy (NCBI): domain Bacteria; kingdom Pseudomonadati; phylum Pseudomonadota; class Gammaproteobacteria; order Enterobacterales; family Enterobacteriaceae; genus Enterobacter; species Enterobacter cloacae. The sequence continues at coordinate 2,295,085 of AP022133.1, read as the reverse complement.
AAACAATAAGTGCGTTGTCGGGACAATCGAATTGTTGTCATAATAGCCATGAGAAAAATGCATAACTGAGGTGTTCTATGTCGCGCCGTTCATTCCCGCTCAATGCGGTTGACGCGTTTTTGAAAACCGCGCGTCACCTTAATCTCACCCATGCTGCCAGAGAGCTTTGCCTGACTCAGGGAGCCGTGAGCCGCAAAATTGCCGCCCTTGAAGCGTGGTTTGGTTTTCCCTTATTTGAGCGTCATTCACGCGGTCTGCGCCTCTCCCCGCAAGGCAGTGCCCTGCTTCCGGAGCTGCAATCCGCTTTTGAGCATCTGCTTACCGTGGCCCAGCAGGCCCGTGCCCAGCAAACCGTGATCCGTCTGAAAGCGCCTACCTGTGCCATGCGTTGGCTGGTACCCCGTCTGCTGGAGGTCGAGCGCGAGCAGCCTGATCTGCAAATCGCCTTAACCACGACCACCGATCACAACGTCAATTTCAAAACCGAATCCTACGACGCGGCCATTGTTTTCGGCACCCACATGAGTGCGGGCGATCTGCTGTTTGAAGAGGCCTTAACCCCGGTACTCAGCCCGTTGCGGGCGGGGGCGGCGCTGGAGTCACTGACGTTTCTCCACCCGACAAGGGATAAGACTGACTGGTCATTGTGGCTGGCGAAACAGACGCATCCGACATTTGTCATGCACAAAAATCAACACTTCGATACGATGGATCTCGCCATTACTGCCGCCATTCAGGGGCTGGGCATTGCCATCGCCGACGAGACACTGGTGGAAGAAGATGTCCGCGCCGGAAGGCTGGCGCGGCCTTTTGAGACGAGCATTAAAACCGGTGCGAGCTATCGGCTGGTGTTACGCGAATCGCCAGGCCCCGAACATGGCCTGGCGGCGTTTCGTTCCTGCCTGCTCAGTCGAGGCTGACGTGGTGCTTCATCACTCGCTTAAAGAGACTCATGCGGGCGCGCATAAAGCGGTTTTCAAGCCTGAAACCTGCATGTTTATTCACGCCAATACGTAGCAACACATCGCGGCCTTTGCGGCAGGCGGGCCAGTGCGTCGGCCCCGGGAGGATGTCACGGCTACTGTGGGCGTCACGTGCAAAGCTTACCCAGTAGTCGGCTACGTTTGCAGAAAACTGTAGATCGCGGGCGTTGACATACTGGCGGGAAGGTTCTATCTGTCCCAGCGTGTCAAAAACATAAGGCACTTCGTTACCGTGCCAGGCACCGTTGACATAAGTCGCATGTTCCGCTTCCGCCACATAATCAAACCAGTAGCGCCAGCACGGCGCGCCGACGCGTTGCTGAGCCTGCATCACCACATATCCCATCGTGGTGAAAGCCATATCACGACACACCTGCCTGCCCAGCTCCTCATCCCCCTTCACACCCGGATAGAGCAGCTTAATCAACCCCAGGCCAAAACGTCGTTCACGGCGAAGCTTCTGAATTTGCCCGGCAAGATCGATGCCAAATACCGCCATCACGCTGGCCTCATCGCTGTTAGAGCCAATCATGACCGGAACCGGATGCTGGCGAGCAGCAAAGAACATATCGAGCATCGCTTCCGGCAGGACACAATCTCCCACCACCGGCGCAGGGGCAATGTTCAGCGGAGCCGTCAGAGACCAGAACGCCTCTGGCGGAATGGCGCGCAACTGCTCCGCGCTGGCGTTTTCAAGGCCAAAATGTGTGGCCAGCGCTTCCCCTTTTTGCATTGCCTGCTCGCGCGGCGTGTCCGGTAACGTGTACCCGCTTTGCACAATCGCTTTATGGAATGCCCCCTCCGCCAGAGGAGATGCCAGCAGTGACAACACACTGCGCGCACCGGCTGATTCGCCAAACAGCGTGATGTTGTTCGGATCGCCGCCAAACGCGGCAATATTGTCCCGCACCCAGCCCAGCGCCGCAATCTGGTCGAGCAACGCGAAATTATGCACCACGCGATCTTCTTCTCCCTCCAGCGCAGGATGGGCGAAAAAGCCGAGATGCCCGAGACGGTAATTGAGGGTCACAACAACCACGCCACGTTCTGCCAGCGCTTTGCCGTTATACGGTGGAAGCCCACCCGCGCCGATGGTAAACCCACCGCCGTGCAGCCAGACCATCACCGGAAGCGGAGCCGGACGCACGGCCGGTGACCAGACGTTGAGGTAAAGACAATCTTCAGAAAATTGACCGGGATCGCCGCCGCCAAGTTCCTGGCAATACTCACTGCTTTGCCAGCTTGAGGCAGAAAACGTCGTCGCCTGCCGCACACCGTCCCAGCGTTCGGGCGGTTGCGGGGAACGCCAGCGCCACTGACCAACAGGCGGTGCAGCATAGGGTATGCCGCACCAGACGTGAACATTGTCATCGGTAAAACCCGTCAGAGCGCCCTGCAGCGTTTCAGCCACGGGGGCGGAGGAATTTTTCATAACCACCTTCTTTTTCCATCACACCCCAGCAGAGTAACGATTTCAGAGTAAACCGCAACGCTGTTTGCTGCGTGTTTCCGCCTCCTGGTAAAGGGTAAACTCGTCATAGACCGGGCTTCCCAGCGCCGCTTCAAAAGCCTCGCGGCTGGCATTACCATGGCTTCGCGCCTGAGTTTCATTGCCGAGGTTCGACTGAAAAATCCCTGCTGCACTGACCGGCAGAAAATCTTCGTAGGTGATCGGCTGTGCGACCACCCACCCGCGCTCAATCAGTGGCTGCGGATCGTCGCCCGGGCGAAACGCATGGCGATGCGCTTCCCCTGCGGGTGTCAGGCGATAGCGGAAATACGCCAGCTCCTGACGGCGCATTAACATTTCGCTGTCCGGGAAAGCGCTAAAGATATCCTGCAAATGCAGCTGGTGCGTCAGGTTGTCTTTGCCCGTCCCGGCCTGCCCGAGCAAACTATCGTACAGTTCGCGGCCTTTCGGCGTGAGTGCGACGCCGCGCTGCTCAATTTCACCAAACCGGGCGGTATGGGTGCCTTTATGTTCCCCGGCAAAGAACACCGGTTCCTCCAGCGCTTTAAAGCTGGTCTGGCGTAGCAAAACTGGCACCTCTCGACGCGGCGGCCCTTCAATCAAAATTTTTGGCTCAATACCGTACTTCGGCATCAGCTCCTGCACCCGGTCGATATCCAGCGTGCGCGGTGTGAGATGGTTGATGTGGCAACCGGGGAAACAGACCACGTCGGCAATCAGGCGGTGTTCATTATGCAGTGCCAGGTAGGTTTCCTGATCGACCGTCGCATGGCGGTGCCAGCGGAAGGTTTCCAGTGCTTCCTGAACAAACTCACGCGCCTGTGCGTCGGTGAACTGCCCGGTTGATTCATGCAGTTCAATAAGTTCCAGACAGCGTGGCGTGAAGATGTTTCGCCGTGAGAGGATCTCCGCCGCCCGTTCGCGCAGGGCGACATTTTCAATCAACTCAAGACGTAGCAGCGATGTGAAAATACGAAATGGATTACGGCAAAGTGCTGCATCCTCCACCGGCCGGAACGCCGTCGAGTGGACGGGAACCCCTGCCTGGGAGAGGTCGTAATAGCTGACCGGGTACATGCCCATAATGGCAAACATGCGACGTAATGTTGAAAGTTCAAGCGCAGTACCGACACGGATCGCACCGTGGCGCTCAACATTCAGACGCGCCAGTTCATCTGAGTTCGCCAGTTGTTCATGTAAGAGCGGGTTATTTTCCAGAACCGCCAGGTTTACGTCCGCAACCAGTTCAAGCAATGTGCCGTACTGCGGAACTTCCTGCTGGTACATCGCCGACATAGCCTGCGAAAAGTGTTCCCGAATATCATCAGCCGTGATGGTGTTCGCCATGATGTCATGCCTCCAGTGAATATTACCTGGAGTGTAGAGAAGCCCGTTCTTTCTGGCGGGAAGAATTTACGATTTGTGATCTGGACAGGCGAGTGGTTAAAGCCTGCTCTTTCCGGAACAAACTCAGAACCCTGGCTCATGAGGGAAAATTGCGCGGCGCGAAAAACAGCTTGTAACTCAAATAGATCAAATGTTAAAAATATTTTGCTATCAGGTTATCAAAATTAAACAACTTAACTTGTCACCCGCACCGCTCTGTTTTTAACATCGCCTATGGAAAAAAATGGTCTGTTCAGTCAGCGCATACGCTTGCGCCATTTGCATACATTTGTGGCCGTCGCTCAACAGGGAACGCTGGGGCGAGCGGCTGAAACTCTTAACCTTAGCCAGCCCGCCCTCTCAAAAACGCTAAACGAGCTGGAACAACTCACCGGAACCCGGCTTTTCGATCGTGGTCGCCTGGGCGCACAACTTACGCTTGTGGGGGAACAATTCCTGACGCACGCCGTCAAGGTTCTGGATGCTCTCAACACCGCAGGTCAGGCGTTGAACCGTAAAGAGGAGCACGCCAGCGAGATTGTGCGCGTTGGCGCTCTGCCTACGGCTGCGCTGGGGATTTTGCCTGCCGTTATTGGTCAGTTCCACAAGCAGCAAAAGCATACGACGATCCAGGTCGCGACCATGAATAACACCATGCTGCTCGCGGGGCTGAAATCCGGTGAGCTGGATCTCGGCATTGGGCGCATGTCCGATCCTGAACTGATGGGGGGGCTTAATTACGAACTGCTGTTCCTGGAATCACTGAAGCTGGTCGTGCGTCCCAACCACCCGTTGCTGCAGGACACCGTCACCTTAAGCCGCGTCATGGAGTGGCCTGTAGTGGTGTCACCAAAAGGTACAGTTCCGCGCCAGAACGCCGAGGCGTTATTAGAGATGCAGGGCTGCAAACTACCTTCCGGTTGTATTGAAACGCTGTCGGCCTCTCTTTCACGCCAGCTCACCGTAGATTTTGACTACGTCTGGTTCGTGCCTTCCGGCGCGGTAAAAGACGATTTACGCCGGGGTACACTAACAGCACTGCCGGTCACATCGCCGGGGGCGGGTGAACCTATTGGGATCCTCACCCGGGTAGATGCCCCACTCTCATCAGGCGCACAAACGCTGCTCAGCGCGATCCGTAAATCAATGCCAGCCTGATGGCTCCTGTTAAGCGGACGGCATAAAAAAAGGGATCAGATGATCTAATACCAGTCAGTTAAGCGACACCAGAGTACTTTGTTATTTCAGTGGTATCGTTCCGTTCACTCAGACATTCTGCTACCTGCATAATCCGCTGCGGTGAACGTGTTAAGGGGGCTATCGCGCCCCCTTAACAATCCCGTCTCCCGGCAAAGAAAATCGCCGCTTCGCGGTACCCTCAGCTTATTCCTTCCGGCTTCGGGTCGGGCATGAAGTGGTCTACTTAATTTGGACACGACCTGAGGTTCTTTGTCTTTCCATCTCGGCAGGTGTTAACCCTCCGTTGTTTTTATGCGGCCTTACCCGGTTGTAATACCCACTCAGGTACTGAACCACATCCTTCACTGCTTCACTTCTGTTTCGGTAGCCTTCACGTAACAACCATTCCGTTTTAAGACTCCGGAACAGCCTCTCTGCAACGGCATTGTCCCAGCAGTTTCCTTTGCGACTCATGCTGAGTCTGATGCCGTACAGCTTCGCTATGTCCCTGTATGACATGCTGGCATACTGAGAACCCTGGTCAGAGTGGAACATTAATCCTTTTGGACGGCCCCGGTTTTCCCAGGCCATTGTAAGGGCATTCTGCGCCAGCTGGCTGTCAGCCACAGACGAGAACGCCCAACCCACCACTTTTCGCGCGTATAAATCCAGTACCACTGCCAGATACAGCCAGCCCGCTTGTGTTCTGATAAAAGTGATATCTCCACACCACACATTATCCGGTGCATTTACCGTAAAATTGCGACTGAGATGATTTTCCGCCAGATTAGACTGCCGGTTACACAGGCGATAGCGGTGTTTTCCGGGCTGCCTGCTCACCAGACCGGCTTCTTTCATCAGTCGCCCGGCCTTGTAACGCCCAACGTTTTCTCCTTCGCGGCGAAGCAGTAAAGACAACGTTCTTGCTCCGGCTGAGCCCCGCCCAAGACGGTGTAGCTCGGCCACCCTTCGCTGTAGGGCAATTCGCGTCGTATCCGGTTGTTTCTGGCGTTTGCGATGGTAGTAAACCAGACTCCGGCAAACGCCGAGGACCGCACAGAGCTCTTTTACGCTGTATTCCTGGCTCAGGGCGGCGACAAGTTTCAGGGCTTGCTGGCGTCCGACATCAGCAAAGCTGTAGCCTTTTTTAATATCTCCTTGTCCCTCTCAAGCCGCTGAACCCGTTCTTCAAGCTGACGAATGTACTGCTGCTCTGGCGTGAGCGGAGGAGCCGGAGAGGGGATGCCCTGACCGGATAAAACCAGGCCACCACGTTCAATTTCAAGCTGTCTGACCCAGCGTCTCATGGACGTGACACCGACATCAGAGGCTTCGCAGGCCTGGCGGAATGAGTAGCCATGGTCGAGGACCAGCTCAGCGCACTCGCGTTTAAACTCTGGGGTAAATCGGCGTGAATTCATTTTTTGCACCTCATCAGTTATTTAATTTATAACCTCTGAACGTGTCTAAAACTATTAAACCACTTCACCGTCCCCGAAAAGCCGGAAGGAATAAGCTGAGGGTACCGCGCAGCGGCGATTTTCTTTGCCGGGAGACGGGATTGTTAAGGGGGCGCGATAGCCCCCTTAACACGTTCACCGCAGCGGATTATGCAGGTAGCAGGAAAGTCTGAGTGAACGGAACGATGCCACTAAAATAACAGAGTGGCTTAATACCGCTTAACTGACAAGCGGCCTTCCCTTGCATCACAGCACGATACGAATCACGTCGTCAGGCTGGGTTGCTTCCTGCTGACGGGTGGACTTCTGTTTCACCGTCACATACAGCGTTTTGCCATCCGCAGACAGCGCCAGGCTGTTCGGGTAGACAGGTGTATCAAAGGTTTTGGTTACCTTGTAGGTTTTTGCATCAATTACGCTCACCTTTCCCGCTTCACGGTGCGTGACGTACGCTTCATTCCGTGTCGGGTTAAACAGCACAGCCAGAGATTCAGGCGCGGCGATTTTTTCGATCACACTACCATCTTTCAGGCTTACCACCAGCACTTCCGGCTGTTTTGAATCTGTCAGGAAGGCGCGCTGACCGGCGGTGTCCAGGCTCAGGTTCAGATAAAAGTGTTCTTTCCCGTCATCCTGTACTTTTTTACGGCTGAGGATTTTGTTTGTTGCCGTATCAATCGTCACCAGCTCACCATCAGCACTGGTGGTGTACAGGCGTTTTGCCTGCGCATCCAGCGCCAGACCGGTACTGAACGTGCCAGTATTGGCGATCGTGTCTTTTAACTTCAGCGTCGCGCCATCAACCACCCAGACAACACTCTCTTTCCCGATACCGGTGATGTAAACGGTATTGGTGGCGTCATCGGCTACCAGCTGGCGAGGCTGCAGCGGTTTGACCGTTTCGCTACGTTTGCGGTCATCCAGCACCAGACGCCCTTTGACATCCCCCGTTTTGGCGTCAATGGCCGTCACTGCGCTGTTGGTGGTGTTACCAAACCACAGCGTCTGAGTGGCGTTATCAATAGTGGCACCAAACGGCTTAAGATCGTTATGAATGGCCTGCGTCACCTCCAGCGTGACCGGATCAAGGCGATAAACAATGCCGCCCTTATCGGTTTTTCGGCTTTGTGACGTCGCAACCCACAGCGCGTTCTCCTGCTGGCTCACGGCCATTTCATAAGCGCCTTTCCCCACTGCTTTACGCAGCATTTCTTCAGCGGCATGAACCTGGAACGTTCCGGCAAACAGTAAAACACTTGACAACAGAGAACCACACAGGCGCGGCGAGCACAGATGACGTAAAGACATAACAATTCCTTTTTAAAAGAGGGGGTGTACCGCTGACATCGCTTCCGGCGGGCAACGTCATGGCGTCGCCTCGTTGTTAATGAGAATAGTAATCATTAATTAACTAAATGTGGAGTTTTTCTTTCCTTTCGCCCTCTTCCTTAACGCAATGTGCGCTTAATATTTTCAAAACATTTACAAAAGATTTAACATGCATACATATGTTTCGTTTGGTTCGTCTTAATCTACAACCGGTTTTATTCATGAAAATCTTTTCTGCCCGTAAGGCAACGCTCCCGCTACTGTTAGTTCCGCTCATTTCATCCCCCCTCACGACGATGGGTGCAGAAGAATCCCCCATGATCGTTAGCGCCACACCGCAAACCGTCTCGGAGCTGGATACGCCAGCAGCCGTCAGCGTCGTGAGTGGTGACGATATGCGTCAGGCCACTCCGCGTATTAACCTGTCTGAATCGCTCGGCAGCGTCCCTGGCCTGCAGATCCAGAACCGTCAGAACTATGCCCAGGATCTCCAGCTCTCCATGCGCGGATTTGGTGCCCGCTCCACCTTCGGCGTGCGCGGTATTAGAATGTATGTGGACGGTATTCCGGCGACCATGCCAGACGGACAAGGGCAGACCTCCAACATTGATCTCTCCAGTGTGGATAGCGTTGAAGTGCTGCGCGGCCCCTTCTCCGCCCTTTACGGCAACGCCTCTGGTGGCGTGATCAACATCAACACGCAAACCGGGCAACAACCGCCAACCATTGAAGCCAGCAGTTATTACGGCAGTTACGGAACATGGCGTTACGGCATGAAAGCCACCGGAGCAATGGGCGACGGGACGCACGCGGGCGATGTGGATTACACCGTATCGACTACCCGCTTCACCACCAAAGGTTACCGCGATCACAGCGGTGCGCGTAAAAATCTCGCCAACGCTAAGCTTGGCGTCCGTATTGATGATGTCAGCAAGCTGACGTTGATTGTTAACAGCGTGGACATGAAAGCCAACGATCCGGGTGGACTGGATTATCAGGAGTGGCGGGATAATCCGCGCCAGTCTCCTCGCGGCGATCAGTTCAATACCCGCAAGACCATCAAGCAGACGCAGGCCGGGCTGCGTTACGACCGTCAGCTCAGTACGCAGGACGATCTCAGCGTGATGACGTACGCCGGTGAGCGCGAAATGACGCAGTACCAGTCGATCATGGCTAAGTATCAGAAACCCGCCACCCACTCCGGCGGCGTGATTGATATGCAGCGTCATTATCAGGGCATTGATACCCGCTGGACACACCGTGGTGAACTGCTGGTTCCGGTGACCTTTACCTCCGGGCTGAACTACGAAAATATGAGCGAAGATCGTCGCGGGTATGAAAACTTCGTGATGGACAACGGCGTACCGGATTATGGCGTGAAGGGTAATAAACGCCGCGATGAACGCAATCTGATGTGGAACGTTGATCCCTACCTGCAAACCCGCTGGCAGTTAACGCAAAAATTGTCCGTTGATGCAGGTGTCCGCTACAGCTCAGTCTGGTTTGACTCCAACGATCATTACATTACGCCAGGCAACGGTGATGACAGCGGCGACGCGAACTACCATAAATGGCTCCCGGCAGGTTCGGTGAAATATGCCGTGACCGACAGCTGGAATTTGTATGCCGCAGCGGGACGCGGGTTTGAAACCCCAACCATCAACGAACTTTCCTACCGTTCCGATGACCAGGGCGGGCTGAACTTTGGCCTGAAGCCGTCCACCAATAATACGTATGAAGTGGGTAGCAAAACTCGCCTCGGTAACGGCTTGCTGACGGCGGCGCTGTTCCGCACCGATACCGATGACGAAATTGTGGTGGATACCAGCTCCGGTGGCCGCACCAGCTATAAAAATGCCGGTAAAACCCGTCGTCAGGGCGTGGAAGTGTCCCTTGATCAGCAGTTTGCCGAAAACTGGAAGCTGAAGATGGCGTGGACTTACCTGGATGCCACCTACCGTACCAACGTCTGCAGCGATGCAGACTGCAACGGTAACCGGATGCCAGGCATTGCCCGTAACATGGGTTACGCTTCGTTTGGCTGGCAGCCAGAAGAAGGCTGGTACGCGGGAAGTGATGTGCGCTATATGAGCGATATCATGGCCGACGACGAGAACACAGCGAAGGCTCCGTCCTATACGGTGGTCGGGCTGAATACCGGGTATAAATTCAACTACGGCAGCTGGGGCATGGATGTCTTTGGGCGCGTCGATAACCTGTTCGACAAAGAGTATGTTGGCTCGGTGATTGTGAACGAATCCAACGGGCGCTATTACGAGCCAGCACCCGGTCGCAACTACGGCGTGGGCCTGTCAGTTTCTTATCGCTTCGAGTAAGTAAAAACACCCGGTAGCGGATTGCTGCCGGGTGTTTTTATATTTCGCCATCGCTGGTTAATAATTATCATTCTGAAATATAAAAAATGGCTTATTTCTGGTGTGGGTATTTTAATGAAAAGATATAACCTGGATTAAATCATTCCCTAACCAAAATATTGCCGTTGTATAAGAGAATGCCCTTCGTCAATCAGATTATTTATTGCCGTCTGGCTGGCATCAGCATCTCTGCGTTCGAGGGCTGAAAGTAAATCAGCATAATGATAAGGAGAATCAATTATGTTACTTTGCTCCCGGTGTAAAAAGTTAATACATGGGCCAATGCGCACCCATAATTGCTCAATTAATGTACTAAGCGTGGGCATTTCTGCATACTGATAGAGCGTAAAACGAAAAACGTGGTTAGCGTGCAGCATTTTCTGAATATTTCCCATTTGCATCGCTTCATGGAACACATCCGACAGTTCACGCAGCGTTCTCAGCTTACTGTCTGACATATGCCGACAGGCTGCAGCAACCGCCATCGGTTCAAGCTGTTTTCTGATGGCGTTAATTTCGTTATAGCGATCCAGCGTCACTTCAGGCACCAGAAACGCCTGCGCCGGTGTGGCATGCAGCGCTCCTGCTGAAACCAGGCGCAAAAGCGCCTCACGGACAGGTGTGATGCTGGTGCCTAATTTATTGGCAATTTCTTTGGTAATCAGTCGCGCGCCAGGCTTTAGTGAACCCGTAATTAACGCCCCTTTCAAACTGATCTCAACTTGCATGGTCAGACTAATTCGCTGAGCTTTTTCTAAATTTTCTAAGTTATGCATGTTCAATTCCCGTAGCCAAAACAAAATGCTATTTTCAGCGTCAGCTTAAAAAATGACGCCGGTTCGATATATCCTGTATCGTTATGCCTGCCTGGTGCTGGGAAGTGCATATAAAAAACCAAATACTGGAAACCATCATTTTTGTCGCTTCTGGCTCATCTATGCTGATGGCGTAAAAAGCGATGCTGGTTTAATTAAAGACAATACATCGTATCTTCACAAATTATTATGGCGGGAAATTCCACCCTCCTCTTATTATTGGTTATCCGGTAGCCATAATCCGGACCTGCGATCACGAGCCAGACTGGTTAAGTCGCACAACCAGATAAACGCAGGACTCGTTTGTTTCGTTGATAAACCGGCAGTCATTTGGCGGCCCCAGCTCCAGGCAATCACCCGCTTTCATTTCGTGGCGGGTATCGCCCTCCAGAAACACCAGCTCACCGGACTGGAGCCAGATAAGCTGGCGTGCCAGTGCATAGGAAGAGGCTGGCATCGGGACATCGCTACCCGCGGGCAGCTCAACCTGGACAAGATCAATAGGCAGGTCAGTACGCGGTGAAACGTGGCGGCGCAGATAGTGCGTTTGCGGGTCACGCCAGACGGGCTGATTTGCCAGGCGCAGCAACTTCCCTTCCTGCATCTCGGCTCTCGCGATCAGGGTGGACATGCTGATGCCAAAAGCACCCGATAGCCGGGCAAGCAAGGTCGCCGTCGGGCTACTGTCCCCACGTTCAATTTTATGGATCATCGCGCGAGACACGCTTGCCCGCTCAGCAAGCTCGCTCAGCGACCATCCGCGCGATTCACGTTCAATGCGAATTCGGGCGCTAATCCGTTGATTCATCGTATCTGTCATCATGTTCATGACGTCATACTATAGTGTATGAACGGTATTTCAATGGCGTCCCATCACAAAAAAATATGACTTAAGCCATAGCACGCTGGCGACACTATTGTGTAATATCGTAGCTACATCGTAATACTATAGTGAACAACACATTCTGAGGTTCAACCATGATCGTTCGTCATGCCAGCAAAGAAGATTGCGCCGCGATTGGTGAAATCTACAACCACGCGGTGTTGCATACTGCCGCTATCTGGAACGATAAAACCGTCGATACCGATAACCGTATCGCATGGTTCGAGGCGCGGACTTTCGCAGGATATCCGGTACTGGTGAGTGAAGAGGATGGCACAATTACCGGGTATGCCTCCTTCGGTGACTGGCGAGCCTTTGACGGCTTTCGTCATACGGTAGAGCACTCAGTCTACGTCCACCCTGGCCATCAGGGGAAAGGGATTGGCCGGACGTTAATGAAAGCGTTGATTATCGAAGCCCGCAAGATCGGCAAACACGTTATGGTGGCCGGCATTGAAGCGCAAAACCATGCCTCGATCCATCTCCATGAGACGCTCGGTTTTGTGACAACAGGCCAAATGCCGCAGGTGGGCACCAAGTTTGGTCGCTGGCTGGATTTAACCTTCATGCAGCTGCAGCTTGATGAGCGCAGCGATCCGGATGCTATTTAATGAATCAATCACTGACGCTGGCTTTTCTGGTGGCGGCGGGTATTGGCCTGGTGGTGCAAAACACCCTGATGGTGCGCATCACACAGTCCTCCTCCACCATCCTTATCGCGATGCTGTTGAATTCACTGGTGGGTATTGTGCTGTTTGTCAGCATTTTGCTGCTCAGACAAGGTATCGCCGGCTTCAGCGAGCTGGCCTCGGCGGTACGCTGGTGGACGCTGATCCCTGGGCTGCTAGGGTCGTTTTTCGTTTTTGCCAGCATCAGCGGCTATCAGAACGTTGGTGCAGCGACAACCATCGCCGTGCTGGTGGCAAGCCAGCTGATTGGCGGCCTGGTGATGGATGTGCTAAAAAGCAATGGCATTCCGCTGCGCGCACTGGTCGGCCCTGTTTGTGGCGCAGTGATGCTGGTCATCGGGGCATGGCTGGTGGCACGACGCCAGTTTTGACCGTTACAGGATGGTACCACCTTTGGTCAGATTCTCGTGGCGTGCTTCCATCTCTTCTTTATGCTGCTTACCGTGATGCGCAATCGTGGTACGCAGACGCTGTTGCTGGGTATAGCGATCTTCGCGGCTCAGCTCAGCATCCTCGCTTAATACAATAAGCAATTCATTCATGTGGGTAATCACACACTCTTCGATAGCCGCATCCACACGGGCGATGACTTCATTTAAATGTGACATTGTCACTCCTTGTAATTGCCCGGCGGCACTGCGCTTACCGGGCATTTGATGCACTTAGTTTAATTTCGCTTTCGAGAAATCACTGCCCATCAGACTCACGCTGTACCCCGTGATGTTGCTGCGGGTGGCATAGAACGTTTTCCCGTTTGCCAGCGCAATCCACGGCGCTTGCTGGTAGAAAATTTCCTGCGCCTGGCTGTAGAGCTTCGCACGTTCACCCGGGTTACTGGTCAGTTTGGCTTTCTGCACCAGGGAATCATAACCTTTATCGCACCAGCGTGCGGCATTTGATCCGGTTTTGATGCTGTTACAACCCAGCAGCACGTCAGCAAAGTTATCCGGGTCACCGTTGTCAGACATCCAGCCAAACAGGGCGGAGTCATGTTCACCTTTACGCATACCGGAAAGGTACTCGCCCCATTCGTAAGAGACAATTTTGGCCTTCACGCCCACTTTTGCCCAGTCGGCCTGGATCATCTCCACAATACGGCGTGAATTCGGGTTATACGGGCGCTGCACCGGCATTGACCACAATGTCACTTCCGCGCCCTTCTCCAGCCCGGCCTGTTTCAATAATACCTTTGCTTTTTCAGGAACGTAGCTGTAATCCTTCAGTTCTTTATTAAAGCCCAACATATTCGGTGGGATCGGCGATTTTGCTACCGTACCGGAGCCCATAAAGACCGCGTTTACGATGGCCTTTTTGTCCGTTGCGTAGTTAAGTGCCTGGCGAACCAGCACGTTATCAAACGGTTTTTTCTCGGTATTAAACGCCAGGTAACCCACGTTCAGTGCATCCACAGAATGCAGCGTCAGGTTTTTATTGCTCTTAATCACATCAAACTGCACTGGCGACGGCGCAGGAATGATCTGACATTCATTAGTTTGCAGTTTCGCCAGACGCGTTTCCACATTTGGCGTGATGGAGAAGATCAGGTGTTTAGTCGGTACCGCACCATCCCAGTAGTTCGGGTTAGCAACGTAGCGGATAAGCGAATCCACTTTGTACTGTTGCAGGACATAAGGCCCGGTGCCAATTGGCCAGGTGTCGACGTTCTCAGGCGTCCCTTTTTTCAGCATCGCGTCGGCATATTCGGCTGACAGAATAGAGGCAAAATCCATCCCCCAGTCGGCCAGGAAAGCGGCGTTCGGTTCGCTCAGGGTGAACTGGACGTGATAATCATCGACCTTTTTGACATCCTGAATCAGTTTATCCAGGCCTACATCGTTAAAGTACTCGTAGTTGCCCTGTGAAACATTGTGATACGGGTGCTTAGGGTCTTTCTGACGCATGACGGAGAAAATAACGTCATCGGCATTAAAATCGCGGGTTGGTTTGAAGTATTTGTTGCTGTTGAATTTGACCCCTTTACGCAGCGTAAAGGTATAGGTCTTACCATCAGGTGAAATAGTCCATGACTCCGCCAGGGACGGAACCGGGGTATTTTTCACCGGGTCGAAATTGATCAGGCGGTTATACAGCACCTGAGAGCTGGCCACGAACGAAGGGCCAGAACTGGCGATCTGCGGGTTAAACGACTCCGGTGAAGCTTCAGAGCAGTAAATAATGGTGTCATTGTTCGCCGCCCATGCGGCACCTGCCGGTAAAAGAGTGCTCAGCGCAAGGGCGAGCAGCGTTTTCCCTGTAGACATGATTATAACCCTTTCAGTTTTATTATATCGGACAGTAATAACAGCATAGCCGTTATGGCCTGACAAATAACAAAACACTATCAGGTTATTCTAAAATCTCGTTTTTCGCTGTTTTTGCAGTCAGCACATGAACATCGATTTGCCTTAAGTGTCATTATCCGTCAAGCACAACCGTCACGATCAATGCCACAAGAAATCGGCGCTTTTGGCGTCTCCTCCTCCGTTTGCTTGCCCCCCGATTTCGTTAAAGTAACGGTGTGAAGAAGTAAATGGGAACAAATCGTGGCAAAAACTCTTTTACGCAGCGGTAATCTGGATGATTTTCAGGCCGTTGGCGGCGGCGGACAGGCCGTTTTTGAATCAGCGTTGCAAATTCGTGAAGCGCTCCGGTTGCGCAAACAACAGGCCATTGTTGATTGTCTGGCCATTCCACAGGTAAACGATGGTGGCGATCGTGTTGACTGGTATTCACCTGTTGATGGCACCGTAAGCAGCTGGAAAGCCGCCGACGAGGACGCCCGTTTTCGCGCCCTGCGCTATCTGGAAAATACCCTTGCCAGCGTCGAATCGCTGAGTAAAAAATGCCTCCAGTCGCCTAAAACGGCACAGCAACTTTTCGGTTCCCTGCTGTCAAAAACCTTCCAGTTCCCGAACGAAAACTTCCTGTACCTGGTTGAGGGGAAGCCGGTCATTTGCTTCTGGGGTTTTGTTAATCTGAACGAAAATGCGCGCGACGATGTGCTCGCATGCCTGCGTGAATCGCTGATCCCTGAGCCTGCTCCCGTTGTCATTGAAGACCCTGAACCAGAACCAGAACCGGCTCCGATCATCACCTTTGAACAGGCCGATGAGCCGCTTGTCTCACCGACAACCGTTGTACGCATCACGCCGGAAGAGCTGTATGAACCAGAGCCTGTCCCGGTCGTTGTGCCACCGGTTGAAGAGCCAGTCCCCGCTTCTGTGGTCGTAGCCCAAAAACGCCGTGTCCCCCTTTGGGCACTGCCGGTTGCTGCCGTGATTGTTGCTGCAATTGCTGCACCGCTGCTGTGGCCAAAACAGGTTCCATCTGCAGAACCCACACCTGCACCGGCCCTTGTTCCTGTTGAGATTGCACCAAAACCGATTAAAGCGGTGGAGCCGCTGGCAATGAAATTACCCCTTCATCAGGCTGAAGTGCTGGCGAGTAAAGTGAAAGAACCTGCACCCACACCAGAGCCTGCACCGGTGGTGATTACCGCTATCCCTAAAGATGCGCTGGTAATGGAGTCAAACCAGGTTAAAGCGGGGTCGACGCGCTTCCTGAATGGAACCTGGCGCGCGATCCTGGATGTGAAAGATCCGGTGACCGGCAAACCGCCGTCACTGCGCTACCAGATCCAGAACAATAAAGGCCTCGCCCGTGTCGTGCATGGCGATAATGTTGTCTGCCGTGTGGAGGTGTTCTCCGGGCTGCACAGCAATGGTGAGCTGATGATTAAAAGCCGCGGCACTGCACGCTGCACAGACGGTTCTCGCTACCCGATGCCGGAAATCGCCTGCAAAGCAGGTACCAGCGATGTCGCCACATGTAATGCCCGTTATGATGCAAAAACCGTCGTTCCACTGACGTTCAAGAAAGCAGGTGCCTGACCCTATGCTGGTAAATCTTTGCGACTATAAACAGAGCGTCACGCTTATTGCCAACAGCGGCGTGCAATTCCTCGATTTCGGCCTGACGCCGCAGGACACCGCCAGCAACGGGCGTTTCGTACGTAAAACCGCCAATGGCCCACTCCTGCGTCTCGATTTCGACCTGGTCAACGGTCGTTATACGCTCCCGGTGACAGGCGGCGGTCAGCCTGAAGTGGTGAAACCCGAGACGACCATTGCACTGCATCAGTCGCTCACGGTGCTGGATGGCATCTGGCTCCCTGTGCCATTCCTGCGTTTCAACCCGCCGCGCACCTTTGTTGACGGCCCGGATAACTGGGCACGCGTTCAGGTGCGTAAGCTGGATGCACCCGACGCGGCAGGCAATACGCACCGCGTCACCCTCGCACTCGATAGCCAGATTGCGGCTCATGCCACCTCTGCATTGTCCCCGGTCGAAAACGATATTCTGAACGGTACCCGCTTCGCACTGGCCTGGCGAGACGACGAAGTGGAAAGTTTCCTCGATCAGACCTGGATTGATGGCTGGTTGCGCGAGGCGTTTACCCAGTTTGCTGCAGGTGTTGAAAACCGCGCCGAACGTGACCTGCACCAGGCGCTGCGCAGTTTTGAGTATCAGGCACACTGGCTCAACCTGCTGACCATGCTGGGTGAACAGCTCACCGTACCGGAAGTGAAATTCGTCACCCACACGCTCAGTACGCCAGCTATTCCGGTTGACCTGATCCTCGACGTGGGGAACACCCATACCTGCGGCGTGATCATTGAAGATCACGGCGATGCCAACGATGGCCTGCGCCAGACCGCCGAGCTGCAGGTGCGCTCGTTAAGTGAGCCGCAATTCCTGAATGAACCGCTGTTCACCAGCCGTCTGGAATTTTCAGAAGCGCGTTTTGGCAAGCAGCATTTCTCAGTGGAAAGTGGCCGTGAAGATGCGTTCGTCTGGCCGTCTATTGTTCGCGTGGGCGACGAAGCGCGCAAACTGGCGATGCAGCGTCTGGGAACTGAAGGCAACAGCGGCATCTCCAGCCCGCGTCGTTACCTGTGGGATGAAACCCCGGTGGTGCAGGACTGGCGCTTTAGCCAGATGAACAGCAAGACCCAGCGAGAACCGCTGGCAACCGCGTTCCCGCTGATGAACCTGATGAACGACGACGGTGAGCCGCTCTTCACGCTGCCGCAGGATGAGCGGCTGCCGGTGTTCTCACCGCAGTACAGCCGTAGCACACTGATGACGCACATGTTGTGTGAACTGCTGGCGCAAGCGCTGGGGCAGATCAACAGCGTGGCTACGCGCTTACGGCTGGGTTTCCCGGCTTCTCCGCGCCAGATACGTACGCTGATCCTCACCCTGCCATCGGCCATGCCGAAACAGGAGCGCGAGATCTTCCGTCGCCGCATGTTTGAAGCGATTGCCATCGTCTGGAAAGCGATGGGCTGGCACCCGCAGGATGAAGATTTTGCCAGCCGCAAACAGCAGGAAAAAAGCGTGGTGCCGGTGCCTGAAATTCAAATGGAGTGGGATGAAGCCAGCTGCGGTCAACTGGTCTGGCTGTACAACGAAGCCATCTCCCATTTCGGCGGCCAGACGGAAGCATTCTTCGCCTCCCTCGCCCGCCCGGATCGTGAATCTGAACCGGGTGCTCAGCCAGGACGTTCACTGCGCGTTGCCTCTATTGATATCGGTGGGGGCACAACGGATATGGCGATTACGCACTATCAGCTTGATGATGGCTCCGGTAATAACGTTAAGATCACCCCACAACTCCTGTTCCGCGAAGGGTTTAAAGTGGCAGGGGACGACACCCTGCTGGATGTGATCCAGCGCTATGTGTTGCCAGCCCTGCAAACTCAACTGCAAAAATCCGGCATGGCGGATGCGTCTCTGTTGATGGCATCGCTGTTCGGTGACTCCGGGCGCATTGATACCCAGGCGGTATTGCGCCAGCAAACGGCGCTTCAGCTCTTTATGCCGATTGGTCATGCCATTCTGGCCGCATGGGAGTCGAGCGATATTGACGATCCGCTGGCCGGTTTACATGCCACTATTGGTGACTTACTCCCGCAGAAACCAACCCGTAACGTCATGAATTACCTGCAGCAGGCGATCGATCATGCCTTGCCTGCCGGTTCAGAAGCCTTTGACCTGTTCGCCGTTCCGCTGCATGTGAGTTTCCGTGAAATGCAGGATGCGATGCTGGGCGGTCAGTTCACGCTGGCCGCCCCGCTCCATGCGGTGTGCGAGGCAATTTCCCACTATGGCTGCGATATTTTGCTGATTACCGGTCGTCCTGGCTGCCTGCCTGGCGTCCAGGCGTTAATTCGCCACCTTCAGCCTGTGCCGGTCAACCGCATCGTCTGGCTGGACAAGTATCGGGTACATGAGTGGTATCCCTTCAGTCAGCAAGGACGCATTGGCAACCCGAAATCAACCGCCGCCGTGGGGGCCATGCTGTGCAGCCTGGCGCTCGACCTGCGTCTGCCGCGTTTTAACTTTAAGGCCGCCGACATTGGTGCCTACTCTACCGTGCGTTATCTGGGCGTGTTGGATAACACGGTCAATACGCTGCGTGAGGAGAACGTCTGGTATCAGGACATCGACCTTGATAAGCCAGGCGCTAAGCTGGACGCCCGTCTGCATTTCCCGCTGCGCGGTAATGTAACGCTCGGCTTCCGCCAACTGGCGAATGCACGCTGGCCAGCGACGCCGCTGTATACCCTGAGCATCAACTCGGCTGAACTGGCAAAAGCGATTGCAGGCGACGGCGTGCTGAACGTACGACTGAAACTGTGCGGGGGCAGCAAACATGAAGGGCCGGAATCCTTTGAGCTGAGCGAGGCCTGGCTGCAGGACGGCACGCCGGTTCCGCCGGACGCATTGACCTTTAAACTGAATACTCTGGCCGATCGCCGTCATAGCGGCAGCCACTACTGGATCGACAGCGGGAGCGTATACCTGAAATGACTGCGACGACGACCACCACTCAGGCCTTAATTGGGTGGATTAACGAGACGCGCCTGAACGCCCCGATGCTGGATAACGACGCCGATGCACTGCTTGCCCGCGTTAACTCGGCGCAGGCGCGGGAACAGGCCATTGCGCGTGCCCTTACCCGACAGAGCAGCATTGGGCTGTATGGTCATTCCCAGGGAGCAAAAGCACACCTGCTTTTATCCCTGTGTGGCAGTGGTAATGGCCGACTGAACGTTACGCCCGGCCAACGCACGTTCGACTATTTTTCGCATATCAACCCGGGGCATGCCCTGACCAACATGGCACTCCGGTTCACCAGAGAAAATGTGGAGACCGTTGATGAGGCGTTTCCGCTACGCCTGAGCCTGGTGACGGAAGCCGAACTGGTGCAGCTGTTTATTGCCCGCACGACGTTGCACCCGCAGATCCGCGCGGTGGATAAAGCGGTTATTGAGACGCGCCTTGAGAAGTGGCGCGGACTCCGCCAGCCCCAGGGGGTACCGGGGATCACCGCTCAGGAAGTGGGTGCCATTGCCCGCTTCTGGCAGAACACAGTCCCGGGGGCAAAACAGCAAATTGATGATGCACTGTGGCATCAGTTTGCGCTCCTTGTCCCTTCACTTGATCTCAGCACGCGTGCCAGCGTCTGGTCTCTGCTGTGGGGTGAGCAGCAGGAATTAACCCAACAGTGGTTAAAGCTAGCGCATGTTCTGCACCAGACCAGCCACGCCAGAGAGCTTGCCGCACCGCTCAGCCTGTTGGTGGATAACTTTGGCCTGCCGGGCGAAGGGTTTCTCACCCACGGTGCATTTGCCGTTCCGGAAGCCCAGGAAACGCTGCTCCACCCGCTCAACAACGGTGAGATGCTTAACGCCATTAGCATCCCCGTCGACGTACTGGCGTTTCTGACCCGGGAACTGGTCATGCCCGTGGAAAACAGCACGCTGGATAACGTTGATATTATTGATATTCCTGTTTTTTCAGACCACAGCACCGACCTGTTAAGCCAGGCCAAATACCAGTGGCTGCTGGAGCATTATCGTCAGCAACTGCAGCCGGATGTTCTGGTTATCTGCAATGCAACAGCACAGCACGAACAAACGGCAAAAAACGCGAAGGTTCTGCTGAACTGGGTCAAAGAGACACAACCTGCGGAAGAGTCAGCCCTGCCAGGCCTGGTGTGGGCGATTACGCCTCACGATGCACGCTTTACCACCCGGCAGAATCTTGATGAAGCCGTACAACATCTGCTGGGCAAACCTGGACAGCGCTGGGGAACGCTGCAAGCGCTGGACAGCCACAGCATGCAGCGCGTGATCGAGTGGCTGTCGCAGGCCACGCTGCCCGCGCAACGGCAGAAACGTCTCCTTACGCTGAAAACGATGCTGCAGCAAGAGCTTTCGGCTCTGATGCACAGCTATCTGGCCCCGCTGGTTCAGGAACCCGGCGCGAGACGCGCTCAGGCCGAAAGCATGGTGCGAACGCTGCAAAGCAGTGCCGCCCGCCATGGTGAACTGCTCGAAGGACTCCTGCCGCCACTAAAAGCCTTTGAAACACTTCTGGCCGTCCAGCAACCGCGCGAGGAGCAGGTGAACGGACTGTTTACGGATACCATCGATCTGTTTGCCGATAATTCGCAGGACACTGTCGGTGTGTTCCAGACAAAAGACAAAGCGCGTCTGGCGCATAAAGTGTGGATTAACCATCTGCGCCAGTGGAGCCGTAATGACGCAGCCGCCGCTCGCCTGGGGCTGGAGCCGGCGGTCTTACAGCATATTGCGGATGTTCTGGTGGTAGCCAGTTACCGTCTTAACCTGCCTCAGCAGCTGCAGGGCATTGTCGAAACAGACAAAAGCAGTGCCGCGCAACTGCATGCCGTGATGGGTAATTTCATCGGCTGGCTGGGTTACGACCAGACGCCTGCCGTGCAGCGTCCTGCAAGCCGCATCCGTAAAGGTCAGGCCATTTTTGTGACGCCTGTGGTCAGGAGCGCAACACCACGCCTGACGCGTCTGGGGGAACAACCCGTACACGCGGCCACCGCGTACGTTTATGACTGGCTGGTTGCACTTTATAGCCGGGCGATTGAGAACATTGATTACCAGCACCCGCATGATGTTCAGCCTGCTGCGCGCCAGGCATTGCAGGCGCTATTGCGCTAGTATGTTCCAGCCCGCAGCAATGCGGGCTGTCATGATTTCGCGATACAATCCGCTAACGTCTGTGCCAGTGCGGACGGGTTTTCCCAGGACATCGAATGCCCGGCGTCAGGAATGATTTTCACCTCAACACCTTTCTGCTGAAGGGCATCAACATCGGCATCAGGCAGCGATAACGCCCCGAAAATAAGGGTAACCGGACAGGTTAGCGATAAAAATTGCTCTGCCCATTCAGGTTCGACGCCTGCCACCAGGCTCGACGCGCCACGCCATACGGCACAGGGCGCATTGCTCTGTAAACTCCCCGCCCACGCGGTGGTTTCCGCGCTAAGCAACGCATCATACCCTTGTTCCAGAAACTGCTTTTCTGTTTGTGTCGCAATAGACTGGCTGAACACCCCACCACCGCGATGAAAATTGGGTTCCGAGACCATCAGACCTCTGACGCGAGTCTGCATTAAAACCGCCGTTTCAATTGCAATGCTGCCCCCCATGCTGTGGCCATACAGCCAGAAGGTATCGAGTTTAAGGTGATTCAACAGTTCAGCGACAACCTGTGCCTGTTCGCTGGTTCGATAACCATAATGCGTGGGTTTATCACTATAACCGCTACCAGGGAGGTCGATAAGAATGGCCCTGCGCGCACCAAACCGTGCATCACAGACAATACGGGGATATTCATAAGAAGAGGCGCAGCCCAGGCCGTGAATAAATACGACAGGCTCACCAGAACCGGGTAGGTCTTGCCAGCGCACGGTGCAACCAGCGTATTGCGAGTAAAAACTGTTCATAAGCATTCCTTTTACGATGCACTGTGTTTTTATACAGTTATTGTACCTGGAATGCTATATTCAGTATTTAAAAGTGGAAGCGTGCTTCAGAAAAGTGAGATCAGCAGTGCAACGGGAAAGCTCATCGGCCAGGTCGATCCCACCAGAAAAGCACTCAACAGGCGAATGCGTTTGCGATCTTTAGAAAGGAACCAGGTAATTAGTGCACAGACAGACGCCATGATTGCGTAAAAAACTAACATCTTTTGATACAGCGTCATCCTGCTAACCCAAACTGTTAAAAATAACCGCACGCAATATGCGTCATATGTTGATACAGATCAAGTTTTTTCATTACATAATAACCACTTAAATACCATGGATAATAACATTTGAGTATTGTGCGTTACATCATGGGAGGAGGTGGTCTTATCATTAAAGATAAGACGCATTATAAATGCACTTTTTGATAAATTCTCGCTCGCAGAACGCAGTCTAATAAAGCCAGACATTCGAGGGAGAAAATATGTTACGCATTCCACAGAGTTGTATTCATACCCGTTCGACCCCTTTCTGGAACAAAGAGACCGCCCCTGCGGGGATCTTTCAACGCCATCTCGATAAAGGTACCCGCCCAGGCGTTTACCCTCGCCTTTCTGTTATGCAAGGCGTGGTGCGCTATTTAGGCTATGCCGATGAATTTACGCCTGAACATGACAGCGAGCTGATTATTGAGGCGGGGCATTTCGGCGTTTTTCCACCGGAGAAATGGCACCACATTGAGGCCATGACCGATGATGCCGTGTTTAACATCGATTTCTTTGTTGAAGCGGAAGTGCTGAAATCTCTTTAAGAGACTAATAAGGAAACTATTATGCTACGTATTCCTGAAAATTTTGTTCATACCCGCGCGACGCCATTCTGGAACAAAGAGACGGTACCCCAGGCTCTCCTCACCCATCACAATACCAAAGCAGGCGTGTATGGCCGTCTGTCCGTAATGCAGGGCGCAGTGCGCTACTTTGGCTTTGCTGATGGCGACGCGACCGAACCGGATATGGCACGGGTGATTGAAGCCGGTTCGTTTGGGATCTCCCCACCGCAAAAATGGCACCGCATTGAACTGTTAACCGACGATACCTTGTTTAATATCGATTTTTTTGCCGACCCCGACATTACGCTCAGCGGTGCAGGCATAGGTAAAGTGGTTAATACACATAAGGAGTAATATCATGGGTAAAGCGACCTACACCGTGACCATCACTAATAATAGCAATGGCGTTTCGGTGGATTATGAAACAGAAGCCCCAATGGAGCTTTTAATTCCGGATATCGCTGCTGATGTAGTGAAAGACCTGATAAATACCGTTCGTGCCTACGATACGGAAAATGAACACGAGGTCTGCGGCTGGTAATCAACCTGCCCGGCAGGTGTACTGTCGGGCTACACTACCCCTTTCTTTTATTATTACCGAACGCGCCGTGACGTTATAATCTGGCACAGAAACCATTGAGATGGTTTAATGAGTCATTATTGTCGCTGCAGGGAACCCTGTTGATTCCTGACAGATTCCCGTTGAGGTAATTCATTGAGAGAAAGTCTGTTTTTCGTTTCAGTTTTTATTGCCTCAATCACCTTCATTTTCATCTGGATCATGCTTATCGGCCCAATGAAGGGGGAGGAAAAGACATATGTACAGGATTCAACGACATTTGCGATAGCCGTGATGGTGCTACTGTTGATGGCATTTGTCGCCGTGACGGTCACGGTTCTTCTTTTTTAGAGAGCGTCCCAAAAATACGCAGAGGGTTTGAATCGGGGAAACGGTATCAAATTTCGAGCCTTGCGAGAATGTGGCCGAAATACAATAAACTGGTATTTCAGCCACTTCTATTGCCCGTTAGTGTTTTATCATCACATGCCGTACAACCGTATAATCTTCAAGACCATACACCGACATATCTTTCCCGTAGCCCGATAACTTCATTCCGCCGTGCGGCATTTCGCTGACCAGCATAAAGTGGGTATTAACCCAGGTGCAGCCATATTGCAGACGCGCACTCATGCGGTGGGCACACCCCACATCTTTTGTCCAGACAGACGAAGCCAGACCATATTGCGAATCGTTAGCCCAGCAAAGTACCTGCGCTTCGTCATCGAATTCGGTGATGCTCACCACCGGGCCAAAAACCTCGCGCTGAACAATGGCATCGTCCTGTTTTGCCCCTGCCAGCAGGGTTGGCTGGAAGTAGTACCCCGCCCCTTCTTTTTTACTTCCGCCCGTCACAACGCGAATGTGGCTGAGCGCTTTTGCCTCATCCACGGCCTGACAGACACGTGACAGGTGCGCTGCGGAACAGAGCGGCCCGAGCTCAGTCGAACCGTTCTCCGGTGCGCCCATTTTCAGGCTGGCGACCGCCGCACCCAGTTTTTCCACCAGCGCGGCATAAATGCCCTTCTGGGCATAAATACGGCAGGCCGCCGTACAGTCCTGTCCGGCGTTGTAGAAACCAAAAGTACGTACACCTTCGACAACCGCATCGAGATCCGCGTCATCAAAGACGATAACCGGCGCTTTGCCACCCAGCTCCATATGCGTACGTTTAATGGATGAGGCCGTATGCCCGATGATATGTTCCCCGGTGGCAATCGAACCGGTTAGCGACACCATGCGGACTTTTTCGTGTCCGGTCAGCGGGTCACCCACTGTTTTACCGCGACCAAACAGCACGTTCAGCACGCCAGCCGGGAAGATATCTTTCGCCAGCTCAGCCAGTTTTAAGGCCGTCAGTGGGGTAATTTCAGACGGTTTGATCACCACGCAGTTTCCTGCCGCCAGTGCCGGGGCCAGCTTCCAGGCGGCCATCATCAGCGGATAGTTCCACGGTGCAATCGATGCGACAACGCCGACCGGATCGCGGCGGATCATCGACGTGTGGCCATCAAGATACTCCCCGGCGGCCAGCCCGTTCAGACAGCGTGCCGCCCCGGCGAAGAAACGAAAGACGTCAACCACCGCCGGAATTTCATCTCCCCGCGCACAATGCAGCGGTTTGCCACAGTTAAGGGACTCAAGATGTGCGAACTCGTCTGCATGCGCTTCAATGACGTCAGCCAGTTTCAGCAAACACTCAGCGCGCGTTTTGGGGGTTGTTTGCCCCCACTCAGTAAATGCCCGATCGGCGGATAATACGGCAGCATCAACCTGTGCCGCCGAGGCTTCGGCAATCTCCAGCAAGACTTCTCCGGTGGCGGGGTTATACACCGGCTGTTTTTCCCCTTCTCCGGTCACCAGTTCACCATTAATCAGCAGTTGATTTTGCATAGCATTGTCCTGTTGAAATCAAAGTTATTTCCCGCTACCGGCAATGTTTTCGCCGTCGCGGGTTAGCCACCAGGCTCCCAGAATGGGGATGGTTGTGACCAGCATCACCAGCAGTGCAACCACGTTGGTGACCGGTACGTCACGCGGACGTCCGAGCTGGTTAAGCAACCACAGCGGTAACGTGCGCTCGTGTCCCGCCGTAAATGTTGTGACGATAATTTCGTCAAACGACAGCGCAAACGCCAGCATGCCACCGGCCAGCAGTGCCGATCCCAGATTGGGTAGCACCACATAGCGGAAGGTTTGCCAGCCGTCTGCCCCTAAATCCATCGACGCTTCCACCAGGTTCCAGGAGGTGCGTCTGAACCGGGCAATCACGTTGTTAAACACCACCACCACGCAGAAGGTGGCGTGACCAATGACGATCGTGAAAAAGCCGGGTTCAAGGTTGATGGTTTTGAATGCCGTCAGCAGCGCCAGACCGGTGATGATCCCCGGCAGCGCAATCGGTAGCAGCAGCAACAGCGAGATAGCGTTTTTGCCAAAAAACTCGCTTCGCCATAGCGCCGCTGCAGCAAGCGTGCCAAGTATTAACGCAACGCCGGTCGATAAGGCAGCGATCTGAAGTGACAACGTCACTGAGTCAATGATATCCCCGCGTCCTGCTGCCACGCTAAACCACTTCAGCGTGAGCCCCTGCGGCGGGAAACTGAAGGCTGCATCTTCGGTATTAAACGCATAGGTGGCGATAATCAGCAGTGGGAAATGCAGGAAGATAACCCCTCCCCACGCTGCCACTTTCAGGAACAACGGTGCGCGTTCAGAGTGCATCGAACGCTCCCAGACGTTTCACGAACGCCAGATAGAGAGAGATAAGTATTATCGGAACCAGCGTGAACGCGGCGGCCATTGGCATGTTCCCGATAGCCCCCTGCTGGGAATAGACCATGTTACCGATGAAATAACCCGGCGGCCCTACCAGCTGAGGAACAATAAAATCCCCCAGCGTCAGCGAGAACGTAAATATCGACCCGGCCGCAATGCCCGGGATCGCCAGCGGCAGGACGACGTAACGGAAGGTCTGGCGAGGACGAGCGCCGAGGTCAGCGGATGCCTGCAATAAAGAGACTGGCAGTCGTTCCAGCGCCGCCTGCACGGGCAGGATCATAAACGGCAGCCAGATGTAGACGAACACCAGAAAGCGCCCCAGACCTGACGTCGACAGTGTGTTTCCACCAATCGCAGGCAGTGTAAGAAGAGATGCCAGGATCGGCTCCAGCCCCATATGGCTAAGGAACCACTGCGCCACGCCGTCTTTCGCCAGCAGCAACGTCCACGCATAGGCCTTAACAATATAGCTTGCCCACATCGGCAGCATAACGGCGATATAGAAGAAGGCTTTCCACTTGCCGCTGGTATAGCGCGCCATGTACCACGCCATCGGGAACGCCAGAATTGCACTGGCTATTGTGACGGCAATCGCCATCACCAGGGTGCGGATGATGATGTCATAGTTTGCCGGGTTGAAAAGCGCCTGAATGTTCGCAAAGGTCAGATCCGGCGTGACCGACATGGTAAAGTCGTCAAAGGTATAGAACCCCTGCCACAGTAAGGTCAGGAGCGAGCCTAAATAGACGATACCAAACCACATCAGGGGCGCGAGCAGAAGCAGGAACAGCCCAAGCGACGGCTTGCGCCAGAACAGTGCGGTAAGGCGGCTTAAGGTGCTGCGCGGTGTGGGAGGGTGTGAAGCGCTCATATCCATGTCACCTCTCCTCATGCAGCCGGATCATGGCGTCGCGCGACCACGATGCCAGCACCGGCTGCCCAGGCTCAACGCCAGTCTGCAGCGTTGTACCACTAAGATTGGCCTGACTCACCAGCAGTTTCGCGCCATCGGCGAGTTTGAGTTCAAACCGCGTAGCCGCCCCCTGATACTGCACCGCCTGCACCACGCCCTGCACCTGAACCTCGCCGCCTTCGTTAAGACGAATATGTTCCGGGCGCAGGGAGTACATCCCTTCCATTCCGCACACCCGCTGAGCAAGACTGGCGTCAAAAACGTTCGAGGTGCCGACAAAACTTGCCACAAACGGTGTACGCGGGCGCATGTAAAGCTCGCGCGGGGTATCAACCTGCTCAATGCGTCCATTGTTGAATACCGCCACCCGGTCAGACATTGAGAGGGCTTCACCCTGATCGTGAGTGACAAAAATGAAGGTAATACCGAGTTCCTGCTGAAGTTTCTTCAGCTCAAACTGCATCTGCTCACGCAGTTTGAGATCGAGTGCGCCTAACGGTTCATCCAGCAGTAATACGCGGGGTTCGTTGACCAACGCCCGCGCGATGGCGACACGCTGACGCTGTCCACCCGAAAGCTGCGAGGGCTTGCGCGCAACAGCAAAGCTTAACCCGACTTTGTCCAGCGCATCACGCGCCTGTGCATGGCGCTTTTTCTTGTCGACACCTTTCACCATCAGCCCGTAAGCGACGTTGTCGAGGATCGACATATGCGGGAACAACGCGTAATCCTGGAAAACGGTGTTCACATCCCGCTCCCAGGGAGGCAGCTCGCTCGCCTCTTTGCCGAAGATGCTAATTGCCCCTCCGGATAGCTGCTCAAAACCGGCTATCAGGCGCAGGCAGGTGGTTTTGCCGGAGCCCGAAGGCCCCAGCATGGAGAAAAATTCTCCGTCGCGAATACCAATGGTGACCCCATCCACCGCCCGCACGTCGCCGTACAGACGGGAAACGTCATTAAACTCTACCGCGTACGTCATGTTCTGCTCCCGGTCGATTAACGGCCGCCCATGATGGCGATGTAATCCTGCGTCCAGCGGCTGTACGGTACAAATTTGCCCCCTTCTGCAATCGGTGTTTTCCAGAACATTATTTTGTCGAAGTCGTTATACCCGTTGGTTTCACAACCTTTGTCACCCAGCAGCGTGCTGGCCTTACACCCTTGCGGCACAACCGGTAGTGAGCCAAACCATGCGGCCAGATCGCCCTGCACTTTTGGCGTCAGTGACCAGTTCATCCATTTGTAGGCACACATCGGGTGTTTTGCCTGCGCGTGAAGCATGGTGGTGTCTGCCCAGCCTGTTACCCCCTCTTTCGGGAACACGGTGGCGATAGGCTGGTTTTCCGCTTTCAGGGCATTCGCCTGATATGGCCAGGCGCTGGAGGCCACGACGCCTTCATTTTTGAAGTCGCTCATCTGCACCGTGGTGTCATGCCAGTAGCGGTGGATCAGGGCATGCTGCTCGCGCAGCACCTTCAGAACGGCGGCATACTGTTTTTCCGTCAACTGGTACGGGTCAGTAATGCCCAGCACGGGCTGAGTGGCTTTGACGAACAGTGCCGCATCGGCAATGTAAATCGGGCCGTCATAGGCCTGCACGCGCCCCTGATTGGTTTTACCGTCCGGCAGGTCTTGTTGCACGAAGACGACCTTCCAGCTATCCGGTGGGGTTGGGAATGTTTTGGTGTTGTACATCAGCAGGTTCGGTCCCCACTGATACGGTGTGCCGTAGACCTTGCCTCCCACGTTGAACCACTCGCCTTTGACGATGCGCGGATCGAGGGTTTTCCAGTTTGGGATCAGGTCGGGATTAATGGCCTGAACGCGTTTTCCCATGATCAGACGCAGCGAAGCATCACCCGACGCGGTGACCAGGTCATAGCCCCCTTTCGCCATCAGGCTGACCATCTCATCAGAGGTTGCTGCGGTTTTCACATTGACTGCACAACCGGTCTCTTTTTCAAACTGCGTGACCCAGTCATAGTTTTTATCGGTCTGACCCCGTTCGATGTATCCAGGCCAGGCAATAATATCCAGCCGTCCTTCCCCGTCGCCGATAGCCTTGGGTGGCTCAGCGGCTTGCGCTGTCATGATAGCCATGCCGAGCGCACACAGGCTGCTGCGGGCAAATTTTTTGCTCATTAGATTTACTCCTGTCGCAATGAAATTTGGCGGCAGCCGTGCCGTAAAAATATCTCCCTTATTAAACGTAGACCGCGCAAATGCGCCGCACCGTTCGGCTTAAGGAAATTTCATCAGGTTGTGACCGAGGACGCATTCCCCGTTAACTGGATTGTAGACAAGGGGTTAGCAGTGCGAGGACGCAGGCAGAATGCCTGAGATACGGCGCTGAGCGGTATTTGCAACGCCGTCGTAAAGATAAAACAGGATTATTTAAATAAGCGGGTAATCTTTATTATTCCAGCATCTCGCTAATTAATTTTCCTAACTGTATAACGGCCTGTTCTTCCCGCTCCCCCCACGTCCAGGAGGTATTAAAACGGAAGAACGGTACCCAGGCATCCGAAGTTGAAAACATCTTACCTGGCGCAATGCTAATATGGTGGGTTAACGCTTTCTCGCTTAATAACCCGGCATCAAGTTGTGCCGGAAGCTCCAGCCATAAAAAGTAGCCGCTGTCGTTATGGTGAATTTTGACTCCTGCAGGCATATGGCGCAAAAGTGACTGCCAGGCCTGTTGCTTGCGCTCGGCCAGCGTGCGTCGCAGGCGACGAAGGTGGGCGTCATAACGTTTGGTTGCCAGATAATCCACCAGAGCAAGCTGCATGGGAGAACTGGTGGAAAGCGTGCTCATCAGCTGTAACTGCTGAATACGCCGCGCATGTTTCCCCGCCGCCACCCAGCCGATGCGAAATCCCGCCACCAGACATTTCGAAAATGACGAGCAGTGCAGCGTCATGTCCTGGCGATCCCAGGCTTTTGCCGGCAATGGCTTTTCCCGGCCAAAATAGAGTTCGCTGTAGACATCATCTTCAATCAGCGTGACGTGGTGCTTTGTTAGCAGCGCGACCAGTTGCGCTTTTTTCTCCGCGCTGAGCGTAAAGCCCAACGGGTTTTGACTGTTGGTCATCAACCAGCAGGCTTTCACCGGGTAGTCATTCAGCGCCTGTTCAAGCGCATTCAGGTCGATCCCTTCACGAACGTCCGTCGCAATCGACAACGCCTTTAGTTTCAGGCGTTCCAGCGCCTGCAATGCGCCGTAGAAACAGGGGTTTTCGACGATCACCCAGTCGCCCGGTTCGGTCACTGCCTGCAAACTCAGGTTGAGCGCTTCGAGTGCCCCGGCAGTGATAACAATCTCTTCCGGTGAGATATTCATCCCCTGCTGCGCATAGCGACGGGCAATGGCGTGGCGTAGATCAACGTTACCCGGCGGCAGGTTTTCAATCACGCTCATCGCCGTGGCGGTTTTGCTGACGTTAGCCAGCGAACGGTTGAGTTGCTGAAGCGGGAAAAGTCGGGGGTCAGGAAACGCGGAAGCAAAAGGAACAACAGACGGATCGCGGCTGGCCTGTAGCACGTCGAAGATATAGGTGTTGATATCCACCACTTCGTCGCGCATCACCTGGGCAGGCGGTGCAGGCTGTTGTGCGGTCGGGCGCGAGGCAACGTAATAGCCCGACTGCGGTCTGGCGACAATGCGCCCCTGACTTTCCAGCATCTGATACGCGTGGCCAACGGTCATGAAACTCATGCCGCTGCTCGCCACCTGCTCTCGCAGCGAAGGCAGCTTATCGCCCGGCAACCATACGCCAAGCTCAATCTGCGAGATAATTTGTTGCGCCAGACGCTGGTATTTTTTCATCAGATTCTCCTTATTGCCGACAGTGTATATCAGCAGGAGAAAAAGAGAAGATTTTGCTAACTGTTATGGAAAGCGGTGCTAATTACTTACGAAACTCAGTGACGTGACGCTGTGCAATACGCGCTGCGGCCAGGTGGTCGAGCGTAATCATTGGCGATTTGCAAAAGATGCATTTCGCGCCATGAGGGTTTTTCTCAGACACATCAAAAACTGAGGTACGGTACTGCGAGCCATGACAGCATGGGCAGCGGAAATGGATATAAGAAGTCATAGGATTCTCCTGTAAACGTAAAACACGTAAATTACTAATGGGCCGATCAGGCAATAGTGGTTTGAAACAAAACTAATCGGAATGTAGATAAAGACCCAAGAGAGGCTGCGGAGAGGCACAACGTGATGAGAACTGCTTTATAAAACTACGTCAGATATTTATTTGGACTCAAAACCAGAAGACCATTAACGCACGTCGTTGACGACAAGGCAAGCGGTTTAATGCGTAAAATTCATAACAATAAATTTCTTATTCACTGAACATTATATATATCAGATGACTAAAATGCGGTGATTCAGGTAACTGTTATACATAAATTTCACTTTTCTGCGTCTGATAGTTACCTTTTCGACCCTATACCATAACAGCACACCGTTTGACATTGAGGCTGTGCATGTTTGGTTTAGATGCTTTTCACCTTGCACGGATACAGTTTGCCTTTACCGTATCCTTTCACATTATTTTCCCGGCGATCACCATCGGCCTGGCGAGCTATCTTGCCGTGCTGGAAGGCTTATGGCTGAAATCCAAAAATCCGGTCTGGCGTTCGCTGTACCATTTCTGGTCGAAGATCTTCGCTGTTAACTTTGGCATGGGCGTGGTCTCCGGGCTGGTGATGGCCTACCAGTTTGGTACCAACTGGAGCGGATTCTCCCAGTTCGCGGGCAGTATTACCGGCCCGCTGCTCACTTATGAAGTGCTCACCGCCTTCTTCCTTGAGGCCGGGTTCCTCGGCGTGATGTTGTTTGGCTGGAATAAAGTCGGGCCGGGACTGCACTTTTTTGCCACCTGCATGGTCGCGCTGGGGACGATCATCTCAACCTTCTGGATCCTCTCCTCCAACAGCTGGATGCAGACCCCGCAGGGTTATGAGATCGTCAATGGACAGGTTGTGCCGGTGGACTGGTTTGCCGTGGTCTTTAACCCTTCCTTCCCCTATCGTCTCCTGCACATGTCGATAGCGGCTTTCCTCAGTAGCGCGCTGTTTGTCGGAGCATCGGCAGCCTGGCACCTGCTACGTGGCAATAATACCCCCGCCATTCGTGCCATGTTCTCAATGGCATTGTGGATGACCCTGATTGTGGCCCCCATTCAGGCAATGGTGGGTGATATGCATGGGCTTAATACCTTAAAACACCAGCCCGCAAAAATTGCCGCCATTGAAGGTCACTGGGAAAACCCGCCGGGTGAGCCGACGCCACTGCTGCTGTTTGGCTGGCCGGATATGGAACAGGAGCGCACCCGTTTTGGTCTGGAAATCCCAGCACTCGGTAGCCTGATCCTGACGCACAGCCTGGAAAAGCAGGTTCCGGCGCTTAAGGAGTTCCCGAAGGAAGACCGTCCAAATTCCACCATCGTCTTCTGGTCATTTCGCATTATGGCGGGGTTAGGCATGTTGATGCTGCTGCTGGGCGTGGTGGCGCTCTGGTTACGTTATAAAAAACGCGTCTACTCTTCGCGTCCCTTCCTGTGGTTTGCCCTGTTGATGGGGCCGTCCGGGCTGATTGCCATTCTGGCGGGATGGGTGACAACCGAAGTGGGTCGCCAGCCGTGGGTCGTCTACGGGCTACAGCGAACCAAAGATGCCGTCTCTGCGCATGGCGATCTGCATATGAGCGTGAGTTTGCTGGCCTTCTTCGTCGTCTATACCTCAGTATTTGGCGTGGGTTACAGCTACATGGTGCGCCTTATCAGGAAAGGGCCTCAGCCTCATGAATCGTTCGCCACCGAGTCCGACGGACGTCCGGCACGCCCACTTTCTGCTGTCACCACTGACTATAAGGAGAAGCCATAATGGGTATCGATCTTTCCATTATCTGGTTTGTCATCATCGTCTTCGCCACCCTGATGTATATCGTGATGGATGGTTTTGATCTGGGGATAGGTATTCTGTTCCCGACCACACAAAACGCCGACGATCGCGATGTGATGGTGAACAGCGTCGCCCCCGTCTGGGACGGTAACGAAACCTGGCTGGTGCTTGGCGGTGCGGCCCTGTTCGGCGCATTTCCGCTGGCCTACGCGGTGATCATCGACGCCCTCACCATCCCGCTAACATTAATGCTGATCGGACTTATTTTCCGCGGCGTGGCCTTTGAGTTTCGCTTTAAAGCAACACCGGCACACCGTCCCTTCTGGGATAAAGCCTTTATTGGCGGGTCGATTCTGGCAACGTTTACCCAGGGTATTACGGTTGGGGCAGTCATCAATGGGTTCTCTGTTACAGAACGTGCGTATAGCGGTGGGCCATTTGACTGGTTAACCCCGTTTAACCTGTTCTGCGGCGCAGGCCTGGTGGCAGCCTACGCGCTGCTGGGGGCTACGTGGCTGGTGGTGAAAAGTGAAAATACCCTACAGCAGCGCATGCGCCGGGTATCGAAAATGTTGTTAATCGTGCTTCTGGCTTTCATTGCAGTAATCAGCCTCTGGACACCGCTGGCGCAACCGGCCATTGCCGCACGCTGGTTTACGCTGCCAAATCTGTTCTTCCTGCTGCCCGTCCCGGCTCTGGTTGTTATCCTGAGCCTGTGTCAGTGGCGCAGTCTGAACAATCCTGATAGCCATAACCTGCCGTTTATTCTGACGCTGGGGCTGATTTTCCTCGGGTTTAGTGGGCTTGGGATCAGCATCTGGCCGCATATTATTCCACCATCGATTACCCTCTGGCAGGCTGCGGCACCGACACAAAGCCAGGGCTTTATGCTGGTGGGCGCACTGCTGATCATTCCCGTTATCCTGGCCTACACCTTCTGGAGCTATTACGTATTTCGCGGGAAAGTTCAGCATGGAGAGGGGTATCACTGATGCAACAACCTGTCTGGAAACGTCTGATATGGCTGGTCATTATCTGGGGGGGAAGCGTACTGGCACTGGCCTGCGTGAGTATGCTTTTTCGAATGTTGATGACGGCGGCGGGGTTTAAATCTCACTGACTCACACCCCGGGCAGCCGCTGTGTTGCCCGGTAACGCCCCGCACTTTCAGATAAACCCCATTAACACGCCACGGAGTATCGTTACACTAAAATTGATTTACGGTATTTATAGTTTGAGAAGAAAAATGAAAAAGCTTGTTGCGTTAAGTGTTATCAGTCTTGTCCTTGCTGGCTGCGTTAATCCAGGCAAAGCGTCCGTTCAGCCTAAGCAACTCCAGAACCACCGTTTTGTTCTGGAAAATGTGGACGGTAAAGCCGTGAAGACCACGACAACGCAACCTGAGATCAGCTTCAGCGCCCTGCCAGAGATCAGCCTGCTGAACAACATCACCGTCTCCGGCGCAATGTGCAACCGCTTCAACGGCCAGGGGAAATTGTCCGAAGGCGAGCTGAAGGTCAAAACGCTGGCAATGACCCGAAAATTATGTACCGACCCACAGCTTAATGCACTGGATCAGGCCATCGGCGATATGTTGCGCAAAGGCGCGCAGGTCGACCTGACGGAAGACCAGTTAACGCTGGCCACAGCCGAAAAAACGCTGACGTTTAAGCGCGCGGAGTAATCAGTAGTTACCGCAAGTTCCAACGGCAAGCGACTGTTCACTGCAGCGTTTGCCATTTGGCAACGCGCACATTCCAACCGCGGAACCGTCGAGCTGACGGGCGACAGAAAGCGCCCCCCCAACCATTGCGCAGTTGGCTTGTCCTGAGCTGGACATAGCCGCTCTCATGCCTGGCGTCACGTGCGCCGCCGTTGCCTGCTGAACAGGTTCACTGCTACATGCCGACAACAATAACGCGGCACACCCAACCCAAAACGCTGAACGCATGTTCTCTTCCCCATAAATAAAGCGAAACCTATGCATCATAGGCATCACGCACCATGTCGTCGAGAGCGGAAGTGCGTATTTATGCGCTCCATTCACGTTTTCTCACAATTTTTAGGGGGTTTCGTTCCAGACCATTATGGTTGCAGTATATTGCCCCCTGCTTTCTTACATTTAGATAACTACCGGATTTCTGAGGACAACAAATAATGTCGTTCAATAATAAGAACCTGATTATTACTCTCTTATCCCTCTGCACCTTCCAGACTTATGCAGCACAATGCACAGCGGAAACCATCTCTAAAAACAATCTGAACAATTTCATCCTCCAGACTCAGCAGAATAAAGCAGGCATCCCCAAATCTGTTGAAATGTCGATTGAGAGTCCTGATGGGTATATCCGCGCACTGGCACAAAGCCACTTCAGTCAATGCGGAGAGCTCATTAGCAGCAGTGTAAAAGAGGTCAAAATCTCGACAGGCCCGAAATCAGTATTCACGGCAACTAATGATATTCAGTTGAATAAAAAGGAGTTTGGCTGGAGCATTCAGCTGAACGCGAATGGGGTAGCAACCGATAACAACAGCCGGAAGACCACACAGATCTATCGCCAGACGCTGGAGGGACAGTTCCTGCTTAACGATAAAGGCGTTATCAGCCACGCGGTTAACCGTGCAGTTATTGCGGCCACAAGGCCGGGAGATAAAGACATTAACACCGTGAGCAAAATAGACTACACCTTCAATTCATCAGGATTGCTGACAAGTGCAGCAAGCAAAGGAACGCTGGCGATAGATAATAATACGACTGAATACAGCTATGATGACAATAATCGTCTGCTCAAAACTCAATCACCCTCAACCATCGTAGAATATTCCTATGATAACGAGGGCCGTGAGTTATCCCTCAGCAAGACCCAGACATATTTCACTATCGAAAAAAATCTGACCACCTGCGAGGAGTGGAATTCGCATGGAGAATGCACACGCGCCAATATGGATATCACGATCACACCCGTCTCCCGGACGGGTAAACAGTATGTGGAAAAGCATAAAGCCGTGTTGACGACGAAATACGAATACTGGAACTGACCACGACACATCGCACGGGCAGAAGAGCGCATTTTCTGCCAAAAAATTGATCTACTCATTGATGCCGACAATGCCAAGGACACAAAAGCGAAAATCGCAAAACCCGGCCTTTGCTAAAATGAAAAGATAATATTCAGGGTCTGTTGAGGTATGACAGACCCCTCTTTTTTGCGCAATGTAAGGGTGTCGTCCTATGCAAACTATTGACGGTAATGGTGCAGTCGCGTCAGTCGCGTTTCGCACCAGTGAAGTTATCGCCATCTACCCGATTACGCCAAGTTCTACAATGGCCGAACAGGCAGATGCCTGGGCCGGGAACGGGCTAAAAAACGTCTGGGGTGATGTCCCACGCGTGGTTGAAATGCAGTCCGAAGCCGGTGCAATTGCTGCGGTACATGGCGCGTTGCAGACGGGAGCCTTGTCCACGTCGTTTACGTCATCTCAGGGATTGCTGTTGATGATCCCGACGCTGTACAAACTGGCCGGTCAGCTGACACCGTTTGTCCTGCACGTCGCCGCCCGAACCATTGCGACCCACGCACTCTCCATTTTTGGCGATCACTCAGATGTGATGGCCGTGCGTCAGACGGGTTGCGCCATGCTTTGCGCCAGCAGCGTACAGGAAGCTCAGGACTTCGCGCTGATTTCACATATTGCGACGCTGAAAAGCCGCGTGCCGTTTATTCATTTCTTTGATGGTTTCCGCACCTCTCACGAAATCAACAAAATCGTTCCGCTGGCGGACGACACGATCCTGAATCTTCTGCCACAGGCGGAGATCGATGCCCATCGTGCCCGCGCGCTCAATCCGGAGCATCCGGTGATCCGCGGGACATCCGCAAACCCGGATACCTACTTCCAGTCCCGCGAGGCGACAAATCCGTGGTACAACGCCGTATATGACCATGTTGAGCAGGCGATGAATGACTTTGCCGCGGCTACCGGTCGCGAATACAAACCGTTTGAATACTACGGCCACCCGCAGGCGGAACGCGTGATTGTGCTGATGGGCTCCGCCATTGGTACCTGTGAAGAGGTGGTGGATGAGCTGCTGGCGCGTGGCGAAAAAGTTGGCGTGCTAAAAGTGCGTCTCTATCGCCCGTTCTCAGCCAGGCATCTGCTCTCTGCACTACCAGAAAGTGCACGAACCGTGGCAGTGCTCGACCGAACAAAAGAACCCGGCGCTCACGCGGAACCACTTTATCTGGACGTCATGACCGCGCTGGCAGAAGCGTTCAATAATGGTGAACGCGAAACACTGCCGCGCGTAACTGGCGGCCGTTATGGCTTGTCATCAAAAGAGTTTGGCCCCGACTGCGTGCTTGCGGTGTTTAACGAACTGAACGAAGCAAAACCGAAGCCACGCTTTACCGTCGGCATTTATGATGATGTGACTAATCTCTCCCTGGTCTTACCGGAAAACACCCTGCCCTCGACGGCCAAACTCGAAGCACTATTTTATGGCTTAGGCAGTGACGGCAGTGTCTCGGCAACCAAGAACAACATCAAGATCATCGGGAACTCGACACCGTGGTATGCCCAGGGCTACTTCGTCTATGATTCCAAAAAAGCCGGCGGGCTGACCGTTTCCCACCTGCGCGTCAGCGAACACCCGATCCGCTCGGCCTATCTGATTTCGCAGGCCGATTTTGTGGGGTGTCACCAGCTGCAGTTTATCGACAAATACCAGATGGCAGAACGTCTGAAACCCGGTGGTATTTTCCTGCTCAATACGCCGTACAGCGCGGATGAGGTATGGGCACGCCTGCCGCAGGAAGTGCAGGCGGTACTGAACCAGAAAAAAGCCCGCCTCTTCGTGATTAACGCGGCAAAAATTGCCCGCGAATGCGGTCTGGCTGCGCGTATCAACACCGTCATGCAGATGGCCTTCTTCCATCTGACCCAAATTCTCCCGGGGGACAGCGCGCTGGCTGAACTGCAGGGTGCCATTGCCAAAAGTTACAGCAGCAAAGGGCAAGAGCTGGTTGAGCGTAACTGGCAGGCGCTGGCGCTGGCCCGTGAATCGCTGTTCGAAGTACCACTGCAGCAGGTCAATGCCGCCAGCCCGAACCGTCCTCCGGTGGTGTCTGATGCTGCACCTGATTTCGTCAAAACCGTCACGGCAGCCATGCTGGCCGGGCTTGGCGATGCCCTTCCCGTCTCTGCACTGCCGCCGGACGGAACCTGGCCGATGGGCACCACTCGCTGGGAAAAACGCAATATTGCCGAAGAGATCCCTATCTGGAAAGAGGCGCTGTGTACCCAGTGCAACCACTGCGTGGCCGCCTGTCCGCACTCGGCCATTCGTGCCAAAGTGGTTTCTCCCGAAGATATGGAAGCCGCGCCCGCCAGTCTGCATTCGCTGGATGTGAAATCTCGCGATATGCGTGGGCAGAAATATGTCCTTCAGGTTGCACCTGAAGATTGCACCGGCTGTAACCTGTGCGTCGAGGTGTGCCCGGCGAAAGATCGCCAGAACCCGGAAATCAAAGCCATCAATATGATGTCGCGTCTGGAACACGTTGAAGAAGAGAAAGTGAATTATGACTTCTTCCTGAACCTGCCGGAAATCGATCGTAGCAAACTGGAACGCATTGATATTCGAACCTCGCAGTTGATCACTCCGCTGTTTGAGTATTCCGGTGCCTGCTCCGGCTGTGGTGAAACGCCGTACATTAAACTGCTCACGCAGTTGTATGGCGATCGGATGCTGATCGCCAACGCCACGGGTTGTTCGTCAATCTATGGTGGTAATCTGCCTTCCACTCCCTACACCACCGACGCACACGGCCGCGGCCCGGCATGGGCTAACTCGTTGTTTGAGGATAACGCCGAATTTGGTCTGGGTTTCCGCCTTACCGTTGACCAGCACCGCGCACGCGTGATGCGTTTACTGGCACAGTTTGCTGATAAGCTCCCCGCTGAGTTGAACGAGGCACTGCACGCCGAAGCGACTCCAGAGGTTCGCCGTGAGCAGGTAGCAGAGCTGCGCAAAGCCCTTCAGGGCGTGGACGGCGCAGAACAACTGCTGACCGACGCTGACGCCCTGGTTGAGAAATCTATCTGGTTGATTGGCGGCGACGGCTGGGCCTATGACATCGGGTTTGGCGGGCTGGATCACGTGCTGAGCCTGACCGAAAACGTCAACATTCTGGTGCTGGATACCCAGTGTTATTCCAATACCGGCGGTCAGGCCTCGAAAGCGACACCGCTGGGTGCTGTCACCAAATTTGGTGAACACGGCAAGCGCAAGGCGCGTAAAGATCTCGGTGTCAGTATGATGATGTACGGGCACGTTTACGTCGCACAAATCTCGCTGGGTGCCCAGCTTAACCAGACGGTGAAAGCGATTCAGGAAGCGGAATCTTACCCCGGTCCGTCGCTGATTATCGCCTACAGCCCTTGCGAGGAGCATGGCTACGATCTGGCGCTTAGCCACGATCAGATGCGTCAGCTTACGGCAACCGGCTTCTGGCCGTTGTATCGCTTCGACCCACGTCGTGCCGATGAAGGCAAATTGCCGCTGGCACTGGATTCACGTCCGCCGTCAGATGCCCTGGCCGAGACGTTAATGCAGGAACAACGCTTCCGTCGCCTCAATGCGCAACAGCCTGAAGTGGCTGAGCAGTTGTGGAAAGATGCGGCCGCCGACCTGCAGAAACGCTATGACTTCCTGGCACAAATGGCCGGTAAAGCGGAAAAGTCAACCGGTGAATAATCTCTCTGCCCGGCTTGTCCGGGCATTTTTTTACGCAAAAAAATGCCCGATGTATTTACATCGGGCGAATCCAGATTATCAAAGATAAACTATTTAAATTATTAAATAGTATTCATATGAATTATGGATGAACAATCTTAAGGCATATAACAGCACAGAGATTACCGTCTTCCCGTGAGAAATAATAATTTTATTTTTGTATAAATCTCAGCCAATCATTCACGAAACCAATTACTATTACCGCAGAATTATTCCGTTTAGATTTTACTTAATCAGTAACAATTATATTTTATTACTCTTTGCGGGAGTGATTTAGCATGGGACAACTTTCTCATTCAGAAAGTTCAATACGTAATTAAATAAAAACAACTGCAAAGGAATACCACAATGCAAAGAAAAGTACTGGCTCTGATTATTCCAGCTCTTTTAATGGCTGGCGCTGCACATGCGGCAGAAATCTATAACAAAGACGGCAACAAATTAGACCTGTACGGAAAAGTAGATGGTCTGCATTACTTCTCCGACGACAAAGGTGCTGATGGCGATCAGACCTACATGCGTCTGGGTTTCAAGGGTGAAACCCAGATCAACAACATGATGACCGGCTACGCGCAGTGGGAATACAACATTCAGGCTAACAATACCGAAGGCTCGGATAACCAGTCCTGGACCCGTCTGGCCTTCGCAGGTGTGAAGGTGGGCGACTACGGTTCCTTCGATTATGGCCGTAACTACGGCGTGTTGTACGACGTGGAAGGCTGGACCGATATGCTGCCTGAATTCGGTGGCGATTCCTACACCAAAGCCGATAACTTCATGACCGGCCGTGCCAACGGCGTGGCAACCTACCGTAACACCGATTTCTACGGTCTGGTTCAGGGTCTGAACTTTGCCCTGCAGTATCAGGGTAAGAACGAAGACGCCAGCAACAACCAGGAAGGTACTAACAACGGTCGCGACACGCGTCATGAGAACGGTGACGGTTTCGGTATTTCCACCACGTATGATTTCGGTATGGGTATCAGTGCAGGTGCGGCATATACTTCCTCCGATCGTAGTAATGACCAGGTGCGTAACACCACAGCGGGCGGCGATAAAGCCGATGCATGGACTGCAGGTCTGAAATATGATGCCAATAATATCTACCTGGCAACAATGTATTCTGAAACCCGCAATATGACACCTTACGGTGACAACGAAGATGCCGTGGCAAACAAAACACAGAACTTTGAAATTACCGCTCAATATCAGTTCGACTTTGGTCTGCGTCCGGCAATTTCTTACCTGCAGTCAAAAGGCAAAGACCTGGGTAACGGCGAAGGTGATAAAGACCTGGTTAAATACGCGGATGTCGGTGCAACCTATTACTTCAACAAAAACATGTCTACCTATGTTGATTATAAAATCAACTTGCTGGACGAAGATGACGCGTTCTACAAAAACAACGGTATCGGTACGGATGATATCGTAGCGTTAGGTCTGGTTTATCAGTTCTAATGCCAATAGCCCGCATATTTTTGCGGGCTAACTTTTTATACTCCTACGCCATACTCCTTTCAGCTTGCCGCACCACGTCTGAAATCCACTTTCTCGCTCCCCGCCACATCTCAGTACCAGCATGTTCCTGCCTGCAGATTTTCTGGTTTATGAGACCTATCTCAAATAAAATGCGCCTGTGACGGCATCGTTAAGGGAAAATTTAAGAAAATCAGCGTACAGTAAAAACGGAGTTTTACTACATAAGGATATCTGCGTGTTCCCCAGAGTATCATTAGTCCTGCTTGCCCTGTTGAGTTGTATCTGGATTACGCTACTCTTTGATTTTGGTGGTGCCGTTCACCACCTTGGTGAGTTGTTAAACCTGCTGGAAAATGACTAGCCGGCCTCTTTACAGAAAGAGGATTGCCTTAAGATATGACGTATCCGCGCCAGGAACCCCTGGGCGCGTACAACCCAGCGTCCCCCATTTCAGGTCGCAGAACATCTGCGTCGTCCGGCGCTATATTATTTGATATAGGAGTCCAGCACTTTCAGGACAACCTCAAGATCTTCTTCGCGTCTTAATTCACTGGCTTCATGAACAATATGCTCTGTCAGATGGCCTTTGATAACTTCACGCATTAGCCCATTTACCGCACCACGGATAGCGGCGATTTGTTGTAGCACCGCTGCGCATTCATGCGGCTCATCCAACATTTTTTTCAGCGCGGTCACCTGCCCCTGGATTTTGTTGGTGCGTGCTTTCAGTTTTTGTTTATCCCGGATGGTATGCGACATACATATCCTCATCGTTCAGAAAACCAGCCTGATAGTAACATTCACATTCTACTGGGGGGTAGTATTTTATACTGAGGGGGAGTAGCATCCGGGGCATTACATCTCCGGCGGAAATGATTTTCATGAACGAATTTACAGCACTGCTTCAGCAGGGTAATGCCTGGTTCTTTATCCCCAGCGCCATTTTGCTTGGCGCACTGCACGGCCTGGAACCGGGTCACTCTAAGACCATGATGGCCGCATTTATCATTGCAATCAGGGGAACCGTCCGGCAGGCGGTTATGCTTGGCCTGGCGGCCACGGTTTCGCACACGGCTATCGTCTGGCTTATTGCCCTTGGTGGTATGTACGTCAGTCATAAATTTACCGCGGAGACGGCAGAACCCTGGTTACAGCTGGTTTCCGCCATCATTATTCTGGGTACCGCCATCTGGATGATATGGCGCACCTGGAAAGGGGAAAAGAACTGGCTGGACGGGATGCAACAGGGTGATGACGCACATCATCAGCATGATGACATCCGCCTGTTCGATACCGGTCATGGTCAGGCCGAACTGTCCATTTTTGAGGAAGACCAGCCACCGCACTGGCGTTTACGAACGCTCACTGGCCGAAAATGGCAGGCCTCCGATGTGTCTCTGGTTACCCACCGCGGCAAAGGAACATTTTCCCAGGTGTTTGATTTCACTGATAAGGGTGACTACCTTGAATCAACACGGCCGATACCTGAGCCGCATCAGTTTGATGTCCGTCTCACATTAGGCCACCGCGGACATGTTCATGATTACGATCTTGAATTCCGTGAACATGACCATCATCACCCGGGTACTGAAGGGCTGGATAAACACTCGCAGGAGTATCAGGACGCACATGAGCGGGCACATGCAAACGACATTAAGCGACGCTTCAGCGGTAAAAGTGCAACCAACGGTCAAATCCTGCTGTTTGGTCTGACGGGAGGACTTATTCCTTGCCCTGCCGCAATCACCGTATTGTTGATCTGTCTACAGCTTAAAGCATTGTCACTGGG
The DNA here is from genome assembly GCA_014169315.1 of Enterobacter cloacae. Taxonomy (NCBI): domain Bacteria; kingdom Pseudomonadati; phylum Pseudomonadota; class Gammaproteobacteria; order Enterobacterales; family Enterobacteriaceae; genus Enterobacter; species Enterobacter cloacae. The sequence continues at coordinate 2,251,600 of AP022133.1, read as the reverse complement.
AGCTACGCTGGTGATCAGCTTCAGCATCGGGCTGGCACTGACGCTGGTCACTGTCGGTGTGGGGGCGGCGATCAGCGTCCGCCAGGTGGCCAAACGCTGGGATGGATTTAATGCCATTGCCCGAAAAGCCCCCTATTTTTCCGGTACCCTGATTGGACTCGTGGGGATTTATATGGGGATCCACGGCTATCTGGGTATCACTGGCTGAATGACTCAGCCGCCAGCCCGGTAAGGGAAAGCAAAAAGCCAACTACTCTTATCGGGCATAGGTGCCAGATTCAACGCCGCAGTAAAACGTGCTGGAATTCGCCGCCGTAATCCGTACCATACACGGCACACTTTCGCATACTGGTTGCTATCGGCAGGCGCATTAAAATGGTTTTGTCCCACTGGTGCCCCATTTGAAATTTGAGTAACGAATAAATGTCGCAAAATCAAGAAACTACAAAAAAAGAGCAATACAACCTGAACAAACTGCAAAAGCGACTGCGCCGTAACGTGGGCGAAGCCATTGCAGACTTCAACATGATTGAAGAAGGCGACCGCATTATGGTTTGCCTGTCAGGGGGTAAAGACAGCTATACCATGCTGGAGATCCTGCGCAATCTTCAGCAAAGCGCACCTGTGAATTTTTCCCTGGTGGCGGTCAACCTCGACCAGAAACAGCCAGGTTTCCCGGAACATATTCTGCCGGAGTATCTGGAGACGCTGGGCGTTGAGTATAAAATCGTTGAAGAGAATACCTACGGGATTGTGAAAGAAAAAATCCCTGAAGGGAAAACCACCTGCTCTCTCTGCTCTCGTTTGCGTCGCGGCATTCTTTATCGTACCGCCACGGAGCTGGGCGCAACCAAGATTGCCCTGGGCCATCACCGTGACGATATCCTGCAAACGCTGTTCCTGAACATGTTCTACGGTGGCAAGATGAAAGGCATGCCGCCAAAACTGATGAGCGATGACGGTAAACATATCGTGATCCGCCCACTCGCCTACTGCCGTGAGAAAGACATTGAGCGTTTCTCACAGGCCAAAGCTTTCCCGATCATTCCGTGCAACCTGTGTGGCTCGCAACCGAACCTGCAGCGTCAGGTCATTGGCGACATGCTGCGTGACTGGGATAAACGCTACCCTGGCCGTATCGAAACCATGTTCAGCGCAATGCAGAACGTCGTGCCTTCGCACCTGGCGGATGTTGAACTGTTCGACTTCAAAGGTATCAACCACGGCTCAGAAGTAGTGAACGGTGGCGATCTGGCGTTTGACCGTGAAGAGCTCCCGATGCAGCCTGCGGGCTGGCAGCCGGAAGAAGATGACACGCAGTTCGAAGAGTTGCGTCTGAATGTACTTGAAGTGAAATAATCAAATAGCGTCTCAGAAAGGGTTTCTGAGACGCTTTCCTGTCCTTACTTCAGCAGACGAACGCGACAGGCTTTCCCTTTGATTTTCCCGTTTTGCAGCTGCTTCCAGGCCTTATGTGCAACCGACTGGCGGACCGCCACATAAACATGCGCCGGATGTACCGCAATCTTGCCAATATCAGCCCCATCCAGACCGATATCCCCGGTCAGCGCACCTAATACATCGCCGGGACGCATCTTGGCTTTTTTACCGCCATCAATACACAGCGTCGCCATTTCCGCATCCAGTGGGACAATGCTGACATTACCCGGCGCATTCACCCAGTTCAGCTTAATCTGCAGCATTTCAGACAGAATATTCGCGCGCTGCGCCTCTTCTGGTGCGCAGAAGCTAATGGCCAGACCGCTGTTCCCGGCACGTGCGGTACGTCCAATGCGGTGTACATGCACTTCAGGATCCCACGCCAGCTCGAAGTTAACGACCAGCTCCAGCGATTTAATATCCAGACCACGCGCCGCAACGTCAGTGGCAACCAGCACACGGGCACTGCCGTTGGCGAAACGCACCAGCGTCTGGTCACGATCGCGCTGCTCCAGATCGCCATGCAATGACAATGCGCTCTGCCCCGCCGCATTCAGGGCATCACATACCGCCTGACAATCTTTTTTAGTATTACAAAACACCACGCAGGACGCAGGCTGATGTTGGCTCAGCAGCTTTTGCAGAAGCGGGATTTTTCCCTGCTGCGAGGTTTCAAAGAACTGCTGTTCGATTGCAGGCAGCGCATCGACGCTATCAATTTCGATGGTGAGCGGGTCTTTCTGCACACGGCCACTGATCGCCGCGATGGCTTCCGGCCAGGTTGCAGAGAACAACAATGTCTGACGGTCTGCCGGTGCGAAGCGGATCACTTCATCAATAGCATCGCTAAAGCCCATATCCAGCATACGATCCGCCTCATCCATCACCAGCGTTTGCAGCGCATCCAGCGATACGGTGCCTTTTTGCAGGTGATCCAGCAGACGGCCAGGCGTCGCCACAATAATGTGGGGGGCATGCTGTAAGGAGTCACGCTGTGCGCCAAAAGGCTGGCCGCCACAAAGCGTCAGGATTTTCGTGTTAGGCAAAAAACGGGCCAGTCGACGCAATTCACCCGCAACCTGGTCTGCCAGTTCACGGGTTGGACACAGCACCAGAGACTGGGTCTGAAACAGTGCGACATCAATATGCTGCAACAACCCAAGACCGAATGCAGCCGTTTTACCACTGCCTGTTTTAGCCTGCACGCGCACATCGCGCCCTTCGAGAATGGCAGGCAACGCGGCGGCTTGCACTGGGGTCATGGTGAGGTAACCCAACTCGTTAAGATTATCGAGTTGGGCGGCAGGTAAACGATTCAGGGTAGAAAAAGCGGTCACAGTATTATCTCGTGGTCAAAAGGCTTACGGTCAGCAGGCGCGTATCCTCGCAGATCTCGGAGTTTGATGCGACATTTTAATCGGTTCTTCATCTGGTGGCGGATCGGGCATCGGCTGCGGACGCGGGATAGGGTCCGGAAGTGGGACAGGATCGACAGGCATAACGTCGGGTTGCGACAGGTGTATGAAATGACAGGTCATCTTACCCTCCAGTTTTTAGGGTGATACTTTTAGGGTAGACGCTGGAATACGGGAGGCAAAAAAAAGCCGACTATTAAGTCGGCGTCGTACGAATCAATTGTGCTATGCAGTAATTCAAAAAAGGAAGTAAGACAATATGGAGCGCAACGCCCATCGCTTGACGTTGCATTCACCTGCGGGAGTAATAATGCACCTTACGGGGTCTGTGTTTATTGACTTCGCTCAAGTAAAAGAACGTTTTGACACTGGAAAAACGTCGAAAAAGCGTAATTTTACAGCCATTTACTACGACGCAACCACCATGCAACACCTCCAATCAAAACAACTAACATGATGCAAAAAGCGGTGAAGCCATAATGGTATCCGCCGCCGGGAATGCCTCCCAGATTCACACCAAACAGCCCGGTTAAGAAGGTGCTGGGGAGAAACACCATCGCCATCAGCGACATCGTATACGTTCTTCTCGACAGCGACTCCTGCATCACCTGCGCTATCTCATCTGCCATCACCGCCGTTCTGGCAATACAGGAATCAATCTCATCCAGCCCGCGCCCCAGCCTGTCAGCAATATCCTGCATTCTGCGACGCTGATCGTCGTTCATCCAGCCAAGCCGCTCACTGGCCAGGCGGGCATAGACGTCACGTTGCGGGGTCATATAGCGACGCATCACAATCAGCTGTTTGCGCAGTAATGCCAGAAAGCCGCGCGGCGGGATCTGCTGATCGAGCAGGTTATCTTCCAGATCGATAATTTTATCGTGTAGCTCTTCAATAAACTCACTTGCATGATCGGTAAGAGCATCGCAGACATCCACCAGCCAGCTACCGCAATCGATCGGCCCGGTGCCATCTTTTAAATCATTCACGACATCATCCAGCGCCAGAACTTTACGCTGACGTGTGGAGACAATCAGTCTTTCGTCCATATAGACACGCATCGCGACCAGTTGATCCGGGCGCTCATCCGTACTGCCGTTAATGCAGCGAAGCGTGAGAAGCGTACCCTCCCCCATCCTGCTCACGCGGGGTCGCAGGCTATCACCCGCCAGTGCATCGCGGACGCTATTCGGCAAGAGCGGGGTCGACGCCAGCCATTCAGCGCTATCCATATGGGTATAGTTCAGATGTAGCCAGCAAGGATGTTCACTATCAATCTCATCGTTATCCTCCAGCGGCCGCGCGCCGCCACGACCATCGAACACCCACGCAAAAACTGCGTCAGGAACGTTAAGTTCAGACCCTTTAATGCTCTCCACAACGCCTCCACCTTTTTAATCTCTTACGCTGTCAGTCTAGCCTTCGTCGAGGCTTAAGCAACAAATATGTACCGCATCGCGCTGAATTAGCTCGGGAATTGTACATTTTTATTCATATTTCAGAAGACAGGTAAAGACAACGAGGTGAACGGTGCAACCCGCCGGGAGGTGATATAAAAATAACGCCTGGCATGCCAGGCGTTATTTTACCGTCACGCTGTGTGTCGGGGTCGATGCTGGAACGACAGCGAGCCAGGCAGAGAAGACGAGGGACCCTCTGTCTGATAACCATTATCAAGTCTGAAATTACGTGTCCGCGTCTGCAGCTCAATCACCTGATTACGCAACACATCAGACGATCCGTTAAGCTCTTCCGCCATCGCAACATTGCTCTGCGTGACCCGTTCCAGTTCAGACAACGCCAGCGTAATTTGCGAAATACCTTTTTCCTGTTCTGATGTCGATGCAGAAATATCATCCATCAACCGGCTGACGTTGCCTGAACCGGCCACTATTTCATGCATGTTTTTTTCCGCTTCTGACACAACGGTAACCCCCTGAGTCACGTTATTGCTGGTGACTTCAATCAGCGTTTTAATGTTCTTTGCGGCTTCAGCGCTGCGGTGTGCCAGGTTTCTGACCTCCTCCGCCACCACGGAGAACCCTTTTCCGTGGTCACCCGCCCTCGCCGCCTCTACGGCCGCATTAAGCGCCAGGATATTCGTCTGAAAGGCAATCCCGTCAATAAGCGTGATAATTTCTGTCATTTGTTGCGCGCACTCGGTAATCGACGCCATGTTGGTGGCGACTTGCCCCATCAGTTCTCCCCCTTTGCGCGCCTGCATCGTTGCCACGTTTGCCTGTTCACTGGCCTGACGGGTATTATCGGCATTATTTTTTGTGCTCGCCGCCATCTGTTCCATGCTGGCAGCCGTTTGCACCAATGACGCGGACTGCTGCTCTGTTTTCACGGACAGCTGTGCGCTTCGGGTAGAGAGTTGCTCTGATAGCGTCATGGCGGTTTGCGACGACGCTCTGATTTCCCGTACCAGCGTAGCGATATTGCTTGATAAGGCATTAATACCGGGGATCAAACGGCCCGCACAGTTATTACCAAATTCAGGGATCGACACACCAAGATTACCCGAAGTCACCTCTTCAATACTTTTTTTCACGGTATTGATCGGTACCACAAGATATTTTGTCATGTAGCACCAGAGTAAAAATAAAGCAAAAAAATTTATCCCTGCGACTGAAATAAATAGCATCCTGCCTTGTGATAATAAAAAAATTAACACTGTATCCATCAAAAACACACATAAAAGAAAACAGGAGATGAATGTCCTGACGCTCATATTTTTTAGCATGTTTATTCCTGAGGTTTTATATTTTTGTCGGCATTAAGGTTTATAGCATTCACCTTGCATTTTTTCCTCATGATCCCTGCGAGTTTTGTGTTTCGCCGTTAGTCGTTGAAGATTTCACTTAAGTCAGAGAAAAAGCGTGTATTAGTGGAAATGTTGCCACAGGAGTGCTGTCATACTGGTTTCCGACCGCCTTAAGGGATACCATCACCACCGGTGAGACGGTATGTTCACCCTCATATTTAAGGAGCATTGCTGTAATTTTTCGCCTTTGTGTAGCATTGCTTAACAGGTTAAAGGAGAGGATATATTTTATATTTTAATTGCCTGTTAAAATTTTAATATGACTGGTCATTTAATAACTAATATTGTCTGGACGAGCGTGTACCTTACCCGATACAGGACATGCCCGGCAGGTGAAATCGGTAACCTTTTTTGGCGTGGGATTGCATAATGCTCAATGTATCGTGGGACCCAGTGTTAATAGCCATCTCTTATCTGGTGGCGTTTATCGCCTCGTTTGTGGCATTAGACAGCGCAGGAAAAATTTCCCTTTCCAGCCGGAAGGTCGCCATGTTCTGGCGTGTTGCCGGAGGGATAACGCTGGGCATTGGGATCTGGTCGATGCATTTCATCGGCATGCTGGCGATGAAAATGCCGATGATCATGAGCTACCACCTTTGGTTAACGCTTCTCTCGCTGGGTGTCGCGGTACTGACTTCCACTCTCGCGATTCATATTGTCATTCCGGGCAATTCCCTGTCCTCCTTACGGCTGATACTTGCCACGCTGATCCTCAGTGCTGGTGTGGTGTCGATGCACTATATTGGCATGGCCGCGTTGATGCTGAACGGAGGCATTATCTGGGACTGGAACATCGTCGGCTTGTCGGTGTTGATTGCTGTCATCGCATCCGGCGCGGCGCTGTGGCTGGCCTTCCATCTGCGGGATAAGCGTAAAGGGATCTTTGTGAATCGTCTTCTTGCCGCCCTGGTGATGGGCGCGGCAATTAGCGCGATGCACTATACCGGCATGAATGCTGCTCATTTTCATGAAATGGAACATACCCTGCCAGGCGGTATCAGTGAGTTGGGATTATCCATCTGGGTTTCGGTAACCACGCTATGCCTGCTCGGCGTCATGTTAATTATGTCGCTCATTGACTCCCACTGGCGTACCAACCGGCTGACGGATAATCTCCGCCAGCTCAACCGTCAACTGGAGCTACAGGCCCGTTTTGATGCGCTCACCGGTCTTGCTAACCGTCACCAGATGGATCTTCGCCTGCAGGACTGCCTGCACAGCGCGCTGCTCAGTAAGAAGCAATTTGCCGTGATTTTCCTCGACGTTGATCATTTCAAACGCGTCAATGATACCTGGGGCCACCACGTCGGGGATGAGCTGTTAATCAACGTTGCACAACGCATCACTGCGCGACTCACCCGCGAAATGACGCTGGCAAGACTGGGAGGCGATGCCTTCATTTTACTGGTTCCTGAGTGCGATGACGATAAACTCAACGCTCTGCTCTCGGCGTTACTCGACGATATGCGCCGCCCTCTTTCCCTCTGTGGCCACACGCTGAACAGCACGCTCAGCGCAGGGGTAAGCCTCTATCCCCAGCATGGTGAAACGCTGCATGAGCTGAAGCTGAAAGCTGATGCGGCAATGCGTCACATTAAGGAGGAAGGCCGTAACGGCTGGGCTATCTATCGGTCAGAAATGTCGACGGAAGCGCCGGCAAAACCCGGTTTTTTACAGGAGCTTTCTCAGGCGCTTGAACGCGACCAGTTTGAGCTGTGGTATCAGCCGACCTGGCTTGCTGAACACAACACTATCCACGGTTTTGAGGCGCTTCTGCGCTGGCGACATCCTGAGCAAGGCGTTCTACTACCCAATCTCTTTTTACCGTCACTGGAGCAAACGGGGTTAATTATTCCGGTTGGAAACTGGGCAATTGAGGCAGCCTGCCGACAGCTTCACTTCTGGACCGAACAAGGCTTCAGTCAGTGGACATTGTCCTTTAACTTATCCCCGATACAGTTTGAGCAACCCGATATATTCCATGTTATCTCGTCCATGCTGCAAAAATATAATCTGTCCCCTTCCCGCCTTATCCTTGAAGTGACGGAGAGTACCGCGCTCAAAAATCTCGATCGCAGCATTGAGTTACTCAATACTTTCAATCGGGCCGGGATAACCGTTTCTATTGATGATTTTGGTACTGGCTACTCCAACCTGCTGATGTTGAGTGTTCTTCCGGCAAAAGAACTTAAAATCGACAAAAGCTTTGTTAGCTCAATGCTGGAAAATGAAAAAAGTCGAAAGTTAGTGGAAACGATTATTAATATCGCCCGGACAATGGAGATGAATGTCGTTGCCGAAGGGATCGAAACAGAAGAGCAACAGAGTGTCCTGACAGACCTCGGTTGTGACTATCTGCAAGGGTTCCTTTTCTCCCGCCCGTTACCCGCCGAACAGGTTCCCTGGCTGCTGTTACAAAAGAATTCAGACAAACAGATTATACCAATTGGTAAAATTCACGCGGAATCCCCCTTTATTTCACAAAAAAATCATGCCTGATGTGATTAAGTAAGGTATGTTTCAAAGAAGTCCACGTGAGTCAATTCCGCCGTGATCGTCAGGCACCCAGTGCCGATGAATAGGAATTATCTATGTCACAACATTACTTTGACGCGCTGAATTTCATTCAAACACCTGTCTGGTTGGTTTCACCTGCTTCAGAACACATTATTTTTGCAAACGCAGCCGCCACTGGCGTAATGCAGGATAAGACTCTGGAGGATATGCGCAAAGGTATCTATTCCGCAAACGCGCAACCCGTATTGTCAATGTATGTTCCTGAGCTGAAAACAGAGCAGGACATCGTCGAAGTCTGGACAGTCTGGCGCGATCAACATGAAACCACACTCAGTTGCCGCCTGTCGCTGACTCATCTTCTCCCCTATGGTGAAGTAATTGTTATTGAGGGGATCGCTCACCCGGTAGCGACAGGGCTTAAGGCCAGCCGCTCCGCGACCTACCAGCGTAAAAAACAGGGTTTTTACGCCCGTTTTTTTCTCACCAATAGCGCACCGATGCTCTTAATTGACCCGGCACGCGATGGTCAAATCGTCGATGCCAATCTGGCCGCCCTCAGCTTTTATGGCTATTCCCACGATGAAATGTGCAGCAAACATACCTGGGAAATAAACTCACTGGGCCGCGATGTTTTGCCGATCATGACTGAGATCGCCTCTCTGCCCGGGGGGCATAAGCCGCTCAATTTTATCCACCGCCTCGCCGATGGGACAACCCGTCATGTACAGACCTACGCCGGGCCTATTGAGATCTACGGTGACAAACTGATGTTGTGCATTATTCATGATATTACAGAGCAAAAACGGCTGGAGCAGGAGCTGCAACACGCCGCGTTACGGGATTCAATGACGGGGCTGCTCAATCGTCGTCAGTTCTACATGATCACGGAGCAAACCAATCCTGATCATCTCCCCGCGCAGCAACAATTTAGCCTGCTGCTGGTCGACACCGATCATTTTAAAAATATCAACGACGTCTTTGGTCACCTCAAGGGCGACGAAGTGCTTATCTCGCTCTCCCGTATGCTGGAATCCTGCAGTCGTAAAGACGATCTGGTGTTTCGCTGGGGCGGCGAAGAGTTCGTGATCCTGTTGCCGCGGACATCGCTCGAAACCGCCATGCAAATCGCCGAAACGATCCGTGCCGCCGTGGCTCGCATAACCATTCCGGGTTTACCGCGATTTACGGTCAGTATCGGCGTTGCGCGGCACAACCAGGGCGAAAGTATCGACGAGTTGTTTAAACGCGTGGATGATGCTCTTTACCGCGCCAAGAATGATGGCCGCAATAAAGTGCTGGCGGCGTGATGCTGGAGTATCAGACAAAGCCCCGCTACAATGCCCACCTCAAAGAAACAGCTTTCAGGTGGGTAGACCTGCAATGGGAAAAACAGAAATAATACTCATCTTAATTATTTTAAGCCTTATTATATTTGGCTTTTGGGTTATCTTTAGCGGTGAGATTTGGTACCTTGTTGAATACCTCGAGAACAGCATATACCCCACCATAGATGCACCCTGACGCACGTTTAATACCTTGTTTCACCTACCGAATTTGTCAGGTGTCTGTCCCTGCGACGGATGCGTAAAATGTGCGCCGTTAGCCGCCGTCATGGCGGGTAACGAATCAATATATCATTTGCTTATTTCGCCCGTTCTCTGACGGGCTTTTTTTATTTTCGGCAACCTCGCTACACCAGGCTATATCTTAAACACCACTATTCATAAAGGAACAATAATGATGGGTAAGAAAATCCTGATGTTGGTTGGCGATTACGCTGAAGATTACGAAACAATGGTGCCGTTTCAGGCATTGCAGATGATTGGTCATCAGGTTGATGCCGTCTGTCCTGATAAACACAAAGGCGACTACATCATGACGGCGATCCATGACTTTGACGGAGCCCAGACCTACAGCGAAAAGCCCGGTCACCGTTTTACGCTCAACGCCGATTTTTCCGCAGTTAAAGAACAGGACTATGACGCACTGCTCATCCCGGGAGGACGAGCGCCTGAATATCTGCGGTTGAATGATGACGTGCTGAAACTGGTACGGGCCTTTGACGCGGTGCGTAAACCCATTGCCGCCGTTTGCCACGGCCCTCAACTGTTAGCCGCCGCCGGTGTACTCAAAGGTCGCACCTGTAGTGCCTACCCGGCCTGTGCGCCAGAAGTCCGGCTCAGCGGCGGACACTACGCCAGTATTGGTATCGATCAGGCACATGTTGACGGCAACCTGGTCACCGCCCCCGCCTGGCCTGCACACCCGCAATGGTTAGCAAAATTTGCCGAACTGTTACGGTAGAAAAACAATGCTGGCGCTAACATTGCGCCAGCACTGGGTTTAACGGTATCAGTGCTTCTCTATATACATCGTACGGCTATACGCCACATCTTCCGGGTTAGTAATCGGGTAGCCTTTGACCCACGGTTTAATCAGACGGCCATTGGTGTACTGATAAATAGGGGCAATCGGTGCTTTCTCAGCCAGAATTTTCTCGGCCTTGTTGTAGTCTGCATTGCGCGCTTTTTCCGTAGTTTCAAGCGTTGCCTGGTTGATAATCTTATCGTACGCCGGGTCGTTGAAACGGGAAATATTACCGCTGTGGGTTGAGGTCAACAGCGACAGGAAAGTCGACGGCTCATTGTAATCGCCCACCCATGACGCACGGATCACGTCAAAATTGCCGGTGTTGCGGCTATCAATGTAGGTTTTCCACTCCTGGTTTTGCAGTTTGACGTCAACGCCCAGGTTTTTCTTCCACATGGATGCCACGGCGATAGCAATTTTCTGGTGGTTTTCCGAGGTGTTATACAACAGGGTCAGCGTCAGCGGGCGCTGAGGACCGTAACCGGCGGCCTGTAACAACATTTTGGCTTGCGCATTGAGCTCTTGCTGCGACATCTGTTCAAACGGAGAAGCCTCTGGCGTGAAGCCCGCCGTCACGTCAGGCGTAAAGTGCCATGCCGGTTTTTCGCCCGTGCCCAACACCTTCTCCGCCATAATCCGGCGATCGATAGTCATACTCAACGCCAGACGCACGCGGGCATCAGCCGTTGGGCCTTTTTGCGTGTTGAACGCATAGTAATAGGTACCCAGCTGTGGTGGCGTATACACCTGCCCAGGAATGTCTTTAAGTAACTTTTGGTACATGTTTTTCGGGAACGATTCGGTAATATCAATATCACCCGCCAGATAGCGTTTGGTTGCTGAAGATTCCTGGTTAATCGGTATGAAGGTCACTTTTTGCAGTACGGTTTTGGCGTTATCCCAGTAGTGGGTATTGGGTTCCACCACCAGTTTTTCATTCACCACGCGATCTTTCAGAACGTACGCACCGTTACCGACCAGCGCGCCCGGGCGCGTCCACTCTTTACCGCTCTCAACGTTGGCTTTCTGAACCGGATAAAACGCAAAGTTTGCCGTCAGGTTGCTGAACCACGGCAGCGGTTTATCCAGCTGGACACGTAGCGTTCTGCTATCAACAGCCGTCACGCCAAGCGTATCCGGTGCTGCTTTTCCGTCAATAATTGCCTGAGCGTTATTGATGCCTGCCAGCGCAGCAAACCAGGCAAACGGTGAGGTGGTTTTTGGGTCAACCAGACGCTGCCAGCTGTAGACAAAATCCTGAGCGGTGACAGGAGTACCGTCAGACCATTTCGCGTTGTCACGTAAGGTGAACGTCCAGATTCGGTTATCGTTACTCTGCCAGCGTGTTGCCACGCCCGGGGTTAGCTCCCCTTTATCATTCTGATTGACCAGCCCTTCATAAAGGTCGCGAATCACCTGAATCTCTGGCAACCCCACGGCTTTTGCCGGATCGAGCGAAGCCGGTTCATCTTTGATGTGTCTTACCAGCTCCTGTTTTTGCGCCAGGATCGTGCCCGATGGCACGTCAGCGGCGTAAGACAGTGAAGATAGCCCGCACAGGCATAGCGCAGAGAAGAGCAGCGAAACAGGATGCTTCATAAGATCCCCTTTAAAAAATCGGTAATACGCAGATGCGTAATTATTTGTTTTGAAACAGCGGAATGCAAATACCTTAAACCGTAAAGCGGATATCTGGCAATGTTCTGCTGACACGGAAACTATTTGATTAACCGCGTGTTTTGCACAACACTGCCAGTAGTAACTTCTTTATCAGGATCTCCTATGGCTTTCACCCGACCCAGGATGGAACGTGGCGCTTTCCCGCCAGGCACTGAACATTATGGACGCTCATTTTTAGGCGCGCCGCTGATCTGGTTTCCGGCCCCGGAGGCCGATCGCAACAGTGGATTGATCATAGCCGGAACCCACGGAGACGAGAACTCATCCATCGTCACCCTTTCCTGCGCACTACGAACGCTCGCACCAGCGTTACGTCGACACCACGTTATTTTGACCGTGAACCCGGATGGCTGCCAGCTTGGGCTACGGGCAAATGCGAGGGGGATCGACTTAAACCGTAATTTCCCGGCGGCGAACTGGCGTGCCGGGGAAACCGTGTACCGCTGGAACAGCTCAGCGGAAGAGCGCGACGTCGTGTTACTGACGGGAGATAAGCCCGGTTCTGAACCTGAGACACAAGCGCTCTGCCAGTTAATTCATCGGATCCACCCGGCCTGGGTTGTCTCCTTCCACGACCCGTTGGCCTGTATTGAAGATCCGCGCCACACCGTACTGGGCCAGTGGCTGGCGAACGCATTCGCCCTTCCACTTGTCACCAGCGTCGGCTATGAAACACCCGGTTCATTTGGTAGCTGGTGCGCCGACCTGAATTTACACTGCATCACTGCGGAATTCCCGCCGATCTCATCCGATGAAGCCAGCGAAAAATACCTGAAAGCAATGGTGGAGCTGCTGCGCTGGCAGCCTCAGAGATGAAGCTGCCCGGAGGTAAAGCTCAGGGCTGGCGAGACGTCAACCGCCAGCCAGGTTGGGCCATCCAGATCGGCAAAACGCACCTGTGGCGCGAGGGGTAATGCGGCCCCGATCGCCCTGGATGTACACAACATACAGCCCAGCATTAAACCAAACCCCTGCACCTGTGCCTCTTTAGCCAGCGCCAGCGCTTCTGTTAAGCCACCGGTTTTGTCGAGCTTAATATTCACCATCTCATAACGCCCCTTGAGTTGTGCCAGACTGTCGCGGGTGTGACAGCTTTCATCCGCACAAATGGGCAGAGGATGGATGAAATTCTCCAGCGCGGCATCGTCATTTGCCGGTAAAGGCTGCTCCAGCATGGCAACGTTCAGATCGGCCAACAGCTGGCAGCGCGCCGCCAGTCCCTCGCTGTGCCATGACTCGTTGGCATCGACAATGAGCGTGGCCTCTGGCACAGCCGCGCGAATGGCAACCATCCGTTCACTGATTAAGCGGTCGTCGAGTTTAACTTTTAGCAACGTCGCGCCAGACGCATACAGTGCCTTCGCACTGGCCGCCATTTGTTCAGGCTCACCAATCACCACCGTTTGTGCAGTGATAATCGTCTCCGGCAGCGTAACGCCCAGTAATGCAGGCAACGATACCCGTTGTTTAGCCGCCTCCAGGCTCCATAAAGCGCAGTCGATAGCGTTACGCGCTGCGCCCGCGGGTAACCGCTGCTGTAACGCCTCGCGAGAAAGCCCTTTTTGCAGGTCTGGCACCAGCGTCATGATATGCGCCATCACCGATGCAAGACTCTCTCCGTACCGGGGGTATGGGGTGCATTCACCCACACCTTTGATGCCCTCTTCTTCTATCTCGACCACCACCACGCAGGCTTCGCTTCGACTGCCTCGGGAGATCACAAACGGGGTATGCAATGGCCAGGCTTCTTCATAGACCTTAACGCTTCTCATCACTGACTCCTTGCGACGCCGAAAGGCAAAAAAATTGGTTTGCCGTGTTATCCGCTGATGGCATACACTAGCCCCGACGTTAACTATATGTAAACAGGAAGATATCTATGTCACAACTCGTTCATTTCCAGGGCAACCCTGTTGCTGTCGCAGGTTCCATTCCGCAGTCTGGTAGCAAAGCGCAGCCTTTCACTCTGGTGGCTAAAGATCTGTCTGACGTCACGCTGGGCCAGTTTGCTGGCAAGCGCAAAGTCCTGAACATTTTCCCAAGCATCGATACCGGCGTTTGTGCCGCATCCGTGCGTAAATTCAACCAGCTGGCGACTGAAATGGACAACACCGTTGTGCTGTGCATTTCTGCTGACCTGCCGTTTGCCCAGTCTCGCTTCTGCGGTGCGGAAGGTCTGAGCAACGTCATTACCCTTTCCACGCTGCGCAATGCGGATTTCCTTGAGAAATACGGCGTTGGCATTGCAGAAGGTGCGCTGAAAGGCCTGGCCGCTCGCGCGGTTCTGGTTATTGATGAAAACGACAACGTGGTATTCAGCGAGCTGGTGAACGAAATCACCACCGAGCCAGACTACACCGCAGCGCTGGACGTGCTGAAAGCGTAACTGTACAGCCGTTATGTATAGCTTAGCAATATCATGAAATAAAAGGACTTATTTCTGCTTACGCTCTACAGCACGTTTGTTTTTTAAAAACCTCGCATGGCGGGGTTTTTTATTGCCTCAAAGCTGAATCGTTAAAGCGCAATTTGTTTTATTTCACATTCTTCGTGCAAGAATTGATCTAACTGTTAAATAAATTGAGATCAAAACCTCATAAAAAAGGTTAAAAAATCGAAATTTCTCTTCAGGTGAGCCGCATCACATTTCCTTTTACGTCTAATCATTAGATTTCCTTACGAAAGAAAATAATCGTTTCAGCAAAAAGGATAAAAAATGAAAATCAAACTGGCTTTGACGGTACTTGCGGTGCTGATTTCAGGCAATGTGGCAGCTAAAACCTGGGTGCTGACAAGTGCTGAAGATAGCGTAGACAAAGGAAACTGGCAGATTTCAAGCGATCAGCTGAAGGTTAAAGATCAGCATTTCAGCATTGAGCAAAAAGTGCTGCACGGTGGTAAGCAGGAAGGCAGCAAAATCATCGTCATTAGCAGTAAAAATGGCCTGACTATTACGTTAAGCCCGACGCGTGGGATGAATCTTCTGCGTGTTGAAGGTTTTGGCACAAAAATGGGGTGGGATTCTCCGGTGAAAGAGGTGGTTAATCCGGCCTTCATTAACCTGGAAAGCCGCAATGGACTCGGCTGGCTGGAAGGTTTCAACGAGATGATGGTTCGCTGTGGCTATGAATGGACGGGCCACCCTGTCACGGCTGATGGGCAAATTTATACGCTGCACGGTAAGGCGGGAAATACGCCAGTGTCACTGGTGGAGGTGGACGTTGCTGATACCGCACCGCACGAAATTCGCATTCGCGGCTTGATCAAAGAGAGCACGTTTAAGAAAGCAGATTTGCAGACGATGACCGAACTGCGCTACGTGCCCGGCAGCAACCGTTTCAGCCTGCATGATGTTTTAACTAACCATGCAGATTATCCCCATGATTATCAAATTATCTACCACAGCAACTTTGGTACACCAATCCTTGAAGCCGGCGCACGCTTCCTGGCTCCAGCGGCAAGCATCAGTCCGTTCAACGACTACGCCAAAGCTGGCCTGGACACCTGGCAAACCTACGCCGGCCCGACCAAAGGCTTCGATGAAATGGTCTTCAATATCAAACCGCTGGCTGATGAAAACCATGAAACCCTCGCAGCAGTGGTCAATAAGGCAGGTGATAAAGGTGCATCAATCCAGTTCGATACTCGCCAGCTCCCGGTACTGACCTTATGGAAAAATACCGACACGCTGAAACAGGGTTATGTCACGGGTATTGAGCCTGGCACCAGCTATGCCTACCCCGTCACCATCGAACGCGAGCAGAAGCGCGTTAAGCAGCTGCAGCCCGGGGCCAGTACCCAGTTTGATCTGACCTACACCCTGCTCTCAAATCATGACCAGGTGAAAGAAGTGGAGAACAGGATTGCGAAGATTCAGGGAGAGACAAAGGTCGACGTCAGTGTCACGCCTCTGGCGAAGGAATAAGTGCTGTCAGGACGACAGCACGCTATAGAAGCAAAAGTAAAAGCCTCTTTACAGAGGCTTTTTATCGTTATTCGTCACCCTTCTTCTGGTTCAGACCATACTCACGCAATTTATTTGCAATCGCGGTATGCGATACCCCAAGACGTTTAGCCAGCTTGCGGGTACTTGGATAGCTACGATAAAGCTGCGTCAGCACCGAACGTTCAAAACGGCTGGTGATATCATCCAGCGAGCCTTCCATCGCCTCTTCCCCCACCGACACCGTCCCGGTGTCGTAATCCGGTAACAGGATGTCCTGCGGCCGCAGTTCGTACCCTTCCAGCTGAGTCAATGCACGATAAACGGCGTTTTTCAGTTGACGAATATTGCCCGGCCAGCCGTAGCGCGTCAGCACCGTGCCCAGGTCCGCGGAGAGCTTCGGACGCGGTACGCCCTGTTCATCGGCGAAACGGGCCACAAAAAGCTCTGTCAGCGGCATGATGTCCTGCGGACAATCGCGCAGCGGCGGGATATTCAGCGTCAGTACGTTCAGGCGATAATAGAGATCCTCGCGGAACACGCCCTTTTGCACCAGCTCCACCAGATTTTTCTGGGTGACGCAGATCACGCGCACATCCACATGTACCTCATGGTCTTCCCCTACGCGGCGGAATGTCCCGTCGTTCAGGAAGCGCAGCAGTTTGGCCTGCATACGTGGCGACATTTCGCCAATTTCGTCCAGCAGTACCGAACCACCGTTCGCCTGCTCGAAGAATCCTTTTTTACCTTCTGGCGCATGGCCGAACAGTTCGCTTTCAACGGCATCTTCAGGGATGGACGCACAGTTGAGTGCCAGATACGGTTTCGCCGCTCGCGGGCTGGCAAGATGCACGGCGTGAGCCAGCAGGTCTTTCCCGGTGCCCGTATCGCCGGTGATCAGCAGAGGCGCGGTTAAGTTGGCGAGCTTGCGTGCCTGATCGACCACATGGCGCATTTTCGGGCTAACCGCAATAATCTGGCTGAACGCACCGACATCCTGGCTGGAGAGATTTTGCAGCTGGCGACCCATACGAACGGTAGAACGCAGCATGATCACCGCCCCGGTCAGAACGAGGGTATTATTTTCCCCTTTCAGGTACACCGGCGTTATCTCCATCAGGAAATTCTGTCCGTTTATGACCACATGTTCGCTATGCGTGTTCTGCGGGCTGCTCTCCAGCCAGCGCAGGAAGTTAAAACCTGGGATCAACTGTGAGGCGTGATGGTTGCTGAGCTTCTCCTGGCCCTGTGCGAAGAGCTGGCAGCTGGCCTGGTTGACGCGCTCAACTTTACTTTTCAGATCCAGAGACAGGAAAGGCTCCGGCATCGCTTCCAGCAAGGCACTCAGCGCCAGATGCTCACGCTCTGATGGCATCCAGGGAATGGTGCGTACATCCGTAACGCCAGCGATACGGCGGATTTCCGCCATCAGGCTACTGAAGGTATTAAATTCAATTTCGGCAAAATTGAGGTAAATTCGCCCGACAGGATCGATCTCAATGCCACGTAAATCAATGCTACGCAAAACAAGAAGATCGAGTAACTCGCGGGTCAGACCGAGACGGTCTTCACAAAAGACTTCCAGACGCATGGGAAATTCACCGTTTAAGCCAATAACATTAAAATGATATGTCAGATCACGGTGATCCGGAAGATGGCTGTCAACAAATATTGACAGCCAGCACGAATAGTGAACAAACCTCTTACTGAGTGGGTTTTTTATTGAGCGTTTCTTTAAGCTGGCCGATTAACTCACGGCGGAAATCGCCCAACCGTGGCTTATCGTCGTCAATCCACGGTAGCGGACGGCAGACTTCCATCGCTTTAATACCCAGGCGCGCAGTCAGTAAACCGGCACCAATCCCCTGTGCAGCGCGTGCCGAAAGCCGCGCGGCCAGATCCTGCGACATCCAGTCCATCCCCACTTCGCGTACCAGTTCGCTGGCACCGGCAAAGGCGATATTCAGTAAGACCAGCTTAAACAACCTCAGGCGGCTGTAATAACCCAGCTCAATACCGTAAAGATTCGCGATGCGGTTAATCAGGCGCAGGTTACGCCAGGCGATAAACGCCATGTCCACCAGCGCCAGCGGGCTGACGGCAATCATCAACGTGGATTCTGCCGCCGAACGGCTAATTTCACGTCGCGCCTGCGCATCCAGCACGGGTTGTACCATGTGGGAATAAAGCGTCACCACTTCCCGGTCATTCTGGGTTTCATGGATGGCGGCATACCAGCGCTGAAGCGCCGGATGTGACTGGTCTATCCCGGCCTGAGTGGCCAGTTGTTCACAGAAAGCACGGCCTTTTCCCGTGCCGTGGCTGTGCAGCAGATCCCGGGCTTCATCACGTTCATGTGCGCGTTGTCGCAAACGCCACAGGCGACGCCACTCGGTGGCAACCGACCCGACACCAGCCCCCACAATCAGCGCCCCCGCGGCACAACCGCCCATCGCCACCCAGTCCTGAGTTTGCCAGGCGTTGATAGTCCACTGCACGCCCTGTCCAATCACGCTAACACCAAACAGCGCCAGCCCTGCGCCCACCATCTTGCGCCAGAGACTGCGTTTTGGGCGCAGCGCAGCTTCAATGACAGCTTCTGCCTGACCTTCCTCGACACCCCGTTCTTCGGTCAGTGCTGGTGCAAAATTATCCGCCTGCGGGCCGCTGAACGTCTGCGCCGTTTTAAACGCCTCTTGCTGCTCCTGTTCAAGCGTCCCGGTAAAGTCAATGCGCGGTTTTAACGGTTCCGTCATCGCAATTTATCTCCAATCAAAAACTCCAGCGCCGCATCCAGACGAATGTGCGGCAACGGCTGGTCAACGTTCATGGCCTGCGGGCGGAATGCTTCAAACTGGAAACCCTGGTTTTGCCAGAATGCCTGTCCCGGCAGGCGCGCGGGCACTTCACCCGGATAGACGGTGAGCGGTTCACCATCACTCAGTCGGTTACCCCGCAATGCCGGAATTTTCTCGCCGTTGAGGTCAATCAGCCCCCCCTGCGTTGCCTGTACGGAAGCCAGCCCGAGGCAGTCCATACTGATCCCTTCGAATGCCGCGTTTTGCCACGCATCCTGCACCAGTTGCTGCAACAGCGACACCATATTGGCATGTTGATCGACCGTCACGTGGTCAGCTTTAGTCGCCGCAAACAGCAGTTTGTCGATCACCGGTGAAAACAGGCGGCGGAACAACGTGCGCTGCCCGTAGTGAAAACTTTGCATCAGCTGTGTCAGTGCCAGGCGCATATCGTTGAACGCCTGCGGCCCGCTGTTGAGCGGCTGTAGGCAGTCCACCAGCACAATCTGACGATCGAAACGTAAAAAGTAATTTTTATAGAACCCCTTCACCACTTTTTCACAGTAATAATTGTAACGCTCGCGCAGCATTCCGGCGTTAGTGTGCTTATCCGCCTGTGCCAGCTTTGATTCTCCGATGGCATCCACGTCCGGCCACGGGAAAAACTGGAGTGCAGGCGCACCCGCCAGATCCCCTGGCAGGACAAAACGCCCCGGCTGGATGAAATGCAACCCTTCCTGCTTACACTGGTGCAAATAATCCGTCCAGGCTTCGGCAATGGCTGCCAGCCGGTTTTCATCCGCAGGAGCAAGCGGATCTAAGCCTTCGCACAGCGTCCGCCATTTCGCCGACCACTCGGCACGGTGACCCTGTAACAAACCGGTCATCTGTCGGGACCAGGTGAGGTAATCCTGTGCCAGCATAGGTAAATCGAGCAGCCATTCGCCGGGGTAATCCACGATTTCAAGATACAGCGTAGAGGTGTCTTTAAAATGTCGCATCAGCGATTCACTGGAGCGAAAACGCAGCGCCAGACGAATTTCACTCACCCCACGGGTAGGCGTCGGCCAGGTCGGTGGTTCACCGTACAGCTGCGCCAGCCCTTCGTCATAGGTAAAACGTGGAATACCAAAATCACGCTGTGGTACACGCTTAACGCCCAGCAGACGTTCTTCCCGCACGGCGCTCAACAGCGGTAATCGCGCCCCGGTGTGCAGGTTAAGTAACTGGTTCACCATTGCGGTGATGAACGCCGTTTTACCGCTACGGCTCAGCCCCGTCACCGCCAGACGCAGATGGCGATCAACGCCACGGTTCACCAGAGAATTGAATTCGTTTTTAAGTCGCTTCATCGCCGTCCTTTTTGCCTGAAGGCGTTTGTATTCTTAAAAATATGATATGGGGGCAACATGAAAGGAATAAAACCTTGCAGCAAAACGGCACGCGCATCAGCGTACCGTATGAACGTTATTTCAGTTTTCCCGAGAGGCGTCCGGCCAGCGTTCTCAACAGCGGCTCCAGCGCTACCGCCAGCAACATTCTGACCGGTTTGCGGGCAACAGATTTGACCGCCCAGCCCGCCACACCTGCCGGGCCGAAACGTAATGCCGTCAGCAGAACCAGTTTACCTGCGATTTTCAGGCCGGGTTTTATCTTCTGACCAGCCTGTTGCCAGTTTCGATTCATTAATGCTCTCTCTTAAAGCTGACGAAAACGGCTTCTCAGCGTAAAGGTATCTGACGTGACATAACGTTCCATTTCACGTAAACGCTTCTCGCCTGCGGCCAGTTCAGCGTCCACTTCATTCAGAATGTCATTACTGGTTGGCGCACCTTCAGCCGCCAGCTCCCCTTCCGGCATCGGGTCGAGCACAAACGCCAGAATGATGTACGCCACCAGGGTGATGAACCCCAGACCAAAGAAAATGGATAACACCGCGACCACCCGCACCAGTTTCACCGGGACGTCGAGATAATGCGCCAGCCCGGCGCAAACACCGCGAATCATGCCAAGCTGAGGGATCCGCCACAGTTTCTTATTCAGGTTCAGTCCAGACATTAACGATCCCTCCAGTTCGGGTGTTCCGCATCCAGGATTGCTTCCAGCGCCTGAATACGGTCGCGCATCTTATTCGCCTGATCGGACAACTGCACCAGACGTTGTTGCTCACTCTGGGAAAGGTCGCCGCGTGAAGAACGGTTGCTGTAGTGCAGCCATAACCAAATCGGCAGAACAAACAGCACGAAAATGGTCAGGGGAATAGCCAGAAAAAGCGCGCTCATGTGTACTCCTTGTCTTACCATGTGTGGCGGCACACTCGGGTGCCGCACGAATTATTATTGGTTGTCTTGTTTCATTTTGGCTTTCAGTGCCGCCAGTTGCTCGCTGATTTCGTCGTCAGCTTTCAGGTCGGCAAACTGCTGATCCAGCGATTTTTGCTTACCAATACTGTGGCTTTCTGCTTCCGCTTCCATCTGGTCGATACGGCGTTCAAATGATTCAAAACGCGCCATTGCTTCATCCAGCTTGCCGCTGTCCAGCTGACGGCGAACATCGCGGGAGGAACTGGCAGCCTGGTGGCGAAGTGCCAGTGCCTGTTGGCGTGCACGGGTTTCATTCAGCTTGTTCTCAAGCTCGCCAATCTCTTTCTTCATCCGCGTCAGCGTATCATCCACCAGCGTCACTTCATGTTCCAGCGCGGCGACCATATCCGCAAGCTTCTGTTTTTCAATCAGTGCAGCGCGAGCCAGGTCTTCTTTATCTTTACGCAGCGCCAGTTCGGCCTTTTCCTGCCACTCGTTAAGCTGGGTGGTGGCCTGCTCAATGCGGCGCGTTAACTGTTTTTTCTCAGCCAGCGCACGGGCGGAGGTTGAACGCACTTCAACCAGCGTATCTTCCATTTCCTGAATCATCAGACGTACCAGCTTCTGCGGATCTTCCGCTTTCTCAAGCAGTGAGTTGATGTTGGCGTTCACGATGTCGGCAAAACGAGAAAAAATACCCATAATTCAATCCTCACATTTCTGTTATCGGGCAATGCCCTGCTGAACAGATAATACAATTTGCATGCCAACTTTTTATCTTATTGTTTTTTATGATTATGGTTGATTTTTCATCGCCACCACACTACATTCACCTGGTGAATATCGCTAATGAGTGGTGAATTTCATCATGGCTGGATACAAAGACAATTTACTCGGCGAGGCAAACAGTTTTCTCGAAGTGCTGGAACAGGTTTCCCGCCTCGCCCCGCTTAATAAACCAGTGCTGATCATCGGTGAGCGCGGTACCGGTAAGGAATTAATTGCCAACCGTCTTCACTATTTATCCGGACGCTGGGACGGGCCCTTCATTTCGCTTAACTGCGCGGCGCTGAATGAAAACCTGCTGGATACCGAACTCTTCGGCCATGAAGCCGGAGCTTTTACCGGGGCACAGAAACGCCACCCGGGCCGTTTCGAACGCGCAGACGGCGGCACCTTGTTCCTGGATGAGCTGGCAACTGCGCCCATGCTGGTGCAGGAAAAACTGCTGCGCGTGATTGAGTATGGTGAGCTGGAACGCGTCGGCGGTAGCCAGCCGCTGCAGGTTAACGTTCGTCTGGTCTGCGCTACCAATGCCAATCTGCCGGAAATGGTCGCTGAAGATAAATTCCGCGCCGACCTGCTCGACCGCCTGGCGTTTGACGTTGTCCAGCTTCCACCGTTGCGCGAACGACGCAGCGACATCATGTTGCTGGCAGAACAGTTTGCGATTCAGATGTGTCGCGAACTCGGCCTTCCGCTCTTTCCCGGGTTCAGCGACTATGCTCAGGAGACGCTGCTTGCTTACCACTGGCCGGGGAACATTCGTGAACTGAAAAACGTGGTCGAGCGTTCGGTCTACCGTCACGGTAACAGCGAAATGGAGCTGGACAACATTATTCTCGACCCTTTCCAGCGCAATGTTCAGCCGATGTCAGCAACAGCAACACCTGGCGACGCCCCCGCGTTACCGCTCGATTTACGGCAGTTCCAGCACGAACAGGAACAACAGCTGCTTGAGCAGAGCCTGAAGCAGGCGAAATATAACCAGAAACGAGCGGCTGAACTGCTGGGCCTGACCTACCATCAATTAAGGGCATTGCTCAAAAAGCATCAAATGCGCTGACAATATCAGCACTTACCCGCAGACATTTTTACGAAGCAGGCGTAAGTGCGATACACTTTGCAGATCGAATCTAAAAACCTTAAAAATTATGCGTCTGGTTTTATCGTCCCTGTTTGCACTTGGCCTGTTCAGTAACATGGCCTTTGCTGCGCCCGAGCGGGCTGCGCTTCCTGATATTCGCGATAGCGGCTTCGTCTATTGCGTCAGCGGCCAGGTTGATACCTTTAACCCGCAAAAAGCGGGAAGCGGGCTGATTGTTGATACACTCGCCGCCCAGCTTTACGATCGTCTGCTTGATGTTGACCCGTATACCTATCGTCTGGTTCCTGAGCTTGCCGAAAGCTGGGAAGTGCTGGATAACGGCGCGACTTACCGTTTTCGCCTTCGCGATGATGTCGCTTTCCAGCACACGCCGTGGTTTACCCCTACGCGCAAGCTAAACGCAGATGATGTGGTCTTTACCTTCCAGCGTATCTTTAACCGTAACCATCCGTGGCATAACGTTAACGGGGGAAGCTTCCCTTATTTTGACAGTCTGCAGTTTGCCGACACCGTTAAAAGCGTACGCAAGCTGGATAACCGGACGGTTGAGTTTACCCTGGCGCGCCCGGATGCCTCTTTCCTGTGGCATCTGGCTACACACTATGCATCCGTCATGTCTGCCGAATACGCGGCTCAGTTGACCAAAAACGATCGTCAGGAGTTACTTGATCGTCAGCCTGTCGGTACAGGTCCGTTCCAGGTGGCCGAATACCGCTCCGGGCAATATATTCGCCTGCAGCGCCATGAACATTTCTGGCGCGGCACCCCGCTGATGCCACAGGTGGTGGTTGATCTCGGTTCCGGCGGAACGGGGCGTCTTTCGAAACTGCTGACCGGCGAATGCGACGTACTCGCCTGGCCGGCTGCCAGCCAGTTGACCATTCTGCGCGACGATCCACGCCTGCGTCTGACGTTACGTCCCGGCATGAACATCGCATATCTGGCGTTTAATACCGATAAACCACCGCTGAATAACCCTGCCGTGCGTCATGCACTGGCCCTGGCCATTAACAACCAGCGACTGATGCAGTCTATCTATTATGGTACGGCTGAAACGGCTGCCTCTATTTTACCGCGCGCCTCCTGGGCGTATGACGGTGAAGCTAAAATTACTGAATACAATCCGGCGAAAGCGCGCGAACAGCTTAAAGCACTGGGCGCAGAAAACCTGACGCTCCAGCTGTGGGTACCGACCAGTTCACAGGCGTGGAACCCAAGCCCACTCAAAACTGCCGAGCTGCTGCAGGCCGATATGGCGCAAGTCGGCGTCAAAGTGGTCATCGTACCGGTCGAGGGTCGTTTCCAGGAGGCGCGCCTGATGGATATGAATCATGACCTGACGTTAACGGGCTGGGCCACCGACAGTAATGACCCGGACAGCTTCTTCCGTCCGCTGTTGAGCTGTGCAGCTATTAACTCGCAAACAAACTATGCTCACTGGTGTAACCGCGAGTTTGACGCCGTACTGCAAAAAGCGCTCGCGTCGCAACAGCTTGCCTCACGCATCGACGCCTATGACGAAGCGCAAAACATTCTCGCCCGTGAACTGCCTGTGCTACCACTCGCCTCTTCCCTGCGTCTCCAGGCCTATCGTTACGATATTAAAGGGCTGGTACTGAGTCCGTTTGGTAACGCCTCCTTCGCGGGCGTCTCTCGCGAAAAAGAACAAGAGGTGAAAAAACCATGATTATTTTTACCTTGCGTCGACTCTTGCTGCTGCTGGTGACGCTCTTTTTCCTGACATTTGTCGGCTTTAGTCTGAGCTATTTCACCCCACACGCCCCGCTTCATGGCTCGTCGCTGTGGGACGCGTGGCTGTTCTGGTTTAACGGCCTGCTGCACTGGGATTTTGGCGTATCCAGTATCAACGGTCAGCTTATTTCAGAGCAGCTGAAAGTGGTGTTCCCGGCCACGATGGAACTGTGCATTCTGGCTTTCGGCTTTGCGCTGATGGTGGGCATTCCGGTGGGGATGCTGGCGGGGATTTATCGCAACAAATGGCAGGATAAATTCATCAGCGCCCTCGCTCTGCTCGGCTTCTCAATCCCGATCTTCTGGCTGGCGCTGCTGCTGACGCTTTTCTTCTCACTGACGATGGGCTGGCTGCCGGTTTCTGGCCGTTTTGACCTGCTTTATACAGTAAAAACGGTGACCGGGTTTGCGATTGTTGACGCGTGGCTGTCTGATTCCGTCTGGCGTCATGAAATGATCGTCAGCGCCCTGCGTCATATGGTATTGCCCGTGCTGACGCTGGCTGTGGCCCCGACAACCGAAGTGATCCGCCTGATGCGGATCAGCACCATTGAGGTGTTCGATCAAAACTACGTCAAAGCCGCCGCCACGCGCGGGTTATCGCGTCTGACCATTTTGCGCCGCCATGTGCTGCACAATGCGTTGCCACCCGTTATCCCACGCCTGGGGCTACAGTTCTCAACCATGCTGACCCTGGCGATGATCACCGAGATGGTCTTTAGCTGGCCAGGCCTGGGACGCTGGATGATTAACGCCATCCGCCAGCAGGATTACGCCGCCCTCTCTGCGGGCGTGATGGTGATCGGCTCACTGGTTATTATTGTTAACGTGATTTCCGATATTTTGGGTGCAATGGCTAACCCGTTGAAGCATAAGGAATGGTATGCCCTACGATAGCGTATACAGCGAAAAACGCACGCCTGGTGCGTTACGTACAGTGTGGCGTAAATTCTATGGTGACACCACGGCAATGATCGGCCTGTATGGCTGTGCGGGTCTGGTTGTGCTTTGCATCTTTGGCTCGTGGTTTGCACCGTATGGTATTGATCAGCAGTTCCTCGGCTATCAGCTGTTGCCTCCGTCGTGGTCGCGCTACGGTGAAGTCTCCTTCTTCCTGGGAACCGACGATCTTGGCCGCGATGTGTTAAGCCGCCTGCTGAGCGGCGCAGCTCCGACGGTCGGTGGCGCATTTGTGGTGACGCTTGGGGCAACGGTTTGTGGTCTGGCGCTTGGCATTTTTGCCGGGTCGACACATGGCCTGCGCTCGGCGGTGCTGAACCATATTCTGGACACCCTGCTCTCTATTCCGTCTCTGCTGCTGGCCATTATTGTTGTGGCCTTCGCCGGGCCGCACCTGACGCATGCCATGTTCGCCGTCTGGCTGGCCATCCTGCCCCGCATCGTTCGCTCGGTGTACAGCATGGTGCACGACGAACTGGAAAAAGAGTATGTTGTCGCAGCCCGTCTGGACGGGGCGACAACGTCCAATATTTTATGGTTTGCCGTGCTGCCGAATATCGCGTCAGGTCTGGTCACCGAGATCACCCGGGCGCTGTCGATGGCAATTCTGGACATCGCCGCACTCGGTTTCCTCGATTTGGGTGCACAACTGCCGTCACCTGAATGGGGCGCAATGCTCGGCGATGCACTGGAGCTTATCTACGTTGCACCGTGGACGGTCATGTTGCCGGGAGCAGCCATTATGGTGAGCGTGCTGCTTGTCAACCTGCTGGGTGACGGTATTCGCCGTGCAATTAATGCGGGGGTGCAATAATGCCACTTCTTGATATCCGCAATCTCACTATCGAATTCAAAACCGGTGAAGGCTGGGTCAAGGCCGTCGATCGCATCAGCATTACCCTTGCAGAAGGCGAAATTCGCGGTCTGGTGGGCGAGTCTGGATCAGGAAAGAGCCTGATCGCCAAAGCCATTTGCGGCGTGGCGAAAGACAACTGGCGCGTCACCGCTGACCGCATGCGTTTTGATGATATCGACCTGCAGCGCCTCTCTCCGCGCGAGCGCCGCAAGCTGGTGGGTCATAACGTCTCTATGATTTTCCAGGAGCCACAATCCTGTCTCGACCCGTCGGAGCGCGTGGGCAAACAGCTGATGCAGAACATTCCCGGCTGGACGTACAAAGGCCGCTGGTGGCAGCGTTTCGGCTGGCGCAAACGTCGCGCCATTGAGCTGCTTCACCGCGTCGGGATCAAAGATCACAAAGACGCGATGCGCAGTTTCCCCTACGAGCTGACGGACGGTGAGTGTCAGAAGGTGATGATTGCCATTGCGCTGGCTAACCAGCCGCGTTTGCTGATTGCTGATGAACCAACGAATGCGATGGAACCGACCACACAGGCGCAGATTTTCCGCCTGCTTTCACGTCTGAACCAGAACAATAACACCACCATTTTGCTGATCAGTCATGACCTGCAGATGCTCAGCAAATGGGCAGATAAAATTGATGTGATGTATTGCGGGCAGACGGTTGAAACCGCCATCAGTGAAGACCTGGTCAACACACCGCACCACCCCTATACGCAGGCGTTGATCCGTGCGATCCCGGATTTTGGCAGTGCCATGCCACACAAAAGCCGCCTGAACACGCTACCGGGCGCGATCCCGCTGCTGGAGTCGCTGCCAATTGGCTGCCGTCTGGGGCCACGCTGTCCGTACGCTCAGCGTAAATGTATTGAGACGCCGCGTCTGACAGGTGCCAAAAATCATCTTTACGCCTGTCATTTCCCGCTGAACATGGAGAGAGAGTGAAATGGTCGAAACTTTGCTGGAAGTCCGCAACCTGAGTAAGACCTTTCGCTACCGTACGGGGCTGTTTCACCGCCAGACCGTTGAAGCAGTGAAACCACTGAGCTTTATGCTGCGCGAAAAACAGACCCTGGCAATCATCGGCGAGAACGGTTCGGGGAAATCCACGCTGGCGAAAATGCTTGCGGGAATGGTAGAACCCACCGCTGGCGAAGTGCTGATTGACGACCATCCCCTGACATTCGGAGATTACTCTTTCCGCAGCCAGCGTATCCGCATGATATTTCAGGACCCATCGACATCGCTCAACCCACGCCAGCGGATTTCGCAGATCCTGGACTTTCCGCTGCGGCTGAATACCAACCTGGATCCTGAGGCACGTCGTAAACGGATATTTGAAACCCTGCGTATGGTTGGGCTGCTGCCCGATCACGAAAGTTACTACCCGCATATGCTGGCTCCCGGCCAGAAGCAGCGTCTGGGGCTGGCGCGCGCGTTAATCCTGCGCCCGAAAGTGATCATCGCCGACGAGGCGCTTGCGTCGCTGGATATGTCGATGCGTTCACAGCTGATTAACCTGATGCTGGAATTGCAGGAAAAACAGGGGATCTCTTATATTTACGTCACCCAACATCTTGGCATGATGAAACACATCAGCGACCAGGTTCTGGTCATGCATCAGGGTGAAGTTGTCGAGCGTGGAAGTACCGCAGATGTCATGGCCTCCCCGCTTCATGATCTCACCAAACGACTGATTGCCGGACATTTTGGTGAAGCATTAACCGCTGATGCATGGCGAAAAGACCGTTAACCGTGCGTCAAAAGAGTGGTCGGATTAACTAAGCACGCGACACGTGATATTATCGCCGCGTTTTAACGACGATTGTCCCATTGAGATGACGATCGCCACAACAATGAATATAAGGATCAAAGCTATGGGTTTTCTTTCCGGTAAGCGCATTCTGGTAACCGGCGTTGCCAGCAAACTGTCCATCGCATATGGCATCGCACAGGCTATGCACCGCGAAGGCGCTGAGCTGGCGTTCACCTACCAGAACGACAAGCTGAAAGGCCGTGTTGAAGAGTTTGCCGCGCAGCTGGGTTCCAGCATTGTTCTGGAATGCGACGTTGCGCAAGACGAAAGCATCGATGGCATGTTTGCTGAACTGGCAAAAGCATGGCCGAAATTCGACGGCTTCGTTCACTCCATCGGCTTCGCTCCAGGCGATCAGCTGGACGGTGACTATGTGAACGCGGTAACCCGTGAAGGCTTCAAAATCGCGCACGACATCAGCTCTTACAGCTTCGTGGCGATGGCTAAATCTTGCCGCACCATGCTGAACCCAGGCGCTGCCCTGCTGACCCTGTCCTACCTGGGCGCAGAGCGCGCAATCCCTAACTACAACGTTATGGGCCTGGCTAAAGCGTCTCTGGAAGCGAACGTACGCTACATGGCGAACGCAATGGGTCCGGAAGGCGTACGTGTTAACGGTATCTCTGCTGGCCCAATCCGCACCCTGGCGGCTTCCGGCATCAAAGATTTCCGTAAAATGCTGGCACACTGCGAAGCGGTTACCCCGATTCGCCGTACCGTTACCATCGAAGACGTGGGTAACTCTGCAGCATTCCTGTGCTCTGACCTTTCCGCAGGTATCTCCGGCGAAGTGGTTCACGTTGATGGCGGCTTCAACATCGCTGCAATGAACGAGCTGGAAATTAAATAAGCTGTCACTCTCTTCCCGTCAGGGAAGAGAGTTCTCCCTTCCCCGCCGTCCCTTCGTTATTCCGTTCTGCTATTTGTTATCACCTAACAATATTTTTCCCCTTGCTCACCTTACGCCAGGATATTGATCGCCATTTGAGATCAAGGAACGCACATGGAACAACGCCGTTTTTCCGGCAAAGGTCACTGGTATCATGAAACCCAGTCAAATCGCTCACAGTCGGATGTCCTGCCGCTGGTGCCCGAAGCCGCTAATGTCGACGACCGTTTTTTGCTCGATTTAACCCTGCCTGAAGAGATTGTCGCCGCGTGTTCTGGCTGGCTTACCCCTGCCAGAGCTTTATGCCACCTGCTGTTTCCGCGCGATACCCCAGTGAACCGTCTGCATACGTTAAGCGCCTACGACAGGCTAAGCACTGCATTAACGGTGGCCCAGGTCTGCGGCGTTCAGAGGCTATGTAACCATTACGCCGCCCTGCTTACCCCGCTTCCTGGTCCCGATTCCTCACGCGAAAGCAATCGTCGCCTGGCGCAAATTACTCAGTACGCCCGCCAGCTTGCCAGCTCACCTGACGTCATCGACGATAAAGCCCAGAACCAGCTTGATGAGGTAGGTTTGACAACGTATGACATTGTGCTTATTAACCAGATCATCGGCTTTATCGGTTTTCAGGCGCGCGTTGTCGCCGTCTTCCAGGCGTTACTCGGACACCCCGTACGCTGGTTACCGGGACATCATATCCAGCCCCATACGCTGCCCGTCCATGCCCGCACGTGGGTGTCTATTCTGCCTGTTGTTGAACTGCGCTATGCCAACGCTCATCAGTTGGGTTCCCTTTCCCGCTGGCAGCCAGAGCCTGCACTTCAGGAGCTGACGCCGGTGCTTTGTCATGAGCCAGCGCTGCTCGATCTGACGGGTGAAATCCTGATAAACAGCCGCGAAGATGAATCTCCGACTCTTCTGGCGCTTTCCGCCGCTGTAGCGTTATTGACACATTCACCAGACCGTTTCAGTGCCGCGCAGTTTACTCCGCTGACGGACGAAGGGCTCCCTGCTGTACGGGCGATAAACCTGCTGACCCAAAGCGCATTTGGAGGCTGGCTCGAACGCCTTAGCATCGCCCTTGGCAAAGAGGAATAACCGTACTAATTACCCAAAGATCCCTTGCTGTGACAGTGAGAATCGCGTAAAACTGTCAGCCGCTCAATGGCTACGAAAATAGAACATTATGTTTCAGGACAACCCGCTGCTAGCGCAGCTTAAACAGCAACTGCATTCCCAGACGCCGCGTGCAGAAGGGGTCGTAAAAGCCACGGAAAAGGGCTTTGGCTTCCTTGAAGTTGACGCGCAGAAAAGCTACTTCATTCCGCCACCGCAGATGAAGAAAGTGATGCACGGCGACCGCATCACTGCCGTTATTCATACCGAGAAGGAACGTGAATCCGCCGAGCCGGAAACATTGATCGAACCGTTCCTGACCCGTTTCGTCGGCAAGATCCACAGAAAAGACGATCGTCTTTCTATCGTTCCAGACCATCCCCTGCTGAAAGATGCCGTTCCTTGCCGCGCCGCGCGTGGTGTTGAGCATGATTTTAAAGAGGGTGACTGGGCCGTAGCAGAAATGCGCCGTCATCCTCTGAAAGGCGATCGCGGTTTCTATGCCGAACTCACGCAGTTCATCACCTTTGGCGACGACCATTTCGTGCCGTGGTGGGTGACGCTGGCACGCCATAATCTTGAAAAAGAAGCGCCAAATGGCGTCGCGACAGAGATGCAGGACGAAGGTCTGGCACGTCGCGATCTGACCGCACTGGAGTTCGTCACCATTGACAGCGCCAGCACCGAAGATATGGACGATGCGCTGTTTGCTGAAGAGAGCGCCGATGGCAAGCTGCATTTGACCGTTGCCATTGCTGACCCTACCGCGTGGATTGTCGAAGGCAGTAAGCTGGACGATGCGGCAAAAATTCGCGCGTTCACCAACTATCTGCCTGGCTTTAACATCCCGATGTTGCCGCGCGAACTGTCTGACGACCTCTGCTCGCTGCGGGCGAATGAAGTGCGTCCGGTGCTTGCCTGCCGTATGACCATCGCCGCTGATGGTACGATTGAAGGCGATATCGAATTCTTTGCCGCAACCATCGAATCGAAAGCCAAACTGGCTTATGACGACGTATCAGACTGGCTGGAGAACACCGGCAGCTGGAAGCCGGACTCAGACGCCATCGCTGCACAGATCCGTCTGCTGCATCGCATCTGCCTGAACCGTGGCGAATGGCGTAAAACCCATGCGCTGGTCTTCCGCGACCGTCCGGATTATCGCTTTGTTCTGGGTGAAAAAGGTGAAGTGCTGGATATCGTGGCCGAACCGCGTCGCATTGCGAACCGCATCGTTGAAGAAGCCATGATTTCTGCCAACATCTGCGCCGCACGAGTACTGCGCGACAAACTGGGCTTCGGCATTTATAACGTCCACACGGGCTTCGATCCGGCGAATACCGAAGCACTGGCCGCCCTGCTGAAAAACCACGATGTGCATGTTGACCCGGAAGAAGTTCTGACGCTGCAGGGCTTCTGCAAACTGCGCCGTGAGCTCGACGCTCAGCCGTCCGGTTTCCTGGATAGCCGCATTCGCCGGTTCCAGTCCTTTGCTGAAATCAGCACGGAACCTGGCCCGCACTTCGGCCTGGGTCTGGATGCCTACGCAACCTGGACCTCCCCGATCCGTAAGTATGGTGATATGGTTAACCACCGCCTGCTGAAAGCGATTATCAAAGGTGAAACCGTTGCGCGTCCTCAGGATGACACCACCCTGCAGATGGCCGATCGCCGCCGCCTGAACCGTATGGCAGAACGTGACGTTGGTGACTGGTTGTATGCCCGCTTCCTGAATGACAAAGCCGGTACCGAGACCCGCTTCCCTGCTGAGATCATTGATATCAGCCGTGGTGGCATGCGTGTACGCCTGGTGGATAACGGTGCTGTTGCCTTTATCCCTGCACCGTTCCTGCATGCTGTCCGCGATGAACTGACCTGTAGCCAGGAAAACGGTACCGTGCAAATCAAAGGTGAAACGGTTTATAAAGTCACTGACGTGATTGACGTAAACATTGCCGAAGTCCGCATGGAAACCCGCAGTATTATCGCGCGCCCTGTCGCCTGATAACCTGTTAAAATGTTGGCCCTTTCCATTAAGATTGGGCCAACATTTTCTGTTTTTCCCCCGCACAACGAAAACATCATTTTTTCTTACTATTTTCAATCTCCAGTCACCCAAAATCGCCAGAGTTATCTACAGTAAAAGAGTGTCGTAATGTTCGTTTACGTGAATTTTTATACGTTGAGTATCCTTTTTTACCCGAGTCGTTTTAATATAAGAAAATAGGGAAAAACAATAAGTTCACTTCGGTTTTGCCGCTCTTTTACTACGGAAAAGTCGACTGCCGATGAATATTTTTTGCGCTAACGAGCAGCCGCAGGAGAGAATATGATGGACGATCTGGAGCAGAATTTGCTGTTTCGTTACATGGGCACTCACAGCCCCTGGTGGCGACTGACAGCGGACAGCAATGCTCTGCATCTGGCCGCCAGCGAAAATACCGATGTCATTCAGGTGGTCGCACTCACTGATGAGCAAGCGGATCTTATTCGCCAGCTGACGGTTATTACTTCCAGTATCACAATGTCACTTTCTCTGTACGGGGCAGATGTCCCTGTGCATCTCGTTGGCCGTAAAATCAGTAAAAAAGAGTGGGCTGGCACGGCCTCCGCCTGGAATGACACCCCTTCTGTCGCCCGCGATCTGGTGCAGGGCCTCTCATTTGCCGAACAGGTTGTCTCAGAAGCCAACTCCGTCATTGTTATCCTCGATCAGCATGGCAATATTCAGCGTTTCAACCGTCTGAGTGAAGAGTACACCGGTCTGAAAGAGCAAGAAGTCATTGGTCAGAACGTGTTTAAGCTGTTCATGAGCCGCAGCGAAGCGGCTGCGTCTAAACGTAATATTACCGGTTTCTTTCGTAACGGCAGTTCCTACGAAGTTGAGCGCTGGATCAAAACGCGCAAAGGGCAAAGATTGTTTCTGTTCAGAAACAAATTTGTGCACAGCGGCAGCGGTAAAAATGAAATTTTCCTTATCTGTTCAGGTACCGACATTACGGAAGAACGCCGTGCCCAGGAGCGCCTGCGCGTGCTGGCCAACACTGATACCATTACCGGGTTGCCAAACCGGAATGCCATTCACGAACTGATTTCTGATGCCATCGACGCCCGTGGGGAAAATCAGGTCGGCGTGGTGTACCTCGATCTGGATAACTTCAAGAAGGTCAACGATGCCTACGGGCATATGTTTGGCGACCAGTTGTTGCAGGCTGTTGCCCTCGCCATCCTCAGCTGTCTGGATGAAGGCCAGGTACTGGCGCGACTCGGCGGCGATGAGTTTATTGTCATGGCGACAGAAACGTCGCAGAGCTCTCTGGAA
Source organism: Enterobacter cloacae (assembly GCA_014169315.1). Classification (NCBI taxonomy): domain Bacteria; kingdom Pseudomonadati; phylum Pseudomonadota; class Gammaproteobacteria; order Enterobacterales; family Enterobacteriaceae; genus Enterobacter; species Enterobacter cloacae. Next base: position 2,217,700 of record AP022133.1, on the reverse strand, counting down.
GCGATGGCGTCGCGTATTCTGACCCGTCTGCGTCAGCCGTTCAGAATCGGTCTGATTGAAATTTACACGGGCTGTTCGCTGGGTATCGCCCTGGCTCCACAGCACGGTAACGATCGGGAAAGCGTTATCCGTAATGCGGATACCGCCATGTATACCGCAAAAGAGAATGGTCGGGGCAAGTTCTGCGTTTTCTCACCAGAAATGAACCAGCGCGTTTTTGAATATCTCTGGCTGGATACCAACCTGCGTAAAGCACTGGATAACGATCAGCTCCTGATCCACTACCAGCCTAAAGTGACCTGGCGCGGTGAAGTCAGAAGTCTTGAAGCATTGGTGCGCTGGCAGTCACCAGAGCGTGGGCTGATCCCTCCGCTGGAATTTATCTCGTATGCCGAAGAGTCCGGCCTGATTGTGCCGCTTGGTCGTTGGGTCATGCTTGACGTGGTTCGGCAGGTGGCTAAATGGCGTGACAAGGGCATTAACCTGCGCGTGGCGGTGAACGTCTCTGCGCGGCAGTTGGCCGATCAAACCATTTTCAGCGATTTAAAGCAGGCGCTTAAGGATCTGAATTTTGAATACTGCCCTGTCGACGTTGAGTTGACCGAAAGTTGTCTGATCGAAAACGAGGAGCTGGCGCTCTCTGTGATCCAGCAATTCAGCCAGCTTGGCGCACAAATTCATCTGGACGATTTTGGTACCGGGTATTCCTCCCTTTCACAGCTGGCGCGGTTCCCCATTGATGCCATCAAGCTCGACCAGTCTTTTGTCCGGGATATTCATAAGCAATCGATCTCGCAGTCTTTGGTGCGGGCCATTGTGGCCGTTGCGCAGGCGTTAAACCTGCAGGTTATTGCCGAAGGTGTGGAAAGTGCAAAAGAAGACGCCTTTCTGACGAAGAACGGCGTCAACGAACGACAGGGTTTCTTGTTTGCTAAGCCAATGCCCGCTGCCGCATTCGAGCGATGGCTAAAACGTTATCAGTCGCGAAAGATGCGTTAGCTGGCTTTGCGTAATCCCGCCGCATGATGGCGGTTTTGCAGCATAACGAGGCGCTCCATATAGGCGATGTCTTTAGGTTCGAGGCAGAACGCGGCATCGACCCAGTCTTCCGTAATATCCATCAATTCGCTGCGAGGCAGTTGCAGAACGCGAGTACGGGCACGCAACATTGCCCTTACACCGTTCAGTTTCGGCAGCAGCGTATCAATAAACGTACGTACGGAGACATAGCCCTGCCCAGGTTCAAACAGCACATCCACTAACCCATGCTGTTCGTACCATTCTGCCGTATGAGACTCCCCTTTATAGATGAGTTCCTCTGCCAACTTCATGCCTGAACGACGTGCAACCAGCGAATACCCCCCCATGCCCGGGAACAGGTTAAAGGCAATTTCAGGGAAGCCTAAGCGGGCATCGCGCTGGGCCAGAACAAAATGGTGCGCCAGAGCGGCCTCAAACCCACCGCCTAACGCACTTCCTTCGACCATCGCCAGTGTGATAGCACCCGTATCAAACCCCCGTGAAGCCGCATGTACGCAATCGACACAGGCTCGGGCATACGCACGTAACGCTTCCCGACGCCCGTTCTGAATGCAGTCCACGAAAAACTGCAAGTCTCCACCTGCATTGTACATATCCGGTACGAGCGACCCGGTTACCCAAAAATCGACAACAAAACCGGATTGCCGTACCAGCCAGGAGAGGTTCATGATCTCCTCAATCAATGCATGGTTAAAACAAGGTCGTGGCTCCGCCCGCAACATCATCCAGACCGTGCGACGTTCCGCCTCATAATAGCCTGCCAGCTGAGTGAAACGTTCAGCATCGGTAAACAGCGTACAGGTAGATTGGTTAATAACTGTCATAGTCTAATTCCTCATATAAAAAAGCGCCTTGCGCGCAGTTTTAGACTAATCCACTCATTAAGCCTGCTGCATGAGAGGAGATAAAATTATCACTTTCATTTATGTAATTTAGTTATTGCATTTTTTTCCCTTCTCTTTTGAATCCATTTTCTGCATCATTGAAAATATTAACTTTTCGCGCCTGAGGTGAGATTATGGCTAACATTGATACACTAACCGTGGCACAACGTATTGATACGGTGCTGGATATACTGGTTGCAGGTGATTATCACTCTGCGATCCGTAACCTTGAGATCCTGAAATCAGAGCTTCTGGCGCAAAATGGCAGCGAAATTACAGCTGAAAACACACAGCCCAAAGCCCCGTGGGAAGTGTAATCACACCGTTTCCGACCTCGTTTCGCTTTATTAAATGGATGCTATGAATTCCCGACAACAAATTATTTTGCAGATGGTCATCGATCAGGGACGCGTGAGCGTGGTCGATCTCGCCAAAACAACAGGTGTTTCTGAAGTCACAATCCGTCAGGATCTCAATCTTCTGGAAAAACAGAGCTACCTGCGTCGTGCGCATGGCTATGCCGTCCCACTCGACAGTGAGGACGTTGAAACGCGCATGATGAACAACTATGCCCTGAAGCGAGAACTGGCAGAGTTTGCTGCGTCTTTAGTGAGCAATGGCGAAACGGTCTTTATTGAGAATGGCAGCTGCAACGCTCTTCTGGCGCGCACACTTGCCGATCAAAAAAACGTCACTATTATCACCGTCAGTAGTTATATTGCGCATTTGCTCAAGGAGACGCACTGCGAAGTGATTCTGTTGGGTGGGATCTACCAGAAAAAAAGCGAGAGCATGGTTGGCCCACTCACTCGTCAGTATGTACAGCAGGTACATTTCAGTAAGGCCTTCATCGGCATTGACGGCTGGCAACCAGAAACAGGTTTCACCGGCCGGGATATGATGCGCTCGGATGTGGTTAACGCCGTGCTGGAAAAAGAGTGTGAAGCCATTGTGCTTACCGACAGTTCAAAATTTGGTGCGGTTCATCCCTACATGATGGGGCCGATATCTCGCTTTAGTCGCGTCATTACCGACGATCGCCTGAGCAATGACCACCGTCATCAACTCGAACGTGATGGCCTTATTGTCGACATTATTAAGAAATCGTCCTGAAGCTCTTTTGCGCCTGAATTCCGGGCGCACCCTCCCCCTCGTCTGAGATAATTCTCATCCCTCCTTTAAGAGTTTTTACCTGTTTAATCTACCTCAAAGACGTAGAATTATTATTAGCGATATAACAGGAAGTGACTATCACCTGCGTGATTATGTACACCTGCGCGACCAGCTTTCACGGGAACGGATTTTAAGTATGCAGCTTGTCTATACTTAAAGGGTACTCCTTTCTGTGAATCGATAATTCAGGAGAACGTATTATGTCTTTAACCAGCAAAAAATTAGCCGCCGCTGTTCTGGCCATCACTGTAGCAATGTCCCTGAGCGCGTGCTCTAACTGGTCTAAACGCGATCGTAACACCGCACTTGGTGCCGGCGCGGGCGCTCTCGGTGGCGCAATATTAACAGATGGTAGTACGCTGGGCACATTAGGTGGTGCAGCTGTCGGTGGTATTATCGGTCACCAGGTGGGCAAATAACCACTAAAACGCCTCCACCTGCATAAAGATATATATTGAGCACATTGCAGATCTGACTTACGCACGTAAAAAAAAGAGCCTCGGTATTAACCGGGGCTCATTTATTTTAACCACCTGCCAGTTTTACTTTCATACCTTTGGCTTCAAGCAACGATTTAATTAAATCACGCTTATCACCCTGTATTTCGATAATACCGTCTTTCACGGCACCGCCGCATCCGCATTTCTTCTTCAGCTCTGCCGCCAGCTTTGCCAGTTCCGCGTCATCCAGATCAAGACCGGAGAGCAGACACACGCCCTTTCCTTTTCGGCCGCTGGTTTGGCGCTGAATGCGAACGATGCCATCCCCCTTCGGGCGTTCCGTTTTCGCTTTCGGCTCATCAATGCGTCCGGTTTCGGTTGAATAGACCAGACGGCTGTTAGAATCGGTCATTACGCCCCCTTTTTCAGTGAGGCGTTGATAGCCTTAAGCGTCTCTGCCGGGTTTGCTGATTGCGTCACCGGACGCCCAATCACCATATAGTCTACGCCTGCAGCCATTGCCTGCTCAGGCGTCATAATACGGCGCTGATCGCCAATTTCGCTGCCCGCGGGACGGATCCCCGGCGTCACCAGTTTGAAATCCTGGCCCAGCTCTTTTTTGAAGCGCACTGCTTCCTGTGCCGAACAGACGACACCATCAAGACCGCAATTTTGCGCCAGACGCGCCAGACGTTCTGCATGCTCAGCAGGTGACAACGTCACACCCAGATCGCGTAAATCACTTTCATCCATACTGGTCAGCACAGTCACCGCAATCAGTAAAGGTGCATCGTTGCCAAACGGTACAAGCGCCTCACGGGCGGCCGTCATCATTCTCGCCCCACCCGATGCATGAACGTTCACCATCCATACGCCCAGCTCAGCGGCAGCGGCAACGGCGTGCGCCGTTGTGTTCGGGATATCATGGAATTTCAGGTCGAGGAAAACGTCAAAACCGCGCTGTTGCAGATCGCGAACGATTTGCGGACCAAATAGCGTGAACATTTCTTTGCCGACTTTCAGGCGGCAGTCGCGAGGATCAATACCGTCGACGAAGGCCAGCGCGGCGTCACGCTTATTGTAATCGAGAGCAACAACAACAGGAGAATCGGTAACTACGCGGGAAGCGGAGGAAGTAACAGACGTCATGACCAGCCCTTTTCGTCTATGGGCGCGCAGCGGCGCGGAACAGATAAACGGCCAGCATTCTACCTGCCAACGCCGCAAATTGACAGAATCGATTTTCTTTCCTGCCAGGCTGAGTTCCGCACGGAGCCGAACGGTCTTTAAAAAACCATCAGTATGTTGTAACTAAAATAAAATGTTTTAAAAAACTATTGCCCGTCGAGGCCGCGTATTGGCTTAATCGTCGACCATGCCCGGCATGACGGACAGTGCCAGTACAGCGTATAGGCAGTAAAACCGCACTTCTGGCAGCGGTATCGTGGTTTGCTGCGTACCTGCTCGCCGACCATGTCACGCAGTACCATCAGGCTCTCTTTGGCACGTCCTTCTTCTGCGTCGTTCAGGTGGTAATCCATCAGCTTATGGAAGACGCGCATGGTTGGATGGCGCTGCAGCTGACGGGTGATGTAGACCTGCGCAGTGTCACTGCCTTCATGCTGCTCAACCACGTCAGAGAGCATCAGTTCGGCCGTTGCACCGGTATTTTCTTCCACACAACGACGCAGGAACGTGACCCACTCATCCTGTTTATCCAGCTGTTGATAGCAGGTTTGCAGCATTTCCAGTGTTTCACTGACCAGCTCTTTATCCTGGTCGATGACCCGTAACAGGTTTTCAACGGCTTTGGCAAACTCGCCTTTCGCCATAAAGACGCGCCCCATCATAATGGAGATGCGCGCGCTATTGCGATCTGCGGCGGCCCCTTTCTTCAGCAACGTCATGGCTTTATCCATGTCGTCGTTGCCCATTTGCTGCAGAGCAAGCTCACAGTAGAAATGCGCTATCTCAACGCGCTGCTTGTCTTTCCCCAGCTTCACCAGCCGCTCGGCGGTATCAATGGCTTTCTGCCAGTCACTTGTGGCCTGATAAATCTGCAGCAATTGCTGCAGAGCGCTGATGCGGAAATCAGTTTCATCCACCAGCTGTGAGAACATGTCTTCAGCACGATCGTACAACCCCGCTGCCATGTAGTCCCGGCCCAGCTGTTGCACCGCCAGCAGACGCTGTTCGTAGGTTAACGAGGCACTTTCCATGAGGGTCTGGTGAATGCGGATGGCGCGGTCAACTTCTCCGCGAGAGCGGAACAGGTTTCCCAGGGTGAGATGCGCTTCAACGGTGCCGGTGTCCTCTTTCAGCATGTCGAGGAACAGGTCTACCGCTTTGTCCTGTTGATTGCTCAGGAGGAAGTTCACCCCCGCAACATAGTCGCGGGAGAGCCGGTTGGCTTCATCCTGTTTTGTTTGTTGCGCACTTCTGCGACCCATATACCAGCCATAGGCTGCAGCTACAGGCAGAAGCAGAAACAACAACTCGAGCATATTCGATTATTCCTTGACTACCGGTACACCAGAGCTTTCCGGAACGTCGGACGCAGGCGCAATGTGATGTTCGAGTCGTTTAATTTTACGTTCAGCGCGCACAAGAGAAACACGGGTTTTCAGCCAGAACAGGCCACAAACCAGCCAGCCGATGGCAAAACCCGCCGCGAATAAGACAGCAAGCAGGCTCGACACCCGATACTCGCCCTGCGCCAGCAGATAATTAAACGTCACCAGTTGATCGTTTTGTGCGCCCAGCGTGACTGAAATGACAAAAATCGCCAACACCAGTAAGAAAATGAGTAAATATTTCACATTACTTCCCGTTATGTGGTTCAAGCGAATAAAGTGTGTTCAACTCACCGTAATCAGTCTTATAAACTACCATTTTAGTGACGGGCGCGAAACGGAAAAAGTGACACGCCAGTCATGGATTTATGGGCAAAAGACGTAATATCAACCTTCACACCCCGGTTTGTTCCCTTTCGGCGATTTCTTGCTTCTCTTCCGGAGGTGGAGTCAGTGGCCCGCAGAGCCGTTCAGCAAGCCACGTCGCAAACGTCACCAGCACCCAGGAGATGAGCGTCGCCACGATCAGATCACGCGGCCAGTGCATCCCCAACAGTAAGCGGCTTCCCATCACTGCCGTTGCCCAGGCCAGTAACACCGCGATGGTTAGCGTCCGACGGCGCGGCCACAGTAGCCCAACCCCAAGCAATGCCCAACTGGCTGCAAACATGGTATGCCCGGAAGGAAACGCAAATCCGGTTTCTTTTTGCCAGTGCTTACGTAAAAATTTCGGAATGTCGTGTTGTTCTGCAAGCTGCTCTTTGACCAGATCCGCGCGATCTTTACGCTTTAAATTGTAGAACGCATCAACCGGTATATCGTGTGCTTTTTCCAGCCAGACAACAAAAGGACGCGGTTCCTGAACGTGATCTTTCACCCAGGATTTCACGCCCTGGCCAACCAGGATAGCCACGCCGAGAATGACAAAAAGCATCAACGCCGGGCGTAGTCGAAAACGCAGACACCACAGAAACCAGACACAGAGCAGCACATGGGTGATAATCCCCCACGGTTGCGTGACCGTTTCGGTGACCCAGTACAATGATTTAAGCCACAAGGCATTTTGCCCGGGCTGCCACATCCAGCCTGATATCCACACAGCCAGAGGCATAATAAGTAAGATGGCCGCACCCGCTGCCGTTCGTCTGGCGATTGAAAGCATGTCTTCTCCTTTTTCGCTAAGCGTCACAATCATAACTGAATTTCACTGAATGCGTGGAGATGTCGGATCGTGCGTTTAACGTTCGTATAGCATGGCGGCAATTAGGCGAACACGCTGAGCTTGTGGCAAAATGAACAGATACAAAAAGCCAAACAGGCGAAAGGCACGAAACGTGTCAGCCTACTCTGGAGAATCACATGCAGCTTAAACGTGTGGCAGAAGCCAAACTGCCAACCCCCTGGGGCGATTTCCTGATGGTGGGTTTTGAAGAACTGGCAACCGGGCAGGATCACGTCGCCCTGGTGTTTGGTGACATTTCAGGACAAACGCCGGTTCTGTCCCGCGTTCACTCGGAATGTCTGACCGGTGACGCCCTGTTCAGCCTGCGCTGTGACTGCGGTTTCCAGCTTGAAGCCGCGCTGTCGCATATTGCTGAGGAAGGCCGTGGGGTGTTGCTTTATCATCGTCAGGAAGGCCGTAACATTGGCCTGCTGAATAAAATTCGCGCCTACGCGTTGCAGGATCAGGGTTACGATACCGTTGAGGCTAACCACCAGCTTGGTTTTGCCGCTGACGAGCGTGATTTCACCCTGTGTGCAGATATGTTCAAGCTGCTCGGCGTGGATGAAGTCCGCCTGCTGACGAACAACCCGCGCAAAGTGGAGATCCTGACAGAAGCCGGTATCAATATCGTTGAGCGCGTACCGCTGATTGTCGGACGTAATCCGAAAAATGCGCACTACCTCGATACCAAAGCCGCCAAAATGGGTCACCTGCTGAGCGAGTAATCCTTGTTAATGCCCGGCCACGCCGTTGCGCGCCGGGCATATCCTGTTAATTCAGCATGTTACGAATCACATAATGTAAAATGCCGTCATTCTGGTAATAGGTCAGCTCTGTTGCCGTATCGATGCGGCACCGACACTCCAGCACCTCCATTTTCCCCCCGACGCGCGTGAGCGTCACAGGAACCGTTTTACCTGGCTGCAGGTTCTGCAGACCGCTAATATCAATCTGTTCTTCTCCGGTCAGCCCCAGTGTTTTACGGCTGACACCCTGCGGGAACTCAAGCGGCAGGATCCCCATCCCGATCAGGTTTGAACGGTGAATACGTTCAAAAGATTCAGCAATAACCACCCGTACCCCCAACAACCGGGGTCCTTTCGCAGCCCAGTCACGGCTGGAGCCTGAACCGTACTCCTTCCCGGCGATGACGGCCAGCGGCGTGCCTTCCTGTTGATACCTGACTGCAGCGTCGTAAATCGTAACGACCTCCGTCCCCGGTAAATGACGCGTCATACCACCTTCCACCCCCGGTACCATTTCGTTACGGATACGGATATTGGCAAACGTCCCGCGCATCATCACTTCGTGGTTACCACGGCGTGAACCGTAGGAGTTAAAATCCCGCCGTTCCACGCCATGGCTTTGCAGGTAGCGGCCTGCCGGACTGTCGGCTTTGATACTCCCCGCAGGTGAAATATGATCCGTGGTGACGGAATCCCCCAGCATCGCCAGAATGCGCGCACCGTGAATATCCTTAAGAGGCTCAGGCTGCACCCGCATTTCATCAAAGAACGGCGACAGGCGGATATAGGTTGAATCATCCTGCCAGTCGTAAGTATCGGAACCGGCCACGTTAATGACTTTCCACTCCGGCGTACCTTCAAACACCTCTGCGTACTCTTTATGGAACATCGCGGTAGATACCTGCTCAACGGCGCGGGCGATCTCCCGGGAAGACGGCCAGATATCCTTGAGATAGACGGGGTCATTATTGCGGTCGTGACCAATCGGATCGGTCACCAGGTTGATATTCATGTTCCCGGCCAGAGCGTAGGCCACAACCAGCGGTGGCGACGCCAGCCAGTTGGTTTTCACCAGCGGATGGATACGTCCTTCAAAATTTCGGTTTCCGGAAAGCACGGCACCGACGGTGAGATCACCTTGCTTAATTGCCGCTTCAATGGGTTCTGGTAGCGGGCCAGAGTTACCGATGCAGGTGGTACAACCGTACCCGACCAGGTTAAACCCCAGCTCATCGAGATATGGCGTGAGTTTGGCCTTCGCCAGGTAATCGGACACCACTTTCGACCCCGGAGCCAGAGAGGCTTTGACCCACGGCTGTGGTTTCAGCCCCAGCTCCACCGCTTTTTTTGCCAGCAACCCGGCGGCCATGAGTACGCTGGGGTTCGACGTGTTGGTACAGGAGGTAATGGCCGCAATCACAACGGCTCCTTCAGGGAGCTGGTACTGATGTCCGTTCATGACATAGTCGACCGGACGGTGGTCTTTTTGCGCGGCGTTCACTTCCAGTTCGTTACTGGCCGCAAATGCATTCGGCACATTGTTCAACGCAACGCGATCCTGCGGACGTTTTGGCCCGGCCAGACTTGCCTCTACCGTCCCCATGTCCAGCTCAAGGGTGCTGGTGAATACCGGTTCATCGCCAGGATTGCGCCACATACCCTGCGCTTTGGTGTAAGCCTCTACCAGTGCCACCTGTTCTTCACTGCGGCCACTCAGGCGCAGGTACTCCAGCGTTACGCCATCAATCGGGAAAAAGCCGCAGGTTGCACCGTATTCCGGCGACATATTGGCGATGGTGGCCCGATCCGCCAGCGGGAGCGAATCAAGTCCGTCGCCATAGAATTCAACGAACTTACCCACGACGCCGTGCTGGCGCAGCATCTGGGTCACGGTCAGCACCAGATCGGTTGCGGTGATCCCTTCAGAGAGTTTGCCTGTGAGCTTAAAGCCCACCACATCGGGAATGAGCATCGATACCGGTTGCCCCAGCATCGCCGCTTCGGCCTCAATTCCTCCGACGCCCCAGCCTAAAACGCCCAGGCCGTTGATCATGGTGGTATGTGAATCAGTGCCTACCAGCGTATCAGGATAGGCTACCCACTCTTTATCCTGCAGCTCACTCCAGACGGCTTTGCCCAGATATTCGAGGTTCACCTGATGACAAATCCCGGTGCCAGGTGGAACAACGCGGAAACGGCTGAATGCCTGTTGCCCCCACTTGAGGAAGACATAGCGCTCGTGATTACGTTCCATCTCCAGGCGAACGTTCTCATCAAAAGCATCGTCGTCGCCAAAGCGATCCACAGTCACGGAGTGGTCAATCACGAGATCAACGGGGGATAGCGGGTTAACTTTCGCCGTATCGCCGCCCAGGCGCTTAACCGCTTCACGCATCGCGGCTAAATCAACAACGGCAGGAACACCGGTAAAGTCCTGCATCAATACCCTTGCCGGGCGATAGGCAATTTCTCTGTCAGCATGAGCATCCTTTAGCCACCCTGCCAGAGCGTGAATATCCTCGGCGGTGACGGAGTCACCATCCTGCCAGCGTAAGAGGTTTTCCAGCAGAACTTTCAAAGACTTGGGTAAACGCGAAATGTCTCCAAGCGTTTGGGCTGCCCGCGACAGGCTATAGTAGTGCCAGGTTTTATTTTCGGCCTGCAACGTGTCCTTACTGGCTTCGCGTAGGGTTAACGACATAAGCTCCTCCATAATTACAGGGATACCCTGACAATCATCAGGGCCGTAATTAAAGATAACACAAAGATGTCGTAACGTTTTGATAACAACCCAAATGGACAAATTTTGGAGTGGCTCAAAGTGGGTATAAAACAAAAAACCCCGCCGTAGCGAGGTTTTACAATTTAGTGGAAGGCCAGCCAGAGAAGCTGACACCAGAAGAGAATCGACACTGAGAACACACCGATCCACGACCAGTATTTGAGCGTTGTCATGTTATTCATCGCAGGGACACCAGACTTTATTTATTAAAGGTTCTGAGGTCTGCCCTCAGTTCTATATTGCTGATGTGTATTTATTAAAGAGTACAAAAGCACAGAGACATTATTCAAACTATTTGCATCGTTACGCAATAAACTAAATTATTGTTTTTTGGGCTCGTCTTCCGCGAACACATCAATAAAGGCTTGCTGCTGCGGCGTCAGTGTCCAGGACTCGGGTACAGTGGTCGCAGGTGTCTTGCGAGTTTTGCGACCATTGTCACGATGCTGACGCATTTGCTTTACCGTTTCTGCACGTACAGTCACTGCCATATTCAACCCCAATATTTCCAGGCCATGAGAGCAACCACCACCCAAAACAGGGCAGAGAGAAGGAAAGTCGCCAGCCAGGCTTTACGCTTGAGCGCAGGATCCCTTTGCGGCCCTTTACTTTCTGAAGATGGTGCTGACCTCATACAATCGACATCGCTTATCATTTAGAGACCAAATAATTGGTATAAGTAATCATCTGTTGAGATAAATCCTAAAGAAACTTTAGCCGAAAAGCCAGTGAATTTACGTATCCGATCGGAGGAAATATTCAATCTTTTGACCAGAAATAAATAATTGAAAAGAATTATTTGCGAACCCCCAATTTACTTTCTACTTTTGTTGCAAATTTGCGACAGTATAACCTTAAAAATAAAATGGGTTATGACATTATATGGCAGTGGGTTACAGATGATGATAATTCTGATTAGCATTAAAAAGTTATTTCGGTATCTTTGCGTGGGGGAAAGATACCGGGAGTGATTATTTAGCCGGAAGCTTAATGTCTTTAAACATTTCTTCGATATCTTCATTGGAACGCAATGCCACGGCCGTATCGACCACGTCACGCGTTAAATGCGGTGCAAAGCGCTGAATAAAATCATACATATAGCTACGCAGGAACGTGCTGCGGCGGAAACCAATCTTGGTGGTGCTATGGCTGAAAATATCATGCGCATCAAGACGCACCAGGTCCGGATCAGAGACAGGATCAACCGCCATGCTGGCAATAACGCCCACGCCCAACCCAAGCCGCACATATGTCTTAATGACGTCAGCATCCGTTGCGGTAAAGACGATACGCGGCGTTAACCCTGCCCGATTAAATGCCGTATCAAGCTCAGAGCGTCCGGTAAAACCGAAGGTATAGGTGACTAACGGATATTGCGCCAGCTCTTCAATAGTGACCGCCCCTTTACCCGCCAGCGGGTGATCGGGCGTCACCACAATAGAACGGTTCCAGTGGTAGCACGGCAGCATAACCAGATCGTCATACAGGTGGAGCGCTTCTGTCGCGATGGCGAAATCCGCATTGCCCTTTGAAACAGCTTCTGCGATTTGCGTCGGAGACCCCTGATGCATATGCAACGACACGCGCGGATAACGCTCAATAAAGCCCTTAATCACACCAGGTAGCGCATAACGGGCCTGAGTATGGGTAGTGGCAATATACAGAGAACCTTTATCCGGCCAGGTATGTTCGCCCGCAACAGACTTAATCGCATCAACTTTGGAAAGGACTTCCCGTGCGATCCGAATAATTTCCTGCCCTGCCGGAGTCACCTGCGTGAGGTGCTTACCGCTACGGGCAAAAATCTGAATACCTAACTCGTCCTCCAGCATGCGAACCTGCTTGCTGATGCCGGGCTGCGAGGTATAAAGCCCCTCGGCGGTAGAAGAGACGTTAAGGTTGTGATTCACCACCTCAACGATATAACGAAGCTGCTGTAGTTTCATGCCAGACCATCCGATTTAGCGCATGCGGTCAATCGCTTAAGACGATTTGATAATAAGAAATGGGTTAACTATAACCACTATATCATTTATAGCCTGACTGTATAGTACGGAACCAAAAATAATAACAACGTAATAAAAAAGGGCCGGAAGTCCGGCCCTTTTACAGGTAAGTTACGGTAAGTGAAGGTTATTTTTTACCTTCCACCCATTTACCGTCAACAAAGAACGCTGACCAGCCGGTCGCCTTGCCCTCTTTCTCCGCAGCGACATACTGCTGCTTCGTTTTACGGCTAAAACGCACAACGGTCTTATTACCTTCAGGATCCTGCTGTGGCGCATCGGCCAGATAACGCAGTTTCTCCGGCAGGCGATCGCGGAAGCGATGCAGCTCCTCGACCAGCGGTGCGCGGGTTTCACGCGATTTCGGGAAGGTGTTAGCGGCGAGGAAGACCCCGGCAGCGCCATCACGCAATACGAAATACGCGTCTGACTTCTCGCACGGCAGCTCTGGCAACGGAACCGGATCTTCCTTCGGCGGAGCAACTTCGCCATTACGCAGGATCTTACGCGTGTTCTTACACTCGTCGTTGGTACACGCCATGTATTTACCGAACCGCCCCATTTTCAGGTGCATTTCGGAACCACACTTCTCGCACTCAACAATCGGGCCGTCATAGCCTTTAATGCGGAACTCGCCCTCTTCAATCTCATATCCATCACACGTCGGGTTATTACCACATACGTGCAATTTACGTTTTGGATCGATCAGGTAGCTGTCCATTGCCGTGCCACATTTCTGGCAGCGACGCTTGGCGCGCAGCGCGTTGGTTTCCGCATCGTCACCTTCCAGCACGTTAAGAACTTCGTTCTCGGGTACCAGGTTAATGGTGGTTTTACAACGCTCTTTCGGTGAAAGTGCATAGCCGGAGCAGCCCAGGAATACCCCCGTTGTTGCGGTACGGATCCCCATCTTACGGCCACAGGTTGGGCAATCGATGCTGGTCAATACCATCTGGTTTGGCAGCATTCCACCCTCTTCAGGATCTTTCTCAGCTTTATCAAGCTGATTGGTAAAGTCGCTGAAGAAGCTGTCGAGTACCTTTTTCCATTCCGCCTGGTGGCTGGCAACCTGGTCGAGGCTGTCTTCCATTTGCGCGGTGAAATCGTAGTTCATCAACTCACGGAAGTTCGCTTCCAGACGGTCGGTGACGATTTCACCCATTTTTTCAGCATAGAAACGACGGTTTTCAACCCGGACGTAACCACGATCCTGAATGGTCGAAATAATCGACGCATAGGTAGATGGACGGCCAATACCGCGTTTTTCCAGCTCTTTAACCAGTGATGCTTCGCTGAAGCGCGCAGGTGGTTTGGTGAAGTGCTGTGCCGGGATCAGGTCAACCAGAGACAGTTCATCACCTTTGTTTACCGCAGGCAGCGTTCTGTCTTCGTCGCCTTTACGCAGCGCAGGCATAACTTTCGTCCAGCCGTCGAAACGCAGAATACGGCCACGCGCTTTCAGGCGGAAATCCCCCGCGCCAACGGTCAGGGTGGTGGAGTCATACTGCGCAGGCGTCATCTGGCACGCCACAAACTGACGCCAGATCAGCTGGTACAGTTTCTGCGCGTCGGCTTCCATATCCTTCAGTGATTCAGCCAGTACGGAAACGTCAGAAGGACGAATCGCTTCGTGCGCTTCCTGAGAGTTCTCTTTACTGGCGAACTGATTTGCGTTTTCCGGCAGGTATTTCTTACCGAAATTATCGCTGATATAACCGCGCACCATGTTGACCGCGTCCTGGCTCAGGTTTGTGGAGTCAGTACGCATATAGGTGATGTAACCCGCTTCATACAAGCGCTGCGCCATCATCATGGTTTTCTTCACGCCATAACCCAGACGCGTGCTTGCCGCCTGTTGCAGCGTAGAGGTAATAAACGGTGCGCCAGGTTTGCTGCTGGTCGGTTTGTCTTCACGCTCCAGTACCTGATAACGCGCTTTTTCCAGCAACGCCACTGCGGCCATCGTCTGGTCGCGGTTTTCAGGACGGAAAGGCTTGTCGTTCTGATGGCTTACCTGCAGCGGTAAAGCATCGCCGCCCGGCGTGGTGACATTGGCATCCACTTCCCAGAACTCTTCCGGGACAAATGCTTTAATTTCACGCTCACGCTCAACCACAAGGCGTACGGCAACAGACTGCACACGCCCGGCAGACAAGCCACGGGCAATCTTTTTCCACAGCAGTGGAGAAACCATATAACCCACAACACGGTCCATAAAGCGACGTGCCTGCTGTGCGTTTACACGGTCAATATTCAGTTCACCTGGCTTCTCAAATGCCTGACGAATTGCATTCTTCGTAATTTCGTTAAACACTACGCGGCTGTAGCGTTTGTCGTCACCCCCGATCACTTCCCGCAGGTGCCATGCAATGGCTTCCCCTTCGCGGTCAAGGTCGGTTGCGAGATAGATATGGTCTGCTTTTTCAGCAAGCTGTTTCAGCTCGTTAACGACTTTTTCTTTCCCTGGCAGCACTTCATATTGTGCATCCCAGTCATGCCACGGGTTTACACCCATGCGGTTGACAAGCGCGCTACGTTCATCCTTTTTAGGCTTTTTAGCCCCTTTGGTGGAGGTAGAGTCTGCGCTCTTTTTGCTGGCTGAGCCACTGGTCGGCAAATCGCGGATATGACCCACGCTGGACTTAACCACGTAGTCATTACCCAGATACTTATTGATCGTTTTGGCTTTTGCCGGGGACTCAACGATGACGAGAGCTTTACCCATGTTCACCTTTACCTAATTTAATTCTTCCAGGAATACGCCGCACGTTGATTTCCCTTCCGCTGACGACGAGCCATTGATATAGCGGCTGTGCCAGGGGATATCAACCCCTTTGTCTTACCAGACGTCACACAATTAACGCCCAGGTGATTGAGTTATCGGGTATTTTTTTACAGCAAATATAATTCGTGACGAATTCCCGGTCGAATGTCAAGCAATTCTGTTGCCAGAATGACGAAAGCGCACACTGTACCTGATAAAATTCGTTACGCAACTTTATTAGCATGCAAAAGCAAATCCTGCCAGCCTGGCCCCTGCTCCTTACCCCCTCACATTACAGGGAAAATTTGCCCCCAAAGCGCCCTCGGCGTAGACTATCGTCACTGTTTAAGGAGTGGATTATGCAGAATACGACCCAACCGATTGACCGAGCCTCTCTGCTTATCGAAGCAAACAAACTGATTCGCAACCATGAGGACACCCTGGCGGGCATTGAAGCCACTGGCGTGGAACAACGTAATGGCGTGCTGGTTTTCAGCGGCGAATACTTCCTTGATGAACAGGGTTTGCCTACCCCGAAAAGCACCGCCGTGTTTAACATGTTTAAATACCTGGCACATACGCTTTCAGAGAAGTATCACCTGGTCGATTAATGCAAAACGCGAGGCAAATGCCTCGCGTTTTTGTTTACAGCAGCGGTTTTTGTCCGCGTTGCAACCAGCGTAACAGAAGGCGATCCGCGCTCTCTGCCGCGCTATTGGTAAAGCGGTCAAGCAGTCGTTTACGCTGGGTAAAGCGTACACCAATAAGCTCACGGCCTTCCATCAGGTTCAGCAGCAGATCGTCACTGGTGCCAACCTCATCCACCAGCCCTTTCTCCTGCGCCTGAGTGCCGTACCAGTGTTCACCCGTTGCTACCTGCTCAATATCGAGCGCCGGACGCATCTGGTGCACAAAATCTTTAAAGAGATGGTGTGTTTCGTTAAGGTCTTCGCGGAATTTTTGACGCCCCTCTTCCGTATTTTCACCCAGCAGCGTCAGAGTGCGCTTGTACTGACCCGCCGTGTGCAGCTCAATGTCAATTTCCTTACTCTTCAGGAAGCGGTTGAAGTTCGGAATTTGCGCGACGACGCCGATGGAGCCAATAATGGAGAACGGTGCCGCCACAATTTTGTCCGCCACACAGGCCATCATATAGCCACCGCTCGCCGCAACTTTATCCACCGCAATGGTCAGCGGGATCTG
Source organism: Enterobacter cloacae (assembly GCA_014169315.1). Taxonomy (NCBI): domain Bacteria; kingdom Pseudomonadati; phylum Pseudomonadota; class Gammaproteobacteria; order Enterobacterales; family Enterobacteriaceae; genus Enterobacter; species Enterobacter cloacae. Next base: position 2,200,863 of record AP022133.1, on the reverse strand, counting down.
TTTTTCACGCAGGCGCTGGAGTTGCGAGGCCGCCAGCCCGTAGCCGTGAACCACACCACCAGGGCTTTCAAGACGCACAACCACCTGATCCTGAGGTTTGGCCACGGCAAGCACGGCCGTGACTTCTTCGCGCAGGGATGACACTTCATGTGCATCCATACTGCCTTTAAAGTCGAGCACATAAACGCGGGGTTTTGCCTCGCCCTGCGGGGCGTTAAGCTTTGCTTTCGCCTTAGCGACTTTAGCTTCCTGTTTGTGCTTTTTCTTCTGCACCTTATGCCACAATTTCTGCTGATGGCTGTCGAGCAACGCCAGTGACATATCTTCCTGCATCTCTTTATATTGTTCGCTCAGGCGAGTAATGCGTAACTCACCACGCTGACGCTTGCGCTGTGTCAGGTTGACAATCAGAGCGGCGATCGCCGCGATGGCAATCACCACCGTCACGATTTTTGCCAAAAACAGCCCATATTGAGAAAGTAATTCCACGCGTTTCACCTTGATTTAACCACGATTCTTTCACGGCAGTGTACAACAGCCCTGCTCATGCGTCTCGCTCGTGACATTACCTCTGCGAGCCGCCTTCAGGAATCCCCTGATTCTGGTTTAAATATTTGCAAATTGTTAATTTCACAGTAATGCGTCCTGTAGACTGATTGAATTCTCATGCTAATTCGGGCATAAAGCCGAAAAGTCATAAAAGAAGGCGCAATCGCCGCTCAGTGCGCCAGAGGAGTCACCGTGCATTATCAACCGCAAAAAAATCTGCTGCAGAACCGGATCATTCTTGTCACTGGTGCCAGTGACGGTATTGGTCGCGAGGCTGCCCTGACGTACGCTGAGTATGGCGCGAGCGTCATTCTGATTGGCCGTAACGAAGAAAAACTAAAAGGTGTAGCGCAAGACATTACCGCTGCAGGTGGCATTCCTGCCCGCTGGTACACGCTCGATTTACTGACCTGTACGCCAGCAACGTGTCAGGAACTGGCGCAACGTATCAGCGCACACTATCCACGTCTGGACGGGGTGCTGCACAACGCCGGTCTGTTGGGAGAGGTACGCCCAATGGATGAACAAGATCCTGATATATGGCAGCAGGTGATGCAGGTCAACATCAACGGCACATTTTTCCTGACCCAGGCATTGCTTCCTTTATTACTCCGTTCCGAATCCGGCTCACTGGTCTTCACCTCCTCCAGCGTGGGGCGCGAGGGACGCGCAAACTGGGGGGCTTATGCTGTCTCAAAATTTGCCACTGAAGGGATGATGCAGGTGCTGGCGGAGGAGTATCAGAGCCGTCATCTGCGCGTAAACTGCATTAACCCGGGTGGAACACGAACGAAGATGCGGGCTAACGCCTTCCCCACGGAAGATCCGCAGAAACTGAAGACCCCGGCAGATATTATGCCGCTCTATCTCTGGCTGATGGGTGACGACAGCCGCCGCAAAACAGGGATGACCTTTGATGCCCAGCCAGGCCGTAAACCGGGGATTTCGCAATGAGTGAAGAACGTCATCAGCAACGCCAACAGCGCCTGAAAGAACAGGTCGATGCCCGCGTCGCTGCCGCACAGGACGAGCGTGGGATCATCATCGTCTTTACCGGCAACGGCAAAGGCAAAACTACCGCCGCGTTTGGCACTGCCACACGCGCCGTCGGGCACGGACAAAAAGTGGGGGTGATCCAGTTTATTAAAGGCGAATGGCCCAACGGTGAGCGTAACTTACTGGAACCGCATGGCGTTGAATTTCAGGTGATGGCGACCGGGTTTACGTGGGATACCCAGAACCGGGAGACCGACACCGCTGCCTGCCTCGCTGTCTGGGAGCACGCCAAAAGAATGCTGGCCGACCCCGCACTTAACATGGTGTTGCTGGATGAAATAACCTATATGGTGGCCTACGACTATCTGCCGCTGGAGGCCGTACTGGACGCACTGAAGAACCGTCCTGCGCATCAGACGGTAATCGTCACAGGGCGCGGATGTCATCGGGATATTCTGGAGTTAGCGGATACCGTCAGCGAATTGCGTCCGGTTAAACATGCGTTCGATGCAGGAATCAAAGCGCAAGCTGGGATTGATTACTAAAAAAAAGCCCGGTTACTTAACCGGGCTTTTATGCTTAACCGTTGTTGTTACGGCTGCCAGAACGGCGATTGCTGCTCACCTGGCTGTGGCGTTTCACCGCACGACGGATCTGATTCGCCTTCATTCGACGACGATCTTTCTCCACCGCCACTTTAGAGGTGGTTTCCGCCGTCAGTTCAACCAGCTCTCGCAGGTAGTTGGTCTGGGTGAGGTCCAGTTCGGTATAGCCGCCACGCGGCAGACCTTTTGGCAGCAGAATGTCGCCATAACGTACGCGGATCAGGCGGCTAACCTGCACGCCAACCGCTTCCCACAGACGACGAACCTCGCGATTACGGCCTTCTGTCAGGGTCACGTTGTACCACTGGTTAATGCCTTCACCACCGGTAAATTTGATGGTTTTGAACGCCGCAGGGCCGTCTTCCAGCTGAACGCCACGCGACAGGTCGCGCAGTTTATTTTCATCAACCTGGCCGAATACACGCACGGCGTATTCACGTTCAACTTCACGGCTTGGGTGCATCAGACGGTTTGCCAGTTCACCATCGGTGGTAAACAGCAGCAGACCGCAGGTGTTTACGTCAAGACGACCGACGGCAATCCAGCGAGCACCGCGCAGCTTAGGCAGACGGTCAAACACTGTCGGACGACCTTCCGGGTCATTACGGGTACACAACTCGCCTTCCGGCTTGTAGTACGCCAGCACACGGCAGATCTGTTCAGCGGACTCTTTGACCGAGATTAGATGACCGTCGATACGGATCTTCAACCCCGGTACGATTTCTACGCGGTCACCCAGCGTGGCGATTTTACCGTCCACACTCACGCGACCTGCTTCAATAATGGCTTCGATTTCACGACGTGAGCCGTGGCCGGCGCGCGCCAGCACTTTCTGTAACTTCTCGCTCATTGAGCTTCCTCAGGTGTCGCCTTCACAGGCGTCGAATCAGGTCAAAAGAGGGCTCAGCCCTGCTTTGATGGCCGCCTAGTATATCTGCTTACACCTTTACAAGAAAGGCTTAACATCGCCCACGCCTTCACGAATCACTTCCGGAGCATCTTCGGTCAGGTCGACCACGGTTGTTGGCTGCTGACCGAGATAACCGCCGTGGATAATCAGCTCGACTACCTTCTCCAGACGATCTTTGATCTCTTCCGGATCAGACTCAGTAAATTCACTGCCGGGTAGCATCAACGAGGTAGAAAGCATTGGCTCGCCGAGGGTTTCCAGTAGTGCTTGTGCAATCGGGTTAGACGGCACGCGCATCCCGATAGTTTTACGCTTTTCCTGTAACAGGCGACGCGGCACCTCTTTCGTCCCTTTCAGGATGAACGTGTAGTTGCCCGGCGTGTTGTTCTTGATAAGTCGGAACGCCACGTTGTCGACATAAGCATAGGTGGACAGTTCGGAAAGGTCGCGGCACATCAGGGTAAAGTTGTGTCCGTCCGGTAGTTGGCGAATGCGGCAAATACGCTCCATTGCCCCTTTATCTTCAATTTTACAGCCCAGCGCGTAGCCGGAATCGGTCGGGTAGACAATAACGCCACCTTTACGGACGATCTCCACGGCCTGATTGATCAAGCGCGGCTGCGGGTTATCCGGATGGATATAGAAAAACTGACTCATACTTCCCTCTCTTCAATTTGCTGTGGCTGTTCCCAGAGCTGCCAGACCGGTTCAACGCCTGCGGGCAACCAGAGCTTACGCCCCAGTTCAATCCATGCACAAGGCTGATGGAAATCAGACCCCTGCGACGCAAGCAGACCATACTGACGGGCGTAAGTCGCGAGCTGTGCTCGCTCATTGGGAGCCTGCTGGCACTGAGCGACTTCCATCGCCTCACCGCCGCACTCGGCAAAGTGTGCCAACAGTCTTTTCAGCCATTTAGCAGAAAGATTATACCGCCCAGGATGGGCCAGCACGGCCTTACCGCCAGAATGATGAATCACATCAATAGCTTGTTTTATTGTACACCACTGTGGAGGAACGTATCCGGTTTTCCCGCGTGCCAGATACTTTTTAAAGACATCCGCCATCGTCGTCGCCTTGCCCGCCTCAACCAGAAAACGGGCAAAGTGACCACGCGTCACCGCCCCGCCGTTCGCCAGTTTTTGCGCACCTTCCAGCGCGCCCGGAATATGCGCCTTTTCCAGTCGATCGCCAATCATCTCCGCGCGCTGGTGACGACGTGTTTTTTGTTCTTGCAAAAATGCGCACATTGCCGGATGTTCTATATCGATGTTCAGGCCAACGATATGAATTTCGTGGTTTTCCCAGACGGTCGAGATTTCGACACCGGAGATCAGATTCAGCGCTAACCCACTGCGAGCGATCTCAGCGCGCGCCACCGGAATGGCATCTGTCGTATCGTGATCGGTTATCGCCAGCGTGCCAACACGCATTTCAACGGCACGATGGACTAACGCTTCAGGCGTCAGCAGACCATCAGAAGCCTGAGTGTGGCTGTGTAAATCGTAAATTACGGCGTAAGTGGTATCGCTCAAAGCACTTCCCATCACAGGTTGAAAACATCCGAAAACCCTATGATAACGATTTGCCGCGAAATTCTGAAATCAAGGGTTGACAATACGCCATCGAACTAGTTAACTAGTACGCAAGTTCACACGAGAAAGGTATCTGAAAATGACAGCACATTGCACTCTGCACGGTTGGTGGCGCACTTCCTGATTATCGGGCAGTGTCACGCGTCTGCGAAATGCAAACAGATACCCAGCCCGCTACCAAGCGGGCTTTTTTTTGAACAAAATAAATGAGAACAACACAATGCAAACAGCCAAACCTGACCTTGAGTTGCTGACCTGCGAGGCGGCCTATCGCCACAACCCAACCGCGTTGTTTCATCAGGTCTGCGGTGCCCGTCCGGCCACCCTGTTACTGGAATCCGCCGATATCGACAGCAAGGACGATCTCAAAAGCCTGCTGCTGGTCGACAGTGCGCTGCGCATTACCGCATTAGGTGACACCGTCACCATTAAAGCGTTATCTGACAACGGTGCAACGCTGCTGCCGCTGCTGGATGCCGTCCTGCCTGCGGGCATCGAAAATGAACATCATCCGGAAATGCGGGTTCTGCATTTCCCGCCGGTCAGCCAGCTACTGGACGAAGACGCGCGCCTCTGCTCTCTGTCCGTTTTCGATGCTTTCCGCCTGCTGCAAAATCTGGTGACGGTTCCAGAAAATGAACGTGAAGCCATGTTCTTCGGTGGGTTGTTTGCATACGACCTGGTCGCCGGGTTTGAAGATTTACCGGAAACAGAACAAGGCAACCGCTGCCCGGATTACTGCTTCTACCTGGCCGAAACCTTGCTGGTGATCGACCATCAGAAAAAATACACCCGCATCCAGGCCAGCCTGTTCACGCCGTCCGTGACAGAGAAAAAACGCCTTGAGCACCGCATCGCGCAGCTGCAACAGCAAATGACCGAAGCGCCACCTGCGCTGCCGGTACAGCGCGTTGAGCAGATGACCTGCGACGTCAACCAGACCGACGATCAGTACGGTGCCGTGGTTCGTCAGATGCAAAAAGCGATTCGTGCCGGGGAAATTTTCCAGGTCGTGCCGTCCCGTCGTTTCTCGCTGCCCTGCCCGTCACCGCTGGCGGCCTACGACGTGCTGAAAAAGAGCAACCCAAGCCCGTACATGTTCTTTATGCAGGACAATGATTTCACCCTGTTTGGCGCATCACCGGAAAGCTCACTGAAATACGACGCCACCAGCCGCCAGATTGAGATCTACCCGATTGCCGGGACGCGCCCGCGTGGTCGTCGTGCTGATGGTTCACTGGATCGCGATCTCGACAGCCGTATCGAGCTGGAAATGCGTACCGACCATAAAGAGCTGTCCGAGCACCTGATGCTGGTCGACCTGGCCCGTAACGATCTGGCCCGTATTTGCACCCCCGGCAGCCGTTATGTTGCAGACCTGACCAAAGTTGATCGTTACTCGTTCGTGATGCACCTGGTTTCCCGCGTGGTCGGTGAACTGCGTAGCGACCTCGATGTTCTGCACGCTTATCGCGCCTGCATGAATATGGGCACCCTGAGCGGTGCACCGAAAGTGCGAGCCATGCAGCTGATTGCCGCTGCCGAAGGACGTCGTCGCGGTAGCTACGGTGGTGCCGTGGGCTATTTCACCGCGCACGGTGATCTGGATACCTGCATCGTGATCCGCTCCGCCTATGTCGAGGACGGTATTGCCACCGTCCAGGCAGGCGCAGGGATTGTTCTTGATTCTGTTCCGCAGTCTGAAGCTGACGAAACGCGCAGTAAAGCCCGCGCGGTATTGCGCGCCATTGCTACCGCACACCATGCACAGGAGATTTTCTGATGGCTGACATTCTGCTGCTCGATAATATCGACTCTTTTACCTATAACCTGGCAGATCAGCTGCGCGCGAATGGTCATAACGTCGTTATATACCGTAACCATGTTCCGGCACAAACGCTGATTGACCGGCTGGCGACCATGCAAAACCCGGTGCTGATGCTTTCCCCAGGCCCCGGTGCCCCCAGTGAAGCCGGTTGTATGCCCGAGCTGCTGACCCGGATGCGCGGCAAGCTGCCGATTATCGGTATCTGTCTGGGGCACCAGGCGATCGTCGAAGCCTATGGCGGTTACGTGGGTCAGGCGGGCGAAATCCTTCATGGTAAAGCATCCAGCATTGAACATGACGGCCAGGCGATGTTTGCCGGGCTGCCAAACCCGCTGCCGGTGGCGCGCTATCACTCCCTTGTTGGTAGCAACATTCCGGCAGGCTTAACCATTAACGCCTCGTTTGAAGGGATGGTGATGGCTGTGCGCCACGATGCGGATCGCGTCTGTGGTATGCAGTTCCACCCTGAGTCTATTCTGACCTCCAACGGTGCGCGTCTGCTGGAACAAACGCTGGACTGGGCGCTGCAGAAACTGGAACAAACCAACACCCTGCAGCCGATTCTGGAAAAACTGTATCAGGCACAGACCCTGAGCCAACAGGAAAGCCACCAGCTCTTCTCCGCCGTGGTTCGCGGCGAGCTGAAACCGGAGCAACTGGCGGCCGCACTGGTGAGCATGAAAGTGCGCGGTGAAAGCCCGCAGGAAATTGCTGGTGCCGCGACGGCGCTGCTGGAAAACGCCGCCCCGTTCCCACGCCCGGACTATCAGTTTGCGGATATCGTCGGTACCGGTGGTGACGGCAGCAACAGCATCAATATCTCTACTGCCAGCGCCTTCGTGGCGGCAGCGTGTGGCCTGAAAGTGGCAAAACACGGTAACCGTAGCGTATCCAGCCGTTCCGGCTCGTCTGATTTGCTGGCGGCCTTCGGCATCAACCTGGACATGAAAGCCGAGCGTTCCCGCGAAGCACTGGATGACCTGGGCGTCTGCTTCCTGTTTGCGCCGAAGTATCACACCGGTTTCCGCCACGCGATGCCGGTTCGCCAGCAACTTAAGACCCGCACGCTGTTTAACGTGCTGGGGCCGCTGATCAACCCGGCGCATCCGCCGCTGGCACTGATTGGCGTCTACAGCCCGGAGCTGGTACTGCCGATTGCAGAAACGCTTCGCGTGCTGGGTTACCAACGTGCCGCGGTGGTACACAGCGGAGGAATGGATGAGGTTTCCCTTCATGCGACAACACTGGTCGCTGAACTGAACAACGGTGAAATCCTGAGCTACCAGCTTGAAGCATCTGACTTCGGCTTAGCACCGTATCACCAGGAGGCGCTGGCCGGTGGTACACCAGAAGAAAACCGTGACATTCTCACGCGCTTATTACAAGGTAAGGGAGAGGTTGCCCATGAGGCCGCCGTTGCCGCCAACGTCGCCATGCTGATGCGGTTGCACGGTGAGGAAGACCTGAAAGCGAACGCTCAAAAAGTTCTGGACGTACTGCGCTCTGGTGCAGCCTACGATCGCGTTACCGCACTTGCGGCAAGAGGATAAAGAATGCAGACCGTTTTAGCGAAAATCGTTGCCGATAAGGCCATCTGGGTGGAAGCCCGCAAAGTGCAGCAACCGCTTGCCAGTTTTCAGAATGACGTCGTCCCAAGTAGCCGTCGTTTCTATGATGCCCTGCAGGGAGCCCGCACTGCGTTTATTCTTGAGTGCAAAAAGGCCTCTCCATCGAAAGGCGTTATTCGTGACGATTTCGACCCGGCGCGTATTGCCGGTATCTATAAACATCATGCGTCAGCCATCTCCGTGCTGACGGATGAAAAGTATTTCCAGGGCAGTTTTGATTTTCTGCCTATTGTCAGCGGTATCGCGCCGCAGCCGATCCTGTGCAAAGACTTTATTATCGACCCGTACCAGATCTGGCTGGCGCGTTTTTACCAGGCCGACGCCTGCCTGCTGATGCTTTCGGTACTCGACGACGAACAGTATCGCCAGCTTTCCGCCGTCGCACACAGCCTGAACATGGGTGTGCTGACCGAAGTGAGCAACGAAGAAGAGCTGGAACGCGCGCTTGCGCTGAAGGCCAAAGTCGTCGGTATTAACAACCGCGATCTGCGCGATCTGTCGATTGACCTGAACCGTACGCGCCAGCTGGCTCCTCGTTTAGGTTCTGGCGTCACGGTGATCAGCGAATCCGGCATTAACAGCTACGCCCAGGTCCGCGAACTGAGCCACTTTGCCAACGGTTTTCTGATTGGCTCCGCCATGATGGCCCACGACGATCTCAATGCTGCGGTACGCCGTGTGTTACTGGGTGAAAACAAAGTGTGCGGGTTAACTCGTGAACAGGATGCCCAGGCCGCGTATGAGTCGGGAGCAATTTACGGCGGGCTGATCTTTGTTGAAGCGTCCCCTCGCGCGGTGACGGAAGAACAGGCGCGTAAGGTCATGGCAGCCGCCCCGCTCAGCTATGTGGGTGTCTTCCGTAACGCCAGTGTTGCGGACGTTGCGGCAAAAGCAGAGGCGTTATCCCTGAGCGCAGTACAGCTGCACGGTGATGAAGATCAGGCCTATATTGATGCCCTGCGCGTCGTTCTGGCTCCTCAGGTGCAAATCTGGAAAGCACAAAGCGTTGGCGATACGTTGCCAGCCCGTAACCTGAATTATGTTGATAAATACGTGCTCGACAACGGCCAGGGCGGCACGGGTCAGCGTTTTGACTGGTCGCTGCTGAACGGCGAAGTGCTGGACAATGTCCTGCTGGCGGGTGGACTCGGCCCGGATAACTGTGTAGACGCGGCCAAAACCGGCTGCGCAGGCCTCGATTTCAATTCTGGCGTAGAGTCCAAACCGGGAATTAAAGATGCCGGCAAGCTGGCCTCGGTATTTAAAACTCTGCGTGCATATTAAGGAAGAAAAAATGACGACATTGTTAAACCCTTATTTTGGTGAGTTCGGTGGGATGTACGTCCCGCAAATCCTGATGCCTGCGCTGCGCCAGCTGGAAGAAGCGTTTGTCAGTGCGCAGAAAGACCCGATGTTTCAGGCTGAATTTACCGACCTGCTGAAAAACTACGCGGGCCGTCCTACGGCGCTGACCAAATGCCGCAACCTGACCGAAGGGACAAAAACCACGCTGTATCTCAAGCGTGAAGACCTGTTGCACGGCGGTGCGCATAAAACCAACCAGGTGCTGGGCCAGGCGCTGCTCGCGAAACGGATGGGCAAAACCGAAATCATCGCTGAAACCGGTGCTGGCCAGCACGGCGTGGCGTCTGCACTCGCCAGCGCCCTGCTCGGTCTGAAATGCCGCATCTACATGGGGGCGAAGGACGTTGAGCGCCAGTCTCCGAATGTGTTCCGTATGCGTCTGATGGGCGCTGAAGTGATCCCGGTACACAGCGGCTCCGCGACGCTGAAGGATGCCTGTAACGAAGCGCTGCGCGACTGGTCTGGCAGCTATGAAACCGCGCACTATATGCTCGGCACTGCTGCAGGTCCGCACCCGTTCCCGACTATCGTGCGTGAGTTCCAGCGTATGATCGGTGAAGAAACCAAAGCGCAGATCCTCGAAAAAGAAGGCCGTCTGCCGGACGCGGTGATCGCCTGCGTGGGCGGCGGTTCTAACGCCATCGGCATGTTTGCTGATTTTATCGACGAAACCAGCGTCGGTCTGATTGGCGTTGAACCTGCCGGTCACGGGATTGAATCGGGTGAACACGGTGCGCCGCTGAAGCATGGCCGCGTGGGAATTTACTTTGGTATGAAATCCCCGATGATGCAGACCGATGAAGGTCAGATTGAAGAGTCTTACTCTATCTCTGCCGGTCTGGATTTCCCGTCCGTTGGGCCTCAGCACGCTTACCTGAACAGCACTGGCCGCGCGGATTATGTCTCCATTACCGATGATGAAGCACTGGAAGCCTTTAAAACGCTGTGCCGTCACGAAGGGATCATCCCGGCGCTGGAGTCCTCGCATGCCCTGGCGCACGCGCTGAAAATGATGAAAGAAAACCCGGAAAAAGAGCAACTGCTGGTGGTGAACCTTTCCGGTCGCGGTGACAAAGACATCTTCACCGTTCACGATATTCTGAAAGCACGAGGGGAAATCTGATGGAACGCTACGATAACGCATTTGCACAACTGAAGGCTCGCCAGGAAGGCGCGTTTGTCCCCTTCGTTACCCTCGGCGACCCAGGCCCGGAGCAATTGCTAAAAATTATCGACACCCTGATTGAAGCCGGTGCCGACGCGCTGGAGCTGGGTATTCCGTTCTCTGACCCGCTGGCAGACGGCCCGACTATTCAGAACGCCACCCTGCGCGCATTTGCGGCGGGTGTTACCCCAACCCAGTGTTTTGAGATGCTGGCAGCAATTCGTCAGAAGCACCCGACCATTCCGATTGGACTGCTGATGTACGCTAACCTGGTGTTTAACCGCGGCATTGATGAGTTCTACGCCGAGTGCGCGCGTGTGGGTGTCGACTCCGTGCTGGTGGCCGACGTGCCGGTGGAAGAGTCTGCGCCCTTCCGCCAGGCGGCAATGCGTCACAACGTTGCCCCCATTTTCATCTGCCCACCGAACGCCGATGACGAACTGCTGCGCCAGATTGCCTCTTACGGACGTGGTTACACTTACCTGCTCTCCCGTGCAGGCGTGACCGGAGCTGAAAACAAAGCGGCGCTGCCACTGCATCATCTGGTGGAAAAACTGGCGGAATACCACGCTGCACCACCGTTGCAGGGCTTCGGGATCTCCTCTCCGGAACAGGTTACCGCTGCGATAGAGGCAAAAGCGACCGGGGCGATTTCCGGTTCCGCTATCGTCAAAATCATCGAGAAGAACGTTGATAAGCCAGAGCAGATGCTGGCTGAACTGAACGCGTTCGTCAGCGCAATGAAAGCGGCCACGCGCAAAGCATAACCTCATCACCGTCTGGCTTCCCTGCCAGACGGTTCCCCTACTCCCGCGGGATAATCTCCAGATTCAGCTTATTTGTGAAGTTGAGGAAGTATGGCCGCGCGTTGGCAGCAAAAAGCAACAGCGCTGGTTGTATTATGCATGGGAGACTCGTCTGAAACACATTATTGCCCATGCACTCCTGTGATGGAATAATCTAAACAAATCCTCTCCGGCTGACCTTTTTTACTTTACTTAACCTGATGCCTGATTATAATGTCGACAAATTCATACAGGAGTCATACGTTGGACAGTCACCCTTATTTCATTTGCAAGGCAAGCTAACGCGACGTATTCCTGCCGCTGCTTGCCGAACTGGCGGGCAGCAATCCCTTCTTAATTGACGATTGCATCCCCGATAAATTTACAAAGCGCGACTTATCGCGAGGTTTATCGTCATGTTCATGTTTAAAAACTCATTATTCCCTCCGCCATCGGCGCGACATTAATCACCGTTTAAGGTGACAATTTGTCGTGTGCTGAATACAGCACGTATTTATTCTTCCAGCATAAATGGAGGAACATATGCTGATGTTCCCTTATATCTCAAATTTACTGGCAGCCATGCTGCTGGGAGCACTTATTGGTGCCGAAAGACAATGGCGTCAACGTATGGCGGGGCTGCGGACAAATGCACTGGTCGCCACCGGCGCTGCGGTATTTATTCTTAGCTCAATGTCAACATCGCCGGACAGTCCGGGACGCATTGCCGCCCAGATAGTCTCCGGTATTGGCTTTCTTGGCGCTGGTGTCATCATGCGTGAAGGCATGAACGTGCGCGGCCTCAATACTGCTGCCACGCTCTGGTGCTCGGCAGCCATCGGCGTGCTGTGCGGGCTGGGACAATTCTGGAATGCCGCGGCGGCCACCCTCATTATTCTGTGTGCCAATATTTTACTGCGTGAAGCGGCGCAGCGAATTAATCAGTATCCAGGCGCTGCAGATGAAGAAAAACGCTATGTCCTGAAAGTAACCTGCAATCATGATAATGAAAGCGCAGTACGTCAGCTTTTATTTAATGTGGCAAAGGAGTTTTCTCTGAGCGTGCAGGGACTCGGTTCGTCGGTGCTGGATGAATCCGGGTATAAAGAAATTCATGCCGAAGTGATTAGCAGCGCAGATTCGCGAAAAACGTTCGATCTTATTATGAGTAAAATTGGCGTTAATGAAAGTATCACCTCTGTACGCTGGAGCCTTGCGGGGAGTTGAGATCCCGCACCTGCCTAATAATATCGTCTGATATAAGGAGGGAATGATGGAGATTCCCATAAGCGTAAAATAAACGCACCATATTGAGTCATACCAGAAAAAATTATGCATAGTTTTTTATGCAGGGATACACACGTCTTAAAGTGGGGATAAATCATGACTGACATGAAAGTAGAAAACCGGAAATTAAACCGGCTGGCGTCAGAAAATGATAAGCAAAATAAGAAACGCTTTGCGATCGAAGCGGAAGCATTTAACAGCCCGGAGGCTTTGTTGAATAAATCAGATTTCGGGTAAGTCTCCCCCGTAGCGGGTTGTGTTTTCAGGCAATACGCACGCTTTCAGGCATACCTGCTTTCGTCATTTTGTTCAGCGCTCGTACCAGGGCCATAGCCTCTGCAACCTGACCATCGTAGTCACGCAGTGTCAGTGAACCTCCGAACAGCTGTTTTACCCGGTACATCGCCGTTTCCGCTATCGAGCGACGGTTATAATCTGTTGTCCATTTCCACCGCGCATTACTCCCGGTCAGCCGCTGATTCGCAACAGCACGGTTACGGTCTGCATATTCACCGGGCCAGTAACCCGCGCCTTTTCGGGGCGGGATAAGCGCGCTGATTTTCTTACGCCGCAGTTCATCGTGACAGAGCCGGGTGTCGTAAGCGCCGTCTGCCGATGCTGCCCTGATTTTTCTGTGAGTCTGCCGGATAAGACCCGGGAAGGCTTCTGAGTCCGTCACATTGTTCAGCGACAGGTCTGCACAGATGATTTCATGTGTGTTGCTGTCAACTGCCAGATGCAACTTTCGCCATATACGACGGCGTTCCTGGCCATGCTTTTTGACTTTCCACTCGCCTTCACCGAAGACCTTCAGCCCGGTGGAATCAATTACCAGGTGTGCGATTTCACCCCGGGTGGGCGTTTTGAAACTGACATTAACCGACTTTGCCCGCCTGCTGACACAGCTGTAATCCGGGCAGCGTAGCGGAACGTTCATCAGAGAAAAAATGGAATCAATAAAGCCCTGCGCAGCGCGCAGGGTCAGCCTGAATACGCGTTTAATGACCAGCACAGTCGTGATGGCAAGGTCAGAATAGCGCTGAGGTCTGCCTCGTGAAGAAGGTGTTGCTGACTCATACCAGGCCTGAATAGCTTCATCATCCAGCCAGAAAGTTATGGAGCCACGGTTGATGAGGGCTTTATTGTAGGTGGGCCAGTTGGTGATTTTGAACTTTTGCTTTGCCACGGAACGGTCTGCGTTGTCGGGAAGATACGTGATCTGATCCTTCAACTCAGCAAAAGTTCGATTTATTCAACAAAGCCATGGAGTAGTTATTGTGAATGTAAATTTCTTTGTTACCTGTATTGGTGACGCACTGAAATCACGGATGGCACGAGACTCCGTATTGCTGCTGGAAAAACTGGGTTGTCGCGTTAATTTCCCCGAGAAGCAAGGGTGTTGCGGTCAGCCAGCCATCAACAGCGGTTACATCAAAGAGGCGATCCCCGGGATGAAAAACCTGATCGCCGCGCTGGAAGACAACGACGATCCGATTATCTCCCCGGCGGGCTCCTGTACCTACGCGGTTAAAAGCTACCCGACGTATCTGGCCGATGAACCGGAATGGGCGCTACGTGCTGAGAAAGTTTCCGCGCGTATGCAGGATCTCACCTCCTTTATCGTCAACAAACTGGGCGTGGTGGACGTTGGCGCCAGCCTGCAGGGGCGCGCTGTGTATCATCCTTCCTGTAGCCTGACCCGCAAACTGGGGGTGAAGGAAGAGCCGCTCACGCTGCTGAAAAACGTGCGCGGACTGGAGCTGCTGACGTTTGCCGATCAGGACACCTGCTGCGGCTTTGGCGGAACGTTCTCGGTCAAGATGGCCGAAATATCCGGTGAGATGGTGAAAGAGAAAGTCTTACATCTGATGGATGCAAAGCCGGAATATTTGATTGGCGCAGACGTCAGCTGCCTGCTGAACATTGGCGGCCGACTGCAACGGGAAGGCCAGCCGGTCAAAGTGATGCATATTGCTGAAGTGCTGATGAGCCGCTGAGGGGAAAGAGATGTCGATAAAAACCAGCGATGTAGAATTTAAACTGCGCATTCGTCAGCAGATAGAAGATCCGATCATGCGCAAAGCCGTGGCTAATGCGCAGGAGCGTATCGGCGCAAATCGGCAAAAAATGGTCGATGAGTTAGGCCACTGGGAAGACTGGCGCGATCGTGCCAGCCAGATCCGCGATCACGTTCTGAGCAACCTCGACGCTTACCTGTATCAACTCTCCGAGAAAGTGACGGAAAACGGCGGGCACGTCTATTTCGCCAAAACCAAAGAAGATGCCACTCGCTACATTTTGCAGGTTGCGCAAAGTAAAAATGCGCAGAAGGTGGTGAAGTCCAAGTCGATGGTGACCGAAGAGATCGGCGTCAACCATGTGCTGCAGGATGCCGGAATCCAGGTGATCGAAACCGATCTCGGGGAATATATCCTGCAACTGGATCAGGATCCGCCTTCGCACGTCGTGGTCCCGGCTATTCATAAAGATCGCTATCAGATCCGCCGCGTGCTGAACGAACGTCTGGGGTATGACGGCCCGGAAACCCCGGAAGCCATGACCTTGTTCATTCGTCAGAAGATCCGTGAGGATTTCCTCAGTGCCGAAATCGGTATTACCGGCTGTAACTTTGCCGTGGCGGAAACCGGCTCGGTGTGTCTGGTAACCAACGAAGGCAACGCGCGCATGTGCACCACGCTGCCGAAAACGCACATTGCGGTGATGGGCATGGAGCGTATCGCGCCGACCTTTGCCGAGGTGGATGTGCTGATCACCATGCTGGCGCGCAGCGCCGTGGGTGCACGTCTGACGGGCTACAACACCTGGCTGACCGGCCCGCGCGAGGCGGATAACGTTGACGGACCGGAAGAGTTCCATCTGGTGATTGTCGATAACGGTCGCTCGCAGGTGCTGGGCTCAGAGTTTCGCGATGTGCTGCGCTGCATCCGCTGCGGAGCCTGTATGAACACCTGTCCGGCGTACCGCCACATCGGCGGACACGGCTATGGCTCTATCTATCCTGGACCTATCGGCGCGGTGATTTCTCCGCTGCTCGGCGGCTATAAAGATTTTAAGGATCTGCCGTACGCCTGTTCTTTATGCACGGCCTGTGACAGCGTCTGCCCGGTGCGCATTCCGTTGTCGAAACTGATCCTGCGTCATCGCCGGGTGATGGCCGAGGAGGGCATTACGCCGAAAGCCGAGCGACGGGCGATCAGGATGTTCGCTTATGCCAATAGCCATCCGGGGCTGTGGAAAGTCGGGATGATGGCGGGCGCGCATGCGGCGAGCTGGTTTATCAATGGCGGCAAAACCCCGCTCAAGGTTGGCGCGATTGGTGACTGGATGGAGGCGCGCGATCTGCCTGATGCTGACGGCGAGAGCTTCCGCAGCTGGTTTAAGAAACATCAGGCGCAGGAGAAAAAGAATGGATAACCGTACCGCGTTTTTAAACACCATCGCCCAGGCGCTGGGTCGCCCGCTGCGTTTCGAACCGCAAGCAGATGCCGCGCCGGTTAACAACTATGCCAACGAGCGCCTGACCGAACTTAGCCCGCAGCAGCGCTGCGATGCGTTTATCCAGTTTGCCAGCGAAGTGATGCTGGCCCGCTGCGAACTGACCAGCGAGGACCAGGCCGCAGACGCGGCGCTGCGCCTGTGCGAAGAATTGGGTCAGCAGCCGGTGGTGCTGAGCGGCGACAGCCGGCTGGTGGAGCTGGGTATCACCGAACGCTTGCAGCAGGAATGCAACGCCGTGGTTTGGGACCCAGCGCGAGGTAGCGAAAATATTACCCAGGCAGAACAGGCGAAAGTCGGCGTGGTGTATGCCGAATATGGCCTGACGGAGTCCGGCGGCGTGGTGCTGTTTTCCGCACCGGAGCGCGGGCGTTCCCTGAGCCTGTTGCCAGAGTCCTCGATTTTCGTGCTGCGTAAAAGCTCCATTCTGCCGCGCGTGGCGCAGCTGGCAGAAAAACTGCATCAGAAAGCACAGGCCGGTGAGCGTATGCCATCGTGCATTAATATCATCAGTGGACCCAGCTCGACGGCGGATATTGAACTTATCAAGGTGGTTGGGGTACATGGCCCGGTGAAGGCGGTGTATCTGATTATTGAGGATTGTTGAGACAGGATGGAAAACCTCTCTGGCGCTGTGGGCCAGAGCGGTATTAACGTTATGCAATCATGCTGATGATCAACACGATAATCAGGCCAACCACGGAGTTCACCAGCTCCAGCAGACCCCAGGTTTTCAGCGTATCCTTCACCGACAGGTCAAAGTAGCCTTTGAACAGCCAGAATGAAGCATCGTTAATATGGGTCAGGGTGTTGGAGCCCGCCGCCGTTGCCAGTACCAGCAACACCGGGTCGACGCCGACCAGTTGACCGGTTGCCGGGTCGAGGATCGCTGCGCTAATAATCCCCCCCGCCGTCATGGCGGAGACCACGCCCTGACCCGTTGCCAGACGAATCAGCACGGTTATCAACCACGCCATGATGTAGGGAGAAATATTACCGTGCGACATCAGCATGCCGATGGTATCGCCGATGCCGGTAACCGGTGCGACTGTTACCGGCCTTGTGTCGTCTAACCATTCATCAAAACGGCCCATTCAGTGCCTCACTGACGGGGTTAATTTGCGTATGTGAGCACTGTATGGAGATTGTGAATTGCAGAGGCACTAATTATTTTCAGTTTCCAACTTGTCAACTCTGCGGGAGTGCGATATTATGTTTCCAAGATGGAAACACAAGGAGAGCGAAGGATGCACGTTGTATCGAGAGCACCTTTCGATACAGCCACCAGGCAATTCCCCAATCAGGCAGCGGCACTAGACGACGTATACCGGACTTTGAAGAGAGAGAACTACACTTCACCGGACGAAATGAAAAAACGATTTGCCTCGCTGGACAGAATGAAATATCGGGAGAAGTGGTGGGTGATCGATGTTGGCGGTGGGAATTTAAGGGTGATGTTTTTTGCTGATTTTGAACGTGGGAAAATCTTTATAAAGCACATAACCACACACGCCGAATACGACAAGCTGACAGATTTTTACCGGAGAACTAAAGAATGATGTACACCGATGCTATCCAGGCGGCAAACAGCCTGGTTAGCATTGTCCCCCTCCTGGGGGGCAATGCCTCTCGCAAGGACTATGAAGACGCGCTGACGCTGGTTGAATACCTGGTTGAACACGAGCCAGATCATCCGCTGGTGGACATGCTGGTTGCGAAAATTGCCCAGTATGAAGATGAGGCGGAAGAGTTCGCAGAGTTCAACGACCGTATTGCAGCGTTACCAAGTGGCGTGGCCCTGCTGCGTGTCCTGATGGACCAGCACAAACTGACTCAGAGTGATTTTGAGGAAGAGATTGGTAAGAAATCGCTGGTGAGCCGCATCCTTAACGGGACTCGCTCACTAACACTAGATCACATGAAAGCACTTGCGCGGCGCTTCAACATTCCGCCCAGCTCATTCATGGACGCGTAAAACAGCCCCCTGACCGAAAGGTTGGGGGCTTTTGTATTAACCCCTGCCTTTGTTTTTCACGTAGTCCAGGAAGCGTTTCTCGGCATCCTGACGTGATACACCAGTCATTACCATCGCATCAATAAACGCCTGGCGTTCCACCTTGAAACGGTCGGCGAGCTGCTGCAGCAGCACCTTGTTTTTATCCTGCTCGGCTTTAAGCTTTTGCTGACTTTCTTCTGCCTTTGCCCGTTGTTTTTGCGTCATTTTCCGGGCTTTTAACAGTTTGTCGCTGAGGGTGCGTAGCTTTGTACTGTCTCGCGCAATCTGATTACCCAGCGCTTTCTGGCGGCGCTGGTATTTATCCCACTCCTGACGCATCGCCCCCTGGTTAGTCTGTGAGTTACGGTTCTTGTTGAATCTTTTCCGGTCTTCCTCAGTGAAATGCTTAGTAGTACGTCGTTTGTCGTCACCGAACCCTACACGTTTAGCGGCCTGCAGCATGGCCTGACCGATCCGCAATTGCCAGCTTGCCGACTGGAGTCGGGTCATTGCGTGGATCACGTGCTTACAGGCGATCCCTTTGAGATTAGGGTTACGGATTTTGGGGAAGGCATATTCTTTTGGCGGTGCCAGGGCAAAGTTACCGGCGGTCGCGATGTAGCGATACCAGTATTGATGACGCCCACAATCACAATCGAAGGATACGCGACCGGCACACAGCTTTTTCGTCACTTTTACCGCGCTAGTCTCATCCCCCAGCTCATCAATCAGTGAATCCCATTCCTCAAAGCGCACTTTTACGCAGTGATGCTGGTCTTCGGAGCGATCTGAAGCCTCCACGCTGACTGTGACGACGTTATGTTTCAATGATGAAGGCACGGCGCGCTTAATGCCGGAACCGTCGTCTACGGCGTTGTTAGCACGTTTAACGTCGATCGCCTCACTTCCGGCGGCACTGTTGCAAAGTTAGCGATGAGGCAGCCTTTTGTCTTATTCAAAGGCCTTACATTTCAAAAACTCTGCTTACCAGGCGCATTTCGCCCAGGGGATCACCATAATAAAATGCTGAGGCCTGGCCTTTGCGTAGTGCACGCATCACCTCAATACCTTTGATGGTGGCGTAAGCCGTCTTCATGGATTTAAATCCCAGCGTGGCGTCGATTATCCGTTTCAGTTTGCCATGATCGCATTCAATCACGTTGTTCCGGTACTTAATCTGTCGGTGTTCAACGTCAGACGGGCACCGGCCTTCGCGTTTGAGCAGAGCAAGCGCGCGACCATAGGCGGGCGCTTTATCCGTGTTGATGAATCGCGGGATCTGCCACTTCTTCACGTTGTTGAGGATTTTACCCAGAAACCGGTATGCAGCTTTGCTGTTACGACGGGAGGAGAGATAAAAATCGACAGTGCGGCCCCGGCTGTCGACGGCCCGGTACAGATACGCCCAGCGGCCATTGACCTTCACGTAGGTTTCATCCATGTGCCACGGGCAAAGATCGGAAGGGTTACGCCAGTACCAGCGCAGCCGTTTTTCCATTTCAGGCGCATAACGCTGAACCCAGCGGTAAATCGTGGAGTGATCGACATTCACTCCGCGTTCAGCCAGCATCTCCTGCAACTCACGGTAACTGATGCCGTATTTGCAGTACCAGCGTACGGCCCACAGAATGATGTCACGCTGAAAATGCCGGCCTTTGAATGGGTTCATGTGCAGCTCCATCAGCAAAAGGGGATGATAAGTTTATCACCACCGACTATTTGCAACAGTGCCGAACAAAGAGCAGCAACGCGATCCGGAGATGCATCAGACCAAGAAAGGCAATCAGTGGCACTTTGGCATGAAGGCCCACATTGGTGTCGATGCCAAGAGTGGCCTGACCCACAGCCTAGTCACCACCGCGGCCAACGAGCATGACCTCAATCAGCTGGGTAATCTGCTGCATGGAGAGGAGCAATTTGTCTCAGCCGATGCCGGCTACCAAGGGGCGCCACAGCGCGAGGAGCTGGCCGAGGTGGATGTGGACTGGCTGATCGCCGAGCGCCCCGGCAAGGTAAGAACCTTGAAACAGCATCCACGCAAGAACAAAACGGCCATCAACATCGAATACATGAAAGCCAGCATCCGGGCCAAGGTGGAGCACCCATTTCGCATCATCAAGCGACAGTTCGGCTTCGTGAAAGCCAGATACAAGGGGTTGCTGAAAAACGATAACCAACTGGCGATGTTATTCACGCTGGCCAACCTGTTTCGGGCGGACCAAATGATACGTCAGTGGGAGAGATCTCACTAAAAACTGGGGATAACGCCTTAAATGGCGAAGAAACGGTCTAAATAGGCTGATTCAAGGCATTTACGGGAGAAAAAATCGGCTCAAACATGAAGAAATGAAATGACTGAGTCAGCCGAGAAGAATTTCCCCGCTTATTCGCACCTTCCCTAACAGAATGGGTTTTATGAATTATAAACGAACAATAAATAACTCAGTATAGAACCTATTTACATTTCCGCATGATGTGGAGCCTCAATAAAAAAATCAGGGGCCATATGCCCCTGAGACTGATGACAAACTTATTTGCCGATATTGACCGGTGATAATGGAATGGAAGAGTAAAGCGTACGCGCCAAGGATGGCGCGTGTTGAGCGTACACGGACGTACTTGCAGCGTCTTTACGAGCCATCCATTATCGCCGCGCGCTGCACCTTGTCAGCAACCTCAGGGGCAAAATGCCCCTGTTGCAACCATCATCTCACACTAATCGACGTTATGGCGGCAGATTACACAATCGCCTCACCTTCATACGCCTGACGATAGAGTTCGATAACCTGCTCTTTCGTCGCTTTTCGTGGATTCGTCAGTTGGCACACATCTTTCTTCGCATTTTCAGCCATCACAGCAAAGTCTTCCGGTTTAACGCCCAGGCTCTTGAGATCTTTCGGGATCCCGACTTGTTTACCCAAACGCTGGATAGCGCTAATCGCTTTGAGCGCCGCTTCATCTGTCGATAGACCCGCGACATTTTCCCCCATTGCTTCAGCGATATCCCTGAACCGATTTAAGTTGCCAATTAAATTAAATGATTCTACATACGGCAGCAGAATGGCATTACATACGCCATGCGGTAAATTATAAAAGCCGCCTAATTGGTGCGCCATCGCGTGCACATAACCTAACGACGCATTATTGAAGGCAATACCGGCCAGATATTGCGCATAGGCCATATTATCTCTGGCCTTCATATATTCACCGTTAGCAACTGCTTTCGGCAAATATTGCGTGATCATTTTAATGGCTTTTAATGCCGCCGCATCTGTCAACGGATTCGCCATGGTGGAAACATAGGCTTCTATCGCATGGGTTAATGCATCCATACCTGTCGCCGCAGTAAGCGACGGCGGCATACCCACCATCAACTCGGGGTCATTAATGGAGATTTGTGGCGTCACGCGCCAATCAACAATCGCCATTTTCACCTTGCGTTCGGTATCGGTAATAATACAGAAGCGCGTAATTTCAGACGCGGTGCCTGCGGTGGTATTAATGGCCATCAGTGGGATCATGTTGTTGATTGATTTATCAATACCTTCAAAATCACGGATACTCCCTCCGTTGGCAGCGATCAAACCAATCCCTTTCGCACAGTCATGAGAAGAACCACCGCCGAGAGACACAATGGCATTACACTCATTCTCACGATAGGATTTAATCCCCTCTTCCACATTTCTATCGGTTGGGTTAGGTTCTGCGCCGCCAAATATATGTACCCCAATGCCTACCTGCTGATAAATCGCCGCCACTTTATCTGCCATACCACTTTTGGCGAGAAATGCATCCGTCACAATCAGTATTTTTTTGACATTTAATGTTTTCGCAAGAACACCGGCTTCTTGCACACTTCCCTCACCAAAGACATTCCGTGTGGGCAAAAAATAATATGTTGACATCGTTTTCCCCTATTTCGTCATAATGGCTATAAGAATGTCCATTTAGGCTCCTGAATCCTGGTCATGGAAACAGCTTCATCACAGCAAAATAGAATGATGCCATGGCGAAAATAGCAAAAGCGCAGGCTGAACATCTGCTGGCAGTGTAAGGGATACCTCATAAAGAACCGTGATCAACCACACAAAAAGAATGATCTTTTTTAACAATAAGTGACATTGCATTCACAACTAGGCTGCGTTGCATTCGCAATCACGTTGCTTTTGGTGAGTGGAGTACGTGAGTTAAATAAAAAGCTACAACGTATTGAAATGGAGAGGCCGTTACTGCATATGCGCATCGCCAAGGCGGTATGGCATCCTGCCTACAACACCGCCTGTTACGCTACAGATGAGAAAACTGTCTTATCCGTTAACGACCCGGATCACATACCGTTAGTCCCACTCCCACACAAAACAACAGCGATTTTCTCATCGGGGTTTGTGACGAAGCATCTTCTTGTTACGGCCGCAACAGCCGTAGCCGCGCCCAATTCAATTGCCAGCCCTGTCGACGCCCATACTTCCCGTGCTGACGCTTCTACCTGGTCTTCAGGGACGAGGACAATCTCGTCTACATACTGCTCCGTCAATGCAAAATTAATCGCTTCTGTTGAACGTGCCGCAAGGATGGGAACAATCGTTTTTACATTCTCCAGTTTTACGATTTTTTGCTGCTGACGGCTGGTCCACATCATCGGGCATCCCGCTGCTTCAACACCAATGATACGAATGTCAGGTTTAAGCAGCTTGGCTGCCTGTGCCACCCCAGCGATAAGTCCGCCACCGCCGATTGAAACGACCAGTGTGTCAACCTCTGGCCATTGCTCCAGAATTTCCAGCACGATGGTTCCCTGACCAATGACGACATCTCTGTCAGCATAGGGGTGAAGTAATGCGCCCCCCGTTTCCTTTACTCGAACGCCGGCAGCATCCCAGCTTTGATCCCGGAAGTCGCCTTCAACAGTCAGTTTTGCTCCGTAACTTTCAATACGCTTTCGCGTCAGATCCGTGCTGGTATTCATCACAAAGACATCTGCGGGTATGCTGAGTTGCTGCCCTACGTAAGCGACTGCCGCACCGAAATTTCCCCCTGACGCAGTGGCTAACCCCTGCTGACGAACTGAGAGTGGGAGATTGAGGACACGGTTAAATGCACCTCGGGCTTTAAACGAGCCGGTTACCTGACAACATTCAGCTTTCAGTCTGAGCTCAATTCCCGGCACGGGCTGCCAGGGTGCCGTTTCAACAAGCGGCGTTTTGCGCACCCACGGTCGTACTCGATCCAGAGAAGCCTGATAGTCCGACAGGGTGATATCCTGATTCATGAGCGTTCCTTATTCGACAGGTTTTGTACCAAAACCGCAAGACTGTTGCCCTGAGACGTAGCACCAAAAGTGCGCTGAGAATAGACCCGTCCCTTGACCTTAAAATGTATAGCCTGCGGTATGGCTTCTGGTTCTGAGAGGCGGTGAAGCCATCCAGCCAGATCACCTGCTTGTACTTCATCACCGATTTCCACCACGGGTTCAAACCATCCATCGCCGGGCGAAAGAAGATTGCCACCGGCAGGAATGAAGACCTGTAATGAAGGATCGGCAGGCTGTGACGCGGTATTGATTAAGGAAGGTGCGAACAAGTTCCTGATATGAGATCATCATATTCATCCGGAGCGCATCCCAGAGGGACATCATGAGCCATCAACTCACCTTCGCCGATAGTGAATTCAGCACTAAGCGCCGTCAGACCCGAAAAGAGATTTTCCTCTCCCGCATGGAGCAGATTCTGCCATGGCAGAATATGACCGCTGTCATCGAGCCGTTTTATCCCAAGGCGGGCAATGGCCGACGGCCCTATCCGCTGGAGACCATGCTGCGTATTCACTGCATGCAGCATTGGTACAACCTGAGCGACGGTGCCATGGAAGATGCCCTGTACGAAATCGCCTCCATGCGCCTGTTTGCCCGATTATCCCTGGATAGCGCCCTGCCGGATCGCACCACCATCATGAATTTCCGCCACCTGCTCGAGCAGCATCAACTGGCCCGTCAATTGTTCAAGACCATCAATCGCTGGCTGGCCGAAGCAGGCGTCATGATGACCCAAGGCACTTTGGTGGATGCCACCATCATTGAGGCACCCAGCTCGACCAAGAACAAAGAGCAGCAACGCGATCCGGAGATGCATCAGACCAAGAAAGGCAATCAGTGGCACTTTGGCATGAAGGCCCACATTGGTGTCGATGCCAAGAGTGGCCTGACCCACAGCCTGGTCACCACCGCGGCCAACGAGCATGACCTCAATCAGCCGGGTAATCTGCTTCATGGAGAGGAGCAATTTGTCTCAGCCGATGCCGGCTACCAAGGAGCGCCACAGCGCGAGGAGCTGGCCGAGGTGGATGTGGACTGGCTGATCGCCGAGCGTCCCGGCAAGGTAAAAACCTTGAAGCAGCATCCGCGCAAGAACAAAACGGCCATCAACATCGAATACATGAAAGCCAGCATCCGTGCCAGGGTGGAGCACCCGT
This sequence comes from Enterobacter cloacae, assembly GCA_014169315.1. Taxonomy (NCBI): domain Bacteria; kingdom Pseudomonadati; phylum Pseudomonadota; class Gammaproteobacteria; order Enterobacterales; family Enterobacteriaceae; genus Enterobacter; species Enterobacter cloacae. The sequence goes on along the minus strand of AP022133.1, from coordinate 2,176,170 downwards.
TTCGCATCATCAAGCGGCAGTTCGGCTTCGTGAAAGCCAGATACAAGGGGCTGCTGAAAAACGATAACCAACTGGCGATGTTATTCACCCTGGCCAACCTGTTTCGGGTGGACCAAATGATACGTCAGTGGGAGAGATCTCAGTAAAAACCGGAAATAACGCCAGAAATGGTGGAAAAAATAGCCTAAATAGGCTGATTCGATGTGTTTGCGGGAAAAAAATCGGCCCAGATCCGCGAAATTTTAATCAGCGAGTCAGCTTGGGAAGAAATGACCTGCTTATTCGCACCTTCCCTAAGGTACCAGCACTGGCTCAATGGCTACATACGGCACCTGGTTTACGATTACGATATAAAAGCTCAAGGATGATGAATTCTTTTCTTTATGATTTCGACGTTATTTGTCTCCTGCAACACCACGGGGTTGCTATAACCAGCGACGAACCCGTTGGGTATAGCGTTCCCATTCCAACCCGAAACGTTTTCGAAGCTGTACCTCTTCAACATGGATATGTAATCTGGCTACTACAAACATAAACAACGGTACAGCAAGTATCCCCACCAGGCTGCCAAAGCAGAGAGCAACGGATAACTGGAGCCCGCTCATTCCAAGGTAAATAGGGTTTCGACTCCATGCGTAACAACCGACAGTTACCAGCTTGGTGGTTCTATCCGGATGAAGCGGATTAAGCGTCGTGCCGTTCGTGCTCATCTGCCAAGCGGTGTGCAGTATCATGGTAATACAAACACCGGTCAGCAACACGCTTAGCACTATATTCACGATGTCGAAGGTAAAACGCGGGATTGCAGTCAACACATCAGTGACGAAAAACAGCAATAAGATGAGTGGGGGCGGAAACCATACTCTCAATCGAGTCACGAAGTTACGCATTACACAGACCTATCTCTGAACTAAGCAGCCTGATGGCTGCAAAATGAAAATCCAGTCCTTGCCATTCCTATAGTGACCATGAATCTGACATTATATGCCTGATCTGAAAAGTTATTTTTTTCATAACTGTCCTTATAACGGTGCGGGGTCAGTCCACACCTCTGTTCAGGTGAACAAATTCAGCAGACCACTTCACTGTTAAACCTGTGGCGATTCAGGGTGCCATGTGTATGGCACCTCATCTCTTATTTACTTATTGACTCCGTTACCGCCTGCCAGGTTATAAAGCCACCACTCAGATTATATGTCCTGAAGCCGTGGGCCTGAAGAATACGGTATGCCACATGCCCGCGCAGGCCACTCTGGCACCCTATAAAAATCTCTTTATCTTTAGGCACTTTTTCAAGATTCTCCCGCAGGGAATCCAGTGGAATGGATAGCGCGTCAGGATATTCGCCAAATTGTTTCAGTTCGGCAGGAGAGCGAATATCAAGTAAACAATAACTGCCCGGTTCCCGTTGTAACACATCGCTGACATGACATATGACCGTATCTCCTTTCATTACATTTGTCGCCACCATACCAGCCTGGTTAACGACGTCCCTTGCACTGTTAAAAGGTGGAGCATAAGTCAGCTCAAGATGTTCGAGATCGTTGACGGTAAGCCCCGCGCGCTGTGCGACAGACAGGACATCGATGCGTTTATCAACCCCTTTTTTCCCTGATGCCTGAGCCCCGAGAATTTTACCGGTATCGGGGCTGAACAGCAGTTTCAGACTGATCATCGTTGCCCCCGGGTAGTAACCGGCATGATCAGCGGCATGGACGTAAACCTTCTCGTATCGGGTGCCATGAACTTTCAGCTGCTTTTCATTCGCACCGACGCTGCCAATACTCAGCGAAAATACCTTACAAATGGATGTCCCCTGACTGCCATGGTAAAGGCTGTGACGATCTAGCATGTTATCAGCAGCAATGCGTCCCTGGCGGTTGGCGGGCCCTGCCAGAGGAAAATTAGCGGGTTCCTGAAAGACAAAGTCTGGAGTTTCAACGGCATCCCCCACGGCGTAGATGTCAGGGATACTGGTCTGCATACAGGCATTGACGCTTATGCCTCCCCGTTTACCCACTGCGAGCCCGGCTCCTGTGGCAAGGCTGTTCTCAGGTTTTACCCCGATGGCGAGAATAACCATGTCGGTCTGCAGAAACCCACCCTCAGACAGTGCAACGCGGAATCCCGTCTCTGTCCGCAGTACCTCGGTGAGCGCCGTTCTGAGACGCAGATCCACGCCATGACTCCGGATTTCCTGATGCAGGGCAGATGCCATTTCAGGATCAACCGGAGCCATAACCTGTTCCCCCATCTCCAGCAGGGTCACACTGATCCCCCGTTCGCTCAGAGCCTCCATCACTTCAAGTCCGATAAATCCCCCCCCGACAAGCGTGGTGTGAGCTACGTGATGTTGCTCAATCCACCCCAGGATAGCATCCATGTCAGTAAGATTTCGCAGCGTAAAGACACCCTCTTCCTGTAGCCCGGGCAAAGGAGGGACAACCGGAGCGGCGCCGGTACTGAGGAGCAGACGATCCCATTCTTCGCTATAGACCTCCCCTGAGGTCAGATTTTTAACCGTCACCGTTTTATTAACCGGATCCACTGACGTCACTTCATGACAGATACGGACGTCTATGTTAAAGCGGGATTTAAAATCCTCCGGGGTTTTCAGAATCAGTGACTGCCTTAAAGGAATTTTTCCGCCTATATGATAAGGTAATCCACAGTTGGCGAAAGAGACATCGCTTCCCCGTTCAAACACAACAATACTGACATCCTCTGATAACCGACGAGCTCTGGCTGCAGCGGATGCCCCGCCGGCAACACCACCAACAATCACTATTTTCATTACATCCTCTCTGTTCACCCGGGGCAAAAATGCCTGCCAGATATAATCGTTTCCCCGGGCCGGCAGGACGCTGCAGACCTGACGAACACGATGGCAAAATTACGATACCGTTAGTATACTAAATTATATTATATAAAAACACATAGTATGAGAAATCAGCAATGCTCATGAATGAAGACACAAAACGTCAGACAGATATGAAGAATGCGGCCCTGAGGGCAGCAGATGTCTTACGGGGACTGGCCAACAGCGACCGGTTGCTGTTGATGTGTCAGTTAAGCCTGGGGGAAGCGAATGTGGCCGGGCTGGAAGCGGCGGTCGGTATCACTCAGCCGACCCTGTCCCAGCAGCTGGGTGTAATGCGCCGCCTGAAGCTGGTCGAGACCCGACGGGCAGGTAAAATGGTATATTACCGTATTGAGGATAACCGTATCATGACGTTGTTAAATACCTTATATGATCTCTACTGCCCGCAGGCAGGCACCGGTAAAGGAAGCCATAACAACGAATAATATGATCCTGCTTTCCCCGTAAACCGTTTTATCCATGCATCATTAACCCTGTTCAGGCTGTGAAATGCCAGACCGGAACCTGCGATACCTTAACGGGAAAACAACAGTGGTCCGGATATACCAGCCGATGATGCCCGTCACGGACTGTATTTCTCGTTCACGCATTCACTGATTAACCCACTGATTCAATGGTGTTTAATACTGTGACGGTCAGAAAAAACAGCCACAGGAACACGGATGATTCTGCACTGTCAGTAATAGCCTGTGGCTGACAAACCGTTTTTTCTGCTGCCACAGGGTGACATTATTCAAGCAGGCTACGCAACATCCAGGCAGTTTTCTCATGTAACTGGATACGTTGTGTAAGCAGATCTGCTGTGGCTTCATCATTCGCATTATTAACGAGCGGGAACAGGGAGCGTGCAGTTTTAACCACGGTCTCCTGGCCCTGGACAAGATTTTCAATCATGTTTTTTGCTGCCGGAATATCCTTATCTTCATTAACCGCTGTTAAACGTGAAAATTCATGATATGTGCCGGGCGCGAAGCATCCGAGCGAGCGTATACGTTCAGCGATATCATCAACGGCAGTGGCCAGCTCATTGTATTGATTTTCAAACATTAAATGTAAGCTGTTAAACATGGGGCCAGTTACATTCCAGTGATAGTAATGTGTTTTTATATACAGGGTATAGGTGTCAGCAAGAAGCCGGGACAGGCCGTCTGCAATCTCCACCCGGGATGATTCAGCAATACCAATATCAATGATTTGTTTACTCATAACTACCTCTTACACGGTTTCAGTGGAATATACGATATGCGATTATTCTTTCCGGTCTGAGCAAAACACGCCTCAAATTTTTATAATAACCAGGTACACCTGTCGTCTGTCACACTAGCGATGCGCCAGAGCAATATCCTGCGACGGAACAATGAATTTCGCCGTGGCACGTGCCACTGTCTGCTGTCCTTTTGTCAGCCATGCTTCAAGCAGGTAAATCCCCCTGCGTTGCCCAAGCAGTCTGGCACATACCATCAGTTTGTCTCCGGTACAAACGGGTGAAATGAATCTTACCGTCAGTTCAGCCGTCAGGGCTTGCACACCCTGCATGAACAAACAATGAGTCATTGCTGCATCCAGCAGGGTACTCGTCATTCCGCCATGTAAAAGACCCGTATACCCCTGATGCCTGTGATTGGCCGTGTAGTCCGCACATACAGAGCCATCCGGGTGCTCTGAAAACATTAAGTTCACCGTATCAGGGTTGTTGTCGCGGGAACTACAGACCATACAACAGGTATGGGCCTTTCTGGCATCAAGATAACAATTCATCTGTTTCTGCTCAGCGTCCGGTTGTACTGACGGGAGGCATCCGGAATTCAGTCAGCTGAGGGGCTCCCCCGGCATCATTACTGCCTCCTCCACACATTCCGGCTCCTGGTTTATACACAATACGGGTCTGATAAAAATCACCGCCCGTGATGAAATAAACTCATGAATGGCAACAGCGCCCGTTTCCGTGATGATGCTGACGCCCACCCTGGCACGCATTTTCTGCTGTGTTCCCGTCAGAGTGACAGCATTTTTTCCCTTTCGCCTCATGATGAAAGGACTGGCGTCCCTGCTCCGGCTTATTCAGTTCAGTCAGAACACGGGTATCCGGATCACACAGTTCAGTGAACAAACGACGACCACAGTCAGTCTGGTACACCGCGATCTGATGCCCCAGTAATTTACCCAGCATCCGTTCCCCGATGTTACGGACCACAACGCGGCTGACTTGCTGTTGAACCAGCAGGTCAACCAGCTTCCGTTTACCTGAACAATCTGCGCCCAGCGCGGGATTTTCTGTCCGGCTGAGCTCCACACCGCGCTCATCCACCAGGACAAGGTGACTCGCTTTGGTAAAATGATTTGCTACCCGGTCGTCATTCACTGGAATGGCTGTGATCATCTTGTGTAACACCTTCCCTTTCAGAGTGCATTATTAAGGCCTTGCCCTGAGTGAGACAGTCCACAACCTTAAAACGGGCTGCTTTCAGGACATTGGCCAGTGTCTGCCTTGAAACCCCCATTGCAACAGCCGCTTCCTGCTGTTGCATGCCCAGTAAATCGACCAGCCGTAACGCTTCAAACTCATCTTCTTTTAAATGAACATGTTCAAGCTGGCTCATCGGTCGCGCATTGGGCTTAAAACAGGTATCCGCAGGGCGGCCACAGATGTTACGGGGAATTCTGGGTCTTGGCATGAAGGCTCCTTATTGGCATATGCTATATATACACTCATAAACTGGCATATGCAATATACTCTGCTCACCGGTGGAGAATTTTTTGCTTTACCCTGGAGTCTGTAAGTGGGCAGCAGGTCATGAGAGATGAAGAGAAAGAAAACAGATACTGTATGAGACTCAATTTAAAGTGCTGCCATAAGGGGGTCGTCTCAGAAAACGGAATCTATGGTCACTCCCGTTTTTGCAACACCGATTTTGACGACAAGTTGGCTTGCTTGAATCTATCCGGCGTCTGAATGGGATTTTATTCCCGCGCCTCGATGAGTTCCGCGCCTGATGAACCTCCAGAAAATATACGGCTTCAATGAGCCTTTCCGTTTTACAGGTTCCTCAACAGGCCGGTGGGCCGTTAGTATCATCAATATCAGTATTCGCAAAACCAGATGAATGATTGTTTAAACTGGTGTATTTCTGCCTTTATGCTTCGTAAGTTTGCTGTCGCGCCGTCAGTGCCCAGGCTATTCTGGCCAGCTTGTTTGCCAGAGCACAGGTGACGACAAAGTTGCTTTTCCGACACAACAACTCCCTGACCCAGTCGGCCAACTTGCCAGACTGGTGTTCCAGTTTTTGTATGAATACCCTGGCACACTGAACCAACAAAGTTCGGATCTTTTTGTTGCCCCGCTTGCTAATCCCTAACAATGTCGTCCGACCTCCCGTGCTGTACTGTCGGGGTACCAGCCCTGTTGCCGCCGCAAAGTCACGGCTGCTGGCGTACTGCTTCCCGTCGCCAATCTCAGTTGAAATAGTACTGGCAGTCAGCGTTCCAACGCAGGGAATACTCAGCAAGCGCTGTCCAACCTCATCTTCGTCCAACTTTCGTTTCAACTGAGATTCCAGATCTTTAATCTGCTCAACAAGATAGTGATAATGCTGTTGTAATTTCAGCAGTAACTGGCTGAGATAAAGAGGCAAACTACTGTCCTCAAGAAGGGTACTCAGTCGACTAATAACGGCAGCACCTCGCGGAACGCTGATACCAAATTCCAGCAGAAAAGCATGCATCTGATTAGTTGTTTTCACCTTATCCTGAACCAGGGATTCACGGACACGATGCAGAGCTCGCATTGCCTGCTGAGATTCGGTTCTGGGCTGCACGAAACGCATAGATGGACGTGATGCTGCTTCACAGATAGCTTCAGCATCAACGAAGTCATTTTTGTTGCTTTTAACGAATGGGCGGACAAATTGCGGTGATATCAGCTTTGGAAAATGCCCTAACTCTGCCAGCTTGCGTGCCATAAAGTGAGAACCGCCACAGGCTTCCATCGCGATGGTTGTTGCCGGGCATGTCGCCAGAAATTCGATTAGCTTTGGTCGGGTGAATTTTTTACGGTAAACGGCCTTCCCACGATGATCCTGACAATGAATATGGAAAGAGTTCTTACCCAGATCGATACCAATAAGCGCAATGTTTTCCATGATGGTTCTCCGAATGAAAGCCTGTCCTCAGCATAGTACTGGGAAGGAGGGAGTGACCATCTCATTAAATAAAGCACGTTAAGCCCATTGCAGACTCTAGATATTGACGAGTACGTCGGGTTTTCTCTTGTTTGAGTTGCCTCTTGTGGTAAGATAGTAATCAATTACTATCTTACAAGGAGTGCTCGTGGACACCCATCCAAAGCATCTGCCGGCCGATGAACGTCGTGCCGTAACTGTCGAGTCCGTCGTGGCGCTTGCCGGTTCACAAAACCCAAGCGAGATAACCACTGCGGCTATCGCTAAACATATGAACTTGACCCAGGGTGCGCTGTTTCGGCACTTCCCGAACAAGGAAGCCATTTGGCAGGCGGTCATGGAGTGGGTAGCAGAGCGCCTATTAGCCAGAATCGATCGATCCGCACAAGGAATCGAGTCGCCCTTGGCAGCCATGGAGGCGATGTTCATGAGTCATATCGAATTCGTAGCTGAGCACCCAGGCGTGCCAAGAATGATGTTTGGTGAGCTTCAGCGTGCCGAATCGACACCGGCCAAGCGCATGGTGCAAACCTTGATTCAGCGCTACAGCGAACGTTTGCATCATCTCATCGAGAAAGGCAAGGCCAGCGGCGAGTTGTCTCCCTCGCTTGACAACGAGGCGGCGGCAACGCTGTTCATTGGCACGATCCAGGGCTTGGTCATGCAATCGCTGTTGGCGGGTGATGTGGGACGTATGCACCGCGATGCGCCGCGCGTCTTTGCAATTTATCGGCGTGGCATAAGGAGTGCGCAATGAAAAAGTTACCCTTGCAAGGCCGCACCCTGGCACTGCTTGCCGTCATCATTCCTTTGCTGGTGCTTTTTATTTATGTCGGTCTGCGATCAGGGCCGCTCGCCCCGGTCGCTGTGACGGTGGCAAGCGTGGAATCACGGGCTATCACACCGGCGCTGTTCGGCATCGGCACGGTGGAGGCGCGCTACACCTACAAGATCGGGCCGACGTTTGCCGGGCGCGTCAAACGCCTGGAGGTGCATATAGGCGACCAGGTCAAGGCCGGACAGGTGCTCGGCGAGATGGAGCCGGTCGACCTTGATGATCGGGTGCGCTCACAGGAGTCTGTATTCAAGCGGGCGGAAGCGGCTTTGCGCGAGGCAGAAGCCCGGCAAGCCTACGCGCAAACCCAGGCGCGCCGCTATGAGCAATTGTTTGCGGTGCGCTCGACCAGCGAGGAAATCGTCACCACCAAGCGGCAGGAACTGCAGATCGCCGATGCCGCCCTATCCGCCGCTCGGGAAGATATTGCCCGGGCACGCTCCGACCGCGAAGCACTCGTCGCGCAGCGGAGCAATCTGCGCCTGATCGCGCCGGTCGACGGTGTAGTCGCCGTGCGCGATGCTGATCCCGGCACGACCATCGTCGCGGGCCAGGCCGTGGTGGAAGTGATCGACCCCAAGAGTTTGTGGATCAATGTGCGCTTCGACCAGATCAGCGCATCGGGGCTGGCTGGGGGGCTGCCGGCTCATATCGTCCTGCGTTCGCGTGGTGGCCAGACCTTGAAAGGTCGCGTGCTGCGGGTGGAACCCAAGGCCGACGCGGTAACCGAGGAAACGCTTGCCAAGGTGACATTCGATAACAAACCAGAACCTTTGCCACCAGTGGGTGAACTGGCCGAAGTCACGGTTGACTTGCCGGCGCTCCCGGCCGCTCCACTGATCCCCAACGCTGCCGTCCAGCGTGAAGGCGATAAAGTTGGTGTCTGGCAAATCGTGGATGGTGATCTGCATTTCTCCCCGGTCAAGCTCGGCACTTCCGACCTCAATGGTTACGTGCAGGTGCGCGAAGGGCTCAAGAATGGGGACCAGGTTGTGACCTATAGCGAAAAGGCACTGACGGCGCGCAGCCGCATCCATGTGGTCGAGCATATCCCGGGAGTTTCACGATGATCAGCCTGGCCGGCCGCGACATTCTCCATGCCTGGGGGAAATTCGTCTTCACCGGCATCGGTCTGGGTCTGCTGATCGGCGTCACCCTAGTCATGGCTGGGGTGTACCGAGGCATGGTGGACGACGGCAAGGCGTTGCTCGACAACAGTGGCGCTGACCTTTGGGTGGTGCAAAAGGATACTCTGGGTCCTTATGCGGAGTCGTCCAGCCTCAACGATGACGTGTATCGCGCCATTCTCGCCATGCCGGGAGTCTCACAGGCAGCGAACGCGACCTACCTGACCATGCAGGTACGCAAGGGCGAGAGTGATGTACGCACCATGGTGGTCGGCATCGCGCCCGGTGCGTTGGGGGCTACACCCGGATGGCCTCCTTATCTCGTCGCTGGACGCCAGATCACGCGCGGTCACTACGAGGCTGTGGCCGACATCGCCACCGGCTTCAAACTGGGAGATCGTCTTACCATTCGCCGCAATCATTACACCGTCGTGGGGCTGACACGGCGTATGGTGTCGTCCAGCGGCGACCCGATGGTATTCATTCCGCTCAAAGATGCCCAGGAGGCCCAGTTCCTCAAGGACAACGATGCCATCTGGCAAAGCCGGCGTCGCACCGAAGCCAACCCGGTCTTCAATCGACCCGGTGATCCAGGTTTGCTGGATGCCGTGATTGCTTCACAGAGCAGCAACGCGTTCGTCAATGCCGTGCTGGTCACTCTGAAACCTGGTCATGCGCCGGACGAGGTTGCCGAATCCATCCAGCGCTGGAAGCGTTTGACGGTCTACACCCGGGCACAGATGGAAGACATCCTCGTCGGCAAGCTGATCGCCACCTCGGCCAAGCAGATCGGCATGTTCCTTGTGATTCTGGCCATCGTTAGCGCGGCCATCGTTGCCTTCATCATCTATTCGCTGACGATGGACAAAATCCGTGAGATCGCGGTGTTGAAGCTCATCGGCACACGCAACCGAACCATCGCCGCGATGATCATGCAGCAGGCGCTCGCCCTGGGCGTGATTGGCTTCGTGGTCGGCAAGATCACAGCCACCTTTTCAGCACCGGCTTTTCCAAAATATGTCCTGCTCACGCCAATGGATTCTGTCGCCGGTTTTTTTGCCGTGCTCGTGATCTGCGTTCTAGCTAGCCTCGTCGCCATTCGCATAGCACTCAAGGTCGATCCGGCCGAAGCCATTGGAGGTTGAGATGAGTGGCAAAGGGATACACATCGAAAGTTTAAGCAAGCGGTATGGCGATGGTGACACCGCTGTCTTTGCCTTGAGAGACGTGAATATGCATGTTGCGCCTGGTGAAGTGGTGGGACTGATCGGCCCTTCCGGGTCCGGCAAGAGCACGCTGCTCAAGTGTCTGGGTGCGGTGATCGAACCGACCGCCGGTCGCATGACGCTGGGCGATGAAGTGATCTACGCCGATGGCTGGAAAGTCCGCGACCTGCGCGCCTTACGGCGTGACAAGATCGGTTTCGTTTTCCAGGCGCCGTACCTGATTCCGTTTCTCGATGTCACCGACAACGTGGCGCTGCTGCCGATGCTTGCAGGCGTCGCGAATGGAGAGTCGCGCGCGAAGGCACTGGAATTGCTCACAGCGCTTGATGTGCAACACCGAGCTCGCGCAATGCCCTCGCAACTCTCCGGTGGCGAGCAGCAACGGGTCGCCATCGCGCGCGGACTGGTCAATCGTCCGCCGGTGATCCTGGCCGATGAACCCACTGCGCCGCTGGATTCCGAGCGCGCCATGGCTGTAATCCGCATCCTCAACGACATGGCCCGGAAGTTCGAGACCGCCATCATCGTCGTCACCCATGACGAAAAGATCATCCCCACATTCAAGCGCATCTACCACATCCGCGACGGCGTGACCCATGAGGAAGCTGGCGAAGGGCGGGAGTTCGAATGAGAGAACGATTGAATTACAGGAGAATTTCATGACCCACCGCAAACACAGCCACGCATTTGGAACTATCACCCTGACCGTTACGGCCTGCCTGCTTTTATGGGGTTTTCAGTTGCCAGCTTGGGCTGGTGACGCTACCCAGGTTGAGCCACTGGCGCTACGCAAGATCATGCAGGAACTCGGGCGCAACATGCAGGCTATTACCGGTGCGATTTCGCAGGAGGAATGGGTTCAGGTCGTTCAGCTCGCCCCAAAAGTTGCTGCACACCCCGAGCCACCGCTTACTGAAAAAATGCGCATCCTTGCTTACCTCGGCGCTGATGCGACCAAGTTCAGAAACTTTGACGCGCAGACTCACGAGGCGGCGCTGGCCATGAAGCTGGCTGCTGCGAGCAGCGACGGCAAGGCGGTGACCCAATCATTCGCCCACGTGCAGGAAAGCTGCTTGGGCTGCCACCAAGCTTTCCGTAAACCTTTCGTGGAGCATTTTTATGGAGCACGCTAAAACATGCCAGCGCCCCATCAGCCTCGAAAGACGGCTTGCGGCAACTTACCTGGTAGCTGGTCTGGTCACCGCCGGTCTGGCCGGCTGCGCCGCCGGCCCTGATTTTCAGCGTCCCACCGCACCCGATGTGGCTCGCTACACTGCAACACCGGTAGCTGATAGAACCGTGTCCGCTCCCACGCAGTTCGGCGAAACACAACGTCTAGTCGAAGGGCTTCCGATCGAAACGCAATGGTGGCAAAGCTTGGGTTCATCCGCACTCGACGGACTGATAAACGAAGCTTTCCATGTCAGCCCGACGCTGGCGAGCATCAGCGCCAATTTGCGACAGGCGCAGGAGCTTCTTGCCGCACAGGCGGGCTCGACGCAATATCCACAGGTAGATGTCGCACTGGGATCTCAGCGCCAGCAAATGAGTCCCAGTAGCCAAGGGTTGAGCGGAGACGCACGTCAATTCAGCCTCTACAACGCCAGCGTTGGCGTGCATTACAACCTCGATCTGGCTGGCGGCAACCGGCGCGCACTCGAAGCCTTGGCTGCTCGCGCCGACTACCGTCGCTTCGAACTGAATGCTGCGCGCCTGGCCCTTGCCGGCAACATGGCAACCGCTGCCATTACCCGAGCACGCCTCGCCGCGCAACTAGAAGCCACTACTGCCATTTTGCGCGTGCAGGATGAGCAACTGCGCCTGGCCCATGAACGCGTGCGTATCGGTCAGGCCTCACCTGATGAAGCGTTGAGCCTACAAGCTCAGGCGGAGCAAACGCGGGCAGAACTGCCTGCGCTGCGTAAACAACTGCAACAAACCGAACATCTACTGGCGGTGCTAGCCGGTCGTGCCCCAGGCACGGGTGGCATCCCGGCCTTCACTCTGGCCGATTTCACTCTACCCGTCGAGATGCCGCTCGTCGTGCCCTCAGAACTGGTGCGCCGCCGACCGGATATCCAGGCGTCAGAGGCGCTGTTGCATGCGGCCAATGCAGACTATGGTGTGGCTGTCGCCAAGCTCTACCCACAGATCAACCTGAGCGCCAACCTTGGTTCTCAGGCGCTGACCACCGGTGCCCTGTTCGGTGGTGGCTCGGCAGTGTGGGGCCTGGTTGCGCAGCTCACCCAGCCTCTTTTTAATCCAGGGCTACCCGCTGAAAAAAGAGCGGCGCTCGCCGCTTTTGATGCCGCCGTAGCCAATTACCAGAGCGTCGTATTGGAGTCTTTGCGTAACGTCGCCGACACCCTGCGCGCGGTGGAAAGCGATGCACAAACTTTGACTGCCCTCGCTGCCGCTGATATGGCTGCACAGGCCTCCTTGCAGTCGGTCGAGCGGCAATACCGGCTGGGCGCGGCCAGCTACCTGCAACTGCTCATCGCGCAGCAACAGGCACAGTCAATCCGGATCAATATGGTTGCGGTCCAGGCACAACGCCTAGTCGATAGTGTTGCTTTATATCAGGCCCTGGGAGGTGGTGTCAGTTAAGACTAAACCCAAAGCAGTCAATCCGGTGAGACAGTTTTTCTGTCTCATTTGGGTTGTTTTCGTCTCATCCTGGTGTTACGTTTTCATCATCTAGAGTTAAACGAGACAGTTTTCATGGCACTGTTGCAAAGTTAGCGATGAGGCAGCCTTTTGTCTTATTCAAAGGCCTTACATTTCAAAAACTCTGCTTACCAGGCGCATTTCGCCCAGGGGATCACCATAATAAAATGCTGAGGCCTGGCCTTTGCGTAGTGCACGCATCACCTCAATACCTTTGATGGTGGCGTAAGCCGTCTTCATGGATTTAAATCCCAGCGTGGCGCCGATTATCCGTTTCAGTTTGCGGTGATGCTGCCAACTTACTGATTTAGTGTATGATGGTGTTTTTGAGGTGCTCCAGTGGCTTCTGTTTCTATCAGCTGTCCCTCCTGTTCAGCTACTGACGGGGTGGTGCGTAACGGCAAAAGCACTGCCGGACATCAGCGCTATCTCTGCTCTCACTGCCGTAAAACATGGCAACTGCAGTTCACTTACACCGCTTCTCAACCCGGTACGCACCAGAAAATCATTGATATGGCCATGAATGGCGTTGGATGCCGGGCAACCGCCCGCATTATGGGCGTTGGCCTCAACACGATTTTCCGCCATTTAAAAAACTCAGGCCGCAGTCGGTAACCTCGCGCATACAGCCGGGCAGTGACGTCATCGTCTGCGCGGAAATGGACGAACAGTGGGGCTACGTCGGGGCTAAATCGCGCCAGCGCTGGCTGTTTTACGCGTATGACAGGCTCCGGAAGACGGTTGTTGCGCACGTATTCGGTGAACGCACTATGGCGACGCTGGGGCGTCTTATGAGCCTGCTGTCACCCTTTGACGTGGTGATATGGATGACGGATGGCTGGCCGCTGTATGAATCCCGCCTGAAGGGAAAGCTGCACGTAATCAGCAAGCGATATACGCAGCGAATTGAGCGGCATAACCTGAATCTGAGGCAGCACCTGGCACGGCTGGGACGGAAGTCGCTGTCGTTCTCAAAATCGGTGGAGCTGCATGACAAAGTCATCGGGCATTATCTGAACATAAAACACTATCAATAAGTTGGAGTCATTACCAGCTGTTGATGCTAATAACCGAGCCAACAGAATGGCGAAAAGGCCAAAACCGTGCTTACTGGATCAAAATTTACCATTGCGAAAGCTTGTTCTGGAAAAGCTGGAGATGAAATGGTCTCCAGAGCAAATATCAGGATGGTTAAGGCGAACAAAACCACGTCAAAAAACGCTGCGAATATCACCTGAGACAATTTATAAAACGCTGTACTTTCGTAGCCGTGAAGCGCTACACCACCTGAATATACAGCATCTGCGACGGTCGCATAGCCTTCGCCATGGCAGGCGTCATACCCGCAAAGGCGAAAGAGGTACGATTAACATAGTGAACGGAACACCAATTCACGAACGTTCCCGAAATATCGATAACAGACGCTCTCTGGGGCATTGGGAGGGCGATTTAGTCTCAGGTACAAAAAACTCTCATATAGCCACACTTGTAGACCGAAAATCACGTTATACGATCATCCTTAGACTCAGGGGCAAAGATTCTGTCTCAGTAAATCAGGCTCTTACCGACAAATTCCTGAGTTTACCGTCAGAACTCAGAAAATCACTGACATGGGACAGAGGAATGGAACTGGCCAGACATCTAGAATTTACTGTCAGCACCGGCGTTAAAGTTTACTTCTGCGATCCTCAGAGTCCTTGGCAGCGGGGAACAAATGAGAACACAAATGGGCTAATTCGGCAGTACTTTCCTAAAAAGACATGTCTTGCCCAATATACTCAACATGAACTAGATCTGGTTGCTGCTCAGCTAAACAACAGACCGAGAAAGACACTGAAGTTCAAAACACCGAAAGAGATAATTGAAAGGGGTGTTGCATTGACAGATTGAATCTACAGCGGCTTTTTTTAATATGTCCCGTTCGTCGGTAACCCGCTTCAGCTCTTTCTGGAGACGGCGGATCTCGGCCTGAGCATCTGACTGTTCTTTATTAGTGGAAGGATCCGGACCGTACTTCTTTATCCAGGCGTAAAGGCTGTGGGTGGTGATATCGAGACGTGTTGCAACGCTGGCAACAGAATAACCGCGATCAACAACCTGTTTGACTGCTTCAGTTTTAAACTCTTCGGGATAACGCTTACCGCTCATGGGCACCTCTCTTTAAGCCATCTTAAATGACTCTGAGGTGTCTGTTAAACCCGTGGCGATTCAATTCTTGTCAGCCTTCATTCCTTCTGTTTCAAAAAAAATAGCCAGCGCTTCCAGAAGCGTTGATTTCCCAAAGTCATTACGACCAACAATGCCCGTCATGCCTTCATCAATAATGATTTCAGTAGAGTTTCTGTAGCCTCTGAAGTTTTTCAGTTTTAATTTTTTGAGCCGCATATGAAGTCCTGTGTGTAAGAAAGCGTTTTGCTGCAACCTGAATACAAAATATATTTTCAAATGCCTGCCAGCATGCAGGGATAACCGTTATTGAGAATATCTTAACGACATTTCTGGATTATGATCTGGTCGCGCTTTCTGAACTTTACTGCTCCTCAAAACACCGGAAGCCAACTTGTGGTTCGATACATGGCTAAGTTAAAACTCCAGAATGATGGGTAATAATTTCAATGCTCATTATATTTTTTGGAACTGACTCATGGCTTTTATGATTTAAATGATAATAATACACATTCTTTGATATTAATTATGTCGTACGGACATTGATAAATTTAAAGGTAGATAGATTTTCATTTACGGATTATTTCCTAAATTCATCGATAATGTGATCGACATAAAATTTTCATTTAAGAGTGAAGAGATAATTTATGGTTGTCCGAAACAGCTCAAACTGGTGTATTTAACATAACAGAAGAAACGAAAGGCTTCATAGCAACCTGATACTTCAGGCCGCTAAGGGGTTAATATTGCTGCAGACAATTAGACCGGGAAGCGCATGGCGTCACCATTTCTCCCGCCTGGCTGGAAGTGAAGAATCATTGTGCAAAGCTCCGTATTCGGGCTTTGCATCTGACAATGGTTCCCTGGATGAAAGTACGATCTCCACTCCAAGGACGCTGAATACTCTAAACAAACGCTCAAAACCCACACTTGCAGGGTTGGCCTCCAGTCGGGCATAAGTTTGCTGTGTTACACCCAAACGTTCAGAAACATCTCTTTGCGTCAGTCCATTGGCTTTGCGAAAGCCGATTAAAACAGGACGCAACTGATTCAAGGGGTCGTCTCAGAAAACGGAAAATAAAGCACGCTAAGCGTGCGTGGAGGCTGGCACCCAGCGGTACAGCGTCGGAATGGACACGCCGAGGTTCTTGGCCACGTCCTTGGGCGGCACCCCGCTGGCCAGCAGCTTCTTGGCCGACTCGATCTTGCTGTCGGTCATCTTCGGCTTGCGGCCGCCTTTGCGGCCGAGCTGCTTGGCGACTTCCAGCCCGGCGCGGGTGCGCTCGACGGTCAGCTCGCGCTCCATTTCGGCAAGGCTCGCCATGACGTGGAAGAAGAACCGCCCGGATGGTGTGCCGGTGTCGATGGAGTCGGTGAGGCTCCTGAACTGGACACCGTGCTTGTGCAGATCGCCGACCAGATCGACCAGTTGCTTGACCGACCGGCCCAGCCGGTCGAGCTTCCAGACGACCAAAGTATCGCCTTCGCGCAGCATTTCGAGCGTCTTGGCCAAGCCAGGCCGGTCTGCCCGCGTGCCACTCACCTTGTCCTCGAAGACCTTTTTACATCCGGCCTTGCTCAAGGCTTCGCGTTGCAGCTCCAGGTTCTGATCCTGCGTCGAGACGCGCGCATAGCCAATCAACATGGCTTGTCTCGCGCCCGGTCGATGCGTTCCTGCATCGCCTGTATCACTTCTTCGTGGGTGTACGATCTGGCGTTGGCGTCGGTGGCTTGCCGCAGGGCTTCCTCAACCTCGCGCGTCATCCGCTCGTAATCCTCCGGCCACAGCGCTTGCTCCATGCGCAGCGACGCCTGACTCAGCAGGTGCAGCAGGCTGAACAGCCGCATGTCGTTGGTGGCGACGATGCGCTCCCGAATCTGCTCCTGAATAGCTTCGCTAGCCCGATGCGCTTGTGGTGTGGCAGTCCCCTCGTAGTCAGCGGGGAATTCCGCTTCCTCGGCAATCCTTGCCCAGGCGCTGGCCAGCGCCTCGATGGTTGACGTGCTCATTTCCGCCGCTCCTGTGCTCTTTGGCGAATCAACCGGCCAAGGGGCCTCGACGCGAAAACCAGCAGCATCACGCCTATCGGATACCAGGTCGAGAAGACCACCAAGGCATCGAAGGCTGGCCGTCCGGTGTTGGTAGGCAGTACGGCGGTCACAGCCATCAACCCGCCGACCGTCCAGATGATGCGCCACACGTAGGGCATCACGCGGGGCACGTAGCCGTCATCGAAAGCGGTCTGGTAGTAGCGGCGCAGGCCGCGCTCGGCAAGCGCCTGGCGCTGCCGCTCCGACAGCGCATCCGTCCGGCCATACCAGCGCCGGAATGGTGGACAGCGCAGCAGCAAAGGGGTGAAGAGGATCATCACCGCCACGATCGCGACACCCCACGCCATGACGGCGCCGGCATCGGGCCGCTTGGCGTTCTCGATCACGGGCGCGAAGACGCCCGGAGCACCGATCATCCAGAACAGCGCAATGTGCTGATGGAAGGAGAGCTTCATTTGCTCATCCACTTGCGCAGCAGGCGCTTTTTCAGGGAGGCGCGTTCTTGCGGGTTGCGTCCCTTGTGATTGGCGATGCGATCCGCCGTGGCGGCCTGGCGCTTGACGGGCCAGTAGGAGCGGCCATCCTTGCCCATCGACCAGACGCTGCTGGCCTGGTTTTCCAGCAGGGGCAGATGGGCGCTCAGGGCTTCGGGCGACGCGCTGGTCAGCGCCGTGCGCTCACGGGTGCGCCAGCGCTGATGCCAGAGCTTCTTGTCCTCGCGCTCGCTGCCGCAGGTCGTGTGCCCGACGATGGGTGTTTTGCGGCGGCTGCGGCTCATAACGTAGTGGTCTCCAAGAACATTCAGGACTGATCCCAGGCGTCGATGGTCAAGACCTGATCGGCAGGACAGGCGGCTACGCGGTCGGGAACTGGATGGTGTTCAGTCTCATGCCGACCCCATTCGATTGATCGCGTCGCTTGCGGCACGCTGCGACGCAAGGAGGTTTGCGACCTGGTTTAGCAGCCGTGTCCGCTGCATGTCTGTTACCTATCTCCCCGACCGCTCATTGGACCAACTCCAGAGATTGGGCTCTATCGCTCAGCCAATACGAAACCGGCATTGGCTGATGCCACAACCGAGACTAACACAAATGGCTCGGTACCTGTATTTCGCGCCCCGTGCACTTGGCCCGGTCTTGCCACGGCTATCTCACCTTCCCTGAGGGCACGAACAATCCCATTGCCCTGAAAGTAATCAGCCATTCCCGACAAAACAGTCCACGTGTCTTGGCCGTGAGGATGAATGTGAGCCGCAATTTCCTGCCCGGGATGGACATGCCAAACCACGATAATTGAGTCTCGGGTTTCAAGCACAACGGAACGAATAGGCTCGCCTTCGGACGGCTGAACATACTCGGCTACAGAAAATATTCTCGATTCAACAGTCATCGGAGATTCCTCTTTCACAGTGCCCACAGACAGGCTGGATATGAGTTCTAACTCGAATTTGAACGGGAGGCTGGTCGTGCGGTCGTGCAGTTGCCGATGAGCGTGTCGGCTGCTGCCTCCTTGCCCACCAGCGAACTCACGTCCGTTGCGGCCATCCAGAAGGTCTTGCCCGAGCGCGGCTCATAGGTCGCGGGATCGAACACGCCAGAGGGGCCGAACATCGGCGGCTTGATTGGTCATGGCTCCATGCCTTTGTCGTTACGGTCTTCATCGTCGGCATCCTGACGCACGGCGGGCAATTGCTGGAGCAACGCCGGCAGCCATTCCTGTACCGTCTCCCACACCACATCGAGGTTGATGTCGAAATAGCCGTGAGCCATGCGATTACGCATATTGCGCATGCTGCGCCACGGCACGTCGGCATGCGCCTGGGTGAACTCGACGTAGCCATCCATCACCTTTGTGGCCGCCTCGCCGATGACGATCAGGCTCATGATGACGGCCTGCTGGGTGCGCTTGTCGGCCAAGAAGTCGTCCTTGGCCATCCCTTCCACGAAGCTGCGCGCATCGGTTGCGGCCTGCTGAATGTGGTCGAGGTAATCGGGCAGGCGGTTCTCGCTCATATCGGTTGCGCCTCCGCGAGCACCTTGGCCCGGAACTTCGGCGGCAGGTCGCCGGGAGTCAGCAGATCGACGTCAACGCCGAGCAGCGATTTCAGTTCTTCTTCCAAATCGCCCAAGTCCAACAACGTGGCACCGGGCAGCGCATCGACCAACAGGTCGAGGTCGCTGCCATCCCGGTCGGTGCCATGCAGCACCGAGCCGAAGACGCGCGGGTTCGCGGCGCGAAAGCGGCCTACCGCTTCACGCACTGCGCTTCGCTTCATGTCAAGCACAACAGACGGTCGCATGGGCATCCTTTCTTATCGAAACTCGTTGAGATGATATGCAATCAAGAATAGAATTTCAAGAACTATTTTCGAGAATCGCAATGCCTTGATTCCCGTGCCGCGCCGGTTGCCTTGGCGGGCTTGTCACAAACCTACGTTTTCAAGAAGAAGGAAACCGCATGCCCCGCCGTTCGATCCTCTCCGCCGCCGAGCGCGAAAGCCTGCTGGCGTTGCCGGACACCAAGGATGAGTTGATCCGTCACTACACGTTCAGCGAAAGCGACCTCTCCATCATCCGGCAGCGGCGCGGCCCGGCCAATCGGCTGGGCTTCGCGGTGCAGCTCTGCTACCTGCGCTTTCCCGGCGTCATCCTTGGCGCTGATGAGCCACCGTTCCCGCCATTGCTGAGACTGGTCGCCAACCAGCTCAAGGTCGGCATCGAAAGCTGGGACGAGTACGGGCAGCGTGAGCAGACCCGACGCGAGCACCTGGTCGAGCTGCAAACGGTGTTCGGCTTCCAGCCGTTCACGATTGGCCACTACCGGCAGGCTGTCCAGTTGCTGACCGAGCTGGCCATGCAAACCGACAAGGGCATCGTGCTGGCCAGAGCCTTGATCGAGCACCTGCGGCGGCAGTCGGTCATTGTGCCCGCCCTCAACGCCGTCGAGCGGGCGAGCGCCGAAGCGATTACCCGCGCCAACCGGCGTCTCTACGACGCCTTGGCTGAGCCGCTGACGGACGTGCATCGCCGTCGCCTCGACGATCTGCTCAAGCGCCGCGACAACGGCAAGACGACGTGGCTGGCCTGGCTGCGGCAATCCCCGGTCAAACCGAACTCGCGGCACATGCTGGAACACATCGAACGCCTCAAGGCGTGGCAGGCGCTCGACCTGCCCTCCGGCATCGAGCGGCTGGTTCACCAGAACCGGCTGCTCAAGATCGCCCGCGAGGGCGGCCAGATGACGCCCGCCGACCTGGCGAAGTTCGAGCCGCAGCGGCGTTACGCGACCCTGGTGGCGCTCGCCATCGAGGGCATGGCCACCGTCACCGACGAAATCATCGACCTGCATGACCGCATCCTGGGCAAGCTGTTCAATGCCGCCAAGAACAAGCATCAGCAGCAGTTCCAGGCATCCGGCAAGGCGATCAATGCCAAGGTGCGGCTGTTCGGGCGCATCGGCCAGGCGCTGATCGAGGCCAAGCAAGCGGGCCGCGATCCGTTCGCCGCCATCGAGGCCGTCATGTCCTGGGATGCTTTCGCCGAGAGCGTCACCGAAGCGCAGCGGCTCGCGCAACCCGAGGACTTCGATTTCCTGCACCGCATCGGCGAGAGCTACGCCACGCTGCGCCGCTACGCGCCGGAATTTCTCGACGTGCTCAAGTTGCGGGCCGCGCCCGCCGCCAAGGACGTACTCGACGCCATCGAGGTGCTGCGCAGCATGAACAGCGACAACGCCCGCAAGGTGCCCACCGACGCGCCGACCGAGTTCATCAAGCCGCGCTGGCAGAAGCTGGTGATGACCGACACCGGCATCGACCGGCGCTACTACGAACTGTGCGCGCTGTCGGAGCTGAAGAACGCGCTGCGCTCCGGCGACATCTGGGTGCAAGGCTCGCGCCAGTTCAAGGACTTCGAGGACTACCTGGTGCCGCCCGCGAAATTCGCCAGCCTCAAGCAGGCCAGCGAATTGCCGCTGGCCGTGGCCACCGATTGCGACCAGTACCTGCATGACCGGCTGACGCTGCTGGAAACGCAGCTCGCCACCGTCAACCGCATGGCGCTGGCCAACGAGCTGCCGGACGCCATCATCACGGAGTCGGGCCTGAAGATCACGCCGCTCGATGCGGCGGTGCCCGATACCGCACAGGCCCTGATCGACCAGACGGCGATGATCCTACCGCACGTCAAGATCACCGAATTGCTGCTGGAGGTAGACGAATGGACGGGCTTCACCCGGCACTTCGCCCACCTGAAGTCAGGCGACCTGGCCAAGGACAAAAACCTGTTGCTGACCACGATCCTCGCCGACGCGATCAACCTGGGCCTGACCAAGATGGCGGAATCGTGCCCCGGCACGACCTACGCCAAGCTGGCCTGGCTGCAAGCCTGGCACATCCGCGACGAAACCTACGGGGCGGCACTGGCCGAGCTGGTCAACGCGCAGTTCCGACATCCCTTCGCCGAGCATTGGGGCGACGGCACCACGTCATCGTCGGACGGCCAGAACTTCCGCACCGGCAGCAAGGCCGAGAGCACCGGCCACATCAATCCGAAATACGGCAGCAGCCCAGGGCGGACGTTCTACACCCATATCTCCGACCAGTACGCGCCGTTCCACACCAAGGTCGTGAACGTCGGCGTGCGCGACTCGACCTACGTGCTCGACGGCCTGCTGTATCACGAATCCGACCTGCGGATCGAGGAGCACTACACCGACACGGCAGGGTTCACGGACCACGTCTTCGCGTTGATGCACCTGCTGGGCTTCCGCTTCGCCCCGCGCATTCGTGACCTGGGCGACACCAAGCTCTACATCCCGAAGGGCGATGCCACCTACGAGGCGTTGAAACCGATGATCGGCGGCACGCTCAACATCAAGCACGTCCGCGCCCATTGGGATGAAATCCTGCGGATGGCCACCTCGATCAAGCAGGGCACGGCGACGGCCTCGCTGATGCTCAGGAAGCTTGGCAGCTACCCGCGCCAGAACGGCCTGGCCGTCGCCCTGCGTGAGCTGGGACGCATCGAGCGCACACTGTTCATCCTGGACTGGCTGCAAAGCGTCGAGCTGCGCCGCCGCGTGCATGCCGGGCTGAACAAAGGCGAGGCGCGCAACGCGCTGGCCCGCGCCGTGTTCTTCAACCGCCTGGGGGAAATCCGCGACCGCAGCTTCGAGCAGCAGCGCTACCGGGCCAGCGGCCTCAACCTGGTGACGGCGGCCATCGTGCTATGGAACACGGTCTATCTGGAGCGGGCCGCGAACGCCTTGCGTGGCCACGGTCAAGCCGTCGATGACGGCCTGTTGCAGTACCTGTCGCCGCTCGGCTGGGAGCACATCAACCTGACCGGCGATTACCTCTGGCGCAGCAGCGCCAAGATCGGCGCGGGCAAGTTCAGGCCGCTACGGCCGCTGCAACCGGCTTAGCGTGCTTTATTTTCCGTTTTCTGAGACGACCCCTTCAAGGTCTTCAAAGCGTATTGAGTGTTCATAAGTGATCTTCCGTATCGACGGGTTAACAAGCACAACGAATGGATTTACAGCAGATAAGCTGTAATACTCATTAACAGACTATAGGCTGTAATACGCCTCTTGCCAAGATTCGGCATCTTTCAAAAACAAGGCCGTGTTGAGTAAGCAGTACTGGTATCTAGCACCCCTGACCACTTTGCTTGAGAGTGACCCAGTGACATTTATCGTGATCGTAGGTCTTTTAGACGTTGTTGCTAACCGGCATCATACTCAGGTGGTAACCCCCAGGGATACTCGGGAAGTGATAATTTATTCCCGCCCTAATCAAAATATATAACCCTATCTTATTAGCTTTCTTAGTAGTTTATAAATGAAGTAAAAATTAGCGAAGAAGCTTTACATTAAAAAGTGAGCAAAAATTTTTACCATTGAACCGGCAAAATTTGCAATCTGCGGCTTTTAGCCTGAGAAAATCCACATTAACAGAATAATCATCAAGTCCAACAGAGGCATAACTTACGTCCTCGAATAAATCGGTAATAAATGAGTTGAAATTACAAAAATTAACCTCACTCAATATCCTGAACACCGCAGAAATATAACTACTATGCATTATCCTGACTTCAATAACCTTTAATAAACTAGAATGCGATTTACTTTTAAAGAGGTCAAAGAGAAAGTAAACCAGCTCATTTTTATTGTCAGAAATCCATTTTAAAATTTTATCCCTGGCACATGGCAATAAATACACTGGAGTTTTGAAAGGATTTGAAATGTCAACCACAAGGGAACAATAACCATGAGGATTTATTCCACTTATAATTAAGTCACTAAGTCCTTTCACTGCATCCAAATAGTTGTCAAAACAAACCTCATATAAACAGGTACTATGAGCTGCACATTTAGATTCAAACAACCATCTATGACGAAGATAACCAATGCCTTTAGAGTGTATATCTTCAATAATACATTTATGGCAGTAATGAATCTTTGAGATGTTTACCAATGGATATGAATTAGTTATGTGTAAATTATTTCGACAGGCATCTTCAACAGCGTTGAAATACCCGTAAACACCAGAAGATAACGACACTATATTGGAAGTTAGTATATAACCATTTCTTGTGGCAAGAATGTCATATATATCCTGCAAACTATGCAATTTGTACATATCAATCAGTTCGAGCCGAGGAAAGGCATCGTACCTTAGTTCACCATGCTTAGATATTATGTTCCTGCAATTGGATAAGTTATACATTATCTGTGAACGCAGAAGAAAACTGTGCCACAATTCATTTTCGTAAACCATATCACTCCCTCTTATTTAATTAGATTCTTTTTCCTGAGAAGTGTCATTGTCATTGGTAGTTTATCTCTGTATTTCAAAAGCCAGTTATGCCCCCCCCAGTAAAGCATCCAGGCTTGTAAGTGACATCGGGTATTGCCCCTGAGATAAAACAACATTTATTAATGATGATGAGATTATATCTCTCTCGCTCCAGTCTACTCTTTTATTTCTATAACATCGTACTGCTTTAGGAAGACAGGAATTAAGCCAGCCATTTTCATGTTTATTTAGCCAAAAGAAACTAGCATAACAACTTTCCTTGACTAACTTTCGCGTTACAGAAATGGATTGATTATGTATAAATCTTAATATTTTCTGCTTATGACGCCGTCTTAAAGAATCTTTTTTACATTTTTTACGCCATGAGCATAAACCGTAACAAGATGAAATTACAGAGGATACAGTTCCTTCCGATAATGAGTTTTTCTCAGCTATGGATGCCAGACTAAACCCCCTTACAGCCATAGACTTGATAAGCAATTCAGTGAATATATTAATTTTTGTGTTTCGCTTAAACGCCCTCAGGTATTTTTTATAAATAAGTGTTTTAATGTAACATCTGCTGCGATTAAATTCTCTCCCAAGGTTGCTAACACTAGTATTATTTTCAGCCATATGAAAGCTGTATTCCTTATGACTTTTAAAGATTTCTTTCTTTTTATTAGGACGACTTCCTGCATACGTTGGCCAGCAAGTATTTAACAGACAATAACAAAGCAAAAGGTGTTTTGTGGGATGCTGACAACATTTATCTTTGAGTATAGGCTCCCAGTAGTGATAATCAGTAAGGGATGTCGGTAGAAGCTCCGATGAACCCTCCCCAAATAACTGGCACTTAGCATAAACATGTGCGTAAAATACATTTTTCTTCAGATTCCCGTCCAATGATAATAAATTTAACTTTTTAAGTACATCCATGTAATTTGGGTGACAAATTTCTTTTCTTCTGATTATATTTATGGACTCATAACAAAATTTAGCAAAATCGAAGTCTGTCTCATTGCTGAGTTGTTCTGTATACGAAACAGGAGGCATCAGTCCAATACGTATGTGCGGTGCAGAAGGGACATTGATGCTTTCAAGCACTACCTGGTGCCGATGGCAGGTTGTAACCCCATGAAGTTGATGCGCCAGATGCCAATAAGTAACACCATAATGAAAAGTATCTTCACGAGCGCAAACCGGGCAAAACTTCAATAGTGTCCGCTGTCCTAGTGAAAAATTACTAAGGCGGCACAATCGATTAAGCCTGGCAGGGGTCGTGTTGAAATCCATAATTTCATTACGACTGATTGGTAGTGCCCAGGCAAACAGAGGGAGTAAAGTCTGTTCATGCCAGAGCTGGTCTGCACTTTCGGATGTATGAAGAGAAATAGCCTTTAATCCTGAATTGAGAATTGGATGGACGCTCATATCAGGTTTGTGGAAAATGATCGTTAACAGAGAAGATGGGGACATACCGTACACGGTAGCTGTCCGACAAAACCGACTGAACAAGGATTCATCAGGTAAAACAGACAACATTCTCATTTACCCCACCTCTCTTTGACCGTTACGAACTGATGACCTCATTACAATTTATTAAGTGGATCTGTATTTATAAGCCCGCAACGCTGAAGAGCATCGTAGGTATTTTTCTTTTCAGCTGTTCTGGTGATAACAAGATCATGGTCAAGAGACAGTATTTTCTCGTCGAAATTGCGCATAACCTCGTCTATTTTTCTTACGAATTCCTTGTGCTGTGGCCTGTCTATATCTCCAGGGATCAAAGCTTTTAAGGGCTTCTCTGACATGAACTTAGCCGAAGCATCACTTTCATTAGATGCAGAGAGCCATTTGGCTTCCTCGTCTTCAGTCGCTGCCCCCGGGAGTAAAGTATCCTTATATTCCTCCGTATGGCTTACGAGTACCGGTACAGAGGCCGACAAGACTGCACCAGTTATGATTTCATTACCGCTACCGATAACCTTTAATTGTGCCCCCCGATAAATCATCTGAGCCAATCCAATGTTGCCTTTAGATAAAATGAATAATTTTTCGTTTAACTCATCATTTAATGGTGTTTCAACATTTGTCCATTGTAATGGCCATAAATAATGAATAAACGATTGCCAGTCTTGTGAGTCGTATCTGACATTTGAAATTTTCATATAACCACCAGACTCTGCCCGCCTGGCAATTCTCATTTTCTTTGTCAGAGTCTCGTCAAAAGGATGATTTCCACAAAAAACCATAGATACCCCCATCGAATCTACAATTTCATGTAAAAAATCAATCAACTTACTCTCACCTCCAGTTCTTGAAAATTTTAGCCTCTGCATTTCATCAATAACAAGGATACCTAAAAATGATGATTTTATTCTTTGCGCAATCTGGCGAGCCAGAGCACCATTTCTAATCTCTGGTGTAGTTCGTTCAATACCAATTGCATCATCTAATTTTTGTAAAATCTCTTCACAAAGGTCTCTCACACTTGAGTTGTATGGACAATTAATCTTTACCCATACGATTTGCTTACTGAAGCCGGGAAAAACTCCTTTATAGCTGCTGTGTTCTATAATCTGAGGGAAATGATCCATGACTTGCTCGATCATGGTAGTTTTTCCAGAACCACTCATTCCAACTATCGTAATGGTTTCAGCCTGGGATTTAAAATATCCACTTTCGGGTTCAATATCAGGACGCTCAGTCCCATAGTAATGAAGATATTGAATAGTTCCGCTTTTTAAAGGATTACGGGCTGCATAGCTTTCCCTAAGTGCCCGTAAAA
Organism: Enterobacter cloacae; assembly: GCA_014169315.1. Taxonomy (NCBI): domain Bacteria; kingdom Pseudomonadati; phylum Pseudomonadota; class Gammaproteobacteria; order Enterobacterales; family Enterobacteriaceae; genus Enterobacter; species Enterobacter cloacae. Next base: position 2,149,451 of record AP022133.1, on the reverse strand, counting down.
TCATTTTATAAGCCTGGATAAGATTGGTTTGAGGGCAACGGAATTTCTTTATACGTTCGACATACTGCTCTCTAACATTCGCCGGGGCAGTCCAGCGGATTTTTTCGTCAATTTCGGGAAAATAACTCATTTCCAGAAGTACTTCATCTTCCGTAAGCGCTTCAGGAAGTGCTTCAATTAAGGGGTTGCCACGATACTCAGGTAACTCCTGTTCTTTATATATCGCTGAAACGCTCCGTATAAGGTTCATTATTCTGCGTCCTCAGTCTTCTTCTTACCTTTTAACCATCTTTGTTTCTCCTCCCGGCCAGGCAAAAGCAGAACCTTACTGGATGACGGAAGTAGGGGTTCAGGTCTTCCATTAGCAACATCAGTTCGCCCTAATGAATCAAGTTCATTTTTCCTGTTCTTTTTAATATCTTTACCATGTACCCGTCGAGATTCGTATATTTCATTTAATCTTTCGTTACCTTTCTTGTTAAAATCATCTTTATTATTGATATTGCTGAGTGAATTCAGAGTAAATAAATTAATTTCTTTTTGAGTATCTACCCAATCAGCCATTACATCTGTATCAAGATGAGCTTTACCTTTAAATATATCTCTTTTCTTAAGCAGGTAATGCTTTTTGAAAATGCTATTTTTGTCAAATCTTACATATATATAATCTACGCAATTGTCATCTATTCTTGCTTCACAAGTGGTTCTTCCAAATACTCTGGCACCTGATGCAATGTCTGGATCACATTCATAAAAAAGATTATTGTACTGAATCCCACCGGCGGTAATGTTAGCGTTCACAGGGATCAACAATCGTGCGATCACTTCGTCGGCCCCAACGGCTCTTGCGCTGAATCTCCCGTGCTTTAAGCTTATCATCCAACTATTTTTTGGTGATATTACGAGATCATTTTCAATCAGTAAGGGATTGATATAAGCCAGTTCTTCATATGTTCTCTGATTATGTGCAAGTATCTCCCGAATCAGTAAAGACGGGACCTCCTGAATCGTTAAACAAGCCCTGGATTGCGGTGTTGGCTCTCCTTTAACAATCTTACCCCTTCGTGTTGTTCCAATAAGCCTATGAATAACTTCATCATTTAGAATACCGAAACAGCGTTCAACAATGCTTTTTCTGTCGCCTCTACCGACTGGCGCAAACTCAAGTTTTGTCAGGGGGGTCATCTTTTCCTGAGGTTTAAGACCAATCATCTCCCCGTTGTCACACATCAATGTTAATGGAATATGAGAACAAGGCCAATCATCATTAGTAATAGAGATTCCAAATAATCTACAATATTCTTTTTTTGGCATAAAGCAATTTGCTAACGCTTGTCGGGCAGCTCGCCATGAAGCATGGTATAAAGAAACATGAAGGCCAACAATCATTCTTGTTGCGCGATCCACCACTGTATAAATAGTTGGGCGCCCAATGACTTTTCGTCTGTTTAAACTCGAAATAAGATGTACATCAGCGACAGTTGAGTCTATTTCGAAAACATCACCCGGTAAAACAGTTGTATTAGCCGCACTACCTAAAAGCGCCCGCATTTTGAGGTCTATTTCTTTTTTCGTGTTCTTCTTCTTTATCGAGAAATCTTTAGTGAAGAGTTTTTTATTCCAGTATGAAAATTGTTTTAAAGAAGGAACATATGGAGCTCTATTTTCTAAGTTCGCTGTTTTAATTTCATCCCTAAAATACAAATCAATATGTCTCTCTAATGTTTTCTTTATCGTATCTCCGTTAACTTTATAATGATACATAATGAGAGATTTTCTAATATTATTTATATCTCTTTCATTAAGAATGAAAACACGTGAACGTTCATTAGGTAATGCTCTGTTTTTCTTGGAATTCCCAAGTTTAATTTCATGTTTGATTCTACTTTTCCCAGCGGCACCACAGTTCGAGAATGCGGGTAGTAATGCATAAACATCCTGCCCATGTCGCCAGTACAACGCCAGAAGCGTTCTGATAGTATATTGTGATATTTTTTTATTTCTGGAGTAGTCCATTAAAAGGTGAGACTTTTTATGTAATGCATAGTCGAACAGAAACATTCTGTCATCTACAAGATCTTTAATGATATTGTAATTTTCATCTCGCCTTCCCCTGTCTTCATCTGTTATTTCTTTCTCATCTACTAACATATATGAAGGGTATATATAATCTTTACAAGTTATGCTATTTGATTCAATATAATATTTAAACAATGAAAATGAGAAAGGAATTGGCTTACCCGTTCTTTCTGATTTTATTTTAAACAAAATTAACAAATCAACCTTTTTGTCAAAATCCAAAACACGATAAAGCCCCTCTGCAAGCAAATCAGTGCCTTGAGAGAGCCAGACTGAATTTCTAATAATATCCATTTGCGTTCAGTCCTATATAGTGGCCATTGGATATTATCTTTATCAGACCGGTTTCGAGTATTGGATATGATAAATCAATTTTTATCATTTTTAATCCAATCATTGCCTGCAATAACATCATCGCTTCTTGTGCATCTACCCCAATGATTGATGAAATCATTGCACGTAGTCCCACTATGGGATAAACATCTGGTTTAAGCTTCCATAGGATTTTATCAAGAGGATATTTATCATAAAATTCAGAACCATCTCTTAATACAGAAGTAGCCCAGCAAATGTTTTTACCGACGACGTTATTGAGTTCCGAGCCAACATAAATTTGAAACTCAACATCAATCAACTGCCAAAACATCCTCTCTATTTCAAGTTTTTGGGCTTCGCGTTCAGGTATGCTCTCGTTATGTTTTACTGCTATAGCTTTGTATCGAAGTCCGCCTTCAGGAGTTCTCAAGGTCAGTAAAAAATCGGTTGTCATAACATTCAGAACTTCGACAGGTACTCCTCTTACTCCCCTCACCATAGGATGTTGAAAATGTAGATGATTTGCTATTTGTTGGGTAAGCCGGAGAGGAAAGAGTGGGAATTGTTCCCGGATATCAATCACCGAGTCATTAAACTCAGCCAGATAGAAAAAGTTACTTTCGACAGAAGAAAGGAGATGATGGTTTCGAAACGTCTTAAGGCCAAAGACTATCGAACGGTTTCCACGGGATTTAACGTCCTGAGCTCTAAGCCAGGGCTGATAACTTTGGCCATAGCCCACTCCTATGCCGTCACCTAGCGCATTTTCATAATCCAAATAGGATTTGAGACGCCTACCCCTACCCATGATCGTACCCAAAAAACGACATTGATACGTACCTATATGTGCATTTTATAGTCTCCAACCCTATAACCACACATTCAGTAAGTATACAACATTAGCGTCGTTTTTTGAGAATGGTTACAACTTTAGTGCTTTGTGTACAACTTTATTGTCTTCGGACAGCACTGCGCGACAACGGCGTGGCGGTGAAGGTGCTCACCGGCGACAACCCTGTGGTGACTGCCCGTATCTGCCTTGAGGTGGGGATCGATCCGCACGGTATTCTGACAGGCACCGAGGTGGAGACCATGTCAGATCGCGAACTGGCGCAGGCGGTGGAGCAACGTTCTGTGTTCGCCAAACTGACGCCACTGCAGAAATCCCGCATTCTGAAGGCGCTGCAAAAGAACGGACATACCGTCGGTTTTCTCGGCGACGGCATTAACGATGCTCCGGCACTCCGCGATGCCGATGTGGGCATTTCCGTCGACAGCGCGGCGGATATCGCCAAAGAGTCATCGGATATTATCCTGCTGGAAAAAGATCTGATGGTGCTGGAAGAAGGCGTGATCAAAGGTCGTGAAACCTTCGGCAATATCATCAAGTACCTGAATATGACCGCCAGCTCTAACTTCGGCAACGTTTTTTCCGTACTGGTAGCCAGCGCGTTTATCCCGTTCCTGCCGATGCTGGCGATCCATCTGCTGATCCAGAACCTGATGTACGACATCTCCCAGCTGTCGCTACCGTGGGACAAAATGGATAAAGAGTTTTTGAGTAAACCGCGCAAGTGGGATGCCAAAAACATCGGCCGCTTCATGTTGTGGATTGGACCGACGTCGTCCATTTTCGACATCACCACCTTTGCGCTGATGTGGTACGTCTTTGCGGCAAACCACGTTGAGGCCCAGGCGCTGTTCCAGTCCGGCTGGTTTATTGAAGGGCTGTTGTCGCAAACGCTGGTGGTGCACATGTTAAGGACGCAGAAGATCCCGTTTATTCAGAGCCGCGCGACGCTACCGGTGCTGCTGACCACCGCCTGCGTTATGGTCATCGGTATCTATATACCGTTCTCGCCGCTGGGGGCGATGGTGGGGCTTGAGCCGCTGCCGTTAAGCTACTTCCCGTGGCTGGTGGCGACGCTTCTGAGCTACTGTCTCGTGGCGCAGGGGATGAAACGCTTTTATATCAAACGGTTTGGTCAGTGGTTTTGATTCGACACAGAGGAGGTTGATATGAAGCATTCACATGACCGGATTATCGCGCTTACCTTTTTCGTTATCGGTCTGTTGGTGCTGCTGGGCGGTATCTGGCTGATATTCGAGTCACCGGGAGGGATGCATGCGTAAACGTAGCGTGGAGTCTGTGTTTATTCAGGTCATTATTTTCGCAGCCCTGATTATTTTACTCACGGTGTTTGTTCGTTAACCATTAAAGAAGGGACGCGTCTGACGCGTCCCTTTTCATCATCACGAGCTTTGCTTGCTGTCTTAATTCTGGAGCCGTGCAGGCAATCTTTAAGCTGTGCGGTTTAATGATGAAAGTCATAAAAAAGCGAGGTATTTTGGTGAAACGTTCTGGAGAGGTTTTGGAGACAGGAAAAAGGTTATATATTCCAGGCCGTTAAATCCACATATACCTTCTGAGTTCAGAGGCTTACACATGTCATGGCAATACTTCAAACAGACTTACCTGGTTAAGTTCTGGTCACCAGTACCGGCAGTCATCGCTGCGGGGATCCTGTCTACCTATTATTTCGGCATTACTGGCACCTTTTGGGCCGTTACCGGCGAGTTTACCCGCTGGGGCGGGCAACTGCTGCAGATGGCGGGCGTGCATGCCGAAGAATGGGGTTACTATAAACTTATCCATCTGGATGGCACACCGCTGACTCGCATCGACGGAATGATGATTATCGGTATGTTCGGCGGCTGTTTTGCCGCGGCACTGTGGGCGAACAACGTTAAACTGAGAATGCCAAAGAGCCGTATTCGCATCATGCAGGCGGTGATTGGGGGGATGATCGCCGGGTTCGGCGCTCGCCTCGCAATGGGCTGTAACCTTGCCGCCTTCTTTACTGGCATTCCGCAGTTTTCGCTACATGCCTGGTTCTTTGCCATCGCCACGGCCATAGGTTCTTATTTCGGCGCGAAATTCACTCTACTGCCGCTGTTTCGCATTCCCGTCAGGATGGTCAAAGTCAGTGCAGCTTCACCACTGACGCAAAAACCGGCGCAGGCACGCCGCCGTTTCCGCCTGGGTATGCTGGTCTTTTTTGCGATGGTTGCATGGGCTATTTGCACTGCACTGAACCAGCCAAAACTGGGGTTAGCCATGCTGTTTGGCGTGGGCTTTGGTCTGCTGATTGAGCGCGCACAAATCTGCTTTACCTCTGCGTTTCGCGACATGTGGATCACCGGCCGTACCATGATGGCCAAAGCAATTATCGCCGGTATGGCTGTCAGCGCGATCGGCATCTTCAGCTATGTGCAACTTGGCGTTGAACCGAAAATCATGTGGGCGGGCCCTAATGCAGTGATTGGCGGGCTGCTGTTTGGTTTTGGAATTGTGCTCGCTGGCGGTTGCGAAACCGGCTGGATGTACCGCGCCGTGGAAGGTCAGGTGCATTACTGGTGGGTGGGTCTGGGAAACGTGATCGGCTCTACAATCCTGGCATACTACTGGGATGACATGTCACCCGTGCTGGCGACAAACTGGGACAAGGTCAACCTGCTGAAGACCTTTGGCCCGCTCGGCGGACTGGTGGTGACATACGCCCTGCTGCTGATCGCATTTTTACTGGTCGTCGCGCAAGAAAAACGCTTCTTCCGTCGTCGTACCGACACAACCATTGAACCCCGGGAGAATGCAGCATGAAAGAGATCGTGCCTGACTATCGCCTCGATATGATCGGTGAACCGTGCCCTTACCCGGCAGTCGCCACACTTGAAGCGCTGCCACAGCTCAGGAAAGGTGAGATTCTGGAAGTGGTGAGCGATTGCCCGCAATCCATTAACAATATTCCGCTGGATGCCCAAAACCACGGCTACACCGTGCTGGATATTCAACAGGATGGGCCTACCATTCGTTATTTGATCCAGAAGTAACATGCCCCTTGCGCCCCTCTCTGGGGCGTTCTCTCTGCCATAAAAGCCGCCTTAAGTCCCATTTTCACAGCAAATACAGTGCCTGCGGTTACGCCAGGACTAAACTTGAAGTGGATAAAAAACAAACAGGAGGTACGGCATGTTCCATTCGATTTTAGTCCCTCTCGATATTTCAGAGAGCCGTCTGACTGAACAGGTGGTTCCCTATGTTCAGGTAAACGCAGCAATCAACAACGCCAAAGTTCATTTTCTGACGGTAATACCGTCTTTCCCTTACTACTCGTCGCTTGGGCTGGCGTATTCGGTTGAGATGCCGAAACTGGCTGAGATACAGCAGGATGCACTAGAGAAACTGAATGAGATTGTTAAACAGTTCAACCTGCCCGCTGACCGCATCCAGACGCATGCCATTTCTGGCTCGCCGAAAGATCAGATCCTGAAGCTGGCGGACACCATCAACGCTGACCTGATTATTATTGCCTCTCATCGGCCTGATATTACAACTTACCTTTTAGGATCAAACGCTGCGGTGGTCGTGCGCCACGCAAAATGTCCGGTGCTGGTTGTACGCTAAAAAATAAAGCCTCGGTTATACCGGGGCTTTTTTACAAGGGATCACTTCAGAGGAGAGAAAACTGGCCATCATCTGGCCAGTCTCAGGAAATAACTTAGAAACGGTAACCCGCTGAGAACATAAATACCCACGGATCCAGACGGGTGTTGATGCTTTGCTGCTCGCCAGCCGCTTTAAAGCGCACATCGGTATCGATATCCATATACCAGACTGACATATTAATCAGCCAGTCGCGGTTTATCAGATAATCCAGACCGACCTGCCCCGCCATACCCCAGGAGTCTTTCAGGCTGAGATCGGAAAGCCCAGCGTCTTTACCGGTATCGTTAAATTTCTCATTAAAGAAGGTGGTGTAGTTCACCCCCGCGCCGATGTACGGACGTACCTTACTGCTTGAATCACCAAAGTACCACTGTGCCATCAGCGTTGGAGGTAAAAGGTTTACCGTGGCGATATCTCCGGTAGGTCCGGTTCCGACATGATGGCGGAATGGCGTTGCGGCCAGGAGTTCAACGCCGATGTTATCTGTTGCCATATACGTGAACGTCAAACCTAACTGGGTATTATTGCTGACGTTAAAACCGCCCAACCCCAGCACATTATCAGAACCTTCAGTCGGACGAACTGTAGCCGAACCGGCACGAATAAAGAATTCGCCTGCTTCATGCGCGTACGCGCCACCAGAGAGACTGCTTAAGACAAGGGCTGCCACCGCTAATTTTTTCATATCCGCTCCATCGTTGTGGTTTTAATTGCGGGGGCAATATACTCACAAATGAGTAATAAGTGATCTAACACAGATCACATTAAAACCAGTAAGTTAACATTCATTGATCTGAGTTAATTTTTTATGACTCACCCTAAAGGGTTATTTTGTCTTTAAGTCAATTTTTGCCATTTAACAGTGAGAAAATTTTCCCCTTATCCCCCCTTGCTCTCTTCTCCGGCTCTGGATAATTTAGCTCTCTCACAATGTGATTTGATGCGTTCTTCTATTGCAGGTGTGCCATGAGTGATCTCAATCCGTGCATGACGTGCGGGGCCTGTTGTGCGTATTTTCGAGTCTCTTTCTACTGGGCCGAAGCCAGCGATGGCGGCGGTACCGTTCCGGTTCAGCTCACTGAGCCCGTCTCTCCTTTTCTGCGTTGCATGAGCGGTACGAACCAAAAACAGAGCCGTTGTTCGGCACTGGAGGGCACGCCCGGGGAGGCCACGCGTTGTAAAATCTACGAGCAGCGCCCCAGCCCATGCCGGGATTTTTCGATGTCGGGGGTGGATGGACAGGTTAACGAAGCCTGTAATCGCGCACGTGCGCACTACGGATTACCTCCGCTTTACAAAGATATGCTTTTCCATACAAGCCTTGATGCTGCCACGGCAGCGTTATCCGGTGTACAATTGCCGGCTAATTAACACCTGCAATACTCAAGGAGAGTGCATGTCTATCACGGCGAATTCTGTCTACCGTGACACGGGAAATTTTTTCCGCAATCAGTTCATAACCTTTTTACTGATCGCATTGTTATGCGCCTTTATCACGGTGGTGCTTGGTCATGCGTTCTCTCCGAGTGAAGAACAAATTGCCAGCCTGAGCCAGGGCGACCATCTTGCGGGCAGCGTGGGGTTGTTTGACCTGGTGCAGAACATGACGCCTGAGCAACAGCAAATTCTGCTGCGCGCGTCAGCTGCCTCAACCTTTTCAGGTCTGATTGGCAATGCCATTCTTGCGGGTGGTGTACTGCTGATGATCCAGCTCGTGTCCGCAGGCCATCGCGTGAGTGCATTACGCGCTATCGGTGCCAGCGCACCTGTACTGCCGAAGCTGTTTATCCTCATCTTTTTAACCACCATGCTGGTGCAAATGGGGATTATGCTTATTGTGGTACCGGGTGTGTTACTGGCTATAGTGCTCTCCTTCGCGCCGGTGATGGTTGTGCAGGACAAAATGGGGATCTTCACCGCAATGCGGAGCAGTGCAAAGCTGGCGTGGTCTAACATGCGCCTGGTGGCTCCGGCCGTGATCGGCTGGCTGCTTGCTAAAACGCTCCTGTTATTGTTTGCACCAAACTTTGCTGTGTTAACGCCAAATGTTGGCGCGGTGGTGGCAAATACGCTGAGCAACCTGATTTCAGCTGTACTGCTGGTCTATCTGTTCCGCCTGTATATGTTAATTCGTCAGTAATCCTGAGGCTGGGTGCATCGCTGCACCCGGCCCTGCTCAGAAGATGGAATCACAGAATGAAGCAGTTTCTTGATTTTTTACCGCTGGTGGTCTTTTTCGCTTTTTATAAGTTGTATGACATTTTTGCGGCAACCTATGCGCTGATCATTGCTACCGCCGTGGTGCTGATCTATAGCTGGATCCGCTATCGCAAAGTAGAAAAAATGGCGCTCATCACTTTCGGACTGGTGGTCGTATTCGGCGGGCTTACCCTGGCCTTCCACAATGTTGAATTCATCAAATGGAAGGTTACAGTGATTTATGCGCTGTTTGCAGGCGCGTTATTGGTCAGCCAGTGGGTAATGAAAAAGCCGCTGATCCAGCGCATGCTGGGTAAAGAACTCACTCTGCCGCAGGATGTATGGTCCCGCCTTAACCTCGCCTGGGCCGTCTTTTTCATTCTGTGTGGCCTGGCTAATATCTATATTGCCTTCTGGTTACCGGAAGAAATCTGGGTCAACTTTAAGGTCTTTGGCCTGACCGCGCTGACGCTTATCTTCACGCTCTTAAGCGGCGTATATATTTATCGACACATGCCGCAGGACGACAAACACTGATCGGTTATGACCAGAACGTAGTACAGCAGGCGTTCTGGTCTATTTTCTCCAGTCGAAAATCATAGTAGCATCCCGCCCGAAGTCTTCAGTTACGAGTTAAAACAATGACAACAAATGACGCCCCTCAGGGCGAACTGGTATTACGCACACTGGCAATGCCCGCTGACACGAATGCCAATGGCGATATTTTTGGCGGCTGGTTAATGTCGCAAATGGACATGGGCGGCGCAATCCTGGCAAAAGAGCTCGCGCATGGCCGTGTTGTTACCGTCAGAGTGGACGGAATGACCTTCCTGCGCCCGGTTGCAGTGGGTGATGTGGTCTGCTGTTACGCGCGTTGCGTAAAACGCGGCAATACGTCAATTTCCATCAACATTGAAGTATGGGTGAAAAAAGTCTCTTCCGAACCTATCGGGCAACGTTATAAGGCGACGGAAGCGTTGTTTATTTACGTGGCGGTAGACAGCCAGGGCAAACCTCGCCAGCTTCCTCAGTCCTGAGAGTCAGGCAAAAAGAAGCCTCTTTACAGAGGCTTCTTTCATTCCATCTGCGCCCCGCCATTCAGCCGGAAAATAATATTCACTGTCAGTCCACTACCCGGTTTACCCGCTTCGTAACGCCATTTACGCATCGCCGTTTTGACTTCACGTTCAAACATGTTAGAAGGCTGTGCCGACAGGATTTCTACATTCTCCACGCGCCCGTCCGGCGTTACGTCAAATTTAACGCGTACACGGCCTTCAATACGTAACATCTGAGCACGCGGTGGATATTGCGGCTGGTAACGGCTCAGTGCGCGCGGGCCTGCGGGTGCAGTGACCGTCGGTTTCGCCGCTGTCGCGGTATTGTTCATCGCCGGACGCGACGGTGCTGCATTCTCTACCGTTTGCGTAGCGTGAGGCTCAACCGGACGTTCTTCACGTATCGGACGCTCTTCCACCTTCTTCACCGGTTTTGGCTTCGGCTTAGGTTTAGGCTTCGGTTCCGGCTTGTGGATCACCACCGGAGCTTCTTTCGGCGGTTCCGGGATCGGTTCAGGTTCTGGTTCAGCAACCGGTTGAGGCTGCGCTGGTGGAGGGGCGACCTGCGGCGGTGCAAGATCCGCTGGCGATACCATCACCACAGAAATGGGCTGCGCTGGCGCGGGCATTTCAATAACCTGATGAACCGAGGTATAGAGCAACCCTGCCACGACGGTACCGTGAATAACGACAGAAAGTAACGTCGGCCAGGGAAAGCGGCGAGGTAGGTCAAGGGTCATCGAAGTCATAATCATCACATTAAAAAACCAGACCTCGATTTTAAATGCAAATAGCAATCATATTCAATAAGACACTTTGTCTTCGCGCAATTTAAGCGCACAGCAGGTCCAAAAAGATGCATTTAGATCAGGGTATTAACATTGTTTTTATCTTTACATTGCAGTCAATTGTGCTTTCACATAACGTAAATGACACTTTTAACGGTTAAGGAGCTTCGCCGTGCTTTATGTGATTTATGCTGAAGATATCGCTAATTCCCTGGAAAAACGCCTTTCAGTTCGCCCTGCCCATCTGGCGCGCTTACAGTTGCTGCATGATGAAGGCCGATTACTGACCGCGGGCCCAATGCCCGCAGTAGACAGCAATGACCCTGGCGCAGCCGGTTTCTCTGGCTCTACGGTGATTGCAGAGTTTGAATCTCTGGAGGCGGCGAAATCCTGGGCCGACGCCGACCCGTACATTGCGGCCGGTGTGTACGAAAAGGTCACGGTTCGACCGTACAAGAAAGTGTTCTGATGTAAAAAGGCTCCCTCAGGAGCCTTTCTCTCAATGCAGCGACGCTAACCTCGCCGCAAATCCGACAAACAGCAACCCTATCAGCCCATTCCCCAACTTTGCCAGTTTCTTTTTGGTTTTAAGATAACGTGTGACAAAAGCGCCAGAGAAGATCAGGAAGCTCATATATATAAAGCTGATCAGCTCAAGAGTCGTCGCCAGGATCAGGAAAGAGGTACCCGTATTTTCAGCACTCACGTCAATAAACTGCACAAAGAACGAAACGTAAAACAGAATAGCTTTGGGGTTCGTCAGGCTCAATACCAGCGCGCGCTTCATGATTGCGCTTGCAGGTTCGGCACCACTCGCATGCGCATTATTCTGCCGGGTGATAACCGACCAGAGCATTTTCCCGCCCAGCCACAACAGATAAAACGCCCCCAGATAACGCACGATATTAAATAAAACCGGGGTAGTCTGGATCAATGCGGCAACACCCGCCCAGGCCAGAAACATCAAGACCGCATCACCGATGAACACGCCGCTCGCAGCCAGATAACCTTTTTTGACGCCGTGACCAATTCCGGTTTTCAGCACAAACAAGGTGTTTGGCCCTGGAACCAGCACAATAAAGAACGCGCCAACGACGTACGTCCAGAAATTAAGTACTCCAAACTCCGCAAACACTTCTCCCTCCTTTTGCTAAAAACAACGGGAATATCGCTGCAATAACGATAGTCCCAAAAATATCAGTCGCGCTATTGTACGCCGTTATAGCCATCAATATAAGTCGCGGTCAGTTCATTGCCGGGTAATTGTCAGGTGAGCGCAGTATCGGGGAGTTCGTTTGGGGGAAAGATTGAGAAATGACATAAACAGTGGGCACCTTAACGGTGCCCTCATGGTACTCAGATATCCTGGATCGCGAACAGCAACGCGTTACGATGTTTGTCCAGTCCACATTTTCTGATAGCGTGGATACGCATATTGCGGCGGGATTGTGCTTCCAGCCAACGAGCCTTGCGACGACTCACCTGTCGCAACATGCGCCAGCGCCCTACTTCTGTTCTACTGCGCTTCATGTCTACAACTCTTTCTCTAACAGAAATCCCATTATAAACCCAACCCCTCAGCAAACCAGCGCTTTTATCTGGCGTTTTTATTTGCCAGATGAATCCTGATGCGTACACTCATAACAATACGCTTTCAAAAGGATTTTCTTATCTATGACAACCTTCTACACCGTGGTGAGTTGGCTGGTCATTCTGGGATACTGGCTGTTAATCGCGGGTGTGACGTTGCGCATCCTGATGAAGCGCAGAGCCGTACCCTCTGCCATGGCCTGGCTACTGATTATTTACATCCTGCCGTTGGTGGGCATTATTGCCTATCTCTCGTTCGGTGAGCTTCATCTCGGTAAGCGCCGTGCCGAACGTGCCCGGGCCATGTGGCCTTCCACCGCAAAATGGCTCAACGATCTTAAAGCCTGTAAACATATTTTCGCTGAGAACAACAGTAGCGTCGCTTCCTCGCTGTTTAAACTGTGCGAGCGTCGCCAGGGAATTGCCGGCGTAAAAGGGAATCAGCTCCAGCTCCTGACAACCTCCGATGATGTGATGCAGGCGTTGATCCGTGATATTCAGCTGGCTCGCCATAACATTGAGATGGTGTTCTATATCTGGCAACCCGGTGGGATGGCCGATCAGGTCGCAGAATCGCTGATGGCGGCCGCTCGCCGGGGTATTCACTGCCGCCTGATGCTGGACTCCGCTGGTAGCGTCGCATTTTTCCGCAGCCCCTGGGCGGGCATGATGCGTAATGCCGGTATCGAAGTGGTTGAGGCGCTAAAGGTCAACCTGCTGCGTGTTTTTCTGCGCCGCATGGATCTTCGTCAGCACCGTAAAATGATCATGATCGATAACTATATTGCCTATACCGGCAGTATGAACATGGTTGACCCGCGTTTCTTCAAGCAAGATTCTGGCGTCGGACAATGGGTTGACCTGATGGCACGAATGGAAGGCCCGATTGCCACCTCTATGGGGATCGTCTACTCCTGTGACTGGGAAATTGAAACCGGCAAACGCATTCTTCCTCCGCCACCGGACGGTAATATCATGCCGTTTGAAGAGGCCAGTGGCCACACTATTCACACCATCGCCTCCGGGCCGGGTTTCCCGGAAGATTTGATTCATCAGGCGTTGCTCACTGCCACCTACTCAGCGCGTGAATATCTGATCATGACCACCCCCTACTTTGTTCCCAGCGATGATCTGCTGCACGCGATTTGTACCGCTGCGCAGCGTGGTGTGGACGTCAGTATTATTATGCCGCGCAAAAATGACTCGCTGCTCGTGGGCTGGGCCAGCCGCGCCTTCTTTACCGAACTGCTGGCTGCTGGTGTGAAAATTTACCAGTTCGAGGGCGGGCTTCTGCATACCAAAAGCGTACTGGTTGACGGCGAGCTGAGCCTGGTGGGAACCGTCAATCTTGATATGCGCAGCCTGTGGCTAAATTTTGAGATCACGCTGGTGATAGACGATTCCGGATTTGGTGGCGATCTGGCGGCGGTACAGGATGACTATATCTCCCGCTCGCGCCTGCTGGATGCCAGACTGTGGGTGAAACGTCCGCTGTGGCAGAGAATTGCCGAACGACTGTTTTACTTCTTTAGCCCGTTGCTGTAAAACGTGCCCAACGATGTTAAACAGGTAGTCATCATGGAAATGGATCTGAACAATCGCCTGACCGAAGACGAAACGCTCGAGCAGGCCTATGACATTTTTCTCGAACTGGCGGTTGATAACCTCGATCCCGCAGACGTGATCCTCTTTAATCTGCAATTCGAAGAGCGCGGCGGTGCCGAATTGTTCGACCCGGCAGAAGACTGGGCCGAACACGTGGATTTCGACCTCAATCCTGATTTCTTCGCCGAAGTCGTGATTGGGCTGGCGGATGAAGATGGTGGTGAAATTAACGACATTTTTGCCCGCGTGCTGCTGTGTCGCGAGAAAGACCACAAGCTGTGCCATATTATCTGGCGTGAATAATAAAAAAGGCTGCGATGCAGCCTTTTTTATCATCTACAGACGATAAGGGCTGACGTAATGTCAGCCCTTATGTTTATAACGGATCGACTTTCAGGCAGGAAACCGCATGCCGGAAGCTGCCTTCCAGAACCGGACGTGTTTTCGCACATTCCGGCCCTGCCATCGGACACCGCGTACGGAATACGCAGCCTGAAGGCGGGTTAATCGGCGATGGCAATTCACCGTCCAGAAGCTGGATGGTTTTATTTTTTTCCAGATCGGGATCGGGGATCGGTACGGCCGACATCAGCGCTTTGGTATAAGGGTGCAACGGGTTGTGGTACACCTCATCATACGTGCCCAGTTCCACGGCATGCCCCAGATACATCACCAGTACGCGGTCAGAAATGTGTTTGACCACCGCCAGGTCGTGCGCAATGAAGATCAGCGACAGCCCCATTTCACGCTGCAGTTTTTGCAGCAGGTTAACCACCTGCGCCTGAATAGAAACGTCCAGTGCAGAAACTGGCTCATCACAGATGATCAGCTTCGGTTCGAGGATCAACGCACGTGCAATACCGATACGCTGGCACTGGCCGCCGGAGAATTCGTGCGGGTAGCGGTTGATGAGGTTAGGCAACAGCCCGACTTTCAGCATCATCGCCTTAACACGATCGCGCACTTCCTGACGTGATAACTTCGGATGATAGGTGCGCAGCGGCTCGGAGATAATCTCACCGATAGTCATACGCGGGTTTAATGATGCCAGGGGATCCTGGAAAATCATCTGGATATCGCTACGCACATCGCGCCACTCGTCCGGCTTCATGCCCAGCAAATCTTTGCCCAGCCATGCCACTTTACCGCCCGTCGCTTTCACCAGGCCAATAATGGCGCGCGCAAACGTGGATTTACCACAGCCTGACTCACCCACCACGCCCAGGGTTTCCCCTTCGTACAGGCGAAGCGTGACGCCATCCACCGCTTTCAGGGTTTTAGGCGGCTGCCAGAACCACTGTTTGCCGTCTTTAATGTCGAAATGCACTTTCAGATCGGCGATTTCGAGCAGTACATTTCTTTTTTCATCTAATGCGTTCATACCAGATCCTCCTGCGGCTTAAAGCAGGCGCGCAGACGGCCTGGTGCAAACTCGTCCAGCGGCGGAGCGCTGTTACAGATTTCCATCGCGTGCGGACAGCGCGGCTGGAACGGGCAGCCTTTCGGCAAACGCAGCAGGTTTGGCGGGTTGCCCGGAATGGTCAACAGAGATTCGCCTTCCGCGTCGAGGCGCGGAACGGCATTCAACAGGCCAATCGAGTACGGATGCGCAGGCTGATAGAACACATCTCGCGCTTTGCCATACTCCATGGTACGACCGGCATACATCACCAGCACTTTGTCGCAGATACCCGCAACCACGCCCAGGTCGTGGGTGATCATGATAATCGCCGTGTTGAATTCGCGCTTAAGCTCGTTCAACAGGGTCATGATCTGCGCCTGAACGGTCACGTCCAGCGCGGTGGTCGGTTCATCGGCGATCAGCAATTTTGGCCGACACAGCAGCGCCATCGCAATCATCACGCGCTGGCGCATACCGCCGGAAAACTCGTGCGGGAACATGCGCATGCGCTTACGTGCTTCCGGCATTTTTACCGCATCCAGCATTTTGACGGACTCTTCGAACGCTTCCGCTTTGCCCATGCCTTTGTGCAGCATCAGCACTTCCATCAGCTGTTCGCCGACGCGCATATACGGGTTAAGTGACGTCATCGGATCCTGGAAAATCATCGAAATCTGCTCAGCACGAAGCTTGTTCAGCTCCTGCTCCGGCAGGTTCAGGATCTCTTTCCCGTTGAAGGTCGCGGAACCACCAATACGCCCGTTTTGCGCCAGAAGCCCCATCAGCGCAAACGCCGTTTGTGATTTCCCCGAACCGGATTCACCCACGATCCCCAGCGTTTCACCCGCACGCAGGCTGAAGTTGAGATCGTTTACGGCGGTAACATCTCCGTCCGGCGTTTTAAAGGTGACGCGGAGGTCTTTGACATCCAGCAGAATTTTGCTCTGTTGTTGCGCCTGTGGCGCAGTTGCCGTTTCAATTATCGTCATGACGGCGCTCCTTAACGGTCTTTCGGGTCGAGGGCATCACGCAGGCCATCGCCGATAAAGTTGAAACAAAACAGGGTGACGACCAGGAAGCCCGCCGGATATAACAGCAGCCACGGAGAAACTTCCATTGAGTTTGCACCATCACTCAGAAGCGCACCCCAGCTGCTCAACGGTTCTTGCGTCCCCAGACCCAGGAAGCTCAGGAAGGATTCAAACAGGATCATGCTTGGCACCAGCAGCGAGGCATAGACCACAACCACACCCAGCACGTTAGGAACGATGTGTCGAACCACGATATTGCCGGTCGATACCCCACCAACCTGTGCGGCTTCGATAAACTCTTTGCGTTTAAGGCTCAGCGTTTGACCGCGCACAATACGCGCCATGTCCAGCCAGGAAACCATCCCGATCGCCACAAAGATCAGCAGGATATTCTGGCCAAAGAAGGTCACCAGCAGGATAACGAAGAACATGAACGGGAAGGAGTTTAATATCTCAAGCAGACGCATCATTACGGAGTCCACTTTGCCGCCAAGATAGCCGGAAAGTGAGCCATAGAGCGTACCGACGATCACCGCCACCAGCGCGGCGGCAATACCGACCATCAACGAGATACGGCCACCAATCGCCACACGAACCAGCAAATCACGCCCGGAAGAATCCGTACCGAAATAGTGCCCGGATGTCATATCCGGCGCGCTGGACATCATGCCCCAGTCGGTATCGAAATAGGTGAACTGTGACAGCATGGGAGCCAGGGTCACAAACAGAGCAATCAACACCAGCACAAACAAACTGGTGACGGCAGCACGGTTGTGCATAAAACGACGACGGGCATCTTGCCAGAGGCTACGGCCTTCTACTTCCAGTTTTTCACTGAAGTTTTCCAGCGCCTCGCTGTTTTTCTTACTCAACATCATGGCGTGCTCCAGTGTTAGTAACGGATTTTCGGGTCGATAACGGCATACAGCACATCGACAATTGCGTTAAAGAGAATGGTCAGCGTTCCGACAAGGATTGTGAGGCTTAATACCAGCGAGTAATCGCGGTTAAGCGCACCGTTAACGAACAGCTGGCCAATACCTGGCAGGCCATAAATAGTTTCAATCACCATTGAACCCGTAATAATACCGACGAAGGCCGGGCCCATATAGGACAGTACGGGTAACAGCGCAGGCTTAAGCGCGTGACGGAGAATAATCCGGTGCATTGGCAGCCCCTTTGCACGCGCGGTACGAATGAAGTTTGAGTGCAACACTTCAATCATCGAGCCACGGGTAATACGCGCAATGCTGGCAATATACGCCAGTGATAATGCCACCATCGGCAAAATCATAAACTTCAGTGCCCCGCCGTTCCAGCCGCCACCAGGCAGCCATTTCAGCGTGATGGCAAATATCATCACCAGTAATGGTGCCACAACGAAACTGGGGATAACGACCCCGGTCATTGCGACCCCCATTACGGTATAATCCCATTTGGTATTTTGTTTTAGTGCGGCAATAACGCCCGCGGCAACCCCGAGAATAACGGCCAGGAAGAATGCCGCAGCACCTAATTTAGCCGAGACCGGGAAGCTTGAAGCCACCAGGTCGTTAACGGAATAGTCTTTATATTTGAACGAGGGCCCAAAATCGCCATGCGCCAGCTGCTTCAGATAACTGAAGTATTGGGTGGAGATAGGATCGTTTAAATGATATTTCGCTTCGATATTTGCCATCACTTCTGGCGGCAGCGCACGCTCGCTGGTAAATGGACTACCGGGAGCAAGACGCATCATGAAGAACGAAATCGTAATAAGAATAAAGAGCGTCGGAATCGCTTCAAGACAGCGACGTAGGATAAATTTCAACATTGCCCGTACCTTCTGGCGTGTGCCTTTTGCACATGTTTTTTCTGGCGAACCCGAAAAATCATGTGCATATAGTGCGATGAGTTAAGACACAGTGGGGCAAATAACATTGCCCCACGGATTGCCATTAATGCTTAATGATGTACAGATCTTTGGTGTAGATGTTGTCCATCGGGTCTTTACCGGTATAACCGCCAACCCAAGGTTTCACCAGACGCGCGTTCACGTAGTAGTAAACCGGAACGATCGCAGAATCTTTACCTAACTGCTGCTCTGCTTTGTCGTACAGGGCAGTACGTTGTGCCTCATCAGTCACTTGCAGCGTTTCTTTCATGATTGAATCAAACGCCGGGCTCTTATAGTGCGCGGTATTCATGGAGCTGTCAGACAGCATGGTGTTCAGGAAGGACGTAGGTTCGTTGTAGTCCGCACACCAGCCGGCACGCGCCACATCGTAGTTACCCTGGTGACGGGTATCCAGGAAGGTTTTCCACTCCTGGTTCACCAGCTTCACATCCACACCCAGGTTTTTCTTCCAGATGGATGCAGCCGCGATAGCCAGTTTCTTGTGCAGATCGGAGGTGTTATACAGCAGGTTAAACGTCAGCGGCTTGTCTGCGGTGTAGCCCGCTTCGGCCAGCAGTTTCTTCGCTTCTTCGTTACGTTTTGCCTGTGTCCAGGTGAACCACTCTGGTTTGGTCAGCTTCGCGCCATCTGTGTATGGCGGGGTGTAACCGAATGCCGGCAGGTCGCCCTGCGCTTTCACTTTGTTTACGATGATATCGCGATCCAGACCCAGCTTCAGCGCGGTACGTACGCGAGCATCGGTAAATGGCGCTTTCTGGTTGTTGATTTCGTAGTAATACGTACACAGGTACGGATCGACGTGAACTTCGGTTGGGATCTCTTTCTTCAGCTTCTGGAAGAGTTCAATCGGCAGGTTGTTATAGGTCATGTCGATTTCGCCGCTGCGGTAACGGTTAACGTCCGTCACTTCGGAGGAAATCGGCAGATAGGTAATCTGGTCTACGATGGTTTTCGCGTTATCCCAGTAGTTGGTGTTACGCTCCATCACGATACGCTCGTTAACCACCCAGTCTTTCAGCTTATAAGCACCGTTAGTGACGATGTTAGCTGGCTGAGTCCACTTCTCACCGAATTTTTCGATGGCAGTTTTGTTAACCGGAGACATTGCCGGGTTAACCAGCAGTTTGTAGAAATACGGAACAGGTTCGCTCAGGGTGACTTCCAGAGTGTGGTCATCGATGGCTTTCACGCCGAGTTCTGATGGAGCTTTTTTACCGTCGATGATTTCATCAACGTTCAGGATGTGACCGTACTGCGGATAGCTGGCGTAAGGAGAAGCCGTTTTAGGATCAACCAGACGCTGCCAGCTATATACGAAATCTTGTGCGGTGACAGGTTCACCGTTGGACCATTTTGCGTCTTTACGCAGGTGGAATGTCCAGACTTTAAAGTCTTTATTATCCCAGCTTTCAGCCACGCCCGGGATTGGGTGACCGTCTTTCGTCGAGGTAATCAGCAGACCTTCGAACAGATCGCGACTGATATTCGCTTCAGGAACACCTTCAATCTTGTTCGGATCCAGAGACTGCGGCTCAGCGCCGTTGTTACGGATCATGGTTTGTTTTTCTGCAAGCGTTACACCTGCAGGCACGTCGGCAGCCATTGCCATATTACCCGCGATCAGCGCAGTGAAAATACCCGCTGCTATCAGACTTTTTTTTGTGATGATGGACATTGTGTTGATACTCCACTCATTATAATTACTGGCCTTCGCCAGCTGTGTATCCCCTGTTGGGGCCTGTACAGCGCAGGAGTTTTTTTTGCTGCTGTCAGGTTCTTTTTTTACTTCTTGCTATCACCGACTTCTTTATTACTGACCGCTCGTATGGCCGTCTTGCGTCGATTCTTAACACGCCTCCCCTGTCTGGGACGTGTGCTGGATACCTGAGAAGAGGACTATATGAAAATAATTCTCATCTACTTGTTTTATGCTGCAAAATATAAGGCCGGAAAGTATCAAATGGCGTAAACTCGCGCCAATACATTTTGCAAATTTGTTAAGCAATTCTCTTTTACGGTGAGTACCGCGTTTTTATGGGCAGCCCTGCCGGACATCAAACACCAGGGAAACACCCTGCTATTCAATATGATAGAGATAATTTTCTCTACAAGCGCGTCGCTGCGCTGTCATTGACTGGTTTTGTACGAAAATTTAACAACTGGTTATTATTTAGCACATTCCTCTAACGGAACGTTGAAATTACTAATATCATTTCGGTTATCTCTCAGCAAGCCCCAGAGTATCATGTGAGTCAAATAACAGATCGATCGCAGGATTTATGTGCAGGCGGGTAAACACAAAACACATAAGTTACTGAAATACATTGAATTACAATTATCAGTAGAATTTATTATGGTTTGTGCAAATTTCAACTTTATTAATATGATTTGCTGATAATCACATAAAAAACGGAGCCCGTGGCTCCGTTTATTCATATGACGTGGTTAGTGCAGCAGTCCGGGGAAAATGCTCTTTATACCGGTGACGATGAACTCAATGCCCAGCGCCATCAATAACAGACCCATAATACGGGTAATGACGTTGATGCCCGTCTGTCCCAGCAAACGCACCAGCCAGGGAGCCATACGGAACACGCCCCAACAACAAAGCGCAAAAATGGCAATCGCCACGGAGAAACCAATAAGGTGCATCAGGTTGTGGTAGCGAGTCCCCCAGACGATTGTCGAACTGATCGCCCCGGGTCCTGCCATCAACGGTAACGCCAGCGGCACCACACCAATGCTCTCGCGAATGGCGGTTTCTGACTTTTCCTGTTTGTTCTGTTTATCTTCCCCCAGCTTACCGCTGATCATCGACATGGCAATGGTGACCACCAGGATCCCACCCGCGATGCGGAAGGAGTCAATGGAAATGCCAAACAGTTGCAGGATGGCATCCCCCAGATAAAGAGAGGTAAGCAATATAATGGCCACGGACAGGTTGGCCGTGAGATTGGTTTTGTTCCTGGCCACCGCCGTCTGGTAGCTGGTCATACTAATGAAGACAGGGATAATCCCCACCGGGTTGACCAGGGCAAACAAACCAATAAAAAACTTAAAATATGTTGGAAAATCAAAGAGCGTTTGGATCACGTTTAGCTCCGCTTATGCGCATGGCCCGGGACTGATACTGTGTCATGGTAGAACCGCGCTGAAGATACGCTTTTTATTAGCATACTTCACCAGAAATCTGTGCCAAAACGTTAGCATTTCATGATGTTAAACATTTGTAGAATCAATGATAGCCACGCTTCCAATAGTTACGTAATTATTTAACAGTGGAATAATCTCAAAGAAATAACCCTGCTGAATGGTATCAGCTTGGGGGAAAATTGATGCAGATCATGATTTCCGTACTCAGAAGTGAGTAATCTGATTACGCCGCCAGGGAGATCACCTATCAAAAAGGTATGATGCTAAGGTAAGGCTCTTTTAGTAAATTAGTGAATCGACAGGAAGTAACCCTTTGTTTTACTGTGTGTTACGCAAGTCCTATAAGCCCTGACTATACTGTCTGACGTATCGAGCGCTGGTTTACTAAAAGAGTTTAAACATTATCAGGAGAGCATTATGGCTGTTACCAATATCGCTGAACTGAACGCCCTCGTAGAGCGCGTTAAAAAGGCCCAGCGTGAATATGCCAATTTCACCCAAGAACAGGTTGATAAAATCTTCCGCGCGGCCGCTCTGGCTGCTGCAGATGCTCGAATCCCTCTCGCTAAAATGGCCGTTGCCGAATCCGGCATGGGTATCGTTGAAGATAAAGTGATTAAAAACCACTTTGCTTCAGAGTATATCTACAACGCCTATAAAGATGAGAAAACCTGTGGCGTGCTGTCTGAAGACGACACCTTCGGTACGATCACCATTGCAGAACCTATCGGCATCATCTGCGGTATCGTTCCGACCACCAACCCAACGTCTACTGCTATCTTCAAATCACTGATCAGCCTGAAGACCCGTAACGCAATTATCTTCTCCCCGCACCCACGTGCGAAAGACGCCACCAACAAAGCTGCGGATATCGTCCTGCAGGCTGCCATTGCAGCTGGCGCACCTAAAGACCTCATCGGCTGGATCGATCAACCGTCTGTTGAACTGTCCAACGCACTGATGCACCACCCGGACATTAACCTGATCCTGGCGACCGGTGGCCCTGGTATGGTTAAAGCAGCATACAGCTCCGGTAAACCGGCAATCGGCGTAGGCGCAGGTAACACGCCAGTGGTTATCGACGAAACCGCAGATATCAAACGTGCTGTCGCGTCTGTACTGATGTCTAAAACCTTCGACAACGGCGTTATCTGTGCATCTGAACAGTCTGTAGTGGTTGTTGATTCCGTATACGATGCTGTTCGCGAACGTTTTGCCAGCCACGGTGGCTACATGCTGCAGGGCAAAGAGCTGAAAGCCGTTCAGGACATCATTCTGAAAAATGGCGCGCTGAACGCCGCTATCGTTGGTCAGCCAGCATATAAAATTGCTGAACTCGCAGGCTTTACCGTTCCGGTCACCACCAAGATCCTGATCGGTGAAGTTAAAGTTGTGGACGAAAGCGAGCCGTTTGCTCACGAAAAACTGTCCCCTACTCTGGCAATGTACCGTGCAAAAGATTTTGATGACGCGGTAGAAAAAGCAGAGAAGCTGGTTGCAATGGGCGGTATCGGTCACACCTCTTGCCTGTACACCGACCAGGATAACCAGCCAGAACGTGTTGCTCACTTCGGTCAGAAGATGAAGACTGCACGTATCCTGATTAACACCCCGGCTTCTCAGGGTGGTATCGGTGACCTGTACAACTTCAAACTCGCACCTTCCCTGACTCTGGGTTGTGGTTCCTGGGGTGGTAACTCCATCTCTGAAAACGTTGGTCCAAAACACCTGATCAACAAGAAAACCGTTGCTAAGCGAGCTGAAAACATGTTGTGGCACAAACTTCCGAAATCTATCTACTTCCGTCGTGGCTCTCTGCCAATCGCGCTGGATGAAGTGATTACTGATGGCCACAAACGTGCGCTCATCGTGACTGACCGTTTCCTGTTCAACAACGGCTACGCAGATCAGATCACCTCTGTTCTGAAAGCGGCTGGCGTCGAAACTGAAGTCTTCTTTGAAGTTGAAGCTGACCCAACACTGAGCGTTGTTCGCAAAGGTGCTGAACTGGCGAACTCCTTCAAACCAGATGTGATTATCGCACTGGGTGGTGGTTCCCCAATGGACGCCGCGAAAATCATGTGGGTTATGTACGAGCATCCTGAAACGCACTTCGAAGAACTGGCACTGCGCTTTATGGACATCCGTAAACGTATCTACAAGTTCCCGAAAATGGGCGTAAAAGCGAAGATGATCGCTGTGACTACCACTTCCGGTACCGGTTCAGAAGTGACACCGTTTGCGGTTGTAACTGATGATGCGACCGGCCAGAAATACCCACTGGCTGACTACGCGCTGACCCCAGATATGGCTATCGTTGATGCCAACCTGGTGATGGATATGCCGAAATCACTGTGTGCGTTCGGTGGTCTGGATGCTGTAACTCACGCCCTGGAAGCCTATGTTTCCGTACTGGCTTCTGAGTTCTCTGACGGCCAGGCTCTGCAGGCGCTGAAACTGCTGAAAGAAAACCTGCCAGCATCTTACAACGAAGGGTCTAAAAACCCGGTAGCGCGTGAGCGTGTACACAGTGCAGCAACCATCGCCGGTATCGCATTTGCCAACGCCTTCCTGGGTGTTTGCCACTCAATGGCACACAAACTGGGTTCTCAGTTCCACATTCCTCACGGTCTGGCGAACGCCCTGTTGATCAGCAACGTTATCCGTTATAACGCTAACGACAACCCAACCAAGCAGACTGCATTCAGCCAGTACGACCGTCCGCAAGCACGTCGTCGTTATGCTGAAATCGCAGACCACCTGGGTCTGAGCGCTGCGGGTGACCGTACTGCTGCGAAGATTGAGAAACTGCTGGCATGGCTGGAAAGCATTAAAGCTGAACTGGGTATTCCTAAATCCATCCGCGAAGCAGGCGTACAGGAAGCTGACTTCCTCGCTCACGTAGATAAGCTGTCTGAAGATGCATTCGATGACCAGTGTACCGGTGCTAACCCGCGCTACCCACTGATCTCCGAGCTGAAACAGATCCTGCTGGATACCTACTACGGCCGCGAGTTCAAAGAAGGTGATACTGTTGCAAAAACTGAAGCACCTGCCGTAAAAGCTGACAAAAAAGCGAAGAAAAGCGCTTAATTGATAGCCCGATAAAAAACCCGCCATTTGGCGGGTTTTTTTATGTCTGCATATTAAGCTGAAAACATTCAGCGGCTCATTATTTCCGGTTGTCGTGCTGAATCGCCGTCAGTGAACCTACCACCAATGCTTCCTTATAGTGTTTACGGCAAACCGAGATATAACGCTCATTGCCCCCTATCACCACCTGCTCACCATCCGCATAAGGTTTTCCGGACTGATCGAGACGAAGCACCATACTGGCTTTACGGCCGCAAAAACAGATAGTTTTCAGTTCAACAAGCTTATCGGACCAGGCAAGTAAATACTGGCTCCCGGCAAATAATTCCCCCCGGAAATCCGTACGCAACCCATAACACAGAACGGGGATATCAAGCTCATCAACAACCTCTGAAAGCGCATGAACCTGTTCACGTGTAAGGAACTGGCTTTCATCAACCAGAACGCAATGAATAGGCTGTGCAGCGTGTGCTGTGCGAATATCCTGCAACAGGTCGGTTTCCGGGTTATACAGTCTGGCAGGCGACGAGAGACCTATTCTGGAACTCACCTTGCCCGCGCCATAGCGATCGTCGATTTCAGCGGTGTAAACCACGGTACGCATACCTCTTTCCTGATAATTGTAGGAGGATTGCAGTAACGCCGTAGATTTCCCGGCATTCATTGCCGAATAGTAGAAATAAAGTTGTGCCATTGGCCGTAAAACCCTAATCAATGTGTAATATTCCCAATGATTCATTGTACCATATTTTGCCTCACCATCAGCGACACACTGCACAGACCCTGCGGGCTCAGGACGCGGGTAAAAACCCGTAAATTAAGAAAATAATGCGTCAAAACATGCAGTAAACGCATTAAGCATCGCCAATAAGTTATGGCATCGGCCAAAGATAACACTTCTTTTTATACTGGAATCCAGGTTCATTAAAATTCACTATTTATTAACTATTTTTGCCTTTACACCGCTTTTGCGAAGTAATACAAAAGGCTGATATTTATCCGCCGCAACTATAATTCCTGCGGTAAATGTCACAAAAAAAACGGCTTTGTTGAATAAATCGAACTTTTGCTGAGTTGAAGGATCAGATCACGCATCTTCCCGACAACGCAGACCGTTCCGTGGCAAAGCAAAAGTTCAAAATCACCAACTGGCCCACCTACAATAAAGCCCTCATCAACCGTGGCTCCATAACTTTCTGGCTGGATGATGAAGCTATTCAGGCCTGGTATGAGTCGGCAACGCCTTCATCACGGGGAAGACCTCAGCGCTATTCTGATCTCGCCATCACCACCGTTCTGGTCATTAAACGCGTGTTCAGGTTGACCCTGCGGGCTGCACAGGGTTTTATTGATTCCATTTTTACACTGATGAATGTTCCGTTGCGCTGCCCGGATTACACCAGTGTCAGCAAGCGCGCAAAGTCGGTTAATGTCAGTTTCAAAACGTTCACCCGAGGTGAAATCGCGCATCTGGTGGTTGATTCCACCGGGCTGAAGGTCTTTGGTGAAGGCGAATGGAAAGTCAAAAAACACGGCAAAGAACGCCGTCGTATATGGCGAAAGTTGCATCTGGCAGTTGACAGCAAAACACATGAAATCATCTGTGCAGACCTGTCGCTGAACAATGTGACGGACTCAGAAGCCTTCCCGGATCTTATCCGGCAGACTCACAGAAAAATCAGGGCAGCATCGGCAGACGGCGCTTACGACACCCGGCTCTGTCACGATGAACTGCGGCGTAAGAAAATCAGCGCGCTTATCCCGCCCCGAAAAGGTGCGGGTTACTGGCCCGGTGAATATGCAGACCGTAACCGTGCAGTGGCTAATCAGCGAATGACCGGGAGTAATGCGCGGTGGAAATGGACAACAGATTACAACCGTCGCTCGATAGCGGAAACGGCGATGTACCGGGTAAAACAGCTGTTCGGGGGTTCACTGACGCTGCGTGACTACGATGGTCAGGTTGCGGAGGCTATGGCCCTGGTACGAGCGCTGAACAAAATGACGAAAGCAGGTATGCCTGAAAGCGTGCGTATTGCCTGAAAACACAACCCGCTACGGGGGAGACTTACCCGAAATCTGATTTATTCAACAAAGCCAAAAAAAACATGTAACCGACCCTGTTAAGCAGGTTACCGTGATAACACGCAGTCCGGGACCTAATGAAATTTAAGTTAGCGTAATTAATAATAGCGACCATTATTTAGTATTTTTTGAATTCCTTACATTCCCACCTATTGCACAACTCAAATTATCGCTCTATTATTAGGTCAACAAACCACCCCCCCATTATAAGTTTGAGATTACTACAATGAGCGAAGCACTTAAAATTCTGAACAACATCCGTACTCTTCGTGCGCAGGCAAGAGAATGTACCCTTGAAACGCTTGAAGAAATGCTGGAAAAATTAGAAGTTGTAGTTAATGAACGTCGTGAAGAAGAAAGCGCTGCTGCAGCTGAAATCGAAGAACGCACTCGTAAACTGCAGCAATATCGTGAAATGCTGATTGCTGATGGTATCGATCCAAACGAATTGCTGAACAGCATGGCTGCTGCTAAAACCGGTACCAAAGCCAAACGCGCTGCTCGTCCTGCTAAATATAGCTATGTTGATGAAAACGGCGAAACTAAAACCTGGACTGGCCAGGGTCGTACTCCTGCTGTTATCAAGAAAGCAATGGATGAGCAAGGCAAACAGCTGGATGACTTCCTGATCAAGGATTAATCAGGACGCATTCTGAAAAATCCCGCTTAATGCGGGATTTTTTGTATCTGAAATTCACGTCAAACATCCCCTTACACTCTGTCATATAGTGACAATGGACTATTTAACATTCCTTACGGTCTGAGCCTGTCACAGGTTGTTATGGGCATAAAAAAACCGGTGGGCATCGCCACACCGGTCTTGTTCATTTACAGCCCGGGTTATTTTTTAATACCCATACTGTCTTTGAGCCAGGCTTTAAATTCTTCACCCAGCGTATTGTGGCGAATGCCATATTCAACAAATGCCTGCATATAACCGAGCTTATTCCCGCAGTCATGGCTCTTACCTTTCATATGGTAGGCTTCAACGGTTTCTTTCTCGATCAGCATATCAATAGCGTCGGTCAGCTGGATCTCATCACCCGCTCCTGGAGGGGTTTTCGCCAGCAGTGGCCAGATTTCAGCGCTCAGGACATAACGGCCTACAACCGCCAGATTAGACGGTGCTGCGTCTGCTTTTGGTTTCTCAACAACGCCCACCATTGGCACGCTTTCGCCAGGTTCCAGATTCACACCTTTGCAGTCAACGACACCGTAAGCTGTCACATCGGCAACAGGCTCAACCATAATCTGGCTGCTACCGGTTTCGTCAAAGCGGTGAATCATCTCAGCCAGGTTGTCTTTAGACAGGTTGGATTCATATTCATCCAGAATAACGTCTGGCAGGATCACCGCGACAGGTTCGTCGCCCACGACAGGGTGTGCGCACAGTACCGCGTGACCCAGGCCTTTAGCCAGCCCCTGACGCACCTGCATAATGGTAACGTGTGGAGGGCAAATAGACTGAACTTCAGCTAACAGCTGGCGCTTAACACGTTTTTCCAGCATAGCTTCAAGTTCAAAACTTGTATCGAAATGGTTTTCGATTGAGTTTTTAGATGAATGCGTAACCAGCACAATTTCAGTAATACCGGCGGCGATACATTCATTAACGACGTACTGGATTAATGGCTTATCAACCAAAGGCAGCATCTCTTTAGGAATTGCCTTAGTTGCTGGTAACATCCTGGTCCCCAATCCCGCTACCGGGATAACGGCCTTTCTGACTTTCGAATTTAGGGCAGCCATTGAAATTCTCCTGAGCTGTTCAAGTTTTGAACTTTTATGCATTAAATAACGCGTCGAGTATATCAGTCTCACCTTACAGTCCGGGTCTGAAAAGAACGCGTTGCCGATCAATTAGGATAAATACGCATGAATCTGGGCTGTGATAGTAGCACTCCCGGCAAAACACAGGAAAAGCAATCTTACGAATAAGAACCAACTGCTTATTCCGTGGACAACATTAAGCGTAACCGCCCCCCGGCACCCCAAATTTGGCACTGCCAGGAGGAACAGCGGTGGCTAATTTGATTAAGGTAAGCCGTCTCCAGTGTGCCAAGGGGCACACCGTTGCTCACCTGAATATGATGCTCCCCGGTATTCAGAGTGGCATTCAGACCCGCTGAAACGAGGATAAGATTTTTCAAACTGCTGTGGTAATAACCGACCAATAGCGGAAACTGTCCCGGCAAATTGGCCTGGCGAAAAAGCTGATTAACCTGTTTAAGTAAACTGCCTAACTCAGGGAGTCGTTGTCCCTGATGCGATAGTTGCTCCTGCAACAGGCCATTAAATAGCGCACGAAGTAATAACGCCGCTAATACACCATTGTCTCCTGCCCGGGTAACATCCAGACAATAAAACGCAAGATCCGCATCAGACAATGGCGCAATATCCAGCACCAGTCCAGGCTGATCGGCGGCCATCAACTGTCGATAATTTATTCGGCAATGTGAAATAGTTTGTTGTACCGGAGGCTGGAGTTCCTGTAACAATTTTGCGGCCGCTGGAGGGTTGCTGACTAAAGCATCCCAGTCCTGGAAAAGACGCTCCTCTTCCTCTACCCGGGAATTAAACATATTTGGATAAAGGCAGGCCAACACCGTTTCACGCAGACGGTTCAAATCCTTAACGGGTTTAAGCAGAATATCCTGAACGCCCAGGCGTAATGCTTTGGCGATGTCCGCCATATTCTCCGTCGCTGAAATCATCAAAATGGGGGTTTTATCGCCTTCATTACGCAGATGCTCAACCAGCTTAAGGCCATTCATCCGCGGCATCGCGATATCACAGATCATCAGATCGGGTGTGATGCTGACCATTTTTTCCAGCGCGTCGATACCATCCTCAGCCAGTGCAGTGATTGCACCCAGTGAGGATAACCACGAATCCAGCAGCGAGCGGAAAACGGGCTCGTCTTCAACAATCAAAATTTGTTTTCCGGCCAATGGCTGCGTCATGGTACCTCCCCTGACTGACAGTAACTAAATAGTGGCATGCTATCGATACTATCGCCTGTCAGATTTTGCTTAAGTAATCAAAAAAAGGGTGCTCAACGTGCTGTCCGCACAAATGGCAACAATTCATCCATTTTCTTTTCGACGGCTACAGCGCCCGCAGTAATGGCGGCCTCAGCCAGATGGAAATCAAGGGTTGCAATCTGCGGGCAATACGGCTGGATCAAAATATCCGGAGGGTCGCCTGCCATACGGTTGCGCTTCAGGCGGTTTTCAAGCACCTGAATGGAGGTGGTCATAATTTCGATCGCCGTCGGCGCGGTCACTGCGCGACGCGCTGCCACACGGCCAATTCGTCCACGTAAACGTTCATGCCATGCCAGTTTCTCACCGTCGGCATCATCACTTTGAAGATTGACTGGCATCAGGTCTTGCTGCATCAGGTGCGCATCGTGCTGCAAATCCACGGCGATCACGATATCGGCCCCCATCGCTCGCGTCAGGGAGATGGGAACGGGGTTCACCACCCCACCATCAACCAGCCAGTAGCCGTTATGCAGGACAGGGGCCATTAACCCCGGCATACTGCAGGAGGCGCGAACAGCGAGATGGATATCCCCTTCGGTAAGCCAAAGCTCACGTCCCGTACTCAGGTTTGTCGCGACGGCACCAAAAGGCATCTGACAATGACTGAAGTCATCAAGAGGCATAATCTGGCGGAACTGGTTAAACACGCGCTCACCGCGCAGTAACCCGCCACGCTGCCAGGAAAGATCCATCAGGCGCAGCACATCCCAGTAGCTGAAGGAGCGCACCCAGGTTTCAAGTTCCGGAAGCTTTCCGCAGGCGTATGCAGACCCGACCAGCGAACCAATAGAACACCCTGCAACAATATCGACGTCAATACCCATCTTGTTTAAGGCATTGATCACGCCGATATGTGACCACCCCCGGGCTGCACCTGAGCCCAGCGCCAGTCCAATTTTAACCTTTCTCATTAGCCCTGTTTTACTTCCCCTGGATTCCTGACATAGCGTCAACGCATCTGCTCAGTTAACATGGTGCTACCCGAAGCGTTTTACGCCCTTATTTTTGTTCCAGGAAGAGAATCGTGTCTCAACTCTGCCCTTGTGGTAGCGCTCTGGAGTATAGCCTATGTTGCCAGCGATATCTTTCTGGTGAACAGGTTGCACCAGACCCGTCACACCTTATGCGTTCGCGGTATACTGCTTTTGTGATCAAAGACGCAGACTACCTGATCAAAACCTGGCACCCATCCTGTCATGCCGCCAGTTTCAGGCAAGATATAGAAGCCGGATTTGCCAACACCCATTGGCTCGGGCTCACCGTCTATGAATTCGCAACAGACAGTGACCACAATGAAGGCTACGTCAGTTTTGTCGCCCGGTTTACCGAACAAAATAAACCAGGTGCCATTATCGAGCGTTCCCGGTTCTTAAAGGAAAGCGGGCAATGGTATTATATTGACGGAACGCGCCCTCAGTTTGGTCGTAATGATCCCTGCCCATGTGGTTCAGGTAAAAAATTTAAAAAGTGTTGCGGGCAGTAATGCCTGACAACCCAGATTTCGCAAATACATAAACAGGATTTCCCGGCGATGCAATCACTACAACGTAAAGTTCTGCGCACCATCTGTCCCGATCAAAAAGGGCTGATCGCACGAATTACCAACATTTGTTACAAACATGAACTGAATATCGTGCAGAACAACGAGTTCGTTGACCACCGTACCGGTCGCTTTTTCATGCGTACCGAACTGGAGGGGATTTTCAACGACACCACCCTGCTTGCCGACCTTGATAGCGCTCTGCCAGAAGGCTCCGTGCGCGAGTTAACACCCGCCGGCCATCGTCGCATTGTGATTCTGGTGACGAAAGAAGCCCACTGTCTGGGCGATCTGCTGATGAAAGCGAACTACGGCGGCCTGGACGTCGAAATCGCCGCTGTTATCGGCAACCACGAGACACTGCGTACGCTGGTCGAACGTTTTGATATTCCGTTTGAGCTGGTGAGCCATGAAGGTCATACCCGTGAAGAGCACGACGACCTGATGGCGCAGGCCATCGAAGCCCATAATCCGGACTACGTGGTACTGGCGAAATATATGCGCGTACTGACGCCGTCTTTCGTTTCACGTTTCCCGAACAAGATCATCAATATTCACCACTCATTCCTGCCAGCCTTTATTGGTGCACGCCCGTATCATCAGGCTTACGAGCGCGGCGTGAAGATCATCGGTGCAACCGCGCACTACGTGAATGACAATCTGGATGAAGGCCCAATCATCATGCAGGACGTGATTCATGTGGATCACACCTATACGGCGGAAGATATGATGCGTGCCGGACGTGATGTGGAGAAAAACGTCCTGAGCCGTGCGCTGTATCAGGTGCTGGCACAGCGCGTCTTTGTCTACGGCAACAGAACCATCATTCTTTAATCTTTCGGAAAATGAATTGATTAGCTTTGCGCCTTTACGGATAAAAAGCAGGCAAACAACTCAGTTTTCCTAAAGGAATACTTTACAGGGGCGTCTCATTTGATATGATGCGCCCCGCTTCCAACAGGAAGCAGGTAAGTCAAAAAGCATTACCCCGTGGTGGGGTTCCCGAGCGGCCAAAGGGAGCAGACTGTAAATCTGCCGTCATCGACTTCGAAGGTTCGAATCCTTCCCCCACCACCATCATTTCCATAAAGCACAAATACTCAAATTAGCTCAGTTACCCTATGTTCTTCTGTTGCAGGGAAGGATGAGAAGCGTCGACTAAGGTTCGATTCGAGCGCAGCGAGAAAGCGTTGCCGCAGGCAACGACCCGAAGGGCGAGGCGCAACGCGCCGGGTCATCCTTCCCCCACCACCATCACTTCTGAATAAACCCAAACACAGACGACTACATCGGCGGTAACCGGCGCTTCACTGGTGAACTTTTCACAATCGACGTATTGCACTGGGCGTGCTCCGCCAGGCCATCCAGCAGTGTATCAAGCTGCTCTATCGACCGCACAACCAGCCTGATAACAAAACAATCTTCCCCGGTCACCTTATCGCTCTCAATACACTCCGGCATGGCCTGAATGTATTTATCCACCTTATGCAACAACCCCGGCAAAGGCCGCACGCGCACCAGCGCCTGCAACGTATACCCTAGCGCCCCCAGATTCACCCGCGCACCATAACCCTGAATTACGCCGCGCTCTTCCAGCCTTTTCAGACGCTCCGCCGTGCTGGGCGATGTCAATCCAATACGCCCGCTGAGCACCTTCAGCGACACGCGCGCATCCTCCACCAGGCAGGTTAAAATTTGCCGGTCGATATCATCGGGAAGGTATTCCATCGTTTTCACCTGATTTTAAAAAGCCATTAATGTATTTCACCTTATATCACCCCTGTAAAACCCGGCAGACTTTTTCGACAATAGCATCATTAATCAGGAGGTGGATGATGCGTGATCTGCAAAAAGGCGTATGGCAAATGAGCCTGGCGATGTTAATTTCCGGCTCTATCGGAGCGTTTGTTTTACTCTCCGGCCTGCCGGTGACCGAAGTGGTGTTCTGGCGCTGTTTTATCGGCGCTATCGCTCTTTTTATTTTTATCCGGATGAGTAACAAGCCATTCAGTCCGCTGACCCGAATCACGCTGCTGCTGGCCGTTCTCGGCGGCATTGCGTTAGTGGTGAACTGGCTACTGCTGTTCGCAGCCTACGAACGCATCTCGATTGGCCTTTCTACCGTGGTCTATAACACCCAACCGTTTATGCTGGTGATGATGGGGATGTTGTTAGGCGAACGCGTCAGCCTGGTAAAATGGGGCTGGCTGTTCCTCGCTTTCGGCGGCGTGGTCATTTTGCTTTCCAGCGAGTTAACTGGCGCGCACAGTGGCGAATGGTTCACCGGTATCGGTCTGGCGCTGGGAGCCGCCTTCTTCTACGCGCTGACAGCAATCATTACCCGCAAACTCAGGTCCATTGCACCGCAGCATATCGCCTTTATCCAGGTGCTAACCGGCGTGGTGATGCTGCTGCCGCTGGCGCAGATACCTGCCTTCTCGGGCGACTTTACGTGGCCGATTTTATTAACGCTGGGCATTGTCCACACCGGCATCATGTACCAACTGCTGTACAGCGCCATTCAGAAACTCCCGACGCCAATCACGGGTTCCCTGTCATTCATTTATCCGGTGGTGGCAATCATTGTCGATAACCTGGTATTTGGACATTCGCTGAACATCACGCAACTGGCAGGTGGTGCGCTGATTCTGTTTGCGGCAGCAGGCAACAACCTGGGCTGGGGCGAAAAAAAACCCCGCGAGTGCGGGGTTGGGATCAAAACAACGAATTAGCGACGGGCACGAACAATCTGGTATTTGCGCGTCAGGTACTCGACTGGCGCGCTCCAGATATGAACCAGACGGGAGAACGGGAACAGCACAAACAGCGTCATCCCCAGCACCAGATGTACACGGAAGACAAATGCCACACCGTCGAGATGCTCAGAAGCACCGCCGTGGAAAGTCACCACCGACTGCGCCCAGCCGACCAGTTTCATCATTTCGCTGCCGTCCATATGCTGAGCAGAGAATGGGATCGTCAGCAGACCCAGCGCACACTGCACCATCAGCAGCGAGAGGATCAGGATATCTGCCCCGGTGGTAGTGGCACGTACGCGCGGGCTGAACAGACGGCGTTTCAGCAGCAGCAGCCCACCCACCAGCGTCATCACCCCACAGGCACCGCCCGCAATCATCGCCATCTTCTGCTTCACTTCGACTGGCAGCCAGGCTTCATACATCCAGTGCGGAGTCAGCATACCGAGGAAGTGACCGGCAAAAATCCCCAGGATCCCAATGTGGAACAGGTTGGACGCCAGGTTCATCCCTTTGCGATCCAGCATCTGGCTGGAGGCAGCACGCCAGGTGTACTGACCATAGTCATAACGCAGCCAGCTTCCCACCAGAAACACGGTGCCCGCGATATACGGGTAAATGTCAAAGAAGAACATATTCAGGAAGTGCATTAGTGCTGTCCTCCGTTAGAGATTTCCAAATATTGCGGGGCAACCGCTCCGGCAAAACGACGCTGGTGAGCTGAGATTTCAGATTCGCCACAGTTCTGGTCAGCCAGGAATTTCACCTGCTCTTCTTCCCAGACCGCATCCAGCGCTTGAGGCGTATCATCACGGGCTTCATCCGCGATTTTTTCCGCCACTTTCTCACTGTCGACAGCCGCTTTCGCCAGCTTCACCAGCAGGTCGAACAGCACCGCATAGCAACTTTCACGCTGCTTCAGGCGCGCACCGAGCAGAGCCAGAATCGGTGCGATGTCCTGCAGACCACCGAGCGCCTCTTCTTCAGGCAACTGGGCCAGATACTCCAGATAGAGTGGCAGATGATCCGGCAGCTCGCGGCTGTCAAGCTGCAGACCGTGCTGCTCGTACTGTGCCATCAGGTCAACCATCGCCTGACCACGGTCGCGGGATTCGCCGTGAACGTGTTCAAACAGCAGCAGCGACGTCGCACGGCCACGGTCAAACAGCTGGCTGTAGTCAGCCTGTGCATCCAGAAGATCCCGCGCGAGCAGGTCGCGCAGGAAAGCGCTCAGTGACCGGGCATCTTCTTTATCCAGGTTTTCAGATGACGCGAGTGCATCAAAGAGTTCCTGTTGATGCTGCGCAAGCGCAGCATCCGGGTACTCGAGCAGACGCGAAACAATGACGAGTTCAATCATTGGTGCGGCTCCGTTTTGCTGGTCACATCCAGGGCGTCGATGCGTCGGCTGTTGAACAGGTTGAATTTGGTATCTGAACCGTGGCAACCATCACCAAAGGTGAAGCCACAACCGCTTTTCTCCGGGAAGGCCTCGCGCGCCTGCTCACGGTGGCTGCTCGGTACCACGAAGCGATCTTCATAGTTGGCAATCGCCAGATAGCGGTACATTTCTTGCGCCTGCGCTTCAGTCAGACCGACCTCTTCCAGCGCACGGGTGTCGTTAACGCCATCAACGGTTTCCGCACGTTTAAAGTGACGCATTGCCAGCATACGTTTCAGCGCCAGCAGCACTGGCTGGGTGTCGCCAGCGGTCAGCAGATTCGCCAGGTACTGAACCGGAATACGCAGGCTTTCTACGTCTGGCAGAATACCGTTGCTGCCCAGTTCACCCGCGTCAGCAGCAGACTGAATCGGAGACAGAGGCGGCACGTACCAGACCATCGGCAGCGTGCGGTACTCCGGGTGCAGCGGCAGAGCGAGCTTCCAGTCCATCGCCATTTTGTATACCGGAGACTGTTGTGCCGCGTCGATCACGCTCTGCGGGACACCGTCTTTCAGCGCCTGCTCAATCACTTTCGGATCGTTCGGATCGAGGAACACGTCCAGCTGACGCTGGTACAGATCTTTCTCGTTCTCGGTGCTGGCCGCATTTTCAATTGCATCAGCATCGTACAGCAGCACCCCGAGGTAACGGATACGGCCTACGCAGCTCTCGGAACAGACGGTTGGCATACCCGCTTCGATACGCGGATAACAGAAGATGCACTTCTCTGACTTACCGCTCTTCCAGTTGAAGTAGATCTTTTTATACGGGCAACCGGTGATGCACATGCGCCAGCCACGACACTTGTCCTGGTCAATCAGTACGATACCGTCTTCTTCACGCTTGTAGATGGCTCCGCTCGGGCAGGTTGCTACACACGCCGGGTTCAGGCAGTGCTCGCACAGGCGCGGCAAATACATCATGAAGGTGTTCTCGAACTGACCGTACATGGCTTTCTGCATGTTTTCGAAGTTCTGATCTTTGGCGCGTTTTTCGAACTCGCCGCCCAGAATTTCTTCCCAGTTCGGCCCGCTGGTGATTTTGTCCATGCGCTGACCGGTGATCAGTGAGCGTGGACGGGCAATCGGCTGGTGTTTACTTTCCGGCGCGTTGTGCAGATTCTGGTAGTCGTAATCAAACGGCTCGTAGTAATCGTCAATACCCGGCAGATGTGGGTTGGCGAAGATTTTACCCAGCAGCATTGCACGGTTACCCATGCGCGGTTGCAGTTTACCGTTGATCTTGCGGACCCAGCCGCCCTTCCATTTTTCCTGATTTTCCCAGTCGGTCGGGAAGCCAGTGCCTGGTTTACTTTCTACGTTGTTAAACCAGGCGTATTCCATACCTTCACGGCTGGTCCAGACGTTTTTACAGGTGACTGAGCAGGTATGACAGCCGATGCATTTATCCAGATTCAGCACCATGCCGACTTGTGAACGAATTTTCATTTTACGCTCTCCTGTACCTGGTCATTACCTTCGCCGTCTAACCAGTTAATATTCTTCATCTTACGAACCACCACAAACTCATCGCGGTTTGACCCTACGGTGCCGTAGTAGTTAAAGCCGTAGGCCAGCTGCGCATAACCGCCGATCATGTGGGTCGGTTTTGGCGTAATACGGGTCACGGAGTTGTGAGTACCGCCACGCTGCTCGGTGATTTCTGAACCCGGCAGGTTAACGATACGTTCCTGCGCGTGGTACATCATGGTCATCCCGGCGGGTACACGCTGGCTCACTACCGCACGGGCCGTCAGCGCACCGTTGCTGTTGAACACTTCGATCCAGTCGTTATCTTCAATACCCAGATCTTTGGCATCCGCTTCGCTCATCCACACAATCGGGCCACCACGGGACAACGTCAGCATCAGCAGGTTGTCGCTGTAGGTGGAGTGGATCCCCCACTTCTGGTGCGGTGTCAGGAAGTTCAGCGCTTTTTCCGGATTACCGTTGGATTTCTTGCCCATCACCCCTTTCACTGAGCGGGTATCGATTGGCGGACGGTAAACCAGCAGGCTTTCCCCGAAATCACGCATCCACTGGTGATCCTGATACAGCGACTGACGACCGGACAGGGTACGCCAGGGGATCAGCTCGTGAACGTTGGTATAACCGGCGTTATAAGACACGTGCTCATCTTCCAGGCCTGACCAGGTTGGGCTGGAGATAATTTTGCGCGGCTGAGCCTGAATATCGCGGAAGCGGATTTTCTCTTCCTCTTTATTCGTTGCCAGGTGCGTGTGATCACGCCCGGTAAACTCACTCAGCGCCGCCCATGCTTTCACGGCCACGTGACCGTTGGTTTCTGGTGCCAGGGTCAGGATCATCTCTGCAGCATCAATTGCGGTGTTCAGCATTGGCTGGCCTTTCGCCGGGCCATCTGCTTTGGTGTAATTGAGCTTACGCAGCAGATCCATTTCGCTCTGGGTATTCCAGGCGATGCCTTTACCGCCGTTACCGATTTTCTCCATCAGCGGGCCGATAGAGGTAAAGCGCTCGTATGTCGCCGGATAATCACGTTCAACCGCAATAATGTGCGGTGCCGTCACACCCGGGATCAGGTCACATTCGCCTTTTTTCCAGTCTTTCACGTCCAGTGGCTGCGCCAGTTCGGCAGCGGAGTCGTGCTGAATTGGCAGGGTAACCACGTCCGTTTCTTTACCCAGATGGCCCACGCAGACTTCGGAGAATACCTTCGCGATATCTTTGTAGATTTCCCAGTCGCTTTTCGATTCCCACGCCGGGTCAACAGCGGCAGACAGCGGATGAATAAACGGATGCATATCCGAGGTATTCATGTCGTCTTTTTCATACCAG
Organism: Enterobacter cloacae; assembly: GCA_014169315.1. Lineage (NCBI taxonomy): Bacteria > Pseudomonadati > Pseudomonadota > Gammaproteobacteria > Enterobacterales > Enterobacteriaceae > Enterobacter > Enterobacter cloacae. The sequence goes on along the minus strand of AP022133.1, from coordinate 2,111,046 downwards.
GTGGCGGTTGGCAGCACGATGTCGGAATACAGACAGGTGCTGGACAGACGGAAGTCCAGCGTCACCACCAGATCCAGTTTCCCGTCCAGGCCGTTGTCCTGCCATTCCACTTCCTCCGGCTTCACGCCGCCCTGCTTGCCAAGATCTTTACCCTGAATACCGTTTTCAGTACCGAGCAGATACTTCAGCATGTACTCGTGGCCCTTACCGGATGAGCACAGCAAGTTGGAGCGCCAGATAAAGAGGTTACGCGGGTGGTTTTTACCGTTTTCTGGCTGCTCAGCCGCAAAACGAATGGAACCGTCCTTCAGGGATTTCACGGTGTAATCCGCCGGGGTCATACCGGCTTTCTTCGCTTCTTCCGCGATGCGCAGCGGGTTAGTGCCCAGCTGTGGTGCAGACGGCAGCCAGCCCATACGTTCAGCGCGAACGTTAAAGTCAAGCAGGTGGCCACTGTAGCGGGATTTATCCGCCATTGGTGATAATAATTCCTGCGCGGTAACCGTCTCGTAACGCCACTGGCTGGAGTGGTTATAGAAGTAAGACGTGCTGTTCATGTGACGCGCAGGACGCTGCCAGTCAAGAGCAAACGCCAGCGGCTGCCAGCCGGTCTGCGGACGCAGTTTTTCCTGGCCCACATAGTGTGCCCAGCCGCCGCCGCTCTGGCCTACACAACCGCAGAAGATAAGCATATTGATAAGACCGCGATAGTTCATATCGAGGTGATACCAGTGGTTCAGACCGGCACCGACGATGATCATCGAACGACCGTGCGTTTTATCGGCATTTTCCGCGAACTCGCGTGCGATGCGGGTGATCTGCGCGCGTGGAACACCGGTGATCTGCTCCGCCCAGGCCGGAGTGTACGCTTTCACGTCGTCATAGCTGGTGGCACAGTTTTCATCATTCAGACCGCGATCCAGACCATAGTTGGCCATTGTCAGATCGTAAACGGTAGTCACCAGTGCGGTAGAGCCATCGGCCAGCTGCAGGCGTTTCACCGGCAGCTTGTGCATCAGTACGTTTTGCAGTTCAACTTTATTAAAGTGTTCGGTACCATCGCCGCCAAAGTACGGGAAGCCAACGTCAGCGATATCGTCCTGGCTGCCCAGCATGCTCAGACACAGCTCGGTTTCCGCGCCGCTCGTACCGTCGCGTTGTTCCAGGTTCCATTTACCCTTTTCACCCCAGCGGAAACCGATAGAGCCGTTAGGCGCAACCAGTTCGCCGTTGCTGTTGCAGGCAACTGTTTTCCATTCCGGGTTATTTTCCTGGCCCAGTGCATCGACCAGGTCAGCAGCACGCAGCATACGGCCCGCGGCATAGTAGCCGTCGCGCTCTTCCAGCATCACCAGCATTGGCAGGTCGGTATAACGACGCACGTAATCGGTAAAGTACTGGCTTGGTTTGTCCAGGTGGAATTCACGCAGCATGACGTGGCCCATCGCCAGCGCCATTGCGGAGTCGGTGCCCTGTTTTGGTGCCAGCCACAGGTCACACAGTTTAGCGATTTCCGCATAGTCAGGTGTAATCGCAACGGTTTTGGTGCCTTTGTAGCGTACTTCAGTGAAGAAGTGAGCATCCGGGGTACGCGTCTGCGGAACGTTAGAGCCCCAGGCAAGGATGTAGCTGGAGTTATACCAGTCAGCGGACTCAGGCACGTCAGTCTGCTCGCCCCACGTCTGCGGAGAGGCCGGCGGCAGGTCACAGTACCAGTCGTAGAAGCTCAGGCAGGTACCACCAATCAGGGACAGATAGCGCGCGCCAGAAGCGTAAGAAACCATCGACATCGCCGGAATTGGCGAGAAGCCCGCCACGCGGTCAGGGCCGTAGGTTTTAACGGTGTAGACGTTAGAGGCCGCAATCAGCTCATTCACTTCTTTCCAGGAGGAACGGACAAAGCCGCCGCGCCCGCGGGCCTGTTTGAAGCTTTTGGCTTTGTCGGCATCTTCGATAATAGACGCCCAGGCATCAACCGGATCGCTGTAACGGACTTTCGCTTCACGCCACATTTTCATCAGGCGTTTGCGCATCAGAGGGTATTTCAGACGGTTAGCGCTGTAGAGATACCAGGAATAGCTTGCGCCACGCGGACAGCCACGCGGTTCGTGATTCGGCATATCCGGACGGGTGCGCGGATAATCAGTCTGCTGCATTTCCCAGGTTACCAGACCATTTTTAACGAAAATCTTCCAGCTACATGAGCCAGTGCAGTTTACGCCGTGGGTCGAACGAACCACTTTGTCATGTTGCCAGCGCTGGCGGTAACCGTCTTCCCAGTCCCGGTTGGTCTCCAGAACCTGGCCGTGCCCATCGGCAAAAGTTTCACCCTTCTGTTTGAAGTAGCGAAACCGGTCCAAAAATTTGCTCATCGGGTATCTCCTGTGTGGAGCCTGTGGCTCTCTAAATCGACATTGCTGATTTGCAGCGAAGGTAACGCCCTGAAAGAGAGGGAGAATTGATAACGATCAAGGGTGGAGGGGTCTGTTTTATGGAGGGTTACGCGAAATACCACCAAAGAAGTAGCGACTTTAATTTTCTAACCATCTGTTTTTAAATGAATTTAACAAACATCCATCACTATAGTTGTAAAAACCCACGACGATTAGTTATTAAGTGGTAGGTATTTTTGGGGGTTTAAGAACAGTGCATGAGTCTCATTTTTTATTTCATCGTCTAGAGTTCTTTTAAATATCCCAAATTCCCCACCCAGGATTTAATGATGAGTGAACCGTCCCCCCTTCATGTCCAGACATCTGACATAGAAATAGAAAATAAAGCTATCAACACGCGCCGAAAAGAGCTGGGTTTAAATGAAATCGATGACACGGGCACCGTGGGTCTGGCGCTGTCAGGGGGCGGAATTCGCAGTGCCACATTTTGTCTGGGTCTGGTGCGCGCGCTGGCCAAAAAAGGGCTGCTAAAAAAAATAGATTACCTGTCGACAGTCTCAGGTGGGGGATATTTAGGGGGCATGTTGGGACGTTTATATGCTTTACCGCCAACGAACCGCCCGGTAGAGCAATCACTTGCCAGTGATGACACCATTTTGCTTGCATGGCTACGAAACAATGGCCGGTATCTTACCCCTGCGGGGTTTCTCGACAAATCGCTGGCGATCACGCAAATTTTCCGCTCTTTCCTGGCGTCGTTATTTCTCCTGACATTAATGTGTCTGGTCGTGAGCGGTATTGCCATCAGCCTGAATACCCTGTTGGTCTTAGAGCCCAAAGCACTGGCAACGCCCCCCTGGCTTATCGCGCTCGCCATTCCAGTCTATTTCTCTGCAGCACTGTCGCTCTCTTACTGGATACTTGATGTAAACAAACCCAAAAAATCGCTAAAAATCGCGTTCACGATTACGACGCTTTGTTATGTGCTGTTCGCATGGATAACCCAATTACCCGGTTATTTTGTACAACCATACATTCCGTTGATCGCCCTGCTCATTATCACGCTTATTAATATAAAATGCGTTAGCGCCCCACTGAAAATACTCAGTCCTGACCCTGGAACGCTCCGACAGCAACTCACCCGGGCGATGGCAAACTGCCTGTGGCTGGCAGGGGTAATCCTGTGTCTGTGGATTATTTATGGTCTGGGGTTGCTCTGGTCCAGAGGAATTTCAGTTTCAGATGCGCTGATCCCCCCCACACTTCTGGCGCTGTTAAAAGCCGTCTGGGAAGTGAATGGCGTAAAAAAATTACTCAGTAAAATGAAAAAAAGTGGCCCTCGTATCTCAATCAGTTTGACGCAAGGTGCCAACATTCTTGGCTACCTTTTGTTACTGTTTTCGCTGGTCACTGTATGTGCCGCAGAAATCCATATTCTCAGTTACACATCTCTTTTCCGTTATGCCTTGTACCCCTCACTGTTGGGTTTAGCAATCGTGGGTTTCCTCAGCTATCTCTGTAAACCGGAGCGAATAATCAAATTTCTGAATCTAAGCTCCCTGCATAACTTCTATCGTTCACGTATTGAGCGGGCGTGGCTGTCGGTTGCCAATGTGGGTTCTTCGCACAATAACCGTTTTAAGCAAAGCCCATTAATTGACTGGTTTGATCATAAGCCTGGTGATATCAAGAAAGTCACCGATGCGCTGCCAATGGATGACGTGCAATTCAAAGACTATCAGCCGCATAACAATCAGGGACCCATTCATCTCATCACCTGTTGTATTAACCAGACGGTAGACGACCGTTCAGGAAACTATAACGCCGACAGAAAAGGAATTGCGTTAACGGTCAGTTCATTTGGTTTTGAAACAGGAACGTCTTTTCCAAAGCCCTCTTCCGAACTGGAGAGTTCGACATTATCAAAATGGGTGGCAATCTCAGGGGCCGCAGCCGCAACAGGAATGGGATCGCTGACATCTCCGGGGCTGGCATTAATCCTTTTTCTGATTGGCGGCCGGTTAGGCTACTGGGAAAAGAATCTCACCCCCAAAGCCAACAAATCGTCTTTAATTCCCGCCCTGTTCGCCGAAATGTTTGCCCAATTTCCCGGTAAAAACAGCGAATACTGGTATCTCTCGGATGGCGGGCATTTCGAAAATACAGGTGTTTATCCCCTCCTGAAACGTCGGGTTAAAACCATCGTCGTTGCCGACTGCGGCGCAGACCCCGAGTTTATCTTCGACGATCTGGAAAATCTGGTGCGTAAAGCGCGGATTGATTACGCCATTTCTATCGTGTTTACCCCCTCTCCTGGCCCTGAATTCAGCGCTGTTACAACATTAAAAAAAGGCGATATTACTCCTCCTCTCATTAAGGCAACCATTTTTTACCCGGCACAGGATGGCAAACCCGCCATGAAAGGGACATTGCTTGTCGTCAAACCCCACTTACTGGAAGGCATGGGGTTAGACACCGAGCGCTATGCAAAACGTCATAGCGATTTTCCACAGCAAACAACAGGGGATCAGTTCTTTGATGAGGAACAATGGGAAGCCTATCACCAGCTAGGTTTGCAGGCAGGTAAAGCAATTACAAAAGATATGTTGTCGTAGCAAAAAAAAGCGCGGCCCGGAGGCCGCGCAAACGGATAATCAAACTTACTTGTTTTTCTTGGTATTACGGCCATATACCAGCCACGTAATCACGACGCAGGCGATATAGAAGACGAGGAACACTTTCATTGCCCCGGCCGGAGAGCCGGTCAGATCCAGGGAGATACCGAACGCTTTCGGGATAAAGAAGCCGCCAATCGCGCCAATCGCCGAGATAAAGCCCAGCGCCGCCGCAGTATCGGTCGCAGCTTCACGCATTGCCTGCTCTTCACTTCCACCCTGCGCTTTCACGCGATCCATCGTCAGCTTACGGAAGATAACGGAGATCATCTGGAAGGTTGAAGCACTGCCCAGACCGGCCGCCAGGAACAGCACCATAAACACGCCGAAGAAGGCGATGAAGTTACCACCCTGTCCGCCTGTCGGCAGCGTCAGGAACAGCAGCGCACAGAAGACAGCCATCACAACAAAGTTCACGAGGGTGACGCGGGTCCCGCCCAGACGGTCAGACACCATCCCGCCCAGAGAACGCCCCAGCGCGCCGATAAATGGACCGAAGAACGCAAAATGCAGGATCTGTACTTCCGGGAACTGCGTTTTCGACAGCATGGCAAAGCCCGCCGAGAAACCGATAAACGAACCGAACGTTGCCAGATACAGTAGCGCCATCACCCACAGGTGACCGCGCTTCAGTACCGGCAACTGCTCGCTCAGCGACGCCTTCGACGCAGACAGGTCATTCATAAAGAACCAGGCTGCCAGAGTGAATACCACCAGGAACGGTACCCAAATCCAGGCCGCATTCTGCAGGTACAGGGAAGACCCATCCGCCTGCTCAACACCACCGCCACCAAAGGCCGCGAAGATGGAGACAGAGATCGCCAGCGGTGCAATCAGCTGCATCACGCTCACGCCCATGTTCCCCAGACCGCCGTTAATACCCAGCGCACCGCCCTGCTTCGCTTTCGGGAAGAAGAAGCTGATGTTTGCCATGCTGGAAGCAAAGTTAGCACCGGCAAAACCGCACAGCAGGGAAATCATCACGAACACGCTAAACGGCGTGGAAGTATCCTGCACGGCGAAACCGAGCCACACGCAAGGCACGATCATGATACCGGTACTGAACGCCGTCCAGCGACGACCGCCAAAGACCGGCACCATAAATGCGTAAGGGACACGCAACAGTGCGCCTGACAGCGACGGCAGTGCGGTCAGCATAAACAACTGGTCGGTGGTAAAGGCAAAACCGACTTTCGGCAGGTTAACCGCCACGGCACTAAACAGCATCCATACGCAAAACGCTAACAATAAACACGGAACGGAAATCCACAAATTACGACTTGCTACACGATGGCCGCGCTGTTGCCAGAACGCCGGATCCTCCGGACGCCATTCTGTAATAACGGCACCATTTTCCCTTTCGGGAGCGGATGAGTGACTCATAGACACCTCTGATTCTCGAATGATGCTGCAAACATTAGGGTTTTAGGGCGGAGGTAAGTTGATATAAATCAAAGGAAAAGTGGGAGGATTTGCGGCGAAAAAAAGCCATCACTCTTAGTGGGTAGACTTTGGTGGTAAAAAAGATGTGGTTTTTCACGGTACTGAAGCATCCCTGTGCATCCCTCCCCCTGACCATTACCCCACTGGCAATTTAGAGGTAATCCTTTATTGGTATGGGTATACTCCAGGGTATGCACGAGAATAGCGGCCATTCCTGCAAGCAGGCCACGTCAGGAGCCCGGCAACTCTATGTTAAAAAGATGTTTATCCCCGTTGACGCTGGTTAACCAGCTGGCGCTTATTGTCTTGCTGTCTACCGCTATCGGTGTGACCGGCATGGCTATCTCTGGCTGGCTGGTACAGGGGGTACAGGGTAATGCACATGCCATCAATGAGGCAGGTTCACTACGCATGCAGAGTTACCGTCTGCTGGCGTCGGTACCGTTGACGCAGGATGACCAGAAGCTGGTTGACGACATGGAGCGTACCGCATTCAGCCCGGCGCTGGAACAGGCCGCCATTCGCGCCGGACAAGAGTCTCAGCTTAAATCACTGCAGAACTACTGGCACACGCAACTGGAGCCGGGGTTAAAACAGGCTGCACGCGCCGACACCGTCGCCCAGGACGTTGCCGGGTTCGTTTCACGCATTGATGCGCTGGTCTCCTCTTTCGATCAAGCCACTGAGCTACGCATTAACCGCGTGGTGATGGTTCACCGCGCGATGGCGCTGTTCATGGCGCTGCTGCTGATTTTCACCATCGTCTGGCTACGCGCGCGGCTGTTGAATCCGTGGAAACAGCTGCTGGCGATGGCGCGCGCCGTGACGGCAAGAGACTTTACGCAGCGTACCCATATCAGCGGGCGTAACGAAATGGCGATGCTGGGTCAGGCGCTCAATACCATGTCGGAAGAGCTGTCAGAAAGCTACGCGGTGCTGGAGCAACGGGTACAGGAAAAAACGGCCGGGCTTGAGCAGAAAAACGAAATCCTCTCGTTCCTGTGGCAGGCCAACCGACGTCTGCATATGCAGGTGCCGCTGTGCGAGCGGCTCTCTCCGGTACTGAACGGCCTGCAAAACCTGACGCTACTCCATGACCTGGAGCTGCGGGTCTACGACGTTGAAGATGAAGAAAATCATCAGGAATTTACCTGTCAGTCGGACATGTCCTGCGATGACAAAGGGTGTCACCTTTGCCCACGCGGTTTACCGCCTCTGACCACCAGCGGCACAACGCTTAAGTGGCGGCTGACAGACAGCCACACGCAGTACGGTATTTTACTCGCAACGCTACCTGCCGGACGCCACCTCAGCCACGACCAACAGCAGCTGGTAGATACTCTGGTGGAGCAGTTAACGGCCACGCTGGCGCTCGACAGGCATCAGGAAAAACAGCAGCAGTTGATCGTCATGGAAGAACGCGCCACCATCGCCCGTGAGCTTCACGACTCCATTGCCCAGTCGCTCTCCTGTATGAAAATGCAGGTGAGCTGCCTGCAGATGCAGGATGCGGGCATGCCGGAAAGCAGCAAACAGTTACTGAGCCAGATCCGCAACGAGCTGAATACCTCCTGGGTACAACTTCGCGAGCTGTTGACCACTTTCCGCCTGCAGCTGACCGAACCGGGCCTGCGTCCCGCGCTGGAGTCCAGCTGTCAAGAATTTAGCGCCCGACTGGGGTTCCCGGTGAAGCTGGATTACCAGCTCCCCCCGCGTTTCGTCCCTTCCCATCAGGCCATCCATTTATTGCAGATCGCCCGCGAAGCCCTGAGCAACGTGCTCAAACATTCCGGCGCGACGGCAGTGACGGTAACCGTCAGCCAGCACACGAATCAGGTGAAGCTCACGGTTCAGGACAACGGCTGCGGCGTGCCGGAAAATGCCGAAAGAACTAACCACTATGGTTTAATTATCATGCGAGACCGCGCGCAAAGCCTGCGCGGCGATTGCCAGGTTCGTCGGAGAGAGCCCGGTGGCACTGAAGTCGTGGTCACCTTTATTCCCGAAAAACCGCTTACAACTGCTCAAGGAGAAAACCATGACTAATCAGGAACCGGCATCCATCCTGTTGATCGACGACCATCCGATGCTGCGTACTGGCGTAAAACAGCTGGTCAGCATGGCACCCGATATCACCGTGGTTGGCGAAGCCAGCAATGGCGAACAGGGTATTGAGCTTGCCGAATCCCTCGATCCCGATCTGATCTTACTCGATCTGAATATGCCCGGCATGAACGGTCTGGAAACCCTCGACAAGCTGCGGGAAAAATCACTTTCTGGCCGCGTGGTGGTCTTTAGCGTCTCGAACCACGAAGAAGATGTCGTCACGGCACTGAAGCGCGGCGCAGACGGCTATCTGCTAAAAGATATGGAGCCAGAAGATCTGCTCAAGGCGTTACAACAGGCTGCCGCCGGAGAGATGGTACTGAGCGAAGCATTAACGCCAGTGCTGGCCGCCAGCCTGCGGGCAAACCGTGCCACCTCTGACCGTGACGTCAGCCAGTTAACACCGCGCGAGCGCGATATTCTGAAGCTGATTGCCCAGGGCCTGCCGAACAAAATGATCGCCCGTCGCCTGGATATCACCGAAAGCACGGTCAAAGTGCATGTCAAACACATGCTGAAGAAAATGAAGTTAAAATCCCGCGTCGAAGCCGCCGTGTGGGTACATCAGGAACGTATTTTCTGATGTCACTCCTCCGGCAGCAGCTTCCACCGGGGATCGTCATTCGGTAATGCGATAAGCGGCTGCACCACCGTTAGCGTGATCTCATTGGAAGAGACACGCTGCCCATTTTCATCTTCCACTACCACTGACAGCCGCCAGCGGTTGCTTGCCCCCTCGCGGTCATCCCAGGCAGGCATAATGACGCTCCAGCCATCGCTTTTGGTACTGTTTGCCGGTGACGTCAGGCTCAGCGCCTGCGTATCCCCTTGCCAGTGAAGCTGACGAACACCGCGCGCGCTGCGTATCTGGAACTTCAGCATTACGGTTTCACCCCCTTTCAGATCCCACGGCGGCGTTGCCAGATAAACCGACAGCGTTTTGCGCTGGCGAAACGCCATAACCGGTAAGCTATCCCGTTCCGGCGAATCATAGCGACTACCGCGAAGAGAGCGCGTGGTGGCAACTTCGCTGGCTGAAAGTTGTTTAAAGAGCGGTACGCCAAAGCGATAGTTGAGTTTTAGCCCGAGGATATTCTGGCTGACCCCACTCTCCCCCTGCTTATGTGTAGCCGTCAGGGTGACCAGCGGAACCGGGGTATAATTAAACCCCAGATTGACCGCCATCGGGTTGTGATTGCCCGTTCCACTGTTAAACAGGTCGACGTTGTCACCAAAATACTGCTCAAGGCTGATGCTGGTGTTCAGGTGATGGAACCACGGTAGCCAGGCTTTGGCCGTTACGTCATATCCACGCGCCATCCGCTGCTCCTGAATGTCGGAATGCTCGCGCCAGCCAGAAAACGGTTGATAGTAGTTGGCCGATAAATGCAGGTTTTCACCCCACGCTTCCGCTCCCAACCCGGCACGCTGAAGGTTTTCATCCAGCAGGTTGTCGTAAAACGTGTTGTAACCCAGCAGCCAGTTTCCGGTTATCCAGCGCTGCCCGACCCCGGCATGACTCACCAGCCCGTCCGTTTGTTGCGTCAGGCCAAGCTGACTCCAGCTCAAATACCGGTTGTTGTCGCGCCAGGGAATAAACCAGCGTCCGCTGCTGCCGTTAAATTTGCCATTTTCATCGACCAGTAAATCCGCGCTGGCATTACCCCAGGGGGAGAGCCACGATTCAATCTGCTGGTTTACCTCCCCGCTCACCGCATCACGCACCTGACCAAATGCGAACTGACGCGCCTGCTCTCCGGTGTTCAAACCATTATCGGTCATACTGGCTTCGCCAAACGCTTTTACCATCTCCGCCAGGTGTTTTTCCCTTTCAGCCGAAGGGTGGGCAAGGCCGAGATCCGGTAAACCGTCGCCATTGTTATCAAAGGGGTTTTTCGCCTGTTGCATAAAAGCATCCGGCGCACCGTGAACGGCTCCGGCCAAAAAAAGGAGGAGTAAAAACAGGGGGCGAAAGCGGGACGATACAACCATCAACGTCGGAAATAAGAACCTGTGTTTATGAAAATACGCTTAATACCTTAACGCGATCGGGAGTGAATTACAGTCTTAACGGAAATTTCAGGAATATCCTGAAACTGACTATCGGATGGTACTTCATGTGGCGTAAGCGCCACCCGACGCCTTTATCCCCTCGACCCAATCAATGTCTTCAGCTCCGGTACACACGATCCGCAGTTCGTGCCACAGCGCAATGTTGCCCCCAGTGCCGCAGCGGAATCACACCCTCCGGCAATCGCCTCACGTATTGCATTTTCACCCACGCTAAAGCAGCTGCAGATGATCCGCCCCGGCTCCACGCGCGTCCCCGGGTTTTGCCCGTTCAGCAGCGCATGGCGTTCAGCAAGCTGCACGGGGGCGTTACGAAATGCCTCTTCTATAAACGTATGTGCCAGCGCCGGCAGTTCTGTACCTTCCCAGTAACCGAGCATCAGCTCACCCTGATGCCAGGCCAGTACGCTACTGCGTTCGCCGGTCTGGGCGATTTGCATCTGCCAGCCCCGGGCCGTGCAGTAGTTCATCACCCATTCCAGCAGCGGCTTATCACCTGCAATCGTCAGACGTGAGGCTTTGCGCCACCAGTAAACGGAAGACGGCAGTTCCGGCAGCGTGCGGGCGTAAAGTTCACCCTGCCAGCCGGGCTGCCAGGGCATGATCCTCACGGCCGTTTGTTTGCTTTCCGGCTGACCCGAGAGCGGATCGCAGCGCCCTTCCACCAGCGTATTCACTTTTCCCTGACGGGCGAAACACCCATTCCAGTGCATCGGCACAAACAACTCCCCCGCCCGCAGTCCATCGTGGATGCGAGCCCTGGCAACCATCACCCCGCGCGGTGAGCTGATCCGCGCCAGCTGCCCGTCGTGCAGTGCAAACCGCGTGGCATCGGTAGCACAAATATCGACAAACGGCTCGGCGATATGTTGCATCAGTCTGGCGACGTACCCCGTGCGGGTCATGGTGTGCCATTGATCGCGAATGCGCCCGGTGTTTAACAGCAGAGGATAAAGTGCATCCACGGTAGCGGCGTGTGACGTCGGCTCAACGGGCACAATCTGCCGGCGCGGAAAATCCCCTGCCGACCACTGGTATGGCTCCAGAGCATCCCATTCATCGCGGGTGAGCGCAGCAAGTTCGCGCAAGTTCAACGCCCGCTCGCCGTTATTTTCAAATGCCGTAAGCGCCGCATGTTCGCAAAAAATCTCCTGCGGATGTGTCCAGGCAAACGCCTCGCCGTAGCCCAGCTGTTTCGCCACCTGAACGATGACCCACCAGTCCGGTTTTGCCTCTCCCGGCGCAGGCAGGAAGGCACGCTGGCGTGAAATACGCCGTTCAGAGTTGGTCACCGTGCCGTTTTTCTCTCCCCAGCCCAGTACCGGGAAACGGATATGGGCAAACCGGCTGGTATCGGTTTCCTCCATCACCTCAGACACCATCACCAGTGGACAGCTCGCCAGCGCCTGGCACACCGCGTGACTGTCCGGCAGCGACACGGCCGGGTTGGTGCCCATAATCCACACCGCTTTCACCTCACCACGGGCAATGGCATCAAACAGCTCTACCGCCATCAGCCCTGGCGTTTGCGCCAGCCGCGCAGTTCCCCAGAAACGTGCCACTCGCGAGAGATCGTCCGGTTCAAAGTTCATGTGTGCCGCCAGCTGATTCGCCAGGCCGCCCACTTCCCGCCCTCCCATCGCATTTGGCTGTCCGGTCAGCGAAAACGGACCACAGCCCTGTTTAGCAAATTTTCCGCTGGCAAGATGGACGTTGATGATGGCATTACACTTGTCGCTGCCGCTGGAGGACTGGTTGATCCCCATCGTATAGAGCGTGATGGCGCGCGGAGCAGTGAGAAACCAGTCGTAAAAAGTGCCAATCTCTTCCGGCGACAGGCCACAAAACTCCGCCACGCGGGCCATCGGCCACACGTCAGTGCCCTGGATAACGTTAAGCAAACCGACAAACAGCCCGGCGTCACTGCCGGGTGTAAGCGCCAGATGCAGGTCAGCGATATCGCAGGTGGCGGTTTTGCGTGGGTCGATCACCACCACTTTCATCTCCGGATTAGCCTGCCGCGCCTGTACCAGCCGCTGATACAACACCGGGTGCGTCCATGCTGCATTCGACCCGACCAGCACCACCAGATCGCTGTTTTCCACATCGTCATAGCTGCACGGTACAATGTCTTCACCAAAGGCTCGCTTATAGCCCACCACTGCCGACGACATGCAGAGCCGCGAGTTGGTATCAATATTCGCCGCGCCGATAAACCCTTTCATCAGCTTGTTGGCGGCGTAATAGTCCTCGGTTAACAGCTGGCCAGACGCGTAAAACGCCACGGCCTGCGGCCCCCAGGTGTCGATGACCTCCCGCAGTCGTTCGCCTGCCGTACTCAGCGCCTCTCCCCACTCCACCTGATGACCGTCGACAACGGGACGCAATAAGCGCCCCTGCAGCCCGGTGGTTTCACCCAACGCCGAACCTTTTACGCAAAGCCGACCGCTATTTGCGGGGTGGTTTTCATCTCCCCGCACAGCGATCTTATCGTCCTCGACTCTGGCGACCACACCACAGCCCACCCCGCAGTAAGGGCACGTTGTTCGGGTTTCATTCATGATGCCTCCGCCCGCATCACCAGCGCATCGTTACCGACCCACACCTTGCCGTTCTCTATTTTCACCGGCCAGGCGCGCACCGCCGGTTCACCATTGTCGATCTGGCAACCATCACGCAGGCGAATGCGCTGTTTGTAGAGCGGGGAGATCACCACCGGCTCTCCTCCCGCATCACCGAGAATGCCGCGTGAAAGCACGTTTGCGTTGCTGCCCGGCTCCAGATCGTCAAGGGCATAGACAGACTTGCCAAAACGGAACAGTGCGATGTGTTTGCGTCCCAGCCGTGCGCCAATCCCCGCCTGCTCCGGAATATCATCGATGCCACAAATTTCCTGCCAGCGCTTGCTGTCATCCGTCGTGGTGCCGTTCACTGCGGTACGGAACAGCGCCAGCCGGTTTGGATCGTTAAGCGTGGTTTGCCATTCGCACTGATATGTCTCCACCACCCGGGCCATCTCCTGCTCAAGTTCGTGGGCAATACCCAGGCTATCGTTGAGGATCACCTCACGCAGGTAGTCGAGTCCCCCTTCCAGGTTGTCCATCCAGGTGCTGGTGCGTTGCAGGCGATCCGCCGTGCGGACATAGAACATCAGGAAACGATCGACGGTACGGATCAACGTTTCGTCATCCAGATCGCTGGCAAACAGATCCGCATGGCGCGGTTTCATGCCGCCGTTGCCGCACAGATAGAGGTTCCACCCCTTGTCCGTGGCAATAACGCCAACGTCTTTACTCTGCGCTTCGGCGCATTCACGGGTACAGCCGGACACCGCCATTTTGATTTTATGCGGAGAACGCAGGCCTTTATAACGATGCTCCAGCTTCACCGCGAGGCCGGTGGAATCCTGTACACCGTAACGACACCAGGTCGAGCCGACGCAGGATTTCACCGTACGCAGCGACTTACCGTACGCATGCCCGGTTTCAAACCCGGCCTCCACCAGCGCCTGCCAGATCTCCGGCAGTCGGTCGAGCGTGGCCCCAAACAGGTCAATACGCTGCCCACCGGTGATTTTGCTGTACAGGTTATAGCGTTTCGCGATCTGGCCGATGGCGATCAGCCCGTCGGCAGTCACTTCACCCGCAGGCATGCGCGGCACAATGGAATAGGTTCCGTCCTTCTGGATATTGGCAAAATAGCGGTCGTTGGTGTCCTGCAGCGGCAGATGCGCCGGTTTGAGCAGATACTCATTCCAGCAGGACGCCAGCACCGACCCCACCAGCGGCTTACAAATTTCGCACCCGTGCCCCTGCCCGTAGCGGCTAATCAGCTGCTCAAAAGTGTGGATATGGTTGACGCGCACCAGGTGGTAAATCTCCTGGCGTGAGTACGGGAAGTGTTCACAGATATCTTTTTTCACCTCCACACCCTGCTCCGCAAGCTGGAATTCCATCACCTGTTTTACCAGCGCACTACACCCCCCGCAGCCGGTTGCCGCTTTGGTACACTGCTTGATGGCCCCGATATCCGTCGCACCGGCACTCACTGCCTGGCAGATATCGCCTTTACTGACGTTATGGCAGGAGCAGATCTGCGCACTTTCCGGCAACGCTGCCACGCCGAGTGCTTTTGGCGCACCGCCGGAGAGCGCGGGTAAAATCAGCGTTTCTGGCTCTTTTGGCAGACTGATACCGTTGAGCATCATCTGCACCAGTGTGGCGTATTCACTGGCATCGCCCACCAGCACACCGCCTAACAGGGTTTTGCTGTCATGGCTGACCACAATTTTTTTGTAGATTTGCTGTGGGCCGTGCGTCCACTGGTAGCTTAATGCGCCTGGCGTACGGCCATGCGCATCGCCAAACGAGGCCACATCCACCCCGAGCAGTTTCAGTTTGGTGCTCATATCGGCTCCGGCGAATGATTTCTCCTCGCCCGCCAGGGCCGCGGCGGCAACGCGAGCCATCTGGTAGCCAGGCGCAACCAGACCAAAAATTTTGCCCTCCCAGAGCGCACACTCTCCGATGGCAAAGACGTCTTTATCGGAAGTCTGGCAGTGCGTATCAATGCAGATCCCGCCTCGCTCGCCAGTGAGCAAACCGCTGCTACGGGCCAGCGCATCCTGCGGACGAATCCCCGCTGAGAAGACCACCATATCGGTTTCCAGCTGCTCCCCCCCGGCAAAGCGTAATACCAGCCCGTCGTCCGTTGAGGCGATTTCGGTGGTGGCTTTACTGGTGTGAACCCCTACGCCCAGCGCCTCGATTTTTTTACGCAGCATTGAAGCGCCATCGTTGTCGAGCTGCACCGCCATCAGGTTGGGGGCAAACTCCACCACATGCGTTTCCAGCCCCAGCTGCTTCAGAGCGTTTGCCGCTTCCAGCCCGAGCAGACCGCCGCCGATCACCACCCCACGACGGGCACCTTCAGCATGCGCAGCAATGTTGTCGAGATCGTCCAGCGTACGGTAGACAAAACAGCCCGGGAGATCGTTGCCCGGCACGGGGGGAACGAACGGATACGATCCGGTTGCCAGCACCAGTTTGTCCCAGTGGGTTTCATGCCCGCTGGCCGTGCGCACCACATGAGCCTCACGATCGATAGCAACCACCTGCTGCGACAGGCGCAGCTCAATGCCGTTATCAGCAAAGAAATCCCCGGCCACCAGCGAGAGTGATTCCGCGCTACGCCCGCCAAAATACTCAGACAGATGGACGCGGTCATAGGCGGCGTAACGTTCCTCGCCAAAAACGACAATCTGGTATTGCTGGTGCAAATTGCGGCTAACGCAATCTTCAAGAAAATGATGGCCGACCATACCGTGTCCAACCACCACCAGAGTAGGTTTTGTCATAGCTTTCTGTCCTGCAACCTGCGGTTGCGTTGTGAAACGATCGAACAGCCAGTCCGCGTGAGCAGGAGCTGCCGTTGCCAGTAAATCGGTAAAGGTTGCCGCGCTACGGCAATCCCCCATCAGCAGCACGCCAGCCAGCACGCCGCGATGGATCAATAAACGACGGTAGTGGCGCGTCAGTGGGTCCCATGAGCTCCAGACCACATCGTCGGGCTGCGCGGCGGCACGCCCGAGGCTGAACAACGCCATGCCGGTCACCTTGAGCCGCATCCCGCTGTCGTTGAGCGCAAAGGGTGCAGTCTTCTCCCCGGTCAGTCGGGCCGCGAGGATATCCGCCTGCGCCAGGCAAGGGGCGACGAGGCCAAACGTCTGGCCGTCAATTTCGCAGCATTCACCAATAGCGCTAATATTCGGTGCGGAGGTCTGCATCTGCGGATCCACCACAATGCCGCGCGCGCAGTGAACGCCGCTGGCTTTTGCCAGGGTGATGCAGGGCTGCACGCCGGTGGCGAGCACCACGCGCGTGGCGTGAAGCTGACGCCCGTTCAGCAATGTCACCGAATCGGCCGTCACGGCAGTGATGCCTGACGACAGTTCACAGCGAACACCGCGCTCCGCCAGCGCCTCTTCAAGCAGCACACCCGCCTGCTGATCCAGCTGTTGCTCCATCAACCACGCACCACGATGCACAATGGTGACGTTGTCACAAGTCAGGGCAAGCGCCGCTGCCGTTTCAACGCCCAGAACACCACCGCCCAACACCACTGCCGGACCTGACCTGTCGAGGATGGCGCGGGTATCTGCAAGCGTGCGAAAGGTCAACACATGCGGCGCATCACCTCCAGGTATTGGCGGCACAACGGGTATTGACCCGGTGGCAAAGACCAGTTCATCCCACAACAGCGTCTGGCTTTGGGTGTGAACTGTCCGCGCCGCCACATCCACAGCGGTGACCTTTTCCCCTCTCAGCACCGTGACGCCGCGTTCGCGATACCAGTTGTCATCCTGCAGACGGATCGTTGCCGCCTGTTTTTCACCACCGAGAACCGGAGAGAGCTGAATACGGTTGTAAGCATGCTCCTGCTCTTCACCGATGACGGTGATGGCGAAACGACCGGGCGCACGTTCGGTCAGCGAGGCAATCAGCCGCGTTGCTGCCATTCCATTACCGATAATCACCAGTCGCATCGTGGCCTCCTCGTTACGCCGCTTTGGGCTGTTTTTCATAGAGGAAATGGAGGATTTGCTGACGCATATGGTGATAGCGGCTGTCTTCCGCCAGCTGTACCCGGTTGCGCGGGCGTGGCAGGTCAACGTGCAGGATCTCTCCCACGGTTGCCGCCGGGCCGTTGGTCATCATCAGCACGCGGTCAGAAAGCAGGACCGCCTCGTCCACATCGTGGGTGATAAGCACAATGGTGGTGTTCAACGTCTGCTGGATTTGCATCACCGAATCCTGCAGATGAGCACGCGTGAGTGCATCCAGCGCCCCGAAAGGTTCATCCATCAGTAACACTTTCGGCTTCATCGCCAGCGCACGGGCGATGCCAACACGCTGTTTCATCCCCCCGGAAATCTCCCCCGGACGTTTATGCAGGGCATGCCCCATCTGCACTCGTTCAAGATTGTGTTCAATCCACTCCCGGCGTTCAGCCTTGCTCATGGTGCGACGAAACACCTGATCCACCGCCAGTGCGACGTTGTCGAAACAGGTCAGCCACGGCAGCAAAGAGTGGTTCTGGAACACCACCGCACGCTCTGGTCCAGGGCCTGCAATTTCGCGGTTATCGCAAATCAGCCCGCCTTCTGTCGGTAAGGTGATCCCGGCGATAAGGTTCAGCAGCGTCGACTTACCGCAGCCGGAGTGGCCAATCAGGCTCACGGTTTCACCTTCGTGAATATCAAAAGAGACGTTTTGCAGCGCCAGAAACTCCCCGCTGGCAGTGGAAAAACGCTGGCTCACGGCCTGTACCTGAATTAACGGTTTCATAGTCACTCCTTATTTTTCCTGCCAGCTAAAGCGACGGGCGATCAGCATCAATCCCTGCTCCAGCAGCAACCCGACCACGCCAATAATGACGATGGCGATGAGAATGTTTTCGACGTTGAGGTTGTTCCACTCATTCCAGATCCAGAAACCGATCCCTAACCCCCCGGTCAGCATCTCGGCGGCAACAATCACCAGCCAGGCAATGCCGATGGACAGGCGTACCCCGGTCAGTACCGCCGGAAGAACCGCCGGAAAGAGGATGCGACGCATAACCGTCCACTCAGAGAGTTGCAGCACACGGGCAACATTGAGGTAATCCTGTGGAATACGACGTACCCCTTCGGCGGTGTTGATCACCATTGGCCAGATCGAGCAGATGAAAATCGTCCAGCTCGATGCCGGTTCCGCTTTCTGGAACAACAGCAGGCCAATGGGCAGCCATGCCAGCGGGCTGACCGGGCGTAACAGGGCGATCAACGGGCCAAACATGCGGGAGAAAAAGGTGAAGCGACCAATCAGAAAACCCAGCGGAATACCTGCCAGCGCCGCCAGACCAAAGCCCACCGCCACGCGCTGCAGTGAGGCGAGTACGTTCCAGCCGATGCCCATATCATTTGGCCCGTCGCGGTAAAACGGGTCGGCAAACAGGGTTAAGGCGGAATCCAGCGTGCTGAGCGGAGTCGGGAAGCCTTTACTGTTAATCGCCGCCAGTTGCCACAGCAACACCAGTAACCCCAGGCCGAGAAACGCCGGAATGATGCGCTGTAAAACGTCATTAAGACGGCGCGTAAACGCTGGCGCACGACGGCGAACCTGTACCGGTGGCAGGCTAATCACCTCCCCACTCACCGGCGTTTTTTCTTTGGATGTCGTACGTTGCAGATGCTGCATAATCAGGCCCCTTTACGGTGAATAGCGAAGCGGTTGGCGTATCCTTCCGGATCGGTGCCGTTCCAGACGGTACCGTCCATCAGGGTGCTGCTGCGATACGGTGACGACGGCGCGGTAATACCACCCACTGCCGTGGCGGCATCCTGCCAGACCGACGTCTGGTTAATGCGTTGTGCGATTGCCGCGTAGTCTGGCGCGGTTTTGAGCAAGCCCCAGCGACGAAACTGGGTTAAGAACCACATGCCGTCGGAGTGATACGGATAGCTGACGGCACCGTCGTTGAAGAAGCGGATCGGATGCGCATCCTGCCAGCGTTGACCAATCCCGTTGTCGTACTCGCCGAGCATCCGCCCGGTGAGATACTGCTCTTTGGTGTTCAGCCACGCCCGGCGAGAAAGGAGCTGCGCAGTTTCACGTTTGTTTTCCGGGGAGGCATCGATCCAGCGGGCGGCATCCAGCACCGCGCTGACCAGAGCCCGCGCGGTATGCGGATTTTTCTCTACCCAGTCACGACGCGTACCGAGAATTTTTTCCGGATGATCCGCCCAGACAGACTGGGACGTTGCAGCAGTGAACCCGATACGATCGTTAATGGCGCGTGCATTCCACGGCTCGCCGACGCAAAAACCGACCATGTTGCCAATGCGCATGTTCATCACCATTTGCGGGGGCGGAACCACCACGGTACGGATGTCGTCGAACGGATTAATGCCCGCGCTGGCCAGCCAGTAGTAGAGCCACATGGCGTGCGTCCCTGTCGGGAAGGTGTGCGCAAAGGTGTACGTCCCTGGAGCCTGTTGCCCGATCAGCTTTTTCAGCCCGTCGGGATCGCGAACCCCCTTCTCCGCCAGGTCACCTGAGAGCGTAATTGCCTGACCGTTCTGGTTGAGCGTCATCAGGTTCGCCATTGGCTGCGGCTTACCCGCAATGCCCAGTTCCAGCCCGTATAACAGGCCGTAAAGAATGTGTGCAGCATCCAGTTCACCGGCCACCAGTTTGTCGCGTACTGCCGCCCAGCTCGCCTCTTTCGTCGGTACAATGGTAATGCCGTATTTTTTATCGAACCCTTTCAGCGCCGCGATCGCCACCGGGGCGCAATCGGTCAGCGGGATAAACCCGATACGCACTGTCTCCAGCTCCGGTTTATCCGACCCTGCCGCCCACGCAGCCTGCATGACACCCGGTAACAACATTGCGCCACCCGCCAGCATGCTGGCCTGCAAAAACCGCCGTCTCGACACATCCGCCATGACCCACTCCTGAAAAAAAGACAAAAAAAAGCGCCCGACGGTGCCGGAGCACCGTTGGACGCCTTTATCCCGAAGACGCATGCACCGCCGTTGGCGCATCGTCAAAAATGGTTAATTTGTTAATGCAAAGGGAGTGCCAGTTTTTAACCCGCGGTTTTGCTGGTGGTTGCCAGAACGGGCACGCGTTGACGCACCTCAATCAGGCACAAAATGCCCACAACTTGTGCAACTACTCCTTTGGTGTTACCTGCCACAACGTCTTCACGGTAAGCAAAGCGCGGGCGATATCCACCATGCGCTGATTCTTGTCCATCGCCATTTTGCGCAGGGCAGTCCACGCCTGCTCTTCGCTCATACTCTGGTGCATCATCAGCACGCTTTTGGCTTTATCAATGGTTTTGCGCTCCTCGAGCGTATCGCGCAATGAAGCGAGCTGGCGGGAGAGTTGCTCTATTTCGCGCGCCTGCTGGCGAACCAGAGGTAGCAAGGGTTTATCCGGGTAATGCACAAGGGGATCGTCGTGCTCATCGGCCAGTACCGTAATGTCGTCGTCACTCTGGATGCGCTCATCCACTGCGATCATCAGATCGGCAATCGCCATCTCCTCCAGCGTGCGCAGGTGCTCAAGACGTGTCGTTTGCAGGGAAAACCAGTTCAGCGCGGTGTCACCGTTATCCGCGGCAGGCTGGCGGGTACAGGCCACGCGTCTGAGCTGTTCGATCTCACGCTCTGGCAGGCAGTTGAGGGCGAATGTGTTCTGCACGTCGGCATGGCTGTGCGACAAAAAAACCTCAAAACAGGCCTGCTGACCGTCAATGCGGTCAACCAGTCTCTGGCGGGTGTCATCATTAAAATTCCCCAGCGTGAAACCGATGGCACCCAGCGCCCGCTCTTGTCCCACCAGTTCTTTGCCCTGCATCAGGCTATAGAGCGCGACAAAACGGCCTGCAATTTGCGGATCGTCAATGCTGTCATTGAGCTGTGGCACGATACTGAGCAGATGGCGAAGCATGCGACAGTAGTGCTCCATCGCCTGCGGTGACGTGATGGTTTGCTTATTCACCCCGTCACGCAGGGCAGGCAGTATTTCCAGGCTGAGCAGTGCGCTGGCGATACGTTCGCAGACGGCACTGCCTGGCATTGGGGTGTGCTTTTCAAGCATGTCATAAAGCGCGGCGAGATTTTCATCCACCAGACCCCGGCTGGCTTTGCATTCAGGCGCGTACAGCTTACCCTGTGAGCAGAGCCAGACGTTAGATGCCCCACGCTCGCACTGTAGCATATGCACCAGCCGACTGATGCCGCTCACCAGCACACCCAACTGTGCCAGTTTGCTGAGCTGTTCCCGGCGCATCACTCTTGCGCGCTGGAACCATTCGGTTGCACCTGGCGTACTGCCAGCCATTAATGTCATGCTTACTCTCCCGGATAGCGAATCTCCGGAGAAATAAGCAATATTCGTGCCTTATCAAAGAACAGGAGTCAACATGCAGAAGATTGTGATCGTCGCCAACGGCGCGGCCTACGGCAGCGAATCCCTTTTTAACAGCCTGCGTCTGGCAATCGCACTGCGCGAACGGGAGAGCAACCTGGCGCTACGTCTCTTTTTAATGTCGGATGCCGTCACCGCCGGGCTGAAGGGGCAAAAACCCGCAGAAGGGTACAATATTCAGCAAATGCTGGAGATCCTGACTGCGCAAAATGTACCGGTCAAACTGTGTAAGACCTGCACCGACGGGCGCGGCATTACCGGGCTACCGTTGATTGAGGGGGTTGAAATTGGAACCCTCGTCGAGCTGGCAGAGTGGACGCTGGACGCCGATAAAGTATTAACATTTTAATAATAAATCCGAAAAAATATTATTTTCTTATGGACGCGGTTTCAGCATCAAGTTTACCTGCCAGGTTGCCGATAGGCATGAAAACAACACAGCAGGTATTTTACTTATGTTCAGATCCATTCGTGCACGCATCATTGCCGCGACGACAGGTTGTCTGGTCGTCGCGCTTCTTCTCAATACCGTTATAAACTTCCAGGTCACGCGCCAGGATAACCAGCAATCACAGCGTGATATTCTGAACAGCACCAGTGCCAGCCATAACATGGCGATTGCGGACTGGGTACACAGCAAAATGACGGTGATCGCCTCGGCGCAGACTGTTGCGCTGAGTGACGACCCGGTTCCGGTGTTTAAACAACTCGCCCAGGCGGGTGGGTTTACTAACGTTTATGTTGGCTATACCAGCAAAACGGCGAAATTCTCCGATCCCGCCGGTGTTCCTGCGGATTACGACCCTACCATTCGACCATGGTATCAGCAGGTAGTCAGCGCTGACGCCCCCGTCGTGACAGCGCCTTACGTTGATGCAGGCACCGGGAAACTGGTGGTGACCTTTGCCGTGCCGGTGAAAGAAAACGGCTCACTGAAAGCGGTCGTCGCCGGTGACGTAGCAATGGACAGCGTGGTGGCTAACGTGCGCGGGATCCATCCTACTCCGGCCAGCAGCGGCTTGCTCCTTGACAGCGATGGCACCGTCATTGCCGCGAACGATCCGGCCCTGACCCTGAAACCCTTTGGCGAAACCATCAAAGACACCGATTTTGCGGCCCTGAAAAGCGGTAACCCGGTTGACGGGTCGCTCAACGGTGTCGAAAAAACCTTCATCGCGACGGCGGTTCCGGGTACCCACTGGATGTTGATCGTGGCGCTCGACAACAGCGATGCCACCTCCGGCATGCGCTCGCTGCTGAAAGCGTCAGCACTGTCGCTGGTGATCCTGGCACTGTTGAGCGGTGCAATTGTTCACTTCCTGATTGCCCGTCTGCTCAAACGGTTGTCCGATATCCGCGACGCGATGAACAACATTGCTAACGGAACTAACGACCTGTCACAGCGTCTGCCAGATAACGGCGAGGATGAAGTGGCGCAAATCGCACATGCATTTAACGCCTTCAGCGATAAGCTCTCGGTGGTAATGGTTCAGCTGCGAGATGCCAGCGCATCGGTGAAAAACGCCGCACAGGAAATTGCCGCCGGTAACCAGGATCTCTCCGGGCGTACCGAGCAGGCCGCCTCCAGTCTGCGTGAAACCGCCAGCGCCGTCGAAGAGATCACCGCTTCGGTGACCCAGTCGAATGAGTCTGCGGCAGAAGCCAACGATCAGGCAAGCAAGGCCTCTGCGGCCGCCTCACGCGGTGGCGAAGTGGTATCTCAGGCCATCAGCACCATGCAGTCTATCGAAGTGGCGTCAGCGAAAATTGGCGATATTACCAGTGTAATTGACGGCATTGCTTTCCAGACCAACATTCTGGCACTGAACGCCTCGGTGGAAGCGGCCCGTGCCGGGGAACAAGGCCGTGGGTTTGCGGTGGTTGCGGGTGAAGTGCGTAACCTGGCCAGCCGCAGTGCTCAGGCGGCAAAAGAGATCAAAACGCTGATCGACTCCACCACCAACAGCGTGGCAACCGGCTCTCGCTACGTTCACCTGGCAGGGGAAAGCATGAATGAGATCCGCTCCAGCATCGGTAGCGTTTCGGGCATCATGCGTGAGATTTCCATTGCCACCAGCGAGCAGATGAAAGGTATTCACGAGATTAACCATGCGGTTACCCATCTCGACAGGATGGTACAACAGAATGCTGAGCTGGTGGTGCAATCCGCCGCTGCAGCCAGCGCCCTGCAAAGCCAGGCGGGTGACCTTGCTGAAACAGCCGGACATTTCCGCATTTAATTTTCTTCTGACGCGCGTTAGCCTGGTGAAACGCGCGTCAGCTGAAAGCTTTCAGGTGTTTTGTCATTTTTGTTTAAATGTTATGCCATTTTTTGATCAAAATCAGCATCCCACCCCCTCCCCTTTGGTGTTATGCAGTGAGTGAATTGTGAACAACATCACGCTCGGAATGGGTTGCAGGGAGAGCGTTGTTTAAGACGACGGGGTAAAAAATGGCACTGGTTAAAACAAGTTTGAAACTGTTTGGCGGGGATACAATAGTGGTTCGTTGCTCAGAGCGCTGCCGTATTCATCTGATGAGTTCAAAAGCGCAGCGGCAATCGCAGGCAGACATTCTGACCGTACAGGATGACAAAGCGTGGCTTACTGTGCCGTATACCGGCACATGGGATGTTCTGATTGACAGCCACAGCCAGTCGCTGGAGCATTCAGTCAGCTACGTTGCGGCATAATACACGAACGCCCGGTCTGCACGCTTGCAGCCGGGCGTATTATCAGGCAAAACCCGGGTGCAGCGGGTTATTCAGCACATTTCCTTCCAGCAGCGCTTTCACCTTCACCACCAGTTCATCCAGACAATCGTCCTTCATGCCGAGGCGCGTCAGTTCCTGATCGAGTGAAAAAAGATACTGTGCATTAGTACCCAGCGGCCCGCTGGCGGCAGCAATTAACGGAGCAATTACCTGCGTGCGGGTATCCGCTTCATACAGCGGATGGCGCGGATCCATAATAAACACCAGCGCATTGACGGTGCGACCGTCGTCAAGCTCCAGCTTGCACCAGCCTGGCATATAGCAGCCGGTGATCATCTCGCGCTTCCACAATAGCGTCAGCTCATCTTCCAGAGTTGCATCCGGCAGACGGTATGCCACGCCCGTGGTGCGTCCGCCCTCTTTCAGTGCAAGCATGCGTCCTGGCTGACAGGCACTTCCGCGCCCGGCGGTCAGGCGCAAACAAAATGCGCGGTGCCAGCCAGGGAGTGTACCTGTTGCTGATTCAATAAATTCCAGAGCCGGGTTCCACATCAGCGAACCGTAGCCAAAAATCCATACCGGGCCATCATCCGGGCGACACGCCAGCGTAGCAGCGAGCGATGCTGCACGTTGTTCAGCCGACCAGAGAAGCGATTCCTCAATAGCACCAAATGCCGTCTTACAATCTGCCTTCATTAAGAAATCACGCGTTAACACTTTACACCTCCGCCACTGCATGCTTCCTTGCGACATCTGTAATTCGCCTTCCCGGCATTATGTGCTGGTCATTTTGCCAGCAGTTAATTAACGATAAGCAATTCACAGGCCAGTTGCAATACAACGGAAGTTCAACCGCCTGAAAAGTCAAAACAAAGGCAGCTAATTATTTCATGGCGGGAAGCTCATTTGGCATGTTATCTGGTAACGTATACTTCATTTTATATAGTATCACTACGTCCTGTTTTCACTACTGAATAGCGCTTTCCTGTCGCTAATAAAGATTAAAATTATGAATTATTACAATCATTAATTGACTGTTATTTAATGTTTATTCATAAAAGAGTCGCTATTATGTCACTCTGAGTGGCAATGTCCTTATCAAGGTAAAATTAAGTAAAAATTAAAGGGAATTTAACAGAGTTCTGTTAGTTTAACGCCCTCAAAATTCTATCTATAATTACAAGCACCTGCATTGATGGAGAAGCACATGACAGCAACACACGAGGCGGTAAAGACCCGCCACAAGGAGACGTCTCTCATTTTCCCGGTTCTGGCGCTGGCGGTGCTGCTCTTCTGGGGAAGCAGTCAGTCACTGCCAGTGGTGGTTGGTATCAATATTCTCGCGTTGGTGGGGATCTTAAGCAGTGCCTTTAGCGTGGTACGCCATGCCGACGTCTTAGCCCACCGTCTGGGCGAGCCATATGGCTCATTAATTTTAAGTCTTTCCGTTGTTATTCTCGAAGTCAGCCTGATTTCCGCGCTAATGGCAACCGGGGATGCTGCCCCCACGCTAATGCGCGACACGCTCTATTCCATCATTATGATTGTAACGGGCGGTCTGGTGGGTTTCTCTCTGTTATTAGGTGGCCGTAAATTTGCCACCCAATATATGAACCTGTTTGGCATTAAACAGTATCTTATCGCCCTGTTCCCGCTGGCCATTATCGTGCTGGTCTTCCCGATGGCACTGCCTGGCGCGAACTTCACTACCGGGCAGGCCTTACTGGTGGCGCTGATTTCTGCGGCTATGTATGGCGTATTCCTGCTTATTCAGACCAAAACGCACCAGAGCCTGTTTGTATACGAGCATGAAGATGATAGCGACGACGACGATCCGCACCACGGTAAGCCGTCCGCCCACAGCAGCCTATGGCACACCGTTTGGCTCCTTGTGCATCTGATTGCGGTTATCGCCGTGACCAAGATGAACGCGAACCCGCTGGAGACACTGCTAACTGAGCTGAATGCTCCGGTGGCGTTTACCGGTTTCCTGGTGGCGCTGCTCATTCTCTCCCCTGAAGGGCTGGGGGCGCTGAAGGCGGTGCTGAGCAATCAGGTGCAGCGTGCAATGAACCTGTTCTTCGGCTCCGTGCTGGCGACTATCTCACTCACCGTTCCGGTGGTGACGCTGATTGCCTTTATGACCGGAAATGAGTTGCAGTTTGCGCTGGGCGCGCCGGAGATGATTGTGATGGTAGCGTCGCTGGTGCTGTGCCATATCTCTTTCTCAACCGGACGCACAAACGTGCTGAACGGTGCGGCACATATGGCGCTGTTTGTGGCGTATCTGATGACGATATTTGCGTAGTTTTCATCCGCTGCGGCCTGATGCCCTCACCCCAACTCTCTCCCTGTGGGGTGAAGGGTTCCCCAGTAAATTTATTATCCGAAGCGATGACGATTTTTTATGCGGAATAAATGACTTACAGCGATGCCTGGTCCGGCTGTAAATCGCTGAGGCGCTTCCTGCAGGCCGGGGCGAGGCGCATGGATGCGCCGAGAGGGCGGGCTTTACAGGGATGTTTCCTCCGCCCGTACCCGATAAGCCGAAAGGAATAAGCCGAAGGTACCGCGAAGCGGCGATTTACCGCCGGGAGCCCGGGTTGCCAGGGTGGTGGCGACTGAGCCACCCTGGCACGTTCACGGGTATTGTCGTTACAGAGTAGCAATCGACATAAAGTGAACGGAATCACCACCACTGCCGTATATTCCCCTCACCCTAACCCTCTCCCCAGAGGGGCGAGGGAATGGTGCACTGCCCGCATTCATTTGTGGGGAACCCTCAGCCCTGTGGGAGAGGGAGAAAACATAAAAAAACCCGCCGAAGCGGGTTTTTTTATTAGTTGCTGGTATCCAGCTCGTCGAAGCTTTTCACCAGATCGTCAATTGCTTTGATCTGTTTCAGGAACGGCTCCAGCTTGTCCAGCGGCAGCGCCGATGGGCCATCGCATTTCGCGTGAGCCGGATCAGGGTGCGCTTCAATGAACAGACCTGCCAGGCCAGTTGCCATACCGGCGCGCGCCAGTTCCGTTACCTGCGCACGACGGCCACCAGACGCTGCACCAAACGGGTCGCGGCACTGCAGGGCGTGAGTCACATCGAAGATCACCGGAGACTGGTTGGACACATTCTTCATCACGCTGAAGCCCAGCATATCCACAACCAGGTTGTCATAACCGAAGTTTGAACCACGGTCACACAGAATAACCTTGTCGTTACCCCCTTCGATAAACTTATCGACGATGTTACCCATCTGGCCAGGGCTTACGAACTGTGGTTTTTTCACGTTGATCACGGCACCGGTTTTCGCCATTGCGGCAACCAGGTCGGTCTGGCGAGCCAGGAACGCAGGAAGCTGGATCACATCCACCACGTCAGCCACTGGCTGCGCCTGCGCAGCTTCATGCACGTCGGTGATCACTTTCACGCCAAAGGTCTGTTTCAGCTCCTGGAAAATCTTCATTCCCTCTTCCAGGCCCGGGCCACGGTAAGAGTTGATAGAGGAGCGGTTGGCTTTGTCAAAAGAGGCTTTAAACACGTACGGAATGCCCAGTTTCTGGGTCACGGTCACGTAGTGCTCGCAAATGCGCATCGCAAGATCACGTGATTCCAGCACGTTCATGCCGCCAAACAGCACGAACGGCAGGTCGTTTGCCACGTTGATGTCACCAATGCTAACCACTTTTTGTTTCATAGGATCGCCTTATTCAGGTGTGAATCGGAATTAATATTAATGCAGTGTAATTTGTTTGTGCGAGATCGCGTTGATCTGCGCGCGGATCATTTCGCTGATCGGGTCTTCCGGGCATTGCTCCACAAAATAGCTCAAATCATTCAGCGCCACATGCTCACAGTCGAGCTGGGCATAGATAAGGCCACGATCGCGGATTTCGTACGGATCTTCCGGATTAAACTGCAGCAGCACTTCACTGGCACGCAGCGCCAGCTCCATCTGCCGCTCTTCCATCAGCGCAGACTTCAGCGTATCCAGCAGCTTGCGGATAACCTCTGAGTTATCGGCTTCGTCGAGATCTTCGTTGAAGAGTTCGGCCACCGGGCTGATATTACCTTTCAGCCACACGTCCAGCGTATGTTCATCCAGCGTGTCGCCATTAAATGGATTGATTAACCACATCTCGCCGTCCAGCCACTCCGCCCGCAGGATCATCTGCGTCGGGAAGATGACCGGCACCAGCGGGATATCCAGACGGTGTGCGACCCACAGCAAAATAGAACCCAGCGCCACAGCGCTGCCCTGACGATTTTTTAAGACCTGGTCCAGCCATAATGCGTCAGACAGGCGATACACGCCACGCGTGTCGCAGAAACCCCATTCGCCGTAGAAAAGCTCAATAAGCTTCTCTAATTGCCAGTCCTGCGGGCGCGCCTGATTGATCTCTTCACGCGCCAGACTGACCAGATTTTCCAGCTCCGCGTAGACGTACTGCGACGTAAAATCGTCGCGGATCATCTCCGAAATCAGGATCATTCCATCGCAGAGCGGCACTTTGTTAAATTCGAAATCGGCTAAGGACTTCATGACTTACCCCAGTAACGGTATTCTTGTGGTGGCGAGTTTAATGATGATGTACAGCACCACCAGACCCAGCAGAAAGGCAATAAACCCGGTCTGCTGGCTGCGCGGACGACGACGCCCAAGCGCGATAAAACCCAA
The DNA here is from genome assembly GCA_014169315.1 of Enterobacter cloacae. NCBI lineage: Bacteria > Pseudomonadati > Pseudomonadota > Gammaproteobacteria > Enterobacterales > Enterobacteriaceae > Enterobacter > Enterobacter cloacae. The sequence goes on along the minus strand of AP022133.1, from coordinate 2,081,992 downwards.
AACGATGTAGATGATAACGCCAAACAGCTTTTCAGTCAGCCATGTACCTTTATCAGTAAAAGGCAGATAGCCCGTCTTCCACATTAACCCGGCTCCAGAGAGAAACAGCACCGTGTCGATACAGTGTGGTGCAATTCGCACCCAGCGGAGGTCAATCAGTGGATTATTGCTGTAGCGCCACCAGTACCGCACGATGAAAAAACCGATGGTCATCGCAACGGCGAGCAGGTGAACAGTTATCAGCACGGTAAACAGACTCATGACCACTGCCCCAGCGTCAGACGGTCATTGCCGCCGTAATCGCGGCAGGTTTCTACCGCGGCGTACCCTGCTTGCGTAAACAGAGCACGGACAGCTTCTCCTTGCGTCCAGCCATGTTCCACCAGCAGCCAGCCACCGGGAAGCAAATGTTGTCGTGACGTTGTCACAATGTGATCAAGATCGGCTAAACCTTCGTTGGCCGCAACCAGTGCCGTCAGCGGCTCAAAGCGAACATCTCCCTGCGCGAGGTGCGGGTCGTGTTCGTCAATGTAGGGAGGATTACTGACAATCATCTCAAACGCGCGGTTCTCAAGTGCGCTGAACCAGCTGCTTTGCAGCACCGTCACATTGCGGAATCCGAGATGTTCGACATTTCGCTGTGCCAGTGCCACTGCGTCAGGCATCACGTCAACCGCCGTCACGTCGCAGTCCGGGCGTTCGCTGGCAAGCGCCAGCGCAATCGCGCCAGTACCGGTACCGAGATCGAGAATACGACAGTGGTTTGCCGGTAAACGCGCCAGCGCCTGCTCCACCAGACACTCGGTGTCCGGCCGGGGGATCAGGGTGGCGGGTGAGACAAACAGCGGCAATGACCAGAATTCGCGCTCACCAACCAGATGCGCCACCGGCTCACCGGTTTTACGCCGGGCAAGCAGCGCGGTAAGTTGTGTTTCCTGTTCAGCAGTCAGCACCGTCTCGCCGAAGGCAAGCAGGTAAGTACGGGTTTTCCCCGTCACATACTCCAGCAAAATTTCAGCGTCGCGTTTAGGGCTTTCACTTTCAGAAAGCGCACTGGCGGCATGGCGTAACCAGTGTTGAAAATCCATTATTCCTGCTCGGACAATGCCGCCAGCTGGTCGGCCTGATATTCCTGCACGATAGGCTCAATCAGCATATCGAGTTTACCTTCCATCGTTTCATCCAGACGGTATAACGTCAGGTTGATGCGGTGGTCGGTCACGCGCCCCTGCGGGAAGTTATAGGTGCGGTTACGATCGCTACGATCGCCACTGCCCAGCAGGTTACGACGGGTAGACGCTTCCGCCTGCTGGCGTTTTGCCACTTCGGCGGCACGAATACGCGCCCCGAGCACGGAGAGGGCTTTAGCTTTGTTTTTGTGCTGGGAACGTTCATCCTGGCACTCAACCACGATGCCGGTTGGCAGGTGGGTAATACGGATTGCGGAGTCGGTGGTGTTAACGTGCTGACCACCCGCCCCTGAGGAACGGAAGGTGTCAATGCGCAGATCCGCCGGATTGATGTCCGGCAGTTCCGCTTCCGGCAGCTCAGGCATGACCGCCACCGTACAGGCGGAAGTGTGGATACGTCCCTGTGATTCGGTAGCCGGAACGCGCTGTACGCGGTGACCACCGGATTCAAACTTCAGACGGCCGTACACGCCGTCGCCGCTGATCTTGGCAATCACCTCTTTGAAACCGCCATGCTCGCCTTCGTTGGCACTCATGATTTCCACGCGCCAGCGACGCGCTTCCGCGTAACGGCTGTACATGCGGAACAGATCACCCGCAAACAGCGCCGCTTCGTCACCGCCGGTACCGGCGCGGACTTCCACGAAGGCGTTACGTTCATCGTCCGGATCTTTTGGCAGCAGGAGCACCTGGAGCTGTTGCTCCATCTCTTCTGAACGCGTTTTCGCGTCCAGCAGCTCTTCCTGCGCCATTTCACGCATTTCAGGGTCGTCGAGCATCATCTGCGCGGTTTCAATATCTTCCTGGACCTGTCGCCAGTCGGTAAAGCATTTTGCAACATCACTTAACTGCGCGTACTCACGCGACAGTGCGCGAAAACGTTCCTGGTCTGCAATAGTCCCGGCATCACCGAGCAGCGCCTGTACTTCTTCATGGCGCTCATGCAGAGCTTCCAGTTTGGCGACGATAGAAGGCTTCATAGGCGTAAATGCACCTTGTAATAGAAAATGGGTATAGCGCGCTATTCCAGCCCGAGGCTGTTGCGCAGAATAGTCAGGCGTTCATCGTCCCCGTCCCGGGCAGCCTGCTGGAGAGATTTGGTTGGTGCATGGATCAGGCGATTGGTCAGTTTCCAGGCCAGATCCTGCAGAATGGCTTGTGCGTCGCCGCCCTGTTCAAGGGCCGCCAGCGCTTTGGCAGTCAGGTCATCACGCACCTGTTCCGCCTGCCCGCGGTAATCGCGGATAGTCTCGCTGACGCTTTGCGCGCGCAGCCAGGCCATAAATTCGCTGGTTTCCTGCTCAACGATGGTTTCCGCCTGAACCGCCGCCGCTTTACGCTGGGCAAGGTTGTGCGAAATGATGCTTTGCAGGTCATCCACGCTGTAAAGATAGGCGTTAGCCAGTTTGCCGACTTCAGGCTCGACATCACGCGGGACGGCGATATCCACCAGCAGCATCGGCTGATTACGACGGGACTTCAGCGCTCGTTCCACCATCCCTTTGCCAATTATGGGCAGCGGGCTGGCAGTAGAACTGATAATAATATCCGCCTCTTTCAGGCGTTCATCGATGTCGCTCAGCGCAACCACCTCTGCGCCCACTTCGTCCGCCAGCACCTGCGCACGTTCGCGGGTACGGTTAGCGATAATCATCTTTTTCACCTTGTGCTCGCGCAGATGGCGCGCCACAAGCTCGATGGTTTCGCCTGCGCCAACCAGCAACACGGTGACAGTCGACAAGGATTCAAAGATTTGACGCGCGAGGGTACAGGCCGCGAAAGCAACAGAAACCGCACTGGCACCAATGTCGGTTTCGGTTCGCACACGCTTTGCCACAGAGAAAGACTTCTGGAACATACGCTCCAGTTCGCTGGCTTTCAGGTGTCCTTTTTGTGAATCTGCAAACGCCTTCTTCACCTGACCGAGAATTTGTGGTTCGCCCAGCACCAGTGAATCCAGCCCGCTGGCCACCCGCATCAGATGGCTGACAGCATCGTTGTCCTGATGCCAGTACAGACTGGTGCGCAGCTCTTCTTCATTGAGATTGTGGTAGTCACATAACCAGCGGATAAGCGCTTCATGCAGGTTGTCCTGCTCTTCCACGCTTAAGTAAAGCTCGGTACGGTTGCACGTCGAGAGTACCACGCCGCCCTGCACCATCGGCTGTGCAAGCAGGCTATCCAGCGCCAGGTCGAGCGTATCCGGCGAAAACGTTACGCGTTCTCGCAGCGAAACCGGGGCTGTTTTGTGGTTAATACCGAGTGCTAATAGGGTCATGTTGAGCGGGAGTAGTACCAGCGTTAATAAGGTTAGCAAGATGCATCATACAGGATGCGCGAGATCAATAAAAGAGACTGCACCCTTTCGGAGTAATAGGTTATACAACGCTTTGAGATAATTTGAACGTAGACGGTGGCACCCTTCAACGCTAGCATTAACAGTTATAACTGCAACGTATCTCAAGGATTTGTCATCATTATGACCCGACTGATTCGCCTGCTGCCTCTGGCGGCGCTGGTTCTGACCGCGTGTTCAATCACCCCACCCAAAGGTCCAGGTAAAAGTCCTGACTCGCCGCAGTGGCGTCAGCACCAGCAAGATGTGCGCAATTTAAGTCAGTATCAGACCCGTGGTGCCTTTGCTTATCTGTCTGACGAGCAAAAAGTGTATGCGCGATTCTTCTGGCAGCAAACGGGTCAGGACAACTACCGTCTGCTGCTGTTAAACCCGCTGGGCAGCACCGAGCTGGAGCTTGTCGCCAAACCAGGTGAAGCGCAGGTAACCGATAACAAAGGTCAGCACTACACGGCCACCGATGCCGAAGAGATGATTGGCAAGCTGACCGGTATGCCAATCCCGCTGAACAGTTTGCGCCAGTGGATCCTTGGCCTGCCGGGTGAGGCGACCGACTACACCCTCGACGATCAGTACCGTCTGAGCCAGGTGAACTACGCTCAGAACGGCAAAACCTGGAAAGTGGTGTACAACGCCTATGACAGCAACAGTAAACCGTCGCTGCCATCCAATATGGAGCTGACGCAGGGCAGCCAGCGCATCAAGCTGAAAATGGACAACTGGATCGTTAAATGATGACCCACTGGCCCTCTCCTGCAAAACTGAACCTGTTTTTATACATCACCGGGCAGCGTGCTGACGGTTACCACACCCTGCAGACGCTATTTCAGTTTGTCGATTATGGCGACACCATCTCCATTGAGCTGCGCGATGACGGCCAGATTTGCCTGCTGACGCCCGTTGAAGGTGTCGCGCACGAAGACAATCTGATCGTTCGCGCCGCGCGACTGCTGATGAAAGCGGCAGCCGACACGGGTCGGTTACCTGCGGGGAGCGGCGCGGATATCCGCATTGAGAAGCGTCTGCCGATGGGCGGTGGTCTGGGTGGTGGTTCGTCGAACGCGGCCACCGTGCTGGTTGCACTGAACCATCTCTGGGGCTGCGGGTTGTCGAAAGACGAGCTGGCGGCCTTAGGGTTAACGCTGGGTGCTGATGTGCCGGTGTTTGTGCGCGGCCATGCCGCTTTCGCGGAAGGGATTGGCGAAATCCTCTCCCCGGTTGAACCGCCGGAAAAATGGTATCTGGTTGCCCACCCGGGTGTCAGCATTCCAACCCCGGTTATCTTCAAAGATCCTGACCTGCCACGAAATACTCCGGTGCGGTCAATAGAAACGTTATTAAATTGTGAATTCAGCAACGATTGCGAGGATATCGCAAGAAAACGTTTTCGCGAGGTTGATGCGGTGCTTTCCTGGCTGTTAGAATACGCGCCGTCGCGCCTGACTGGTACAGGGGCCTGTGTCTTTGCTGAATTTGACACCGAATCCGCCGCTCGTCAGGTGCTTGAGCAAGCGCCGGTTTGGCTGCATGGTTTTGTAGCACGCGGGATGAACACCTCCCCACTACAGCACGCCATTCTGGCGCAGACTGAGTTTCGGTGACAACGTCACCCTGTTCCAGACGTTGCATCGCGCTCATTAATACACCGCCTGGATAGTTTTCGCCTGGCCCGCACAGTTTTTGGCGAAGGTTATCCACCACTGGACGCATGCCTGAGGTTCTTCTCGTGCCTGATATGAAGCTTTTTGCTGGTAACGCCACCCCGGAACTAGCACAACGTATTGCCAACCGCCTGTACACTTCCCTCGGCGACGCCGCCGTAGGTCGCTTTAGCGACGGCGAAGTCAGCGTACAAATTAACGAAAATGTACGCGGTGGTGATATTTTCATCATCCAGTCCACCTGTGCTCCAACAAACGACAACCTGATGGAATTGGTTGTTATGGTCGATGCGCTGCGTCGTGCTTCCGCAGGCCGTATCACTGCTGTTATCCCTTACTTTGGCTATGCTCGTCAGGACCGTCGCGTTCGTTCCGCGCGTGTGCCTATCACGGCCAAAGTTGTCGCTGACTTCCTGTCCAGCGTCGGTGTTGACCGCGTTCTGACCGTTGACCTGCACGCAGAGCAGATCCAGGGCTTCTTCGACGTTCCGGTTGATAACGTATTTGGCAGTCCAATCCTGCTGGAAGATATGCTGCAGCTGAACCTGGACAACCCAATTGTGGTTTCTCCGGACATCGGCGGCGTAGTACGTGCACGTGCTATTGCTAAGCTGCTGAACGATACCGACATGGCCATCATCGACAAACGCCGTCCGCGTGCTAACGTTTCTCAGGTGATGCACATCATCGGTGACGTGGCTGGCCGCGACTGCGTGCTGGTTGACGACATGATCGATACCGGCGGTACGCTATGTAAAGCAGCCGAAGCGCTGAAAGAACGTGGTGCCAAGCGCGTGTTCGCTTACGCGACTCACCCGATCTTCTCCGGCAACGCGGTGAATAATCTCCGTAACTCCGTTATCGACGAAGTGGTAGTGTGCGATACCATCCCGCTGAGTGATGAGATCAAAGCACTGCCAAACGTACGTACGTTAACCCTGTCCGGGATGCTGGCCGAAGCGATTCGTCGTATCAGCAACGAAGAATCCATCTCTGCAATGTTCGAGCACTGATCGAACACGGCCAAAAAACCCGCTGCGGCGGGTTTTTTTGTCTCTGGTATTTATTTGTATGACTAATGCCTCCTTCACCTGCCATTCACATGACAGATGATGCGCACACGGATAATAGATAATTGTGAAAAATATAGCTTCCTCACATGTTCTGCCCTTTCGCGCCCTCATCGACGCTTGCTGGAAAGAGAAATACACCTCGTCACGTTTTGTCCGTGACCTTATTGCCGGGATCACCGTCGGTATTATCGCCATCCCGCTGGCGATGGCACTGGCGATTGGCAGCGGCGTTGCGCCGCAGTACGGCCTGTATACCTCGGCCGTCGCCGGGATTGTGATTGCGCTGACGGGCGGTTCTCGCTTCAGCGTGTCCGGCCCGACGGCCGCCTTTGTGGTGATCCTCTATCCGGTATCCCAGCAATTTGGTCTGGCAGGCCTGCTGGTTGCTACGCTGATGTCCGGCGTCTTTTTAATTTTGTTCGGTCTGGCCCGCTTTGGCCGGTTGATTGAATATATCCCCCTTTCCGTGACGCTGGGGTTCACATCCGGTATCGGTATCACCATCGGGACGATGCAAATCAAAGATTTCCTGGGCCTGCAGATAACCCACGTCCCTGAACACTACCTGCAAAAAGTCGGGGCGCTGTTTATGGCGCTGCCAACCGCCAACCTGGGCGATGCCGCCATCGGTATTGTTACGCTGGGGACGCTTATCGTCTGGCCCCGTTTAGGCATTCGCCTGCCAGGTCACCTGCCCGCACTTCTGCTGGGCTGCGCGGTGATGGCTATTGTTAATTTACTCGGCGGGCATGTGGCCACCATTGGCTCGCAGTTCCACTATATTCTGGCAGATGGATCACAGGGCAGCGGCATTCCACAGCTGTTGCCGCAGCTGGTTCTGCCGTGGGATATGCCCGGCTCCAGCTTTACGTTGAGCTGGGATTCACTGCGTGCCCTGCTTCCTGCCGCGTTCTCTATGGCGATGCTGGGGGCGATTGAATCCCTGCTCTGCGCCGTGGTACTGGACGGTATGACCGGCACCAAACATAAAGCGAACAGCGAACTGGTCGGCCAGGGTTTAGGTAACCTCATTGCACCGTTCTTCGGTGGCATCACGGCAACGGCGGCGATTGCCCGTTCTGCGGCAAACGTGCGTGCGGGGGCAACGTCCCCCGTGTCAGCGGTGATCCACTCCGTACTGGTGATCCTTGCTCTGCTTATTCTTGCGCCTCTGCTCTCGTGGCTCCCGCTCTCCGCAATGGCGGCTTTGCTGCTGATGGTCGCCTGGAACATGAGTGAAGCGCATAAGGTGGTTAATCTTCTGCGTCGCGCGCCGAAAGACGACATCATCGTGATGCTCATCTGTATGTCGCTGACCGTCCTGTTCGACATGGTTATCGCCATCAGCGTAGGCATCGTGCTGGCATCGCTGCTGTTTATGCGCCGCATTGCAAAGATGACTCGCCTTTCTCCGGTTAACGTTGAGGTGCCGGACGATGTGCTGGTGCTGCGCGTGATAGGCCCGCTGTTCTTTGCTGCTGCCGAAGGTCTGTTTAGCGATCTGGAGTCCCGTATCGCGGGTAAACGCATTGTGGTGCTGAAGTGGGATGCAGTACCGGTGCTGGATGCCGGCGGGCTGGATGCCTTCCAGCGCTTTGTTAAGCGCCTGCCAGAAGGCTGTGAGCTGCGGGTGAGTAACCTGGAGTTTCAGCCGCTGCGCACGATGGCACGCGCGGGTGTGCAGCCGATCCCTGGCCGCCTGACCTTTTATCCGAACCGCGACGCCGCGTTAGCCGACCTGTGATTGGCCTGATGCAGAGAAACGTCTCTGCATCATCACGCCTATCGCCTGCTGTAGCCACCCGAGCACGGCAGGCGTCATCCACGTTCCCTTCATCAGATGTGGCTCCTGCTGCATGGCGATGCGAAATTTCTGCTGTGTTTCGGGGTTCGTTCCCGCATATGACTGGAACAATGCCAGCCAGTTTTCAGCAAGACGTTGCGCTGCATCAGACGTTGGTTCCAGATCTTCGCGCTGCGCCTGGTGCAGTTTCGCCACCAGCGGCGGCCACTCCAGCATGCGGTCAAAATAGTGTGCCCGGGTAAAGGCCATCTCCTCCGGTGACAGATAGTTCTGCCAGATGATGAGTTTTGATTCCGCAAACGCCCGCGTAATGTAATCGGTCATCTCCGCGGTGATCCCCGTCTGTTCCCGCATCTGGGGCTCAGCACAGTGCATCTCGTTCAGACGAGTGAGAAATTCCGGCTTGCCTGCCGTATCCTGCTCCAGACGCACCATCCAGCGCGTAGCCAGATCCATCGCTCGCGGGTCAGAAACCTCAACGCTCAGTTCCTGCAGGGTTTTCACCTCCGTAACCAGCCCTGACCAGATGGCCGCCAGCGCATCTTTTTGCACAGCAAATGGCAACTGCTGTAATTCCTCTTTACTAAACCAGCGATCGTACATATTCATGAACTCCAGAGTCTGTAGCCAGGATTCCAGATCGGGAGCCTCACCGGTGGAAAGCCCGGCACGTAAATCAACAAGTCTGTCGCGTAGCGTGTCAATGCTGCGCAACTGCTTTTCCAGCAAGCTGATTTGTGCATCGAGCAATCCGGCTAACGGGAGTGACTCCTGCTCCAGAAAATCCCTGATTTCAGCAAGTTCCAGCCCTGCTTTTGCCAGCGCCTGAATCATAAGCAGACGCTGCACATCCGCCAGATTATAGAGCCGGTAACCTGCCGCACTTCTGGCCGAAGGGAGCAATACCCCTGTTTGCTCGTAGTGATGCAACGTTCGCACGGTGATCCCGGCACGTTTTGCCAGTTCCCCTACCTGAATCAACATAGCTGCTCCTTTTCTTTGCCAGTGATGCAACTCTGGAGCCTTACGTTACGTGAGGGTCAACCCATCATGCAAAAAAAACGACTCCATCTGGAGCCGTTTCGGTGTTCTTTATGTTAACGCACTAGCTGTGCTTATGCTGGTCACGGCGGCAACGTTTATCAAAGTGGCGCACCCACCAGTATCTGTCACTGACCTGCTCATGGCCGCTCACGCGCGCCCCTGCGAGCCACAATACCGCCCCCACAAAGATGCTCAGTACCGCGCCATGCGCGAAGTATTGTGGAAGGTCAAGCTGCGGCAATTGGTTTAAAATAGAATACCCCACACCGGCTACCATCACGAACAGCCCCAACCCCATCAGCACGTTACCGAGTAACGAAGCGTTTCTGCGTTTCATATGTCACCTCCGGAACTTTGGGTTGTAAGGGGAAAAGCCCCTGATCCTTGTGTGTAAAGTATAGACAACACTGCTTTTATGAGTTGCGTGAATGATCACAATAATGGGCAACGCTGGAACAAAAGTTTACAAATAAGCAACTGAACAGATTGAAATTCTAATGGTTCAACTCAGTAATTATTCGTATTTTGCCGTTCCGGTTGCAGAATTTTGTCAAGCGGCTCGCCAGACAGTAAACTACGCGCCAGATCTGGAACCCATTAGGAATTGAATCGTGACGATTAAACTGATTGTCGGTCTAGCCAACCCGGGCGCTGAATATGCTGCCACTCGCCATAATGCCGGTGCCTGGTACGTTGACCTGCTGGCCGAACGGTTACGTGCTCCCCTGCGTGAAGAACCGAAATTCTACGGGTATACCTCACGTATCAACCTTGCCGGTGCCGATGTGCGTCTGCTGGTGCCAACCACGTTCATGAACCTGAGCGGTAAAGCCGTTGCGGCAATGGCGACGTTTTATCGCATCAACCCGGATGAAATTCTGGTTGCCCACGATGAGCTTGACCTGCCTCCTGGCGTTGCAAAGTTCAAGCTGGGTGGTGGTCATGGCGGTCACAACGGTCTGAAAGACATCATCAGCAAACTGGGCAATAACCCTAATTTCCACCGTTTGCGCGTAGGAATCGGCCATCCGGGCGATAAAAACAAAGTTGTCGGTTTTGTGCTGGGTAAACCTCCGGTTTCTGAACAGAAATTAATTGACGAGGCGGTAGACGAAGCGACACGTTGCACCGAAATCTGGCTGAAAGAAGGCTTAACCAAAGCAACAAACCGCTTACATGCCTTCAAAGCGCAATAATCCACGCAATACGGCTTTTTTACCGCGCGGCCTGCGGGTTACGTGTATAATGGGCGTAGTTATTTACTTTTCTTCAATCGGTTATCACTAACGGATTGATTATCAAGACATTAAGGTGATTTAGAAATGGGATTCAAATGCGGTATCGTCGGTCTGCCAAACGTTGGCAAATCCACCCTGTTCAACGCGCTCACCAAAGCAGGTATTGAAGCGGCAAACTTCCCGTTCTGTACCATTGAGCCGAACACCGGTGTTGTACCTATGCCCGATCCGCGTCTGGACCAGCTCGCGGAAATCGTTAAGCCGCAGCGCATTCTGCCTACCACAATGGAATTCGTGGATATCGCGGGCCTGGTTAAAGGCGCGTCCAAAGGGGAAGGTCTGGGTAACCAGTTCCTGACCAACATCCGTGAAACCGAAGCTATCGGTCACGTTGTGCGTTGCTTCGAGAACGACAACATTATCCACGTAAACAACAAAGTGGATCCGGCTGACGATATCGACGTAATCAACACCGAACTGGCACTGTCTGACCTGGACACCTGTGAACGCGCTATTCACCGCGTACAGAAGAAAGCCAAAGGTGGTGACAAAGACGCGAAAGCAGAACTGGCCGCGCTGGAAAAATGTCTGCCGCAGCTGGAAAACGCAGGCATGCTGCGCGCGCTGAAAAACCTGACCGAAGAAGACAAAGCGGCAATCAAATACCTGAGCTTCCTGACCCTGAAGCCAACCATGTACATCGCCAACGTCAACGAAGACGGTTTTGAGAACAACCCGTACCTGGACAAAGTACGTGAAATCGCTGCGGCTGAAGGTTCTGTGGTTGTGGCCGTTTGCGCCGCCGTTGAATCTGATATCGCAGAGCTGGACGACGCTGACCGTGAAGAGTTCATGGCCGAGTTGGGTCTGGAAGAGCCTGGTCTGAACCGCGTGATCCGCGCAGGCTACGAGCTGCTGAACCTGCAGACCTACTTCACCGCAGGTGTAAAAGAAGTGCGCGCATGGACCATCCCTGTTGGCGCAACAGCGCCACAGGCGGCGGGTAAAATCCACACCGACTTCGAGAAAGGCTTCATCCGTGCGCAGACTATCGCGTTTGAAGACTTCATCACCTACAAGGGTGAACAAGGCGCGAAAGAAGCAGGCAAGATGCGTGCGGAAGGGAAAGATTATGTCGTTAAAGATGGCGACATCATGAACTTCCTGTTTAACGTTTGATTTGTTTTGCATGTATGAAAAATCCACGCTTTGGCGTGGATTTTTTCCGTTATACTAAACTAGTGTTTCATCAATGGGTCAAAAAACCTTATAACATAAATATATTATTACTTTCTTTGTCCATATCTAAACTCCCCAACGCCCCAAGATCTAAAGAATAAATTTCATCAGTTCCCTTGCGAAAATTCAAAAAATAACCTAAGTCACCATCTTGACCAATCAATAAAAAGTCAGGTTCAACATCTTGAATTGTGTATGTAGCATTTCTTTCAAGTAAATCAAAACAATTGAATACATAAAGCTGGTCCCCATTTGCTCGTTGAATTTCATAAGAGTCAGTGTCCTTGACGTTCTCTATCATAAAGCGCTTATATTCAGAAGGTAAGGACATATGCATGAGTTTTTCAACTTTATTCAACTGATCAATTACATCCTGCTTTTCCATATCGGTTTACCTATAAAAAGAATAAGTTATATATCAAAATAAACGTTATTACTATTAGACTCTCTCAACTGGTCAAAATATTTATACGAATCACCAATTGATTTTCTTGCCTGCTGTTTTGGAACACCTGCATCAATCATTTCTTTGTAACTAATATGAAACTCTTGTTTCAACGTTGTATCCCAACCTCCAGGCATAGCTCTACGTGTTCGTTGAGCAGAACTTATATTAGCGTGTGGACTACCTGATGCGGATTTAAGTAACGTTGCAGGTGCAGTATTTCTCTGGTAACCGTTTATTCTTTTCTTAGGGAAGATGCGAACAAGTCCCTGATATGAGATCATGTTTGTCATCTGGAGCCATGGAACAGGGTTCATTATGAGTCATCAACTTACCTTCGCCGACAGTGAATTCAGCAGTAAGCGCCGTCAGACCAGAAAAGAGATTTTCTTGTCCCGCATGGAGCAGATTCTGCCATGGCAAAACATGGTGGAAGTCATCGAGCCGTTTTACCCCAAGGCTGGTAATGGCCGGCGACCTTATCCGCTGGAAACCATGCTACGCATTCACTGCATGCAGCATTGGTACAACCTGAGCGATGGCGCGATGGAAGATGCTCTGTACGAAATCGCCTCCATGCGTCTGTTTGCCCGGTTATCCCTGGATAGCGCCTTGCCGGACCGCACCACCATCATGAATTTCCGCCACCTGCTGGAGCAGCATCAACTGGCCCGCCAATTGTTCAAGACCATCAATCGCTGGCTGGCCGAAGCAGGCGTCATGATGACTCAAGGCACCTTGGTCGATGCCACCATCATTGAGGCACCCAGCTCGACCAAGAACAAAGAGCAGCAACGCGATCCGCAGATGCATCAGACCAAGAAAGGCAATCAGTGGCACTTTGGCATGAAGGCCCACATTGGTGTCGATGCCAAGAGTGGCCTGACCCACAGCCTAGTCACCACCGCGGCCAACGAGCATGACCTCAATCAGCTGGGTAATCTGCTGCATGGAGAGGAGCAATTTGTCTCAGCCGATGCCGGCTACCAAGGGGCGCCACAGCGCGAGGAGCTGGCCGAGGTGGATGTGGACTGGCTGATCGCCGAGCGCCCCGGCAAGGTAAGAACCTTGAAACAGCATCCACGCAAGAACAAAACGGCCATCAACATCGAATACATGAAAGCCAGCATCCGGGCCAAGGTGGAGCACCCGTTTCGCATCATCAAGCGACAGTTCGGCTTCGTGAAAGCCAGATACAAGGGGTTGCTGAAAAACGATAACCAACTGGCGATGTTATTCACGCTGGCCAACCTGTTTCGGGCGGACCAAATGATACGTCAGTGGGAGAGATCTCACTAAAAACTGGGGATAACGCCTTAAATGGCGAAGAAACGGTCTAAATAGGCTGATTCAAGGCATTTACGGGAGAAAAAATCGGCTCAAACATGAAGAAATGAAATGACTGAGTCAGCCGAGAAGAATTTCCCCGCTTATTCGCACCTTCCCTAGAAATTGCTTCTGCAAGCCTGTTAGGTGTTAAAAACTGCCCCAGCCATTCGCCTTTTTTTCCAGTTAAATAACACTCTTCAAATATATTATTGAAAACATCTGTTAAAGGTTGTTTTTGTATTTCAAGCGAGATTAAGTTTGCTGTATCTATAATTTCAGTATCAAACTGATTATAAAATTTTTCTTCAATACTGAATTTATGCCTGTCAGTTAGTATAATTGATTTCTCAATTATACCAGACTGTATAGCAAGCTGGGTGAAACCATATATATTACTGCCTGAATAGAATAATTCTCTTTGTTCTAACTGAAAAAGGCTGTTCATTATCATTGTGTAAGATACACAATTAAAGAACTCTCTGATTGTATCAGAATGAGAGCGATTAGATCGTGGTTGAATGCTTGCCAGTGTTTTTTTAAATTGTTTTTCCATAGTAACCCCTTATATTATTAATTGTTTTGGATTTCTAAAACTCGTTTTGCTACAAACTCATTTTGGTTGACTATCATTACATGTCCTGCTTCTTTATATCCTCCACAGTCGTAATACCGTGCTTTACTTGCTATATAGATATCTAATACTTTAAAGTCAAGATTATGATTGAACATGTTAGTTAGTGTTTGTGCGATAAAAATTTGAGCAAAAAAAGGATCGCTTTCTAAATAAGTGATATTTAGCTTTTGAATTTCTTCCAGTCCTGCTTTTCTGCTTATTTTATCTAACAAGGAATATAAGAGAAAACCAGTGCCACCAGTTGGTTCAACATTACAAAAATCATTTTTATCATAGTTAAAGCTAACATATTCAACTTTCAGGTCTTTTGTTAATTTACTGTCAATGTATTTTGCAAATTTTGTCTGATCGTTTTGTGCATAGTAAATTTCAAACAATTCTTTAAATATATCTGTTAAAGGCTCACATTCTATACAGTTAGATAAAATCATTGCGGATTTAACAATTTCGTTTTCAAATTGTTTGAAAAATCCATTATTCTTTTTAAACTTATAGCCATTAAAAATTGTTATTGTTTCTTCGCTCATAAAATGATTAAAAGCATAGTCGTCCTGGAGGTAGAATTTCTTTCTTTCTTCAAACTGAATAAAGGCATTCATAATCATTGCATGAGATACACAATTGAAGAAGTGTTTTTCCGTGTTTGCAAATTTTGACTTGGCTACTACTTCATTTAAAATATTTACTATTTCTTTTTTCATGATCACTCCCCTTTATTTTCACTGTTAGTTTCTGCATTGTCTTGTTCGGCTGCTGTATCGTCATACATGAAATGAGCAAAAGCATACTCGTCTTCGTGATAAAACTTAACTTTTTTATTTTTAGGAAGTTCTGGTTTATCACCGCTGCTGTAAGGCACTTTATTGATCTGGTTGTTCATATATATATCTCCTGATTAGATTGAATCTAAATTAACCCAATTTGGGAAAACTTTTTTCACATACTGGGGCCAACTTGAATACAAAGTCATTCCTGATTGTTGCGCTTTAAAGTATTCTTCACCGTCCGGGGAAAGGCAAAGAGTTCCACAACTTCTTAGATCCCCAGCCCATTCACTAATTAATACTATTGAAACATAGCTATCAAACTTTCTACAAAGTTCTAATAAAAGGCTTAAGTTCATATTCTCACTTTTATAGTAAATATCAATCCATTGTTTTCTATATCGTGAATTTTCGGTGTAGAATTTTTCAGAATCAAAATCATTGTCTATTGAAACAACATAATTATCACTAAGAGCACATTCCAGATTTTCGCAGTTGTTTACCCACTCCATTAAAGCGGCTTCATTTTTTTTGGTTTTTTGAATGCTGACTACATTTAATATCATGCTATTCTCCTTATTTTATGCGGCAACTAATTCTTTATTGTTCATTGAGAAGTCTTTAATATCAAAAATATCAGCCGCGATTTTTGAAAGTGTAAACCAAGAAATTTCTTCTTTCTTCCCGAACTGTGAAATGAAAATAAAATTTCCACCACGGAAAGAAATGTTAAAATCAATATCATTAGCTAATGATTTAAATATTATTCTAAATAACTTTATTGAACATTTCACGAAGGATATTCTATCATCTATAAACCTTTCATTTTTTGTTAGATAACAATGAATAGAAAAGACAGTTAAAATATTTCTTCTTGTGATAAAATGCCTTTTAAAATATAAATCATAAAAATTTTTATCGTGTGAATTGAAACGCAAATTTTTATTTAGTGGATTATAAATCCTGTACATATCCACATTCTTATTAGTTTTAGAAAGATATGAAGTGAATGTAGAGTATTGAGTGTTTTGTTTTTTCATTTTTATTCTCCTTTATTATTAGAATAGAACCAATATATAATAAATAAAAAATAAGTACAGGCTTATTTTTATTCCGAAAATTAAAGCAAGCGTTTTCTTTTTATGTTTAAAATATAAGTGGATGATATTAATGAATAAATAATAAAATACAAAAAGTGCTATTTTTTAATAAAGGGATAACTTTATAAACGGGGGTTGTTGACAGACTTTAAAAACCTGATAGAAATATAAATACAGGATAAGGATTTCCTATGTAACTCTGAAATTTGTTAGTAAGTACCCTTAAAAAGCCACTTAACCCCATTAGTGGCTTTTTTCATATCCTAATCATTCCTTTGGATTCAAGGTTATTCCCGAATACAGTTTTTAATTGCTCGTTATCTCTTTGAGCAATCATTGCATTAACCGTTTTCTTTTGTTCTTCCGTGTAATCACTATCATTTAAAAAGCTTTCTGTATTAATGCCATTATCCAGTAAAAATCTGACATATTCGCTTTTCTTGTAATAGCAAGCCAGGCAGGTTTTACCCTTTTTGTTTGAGTGATTAATGTTTGCCCCTGAATCTATCAGCACAGACAGCTTATCGAGACAATAACAATCAAAGATAGCCGTCTGTGAGCGATTATCAGCGATTCTTTCCAGATCTGCACCATAAGCCAGTAAGAGCTTACATTCTTTCGCTGTGGCATATTCAAGAAGGTTGTGACCGGGTATGTTCTGGTCTGCTCCACCTGATAAAAGTATTTCGATAACTTTTGCTTTAAAGTCGCTGTTCTTCCATTGATATAGGAAAACTTTTATTAATGGGCTGTTAGACTCTTCAATTTTATGATTAACATTAACACCATGATCGATTAAATTTTGAAGTAAAGACAATGAGACTTCACTATCAATGTTTTTGTGCATTAAGAAAGTAATAGCACCAGATAAAAGATTTTCGTTTCCGTCGATAGTAGTCGATGAAATATCATTGAAATCCATTTCCTGATTAAAATATTTTTCAATTCTACAGATTAAATTTTTCAAGCTGCACTTTCCTTTCTGTTCATAACAGTCAGTAAACTACCAGCCGTTCTTTGAATGTTGTCAGTTAAGCTGTGGCTATCTTTTTTATCTATATACAGCTTCTTAAATAATCTGTATGCCATGACCGTTTTTTTAGCCTGTAATGACAACAGTAAACCAATCACAATAAAACTGGGTTCTCTGTGGTAAGAGCAACAGTTTATATAATGGAAAATATAATCTGTATTACTGTATTTGAGATTTAGCCCTGTATCGCTGATTTGACGGCATACAGATAAAATATAATCGTCGTCATCCGTTCGGAACGACAGCAACAGCCTGTTTTGTAGTAGTTCCAGTTCTGCAAGTCTTTCACTGTATCTCTTTATCATTGCTGTTCCCTGGGTAATACAGATTAAACAATAAAGCCCCAGTAAAGGGGCTTATGCTGTTCTGAACAGGTTAAGCATGTCAGGATGCTTTTCAATGACCCGCAACAGTTTAAGGCTGCTGCCGGTGGGAGTTCTCTTTTGCTGTTCCCAGGCTTGCACCAGAGAAGGGGAGACACCCACTACCTGGGCAAACTCATTTTGTTTGAGCTTCGCTTTCGTGCGGATAGCTTTCACATCGGGCATCTCAAAGGTCGTAACACGAGCTGGGGCAACAAGACCCCGTTTGATAGCTACGGCTTCGTTAACACTCTCGATCAGGTCGTCAAAGAGTTCTTTTCTCATTTCTTCCCCCTTGCCTCCTGGGAGGCTTGCTCTATACCTTCTACGGCTTTCTTCAACTGGTTCTTTTCAGCATTAGTGAGATTGTCTTTCTCGTTCTTGGGATAAGCTATAAGAAGGAATACTTCGTTATCTGCTGTCAGATAGTAGTATATGACCCTGATACCACCACTTTTACCCATACCAGGCAAAGCCCAGCGAATCTTACGGCAACCGCCCGTACCTGATATGGTATCGCCAGCGGTAGGATCTTGCCTTAACACTTCCTGAAACTCCCGGAGTTCGTCAGGTGAAAGCAATCCATCAATCACTCTCTGAAAGACTTTGGTTTCAATGAAGTGTAGTAAATTCATTCCCTTAACTCTTACACTCGCACACTGTATGAGTCTATCTTAGTGGTACTGTGTAAGAGTTGCAAGCCCTTTTTGATGATAAGTTAACCGTTCTTTTGAGTGGGTAAGCCGTATATCCAGAAACATAACTGGTACACATTGATATTAATTTATTTCCTGATAATGAATGAGTGACAACAATTAAAAAGGAGATAAATATGGCATTAAGAATCCGAGACAAAAAAGAAAGAGTAAATTTATTCCTGGAATACTTTGATTGCACTTATGAAGTAAAACCACGAACCCCATTTAATCAGCCTGATGTGCTTACAATGAATTTTTACTATGCCTTAAAGCTTTTCTGTAAAAATTACAATGAAATCTATGATGCCCCTCATCACTGGAAAGATAAAATACCAGCTTTATTCACTGGATATCTAATGCTACTGCGACAGGTGTGCAGTACGGCGGCTCTGCCGCCGCTGGTAAGGAAGGGACACTGTATGGCGGTATTGCAGGGGATGTCACCATCGGCACGGCTGAAGCCAAAGCCGTGGGTGAAGTGTATACCGGCAACAATGGGCGATACGGATTCACGGCTGATGCTGGCGCGGAAGCGAAAGGGATAAAAGGCGAAGCATCTGGTAATCTTGACATCCTGGGTATCGTTTCCGGGGAAGCAAAAATTGACGGTAGCTTAGGGTCTGCAGGTGGTTCTATCGGCGGAAGTGCTTTCTGGGATACGACTGACTATTCAGCCAATGTAAGGTTGACGGGAGGTGCTGCGGCGCTAGTGGGTTTGAAAGGCGATGCGAGTTTAAAAGTGGCGTTCAAACCTATCCTGGATTTCTTTGACTATTTATATGGTGATGATGAGCAAACTTCATCTTCTGCTCCGGTAGATAGTGGGGATGGTGCAATTATTACCGGGTGTGTTACTGTTTTGATTGGTGATTAAAGGTTGCATGGGGATGAGTACGTAATGAAATGGATTGGTTTTACGCTATTTGTAATTATCACGCTGATTTATATCTGGAATGGGAAAGATCTGTACACAAAAAAAGAGTGGCGTGGTTTAGGATTGAAGTTTATCTCAGTGCTAATCGGCTCGTTTGTGTTGGTTTTCATTCTTGTTGGGGTGTCAAAATTCATACCATTAATTACTAAGGAAACAGCGCGAGCGTTAACTGTCCTTATACCTGCTTCGTTCATTACGATATTATTTTCAAAGTTTTTCGTCGTTATGCTAAGTGCCATCTTCGATATCATTATACGTTTTCATGAGCGTTATAATACTGCTGCGAACTACACAAGATTATCATCACTGTTCAACAAATATGGGCCAAAACTGCGTATGCTGGTAAAATGTCTGGCATCGTTTGGCTGTATCCTTATGTTCTACGGTATTTGGTTTGGCAGTACAGTCTGAGTTGAAGAGGTTTTATGAACACCGACAATAATTATGTTTTTCCAGTAGCGTCAACCAAAAGTAACGAAGACATTGAGGCGAACTACTGGAAGTGCCTGTACACCTCAACTGATAAAAAAATGCTTCAGTACTGGGTGGTTTTGCCAAAGCGCGTCAAACCTGCTGATCTGACTCCTCGACATATTGCCGAAGTTGGTTTGACTAATCTTGGACGCTACCTAACGAGCGATGCGCAGCCCTATATGGAAGTATGGGCCGCTTATGAACGCTGTCAGTGGGAGATGAATCCTGCGGATTGGTTGTTTAACAAGCTGGATTTGATGGGCGAGAAAGTGCTGAACCAGCGCTTAATTGTACATCCTTCCGGTAGTGGCCTGTTTGCAGATGTATTGACCCTCAAAACGCACTCTTCCGGCGATGAGGTGATTTCACGCTATACCGTACAGAAGGATTACAATCCGGAAGAGGGCGGCGGAAACTATTTCCTGATTAAAGCGGCCTGTGCGGCGCGTGATTATCCGGCACTGGCGAACGATATTCACTTTACGGTGGTGAACTGGGATTTACTGCATCGTAGCAATCTGGCTCTGGCCGAACTACTGAAGACTGTGAACCTCAGCGCTAAAAACAGCAGCAGCTTTAAAGTGCCGGAATCCTGGCAGGTGAAGCCCCTGACAGAAACGCGCCTGGTGGTCGAGCATACGTTTGATGGTATTAACTACGGTGTTATTAATCTTTGCTTTTACTCGCAGGAGATGCTGTTTACCGCGCAGGATGTTTTTAGCGTCTCAACAAAACGATTTCACGATCATGAACCTGCCGTCACGCTGGCTACTGAAGCCCTGAGCACTGTTCCCAACGAATTTAATCCCTCCTTAGGTGAAACACTTTCTACCTGCCGGGGTGAAATTGTTAGCACTGAGGAAAAAATGCGCGCCATATACCAGTGTTATATTTTCGGTGTGGGAAACATCTGGTGCTATGCAGAACTGGTGGGCAAACACTGTAATCATCGTGATTATCACTTCGAGGCCAATAAACGCTGCCTCGAAATTATCCTTTCAACATTTCATGTTGAAAGAGCCTGAGTCATTAACTGGCATTTAAAAAATCACGTGGGAGCGTGGGGTTTTATTTCGATGCCAGTCGTTGAACTCGATAGTAAATAGTACATTTGCCACAGGACTTTTTTACTTGTGGCTCTTTATCAGATTAGCATCTTCTCTCCTCTTCCGCACAACACTCACTACGCCTGAGCTCAATAGTTTGTAATATATTATTAGCAATAAACTATTACGGGAAAAGACTATATTTTGCTGAACGGATAGACAACTTCTTTTTCCACTAACGTAAGGAAACGGGAGAGACTGCGGTGCTGGTGGGTTGAAGGGGGCTATGGGATACTCAGTCACGGAATGATAAGTTTTTACTGATGATGTTGCATTATGGGTGTTGAAAAATACATTTTTTCCTCATCTGGTTAAAAGGTCAGGAAAAAGAGAGTCGGATAATTTTTGGAAATGTCTCTACACTGTCCCTGAAAAAGAGATGTTGCATTTACGGAATAAAAATTATGCTCAACCGAATTACCGTCCAGCTCCCGGTCGAGGGGCTACTTTTCTGGAAACTCTCCGGCCGCGAGGCGATGTCCGAGTCGTTCGCCCTGACGCTGACGCTGCTTGGCACGGATGCGCGCATTGACCGCAGCAAACTGCTGGGTCAGCCGGTCACGGTAACCATCCCGACACAAAACCTGCTCACCTCCCGCTATATCAACGGGAAGATCACGCGCGTGGCCGTCAGCGCTATTGAGCTGACCGGAACCCGTTACGCGGTGTATCAGCTGACGGTGGAGCCGGATCTGTGGCCGATGAAGCGCGACCGTAACCTGCGTATCTTCCAGGGGCAGACGGTGCCGCAGATTGTGAAAACCCTGCTGGGTGAGCATCAGGTCAACATGGAAGACAAGCTCACCGGCAGCTACCGGGTGTGGGACTACTGCGTGCAGTATCAGGAGTCGAGCCTGGACTTTATCAGCCGTCTGATGGAGCTGGAAGGGATTGCCTGGCACTTCAGCCATGAAGCCGACAAACACACCCTGGTCCTGACCGATGCCGCCACGCAGCATCAGCCGTTCAGCGGCTACGAGGTGATCCCTTATCACCAGACGCCGTCAGGCGGCAGTACCGACGAAGAAGGTATCGGCCAGTGGGCGCTGGAGGACAGCGTCACGCCGGGGATTTACAGCCTTGATGACTATGACTTCCGCAAGCCAAACGCGTGGCTGTTCCAGGCGCAGCAGAACCCGGCGTCGCCGAAACCGGGCAGTATTGATGTGTACGACTGGCCGGGGCGCTTTGTTGAGCAGGGACATGCGGAGTTCTACGCCCGTATCCGCCAGGAGCGCTGGCAGGTTGAGCATCAGCAAATTCAGGCCACGGCGACGGCGGCGGGGATTGCACCAGGGCATACATTCACATTAACCAACGCGCCGTTCTTCAGCGACAACGGCGATTACCTGATCACGGCGGCCGGGTATCACTTCGAAGAGAACCGCTATGCGAGCGGCGAGGGTGAAACTATTCACCGTACCGACTTCAGCGTTATCCCGTCGTCTGTATCGTTCCGTCCGGCACAGTCCACGGCATGGCCACGCACCTACGGCCCACAGACCGCGAAAGTCGTCGGGCCGCAGGGGGAAAGCATCTGGACGGACAAATATGGCCGCGTGAAGGTGAAATTTCACTGGGACCGTCTGGCGAAGGGCGATGATACCAGTTCCTGTTGGGTACGTGTTTCCAGCGCCTGGGCGGGCCAGGGTTATGGTGGTGTGCAGATCCCGCGTGTCGGCGATGAAGTGGTCGTGGACTTTATCAACGGCGACCCGGATAGACCAATCATCACAGGCCGCGTGTACAACGAAGCAAGCATGCCGCCGTGGGCGCTGCCTGCGGCGGCCACGCAGATGGGCTTTATGAGCCGCACGAAAGATGGTTCTGTCGACAACGCCAACGCCCTGCGTTTTGAGGACAAGGCGGGCGCGGAGCAGGTGTGGATCCAGGCTGAACGCAATATGGATACCAGCGTTAAAAATGATGAAACGCACAGCGTCGGCGGCGAGCGCAGTCATTATGTGAAGAAAAATGAGCTGCACCGCGTGGAAGCAAATCAGATTCAGGCCGTGAAAGGCGGTACTGAGATCCTCACCGGCAAAGGCAAGCTGGATGCGGCGGTCGAACAATATGTGCTTGCCTCTGGCACGAAACTGCGGCTGGTCTCGGGGGAAAGCGCGATTGAACTTAATGCTAACGGCAAAATTAACCTGATTGGAAAAGAGTTTAACTTCTTTGTTGAGGGTGATGGTCATATCACCACGGGCGGCAAGCTACACCTGAATACCTCTGGCACCCAGCCCGGCACGACGGCACCGGGAGCGGGGCATAAAGGAGATATTGATGCGGCGGTGCAGGCGAAATTCTCATCGGGAGAGGGTGAATAGCCCGATGAATTTATCCTGCGTACGCAAAAGTGATAACAGTACGATCCCCTTAAAGGGAAAACGTTGCACGGCCCCACAGGTAAAATAATTGGCTCAGCGTATAGAACAGTCCGGTCAGTGGTCTAAATAAACATTTCGCCAGCTAAAAGGCCAGCATGGATTGGCCTCTTTTGTTTCTCACAATATTAATCATCCCGAGTTCACTTATGAAATACACCCTCCAGGAAGGTTCCTTTTCCCTGTTCCCTGCTGCCTGGCAGGATAACAGCATGAACATTATTCGTGATGACGAAAGCGGCTTATCCGTCGTCGTCAGTCGCGGTGCTATCCCGGATGGCAGCGACTATGAGAAAGAGTTTCACCGCCAGTGGGATTTATTGCGACCTCAGATGGGCGAAATTACCCAAAGCGAATTCCACCGCGTAAATGCAGGGCCGAAAAGCAACATTGACGGCATAGAAGTGGAGACCGCCTTCGACCGTAACGGCCAGCGCCTGTGGCAAAAACAACTTGCCGTACAAACGCCAGGCAAACCGGTATTAATGATATTTACCCTCTCTGCGCTACGGGCATTTACCGAAGAAGACGGGGTGCGCTGGAGCGCGCTTAAGCAAAGTTTGACGCTAAACGACAACCGGAATGTGTAAGGCATGAGCGATAACAACGCGGCCCGTCAGGGCGACGAGATTATTCACTCCAGCATTTTTGCGGATATCACCAGCATTGTGGCAGAAGGTGCCGCCTATGCGGTGATCGGTGCGGCCGTTGGTGCAGCGGCCACCGTGGCCGCGCCGTTGCTGGGGGCAGGAGCCGCTGCTGCAGGCGTTGCGGCGATTGGATCCAGCTGTCTGTTGAGTGGGATTATCGGTGGCGTGCTGGCAAATGTGGCGGGAATAACGGATGACATCAGCAACGCGGCTGAAGGTTTAGGCAATGCGCTTTTCCCTCCATCACCCGCGGGTAAAATTACCTCGGGTTCCGACAACGTGCTGACCAACACGCTTCCTGCCGCGCGTGCGGCCGGGACGCTGACGCCTGCCGATACCCCGTCACCTGAGCCGCAGTCTCCAGGCAGTTTTGCCGATTACGCGGGCATGTTGCTCTCCGCCGCCGGGCAGTTTGGTAGCGAAATGTGGCAGCCGAGCGTAGCCTCTGCGGCATCGGGTACTTCACCGCTGGAGCAGGATAAGGTGGCGTGCGAAAAGCACTCCGGACCGCAATATCTGGCGGAAGGTTCTAAGAGCGTCTTTATTAACGGCCAGCCTGCAGTGCGTGCGAAAGACCGTACCACCTGTGAAGCAACCGTTTCTGACGATGTTTCCCCGAATGTGATCATCGGTGGTGAGACGCTGACGGTTCGCGATATCAAAAGC
Organism: Enterobacter cloacae; assembly: GCA_014169315.1. Classification (NCBI taxonomy): domain Bacteria; kingdom Pseudomonadati; phylum Pseudomonadota; class Gammaproteobacteria; order Enterobacterales; family Enterobacteriaceae; genus Enterobacter; species Enterobacter cloacae. Next base: position 2,057,805 of record AP022133.1, on the reverse strand, counting down.
GGTAAGACGCCTGGTCTTGCGCTGGGGATGATTGCACTCTCTTTGCTGCGTGGGCGACCAGGCAAAATATTAAAGAATATGCCCTGTGCGCTGGCTGCCGCGGGGGGCGGCATGTTGGCCGATATGGCCGTCAATGCTGTATTTGGTTCCTCGCACCCGGTGCATGCCGCGACCGGCGTGAAGGTGCTGAATGATGACGATGAACTCGATTTCTCACTGCCGGGGCGCTTCCCACTTCGCTGGCAGCGCAGCTATAACAGCCTGACCACGCGTGAAGGGCTGTTTCGTTTAGGCTGGGCGACCACCTTTGATAGTTATCTCGCCCTGGAAGAGAACAACGCGACCTGGTTCGATGAAACCGGACGCGAACTGAGCTTTGAGCTGCCGCCAGTCGATCGCGCGTTTTACAGTATCAGCGAAGGTATCATTATCCGCCGTAACGACAGCGGCGATGTAGCGATTGCCGATGACGACGGTGCGGTGTGGCGTCTGTACAAACCTACTTGTGCTAACCCTTCCGTGCTGCGTCTGGCTTCCCTCAGCGATGAGTATGGCAACGCACTGCTGACGGAGTGGGACGAATACGGCAGGCTGGTCAATCTTCACGACGAACCGAGGACGATAGACCTGACGCTGCGCTATGAAAATGAACGCTTCCCGCAGCGTGTGACGTCAGCCAGCCAATTTGACGGCAGCCGCAGTTGGCCATTAATGCAGTGGCGCTATGATGCGCGCGGTCAACTGGCGAGCGCGACAGATGCCTCTGGCGTGATAACCCGCGAGTATCGCTATAACGACAAGGGGTTGATGGTCTGGCATCGTTTACCGGGTGGGCTGGAAAGCGAATATCGCTGGCAAAAATTTGATCACTGGCGGGTGGTGGAAAACCGTACCAGCACGGGCGATGGTTGCCGCTTTACTTACGATTTAGACGCCGGGCTGACGACAGTCGAACACTACGATGGCCAGACGCGACTGCACTACTGGAATGTGCAGAGTCTGATCGTCTGCTACGTTGATGAACGCGGTGAAAACTGGCGCTACGAGTGGGACGAAAATGAGCTCCTCACGCGCCGCATCGATCCGCTCGGGAATGCCGTCACGTTCGTCTATGACGAGATGGGTAATCGGGTACAGGAGATCGACGCCGAAGGCAATGCCCGTACGACAACCTGGCTGGAGCATCGCGCGTTGCCTGCGGCCATCATTGAAGCGGATGGCAGCGCCACCCGTTTCTGGTATGACGAACATCACGGCTTAAAGCGCGTGGTCGACCCGCTGGGGCAGACCACGCAGTTGCGCCGGGATGAGTTTGGTCAGGTCGTTGAGGAGGTTGATGCTGCCGGAAACAGTCGTTATCAGGAATACAATGAGGCAGGACAGGTTGTACGCGCGACAGACTGTTCAGGACGCATCACCCGCTACCGCTATCATCCGCTGGGCTGGCTGACGGCTGAAACTGGCGCTGATGGCGAAGAGACGCGTTATCGCTACGACGCTGCCGGGCGTCCGGTACAGCTTGAGCGCCCGGAGGGCTGGTCAGAATCACTGACGTGGAACGAACGCGGCCTCCCGGTTCAGCACCAGGGGGCCGACGGTAAAGAGAGTGCATTCAGATATGATGCTGCCGGTCGGTTAACCGCCACACGCAATACGCAGGGTGAAGAAGTTCGCCGCCGCTGGGACAACCGCGGGCGGCTGGTGGCGCTGGAAAATGAAAACGGTGAAGCGTATCAGTTCCGTTGGGGGGCAGACTCGCTGCTGCTGGAAGAGGTGGGGCTGGATGGCGTGGCTTCGCAGTATCGCTATGATGCCTGCGGACGCACGGTAGCGCGTACCTTCGCTGCCGGTCATCCGCAGGCCATCACCCACGCCTTCGCCTGGAGCGCAAGCGGCCAGCTTGTTGCCCGTACCACGCCGGAAGGACTGACCCGCTATCATTACACATCGTCAGGGCTACTGAGCCGGATCGGGCTGCATCCTGCGCTTTCAGCCAGCGTATGGAGCAATGAAGCAGAGCAGGAGCTGGCGTTCGAGTATGACGCGCTGGGCCGTGTTACGCGCGAACAGGGTGAGTATGGTGAGCTCGCATGGCAGTATGATGCCCTCGGCAACCGCACCTCGGCAACGCTACCCGACGGCCGTGAGCTGAAACAGTTTTACTACGGCAGCGGGCATCTGCTCGGCATTGCCCTCGATAAACTGTCGGTATCCGACTTTACCCGCGATGAACTGCACCGGGAAACCAGCCGAACTCAGGGGCTGCTGACCACCCGCAGCGAATATGACCGACTTGGCCGCCTGCATCGTCGGGATGTCTTTACCGGCAATGCCCAGCGCCCGTCGCCAAGACGCTGGTCGCGGCGCTGGGACTACGACTACCGCAATAACCTGGTGCGTGAAGAGCGTGACGATAACCCCTTCAGCTGGTATCGCTGGCAATACGACAGCGCCGGGCGGTTGCTCGTTCAGGATGGCACGCTTCCCGGGCAGGAACAGTGGCGCTGGGATGCCGCGGGTAACCCGTTAGAAGGCATTGGGGAGAAGATCACCCATAACCGCGTAACGCAGCTGAACGGCATTCGCTGGCGCTACGACATCCACGGCCGCACCGTGGAGAAGGATAACGGCCAGACGCGCTGGCAGTATCGCTATGACGGTGAACATCGCCTGACGGAGGTCATCAGCCAGCCGCGGGACCGCAACAAACCGCAGACCGTGGTCAGCTTCCGTTACGATCCGCTTGGCCGACGTATTAGCAAAACGCGACGCCAGATCCTCGGCGGACAACCTACAGGTAAGCCGGTTACAACCCAATTCGTCTGGGAAGGGTTCCGACTGCTGCAGGAAGTTCACGATGATGTGCCGCTGACCTACGTCTACAGCGATCAGGACAGCTATGATCCTCTGGCGCGTATTGATGGCGTTGATGCGCCGGAGATCTTCTGGTTCCACTGCCAGCCCAACGGCACACCGGAACGGATGACGGATGTCGAAGGACAGGTGCACTGGGAGGGAGTGAACAGCGCATGGGGCAAGCTGCTGCGGGAAAGTGAGACGCAGCTATCAGGATATTCTCAGAACCTGCGAATGCAGGGGCAATATCTGGATCGAGAAACAGGGCTGCACTACAATCTGTTCCGGTATTATGACCCCGACAGTGGGCGGTTTACGCAGCAGGACCCGATAGGGCTGGCGGGCGGGATAAACCTTTACCAGTATGCGCCGAATGCGCTGGGGTGGGTGGATCCGTGGGGGTTGTCGAGATGTAAAGCTCCGAATGGATACAAAACTGGCGATGTTGATCCACATGGTAATCTTTCTCCTGGTGTAAACAGAGCGTCGGGCCATACAAATAATAAAAATGATGGGTTTGTACAAAGCCACCATCCAATTCAAGACGCTTGGGCTAAGGAAGTTGCGATTAAGTGGTCCGCAGCTCCCGATATGACGCCCCAAACCGTCCTTTATCGACGTCCTGTGGCTCAATTTTCCAATTTTCAGCCCAAAATCGTCTCTTCGTGGCTGATTTTGGCCCTGTTTCAGGCCAATTTCCTCATTTCAGGTAGATCTCGCCTGTGCCCGTATCAATTGGTCAACTCGAACCAGGTTCGCCAGGGTGAATAACATCGCCAGTTGACTGTCATTTTTAGCCAGCCCCTTGTACCTGGCTTTGACGAAACCAAACTGACATTTTACTATCCGAAATGGATGCTCAACCTTCGCTCGGATACTCGCTTTCAGGTATTCGTAACGGATGGCCAGCTTGTTCTTGCGCGGGTGTTGCTTCAATGCATTCACTTTGCCGGGACGCTTGGCGATAAGCCAGTCTGCGCTGACATCGCTGAGCTCATCGCGCTTTTCGGCCCCCTGATAACCAGCATCGGCTGAGATAAATTCTTCATCGCCATGCAGTAACTTGCCAACCTGATTGAGGTCGTGCTCGTTAGCCGCCGTGGTCACCAGACTGTGGGTCAGGCCACTTTTGGCGTCCACGCCAATGTGCGCTTTCATGCCGAAGTACCACTGGTTACCTTTCTTGGTCTGGTGCATGTCTTCATCACGGCTGTTGTGTTTGTTTTTGGTAGAGCTGGGGGCTTGAATGATGGTGGCATCCACCAAGGTGCCCTGGGTCATTAGAACGCCACACTCTGCTAGCCAGTGATTAACGGTACTGAAGATTTTGCGGGCCAGTTCATGCTGCTCCAGCAAATGCCGGAAATTCATGATGGTAGTGCGGTCTGGAATGGCTTTATCCAGTGACAGGCGAGCAAATTGGCGCATGGAGGCGATTTCATAGAGGGCATCTTCCATGGCCTCATCGCTCAGGTTGTACCATTGCTGCATGCAGTGAATACGCAGCATGGTTTCCAGCGGATAGGGCCTGCGACCATTACCGGCCTTGGGATACACAGGCTCGATAACGCCAAGTAATTTGTCCCAGGGAAGCAAGTCATCCATTCTGCCAAGGAAAACTTCTTTGCGGGTCTGGCGGCGTTTACTGGAAAACTCACTGTCGGCAAAAGTCAGTTGCTGGCTCATCCGGTTACTCATTCTGGGTTCAGGTTACAACACGATGATCTCACATCTCGGACTTATTCGCACCTTCCTTAGCATTCAGGCCATAAATATTATTACCACCACCATACACAGAACCAGTAGCGTTGGCGACGGCGAGCTTATTACGCATCTCCGCACGCATTAAATCCTTACTTTTCATATTGCCGACGGTAATATCTGAGAACGCAAAGCCAGCCGAAGCGGTATCAACATCACCGTTGAGGTTCTTATCCTCCAGGCTGGCATAGGCACCCAGAACGCGAGCATCATAATGATCACCGTGCATCATTCCATCTTCACCGGCATCTTTCGCCAGCGTGCCGCCCCAGTACTGTGGTGCAGCTGTTTTCTGTGCGGCAGGTGCAGGCGAGCCGCTGGCATTACACTGCGTCTTGTCTCCTTTACGTACGAGAGGCATACCGTTAACGAAGACCGTGCTGGAGCCACCAACAATGACGCCACTTCCGTGGCTTGAACAAGATAACGTATCGCCCTTTCGGGCAGCTGGAAAACCGCCGATGATTACGTCGGGACTTCCTGACTGTATTGGCCCCGTATGTGCACTGGTATCTATGGTCGCTCTGGCGGCAGGCTGTCCCATTATTACTATCCTTCCACTGAAAATTAGCTGTTAATTTTAACGACAGCGCCTTTAACATCCGTCAGATTAGTGCCGCTGATATTGATCGTATCGTTAGCTTTCAGCTCGGCATTTATTCCCCCCCCTAGTTTCGTCATCTCTGTCCCTTTGAATGACGCTTCAGTAATACTTTCCGCCTTCAGTGTACCTTCGGAAACGATAATTTCGATGGTCGATGGTGTGATAAGAATATAGTTATCATTCACCTTCAACTTAATGGAGGTTGTCGCTTCCAGAAGAGCATTTCCCTCTTTATCCATAGTCAATACAGTCTGGTTTTTACCCACATTGATTTTGTGCTGGTTACCCGTATTGCTGGTTGAATTTCCCCCCACATTAACGTGGCGGTTGCGCTTAACCATCACGTGTTCATCCTGACCGATGGTTTTTTTACGATCGACCCCGACGTCATGTGTCTCGCTGTGCTCAATCTCGGTATCCATATTTTTTTCAGCATGGATCCAGATTTGCTCTTGCCCAGCCTTATCCTCAAAACGTAGAGCATTGGCATTATCTTTATGCCCATCCTTGCTGCGGCTAAAGAAGCCCATCTGCGTGGCCGCCGCAGGCAGCGCCCACGGCGGCATGCTTGCTTCGTTGTACACGCGGCCTGTGATGATTGGTCTATCCGGGTCGCCGTTGATAAAGTCCACGACCACTTCATCGCCGACACGCGGGATCTGCACACCACCATAACCCTGGCCCGCCCAGGCGCTGGAAACACGTACCCAACAGGAACTGGTATCATCGCCCTTCGCCAGACGGTCCCAGTGAAATTTCACCTTCACGCGGCCATATTTGTCCGTCCAGATGCTTTCCCCCTGCGGCCCGACGACTTTCGCGGTCTGTGGGCCGTAGGTGCGTGGCCATGCCGTGGACTGTGCCGGACGGAACGATACAGACGACGGGATAACGCTGAAGTCGGTACGGTGAATAGTTTCACCCTCGCCGCTCGCATAGCGGTTCTCTTCGAAGTGATACCCGGCCGCCGTGATCAGGTAATCGCCATTGTCGCTGAAGAACGGCGCGTTGGTTAATGTGAATGTATGCCCTGGTGCAATCCCCGCCGCCGTCGCCGTGGCCTGAATTTGCTGATGCTCAACCTGCCAGCGCTCCTGGCGGATACGGGCGTAGAACTCCGCATGTCCCTGCTCAACAAAGCGCCCCGGCCAGTCGTAGACATCAATACTGCCCGGTTTCGGCGACGCCGGGTTCTGCTGCGCCTGGAACAACCACGCGTTTGGCTTGCGGAAGTCATAGTCATCAAGGCTGTAAATCCCCGGTGTGACGCTGTCCTCCAGCGCCCACTGGCCGATACCTTCTTCGTCGGTACTGCCGCCTGACGGCGTCTGGTGATAAGGGATCACCTCGTAGCCGCTGAACGGCTGATGCTGCGTGGCGGCATTGGTCAGGACCAGGGTGTGTTTGTCGGCTTCATGGCTGAAGTGCCAGGCAATCCCTTCCAGCTCCATCAGACGGCTGATAAAGTCCAGGCTCGACTCCTGATACTGCACGCAGTAGTCCCACACCCGGTAGCTGCCGGTGAGCTTGTCTTCCATGTTGACCTGATGCTCACCCAGCAGGGTTTTCACAATCTGCGGCACCGTCTGCCCCTGGAAGATACGCAGGTTACGGTCGCGCTTCATCGGCCACAGATCCGGCTCCACCGTCAGCTGATACACCGCGTAACGGGTTCCGGTCAGCTCAATAGCGCTGACGGCCACGCGCGTGATCTTCCCGTTGATATAGCGGGAGGTGAGCAGGTTTTGTGTCGGGATGGTTACCGTGACCGGCTGACCCAGCAGTTTGCTGCGGTCAATGCGCGCATCCGTGCCAAGCAGCGTCAGCGTCAGGGCGAACGACTCGGACATCGCCTCGCGGCCGGAGAGTTTCCAGAAAAGCAGCCCCTCGGCCGGGAGCTGGACGGTAATTCGGTTGAGCATAATCGTTATTCCATATGGCTTATGCGATGTAGATAATTACGGCAATAAACGTACGATGATAATAACTATTCTGAGTCAGACTTGATATTCGCGGCAGAATATTTTTTCATTACAAATATGAGCGAACCAATTTTTACTATTTCAGAAAAAACGAACAGCGTGATATTGAGAGGGATAACACTAATTCCCAGACCGACTATAATCATCGGGAACAAGGTCACCGAACAACTCATGGTGAGCAGGCGCAGTACTTCCTGCGCCAGAGCAAACCGGACGGCATATCGGTGCGTTGTGAAAAAAAACCAGGCAGAAAAGCATAATGAAACCGGCCACAGAAGGTAAACGAGGTAAAAAAGCCCCGTCAATAAACCGTTTACCCCTCCTGCTATCAGCATAAAGATGATGACACCAAAATTCCCGCCGGTAGAATCCCACCATGACTGAAGCAAGTGGTATGGGCCAATTAAATAAAATACAATACCAATGACATCCATGACGCCCCAGAAATAGAATATTTTATTTTTCGCGGTCATATTCACTCAATCCCTCTGTTGACCGACTCTGGTGGCCACTTCCCGCCATGTTTAATTACTGCATTTTTTATTTTTGTTAACAACTCATACTCATCGCTACTTTTCCCAGGTGAATTTAACATCCTTTGTAATTGATTCACCATCGTCCAGCCATTATCGGCCCTAATCTCCGGGTTGGCCCCGCGTTCTAACAGAAGAAAGACATGATCATATGAATGATAGTCAAACGCTTCGAATAATAATGTGCTACCCAGCGAGTTAACTGTATTTACGTTTGCGCCATAATCGAGCATCACTTTTAATGTTTCAGTGTTTTTGGCTTTTATCGACTGAAAAATAATTGGCTTATCAAATGTTTTATCTTTTGCATCTGGAGATAGCCCCCCATCAAGAAGGGCTTTAATCCATACGCCACTATCGGCGTTCAGCACAAATTCAGCAGGACTATATTTACCGTTAGAACGAGGTTGAAGTGGATCGGCTCCTGCCTTAACCAGGGTGGTTACAATATTTAGCTGTTCCGCAGTTTTCTTTTCATTCATGGCATTGCCTAACGCCCAAAAGAGTAGCGTCATTTCATGTTTACCGGGTTTATTAAGATCCGTATGTGTTACAAGTTTTTGGACTGACTGTTCATCGCCTTTTGCAATTACCTCCGCCAGCACAAGTTGCTGCCCGGAAAAATAATCTTTCGGATTTAATTCCATATTTTGCTTACACCCCAGAATCAAGAATGGTACACATAGCGCTACTGCTAATAGCATTTTCACAAGCGGCCCCCGATGATTGAAATATCCTCATTCTTTTGCTTCTCAATACAATCAATTGCCTGGTTGATACCATGGCGATCAAGTTCGTTTCCAGTACCGCCAGGAAGATCATGCGCTATCCCCGCGGCATTAGGGCTTAAAGCCGATATTTCTTCTTTAAGAAGGCTTTGTTGAATAAATCGAACTTTTGCTGAGTTGAAGGATCAGATCACGTATCCTCCCGACAACACAGACCATTCCGTGGCAAAGCAAAAGTTCAGAATCACCAACTGGTCCACCTACAACAAAGCTCTCATCAACCGTGGCTCCCTCACTTTCTGGCTGGATGATGAGGCGATTCAGGCCTGGTATGAGTCGGCAACGCCTTCATCACGAGGAAGGCCCCAGCGCTATTCTGATCTCGCCATCACCACCGTTCTGGTGATTAAACGCGTATTCCGGCTGACCCTGCGGGCTGCGCAGGGTTTTATTGATTCCATTTTTGCCCTGATGAACGTTCCGTTGCGCTGCCCGGATTACACCAGTGTCAGTAAGCGGGCAAAGTCGGTTAATGTCAGTTTCAAAACGTCCACCCGGGGTGAAATCGCACACCTGGTGATTGATTCCACCGGGCTGAAGGTCTTTGGTGAAGGCGAATGGAAAGTCAGAAAGCACGGCAAAGAGCGCCGTCGTATCTGGCGAAAGTTGCATCTTGCTGTTGACAGCAACACACATGAAGTTGTCTGTGCAGACCTGTCGCTGAATAACGTCACGGACTCAGAAGCCTTCCCGGGCCTTATCCGGCAGACTCACAGAAAAATCAGGGCAGCCGCGGCAGACGGGGCTTACGATACCCGGCTCTGTCACGATGAACTGCGCCGCAAAAAAATCAGCGCGCTTATTCCTCCCCGAAAAGGAGCAGGTTACTGGCCCGGTGAGTACGCAGACCGCAACCGTGCCGTTGCTAATCAGCGGCTGAGCGGAAGCAATGCACGGTGGAAATGGACAACGGAATATAACCGTCGCTCGATAGCGGAAACGGCAATGTACAGAATGAAGCAGTTGTTGGGAGATTCACTGACGCTGCGTGACTACGATGGTCAGGTAGCGGAAGCTATGGCCATGGTGCGTGCGTTGAACAGGATGACAAAGGCTGGGATGCCAGAAAGCGTGCGTATTGCCTGAAAATCCAGCCAGCTACAGGGTCGTTCGCACGAAATCTTATTTATTCAACAAAGCCCTTTAAGAAGTAACGCCGGGGTGTATCCTTTCACAGTTTTATAATCTTCCCAAAGATTTACTTCCTGAACTTTGGTGAGCAGTTCACCCTCAACCCGATAAGCCTGAATGTTATCCGCGCTTCCAAGTATGGTCCCACCATATTTTGCTACGGTACTGCTGTTTAACCCAGCGGCATTAAAAGTCCATCCTGCTTTACCGCTGGCCATAGATGTTGCAGATGCGAGCCCCCCTCCCAGTGAGTGCCCAGCCACATCGATATTTTGCGTTGTCATGGACAATTTTTTCCCCAAACCTACGGCGTTTCGATAATAGGGGGAATCACCACCTACAGCCTGCATAAAGTTATTCGCCCAGTCAGCTCCATTTTTAACAGAAGGTAAATCAGTTTTATTCCAAATCGCGGAAGCATATTCACTTAAAGAAGGAATTCCCGGTTCTCTTGAACCTCTAAACACTAACGTTGGATTAATATCACTTCCAAACACATTTGGGTCAGGCTGATAAACGCGAGCCAGGAAATCAGGCGCATCGGCGCGATCAAAAAGCATCTCTTTTTCCAGGCCAAACTTCTTCAGCGCCCCCGCATCATTACTAATATCCTTCCACCCCTCCGGCACGCCCGGCGTCGTTTCCAGCGGGTTTACGGTCTTATAAACATTTTCAGCAAGCTTTGCCTTCTCCACCGCAATATTATTCGCCGCTAATCGTTTAGCCGCGATCTGCGCATCCGGGTAGAGGCTATTACTGCCCTTCGCAATCAAATCTTTACGTGCCTGCCAGCGTTCGGCTTTGGTCATATTCTGAAGCTGAGAGGCATAGGTTTTGCCCTCTTTTCCCGGCGTCGGCTGGTCGGGTACCTGCGCCGCTTTGGATTTCACCACCTGTGCTGGCAACTCCGTTGGTGCAGGACGGGAACCATAGGTTCGCACCATCGTTTCGTAACGATCGACAATAGTGCTTACCGGGTACCAGCCCAGTCCGGTGAGCGAGGCGGCCTGCAACCGCCCTTTTGTATTGATATAAAAGATTTCCGTTACCGATGACCAGTTGCGAAAACTCTCGTCAATCGCAACGATCCTGCCCATATCGAGATCCTGCACAATCAACTTGCGCGTATCGCGCCCTGACTGATAAGGATTCGCGCCGGTAATGGAATGAAGTAAATCATAGCGCGTGAACAGCGAGCGTAGTGAATTGTCCGGTACCGACATAACCCACTGCCCGGCAACGGACGGGCGCATGATCTTCGCAAATAACGCTGGCGAGACATTCTCGCTAAACAGATAGACAAATTTGATGTTGTACATTCGCTCCGTCCTTGTTACCAGTCCCTGTTCGCCTTATTTACGGGTTCACCAGCCAGGTTCCCGGCTTCGCAATATCCAGAGTCTGGGTACGCGCCTTGCCGCTTCCCTCCAGCTCAATTTTAAACTCGCCCGCTGGCAGCTTAAGCGACGCGTAGCCATTGGTTGCCGGACGCAGCGCTTTTGGCTCATCGTTCACCTTCAGCGTCTCGCCGTCGAGCATACGGATATAAACCAGCGCTATCGGGCTTGCTTCAACCGGCGGAGGGCTTTGTTCCACCGTGGCAGACGGTGTAGCCTGCTCGCTCGCCTGAGCGACTTGCGGTTTCGTTTCCGGCGTTTGCACGGCAGCTTCAGCCGGGCGAGTCTCTGCAGGTGTCTGCGCCGTCTGGTCTGGCACATCGTGCCCGCCACCGCCAAACAATACTGCCCCCGTCACAACCCCAACCAGCACGCCTGCGGCAATCATCGCCGGGATTTTGTAGCGTCGCCAGTCCAGCGCTGAAGCAGGTACCTCGTCCTCCACCGGCACCAGCATCGTGCCCGGCTTTTTGGCCGTCAACACATCGTCAATGCCTGCAACAGGCATCTCAATCAGGGCAGCAAACTCATCAATAGACTGTGGTCGGTCTTCCATATGCAGCGCCAGCGCACGGTCGATGGCCTGCAACAACGGGATGGAATACCCCTGCGGCATCAGTTCCACCAGCGGTTTACAGGTGTCCTGAATCGAGCGTACCACGCTGACCGGTGGCGGAGAGCCCACAATCAGAGTACGCAACACGGCACCGAGGGCGTAAATGTCCGTCCACGGTCCCTGCTCGCTTTCGTTGTCGTCGGTGTATTGCTCGATGGGGGCAAAGCCCGGGCGCAGCATGGTCTCTGTCTCGTCTGAGAGATTACCGATGGTGCGACGCGCCGAGCCAAAATCAAGTAGCACCGGCAGGCCGTTGTCCTGGATTTGAATGTTATCCAGAGAGATATCGCGGTGCAGATAGCCTTCGTCGTGGATCGTCTTAATCGCGCCAAACAGCATTGGCAGCATGCGACGGATCCACGTCTCGTTAATCAATTCCGGCTTCTCTTCGCGCAGACGTGAAAGCGTGGTGCCGCTGTAGAACAGCGTGCCCATGTAAGCCGTATCGTTTTGCACCCAGAAACGCAGCACGTGCAACAGGTTCGGATGGTTGAAACGCGCCAGCAGACGCGCCTCCTGAATGAAGCTGTTCAGGCCAGCGGAAAATGCTTTGCCGAAGCGCTCGCTGCGCAACACCAGCGTCATATCATCGCCACGCACGGCAAGCGAAGAAGGCATAAACTCTTTGATAGCGATCGTGCGTTCGAGCTGGTGATCCCAGGCGCGGTAGACGATGCCAAATCCACCGCCGCCAATCACCTCTTTGATTTCAAACTCATTGAAGCGATACCCGACCGGGAGCGCGTTTGGGACAGTCCGATTGTTATCATTATCCGTCATCTTTTACAGTTCTCTTGATGATTATTACGCGGCAAACTGACAGTGAAACTCGCCCTGCTCGCAGGTGATATGCAGACGTCGGTACTGCTCGTCACTGCGGCTGGCGGTAAGTAAAATCTGGCTCATCTGAGGCAGCAGGGTGTTCGTCAGGATCGCATCCACCATACGACCACCTGATTCCACCTCGGTGCAGCGCTGAACAATCTGTTCCACCACGCTGTCGTCAAACTCCGAAATAATGTTGTGATTCTCTTCCAGGCGACGCTGAATGCGTTTGAGCTGCAGGCGAACAATCTGCCCCAGCATCTCGTCACTCAGCGGATAATACGGCACCACCAGCAAACGCCCCAGCAGCGCAGGCGGGAACACCTGAAGCAGGGGCTGACGCAGTGCACCGCTCAGCGCGTCCGGCTCGGGGACCAGCTCCGGATCGGCACACATGGCGCTGATAAGCTCGGTGCCGACGTTGGAGGTCAGAATAATAATGGTGTTGCGGAAATCAATGTGACGTCCTTCGCCATCCTCCATCCAGCCCTTGTCGAAAACCTGGAAGAAAATTTCATGTACATCAGGGTGCGCTTTTTCAATTTCGTCCAGCAGCACCACGCTGTAAGGACGGCGGCGCACGGCCTCGGTTAACACGCCACCTTCACCATAACCTACGTATCCCGGAGGCGCACCTTTTAAGGTGGAGACGGTATGCGCTTCCTGGAATTCACTCATATTGATGGTGATGACGTTCTGCTCGCCGCCGTAAAGTGACTCCGCCAGCGCCAGCGCGGTTTCTGTTTTCCCGACGCCAGACGGTCCGCACAGCATAAACACACCAACCGGCTTGTTGGGATCGTCAAGCTTCGCCCGCGAGGTTTTCACCCGACGGGCAATCAGATCCAGGCCATGGCGCTGCCCGATAACCCGCTGATTCAGCGTATCGGCCAGGTTCAGCACCGCGTCGATCTCGTTTTTCACCATCCGCCCCAGCGGAATACCCGTCCAGTCAGAAACAACGGCGGCCACCACATTTTCATCTACCGCCGCGAACAGCAGCGGTTCGTCGCCCTGAACGGTATTCAGCGCTTGCTGCAGCCCGGCAAGCTGGCTGCGCAGTTCGGTTGTGTCATCGTCACCCGCGTCAAACAGCGCGGCGCGCAGACGGATGATTTCGCCGACCAGGCTACGTTCCTCTTCCCAGCGTCGGGCCAGGGCATCGCGCGTCGCTTCATACGCGCTGCGCTCAGCGGTTAACGCGGCCACGCGCTGTGGCTCACCTGCCCCCACGCGCGCTTCGCGTCCGGCAATCTCGATTTCAACATCAAGGGCGGCAAGGTGACGCAGGCAATCTTCCAGCTGTGCGGGTGGCGCGCTCTGGCTGACTGCCACACGGGCGCAGGCGGTATCCAGCAGGGCAACGGCTTTATCCGGCAACTGACGTGCCGGAATGTAGCGATGCGAAAGCTTCACCGCAGCGCTAACCGCTTCATCGAGCAGTAGTACCTGATGGTGTGTCTCCAGCGGCGACACGGTACTGCGCAGCATCAGAACGGCTTTGACCTCGTCCGGCTCGTGCACCTGCACCGTCTGGAAGCGGCGGGTCAGCGCCGGATCTTTTTCAATGTACTTTTTGTATTCGGCCCAGGTCGTGGCACCAATGGTGCGCAGCTGTCCGCGCGCCAGGGCAGGCTTCAGCAGGTTAGCGGCGTCGCCGGTTCCCTGCTGGCCACCCGCACCGATCAGGGTGTGGATTTCATCAATAAACAGAATGATCGGCGTGGCGCTGGATTGCACTTCATTGATTAAGGCCTGGAGACGGGCTTCAAACTCGCCTTTCATCCCCGCACCAGCCTGCAACATGCCAATATCCAGTAACCACAGCTGAATATTCTGGAGCGGCTCAGGCACATCACCTTCGGCGATACGCAGCGCCAGCCCTTCCACCACCGCCGTTTTCCCTACCCCGGCTTCCCCGGTCAGCAATGGGTTGTTCTGGCGGCGGCGCATCAGAATATCGACCATCTGGCGGATCTCTTCATCACGTCCGACAACCGGGTCGATCTTACCTTCACGGGCGCGAGCCGTCAGATCCTGACCATACTGGGCCAGCGTCCCCTGCGCGGCCGGTACCGTTCCTGCAGGTGCATCGACGGCAGCGGCAGCCTGCTGCGTCTCTTTGCTGTTGGCACAAATCGTCTCAAACTGCTCAATCAGCACCTCAACGTTCAGACGGGTGAACTGCGCGGAGATGCTTTTCAGTACGTTGGCCAGATTCCAGGTTTTGAGAATACCGATCAGCAAATGCCCACCGCGAATGCGGCTGACGCCAAACTTCAGGGAACCATAGACCCAGGCGCGCTCCACGGCGCTGTCGATATGTTCGGAAAGATCAGAGACTGAACTGGCTCCCCGCGGCAGCGCATCCAGCGCCGCAACGATATCCCGCGTCAGTTGCTGTTCATCGAGAGCAAAGTGGCGTATCACCTGCTGCAGATCGCCATCCTGCTGCTGCATCAGCTGGTGCAGCCAGTGCACCAGCTCAACATACGGGTTGCCCCGCAGCTTACAGAATGCAGTGGCGCTTTCCAGAGAGGTAAATAACAGCGTATCCAGTTTGCCGAAAAGCACGGCACGGCTTATTTCTGACATGTTCGGTTCCGTTGATAACAATGCGTTAGAAAAATTATCGCTCTGCGCGATAAACCAGATCGCCACGTGGCACTGGTTGAGGCTGGATCCCCAGCCAGGTGTTGTACCCCAGTCGGCCACTGTTGCCGAGCGCGGCCCCCTGCACCGCGTCAGCGCGCAATATCACGCGCGTTTCCCATTCAAATTCCAGACCGGCGTACTGGCGTACCCAGTCGCGTAGCTCGGTGACCCAGGCTTCTCCCGGCAGAAAACGGTTGTACTCTTCTGCGCTCAGCGGGCCAATCTCGATCCGAAATTTATGCTGCACGTCGCGTACCGCAACGCCGAGAAAGGCGGACTCCCCCATACGCGGCAGGCGGCGGCCTTCACCCAGCTGTGCCTGCTCACGCCGCGTCAACGGCATCCACTGCGGTACATTCGCGACCAGCGTCACGGGGGCTTTAAAGTAATCACGCAGGATCTTCTCCAGCCCTTCAGGATCGCGTCCGTGGCGGGTCAGGTGCCCGGCATGAGTAAAGCGTGCGTGTGCGCTCAGGCTGCCTTTATCCATCTGGCCCGGTTGCCCCATGCCGATCAGCGATGCCAGATAGCCTTCGAAGCGTTTGTTATCAGCACGGTCAAGCGAGACAGCGGGCTGCGCATCCGCCCAGGCGCGGTAAAACAGCAAGGTCAGGCGGTGATGGAACAGGTCAGCAAACGCGCTCAGGCTGTTGTCCTGATGATGATGAATACGCTCGCGGGCGTACTCAGTCATGTGTACCGGCAGCGGGCCGTTAGGGCCAAACAGGCCGAAGCTCAGAATCGACACCTCGTGCAGCCCGTTCTCTTCACGCTGACGGACCTGCGTAACCGTCGAGGGAGCAAAACTCATCGACGGCTGCTGGCCGATACGCAACGGTTCAAATCTGGGCAACGGCGCACGCCCCAGCGGGTAGCGCTCTCCGCCCTGAGCATCGATACGTCTTAACAGCTGAAACAGATCGTAGCGCCACGGCGTCTCGCGAACGCCACGCCAGAACATATCCGGCAGTGGCGTCAGACGATGCACGCGCAGTGGCGCGGTGGCAACATCGCTCATATCAGTGCCCTTTTACCCATTCTCGGTGCCCAGTAGCCAATCTCGCCGCGCTGCTGGCTGTTCAGGGTAAACTCCGTAAAGCTGTTGATCGACACCAGGCGAGCAAACAGACGTTCCAGCACGCTACCGAAAAGCCAGGGGCTGGCACCGGAAAATGCACGCTCATCCACCGTCAGGGTAATGCCAATTCCACGGGCAAATACGACCGGGCCAGGCTCAGGGACGCGTCGGTGAACCGGCTCCAGCACGCAGTGGCGAACGCCATCGACCTGACGTGCAACGGGCGTTTCTGCCAGGCTGGCATACAGTCCTAACAGCTGACGCAGCGCCGCAGCCCCCTCTTCATTTTCGCTGTCCATCAGGCTGAGATAGTTCATCTGCAGCTGGCTAATGAGCCGCCAGGTGCTGAATCCTTCGGCCAGTGCCGGACGCGGTGGCGTCGGACCTTTACGCAGAGTCAGGGATTTCACTGGCATCGAGTCGGCCATGATGAATTGCCCAAGCTCCTGCTGCAGCATCAGGGGCAAGTCGCGGCTGGTACACAGCACGTCAGCGGAAATGTAGCGCAGGTTGTCCTGCCACGGCGCATGTTGCTCATCCACCAGCGAGACAAAAACTTCCGAACCGATATAGCCAGTGCGCGTGCCATATCTCAGCGCATGCTCCGAAAGTACGCGCTGTTCGCGGCGCAGTGAAAAATAGGCACCGTAGTTGCCCGCATCCCCGCTCCAGGAGCTCCAGAACGGACGAAACGTCTGGTCGTCGCGCTGGCCATCGGCACTGGCATAGATGTTGTTGACCGCGTAAATTTCATAATCCAGGGGGCGAATATTATCCACCACCAGGTGGTATTCATGCTGGCCTTCATTCAGCTTCTGGCGCGCCGCAACCTTCGGAAACAGGTTGATAACCGGAGTACAGTGCAGCGCCAGATGGCTGGCATCCACAACACGCTCCAGCTGTTCATCGGTCTTATCCAGAAGAATGAACATATCGAATGCTTTTTCGCTTTCACAGCGCTGGATAAGCTTGCCCAGACCGCTCAGGCTGATGAAACGAAAACGTGCCGGAAAGGCAAAATACTCCTGGAGCAGACGGTAGCCGTCAAAGTTGCGCAGGTCGTCCGGAAGCAGCGCCTGGTTCGGCGCAAAGCCCTCCTGACGCAGCGAATCAGACGCCAGCATCTGACGTTGTGGTTGTCCGCTCACGGTCTGGCAGACAATGCCCACGTGGTGCTCCATCACCAGTTCCAGCAGTTTCAGTGCCTCAATGTCCGGGCCGCTGAGGAAAAACTCCAGACGGTCAAAATCAAGGTGCCCGAGGTTTTGCGGGCCATCGCAGGCGATACGGATCCGCAAAGCGCTGTTGATACCCCGCTGGCTCAGACCGAGCTGCGCCAGCGGCAGATCGGCAGGTACACCGCCCAGTTCGACCTTTTCAATTTTCAGCGGGAGCAGGTTAACTTCGTGCGCCGTGGTATAGCTGCAGGTCACGCCGGTTTTTTTCAGCGCCAGGCTGTCCATCATGGTACCGCGCGGCACAATGAAGCCATTGCTCAGATCGCCCCGGCTACTGTCGGGCTGGATTTCAGCAATCGCCATTGAGGGTGTCGGTGCAAGGTAGTTAGGCGCGATCATCTCCAGCATCCGCTGGGAGAAGCGAGGAAACTCCGCGTCCATTTTCATCTGCACGCGGGAGGTGAGGAAGGCAAACCCCTCCATCAGTCGCTCGATGTACGGATCCGCCACGTCGATGCCGCGCATCCCCAACCGCCCGGCAACTTTGGGGTAACGTTCGGCAAACTCGGCTCCCATCTCGCGCAGATAGGCCAGCTCACGGTTGTAATATTCGAGCAGTTTACTTTCCATGATTACCCCGCATCTTTGAGTTCAAAATGACCGTTTTCCAGATCAACATCCGTGCGAAACAGAAACTCCAGCGGGTACGGTACACACCACAAACGCCCTTTTATCTCGATGGACAGAACGTTATGCAGATCCAGCGAGGAGGTATCAGACACGCAGCGAACCTGCAGCCCCTGGGGCAAAATACGGGGTTCGAAATTAATGATGGCCTCGGTGAGTTTGCGCTGAAGGTCGTGCCATTCGATATCTGACATTCTCTTCCCCGCCAGCGGGGCAACGCCAAAATTCACCACAGAGCGTTTCACCTGCGGCAACGCACCCAGGTCACAGGACGCGTCATGGTTAATGGTGTTAAACAGCCACTGTAAATCCCGCAGCACGCTGCGGCGCAGCGCCGCGTGGGTAATCAGATTGCTGTTGGCCGCCTCACGTTTTTTTTCCGGGTCGTTATCGGTGAGGCGATCCAGCAGTGAAGGCTGCATTTTGTCGCGCGCCCCCACTTTTTCCTGTCTGTTGCGGGCTTGCCAGCCACTGCGTAGCAGGTCGCCTTCGCCAGCGGGATTACTCATGTGCTCCATCCGTTGCAAACGTCACGAGACTCAGCGACAGCAGCGGGCTTTCGCTTTGCTCGCTGAGCCAGGCCTTCTGCCCCATGCCTTCGTAAAGCGTGCCTTCGCTGTCGAGCGGTAACCACTCTGTGGTGCGCCCAAGCCTGACGGCGTCTGAAGCATCATCAGCAAATGGATAGCGTGCAGGGATCTGACAGACCTGCTCCGTACCGTCAGTCAGACGTACCAGCGAATGACGCCAGACCAGGTCGGTCACACTGGCAGGAGCCTGGAAATGGATCGCTTCGATAGCGCTAAACGGCAGCCAGAAATAACGGCCATTGACGAGGGTTTCACACACCGGTCCCAGACGGGCATCACCGTCCATCAGCCACTCAAATGCCTGCGTCTCTTCGTTTTCGAACACCCGCTGGCCGGCATTCGCTGATGCCTGCTCCAGCGCAGCCAGACGCAACGCCTGAGCGCGCTCTCCGCTCTCCATGAGCGCATCGGCAAGCAGGGTTAACCACGGCCACTGCGCCTCCGGCATGGACGGACGAGCCTGCCCTGCGAAAACCCGGGCACGCTGCAGCTCGCCCTCAATGGACTGTTCCAGCAGCGTCACGGTCGGTTTTGCCTGGGGTTTAAGTGCCAGCCAGCTTTTCAGCTGGGTCAGAGCCCGCGTCCAGTTACCGCTGAGTGTTAAAAACTGCACAAACGCGGCGCGGAGATCGGCGTCCGCCGGTCGGGCTTTGATCCCGGCTTCAATGCGCTGCAGTGCGTCACTGAGCGACTCACCGGCCAGGTGTTGATAGAGCGTGTTCATAGCCATTCCTTAATTTGCCGCGCGCCAGGTGCCCACTGCCGGCTCGCGCAGTTGAGGGCGAAGCGTGTCAATCAGGACAATATTAAGAGGGGTACCGGGAGCAACCCAGGCACTCCAGACCTGTTTCACCGCGGCAATGCGCGCCTGCAGTTTTGCGTCGTCGCTGGCCGTCTCACGAGAGATTTCTACCGCCACCGTACCGTTACTTTTCCAGCCATTCAGGGTGCTGTCGTAAGGCAGGATCATCCAGCTCTGATCGCTATTCCTGGTGCTGAACACCATGCGTTCTTTATTGACAGTGGTGATCAGCGCATTTTCCGGATCGGCACTTTTATTTAATCCCATCACCGGGAAACCGTGAATGTACGTCACCGCCATCTCTTTCTGCGCCCCACTGCGGGATTGCGAGATAACCGTGTGACCGCTCAGCCAGCTGCCATTTCCACAGCGGGTGGTGTCAGAGTCCGGAATAAATATCGCAGGTTCAGAAGAACCGCCCTCCCAGAAGGTGCGCAGATGGCAACCATCCAGAAGGGTAAACTCCTGCCACGGTGTACGGTCTGCTGCCACCGTGTGTGATTCAGGGTTTTGCTCAGGCGGTAATAGTGCAGTGCTGGTGGCGGTGTTGGCTGCCGTAGCCTGCTGCTGTTTCACCACCAGCGCCCAGTCCTGCGCTTTACCGGCGGTACCCTGTGCAAGCGTCACGCCAGTGGGATCGTTGAGCGTCCAGCTGAGTTTATTCAGCTTGCTGCACTGGTGCTCCAGTAGTGAGCCAAGACGTGGCACAAAATTTTCGAGCACAGACACGTTTTTGTTACCGTTCGCCACAATACGCAGCGCAACCTCAGACTTACACCAGCTCTGTGGCGTGTTGTCTTTAATACCGTCGATCCAGATATCCAGCTTCTGCGCAGGTGACTGCACGATGCGGAAATTTTCAGCCTGTGCGGTGGACGCCACCGCCAGAAGTGCCAAACCCGATAGCCAAAGTTTCATATCAGTCCTTGTGTGTCTAATCAGTTCCGCAGGGAAGAAATTGTGCCGCGTCAGAGAGCGTATGCAGCAAAGTGGTGTCCTGAGGGCTGCCCATCCACACCGCCACGGCGGTATAGTTATCCTGAGCATTCCCTTCCTGTTCGCCATTCTTTTGAATGATTTGGTTCATTAACGTCAGCCACTCTTGCGGCGTATTGACCATGTGCAGTGACTGCTTCATCTGCTCTTCACTGACGCCATGCCAGAATCCGTCGGTGCAGAGTAAAAAAGCATCGCCGTCTTCGACCTGAACCACGTCACTGTAGCTCGCTTCCGGCCCCCCGTTCTCAATACCCAGCGCCAGATACAGCAGGTTACTGTTCAGGTTATCGGTCTGGTGTCCGGCATCTTTCATCTGCTGAACCAGACTGTGATCGGTGGTCACATGCCACAGCCAGCCACGGCGGAACAGATACAGGCGGCTATCCCCGGCATGCGCCCAATAGGCCAGACGGTAATCCCTGTCGATGAACAGGCTGACCAGCGTGGTGCCCATCCGGTGATGTTCCTGGACGACCTGTTGTTCATTAAGGATCGTGCGATTCGCCGTTTGCACATAATCGCGGATATGTTGCGCATTGAGGTGTTTGTCGCCATCGAAGCGGGAAATAATGCTGTTGCGGGCCAGCTCAGCAGCCACCTCGCCACCCGGCAAGCCAGCGATGCCATCACAGACGACAAAGCAGGCTGAACGTTCCCCTATGGTTTCTCCCGTCTGATCCTGGTTGCTGGCGCGCGTCCCCTGGCGGGAGAGAGAAGCCGTTGCGATATTCATTTTTCTTCCGATCCGCTCTGTGAGTCTTTGTACTGATTAACCTCCATGTCGTAGGCATGAAGGAAGGCCTCACCAAACAGGGTATGGAAGTCGTCCTCAATTTCACCGGCCGTCTCACCATAGCTGCGCACAAAATAGTCCCACAGCGCGGCCTTTCGGCTGCCCGGCAGCGCCAGACGCGATGTCATACCATTTTGCTTCGCCTGCTCTTCGAGCTGTTCTGGGTTAAAGGATTGCAGCATCGCGGCAATAATGGCGCGAATGCCGGAGATCATCCCCAGCTGGTGCGCCTGCAGATCAATAAGTGCATCACGTACGGATTTTGTGGGTGGCATAAAGCCCGGCATCGGGGTACCGAACATCTGAATCAATACCGTTTTACCGGTCGGCAACAGTTTGAACGGGTTGTTCGCATCGTCGAGCACCATCGTCATATCGGCTTTTACACCGCGTTTGAGAATGGAACGCGAAGAGAGCAGCGCCACGGTGCCCTGAGAAAACATGCCCAGAATCTGGCCGAGCTGGCGCATATTTTCACGGTTAAACTGCGGCACAGGCTGCATTTCGCTCAGCCCCATACCTTCAAGCAATGCTTCCAGCAGTTCACCCTGAAGCACCTCCCCCTTATCTCCACTGTGTGCGGTCGCCGATGGGGACGCTGCATTTTTTACCGGGTCGATACGCAGACGACCTTTCGGGGTTTGCGCATTGCTGCGTACAACGGCCTGCGGCGTTGGCAGGGTGAACCCGGCGTAATCCGGACGCACGGGCTCTTCATCTACAGCATGCAGAGTTTCCTGAGGTTCAGGGGCAAACAGGGTGGATTCGGCAAGCACCTGCTCTTCCTGCTCTGCTAGCGGTTTGTCGGTAATAACTTCATCCGGATGGGTTAATGGCGCGCCGCCCATCAGACCAAGCGGGTCATCACTGCGTGCCGCTGGTGCGCTGGCCGAACCACCAAACAGGGCCAGCGGATCGAGTTCATCCGTCGCCTCTTCTTTTGGCAGGGAGGGCGTATCCTCATCTGGCGGCACCAGCGTTGAGGGGGTAACGTCGTCAAAAATGCTTTCATTCCTGAACAAGGCTTCGTCGTTAAACAACGCATCAGGATCGACATTCTTACGTTCAAGCTTCAGGTCGCTATCGTTAAAGAGCGCCAGCGGATCTTCGGCATTACGTTCCGGCGCGGCAGGCTGAGAGAACGGATCGTGTGATGCCGCAGGCTGCGGCTTCGTCCGGTTGCTGGAGATGCTGTCGGAGATGGAAAACTCCTGCATCAGGCTGTCCCAGATTTCCGTCGGCACCGCGGTAGGTTCACTTTTCGCGCGAGGTGGCGCGTTCACCGTCCCCGGTTCTACGGCGGGCGCAGGTGCCACTGTCGGACGGGCCTGCTGTTGCATACTGGCCGCCATGCGGCTGACTGGCTGAGTGTCGTGGATAAGGTCGCTCACTTCGAGGCGGTAGTCATCAATACCGAGAATGTCCCCATCCTGCAGCTCAACCTGACGCCCTCGCTCCAGCGGAATATCGTTCAATACCACGCGGGTGACGCTGCCACGGTTGGTGACGCGGCATTCCCCCTGCGCGTCAACGTGAACAATGGCCTGCAGACGCGAGATGGTACGCTCGTTGTCCGGCAGCACCAGATTGTTATCCGTACCGCGACCAATAGTGCCCCCCGGGGCATAGAAATCGCAGCTACTCTGTGGCGGCTGATGACCGGGTTTCGTAGAAATAATCGTGAATCGCATGGCGTATTCCTGCTGGTATGATTAGCGCTCAAACGCTGCCGCTCTCGGGGCGAGAACGGCGGCGTTTGGGGACGCTCCCATTTTTTCTATTTTGGGTTTTTGAGCGAACGAATTGCATCGCTATTAGCGATTAAGCTGCACTTTAATACCTGATAATTACCCGGTTCGGTTCCGCCTACCTTCTCTTTAAGTAAGGAAACAATCACCTTGTCAGCTTTTTCAAAATTCTCTGCTGGCAGATTACTTGCTTCAAGCCATGCGGCGGCGCTGGCCTCTGCATCATCTTTCAGGCTTTTACTGTCCGCAATCTTACCGACGCATCGATTTTGCACCCAGTTTTCAAAAATTTGTTGCTGAGAAAATGCACTGACATCAGGCAGTGTTTGGGCATAAACAACAGAGGCATTTAAAGCTAATACGAGCAGTAATAAACGTTTCATTTCAGGCTCCAGAATGTTGCGTTGGTAGGAATAAACGAACCATTACCCGGAGAACCAAGGAAATGGCAATCATCAGAGCAAATATTTCCATTCCAGAGTGTTACATGCCCGGTTGCATCACTCCAGCCATGTCCGGTAAAGATTATAATGCCTTGCTTTCCCGTAAATTGTGCTGGAGAAGGAGAAGAAACTGACATATCTGCATTGCCCAGTACCGTGGGTAGAAATGCAATCATATCTTTGACACGGAACATATATCGCTTTTTGTCGTTTCCGGTCACTGTCGCATATTTACTATTAGAAGGAACAGAAATGCCGCAATAATTTAAAACGTAGCTCATACGAATGGGGCAGGCATTTTTAAAAATACCGGCATCAATATTATGCTGAACTTTTCCACCCAGTAACTTGCCAACCTGTTCTACGTTAACGTTCACTTCTCTGAATCGGTTCCAGGCGGCACCAAAAGCAGGACGCATATGAGACATCTTGTTTCTCCTTGATAAGAGACTCAATAAAGTGAGCCCTTTCGGGCCCACTACTATTATGCTTCTTTGTTCTCTTTGATATTCCAGCCAGCGCTGCTTTCAGCACCTTTACCACCGGCAGTCGTCTGCTCCCAGTACTGCTGTTTCACTTTCGCAGCCTGGAATGCATAGGTCACACCAACGGTATCGCCGTTGTCTGCACCGGTATACTGGACGGAGGTCACCAGAACATCTTCCAGCGTGATGCGGGTATATTCAACCTGCTGGCCGCCTGCTTTACAAACTGACAGTTCAACTTTGGTCAGGTGTTTACCGCTCGCGCAGTGCTTCAGAATTGCTGTGGTAGATTTGTCGATCAGTGCGTTAATGTGCAGGTCGTTAAAGTTAACTTTACCGGCACCGCCACCACCACCGACACTCATATTACCTGGCTGGGACGCGCCCCAGGAGAAGGAGGTAATATCAGTCCAGCCGGTGTGGTTAGAATCTTTAGATTCGCCCGTAACACCCTCGACCTTCAGAAACATATCAATAGCCATAATATCTACTCTTCGTGAATGAACAATATTGCTTTCGAAAAAGCCCTTATATGGCAAACAGGAAAGCATGGGGCTGAATAAAACCGTCCATATTTTACCTCTGCCTCATATCAAACGACTCGTGTCATTTGACAGTCTTAACACTCCCCCTGAATGAACGGAAAGAATGTGAAGTCTTTTATTACCAGGGTTCAGAAATATTACCGGCCCCTACGGGCCGGTAACCTTCATCACGCGTCTTTCGTCTTCAGCGATGGCAGTTTAGAAACCAGGCGCAGGGAGACGGTCAGACCTTCCAGCTGGTAGTGCGGACGCAGGAAGAACTTCGCGGCGTAGTAGCCCGGGTTGTCTTCAATTTCCTGCACCTGCACTTCCGCAGCCGCCAGCGGTTTACGGGACTTGGTCTCCTGGGAGGAGTTGGCCGGGTCACCGTCCACGTAGTTCATTACCCAGTCGTTCAGCCAGCGCTCCATCTCTTCACGCTCGCGGAAGGAGCCGATTTTGTCGCGCACGATGCACTTGAGGTAGTGGGCAAAACGGCAGCAGGCGAACAGATACGGAAGGCGTGATGCCAGACGGGCATTGGCGGTCGCATCCGGATCGTGGTACTCGGCCGGTTTTTGCAAAGACTGCGCGCCGATGAAAGCGGCAAAGTCAGAGTTTTTACGGTGAACCAGCGGCATAAAGCCGTTTTTCGCCAGCTCGGCTTCGCGGCGGTCGCTGATGGCAATTTCGGTCGGACATTTCATGTCCACGCCACCGTCATCGCTCGGGAAGGTGTGGCACGGCAGGTTTTCAACCGCCCCGCCGGACTCCACACCGCGAATGGAGGTACACCAGCCGTACTCTTTGAAGGAGCGGTTGATGTTGGCCGCCATCGCATAAGCGGCGTTCGCCCAGGAATAGCTGTTGTGGTTCGCGCCGTCGGTCTGCTCTTCAAAGTCAAAGCTGTCGACCGGGTTGGTACGAATGCCGTACGGCAAACGCGAGAGGAAACGCGGCATCACCAGACCCAGATAGCGCGCATCTTCGGATTCACGCAGTGAACGCCAGGCAGCATATTCGGTGTTCTGGAAGATTTTGGTCAGGTCGCGCGGGTTCGCCAGCTCCTGCCAGGATTCCATCTGCATCACGCCCGGCGCGGTACCGGTAATGAACGGACAGTGCGCCGCAGAGCCGATGCGTGCCATTTCACCGAGCAGCTCAACGTCCTGCGGGCTGTGGTCGAAGTAGTAGTCGCCGACGATGCAACCAAACGGTTCACCACCGAACTGACCGTACTCCTGCTCGTAGATTTTCTTGAAGATCGGGCTCTGGTCCCAGCCCACACCCTTGTAGCGTTTCAGGGTGCGGCCCAGCTCTTGTTTAGAGATGCTCATGAAGCGGATCTTCAGCATCTCATCGGTTTCCGTGTTATTCACCAGATAGCTCAGGCCACGCCACGCACTTTCCAGCGTCTGAAACTCATCGTGATGAATAATCTGATTCACCTGCTGTGACAGCTGCTCATCGATACCGGCAATCAGATTTTGAATAGTGCGGTAGGTATCGTTGGAGAAAGTGACGGTATTTTCCAGCGCCTGTTGCGCCAGCGTTTTTACCGCGCTTTCCACGGCGGAACGCGCCTGATCGGTTTTCGGGCGGAACTCTTTATTCAGCAGCGCACTGAATTCGTCCTGGCTGAACGCCAGGTCCGCCTGCTGCTCATGTTGTTGAGTCTGGTTGCTCATCGATTATTCCTCGCTACCTTTCGCGCTTTCGTCATTTTTTGGCAACTGGCTCAGGGATTTGAGCAGCGTGGGATCCTGCAGAATTTTCGCAATCAGCTCTTCCGCCCCATTTTTACCGTCCATGTAGGTCAGCAGGTTGGAAAGCTGAGTGCGCGCTTCCAGCAGCTTGTTCAACGGCTCAACCTTGCGGGCCACCGCATCCGGCAGGAAGTCGTCCATGCTGTCAAAGGTCAGATCGACGTTGAGTTTGCCTTCGCCGGTCAGCGTGTTATCCACCTGGAATGCCACGCGCGGTTTCAGCGCTTTCATGCGTTCGTCGAAGTTATCAATGTCGATTTCAAGGAATTTGCGCTCATCGACGGCCGGCAGATTTTCCACCGGTTTACCGACCAGATCGGCCATAACGCCCATCACAAACGGCAGCTGAATTTTACGTTCTGCACCGTAGATCTCTACGTCGTACTCGATTTGCACGCGGGGAGCACGGTTACGTGCGATGAATTTCTGCCCACTGTTACTCATTGCCATGATGTTCTCCATCAAAGATGCGCGGTGAAGGTAAAACGGCAGACGCCATGCCTGTCGTCATAATGCCTGGACGCGTCATTCGCGGCGTCCAAAGATGTTTTCCAGTTGGTTAACGCCGTCTGGCGCGAGGTCGCGAATAATGTCCATAAAGTTGAGTTCAGACAGCCGCTGCACCCGTTCAATCATCAGCGGTGCGGGGTGGCTTGGTTCGTACTGCGCAAAATATTGCTTCGCTTTCTCCAGCATCAGCTGCGCATCGGCGCGGCTGGTCACCTGCACGCTGCGCCAGTCTGTCGCTTGCTGTACGGCTGGTACGGCGGTGACAGACGCTGTAGTTTGTTCGGCCTGCGCCTCTCGGGTCGGCAATAGCTTGCTGATATCCGTCACCTGACAGGCGCTGGCAACCAGCCCGACTGTTTTCAGTAGCTGTTCCATCTCCGGTACGCCACTTTCACCGAGATATCCGGTGAGCAGCTCGCGTATGGCCAGCAACCGTTCATTCATCACAATGACCGCTGCGGTACCGGGCTGGTCGCCGCGAGCCAGCTCATCAATCAGCCTTGGGCGACCACCGGGATAATCCGGGCATTCGGTTTTACTGCCGTCAAGCAGTGCCTGCGCATCACGTAGCGAGATCTCATCGCCGTTCGAACGCAACAACGAGGCATTGCGCACGGCAAGGGTCAGGTCAGATTTATCGCTCAGCCCTGCAAGCGCGTTAATGCGGTAGAACGGATCGGTTTCGCCATACTCTTCCAGTAGCGGATAAAGTCGCTCCCAATAACGCGACAGCGCTTCCTGTACCAGCAACAGCCCATCCGCGTAACCCGGTAGCCCGCGACGCCGTGTCCAGGCATGGGTGAGTGCCAGCATCACGCGGAGATCTTTGGTGCGGCCCAGCAGGCTGGTGGCATGTTTTTCTACCGTATTCCAGTCAGCAGGTTCCGCAGGAATAATGGTGTCACCGAACTGTTGCTCAGCTTTGCCCAGGCTGGCTTGCCCCATCGCCTGAAAATCGGCGTCGTATTCCAGGTTTTCGCCGCAGGGGTTTTCGGCACTGATCGGCGCGAGAAATTCATCAATATTCATGGAGTCCCTGCTTATTCAAACATCGGCGGATAAAGACCGTGACGGCCCGGGCGGGCACCGCCTGCCGGATCGAACAGCAGCGTAAAAAGCTGTCCGGTAAAGTTTCCGCTGTGAACGTGGGTGTAAAGGGGGTATCCGTCGCAGCGGTTCGTCCACCAGAAGCTGGTCTGGCGAAGCGGATCAAAGCACTCTGCCGCCTGCGGCCATCCCAGCGTGGTCTGGCCGTCCTCTTCATAACCAATCACGTCCAGAATATCGGAGCGCATCTGCGGCTCTACAGGCTGCGGTGCCGGAATGGCCATCAATACGTCATCAAGCTGTGGGGCGGAGAAACTGTTGCGCACCGCGTGCAATCCCACGCGGCCAATCTGCTGGTACCAGCTTTCGGCCTGGCCGAGCAGGCGTGACGACCATTCGGCCGGGGTGAAGCTCAGTTGAATGCACACCGGGTATTGTCGGCCAACGCTGTCACGTCCGGGTAACAGACAACCCATCTGGATCATCTGGCTGCCCAGCATCGGCGGGACGACAAAATTCCAGACCGGGGCTTTATTAAACCGGCGTTCGCCGCTGCGCTGCTCTTCCTGTTGCCAGGCCAGCAGGCCAACCTGAAACCAGTGTGACCACTGACGCTGTAAGGTGTCAGGAAAGCGACGCTGCAAAAAGTCACCGGCGCTGGGTAATTTGCCATACCAGCTATAACGGTTCATCGCAGGGGTATTCGTCATACGGCTGTCCTTGCGGTTATGGGCATGAGAAACGGGGAAGCTGGAACGGGTTGCGGATACTGTTTGGCGCAAACTCCAGCGTGACCTGATGTCCGTCAACGCTGAAGGTGGCCTGACGGCTCAGACTCCCCGCGCCCGGGCTGGTGCTCGCTTTATCGAAAAAGCGGTTCAGCGCCCAGGATCCATTCGTCACCAGTGTTGCCGTGCTGCCGTTGGCCAGCCCCAGTTGCATACGCACCTGGTTAGTACCGCCTGGTCCCGGCCAGTTCATAATCTGTACTGCCTGCGGGCCGTGGCTATAGCGCAGCAACTGCCCGTCCACGTCCAGCGTCAGGTTCAGAATGGCGTTATCCATCCGCACGGTGCGCACCGTCACTTTGAAAGATGGCGTGGTGGCTCCGTTGGCAAAAAAGGCATCCCGGACAGACTGCGCCTGCTGGAACGGCCGTAGCAGCCCTTCACTTCCCGGCAGCGTTTTACCGTCGATGCCAGGCATAAAGCGCCAGTTAGCCTGAGTGGTATCGACTTTGTTAGTCAGGTTGTCGCGGAAAAAGGTATCCATCAGCCCGGTGCCCGGCGCAAACATCCGTGCGAGATCGTCAGGTGTGACTTCGGTACTGGCGCTGCGCACCAGTGGATAACGACCAGCAATCGCCTGACGGCAGAAACCACCCACTTCAACGTTAATCCGCTTGCGAACGTTTTCCAGGTCGCGGCGCTGGGTATCACTGCTGGCCCCGACGGCCATGTTGCTGAACATGGTTTGTAGCCCACCGGGCAGACGGCCGGCGCTGGCCTGCAGGCGGCTAATTGCTTCGCCACCCGGGGCAGGCATACCGCTGTTGGCGGCGTCCTGTACGGCGGTCAGATAGCGGTAAAGCTCATCAACCTGCTTGAGAAAATCATCAAATACGATGGTCTTGCCACCCTTCTCCAGCGGCTGTGCCAGCTCAATCATTGGCGCATAGTGATCGGTCACCAGTTGCTCAGGAACCTGGGTTACCACAGCCCCCTGCGTTGGTGCTGCGTCATTGTTGCTGAACAGCGCCTGCAACGTGCGGGTGGCACGGTTGCTCTGCTCTTCCGCTTTTCCGGCGTCAGCTGGTGCTGGCGTATTACGCGATAGCGTCAGCACCTGGCTCAGGTTCTGCACCAGGCGGCGCAGCGGCGAGTTTGCGCCGGAGAGCAGGCGCGCGGTATTGATGCGCTGCGAGAGATCGGCGCTGTTGTTGAGCTGAATGTCAGCGAGGAAGCGATCCCAGTTAGCGATAAAGTCGCGCATGTAGAGCTGACGCACGGCGTTATCAATCTGCTGTTTATCTTCCCGGGATGAGGTACTCCCCAGAACCCAGACATCATCTTCGTGCAGTGCGGAGGTCACACTGTCGATCTGGCCGTTGAAGCTTTTCCAGTAACCGTCCGGGGTATAGAGCCCGGGTACGCCTTCGCTCAGCGGTTTGCCGCTTTTGCGTGAAAATACCAACTCACTCTGCGGGCCGCCGAGGTCAGAAAGCGATACCGGTTTCAGATTTTCATCATGCTCAAGCAGGCGCTTCAGGCGACCATACACGCGGGTGGAAAGCGGTTGCTGGTTGATGAGCGCTCTTTCACGAGTGACCAGTGTGTCGTCCTGGGCATAAGGTGAAGACTGAATTTGCGGTTCCAGCAACTGCGTCAGGTGCCATGCCAGCTGTTGAAGCTGCGACTGGGTGACGTTTTGCGGCAGGTTTCGCTGCAGGTTGAGCATCACCCACGAGTGCAGGAATTTGCCGTCGTAGTGCTTTGGCTGATAGAGCATCTGATAGGCTTTCAGCGCTTCGTAGCTGTATTCCACATCGCTGCCGTTATCGTTGCGCAGCCAGGTCGTGACGTGCATCGCGACGGCGGGCAACAGCATTTGATCCAGCGCTTTCTGGTACAGCGACTGTGAGGCATCGCTGACGTCATCCCCACGGTACAGCCCCATACGACGAGAGACGGACGGGTTGTTAACATCAAAGGCGGTGCTTTTCGGTAAATCCACCAGACTGTTGAGCAACGGCAGGAGGGTAAACAGATCGCGCTGAGGCTGATTTTGTAACGCTTTGCCCTGCTGCTCCAGCTGCGGTACTTTTGCATCAACCTCTCCCAGATAGGCTTTATTTTTGGTGTAGCTGGTCAGCCACAGCCCGCCGAGGATCACCAGCAGTGCCAGTAGCGCCGCATAGCCAGACCACATCACGGCGCGGTTCCGCAGTTCCCACCAGCGGTTTTCACCGGCGATCCCGGCTTCCTGGAAAATAACGTTTTGCAGCAGATCCTTGATAAAGAAGCTCTGACCTTTCGCCCCCGGGATCGGTGCCTCCTTACTGACTGAATCCCAGTTCTCGTTATCTCCACCTTCAGGCAGCGACAAGGCGCGATTCAGTTCGCCCATCACACGGTCGAAGGGCATGCCCTCCTGGGTACCGCTGGCGAAGTAGATCCCGCGCGGCGAAAACTCCGTTTCAAAGTTAGAACGGGCGAAGACCGTGCTCAGGTAGTCCGCCAGCAGCGGACGCAGTGCGGCGAACTCTTGGGGGAAGAGATACGCTTCCGCACGGGTTTTGGCATCATGCTCTTTCAGCATGGTTTCCGGCAGACCTGCATCCAGACGTTGCTGTAACAGCGAAAACTCCTGCTGGAAGTTGCCCATCAGATCATAATCAGCGTGTTTGGTCTGCTCCCACGGCAGCGTAAAGCCCCAGATCTGGTCGCGTTGCGCTTTGTCGTAATCAGCAAACCAGGCGCGGAAGCCTTTAAGCAGGTCAGCTTTGGTCACCATGACGTACACCGGGAAGCGGATCCCCAGTTGTTCGTGCAGCTCAGAAAGACGCTGACGCAGATTCACCGCCTGCTGGCGGGAAGCTTCTGCGGATTGGGTCAACAGACCGGAAATACTGATGGTGATAATGACACCGTTGATCGGCTGGCGGCGGCGATACTTACGCAGCAAGCCAATGAACTCAAGCCATTCACCGGCGTCCTGAACCTGCTCGCTTTCCTGTGTGGTGTAGCGGCCTGCGGTATCCAGCAGCACAGCGTCGTTAGTAAACCACCAGTCGCAGTTACGCGTGCCGCCAATGCCCCGCAATGCGGTTTTACCAAAACGGTCTGCCAGCGGGAATTGCAGCCCGGAATTGGCCAGTGCGGTCGTTTTACCGGAGCCTGGCGCGCCAATGATCACATACCAGGGCAGCTGGTAAAGATACTGCGTGCTGAAGCGCTGCGTCCACTGTGCGCCATGCCCTGCTTTGCTGAAGTGCGCTTTTTTCAGCATCTGAGCGGCTTCATCAAAACGTCCGGCGAGGATCTGCTCCTCGCTGTTCAGTCGCTTCTGTGGATCTGCAGCTTCCTGGTGGGCCGTATTCTCATTCAGCCGGTCCATCAGCTTACGGTTCAGCCAGGCGTTATACAGCCGCGGCAGAATATGGCTCTGTGCCCAGATCAAATAGACCACCGCGATACTGATAACCCGGTTCTGTTCAGATTCGAGCGGTCGGGTATCTACGATGGACAGCAATGGACCAATCATCCAGATCACCGCCGCAAGCGCCGTTACGCCCAGGAAGCTCCACAGAATGCGATTGGTCAGAATGGAAAGAAGAGTAGTCAGCATTCCTTAGTTTCCTTGCGGCAATCCGTTCAGCTCAGCCTGCGTATTCTCAGGCGACACCAGCAGAGTAATTTCCACACGGCGGTTACGGGCGCGGTTTTCAGGCGTATTGTTCGGTACCACAGGATTAATCTCGCCTCGCCCCTCCGCTTTCACGCGCTCAGGTTGGGAGAGGCTTCCCTGCAGCTGTTTTTGCACAGACCGGGCACGTTCCAGAGAGAGCTCATAGTTAGAGGCAAAACGCGCGCTGCGAATGGGCACGTTGTCGCTGTAGCCAACCACCAGAATTTTGCCGCTGACGTTATTCATCGCCTGGGCAATGCGGTTGATCACCGGCTCATAGCGATCGCGCACCACCGTAGAGGCGGAAGCGAACAGGCCGTCGCCTTTCAGGATCACTACGCTGCGATCTGCTTCGTCCTTCACCGCCACCAGGCCAGCATCAATTTCAGGTTTCAGGAAGCCGCGCAGATTCAGCACAGCGGGCAATTGCCGTGTCGGTTGCTGAACTGAGGTTTCCGGGAGCTGGGACTGGTAAATCTTCGCCAGCACCGGATTGGTGTTGTCACCGAGACGCCAGTTAAGAACGATATAGAACAGACAGGCAATGAAACCGACCAGCGTGGCACAGGCCCACAACGGCACCATCGGACGCCACAGTTTACGTAGCACAGGCCGGTCTTCCGGGTGTGGTGAGAGCGGCGGCGGATAGCTGCCGCGCACGCCACGAATCATCTGCCACAGCCGCTGCTTGATGGTTTCAAGCTGGGTGCGGCCGTTATCCAGCACCCGGTAGCGCCCTTCGAATCCAAGCAGCAGGCAGTAGTTGATCATCTCCAGCAACAGAATATGTTCGCGCGGGTTCTGCGACAGACGCGCCAGCAGCTGGAAGAACTTCTCTCCCCCCCAGGTTTCGTTGTGAAACGTCACCAGCAACCCGCTACTGGACCAGACGCCGCTGCTCCCCCACGGGGTAAGCGCAGCGGCTTCATCCAGTGCCGTACACAGGCAATAACGGGCACCGACGATCACTTCATAAGGCAGTCCCGCCTGTTGGCAACGGACTTCGAAACGACGAATTTCGTCGATCAAGCGCTGGCGCAACGCCACCTGATCGTCATGTGATACTGAGTGACGGATTTGCGGAATCGCGTTGAGCAGCGGATTGGCGGCCGCCACCAGCTGATTGTTGCTACTGGCCCCGGTAAACACGGCATCACTGCCGGTATCCTGTCGTTCCTGCATATTTAGCGCTCGCTTTATTATTCTGTCGGGCTACGGATGGCCCAAAACTCCATATCAAGACCCGGGAACTCCCCTGCAAGATGCAGAGCGAAAGCACCGGACTTGTCCATCTCGTGCCACAGTTCACTGCCCTTCTCCAGCTCAAAATAGCTGTAACCCGCATGCCAGGGGATTTGCGGTGGCGCGACCGGCATAGCCCGCAGCATAATGCCCGGCAGTTGCAGCTGAACCAGATCGCGGATCCTGGAGACCGGAGCCACCTTCATCTGGGCAGGGAAATGGGTTTGCAGGTGATCGCCCGGCACATTGGCTTTTACCGCCAGTACAAAGCCAAACTCACGTACCATGCTGGTCTCAGGGACGGTGGCGATGTTCAGGCCATGAGAACGTTCGTTAAGCGGTAACTGGATAGCATGGTCTTCCATCACCAGCGACAGCCCCTGGCGCAGCATCAGCATCAACTTGCTGAAGCAGCCCGCGAGATCATCATGGTCATAAATTGGCAGCACGCTTTCTGCGCTACGCTGAGAGGTCCAGGTAGCAAGTTCGGTGGCAAACGGTAGCCAGCGATGCCAGAGCGCTTCCGGGTGGAGCAGCGGGAGAGTTTTTAAATGTGATACTTCGCCCAGATGGCGATTCACCAGCGAGAGCAGTGTAAATTCAATCAGCTCAGAGGTGTTAAAACGGCCAGGCTGACGCAGACGACCGCCAATCTGCTGACTACGCTGCACCAGTAAACCGTGCAGATCGTTAATCATGCTATAGAGCAGCGGGTTGTTGTTGGCATTCAGCATCGGAGGGATGTAGCTGCTGTCCAGCCGCACATGATTGTCGTTGCGCTTCTCGGTGACAAACGCCACGCCGATAGCAGTCCACTCTGCTGTCAGATCTTTTTCCAGCATCAGGGTCAGGCGCAAACGGCCAAACTGTACCGTAGCATCCCCCACCGACATGGCATTATCGTCTTCCACCTCTTGTTCGAAGGCGATAAAACGCGCGAGCGAGGCCTGCTCTTCGCTGAAGATAACCTCTTCGCGTTCACCCCGGCGAACCGGCAGTGCGAGCACCACTTTCTCATTGGTGAGGTTATCAGGGATTTTTAGCGGTACCGGGCCGTTGCGCCCGTTACGTACCTGGAAAAAGGTTCCGTCAGGCAGCAAACCGCTGCAGTAACTCAGCGCAATGCAACCCTGACGAAGCATCGCCTCGTCGAGTTCAACGTCGAGAAAGCCCCACAGATACGAGCGCTGCAGCGCCCCCCACTCACGAACGTGGTTGAGCAGGTAACTCTCTGTCCGCTGAAAATGGTGTGGACGCAGAAACATCCCTTCGGTCCAGACGACCTTTTCTGCTTTCGTCATGATGATGTGTTTCCTGTTATGAAGCGCGTTACTGGCTGATGACCCGGATGCCATTCACGTCCAGAAAGACGTTGGCCTGGAGTTCATCTGCGGACCACTTCCAGAACTGATAGACAGGGTTTTCGCCGGGAACAGGCAGCGGGAGTGAAACGCGCCATTTTTTCCCATCCAGCGCCTGGTATTCCGCCATCACACCGATATAGCGGGCGTCGGGAGAGCTTTGCCCACTCAGGGTTTTCGAAAGCTGGCCCGGCATCAGGAAGAAGACATCGCTGTTAAGCAGATTCGCGCCAAGCGTGGTTGACGCGTTGTTCTGCAGGGAATAGAAGTCGCTGGACATGAAATCCGCATCAGATTTCAGCAGCAACACTCTGACTTTAAGCGGCGCGGAATCATTGATTTGCGGATGAGCCTGAAACTGCAGATTGTAGCTGGAGGGGTCGTTGTGTGAAGAGGACGTACAACCACTGACCAGAACAAAAATCACCGCGTAAAATGCTAACCACATCCTGTGAAAATTTTTATTATTCATAAAAATACGCTCATGAAATCCGTTTAGTTCAGGATCCAGGTCCCGTTCGCGTTGTCTTTGCAGGCTTTACTGTTGCCATCCACATCAACGCAGGTCGTTTTCTTACGCGCTTTTGGACGAAGCGCTTGTTTACGCACGGCCGCGTCATACTGATCGGCCTTGATCACGGCACGCATGGGGACGTAACCAATCAGTTGTTCGCTACCCTCATCCGCAAGCGCCATCCAGTAGTGTTCAACCTGACCCAGAACCACGTAGGTTTTTCCGGTCTCAAGCGTGCTGATCGCCTTTCCGCCGTAATCAGGACGGCTCATCAATGACGCCGGATACATTGCACGATAAGGTTCATTAACCTGGGTAAATTCTGCCGGAGGGGTAACAACATGACGGTGGGTTAACGTGACGCCATTGACCTGGCTGGTAACGATCGTATCGTCGGTTATCACAGGTTTCTGCGGCGCTTTACAGCCCGCCACCGCCATTACAAACAGGAGTGAAAACAATACGCGCATTTTCATATGCTTTTCCGTAGCGATATTTAGATGATAGTAGATTGGGGGGAGATGATATTTGACTTAAATAGTATCGTTTAGAATATGACAGGTATTTTCACAGCGTGACTATTCTTAGGGTATAGCTACTCTTAGGGTATAGCTACCGCACAAGCCTTACAGAATAAGGCCCTGCTTCATCCTGACATATTTTAACAATCAGCCCACAAGTTTACATAAGCTCGTCATCAATTCAATATTGCCTTCTAATTTCCTGGTGTTTTATGAGTCACGCATGAAAATATAGGAATAATCCTACCAAAAACCCATACATAGCGTGCCAAGTTCAATTTAGCCCACCAAAACACACAACAACCATATGAATTAAAAGAGATTATCCAAAAAAGAGAATGGATCGCATTAACGCAATAAACATAGCATTACCACTACCATAATTAGTAGAATTTAAATTATTTATGACAATATGAATATATTATGCACATCATATTTGTTGCATTCACGAGATAGGTTTCATTCGAATCTTCTTTTAATGGTGAAGAAATTTCCGATAGTGCTGAAGCATATTAATTTTGCACCACGAAATAACGGCAACATTATAGCAAAAGCGCTTTCATCAGGTGTCTCGCAGCGCATGAACTATTAAGCGTGACTAAATCGGATTCGGTCCGCCATTATAGCTCCCCCCTCTTTCTCTCAGCCATATCATTGCTGTGTTCTTACCCACAGAAGGCTCCATTACGCGCCGCAAAGCGGTTCGCAAATGCCCTAATTCTGTTTAACGTTCACTACATAGTTTCCTTTTACACGTACTTTTACCAGGGCATTGGTTAATACAGAGTCTGCAGCTTGACTTATTTTGCGATAAAGGTACTTTTCAGGACATGAAGAAAATCCTGATTATCGTTCCTGACGGCGGCATGTTGTTTGAAGCCGCCGGTATCGCCGACATTCTGATGCAGGCCAACCGACTGCACCCGGAAGGCCTGAGCAATCCCTGCTACCGTATCCTCATTGCCACCACTCAGCCCCATCAGGTGATCCACGGGCAGTCTGGCTTAAATTTGCTGGCGGACTATCGCCTGCCGGAGCTGGACCCACGCGAGCCGCTCGACACCATTATCATTACCGGACGCGGCATGAACGAGCTGGAGAGCACCGCGGTGGTGGACTGGCTGCACCTTGCAGCCCCTCACGCCCGGCGTATTGCCTCCATCTGCGGTGGCGCGATGCTGCTGGCACAGACCGGATTACTCGACGGACGTCGCGCCACGACGCACTGGCGGCTTCTGGAGACAATGCAGGAAACGTATCCGGCTATCCGTGTGGAAGGTGGCCCACTCTATATTCAGGACGGCCCCATCTGGACGTCCTGCGGTGTCAGTTCCGGGTTTGACCTGACGCTGGCACTGGTTGAAGATGACTACGGTTTTACCCTCGCTCGTGACGTGGCGCAGGACATGGTGATGTATCTGCGTCGCCCGGGCGGGCAGTTGCAGTTCAGCCGTTATAACCTGCAGCAATCGGGGGCTTCCGGCCCCATTAGCGAATTACAGGCCTGGATCCTGCAAAACCTCACCGCCGACCTGTGCGTTGAAAATCTGGCGGAAAGAGTCGCCATGAGCCCACGAAATTTCACCCGCGTGTTTACCCGCGACGCAGGAGCCTCTCCGGCGCGCTACGTAACCGAAGCACGTCTTGCCGCTGCCAGACAGCTTCTTGAACAGACAAATGACTCGCTGGAGCTTATCGCCGGGAGAAGCGGATTTGGCACCAGCATCAACCTGCGTCGCGTCTTTGAGAAACAGCTTCACCTCACGCCGGGAGAGTACCGCCAGCGCTTCCACTGCCGCAAGATGGCGTAATCTGATCCTTTTTTGTCATTTACGCCATTTCGCCTGAAGCCTACAGTCACTCCAGACATCACAGATACTAAGGAGTTGATCATGGTTAAGGTCGGTATTAACGGTTTCGGCAGGATCGGGCGTAATTTTCTGCGTGCCGCGTTGGGTAACCCCGACATTCAGATTGCGGCGATTAACGATCTGACGGACAGCAAAACCCTCGCCCATCTGCTCAAGTACGATTCCCTGCTCGGTACATTACCGGTTTCCGTTGAAGCGGCAGACGGTGCGTTGCAGGTCGATGGCCAGCGGATCGTCGTGTTCAGCGAACGCGATCCGGCCAACATTCCGTGGCGCGATGTTGGGGTAGACGTGGTGATTGAAGCCACGGGTTTCTTCACCGAACGTGATA
The DNA here is from genome assembly GCA_014169315.1 of Enterobacter cloacae. Classification (NCBI taxonomy): domain Bacteria; kingdom Pseudomonadati; phylum Pseudomonadota; class Gammaproteobacteria; order Enterobacterales; family Enterobacteriaceae; genus Enterobacter; species Enterobacter cloacae. Next base: position 2,019,760 of record AP022133.1, on the reverse strand, counting down.
AAGCAGCGGCGCATATTCATCGCGGTGGCGCGAAACGGGTCATTATCTCCGCCCCCGGTAAAAACGACGACCTGACGGTGGTGATGGGTGTGAACCATGAGCTGTACGACCCGGCCCTGCACCAGGTGGTGAGTAACGGGAGTTGTACCACCAACGGGCTGGCTCCGGCGGCACAGGTACTGCATCAGCAGTTTGGTATTGAACACGGGCTGATGAACACCACGCATGCTTACACCAACAGCCAGGCGCTGCACGATCAGCCGGAGAAAGATCTGCGCGGTGCCCGCGCGGCCGCGCTGTCGATTGTGCCTTACTCCAGCGGGGCAGCAAAAGCGCTGGGGAAAGTGATCCCGGCTCTGGATGGCCGTCTGACCGGATACTCGCTGCGCGTGCCGGTTCCGGTAGTGTCCATCGTCGATCTGACGGTGACGCTGAGCCGGAATGTGACCGTCGAGGAGGTCAACGATGCGTTCCGTAAAGCAGCAGCAAGCGGGCCGCTGAAAGACATTCTGGGCTACAGCGATGAACCACTGGTCTCCAGCGATTATCAGGGTGACCCGCGTTCTTCCATTATCGACGGGCTTTCCACACTGGTGATCGGCGGCAATATGGTCAAAATCCTGGCGTGGTATGACAACGAATGGGGGTTCTCAAACCGTCTGGTGGATCTCGCCGTGCTGATGGATAAAAAAGGCGTGTAAGGCACGTTATGCCCGGTGACGCTACGGTTACCGGGCTTATGCATACCGTGTTATTCCGCTTTAACCCTGACGCCCATCAGCACAATCACCATGGCGGTAACCAGCAGTAAACCGCTTCCGGCAAACACGCCGCTGGCACCGTTGAGGTCAAACACGGCTCCGCCGCCTGCCGCACCCGCACTTATCGCCAGCTGGATAGAGGCCACCAGCAATCCCCCTGCGCTTTCGGCTTCATCAGGAACAGTCGTTGCAAGCCAGGTTGACCAGCCCACCGGCACCAGACCAAAGGCAAAACCCCACAGCGCAACGAGCAACCCGTCCAGCATCGCCAGATGACCAAATGCCACCATGATGAGCGCCAGTACACCCATAGCGAAAGGTACCAGCGCCAGCGTCAGGCGCAGGTTGCGCGCCAGAAGATGCCCGGCAATGGATGTCCCGACAAAGTTGGCAATACCAAAGCCCAGCAGGATCAGCGAAATGCTCTCTACGCTCACCTGGCCGACCGTTTCCAGAAACGGACGCAGATAGGTAAAGAAGGCAAAATGGCCGCTGAAGATCAGGATGGTCGCCAGCATCCCGCCGATCATCCCCGGACGTCTCAGCACGCGGAATAGCGTTCCCAGGCTGCCGCTGCTCTCCGGTTTCATGGATGGCAGTACCCAGAGCTGCCACAGCAGCGCCAGCATGCTCGGCAGAATGCAGAGGATAAAGACGTTACGCCAGCCGATCAGGCTGCCAAGATAGCTCCCCAGCGGGGCAGCCACTACTGTCGCAATCGACACGCTGGAGAAGATCACCGCCAGCGCTTTCGGCACTTTATCGGCAGGTACCAGCCGCATCGCCGTGGCGGTCGACATCGCCCAGAATCCCCCAATGGCGATACCCAACAGCAAACGCCCCATCAGCAGAACATGCAGCGTTGGCGCAAAGGCCACCAGCAGGCTGGAGATGATTTGCAGCACCGAGAAAAACATCAATACCCAGCGGCGATCGATGCTTTTGGTGGCAGAGGTAATCAGCAAACCGGTGACCAGCGCCACCAGTGCGGTTGCGGTCACCGCCTGCCCGGCCATCCCTTCGGTGACGCCCAGGCTGGCCGCCATTGGCGTCAGCAAACTGGCGGGCAAGAACTCTGCCGTTATCAGACCAAATACCCCCAGCCCCAGTGAATAGACGGCTCGCCAGGCGGGTTTTGCGGGCGCTATAGCCTCTCTCGCCGCGATACATGAATTCATCTGTTGTTCTCCCGTTATAAAAATGTGACAACTGTCGCAAAAGCATAGAGTGTTCCCCGTGGACGATCTATGACATATAATCTCCACTTATTGATTATTCGTCCGGAGTTGCGCTCATGACCGTTCAGTCACCCGATTTGATCAGCGAACTTTTACGCGGCATGCGTCTGTCGGGCGTGAAATACCGCCGGATTGAAGCCAGCGCGCCGTTTGGCGTGGCGTTTCATCAGGCGGCCGGTAAGGCACAATTTCATTTTGTCAGCCGCGGCAATGCCCTGCTGCGGATGGAAAGCGGCGCAACCTTCGCCCTGAACGGCGGTGACGCGCTCTTTATCCCCAACGGTAACGCCCATGCCCTGCTCTCAGACGAACAGGCAACAATCACCCCGGTCAGCGCATTTCCCAGCGAGCCTATCTGCAGCTCGGTCTGTGCGATTACCTGTGAGCCGTGCCCGGAGAGCGAGCACACCATCATCTTCAGCGGATGTATGGATTTCGAACTGGGCGGCATGCAACCGCTGATCAAAGCGATGCCGGAAGTGATGATGGTAAGCCGGTTGATGTCCACCTGGCCGGAGATCCATCCCCTGCTGGCGGCGATGGAACGAGAGTCAATGACGCGTCAGGTGGGGTTCGCGGGGATCCTGGCCCGGCTGGCCGATGTGGTGGCCGCGTTGATCGTCCGTGGCTGGGTAGAGGCAGGGTGTGGTAAAGCCACCGGCTGGGTACAGGTCCTGCGCGATCCGCGCCTGAGCCGGGCGATTTACGCCATGCACCAGCAGCCGGGGCTGAACTGGAGCGTGGCAGACCTGGCAAAAGAAGCGGGTACCTCCCGTTCCGTATTCGCCGAGCGTTTTCTTTCCGCTACGGGGACAACCCCGGCAAAATATCTCAGCGAGCTGAGAATGCGTCTGGCCATTCAGTACATTCGCCACGAAAATCAGCCCATCGAAACGGTGGCATTGCGTCTGGGGTACGGATCGCTGGCGGCCTTTAGCCGGGCGTTTAAGCGGATCATCGGACATGCCCCAGGCTCGCTCAGGGAATCGATCCCGGCGTCAGAAGAGGTTTAAACGGTAAATCGTCCGGATGTGCGCAAAATGGGACATGAAACACGCGCAGCCACACATATTCGTCTAAGGTTTTCAGGTGATTGACAACAGCGGTCACGCTGCTCAGCGAATACAGGAGACGAACCAATGATACGACCTCGTACATTACGCCCATCCCTTTTGCGCCTTGCATTGGGAGGTGCGCTGCTCGGTGTTACCACATTGGGTTATGCAGACTCTCTGCCAGCGCCCCAGAAAAGCCCGCCCGATATTTTGCTCGGCCCTCTCTTTAATGATGTGCAGAGCGCCAGACTCTTTCCCGATCAAAAGACCTTTGCCGATGCGATCCCGAAAAGCGATCCAATGATGATTCTGGCGGATTACCGGATGCAACACACCCAGTCCGGCTTTGACTTACGTCACTTTGTCGAAATGAACTTTACCCTGCCAGCAGAGGGGGAAAAATACGTTCCCCCGGCAGGACAAAGTTTACGTGCGCACATTGACGATCTCTGGCCCGTTCTGACCCGAACCACTGAGAAAGCCTCCAGATGGGATTCACTCCTGCCGCTGCCGAAACCGTATGTCGTGCCCGGCGGCCGTTTTCGTGAGGTTTACTACTGGGACAGTTATTTCACCATGCTGGGTCTGGCCGAAAGTGGCCACTGGGATAAAATCAGCGATATGGTGGACAATTTCGCCTGGGAAATTGATACCTGGGGGCATATCCCCAACGGTAACCGTAGCTACTACCTGAGCCGCTCTCAGCCGCCGTTTTTCTCCCTGATGGTGGAGTTGCTGGCCACGCACGACAGCGATGCGCTGAAAAAATACCGTCCGCAGATGGAGAAAGAGTACGCCTGGTGGATGGCGGGGGCTGATGCGCTACAGCCGGGGCAGGCCAACAAACGGGTGGTAAAACTGACTGACGGCGAAGTCCTCAACCGTTACTGGGATGACCGCGATACGCCACGCCCGGAGTCCTGGCTGGATGATGTGACGACCGCTAAAAGCAATCCTGACCGCCCGGCAACGGAAATCTACCGCGATCTGCGTTCTGCCGCCGCTTCAGGCTGGGACTTTAGCTCCCGCTGGATGGACGATCCACATAAGCTTGGTACAATTCACACCACCAGCATTGTCCCGGTAGATCTGAACTCCCTGATGTTTAAGATGGAAAAACTGCTGGCGCGGGCAAGCAAGGAGAGTGGCGATACCGCTGGCGCAGGCAAATATGAGGCGCTGGCCTCCGCGCGCCAGAAAGCAATTGAAAACCACCTGTGGAATGAAAAAGAGGGCTGGTACGCCGATTACGATCTCAGGCGTAAACAGGTGCGCAATCAGCTCACGGCCGCGGCCCTGTTCCCGCTTTACGTGAAGGCAGCAGCGCAGGATCGTGCTGATAAAGTGGCATCGGCTGCCGCTTCACACCTGCTTAAACCGGGTGGGATTTCAACGACCACCGTCACCAGTGGCCAGCAATGGGATGCGCCAAACGGCTGGGCACCGCTGCAGTGGGTTGCAACGGAAGGGTTACAGAACTACGGACAAAACAAGGTGGCGATGGACGTCACGTGGCGCTTCCTGAAAAATGTTCAGCACACCTATGACCGCGAGCAAAAACTGGTGGAGAAGTATGATGTGTCTACCACTGGTACGGGGGGTGGTGGTGGTGAGTACCCGCTGCAGGATGGTTTTGGCTGGAGTAACGGCGTGACGCTGAAGATGCTGGATCTGGTGTGTCCAAAAGAGAAGCCGTGTGACACAGTGCCTGAAAATCAGCCCGCAGCGAGTCACGGGACGGTACCGGAGAAAAGTGTGGCACAGTAGCCCTGGCGAAAAACAGCAGAGAGGGTAATGCGCACAAAAAAACGGCCCTCAGGAGAGAGCCGTTTTCAGTAATCTTATGCCCGTCTGAGCAGTCTGAACACACCCAGTACAACAATGGCTCCTGCCACGGCGACCAGAAAACTGTGCAGATCAAAACCACTTATATTGCCTCCGATGCCAAACATCGTCGCCAGCCAGCCACCAACAACCGCACCAACGACCCCGAGGACACAGGTCAAAATAAAGCCGCCGCCATCACGCCCTGGCATGATAAGTTTAGCGATAGCGCCAGCAATTAGACCAAAGATAATCCAGGCGATGATACCCATAGCAATGCCCTCTTGCAGGTTTAACCCATGCACAGAAAACCTTCCGCGCAGGTAACTTAATTATAGGTCACCACCGGAAAACCGGTTTCATCTCACCGACTTAAATTACCGCCATTCTGAAAAAAAACTCACCGGTTTGTATTAAGTTCCATTTCAGACTGCCGATAACGCAAAGACAGTCTGTCATATATCTGAGGAGCCATCTGGCGTGAGAAATTACAGTGAGCAGTTCCTGAAGCAAAATCCGCTGGCTGTATTAGGGGTATTACGCGATCTGCAAAAAGGCGAGGTGCCGCTGCGCATCACCTGGTCGACCAATCAGTTTATCAGCAAGATCCTTGATGTCTCGTCGGAGCGTATGGTCATCGACCTGGGGAGCCAGGAGTATGAAAACCGCGCGGTGATGCGGGCAGAAAACATTTCCGTGATGGCTGAAACCCAGGGTGCAAAGGTAGAGTTTGTGATGCCGCGACTGGAACTGAACGAATACCAGGGTCTGCCTGCATTCGTCACGCCGCTTCCCACTAACCTCTGGTTTGTTCAGCGCCGTGAATATTTCCGTATCAGCGCCCCGCTTCACCCCGCTTATTTTTGTAAGGCCAAAATGCCGGATAAAAAAGAGCTCCGCTTCCGTCTCTTTGACCTGTCGCTGGGCGGCATGGGTGCGCTGATGGACACGCCAAAGCCCGAGGGGCTGGTGGAAGGTATGCGATTCACGCAAATCGAACTGGATATGGGCGGCTGGGGACGGTTCTATTTCGATGCACAGCTGATTGCCATCAGCGAGCGTAAAGTGGTGGACAGCAAAAACGAAACCATTACCACCCCACGCCTGAGCTTCCGCTTCCTGAACGTGGGGCCTGGCGCTGAGCGCGAACTGCAGCGCATTATTTTCTCTCTGGAGCGAGAGGCGCGGGAACGTGCCAACAAAGTGCTGTGATGCATATCGGGCAGCGTGGCCGCCCGATCACGGCATTACATGGCATCCATCGCTTTCTGCACTTTCCAGATATAGCGAGGAGCCTGTGGTGCCGGATGATTCTTCACGACATGCTCAAAGAACTCGTCTTTGTCCATGCCGTTAATCTCTTCAATCGCCTCTTTGCGGTCAGATGAGAAGGTTCTGAGCAGTGCCCCGGCACCGTTAACGTATGAAACCACCAGCGCGTACTGCATGACTTCAGGATCTTCTATTCCCTTCAGCACGCCATGCTCCAGAATGCTCAGGTACGCCGTGCCCATTGAAATGTTGCGTTCCGGGTTTTTCAGCTCGCTGGTCGACGGCTGACCGCTCCAGCCCATGTAGCGGTAGACCTCTTTCCCCGCCGTTGACGCTTTAAGCTGCATCAACCCCACCGCGTTCGATTTGCTGACAAGCGTTGGGTTGCCACCGGATTCAACGGCAATAATCGCCGTAACCAGACGTGGGCTGACGCCCCATGCCTTCCCGGCTTGTTCACTGATCGGCATCCACTGCATGGCCCGTTTTACAGGTACTTCAGGGTTCCAGGGGGGATTTTGATAGTCATGTTTTGAACTACAGCCAGCAAGCAACACAATCAAAAAAGCAAACCATCTCAATTTCACGTCATCTATCCTTATAGCCGGTCATCGCGGTATACAGCCCCTTGAAGCAGGGAGCGTATAAGCGGCATGATATAGACAATTAGTTTCTCATTCAGCAAGGAATTGCCATGTCTCAGTTTCATCTCATCGCACCGTCGGGCTACTGCATTAACCAGGAGGCGGCACAGCGGGGTGTCCAGCGCTTACTGGAGTCCGGCCACCGGGTAGAAAATCAGACGGTTATCCCCCGCCGCCAGCAACGCTTTGCCGGTACCGAAGCGCAGAGACTGAACGATATCAACGGTCTGGTGAACCTGAAGGGTGTGGATCAGATTGTCCTCGCGGTGCGCGGCGGCTATGGTGCGAGCCGGTTGCTGGAGAGCATCGACTGGCAAGGGCTGGCAAAACGTCAACAACAGGATCCTCTGCTGATTTGCGGACACAGCGATTTCACGGCGATCCAGCTTGGCCTGCTTGCACTGCATAACGTCATCACCTTTAGCGGCCCCATGCTGGCCGGTAATTTCGGTGCGCCGGAGCTGGACGCGTTTACGCAGGAACATTTCTGGCGCGCGCTGCAAAACCCGGTCTACCACGTAGAGTGGCAAGGCAACGGGCCACACTGGGCGTGTGAGGGGCAACTGTGGGGCGGTAACCTGGCAATGCTGGTGTCGCTGATTGGCACACCGTGGTTGCCACAAATCGAGGACGGTATCCTGGTGCTGGAGGATATCAATGAGCATCCGTTCCGCGTCGAACGTATGTTGTTGCAGCTTTATCATGCCGGTATTCTTGCCCGTCAGTCCGCCATCGTGCTGGGCAGCTTTAGCGGTTCTGCACCGAACGACTACGACGCAGGTTATTCCCTTGAAACGATGGTCGAGTTCATCCGCTCACGTCTTGATATCCCGGTGATTACCGGGCTGGATTTCGGCCATGAACAACAAACCGTCACCCTGGCGTTGGGTGCACAGGCCATCCTGACACACGATGATTCGGGCAGTCGGTTAACGATTAGCGGTCATCCTGTTATTAAAGGTTAAAAAATTCCTTAAACCGCCTCAATTAAACGCTGTTTGGGTCGTTAATATGTTAGGGTTTTAATAACAGCGTTAACATTGAGGTGGGAGTAAGACAACATTGGATGCCGCAGCGGTAATCAGCCTGTTTATTCTGGGTTCTGTGCTTGTAACCTGTAGTATTTTATTGAGTTCATTGTCATCACGTCTCGGCATACCTATTTTAGTTATTTTCCTTGCCATCGGCATGCTGGCCGGTATCGATGGTATCGGCGGTATCCCATTCGATAACTACCCCTTCGCCTACATGGTGAGTAACCTCGCGCTGGCGGTGATCCTGCTGGACGGCGGGATGCGCACCCAGGCGAGTTCATTTCGCGTGGCCTTAGGGCCGGCGCTGTCGCTCGCCACCGTCGGCGTGCTGATTACCTCCGGTCTGACCGGCATGATGGCCGCGTGGCTTTTCCATCTCAATATCATGGAAGGATTGCTGATTGGCGCAATTGTCGGCTCCACTGATGCAGCAGCCGTTTTCTCCCTGCTTGGTGGTAAAGGGCTGAACGAACGTGTCGGCTCAACGCTGGAAATTGAATCCGGCAGTAACGATCCGATGGCGGTGTTTCTCACCATCACCCTGATTGAGATGATCCAGCAGCATGAAAGCGGTCTGAGCTGGATGTTCGCCTGGCATATTTTGCAACAGTTCGGCCTGGGTATTGTCATCGGCCTTGCTGGCGGTTATTTGCTGCAGCAGATGATCAACCGGATTTCGCTGCCTGCGGGACTCTATCCGTTACTGGCCCTGAGCGGCGGGATCCTGATTTTCGCCCTGACCACCGCAATAGGCGGTAGCGGTATTCTGGCCATTTATCTGTGCGGCTTTTTGCTGGGTAACCGCCCGATTCGTAACCGCCACGCCATTTTGCAGAACTTTGACGGTCTGGCCTGGCTGGCACAGATCGGTATGTTCCTGGTGCTTGGCCTGCTGGTCACGCCATCGGATCTGTTACCCATTGCCGTTCCGGCCCTGATGTTGTCGGCGTGGATGATTTTCTTCGCCCGTCCGCTCTCGGTGTTTGCCGGTCTGCTACCGTTTCGCGGCTTCAACCTGCGCGAGCGCATCTTTATCAGCTGGGTGGGGTTACGCGGTGCAGTGCCGATTATCCTTGCCGTCTTCCCGATGATGGCGGGTCTGGATAACGCACGCCTGTTCTTTAACGTGGCCTTTTTCGTGGTGCTGGTGTCGCTGCTGTTCCAGGGAACGTCACTCGGGTGGGCGGCGAAAAAAGCCAAAGTGGTGGTGCCACCCATCGGCTGGCCGGTCTCCCGTGTGGGGCTGGATATTCACCCGGAGAACCCGTGGGAGCAGTTTGTCTATCAGCTCAGTGCTGATAAATGGTGCGTGGGGGCGTCGCTGCGCGATTTGCATATGCCGACCGAAACACGAATTGCGGCGCTGTTCCGCGATAATATCCTGCTGCATCCAACCGGCAGTACCCGCCTGCGCGAAGGTGATATTCTCTGCGTCATTGGCCGCGAACACGATTTGCCCGCCCTGGGCAAACTGTTCAGCCAGTCTCCGCCTGTTGCGCTGGATCAGCGTTTCTTCGGTGATTTTATTCTGGAAGCCAGCGCAAAATTTGCCGACGTGGCGCTGATTTACGGTCTGGATGAAGGTCTGGAATACCGCGATAAACAGCAAACACTGGGCGAAATTATCCAACAACTGCTTGGCGCTGCACCGGTCGTCGGTGACCACGTGGAGTTTGCCGGGATGATCTGGACGGTGGCAGAGAAAGAGGATAATGCGGTACGCAAGGTCGGCGTGCGGCCGATGGAAGAAGACGCGGAGTAAGATTGGTTGCCGGGTGAGCGTTAGCGCCACCCGGCAACCAGGAAGGTTATACCGTCACAACAGGCACTCTCGGTGCCAGAGCACACATCAGCTCATAGCCGACCGTCCCCGCCGCGGCGGCCACATCGTCAATTTTCACTTCATTGCCCCACAGCTCTACCGGCGAACCAATGCCTGCCTGCGGGCACGGAGTCAGGTCAACGGCCAGCATATCCATCGACACTGTACCCACCGTCCCCGTGCGAACACCATTTACCCACACTGGCGTGCCGGTCGGTGCGATGCGCGGATAACCGTCTGCATAGCCGCCTGCCACAATACCAATACGCTGTTCACCCGTTGCCCGGTAACGGCTGCCGTACCCTACCGTATCTCCCGCCTTCAGCGTCTGTACGCCGATAATTTCGCTCCGCAGAGTCATTACCGGCTTCAGGCCGCTGTTGGCGATATCCTGCCACTGACCAGACGGGGACGCACCGTACAAAATGATCCCAGGGCGCACCCAGTTATAGTGTGCTTCAGGATGCCAGAGCGTCGCCGCCGAATTCGACAGCGAGCGCGGACAATCCAGCCCTTCTGCCGCCTGGTCGATACGCACCAGCGCATCGGCAATACCGTCCGGTCTTTCGGCATCGGCAAAATGCGCCATCAGCGTCATTTCCCCCACGTTTTTCAGGGCGCGCAACTGCTGCCAGACCGTATGCACCCGCTCAGGCTGGAAGCCCAGACGGTTCATGCCGCTGTTCATTTTGAGATAAATATCCAGCGGGGCATGCAGCTTCGCATTCTGCAGAGCTTTAATCTGCCAGTTGCTGTGCACGCTGGTGGTCAGGCGGTACTTATCCAGCAGCGGCAGATCGTCGGCGTGGAAGAACCCTTCCAGCAGCAAGACTGGCCCCTTCCAGCCGCGCTCGCGCAACAGAATAGCCTCTTCCAGATTCAGTAAGGCAAAGCCGTCGGTGGCACTGAGCGCGCTCCATATACGGTCAATGCCGTGACCGTAGGCATTCGCTTTCACCACCGACCACACGCGTGAACCTGGTGCGGCGCGGCGAACAATTTGCAGGTTATCCTTCAGAGCCTGCAAATTCAGCTGAGCCAGAACAGGACGGGACATGACGACTCCTTATGTTAATTATGCGCGCCGTGCAGGTGCTGTGGACGCGATGGGGTGAACCCTGATTGATAGCGCGCGGCACTTAAATCATCAAACGGAATGGCCGGCGTGCGCCCGGAGATCAGGTCGCTCAACAATTGTCCCGAACCACAGGACATCGTCCAGCCGAGGGTACCGTGCCCGGTATTCGTCCACAGATTTTTAAACGGCGTGCGGCCCACAATTGGCGTACCGTCAGGTGTCATTGGACGCAGACCAGTCCAGAACGTTGCCTGCTCAACAAACCCACCGCGCGGGAAGAGATCGCCCACCACCATCTCCAGCGTTTCACGACGCGGTTGCAGCAGCTCGGTGTTAAAGCCGACGATCTCCGCCATACCGCCCACACGGATGCGGTTATCGAAACGGGTAATGGCGATTTTGTAGGTTTCATCCAGAATGGTCGATACAGGGGCACCGCTTTCCTCTTTCACCGGGATCGTCAGCGAGTAGCCTTTCAGCGGATATACCGGAATATCGAGAATGCCTTTCAGCATGGCGGTGGAGTATGAGCCAAACGCCATGACGTACGCGTCGGCTTTGATCACCTCTTCACCGCACTTCACGCCGTAGAGGTTTTCCCCTTCCGACAGCAACTTGTCGACAGAGGTGTTAAACCGGAATTTCACCCCCGCCTGTTCACACATGTGCGCCAGACGCTGAGTAAAGAGCTGGCAGTCACCGGTTTCATCGTTAGGTAAACGCAGCCCCCCGGTCAGCTTATGCGCCACTTCCGCCAGTGCAGGCTCTACCTGCCCCAGTTGGCTGGCTTCCAGCAGTTGATACGGTACGCCAGCATCTTCAAGCACGGCAATATCGCGGGTGGCGTTTTCATACTGTTGTGCCGTACGGAACAACTGCAGCGTTCCCCCCTGACGGCCTTCATACTCAATACCGGTCGAGGCGCGCAAGGCTTTCAGGCAGTCACGACTGTATTCCGCCAGACGCACCATGCGCCCTTTGTTTTCCATGTAATGCCGGGTATCGCAGTTGCGCAGCATCTGCCACATCCACTTAAGCTGGAACTGCGTGCCGTCCAGGCTGATCGCCAGCGGTGCATGACGCTGGAACATCCACTTGATCGCCTTCAACGGGACGCCGGGAGCCGCCCACGGTGCCGCATAGCCCGGTGAGATTTGCCCGGCATTCGCCGCGCTGGTTTCCAGCGCCGGGCCGGGTTCCCTGTCGATAACGGTAACCTCATGTCCCGCCTGACTTAAATACCAGGCGCTGGTTACGCCAACGACACCACTTCCCAGTATGACAACACGCATAGCTACCCCATATGTGCAAAAGAACAATCATCTAATTACAGATTGATAACCTAGTTGAAAATATTATTCAACATATGACTTTTTTATGGTGACTTACCTCACATCTTCCCCTGCATACGGGGATAGCGCTTATTTGGCATCTCCTGCTGCGCGTTATTTTTAACCAGCATAAAATACTGTTGATACCGGTTTTTTTGCCGTATCAAAAACGGGAAATCGCAAAGAAAAAATTTCTGCGCCAGCACGCTTTTTAACACGTTGTTCTATGCTTGAAAGGAGGCTCTCCAGACAGAGAGAGCACCAACAACGAGGGCGCGCTAATGGCTACTATTGATTCCATATCCAAGGACAACACACGTCTGAGCGATGGACCCGACTGGACCTTCGAGCTGCTGGATGTCTACCTCGCCGAGATCGACCGGGTAGCAAAGTTGTATCGCCTGGATACCTATCCCCATCAAATTGAAGTCATTACGTCCGAACAGATGATGGATGCCTACTCCAGCGTCGGGATGCCGATTAACTATCCACACTGGTCGTTTGGTAAAAAATTCATTGAAACCGAGCGCTTGTATAAACACGGCCAGCAGGGATTGGCGTATGAGATTGTCATCAACTCCAATCCGTGTATTGCTTATCTGATGGAAGAGAACACCATTACCATGCAGGCGCTGGTGATGGCGCATGCCTGCTACGGGCACAACTCGTTCTTCAAAAATAACTATCTGTTCCGTAGCTGGACGGATGCCAGCTCAATCGTTGATTACCTGATCTTCGCCCGCAAATACATTACCGACTGCGAAGAACGCTACGGCGTGGATGAAGTGGAGAAACTGCTCGACTCCTGTCACGCGCTGATGAACTACGGCGTCGACCGTTACAAACGGCCACAGAAAATCTCCCTGCAGGAGGAGAAAGCCCGGCAGAAAAGCCGCGAAGAGTATCTGCAAAGCCAGGTGAATATGCTGTGGCGTACCCTGCCGAAGCGTGAAGAGGAAAAAGCGGTCGCCGAGGCGCGGCGCTATCCGTCTGAGCCACAGGAAAACCTGCTTTACTTTATGGAGAAAAACGCCCCATTGCTGGAGTCATGGCAGCGTGAGATCCTGCGCATCGTGCGCAAGGTGAGCCAGTACTTCTACCCGCAGAAACAGACGCAGGTGATGAACGAAGGCTGGGCGACGTTCTGGCACTACACCATCCTTAATCACCTCTATGACGAAGGGAAAGTCACCGAGCGGTTCATGATGGAATTCCTGCACAGCCACACCAATGTGGTGTTCCAGCCCCCTTACAACAGCCCGTGGTACAGCGGTATTAACCCATATGCGCTTGGCTTTGCCATGTTCCAGGATATTAAACGCATCTGCCAGTCGCCAACGGACGAAGACAAATACTGGTTCCCGGATATTGCCGGTTCGGACTGGCTGGAAACGCTGCATTTTGCGATGCGCGACTTTAAGGATGAGAGCTTCATCAGCCAGTTTATGTCGCCGAAAATCATGCGTGATTTCCGCTTCTTCACCGTGCTGGATGATGACCGCAATAACTACCTGGAGATTTCGGCAATTCATAACGAAGAGGGATACCGTGAGATCCGCTCTCGCCTCTCTTCCCAGTACAACCTGAGCAACCTTGAGCCAAACATTCAGGTATGGAATGTGGATCTGCGCGGTGACCGCTCTCTGACGTTACGCTACATTCCGCACAACCGCGCGCCGCTGGATAAAGGGCGCAAAGAGGTGCTGAAGCATGTGCATCGCCTGTGGGGGTTTGATGTACTGCTGGAGCAGCAGAATGAGGATGGCAGCGTAGAGCTGCTGGAACGCTGCCCGGCGCGGTTGAATACGCTTTAACGCTGTTTGCCCGGTGGCACTCTGCTTACCGGGCGAAAAAAAACCTCTCAGACGAGAGGTTTTTTCTTTTAGCGACCCTGAATCGCTAAATCACCCGGCAGCGTTTTCTGCATACGATGCCAGATTTCACCGGAGTCGTGACCGTAGCGACGCACCGTTTCGTAAACCTGGTCGTGCAGACCAGAGGAACACAGTTCGCCCAGCTTGTGATAGAACCCCAGCGCCAGGCTACGGGCTGCCGGGTTGGCGAAATAGTGACGCCCAATGCGGGTGTACAACCCTTTCATTCCATTCAGGATGAGACCGTAAATCGGGTTGCCGGAGGCAAACGCTAACCCACGGAATACATTGTAATCGAGGGTGGCAAAGGCATCGGCATGATCTTCTATTGCATTCGCGCTGGCCAGAACCGCAAGCGCATCTTCCGGGTGCTGACGAAATGCAGTACGAATAAAGATTGTCGCGATATTGGTACGCACAGAGAGCAGGTTATCGATCAGCTGTGGCACACTTTCGTGGTCAAGACGTGCCAGCGTTTCAAGAATATTCAGCCCGGAGGTTTCCCAGAAGTTATTCACTTTTGTTGGCTTACCGTGCTGGATCGTCAACCAGCCATCACGCGCCAGTCGCTGGAGCACTTCTCGCAGCGTGGTGCGAGTGACGCCAATCAGTTCAGAGAGTTCGCGTTCAGCCGGAAGAATGGATCCTGCAGGGAAACGATTATTCCAGATGCTTTCAATGATGTACTCTTCCGCGAAACCCGCCGGGCTCTGCGCCTTAATAACCATAGTGAGATTTCCATTACACAGCTTTAGCAAATTGCACTCATCATACCAGAGGCATGCAGAGGCAGATAGCGCAGGAAAGCGAGAAAAGAGGGATCGCCGTTTAATTTTGATGAAATTTACAGACCGCTTTGTCGCCCTCCCGGAGACGATTTTTGCGTATACTTGTGCTTTGTCTTATTTGACGGGGAAGATAGTCTGTCGTGGAAATGTCATTCGGGCGCGCGCTGTGGCGCAACTTTTTAGGCCAGTCTCCCGACTGGTACAAACTGATACTGCTGGTATTCCTGGTTGTTAATCCTGTTATTTTCGTTGTGAACCCGTTTATTGCCGGATGGCTACTGGTCGCTGAATTTATCTTCACGCTGGCGATGGCGCTGACATGTTATCCGTTGCTCTCCGGTGGACTGCTGGCGTTCGAGGCCGTCGTGATTGGCATGACCAGCGCAGAACATGTGAAAGAGGAGCTGGCGTCAAATCTTGAAGTCCTGCTGTTGCTGATGTTTATGGTCGCCGGGATCTACTTTATGAAGCAGCTCCTGCTGTTTATTTTTACCCGGTTGTTATTAAGCATCTCCTCCAAAACGTTATTATCGCTGGCCTTCTGCCTGGCAGCCGCGTTCCTTTCAGCCTTCCTGGATGCACTGACGGTGGTTGCCGTCGTGATCAGCGTCGCCGTGGGGTTTTACGGGATTTATCACCGGGTGGCTTCCTCGCGCCCCGGGGATGACCTGCTGGACGACAGTCAGGTTGATACCTGGCACCGGGAAGTGCTGGAGCAGTTCCGCGCATTCCTGCGCAGTCTGATGATGCATGCCGGCGTGGGTACCGCACTGGGTGGCGTGATGACAATGGTGGGTGAGCCGCAAAACCTGATCATTGCCAAAGCCGCAGGCTGGCATTTCGGTGAATTTTTCCTGCGGATGGCCCCGGTTAGCGTACCGGTGCTGATTTGTGGTTTGCTCACCTGTGTGCTGCTGGAGAAATTCCGGGTCTTTGGCTATGGTGCAACCCTCCCGGAACCGGTACGCCAGGAACTCCAGAAATTCGATCTGCAAAGCCGCAGCCAGCGCACGCGTCAGGAGACGCTGCGTTTAGTCGCGCAGGGTATTATCGGCATCTGGCTGATTGCCGCACTGGCTTTCCATCTTGCTGAAGTTGGCTTAATCGGCCTGTCGGTCATTATCCTGGCCACCACCTTTACCGGCGTGACGGACGAGCATGCCATTGGCAAAGCCTTCACGGAAGCCCTGCCGTTTACCGCGCTGCTGGCGGTGTTTTTTGCGGTTGTGGCGGTAATTATCGACCAACAGCTGTTCTCTCCACTGATCGCTTTCGTACTGAAAGCCGCGCCCGATGCCCAGCTATCGCTCTTTTACCTGTTCAACGGCCTGCTCTCATCAATTTCCGACAACGTGTTCGTCGGGACGGTGTATATCAATGAGGCCAAAGCGGCGATGGCGAACGGGGGTATCAGCGCCGGGCAATTTGAATTGCTCGCAGTGGCAATCAACACCGGGACGAACCTGCCCTCGGTGGCGACGCCAAACGGACAAGCTGCATTCCTGTTCCTGCTGACCTCAGCCCTTGCGCCACTCATTCGCCTCTCTTATGGCCGTATGGTGTGGATGGCGCTGCCCTATACGCTGGTGCTGACTGTCACAGGATTGCTGTGCATCAAAATTACCCTCATTCCTTATACGCAATGGTTGATACAAGCGGGTATACTTGCGGCGCAGTAAAATATGAATCCCGGGCAGCACGCTGCCCGTTTGCCTTTTCGCATGATAAACACCCAATTACGTTTTAATTCGTCAGGTACAGGTGGCGTGAAAAACGAATTCGTTTACACTGCGCTTTCTAAGCATGTTCCAGGGAAATGATTATGTTGAGATTTTTGAACCAGTGCTCCCGCGGTCGCGGAGCGTGGTTGTTAATGGCCCTGACCGCCTTTGCGCTGGAAATGGTCGCGCTGTGGTTCCAGCATGTGATGGGGCTAAAACCTTGCGTGCTGTGTATCTACGAGCGTTGCGCACTGTTCGGCATTATGGGTGCCGGTCTGGTGGGTGCGATTGCCCCAAAATCGCCGTTGCGCTATGCCGGGATTGCAATCTGGCTTTACAGCGCCTGGAAAGGCATCGAACTTTCCTGGCAGCACACCATGATGCAGCTGCATCCGTCACCGTTTATGACCTGTGATTTCGCCGCCCGCTTCCCGAGCTGGCTGCCACTGGATAAATGGCTGCCGCAGGTGTTTGTGGCATCCGGTGACTGCTCCGTTCGTCAGTGGGAATTCCTGACACTGGAGATGCCACAGTGGCTGGTGGGTATTTTTGTTGCTTACTTCGTTGTGGCACTGCTGGTGCTGATTGCTCAGCCGTTCAAACCGAAGAAACGCGATCTTTTCGGCAGGTAAACGTAAAACGGTCACTTCGGTTGCCGTTTTTAGTGTTTTCGCCCTCTCCCGCAGGAGAAGGTTGGGTTGAAGGCATCGGAACAGACATACCCCATAAAAAAACCCGCTTCGGCGGGTTTTTTATAATCAGCGGTTGGGGTGATTCATGATGTGATCTTCCCAGTCCCGCACGTCAGACTCTTTCACTGCAATATGGCGTACGGAGATCCGCTCCCCGTGCATCGCCACCTTCGAGCCTGTCAGCAGCGGATGCCATGCCGGGAGATCCTTTCCTTCCGCCAGCAGGCGATAGGCGCAGGTATGCGGCAGCCACTCGAAGGTAGGCAGGTTCTCACGGGTTAACTTGATGCAGTCCGGCTCATATTCGAAACGGCGCTCATAGTTGCGGCACTGGCAGGTTTTGATATTCAGCTGTTTGCAGGCAACGTTGGTAAAATAGATTTCGTCAGTGTCTTCATCCATCAGCTTATGCAGGCAACACTGCCCGCAGCCGTCACACAACGATTCCCACTCCACATCGGTCATGTCGTCGAGAGTTTTGCTTTGCCAGAAAGGAATGTCGTTCATCAGGATGTCCACACGTCAAAAGAAAGCGCACCTTATAGCGAGTCTGGCACGTTGATGCAAGTTTTGCCGCCCTCTTAAGACGGCAAGATGCTTTTACAGCACGCGGGTTTTCAGCGACAGACCGTTAAAACTCACGTCCAGCTCGTCGCCGCTGGTCAGCGGGCCAACGCCTTCTGGCGTACCGGTCAGGATCACATCGCCCGGCTTCAGGGTGAAGAAACGGCTCATGTAGGCAATCAGCGGTACAATTTTGTGGATCATGTCTGCCGTCGTGCCCTGCTGACGGATCTCACCGTTGACCTTAAGGCTGAGCGTGGTGTCCTGCGGATCGCCCGTAAACTCACTCACGGGAACAAAACCAGAGATTGGGCAGGCGTTATCAAACCCTTTGGCTTTTTCCCACGGTTGTCCGGCTTTCTTCATTTTACCCTGTACATCTCGCAGGGTCAGATCCAGCGCCACGCCATAACCGGCAATCGCTTTTTGCACATGCGCTTCCGGAGCCTGGCGCAGGGTCGCGCCAATCAGCACGGCCAGCTCCACTTCATGATGAACGGCTCCCAGCCCCTGCGGCAGCGCCAGCGGCTGGCGGATATCGCAAAGTGCCGTTTCCGGTTTGATGAACAGCACCGGCTCTTCTGGCGTCGCGCTGCCCATCTCCTGAATGTGTTTGGCATAATTGCTGCCAACGCAGACCACTTTGCTGACGGGATAATCCAGTAATGCACCTTGCCAGTTATGATGTTGATACATGGTCGACCCCTAAACGGTTGATATGTTGTGCCCGGAAGCGTTCGGGACTATTTTTTTCCGTTCACCTCAAGATGCTGTTTTAATAAATTCTCGGGTGGTGGTGGAAGCTGTAAATAATAGCCTTGCCCGGCTAATGCCGTTTTCACTTTTTCCAGATCGGCATTCACCAGTTTCTTACGCCCGTCGAGCGGCAGCAACATCGCCAACTGAGGACGGCCAAAGCTCTTCATTAATTCTTCAGGCACGCGGGAAAAGTCGTCTTTCTTTTCGACATAAAGATAAGTCTGGTCACGGCTTGTACTTCTGTAGATCACACAAAACATGTTTTTACTCTGAATTAATGGGTGGTTGCTTGCCTCAATATACTCCTGACTATAACATGCCTGATACTCTTCGGAATATCGCAGCGAGTTGTTGCGGTTAATAGCAAATTGAGTAAGGCCAGGATGTCAAACACGCCCATCGAGCTTAAAGGCAGTAGCTTCACCTTATCAGTGGTACATTTGCATGATGCAAAACCCGAGGTTATTCGTCAGGCGTTAGAAGACAAAATCGCTCAGGCTCCCGCCTTTCTGAAGCACGCGCCTGTCGTTATCAATGTCAGTGGTCTGGATACCCCGGTTAACTGGACACGTCTCCAGCAGGCCGTCTCCTCAACCGGATTGCGCATTGTGGGCATCAGTGGCTGTAAAGATGCGGAACTGAAAGCAGAGATTGACCGTGCGGGACTGCCGCTGTTGACCGAGGGCAAAGAAAAAGCCCCTCGTCCGGCTCCTGCTGCAGCGCAAACGCCCCCTCCTCCGGTGCAAAGCGTTACACCCGTCACAAAAACACGAATGATTGATGTGCCGGTTCGTTCCGGTCAGCGTATTTATGCACCAAACTGTGATCTGATTGTTACAAGCCACGTCAGCGCTGGCGCAGAACTGATTGCGGATGGCAACATTCACGTCTACGGTATGATGCGTGGGCGTGCGCTCGCAGGTGCAAGTGGTGACCGGGATGCACAAATATTTTGTACTCACCTGACGGCGGAACTGGTGTCCATCGCAGGTGAATATTGGCTGAGCGACAAGATCCCAGCCGAATTTTATGGCAAAGCGGCTCGTCTGCGACTGGCAGATGACGCGTTGACCGTTCAACCGTTGAATTGATCCCTTTTTAACAAGGAATTTCTATGGCACGCATTATTGTTGTTACTTCGGGTAAAGGAGGCGTTGGCAAGACCACCTCCAGCGCGGCCATCGCTACTGGTTTGGCCCAGAAGGGAAAGAAAACCGTCGTTATTGATTTCGATATCGGCCTGCGTAACCTCGACCTGATCATGGGTTGTGAACGTCGCGTTGTGTATGATTTCGTTAACGTCATTCAGGGCGATGCAACGCTTAACCAGGCGCTGATTAAAGACAAGCGCACCGAGAATCTCTACATCCTCCCGGCCTCTCAGACGCGTGACAAAGACGCGCTGACCCGTGAAGGCGTGGAAACCGTACTCGGTGAACTGAAAAAAATGGAGTTCGACTTTGTGGTCTGCGACTCCCCTGCCGGTATCGAAACCGGTGCGCTGATGGCGCTCTACTTCGCTGATGAAGCGATCATCACCACTAACCCTGAAGTCTCATCCGTTCGTGACTCTGACCGAATTCTGGGTATTCTCGCCTCTAAATCCCGACGTGCGGAAAATGGCGAAGACCCGATTAAAGAGCACCTGCTGTTGACCCGCTATAACCCGGGCCGCGTGAACAAAGGTGACATGCTGAGCATGGAAGACGTGCTGGAGATCCTGCGCATCAAACTGGTCGGCGTGATCCCGGAAGACCAATCCGTGTTACGTGCCTCTAACCAGGGTGAGCCTGTTATCCTGGATACGCTGGCAGATGCGGGTAAAGCTTACGCGGATACCGTTGACCGCCTGCTGGGAGAAGAACGTCCTTTCCGCTTCATTGAAGAAGAGAAGAAAGGTTTCCTCAAACGCCTGTTCGGAGGATAAATTATGGCATTACTGGACTTTTTTCTCTCGCGGAAAAAGAACACCGCCAACATCGCAAAAGAACGTCTGCAAATCATCGTTGCGGAGCGTCGTCGTAGTGACGCCGAGCCACACTACCTGCCACAGCTGCGTAAGGACATCCTGGAAGTGATCTGTAAGTATGTGCAGATTGACCCGGAGATGGTCACCGTGCAACTGGAGCAAAAAGACGGGGATATTTCGATTCTGGAGCTGAACGTGACGCTACCAGAAGCGGAAGAGTCGCGTTAGTCGCACGTGTTGATTGTGTAGGCCGGGCACGCAACGCGTCGCCCGGTAATTCCCCCGGCGGCGCGTTGCGCTTACCGGGGCTACAGGTTTATCAGCGTGGGTACCCTTCCAGCAGCGTATTGAGGCGATCGGCCATCAATTCGCCACGCCAGCCTGCCATCAGTTCCGGCAATCCATTCTGTAGCTTCAGCTTCCAGTGCCAGTTCAGTAGCTGGTTAATCTGACGACGTGATGCCAGTAATTCAGCCCCCAGCTTGCTTTCCGTTGCAACCTCCTGCACCAGCGCTTTGATCTCTTTAAACGCCTTGCGATAGCCCGGCATATCCATCAGATTCAGCAGTGGTTCCGGCAGTTCCTCATCCGGCGTTTGCTGCGCTTTTGCCACCAGCGCAAGCAGGGTTTTACCGTGGAAACGAATTTCGCTGCCCGAAAGTCCGATGCTGTCGAGCTCACCCATGCTGCCCGGCATATAGCGCGCAACGGCCCAGAGGTGTTCTTCGCGGACCACGAAGTTGACGGCCAGATCGCGTTCACGCGCTTTACGCAGACGCCAGTCAGCCAGTAATTGCAGGCAGGCCAGCTGACGCGTACGTAACTGCCACGCGTTGCTGATATCACGCCAGGCCTCTTTCGGATCAACCACATCCTGACGACGCAACTGCGTCATACGGCACTCATCCAGGGCCGCAGGTAACCAACCTGAAGCTTCCGCCTCTTTCATCAACTGCCCGGCAATTGGCAGCAGGTAAAACACGTCTGCCGCGGCGTAATCAAGCTGACGCTCCGTCAGCGGGCGTGCCAGCCAGTCGGTACGGGATTCACTCTTATCCAGCGTCAGGCCGGTATACTCCTCAACCATTGCGGCAAATCCCCATGAAAGCGGGCGATTGCTGAACGCAGCAAGGATCTGCGTATCAATTAACGGTTGCGGCATGATGCCAAAGGTATTCAGGAACACTTCCAGATCTTCACTGCCTGCATGCAGGTATTTCGTCACGGCAGGATCGAGCAGCAATTCACGCATTGGCGTCCAGTCGGTGATACCAAGAGGGTCGATCAGCGAGACGCGTTTGCCGTCGAACATCTGAATCAGACCCAACTGCGGATAATACGTCCGGGTACGAACAAACTCGGTATCCAGGGCAATGGCAGGAAAGTCGCGCGTAACCTCGCACAGCGAAGCCAGCTCGTCATTGGTAGTGATCATCTGGTAATTCAAAACGGTTTCTCTTTTGTTTGCGCCCATAAAAAACGCCGGCTTAACCGGCGTCTGGGCGATTAGCGTGAAGCTCAGGCCTTATTGTCTACTTTGCCACGGGCTTCGTCACGTAATTCTCGTCGTAATATCTTCCCGACATTCGATTTCGGCAGCTCATCGCGGAACTCAACCAGCTTCGGCACCTTGTAACCGGTCAATTGACGGCGGCAGAACGTTATCAGTTCTTCCTCATTCAGCGAAGGATCTTTCTTGACCACAAAAATCTTCACCGCCTCACCGCTGCTGCCAGAAGGGACGCCAACGGCCGCCACTTCCCGTACACCGTTGTGCTGCATGACCACGTCTTCGATTTCATTCGGATAGACGTTGAAACCAGAGACAAGGATCATGTCTTTTTTACGGTCGACAATACGCAGGAAGCCTTCATCGTCCATCACAGCGATATCACCCGTATGCAGCCAGCCGTTTTTGATTATCTCATCAGTGGCATCCGGACGCTGCCAGTAACCCAGCATCACCTGCGGGCCTCTGACACACAGCTCACCGGGTTCACCCGGAGCTACTTCGTTATCGTCGTCATCCACCAGTTTGGCTTCCGTCGACGGTACCGGCAGGCCAATGCTTCCGCTGTGGTAGTCGATATCATGCGGGTTCACACTGACCAACGGCGCACACTCTGTCAGCCCATAGCCTTCCAGCAAATACTGGCCGGTGAGCTTCACCCAGCGCTCCGCCACCGCCTGCTGAACAGGCATCCCACCGCCCGCAGAGAGGTGCAGCGTGGAAAAATCAAGCTGCTGGAACTCTTTGTTGTTAAGCAGTGCGTTAAACAGGGTATTCACCCCCGTCATGGCCGTGAACGGATATTTCGCCAGCTCTTTGACCAGCCCCGGGATATCACGCGGGTTGGTGATAAGCAGGTTCTGACCACCCAGCTCGATAAACAGCAAGCAGTTCATGGTCAGGGCGAAAATGTGATACAGCGGAAGCGCGGTGACCACCAGCTCTTTACCACGGTGCAGCAACGGCCCATAGGTTGCGTTGACCTGCTCCAGGTTTGCCAGCATGTTGCGGTGGGTCAACATCGCGCCTTTGGCAACACCGGTGGTGCCCCCGGTGTATTGCAGGAAGGCGAGATCTTCCGGCACCACCTCCGGCTTCACGTATTGCATACGATAACCCGCATGCAGTGCGCGACGGAATGAGATGGCATCCGGCAGATGGTATTTCGGTACCAGTCGTTTGATGTATTTTACGACGAAGTTAACCAGCGTCCCTTTAGCGGTAGAGAGCTGATCGCCCATTCGCGTCAGAATGACGTGTTTGACCTGGGTTTTGTCGACGACTTTTTCCAGCGTATGGGCGAAGTTAGAAACAATGACGATCGCGGCCGCACCGCTGTCATTCAGCTGATGCTCCAGCTCACGCGGGGTATACAGAGGGTTAACGTTCACAACGATCATCCCGGCTCGCAGGATGCCAAACAACGCCACCGGGTATTGCAGCAAGTTCGGCATCATTAATGCGACGCGGTCCCCCTTCTGTAGCCCCAGCCCTTCCTGCAGGTAAGCAGCAAAGGCGCGGCTGCGCTCTTCCAGCTTGCGAAACGTCATTACCTCGCCCATGTTTACGAACGCAGGCTGATCGGCGTAACGCGTGACTGAATTTTCAAATAATTCAACCAGGGATTGATAACGGTCAGGATTGATCTCCGCCGGAACATCTGCGGGATAACGGTTAAGCCAAACCTTCTTCAATGCATCACCTCTGAAATGAGTGTTCGTCGTCATCACAACCCCGATAATAAACAGTTTGTTAACATTATATTAACTCAGCGTACCAGTTTATTAATTGTTCAGATTTAAGGTTGCGAAGCGCGTCACTCTTTTTTTTCGTTTTGTCCGTAAAAAAACAGAGACAGCGGCCGAGCCGCTGTCTCTTTCCTAACAATAACAGTAAGTTACTCGGTTACAATCGTTTGAACCTGTGCGGGACCCGGGTTGTACCAGCCCCAGCCAGGGTAACCATAGCGGTATGGGTGCGGCCCCCACATCCATGGATCCATAGGCTGTGGCGGCATCACAATCTGTTGTTCAATCCGCCAGCGCTTGTAGCCGTTTACCTGCATGGTCATGAATTTGTACGGCGTATTGCCGATTTTGCCTTGTACCGTTCCGGTAATAGGCCCAACGACAGTGACCAGCTGACCGCGAAAATCGACCGGATCGAGGAACCCGCTGACATCCGCATAAATGCGCCCGCGAGACGCCTCACCCAGTACTGGCCGCGCGCCGCTATCCAGCGGTACGGTGGCGATCTCCAGACGGGTTTTCCCCTGCTGGTTTAACACCTCAACCACCTTGCCGCCGAAGCGGGCTTCCTGACCAACATACAGTTCAGGCGCATTCATTACGCGCACCAGATCCTGTTGTGGTGTAGGACTACTTCCCTTTATCGCGTCAGGAACGGTGACACATCCGCTCAGTGTAATGGCCACCACGCCAGCCATAATAAGGCGTACTACTGTAGTCTGAACCGCCATGATGCGACTCCTTATTTCTCAGTTCCTGTTACTGAGATTCACTCGCGGCCCGGAAGTTTCTTCCACGCGACGGTGTTTCGCAAATAAACCGGTTCAGCATGTTCAACTGCAACGGTTTTTCCTGCTGCAAGCAGCTGACAGGCAATAGGAAGCATATCTTCGGCGGCTGGCAGCAACATGTTGCCTTCCACCAGTGTTAACCCGGTGTCATTCGCCATGTCAGGCCATGCCGGCCAGCCCGTGCCAACCATCGCCCACTCGCCGGACAGCTGTTTCAGCCGTTCGGTCACCGCTTCAGGCTTAAGTACCGCTTCGGTCTCTTCACCGTGCCACACGCCCTGCTCATCGCGGGTGTATTCAGCCCAGTAGACTTCGCCCATGCGGGCATCAATTGCCGCCAGCACACGTGTTGCGCCGGTCATGCGCCATGCGCCCTGCGCCATTGTTGCCAGCGTGGAGACGCCAATCATGGGCAACTCAGCGCCCAGCGCCAGCCCCTGTGCAATCCCAATCCCGATGCGTACGCCCGTAAAGCTGCCGGGGCCCCGACCATAGGCCAGTGCATCAAGGTCGGTTAAGGAGGTGTCGCCCGTAGTCAAAATCGCTTTGACCAGGGGCAGAATACGTTGGGTATGTTCCCGTGGGCACTCTTCGAAATGAGCAGAGATAACACCGTCGTTCCACAGGGCAACAGAACAGGCCTCTGTAGCGGTATCAATAGCCAGAATTCGCATCAGTTGTCGCGCTCTCGCAATGGTCAGTCACAAAATGGCGCGCATCTTAGCACACTCCGGGGTAAATTACTCCGCCGTTGGGTTTGCCAGGAAACGAACCGCGCGCTTAATGTCCCGCGTGCGGGGGGCAGGCGGCAGGCTTGCCAGGAACGTCGCTCCGTATGGACGCATCACCAGCCGGTTATCGCAAATGACCAGCACACCCCGGTCATCTACATCACGGATCAGACGCCCTACCCCTTGTTTAAGGGTGATCACCGCATCCGGCAGTTGAACTTCATCGAAAGGATCGCCCCCACGCAGACGGCAGTCCTCCATTCGCGCTTTCAGCAGCGGATCGTCCGGGGAGGTAAACGGCAGTTTATCGATGATCACCAGAGAGAGCGTGTCACCGCGCACGTCCACCCCTTCCCAGAAACTACTGGTTGCTACCAGCAGGGCATTACCCGCGCTGACAAACTGCTGAAGCAGTTGCCCTTTGCTGGTTTCACCCTGAAGCAGTACCGGCAACGTCATGGTGGCACGGAACTGTTCGGCCAGGTCACGCATCATGGCGTGAGAGGTGCAGAGCATAAAACAGCGACCGTTGTTGGCCTCAATCATGGGTTTCAGCATCGCCGCCAGCAGGCGCGCTGCGCCCGGCTGGTTAGGTAACGGCAGATTGCGTGGAACACAGAGCAACGCCTGTTTTTCATAATCAAACGGGCTTGGCAGGAGCAGTGATTCTGCCTGCTCAATCCCCAGACGTTCAGTAAAGTGGTGCAGATCGTCATTGACCGACAGCGTAGCGGAGGTGAATATCCAGCTCCCCGGCTTTTGCGTCATCACCTCTTTGAATTTATCTGCTACGGTCAGCGGCGTCAGGGCCAGCGTAAAATGGCGAGAGGTACATTCATACCAGTAGCTAAAGCCCGGCTGGTTGATCTCTTTTAGCCTTTTGAGCCGCCCCCGGTAGAGCGTGGCGCGCTCAAAGGCGGCATCCAGCAACGCTGAACGGCCAAGTGACAGTTTCGCCACGTCGTAGCAAAGTTCCAGAGCATCATCCAGCAATAACAACGCACGCTGGATATTGCTGTCTGCCAGTAGCTCGCGCAGATTACCCCGGTAGCCAGGTTCCCCAAGCTGCAGGCGGAAATCCTGCGCACTCTGCGCCAGGCGGTCGGCACATTTTTGCAGTTGCTGGGTGTCTTTTAATTCAGTGCGATAGGCAATGGTGAAATCTTTCGCCAGATCCTGCAGCTGACGGCTGGAAAGTGACTGACCAAAATACTGGCTGGCGATATCCGGTAGCTGGTGGGCTTCGTCAAAGATCATCACTTCCGCTTCCGGTATGAGCTCACCAAAGCCGCTGTCTTTGACCACCATATCCGCGAGGAACAGATGATGGTTAACCACCACGACATCCGCATCCATCGCGGTTTTACGTGCTTTTACCACAAAACAGTCTTTATACAGTGGGCAGTCGCTGCCAAGGCAGTTGTCGTTGGTGCTGGTGACCAGCGGCCAGGCGGGAGAATCTTCCGGCACGCTCGCGCAGGTGCTGATATCGCCCTCTTCGGTCTGATTGGCCCAGGCACGAAGAATAATGACATCGCTCAGGGTTTGCACCGGCAGGTCACCGCCCGCCAGCGCCTGCTGTTCAAGACGCTCCAGGCAGAGATAGTTAGAACGCCCCTTCAACAACGCCAGGCGACCTTTGTATTTCAGCGCTTTTGCCACCGTGGGCAAATCGCGACTGTAGAGCTGGTCCTGAAGCGCCTTTGACCCCGTAGAGATGATCACTTTCTTTTTTGCACGCAGCGCCGGGGCAAGGTATGCATAGGTTTTACCTGTACCGGTTCCGGCTTCCACCACCAGCGGCTGTGCTTTGTCGATGGCATGCGCCACGGCATGCGCCATCTGACGCTGTGGTTCACGCGGCTTAAAGCCGGGAATGGCCTGTGCTAACTGACCCTCAGGGGAAAAATCGTCTGCCACGGTGCTCTCTCACTGTATTTTTGCACAGGGATTATGTCAGCCCATCCGTCACAGTGCCACCCCAAATAGTGACGACGGAAGAACAATATGGCAGTCTTGCCGCCTGATATGAAAATAACGAGGAAACGT
Organism: Enterobacter cloacae; assembly: GCA_014169315.1. Lineage (NCBI taxonomy): Bacteria > Pseudomonadati > Pseudomonadota > Gammaproteobacteria > Enterobacterales > Enterobacteriaceae > Enterobacter > Enterobacter cloacae. Next base: position 1,992,505 of record AP022133.1, on the reverse strand, counting down.
TTATGACGATTGTGCGCATTGATGCGGAAGCCCGCTGGTCTGATGTCGTAATTCATAACCAGACGCTCTATTACACCGGCGTGCCGGAAAATCTGGACGCAGACGCGTTCGAGCAGACGGCGAACACCCTGGCACAGATTGATAAGGTGCTGGAAAAACAGGGCAGCAATAAGTCCCGCATTCTGGATGCCACCCTTTTTCTGGCTGACAAAGCGGATTTTGCGGCGATGAACAAAGCCTGGGATGCGTGGGTGGTGGCGGGTCACGCGCCTGTACGCTGCACCGTACAGGCGACGCTGATGAAACCGGAATATAAGGTAGAGATTAAGATTATCGCGGCAGTTTAAGCCTGACCCATTAGGGCTATTTGGCTTGCCATTTTGAACCTGGGCAGTGCTCGAAATCCTCACGTACTACGTGTATGCTCCGGTTTCTCCGCGCTGTCCGTGTTCAAACTGCCTGCGCTAATAACCCTACTGGGCCAAGCTCTAAGCCCGATTATTCTTCGTCTTCATCCTCGAAACGCGCCACGATCCGCTCACCGGTATGAGTGGCGCGAAGTTCTTCCGCCACCTGGGAAATTGCCTGTCCGCTGCTCATCCCCTGGGACATCAGCTCCTGGATCCGCTCAACTGCTTTCTGCTGCTGCTCGTGGCTCAGAGAAGGTAAACCTGCAAACATTGTCAACTCCTGCTAAATTGTCTGCGCTAATTATTTCACGCTGCCCGGTAGTATGCCACACATGAACATGCGCTTCCCCACTGTTATGACCTTGCCCTGGCGTGTTGACGCCGCTGAGTTCTGGTTTGCTCGCCTGAGCCACCTTCCTTTCGCGATGCTGTTGCACTCCGGTCATGCCGACCATCCCTACAGCCGTTTTGATATTCTGGTTGCCGATCCGGTAGAAACCCTGATAACCCACGGCGGGGTGACGTCTGTTGGGACGCGTCAGTCAACGGACGATCCGCTGATGTTGCTTCAGCAGTCCATTGACGCACTGGGCTTATCCGTAAACCCGGATCCCGATCTTCCCTTCCAGGGCGGCGCTCTGGGGTTGTTCGGCTATGATTTAGGCCGTCGTTTTGAAACACTTCCCGATAATGCGCAGGACGATATCCCGCTGCCGGATATGGCAGTAGGTCTGTACGACTGGGCGTTAATTGTTGACCACCACCGGCAGGTGGTTTCCCTGCTTAGCCACTCGGATGTAAATGCACGTCTGGCCTGGCTGGAATCACAACAACCGGCTTCAGCAACAGACTTCAGCCTGACCTCGAACTGGCGTTCGAACATGACCGCGCAGGAATATGCGCAAAAGTTCTCACGCGTTCAGGCGTATCTGCAAAGCGGTGATTGCTATCAGGTCAACCTCGCCCAGCGCTTTCAGGCGACGTATCAGGGTGATGAATGGCTGGCCTTTACCCGCCTCAACGCCAGTAACAAGGCACCGTTTAGCGCGTTTTTACGTCTGGAACAGGGCGCAATCCTTAGCCTCTCGCCAGAGCGATTTATTCATCTCGCTGAAGGTACCATTCAGACCCGCCCGATCAAAGGTACGCTTCCGCGTCTGGCAGACCCTGAAGCCGATCGTCTGCAGGCGAAAAAGCTGGCCGCATCACCAAAAGACCGCGCCGAAAACCTGATGATTGTGGATCTGATGCGCAACGATATTGGCCGGGTGGCCGTGCCGGGAAGCGTGCGGGTGCCTGAACTGTTCGTGGTCGAGCCTTTCCCGGCGGTGCATCATCTGGTCAGCACCATTACCGCACAGTTGCCTGCGTCGCGTACGGCCTGCGATCTCCTGCGCGCCGCGTTTCCGGGAGGCTCCATCACCGGCGCACCCAAAGTGCGGGCGATGGAGATTATCGATGAACTCGAGCCACACCGCCGCAACGCCTGGTGCGGCAGCATTGGCTATGTCAGCCTCTGCGGTACGCTGGATACCAGCATTACCATTCGCACCCTGACCGCCTGCGCGGGCAATATTTACTGTTCTGCCGGTGGCGGAATTGTGGCGGATAGCGAAGTTCAGGCGGAATATCAGGAAACCTTTGATAAAGTTAACCGTATCCTTCAACAACTGGAGACATAACGGGTGGAGAAAGAGAACCTGACGCTGGATGATTTTCTGTCGCGTTTCCAGCTTTTGCGCCCACAGGTGAGCCGAGAAACCCTGAATCGCCGTCAGGCCGCGGTGCTTATCCCGGTGGTGCGCCGCGAACAGCCCGGTTTACTGCTGACACAGCGTTCACCGCACTTGCGCAAACACGCCGGTCAGGTTGCTTTCCCGGGGGGGGCTGTCGACAGTACCGACGCTTCGTTGATTGCTGCCGCACTGCGTGAAGCACAGGAAGAGGTCGCGATCCCACCGGAGGTCGTCGAGATCATTGGTGTTCTGCCGCCAGTCGACAGTGTCACCGGTTTTCAGGTCACGCCGGTCGTCGGCATTATCCCCCCTGATCTTCAGTATCATGCCAGCGTCGATGAAGTCTCTGCGGTGTTTGAAATGCCGCTGGAAGAGGCTCTTCGTCTCGGGCGCTATCACCCTCTGGACATTCAGCGACGAGGTCATGCACACCGGGTCTGGTTGTCCTGGTATCAGCATTATTTTGTCTGGGGCATGACGGCAGGCATCATTCGTGAACTGGCGCTGCAAATCGGCCTGAAGCCTTGACTATACTTTACATTCGCGAATTTAACGTAAGTTTGCGAGGTGCGTCTCAGCATTAGTAAATCAGGGGTTATCCATTAGTTTAATTCATGTGAATAGTCAAGCCGAGGTCGATGTTCCCTCTTACACTATGCGCAGTTATAACATCGTTACTGGAAACCCGGTAACCCTGTCAGGAGTGTGAAAGTGATTAGTATATTCGACATGTTCAAAGTGGGAATTGGCCCTTCGTCTTCCCATACTGTAGGCCCGATGAAGGCCGGTAAACAGTTCGTCGATGATCTGGTCGAAAAAGGATTACTGGAAAGCGTTACCCGTGTTGCCGTGGATGTTTACGGCTCGCTGTCATTAACGGGTAAAGGCCACCACACCGATATCGCCATTATTATGGGTCTGGCGGGCAACATGCCGGACACCGTTGATATTGATGCCATTCCGGCATTCATCCGCGACGTGGAAACGCGCGGTCGCCTGCTGCTGGCAAACGGCCAGCGCGAAGTGGATTTCCCGCAGGATGATGGCATGCGTTTTCGCAGCGACAACCTGCCGCTGCACGAAAACGGGATGACCATCCACGCGTTTAACGGCGAAAAAGAGATTTACAGCAAAACCTACTACTCCATTGGCGGTGGCTTCATTGTTGATGAAGAGCACTTTGGCAAAGAGAGCGTGGGCGACGTCAGCGTGCCGTATCCGTTTAAATCGGCCACCGAGATGCTGGGTTATTGCAAAGAGAGCGGCCTGTCGCTTTCCGGCATGGTGATGCAAAACGAACTGGCACTGCACAGCAAAAAAGAAATTGAAGACTATTTTGCTAACGTGTGGCAGACCATGCGCGCCTGTATCGACCGCGGTATGAACACCGAAGGTGTGTTACCTGGGCCACTGCGCGTGCCGCGTCGTGCCTCTGCGCTGCGTCGTATGCTGGTGACAACGGACAAATTCTCCAACGACCCTATGAACGTGGTCGACTGGGTGAACATGTTTGCCCTTGCGGTTAACGAAGAAAACGCCGCCGGTGGCCGTGTGGTAACTGCGCCTACCAACGGCGCATGCGGTATCGTTCCGGCGGTACTGGCCTATTACGATCACTTTATTGAGCCTGTCAGCCCGGATATTTACATCCGTTACTTCCTGGCAGCGGGTGCGATTGGCGCGCTGTACAAAATGAACGCATCCATCTCTGGCGCAGAAGTCGGCTGCCAGGGCGAAGTGGGCGTGGCGTGTTCTATGGCAGCAGCTGGCCTTGCAGAACTGCTGGGTGCAAGCCCGGAGCAGGTCTGTGTGGCGGCGGAAATCGGTATGGAACATAACCTCGGTCTGACCTGCGACCCGGTTGCAGGCCAGGTACAGGTACCGTGTATTGAGCGTAACGCTATTGCCTCAGTGAAAGCGATCAACGCCTCTCGTATGGCAATGCGCCGTACCAGCGAACCTCGCGTATCGCTGGATAAGGTTATCGAAACCATGTACGAAACCGGCAAGGACATGAACGCGAAGTATCGCGAAACGTCACGCGGTGGTCTGGCCATTAAGGTGCAGTGCGACTAATACTTCCTTTCGCCCATCTGCAACGGATGGGCGATATTACCTCTCACGTCTCGTCTCCTTCCTCTTTCCCCACTACACTTTCTCTATTGCTTCCGGCTTTTGGGGCTGGTAGCGCATAGAGCGACCGTTCATGCAAAATGCACAAACGATCATTAAAAACTATCGCCGAAAACGCGTTATCGTCTGTGTGACGGTTGCGCTCCTTACGCTCATCCTGACGTTAGGTATTCGTTTTGTTTCACAGCGTAATGCCAATCAGGAGCGGATCCTCGATTTTGCCAGCTATACCGTTCGCTCTCTCGATAACGTGCTGCTTTCATTAGAACGCCGCCGGAATCTTCTGCAAACGCTGGTGGGTGAACCTTGCCCGCAGGTGCATCTGGTTTTGCGAAAACAGGCCGCCATTTTGCAGACCGTTCGCTCCATCGCGCTGATTAAAGACGGGATCCTGTACTGCTCCAGTATTTTCGGCAGCCGTAATGTCCTCGTGCGTGATTTTCAACCGGTCTTACCTGCCAGTAAGCCAAAACTGATTTTGTCGACCGACCAGTGGCTGCTCAAAGGCAGCCCCATTCTGATTCAGTGGACCCCGATTTCCCCGAGCGGTGAAGATGGCGTGATGGAGATCGTCAATATTGATCTCATCACCAGAATGATACTCGAGCCACAGACCCCGCTGATTACCGACGTGGTGCTGACCGTGGGCGATCATTATCTGCGCTATGGTCAACAGGTCACGGAAACCCTGAGCTTTGATGACGGAGATTCGCTTCTGGAGAAGGCGTCGACACACTATCCCTTCTCCATTACGGTCAGCGGGCCAGGCCCTGGTGAAATGGCGTTAATCAACCTGCCAACGCAGTTACCGCTGGGGTTAATGCTGAGCCTGCTGCTGGGCTATATCGCCTGGCTGGCAACCGCGCGCCGCATGAGCTTCACGTGGGAAATTAACATGGGGATCGCGGCACGGGAATTTGAACTTTTTTGCCAGCCGCTGGTGAATGCCCGTACCCAGGACTGCATCGGCGTCGAGATCCTGTTGCGCTGGCATAACCCGCGACAGGGCTGGATCTCACCGGAAGTGTTTATTCCCCTGGCAGAAGAACATAACCTGATTGTTCCTCTGACACGCTACGTCATCACGGAGACCGTGCGTCAGATTGGTTATTTTCCGGCCTCAAACAGTTTTCAGATCGGGATAAATGTGGCTGCCAGCCACTTCCGCCGCGCCACCCTGTTGCAGGATCTGAACCGCGCCTGGTTCAGCGCAAAACCCACTCAACAGCTGATTATTGAACTGACCGAACGCGACGACCTGCTCGACGTCGATTACCGCATTGTTCGGGAGCTGCATCGCGAAGGCGTGAAACTGGCGATTGATGATTTTGGTACCGGGAACAGTTCACTTTCCTGGCTCGAAAAACTCCATCCTGACGTGTTGAAAATTGACAAATCATTCACCACGGCAATTGGTACCGATGCCGTGAACTCGACGGTAACGGACATTATTATTGCGCTGGGTCAGCGGTTGAATATTGAGCTGGTTGCGGAAGGGGTCGAAACAGAGGAACAGTCGCGGTATTTACGCCGACACGGCGTGCATAACCTGCAGGGATTTTTTTATGCGCGACCAATGCCGCTACGGGAATTTCCAAAATGGCTGGCGGAGAGTTCCCCCCCGCCAGCGCACCACAATGGACACATCGTGCCCTTAATGCCGTTGCGTTAAGAAGACTTACTCGTCTTCGTCGTGTGCCGATTGCTCTTTAACAATACGCACCATATCAACGCGATAATCGTTCGCTTCAACAATGGTAATGTGCAAAGGTGGCAGGTCGATCACGTCACCGGTACGCGGGATTTGCCCGTTAACGGAAATCACCAGCCCTGCAACGGTGGCAATGTCTTCATCATCATTGATGACGTTTTCCAGCCCCAGCGTATGCGAGAGCGCGTGCAGGTCGGTCGTTCCCTTCACCAGCCAGCCTTCGCCGTCGGCCACAATTTCTGGCGTTTCGTCTGCATCCGGGAATTCACCGGCAATCGCTTCAAGCACGTCCAGCGGCGTGACCAGCCCCTGCACCACACCAAACTCGTTGGTGACGATGACGAAGCTCCCGCGAGCGCGGCGCAGTACGCCCAGCAGATTGATCGGATCCAGCGTTTCCGGCACCACAATTGCTGGTGATGCGGCCGCGATGGCTTCCACGTTGACGCCCTCTTCCAGCGCCACCAGCAGCTCTTTCGCACGCACCACGCCGATTATCTCATCCAGCTCACCACGACACACCGGGAACAGACTGTGAGGTGAAGAGAGCAGTTGCTGACGGATTTCACTGACGCTCAGGTTGGCATCTACCCAGCTAATTTCACCGCGCGGGGTCATGATACCGCGCAGCGAACGGGAGGCCAGTGAGAGCACGCCGTTGATCATGTAGCGTTCTTCTTCAACGAACGCCCCTTCAGGGACCGGAACCGGGTTACGGCTTTCGTTATCGGACTGTACGGTCACCTGACGACGGCCACCCATCAGGCGCAGAATGGCATCCGCCGTACGGGCACGCAGCGGCTGATTCGATTGCTGCTTAATGAAGTTACGGCGCGCAATCTGGTTAAACAGCTCGATAAGGATCGAGAAGCCAATCGCGGCATACAGGTAACCTTTCGGAATATGGAAGCCAAAACCTTCCGCGACCAGGCTCAGACCAATCATCAGCAGGAAGCTCAGACACAGCACCACGACCGTTGGATGTTGGTTCACGAAACGCGTCAGCGGCTTCGAGGCCAGCAACATCATCGCCATCGCAATCACTACGGCTGCCATCATCACTGGCAGGTGGTTCACCATACCCACCGCCGTGATCACCGCATCCAGCGAGAAGACGGCATCAAGCACCACGATCTGCAATACAACCACCCAGAAGCTGGCATACCCCTTACCGTGACCATCATCGTGCTGTCTGTTTTCCAGCCGTTCGTGCAGTTCGGTTGTGGCCTTGAACAGCAGGAATATCCCCCCCAGCAGCATGATCAAATCGCGGCCAGAGAAGGTGAAATCCATGACGGAAAAAAGCGGTTTCGTCAGCGTCACCATCCACGAGATGACGGACAACAGTGCCAGTCGCATGAACAGTGCCAGCGAGAGACCGATCAGACGCGCTTTATCACGTTGTTTTGGCGGAAGTTTATCCGCAAGGATGGCAATGAACACCAGGTTATCGATGCCGAGAACAATCTCCAGCACCACCAGCGTGAGCAATCCTACCCAGATTGACGGGTCCATTAAGAATTCCATGACAAGCTCCTGCTAAAGGAATGACAAAACGGTGCACCAATCGGCATGGGCAAATCAATGGTAGACAGCGTTGAAACGTGGCGAGGATCGCCGGTGAAAGAGGCGCAGAACGGCCTGAAAGATGACTGACGTCGGTGACGGTCCATATAGTGGGCTGCTGCCCTATACTCCTGAATAGATAAACGGAGGCTAAACATATCAGAGACAATAATCTTTTGGCAAAGATTTACTTTTTTTTGCAAGAACGCGTCAAAAGACTAAATTTTCGTCGCGTATTTTCTGTGTTTCGAAAGCTAAATTACGGATCTTCATCACATAAATTATTCTTTCACTGTCTAAAATAATTCGCGGAAGTCTTAGTTTATTTAACGATAACCCTTATCTGAATCGATTCGGTTCGCCAGATGCGATTCTCAGTACGACTGCCTGGCAGACGTATTAATGATAATAAAAGGAGGTAGCAAGTGACCATTGCTATTGTCATAGGCACACATGGTTGGGCTGCAGAGCAGTTAATCAAGACGGCAGAGATGCTGTTGGGCGAGCAGGAAAACGTCGGCTGGATCGATTTCGTTCCGGGTGAAAATGCCGAAACGTTGATTGTGAAGTACACCGCTCAACTTGAGAAGCTGGATACCAGCAAAGGCGTGCTGTTTCTCGTTGATACATGGGGCGGCAGTCCGTTTAACGCTGCCAGCCGCATTGTCGTCGATAAAGAGCATTACGAAGTCGTCGCCGGGGTGAACATTCCTATGCTGGTGGAAACCTTCATGGCGCGTGACGATAACCCGAGCTTCGATGAGCTGGTCGCACTGGCTGTCGAGACGGGTCGCGAAGGCGTGAAAGCGCTGAAAGCACAACCGGTTGAAAAACCTGCACCTGCTGCCGTGGCACCAAAGGCCGCAGAACCTGCAAAACCAATGGGCCCGAACGATTATATGGTCATTGGCCTTGCACGTATCGATGACCGTCTGATCCACGGCCAGGTCGCTACGCGCTGGACCAAAGAAACCAACGTTCGCCGCATTATCGTCGTCAGCGACGAAGTGGCCGCCGACACCGTACGTAAAACCCTTCTGACCCAGGTTGCACCACCGGGCGTGACCGCGCACGTTGTGGATGTCGCTAAAATGATCCGCGTTTATAACAACCCGAAATATGCGGGTGAGCGCGTGATGCTTCTGTTCACAAACCCGACAGACGTCGAGCGCATTGTTGAAGGCGGCGTGAAAATCACCTCCGTTAACATTGGTGGTATGGCTTTCCGTCAGGGCAAAACGCAGGTCAACAACGCGATTTCAGTCGATGAAAAAGATATCGAAGCATTCAACAAGCTGAATGCACGCGGTATTGAGCTGGAAGCCCGTAAGGTTTCCACAGATCAGAAACTGAAAATGATGGATTTGATCGGCAAAGTGGGGAAATAAGCCCGCGCCGGTTTTTCACATAAAGATTATGCAATAGGAGAAGTACAATGGAGATTACCACTCTTCAGATTGTGCTGGTGTTCGTCGTCGCATGTATTGCGGGTATGGAATCCGTACTTGATGAATTTCAGTTCCACCGTCCGCTGGTGGCCTGTACGTTGATTGGTGCCGTACTCGGTGATATGAAAACCGGTATCATCATCGGTGGTACCCTGGAAATGATCGCCCTCGGCTGGATGAACATCGGTGCGGCAGTTGCGCCAGATGCTGCTCTGGCATCCATTATTTCAACCGTTCTGGTTATTGCCGGTCACCAAAGTATCGGTGCGGGTATTGCGCTGGCAATCCCACTGGCTGCTGCAGGCCAGGTATTGACCATCATCGTTCGTACTATCACCGTTGCCTTCCAGCACGCGGCAGATAAGGCGGCCGAAAATGGCAACCTCACGGCACTTTCCTGGATCCACGTCTCGTCCCTGTTCCTGCAGGCGATGCGTATCGCCATTCCGGCGGTTATCGTTGCCATCTCTGTCGGCACCAGTGAAGTACAGAGCATGCTGAACGCCATTCCAGAAGTCGTCACCGGCGGTCTGAACATTGCGGGCGGCATGATTGTGGTAGTTGGTTACGCAATGGTCATCAACATGATGCGTGCAGGCTACCTGATGCCATTCTTCTACCTTGGCTTCGTTACCGCTGCGTTCACCAACTTCAACCTGGTTGCTCTGGGTGTGATTGGTGCGGTTATGGCGATTCTCTACATCCAGCTCAGCCCGAAATATAACCGCGTTGCGGGTGCCCCAGCGCAGGCTGCTGGTAATAACTCCCTCGATAACGAACTGGACTAGCAGGTGAGCGAAATGGTTGATATGACAAAAAATACCACTGAGAAAAAACTCACTCCGGGTGATATTCGTGGCGTGTTCATCCGTTCTAACCTGTTTCAGGGTTCATGGAACTTCGAACGTATGCAGGCGCTGGGCTTCTGTTTCTCTATGGTACCGGCCATCAAACGCCTGTATCCAGAGAACAACGAAGCACGTCGTCAGGCGATTAAGCGTCACCTGGAATTCTTCAACACCCACCCTTACGTTGCGGCCCCAGTTCTGGGTGTAACGCTGGCAATGGAAGAGCAGCGTGCAAACGGCGCAGAGATTGACGATGGTGCGATAAACGGTATCAAAGTTGGTCTGATGGGGCCGCTGGCAGGCGTCGGCGACCCTATCTTCTGGGGTACGGTTCGTCCGGTATTTGCGGCACTGGGTGCCGGTATCGCGATGAGCGGCAGCCTGCTCGGCCCTCTGCTGTTCTTCATCCTGTTCAACGCAGTTCGTCTGCTGACCCGTTACTACGGCGTAGCTTATGGCTACCGTAAAGGTGTGGACATCGTTAAGGACATGGGCGGTGGCTTCCTGCAAAAACTGACTGAGGGGGCGTCAATCCTCGGCCTGTTTGTCATGGGGGCACTGGTTAACAAATGGACGCACGTGAACATCCCGCTGGTGGTGTCGACCATTACCGGTCAGGATGGACAAACCCGCGTGACCACCGTGCAGACCATCCTGGATCAGTTGATGCCGGGTCTGGTGCCGCTGCTGCTGACCTTCGCCTGCATGTGGTTACTGCGTAAGAAAGTTAACCCACTGTGGATCATCGTTGGCTTCTTCATCATCGGTATCGTAGGCTACGCTGTCGGCCTGCTGGGTCTGTAAGACAACCCTAAATAATTCGAGTTGCAGCCAACGCACATGCAACCTGAAGTATGACGGGCTATACACCGGGGGCTTGCCCCCGGTCTTTTTATCTGGAGGATGAATGACTGTCACGGACATCGTACTGGTTTTGTTTATTGTTGCCCTTCTGGCTTACGCTATCTATGACGAGTTCATCATGCCCCACCGCCACGGCGAAACGCTGCTCTCCCTGCCCCTTTTACGCCGCGGACGCGTTGATGCGTTTATCTTCGCGGGTCTGATAGTCATTCTGATTTACAATAATGTCACCAGCCACGGTGCAATATTAACCACATGGTTATTATGTGCGCTGGCATTAATGGCGATTTATCTGTTCTGGATCCGCACACCCAAAGTCATTTTTAAAAGCCGTGGCTTTTTCTTCGCCAATGTATGGGTAGAATATAACCGCATCAGCGAGATGAATTTATCGGAAGATGGTGTGCTGGTAATGCAATTAGAACAACGCCGCCTGCTTATCCGGGTCAAAAACATTGACGACCTGGAAAAAATATACAAATTACTCGTTAAAACTCAATGAGTTGAATTCATAGCACTGGCTATATATTGTGTTTATTCCACGCAAAAAAAATATAGCCAAAGCTATATTTGGTCATTTTAAAACTCATATTTGTTAACGATATTCTCACGCTTAAATCTAAATGAAAACCGTTATCAACAAGAGAGCAGAATAATACCCTCCGGTTGTTGTTTTATATTCTCAAAATATGTTAAGGTTGCGCCCGTCGTTGGGGAGTAGCTGATTTCCTGTCCGCAGGAAATGTACGTGTCAACATACTCGTTGAAAAACGTGGCGCGTACGGATCGCTTTCAGTGCATTTATGTGCAAAGCGGTCAGGCGAGACCATAGATACATCAACTGCTGTTTACTGGGGGCAGTGATGTGTCATATGGATATCTCCCGGTCTGGACGCTTTTATGAATATCTCTGCAACTGTTCTTCTTGCCTTCGGCATGTCTATGGATGCATTTGCTGCTTCCATCGGTAAAGGTGCCACACTCCACAAACCTAAATTTTCTGAAGCCCTGCGTACTGGCCTGATCTTTGGTGCCATTGAAACGCTGACGCCGCTTATCGGTTGGGGGCTTGGCATGCTGGCCAGTCAGTTTGTGCTGGAGTGGAACCACTGGATCGCCTTTGTGCTGCTGGTATTCCTCGGCGGTCGAATGATCATCGAAGGTTTGCGCGGTAACAGTGATGACGATGAGGAGCCACTGCACCGCCACGGTTTCTGGCTACTGGTGACCACGGCGATTGCCACCAGCCTTGACGCAATGGCTGTGGGTGTCGGTCTGGCGTTCCTGCAGGTGAATATCATCGCCACCGCGTTGGCCATTGGCTGCGCGACGCTGATCATGTCGACGCTGGGAATAATGGTGGGTCGGTTTATCGGCCCGCTGTTGGGTAAGCGAGCCGAGATCCTGGGCGGTATTGTGTTGATTGGTATTGGTGCCCAAATTCTCTGGGCACACTTCGCAGGTTAAACTTCGCGCTGCCAGCAATGGATACTGAAATCCGTCTGGCAGCGAAACTCTGTCTGTTGTGCCAACGTTTCCCACACCTCGGGTTTGGCCCGCCACGCAAACGGCGTCATTTGCAACAACGCCACGGCCTCATCCCCTTTCAGGTTCATTTCATACGCCACAGACTGTTCCTGTTTCAGCGTAAAGCCCGCCAGTTGCTCTGAGTGAGGCGCATGCAGGCGCACTTCATCGTAGATCAACCCTTTCAGTTCCATCAGATGACGTGGGCCAGGCGTGACGGTGATAACCCATCCACCCGGTTTCACGACGCGTGCCAGCTCCTCTGCCTTACAGGGTGCATAGATACGCACAACCGCATCCATGCTGGTATCGTCAAACGGCAACCGGTGGCTGGATGCCACACAGAACGTCACCGCAGAATAGCGCTTTGCCGCTGCGCGAATAGCCACTTTCGACACATCCAGACCGTATGTTTCGGCCCCCTTTTCACCCGCAACCTCTGCAAACGTTGCCGTGTAGTAACCTTCGCCACAGCCGATATCCAGCACGGCACAGGCATTGTCAGCCAGGTTATCACCCAGCATCTGCGCAACGGTATCCCTGAGCGGCTGATAGTGCCCGGCATCAAGAAACGCGCGACGCGCCTGCATCATGTCAGCGCTGTCTCCCGGGTCGCGGGAGCGTTTATGTTGCACGGGCAGAAGATTCACGTACCCTTCTTTCGCCATATCAAACTGGTGCCCCTGTGGACAGGTAAAACTTTTCTCAGAGCGCGTCAACCGCGCGTGGCAAAGGGGACAGCTGAAAGACATGGTGACTCCGGGGCATTCATCAAAGGGCGAAAGTGTACCGCTATTCGCCCCGGTTATAAACGCCTGGGTTAACGCATAACGATAAGGTGATCTGAGTCCGCCGCTAAGCCGTCAGGTTTAACATTTTCCAGACGCAGAACGTTACCCATAATCTCGCTGAAAACGGGTGCGGAAACGGCACCACCGTAGTAATCCCCGTTTTTCGGATCGTTGATCACCACCACCAGTGCAAAATGTGGATCGCTGGCTGGCGCAACGCCGGCAGTATAGGCGACATACTTATCAACATACTTGCCGTCATCACCAATTTTTTTCGCCGTACCGGTTTTAACCGCGACACGATAGTCGCGAACAGCCGCCTTTATGCCGCCGCCGCCAGGTAGCGCAACGCTCTCCATCATGTGTTCCACTTCATGAGCAATCTCTTCCGGCATCACTCTGTGCCCGATAACCGGTGGATCGATGCGGGTGATCGAGAGGGGACGCTCAAGGCCATAGCTGCCGATGGTCGCGTAGACATGCGCCAGCTGAAGCGGTGTCACCATTAAGCCGTAGCCAAAAGCGAAGGTAGCCCTGTCAAGCTGGCTCCAGAACTTGCGCTGTGGTAATAGCCCTGAGCTTTCTCCCGTCAGACCCAGTCCGGTATTGGTGCCAAATCCAAAATTTCTGTAGGTATCAAGCAGATGCTGAATTGGCATGGCGAGAGAGAGGCGAGATACGCCGGTATCGCTCGATTTTTGCAGGATCCCGGTCATTGTCAGTTCGGGATAGTAGCCGACGTCGCGGATACGGTGACCATCAAGCGTATACGGATGAGTGTCGATTACGCTGTCCGGCTGCACCAGCCCCTGCTGTAATGCGGTCATGAGCACGAGCGGCTTGACGGTCGAGCCAGGTTCGAAGGTATCGCTAATCGCACGATTGCGAAAATCGTTTAACGTCGCCCCTTCACGATTATTCGGGTTAAAATCCGGGTAGCTCGCCATCGCGAGAATTTCACCCGTCTGGATATTAATTAAAACCGATGCGCCCGACTCAGCTTTATTCCATGCCACTGCATTATCGAGTGCATCTTCAGTGATGGTTTGCAGGCGTTCATCAATACTCAGCTGGATAGTATGTGCAGGGACGGGTGAAATTTCGGTCAGGTTCTCAACCACCCGTCCGTAACGGTCTTCCCTTACCTGTCTCACCCCCGCCTTACCCATAAGTTGAGTGTTAAAACTTTTCTCTACACCTTCAATACCCTGCCCATCAATATTGGTGAAACCAATAAGGTTCGCCGCAATGTGTCCGGCCGGATAAAAACGACGGGACTCATCGCGTAAATTAATACCCGGTAAATTCAGCTTATCTATCCACTGTGCCTGAGAAGGATCGACCTGGCGCGCGAGGTAGATAAATCGCCCCTGCGGGTTGTTGTTAATCCGCGATGAAAGCGTGCCAAGAGAGAGATGCAACGCATTCGCCAGAGCCTGCCAGCGATCATCAAAACCTACACCGCCTTTTGCCAGCACCGTTTTTGGGTCAGCCCATACGGCCCTGACCGGCACACTCACCGCCAGTGGTCGCCCCTCGCGATCGACAATCATCCCACGCGGGGCGTCGATCTCGACTTCACGCAGCGAACGCATGTCTTCCTGCTTAACCAGATTGTCTGGTTTAACAATTTGTAGCCAGGCAACACGTCCCAGCAAAAACGCCAGACTACAAAAAATGGCAAAACACAGCAGAGCAAAACGCACCGGGGTAAAATTTCCGGTGGTCGGTATCGTTTTCTTTTTCACCTGAACCCCAGGACTGTTAAACAACGCCCTGATTTAACGGGAAAAGCGGATATAAAGGAGGGAAAACAGTGCTACTAATCTCGCAGCTTTGCAACAAGTTGCTAACAAGAGAGGCGTTCGTAATATTTTGAAAAATAACGTTATAAAAAAGCCCCGCAGGATGCGAGGCTTTATATCTGAAAACGAAGTGCAAAAGCACTTCCGTCAGCAGTGGTTCGATCAGATAGCAGTTACGTTAACTGCAGCTGGGCCTTTCTGGCCGTCCTGAATTTCGAACTCAACGTTCTGGCCTTCAGCCAGAGTTTTGAAGCCGTTACCCTGGATTGCAGAGAAGTGTACGAACACGTCTTTGCTGCCGTCAGCAGGAGTAATGAAACCAAAACCTTTAGACTCGTTGAACCACTTAACTTGACCTTTAATCTTTGCCATTTGCAAAATTCCTTAGAGTGTTTTCTTAGCCCGCAGGCATTGACTGAGATAAAACTGAGACATTACTGCTTGAGGCACTAATATAAGGTTCGGCAGAGAAGCGGTATTCAACGACAACGTTTTTACTCAGGACTTCTTTACTGAAAATGCCACACATAAACAGAACTGTACCTCGTTTGACCCAAAACGGGTTATCACACACAACGTTTAATATGGCAAGCCATTTTTAAACGTGTCTCGATCTGCCGCACAAATTCAAACACTGCCCTGCAAGTACCTGCACAATTATGCGCAATGCTCATGGACAGTGTGACGCCTCTACACAGACTTCGCGTTACGTTCATAACCGCTGTAATCTGAGACTTTTTTACCATAGCTCAATCACTTCAGTGCGTCCAGAGCCGAAGAGAAGAATCCTTGCTACAAGCATTGAGTTAGAACAATTTGTGAAAAGTTATGCTGAAACATTACAACGCACCTGCAATGTTACAATGAAAAAAAGATGCTAATAGATACCGTTTAACTGTATTAAAAACCACCAATTAATAAGCAGGGTTATGCACCAAAATAATGAAATTTTTATGACCCTGCCTCAAAAGAAGGCAAGCAAAACGTTTCGATAAAAATAAAATATTCACCAATGGGTTCAAATGCAGAATATATGCAACAAAACAGCGAGGTGTTTACAAGGATAAATATTCACCAATTTTCAGTATCATGAATGAATTATTAACTGGTGCTAAATTAACAAGCGCCCGGGTCAACTCCTGAACCGGTTCATCGAGGGACTCGTCTGCCAGTTCAAACACACCCCAGTGAATGGGAAATGCCAGAGGGCAGTCAAGTTGTTGCCACAACGCAACAGCAGACTGTGGATCCATGTGATGCACAGCCATGAACCATTCTGGAGCATACGCGCCTATCGGCAACGCTGCAGCGTCAATTTTGCCAAGCCGTTCCGGTATCAATAGCAGCTCAGGCGAATAACCTGTGTCACCGCTAAACCAGAAGCGGTGCTGTCGCCCTTCAAAGACCCAACCGCACCACAGGGAACGGTTTCGGTTCCACGGCGTCCGCATACTCCAGTGCTGTGCGGGCACGGCGGTCAGGGTTATCCCCTGCCAGGTGATGCTCTGCCACCAGTCGAGTTCAACAATGCGTCTGGCTCCCCGACGACGAAACCAGTCCGCCAGGCCTAAAGGGACAAACAGGCTCACGTCAGGAAAGCGTTTCAGGATACGGCGAATCGTCGCGTTATCGAGATGATCGTAATGGTTATGAGAGATCACCACCGCATCAAGTTGCGAAAGGTGTTCAACAGAAATAGCGGGAGGTGTTTTGCGCTGTGGCCCTAAAAACGGAAGCGGTGAAGCGCGCTGTGAAAAAACCGGATCGGTGAGGAGGGTATTGCCATCCATCTGCAGCAGCAAACTCGCGTGCCCCAGCCACCATACCCCGTCGCCCTGCGGTTGATTCAGTTCGGCAGGCTGCCACCACTGACGAATGAATGCGTCATAACCGAGCGCAGGAGGCTTAGGCAAGCCCGCAACTTTGCGCGCCTTACGCCAGCGGTCAACGTCACCAGCCTGGTGCCCTACCGGATAGGTATTACGAAAACCATCTGGTGTGTGATGCTTCAGGGAGGGGTCATACCAGAGATTTTTCCAGACCATAACCACCTCCCGGGACAGACAGATTAACGTTCAGCCACCAGGCGGATAAAATCGTCTTCGCCTTCTTTGTCTTCAGCTACCGCTTCTTGCGGGGCTGCTTTCTCTTCAGGTTCATTCGCTTCGCACAGACGACGTAGCAGCGCATTCTGACGCTTTTGCTGATCGAGCAGCGCTTCCAGCAGTTCGATCTGCTCGTTAGTACGAGAACTGACGCGGTTCACGAAAAACCAAATAACCAGACCCGCAACCAGAACAACCAAAGAGATCACCAGGGACGCCATATTCAGCAGCCCTGAATTCAGTAACTCACCCATTTCACCACCTCAATAAAAACGTTCATTTTACCACTGGCGCGAAGGAAGGAAATCACCTTTAGAAAAAATGCGTGCTACCACGGAATAAACTTATTGATTGCGCAAACGCCACTAAAAAACTGTACATCCTGATCGCACATCACATTGATAGTCTGCGTCCACAGCACTACGCATGCTATCAGCACAATAATCAGAATTATCCAGCGTATTTTTTTCACTCCACACTCCGTCTTAAGGCCTGAAGTTACCAGGTTATCACGCTTATCTTAAACAGGGACTAACTGTAACTTCATCAAGCTCTTTTCAGAATCATGTACTTGTTTCATTACGTAAACAGGTTACGCTTAAGAGCATGACAACGAAGAAAAAGAGGCAATGATGCGTTTAATCATTCGAACCCTTATTGCGCTGGCCGTGCTATGGACTGGCCTTCTGCTAACCGGTTACGGTGTCCTTGTGGGCAGCACCGAAAACGCGGCTGGGTTAGGTATCCAGTGCAAATACCTGACAGCCCAGGGTGTAAGCACAGCACAGTATCTGCATTCTGACAGCGGTATTTTCGGGTTATCGAATTGCCCGGTGTTCCGTAAAATGACCGTCGTGGTCGATAACGGGTAACACTCTGCCAGACGTAACCATAAAAAACGCCGCAAAAAATGCGGCGTTTTTTATTCTCAACGACGGTTAAAACGGATAGTCGTTGTAACCCATCTGCTCAGAAATTTTGCGCGCAGCGGTATGAAGAATAGCAACATATTCACGCAGACGCTCTTCCGAGAAACGCAGCGTCGGGAAGGAGATACTCAGCCCCGCAATGACAACGCCAAAACGGTCGAATACAGGAACACCGATACAGCGCAGCCCTTCTTCCTGCTCTTCATTATCTTCGCCATAACCCTGCTCACGCACTTTATCGAGCACGACCATTAGCTCATCAGTATTAGTAATGGTTCGCTCAGTGCTGCGCTTGTATTCCACGCCTTCGAGGATCTGTTTCACCTCTTCACGGTCACGCCATGCCAGCAGAACTTTACCAATTGCAGTGCTATACAGTGGGTTACGGCGGCCAATGCGCGAATACATGCGCAGGCTGTACATGGAGTCAATTTTATGGATGTAAACAATGCTGTCTTCATCCATCGCCCCCAGGTGGATGGTCTCTTTCGTCAGGCGGGAAATTTCACGCATCTGAATATCTGCGCTACGGATCAGATCAACGTTTTGCAGCGCGCGGGCACCTAATTCGAACAGTTTTAGCGTCAGAGAATACTTTTCAGATTCGCCTTCCTGTGCAACATATCCCAGGGACTTCATGGTTTGTAAAAAGCGATAAACAGTGCTTTTCGACATCATTACACGCTGTGATAACTCTGTAATACCTATTTCACGCTCTTCTCCGAGCGCCTGTAAGATGCCGAACACCTTCAACACGGAAGAAACAGAATCTGGCTGCTTATCCAAATCTGCGATTGCCATTTATCACCTCATAGAGAGTGTTTTATAAAAATCAGAACCTGTTTTTATTATAAATTCCCGTCATGTTACCTGCAATCAATCCCCGTTTGCTTCGTTACAAATCTGCTGCATAAAGAGGCATTAATAATGCTAAAATAGTTACCATGAGAATAATTTCACACTGAGCTTTTCACTCGTAATGGAAAAAAACCTTTCCGATGGTCTGCCTTTGCCCCAGCGATACGGCGCTATTGCGACAATTATCATCGGTATTTCGATGGCCGTCCTTGACGGTGCAATTGCCAACGTTGCCCTGCCAACCATTGCCAGCGACCTTCATGCTTCTCCCGCCAGCTCCATCTGGATCGTCAACGCCTACCAGATGGCGATTGTTGTTTCCCTGCTCTCACTCTCTTTTCTGGGTGATATGTTCGGTTATCGCCGGATCTACCAGTGCGGGTTGGCTGTATTTACGCTAACCTCGCTTTTCTGCGCCCTTTCAGATTCACTGCATACCCTGACGCTCGCCCGAATTGCGCAAGGGTTTGGCGGCGCAGCGTTGATGAGTGTAAACACCGCATTGATTCGTTTAATCTATCCGTCACACCAGTTGGGCCGCGGTATGGGGATCAACTCATTCATCGTGGCCGTATCGTCAGCCGCCGGGCCGACAATTGCGGCCGCAATTCTCTCTGTCGCCTCATGGCAATGGCTGTTTGCGATTAACGTACCGCTGGGCATCGTGGCACTCTTCTTTGCGCTGCGCTATCTCCCGGCGAACGGCTCTAAAAACACAACCACACGCTTTGACCTGCCGGGTGCAGTAATGAATGCGCTGACATTTGGCCTGCTTATTACCGCTCTTGGCGGTTTTGCGCAAGGCCAGTCACTCATGCTTACCGGGGCAGAGCTCGTCGCCCTGCTGGTGATCGGTTTCTTCTTTGTACGACGCCAGTTGGCTTTACCGGTGCCGCTATTACCGGTGGATCTGCTACGAATTCCGTTGTTTTCGCTGTCTATCTGTACCTCAGTCTGCTCGTTTTGCGCCCAGATGCTGGCACTGGTCTCCCTGCCCTTCTTCCTGCAAAGCGTGGTTGGACGTTCAGAAGTTGAGACCGGGCTGCTGTTAACACCATGGCCGCTGGCGACAATGGTGATGGCTCCGCTGGCGGGGTATTTGATTGAGCGCGTGCATGCCGGATTGCTTGGCGCACTGGGGTTGATTGTGATGGCGACAGGACTTTTCGCGCTGGCGCTGCTCCCGTCGTCACCCTCCGATCTGGATATTATCTGGCGTATGATCCTGTGCGGCGCGGGTTTTGGCCTGTTCCAGTCACCTAATAACCACACCATTATTACTTCAGCACCACGCCATCGCAGTGGTGGAGCCAGCGGTATGCTGGGAACCGCGCGCCTGCTGGGGCAAAGCACCGGTGCGGCCCTGGTCGCCCTGATGTTTAATCTTGCCGGACAAAATGGTAACCACATTGCACTCCTTACCGCAGGAACCCTTGCCACCATCGCCGCTATCATCAGTGGGCTCCGCATCACTCAGCCCAGAGTACAGGCATAAAAAAACCGGGCGGAGTGTTCTCCTGCCCGGTTCATTGCAACTCTTCAGCGTTACTTCAGGTATTCCCCGCTGCGCAGCGCTTCAATGCGTTTATCCAGCGGCGGGTGAGACATAAACATTTCGCTCAGCGATTTCGATTTACCGTTAATGCAGAATGCCATCATGCTGGTGGCTTCCTGTGGCTCGTAACTGGTTTTCAGACGCTGCAACGCTGCAATCATCTTCTCACGCCCTACCAGTTTTGCAGAGCCGGCATCCGCGTGGAATTCACGGTGGCGGGAGAACCACATGGTAATGATGCTTGCCAGAATACCGAATACCAGCTCCAGCACCATCGAAACAGCGAAATAGATCAGCGGGTTGCCGTTGCTCTCTTCACCGTCGTCGCGGTTGCCACCCATGAATCCAGCGGCAATTTGCGCCAGAATACGGGAAATGAAGATAACGAAGGTGTTCACTACGCCCTGAATCAGGGTCATGGTCACCATGTCACCGTTCGCGATATGGCTGATTTCGTGAGCGATGACCGCTTCAGCTTCATCACGGCTCATGTTCTGCAACAGACCGGTGCTGACAGCAACCAGTGACGCATCGCGACGGGCACCCGTGGCAAAGGCGTTGATATCCGGTGCATGATAAATCGCCACTTGCGGCATAGCGATCCCGGCCTGCTGGGATTGCTGTGCAACCGTATTCATCAGCCACTGCTCCATATCGTTGCGCGGCTGTTCAATAACCTCACCACCTACCGATTTCAGTGCCATCCATTTCGACATGAGAAGCGAAACGAAAGAGCCCCCGAAACCAAACAGCAGCGCCATAATCAACAGACCCTGAACGCTGCTCGACCGAATTCCTGTCAGGCTTAGCACCAGCCCGAAAACCACCATAACCGCCAGGTTGGTGAGCAGGAAGAGCGCGATTCGCATCATAATTTTCTTTTAACCTCAGTTTAACAAAACGCACTATGCGATTACCCACATCGTATGGGTATTGTGGCTATTTTCAAGGATCCAGCATGTGTAAGTCACCAGAAAGACACAACTTTACACAATTGAAAATCTGATTGACGGGAGGATGCAGAACTTAAAAAAAACAGGCACAATTTCTTGTGCCTGTCGGGAGATTATTTTGCCGGAGCAGGTTGCACGGCAGGTTTGTCTTTTTCCTGATTCGCCAGGTCGAGAGCGATATGAACCGTCTCGTCCAGATACGGATCGGGCTCCTGGTAATCTTTAGGCAGATCGTCCAGTTTCTTGAGCAAAGGCTTACCTTCACGTTTGAAACGATCGTTGATACGCGCCAGACGCGTTGCATCGTCTTCCGCGTTCTCTTTCTCACGCTGAGCGTAGTTAAGAGACACAATATTCCGTTTATCTTTCATGGCATTGAAACGAGCAATGTCTTTCATGATGTACTGGAATTCCGGATCTTTCGCGATACGATCGTTATGATCTTTCAGCAATTCAGGGCCAAACTGCGTCATATCACCTGATTTCACGTAAGTCGCGGCATTGATGCTATCCCACGGCAACGCGTTATCTTCAAACTTCTCGCCGGTTTCAGTCTCTTCCGTGCCTGTCGGCATCATGATGTCCGGCGTTACGCCTTTACGCTGCGTACTGCCGCCGTTCACGCGGTAGAACTTCTGAATGGTGTACTGTACAGAACCCAGTGCCGGCCATTCCGGACGCAGCATCTGATCGTAGATACGATTCAGAGAGCGATACTGCTGAACGGTACCTTTACCGAACGTCGGCTCACCCACGATCAGCGCACGACCATAGTCCTGCATTGCCGCGGCAAAGATTTCAGATGCAGAAGCACTGAAGCGGTCGACCAGAACCACCAGCGGGCCTTTATAGTAGACCACACCATCGTTGTCGGCATCTTCGCGTACTTTACCGTTGTTATCACGCACCTGAACCACCGGGCCAGACGGGATAAACAGGCCTGACAGAGAAACCGCTTCGGTCAGTGCCCCGCCGCCATTGCTGCGCAGGTCAATGATCACGCTGCTGACATTCTGCTTCTCAAGCTTCTGCAGTTGCACTTTCACATCGTCGGTCAGACCAACGTAGAAGCCAGGGATATCAAGAACACCCACCTTCTCTTTACCCACGGTTTTCACCGACATTTTCACCGCGCGATCTTCCAGGCGGATACGCTCACGCGTCAGGGTAACGATACGGGTTTTGGTGCCTTTGCCTGCAGGCAACACTTCCAGGCGAACTTTGCTACCTTTCGGACCTTTAATCAGCGCAACCACATCATCCAGACGCCAGCCGATCACGTCGACCATGTTCTGGCCGGTTTGCCCGACACCCACAATGCGGTCACCAACGCTAATCGCTTTGCTTTTCGACGCCGGGCCACCAGCAACCATCGAGTTGATCACGGTGTAATCATCGTCCATCTGCAGCACCGCACCAATACCTTCCAGAGACAAGCTCATTTCGGTATTGAACTGTTCGGTATTACGCGGGGAGAGATAGTTGGTGTGCGGGTCGATTTCGTGAGCAAAAGCGGTCATCGCCAGTGAGAACACATCTTCACTGTTGGTTTGCGCCAGACGACGAATGGCCGATTTATAACGACGCGTCAGCGTGTCACGGATCTCTTTTTCGTCTTTGCCAGCGAGCTTAAGGCTCAGCTCGTCATATTTTACCTTTCCGTCCCACAGCGCATTCAGTTCGGCTTCATCTTTCGGCCACGGTGCTTTACTGCGGTCCAGATTAAAGGTGTCGTTGCCGGTGAAGTCCATCGGACGTTCCAGCACTTTCAGCGCATACTGGTAACGCTCAAAGCGACGCTTTTGCGACAGGTTATACAGATCGTAGAACAGGTCCAGTTTGCCGGAGCGCAGCTCGTCACCCACGTCGGATTTGCGTTTTGCGAACTGCTCGACATCGCTGGCAAGCAGTACGTTATGGCTGTAATCCAGCAAGTTCAGATAGCGGTCAAAGATTTTGGCCGAAAAGGCCTGATCGAGATCGAACTGACGATAGTGCGAACGAGTGAAGCGTGACGTCACACGCTCACTCACCGTCGCGTGCTGCGTCTCTTCCTTCAATACCGGAATTTGATCAACACGCGTGATATCGTCCACTGCGAAAGCATGGCCTGTTATGGCAAACAGACCCGCCAGCGCGGTGAGCTTAAAAAAAGTGTTCATGCCAGGCTTGGCCTCCGTTTCAGAACAACAAGTGTTCTGCGCGTACAATCATTGACATACCAGAAGTCAGCTGTACACGAACGCCATCTTTGGTGATTTCCAGTACGGTGGCGTCCATCGCATTGTTACCCGCTTTTACCTTCAGCGCCTGACCTACGCTCAGTGCGTTAATGTCAGAAACCGGGGTATGGCGCTGCTCTTCACGAGGCGCACGCGGGGCTTTCGCTGCTGGTTTGTCAGCACGCGGTTTGCGATCGTTATTCTCATTGCGACGCGGTGCAGGACGCGGTTTACGCTCACGACGAGGTGCGTCTTCCTGACCGTTTGCCGCTGCTGCTTCACGCTTTTTCGCTTGCTGTTCAGCACGTTGTGCCTGAACGCGTGCTTTGGCTTCTTCCAGCTGCTTACGCGCGTGCTCAACGTGCTGCTCATCCAGCTCACCGCAAGGGTTGCCGTCGAGATCAACACGGGTCGCACCCGCTTTGATACCGTACAGGTAACGCCAGCTCGAAGTATAAAGACGTAAGGCGGAACGAAGCTGAGTTTTGCTGAGGTTCATTTCCCCCTCAACACGTGCCACCAGATCCTGAAAAATACCGACTTTCAGGGGACGAGCTTCACCTTCAGCGCTGAAGCACTGTGGGAAACGCTCGGCCAGAAATGCGATAACTTCTTTACTGCTATTCAACTTAGGTTGATTTTCCATGAAATTTCCTGATTACAACGGACGTTGCCAACAAGCGCAGGCATGAACAGGCGTCATTATAATGACGCTATCAGTAAATGCTACGTTATCCGTTGATTATCCTGCGACGCTCGCAAAGAATTTTTGATAATCGGTTGCTGCAAGAACGTTTTCCAGGTTCGCTACCAGCTCGCGCAGCCCTTGTTCGTCCTCGGTTGTAAAGCGGCTGAAGACCGTACTGTCGATATCCAGAACGCCAATAATCTGATTTTTCACCACCAGCGGAAGGACGATTTCGGCGTTGCTGGCCGCATCGCAGGCAATGTGCCCATCAAAGGCATGAACATCTTCTACGCGCTGAACCTGATTTGTCGCAACAGCGGTGCCACACACTCCGCGTCCCACCGGAATACGCACGCAGGCAATTTTCCCCTGGAATGGCCCAAGCACCAGCGTTTCACCTTCAAGAAGATAAAAACCGGCCCAGTTCACACCAGACAGACGCTCAAACAGTAACGCACTTGTATTTGCCAGAGTGGCTAAGAAGCTGGTTTCACCTGCCATCAATGCCTTAAAATCGCGGTTAAGCTCCGCGTAGAATTCTGTTTTGTTCATTATTCAATCACTTGGTTGTCTTACAAAACTACCGCATAGCCTATTAAAATAAGCATTAAATGCGCTTATGCTCAAGATGAATCCGTTCATGAGTTAATATAACGTTCAACATTACTTATTTGTGCGCAACTGATGGCATTAAAAATAACCAGAATTACGCCGACCAAAAAGATAACTGTCCGTACGGTTAGCGAAGCGCTGCCTCGAGCATATTATCAGCGTTGCCCTCAGTGCGATACGCTTTTTATGTTGCCGAAGATGAAATCGCACCAAAGTGCCTTTTGTCCTCGCTGTAACGCCAAAATTCGCGACGGCCGCGACTGGTCACTCACTCGACTCGCTGCAATGGCGGTCGCCATGCTGTTGCTGATGCCGTTTGCCTGGAGCGAACCGCTGCTGAAACTCTATCTTCTGGGCGTGCGCATTGATGCCAACGTGCTGCAGGGGATCTGGCAGATGACACGCCAGGGTGATCCACTCACCGCCTCAATGGTGCTGTTCTGCACCGTTGGTGCGCCGCTGGTTCTGGTCGCCGCCATCGCTTACCTTTGGCTTGGCAACATTCTGGGGATGAACCTGCGCCCTGTCCTGCTCATGCTGGATAAACTCAAAGAGTGGGTGATGCTGGATATTTATCTGGTTGGCATTGGCGTCGCCTCAATTAAGGTACAAGACTATGCGTTCTTACAGCCCGGCATTGGCCTGGTGGCCTTTATCTCGCTGGTGTTGCTCAGTATTTTGACCCTGATCCACCTGAATGTTGAACAGCTCTGGGAGCGATTTTATCCGCAGCGCCCTGCCACGCGCCCCGATGAAAACCTCCGCGTCTGCCTGGGATGCCACTACACCGGGTTAGCTGACGCGCGCGGACGCTGCCCCCGCTGCCATATCCCGTTAAGACTTCGGCGCAACAACAGCCTGCAAAAATGCTGGGCGGCGCTGATTGCCTCGGTGATGCTCCTGATCCCTGCCAACATGATGCCGATTTCCATTATTTACGTGAATGGCAGCCGTCAGGAAGATACCATCCTCTCCGGTATTGTCTCGCTCGCCCATAGCAACGTTGGCGTGGCGGCAATTGTCTTTATCGCCAGTATTCTGGTGCCGTTTACCAAAGTGGTGGTGATGTTTACCCTACTCATCAGTATTCACTTTAAATGCGAGCAGGGGCTACGCTCGCGCATTCTGCTTCTGCGGCTGGTCACCTGGATTGGCCGCTGGTCGATGTTGGATCTGTTTGTGATTTCGTTGATGATGTCGCTCATCAATCGCGATCAGTTACTTGCTTTTACAATGGGACCCGCAGCTTTTTACTTCGGCTCTGCGGTGATATTGACTATTCTTGCTGTGGAATGGCTGGATAGCCGCTTACTTTGGGATGCACATGAGTCAGGAAACGCCCGCTTCGCCGACTGAAGCGCGAATTAAAACAAAACGCCGCATTTCGCCATTCTGGTTGCTGCCCGTCATTGCGTTGATGATCGCAGGCTGGCTTATCTGGACGAGCTATGAAGATCGCGGCAATACCATCACCATTGATTTCCAGTCTGCTGACGGCATCATCGCCGGGCGTACGCCTGTGCGTTTTCAGGGTGTAGAAGTCGGTACCGTACAGGATATACGGCTTGGCAAAGGGCTGAACAAAATTCAGGTGCGTGCCAGCATTAAATCAGACATGCAGGATGCGCTGCGCAGCGAAACACAGTTCTGGCTGGTAACACCCAAAGCGTCTCTGGCCGGTGTTTCAGGGCTGGATGCGCTGGTTGGCGGTAACTACATTGGCATGATGCCCGGTAAAGGTGAGCCGCAGGAGCATTTCGTCGCGCTCGATACGCAGCCCAAATACCGTCTGAACAACGGGGATTTGATGATCCACCTCCAGGCCCCGGATCTCGGTTCGCTGAACAGTGGCTCGCTGGTGTACTTTCGCAAAATCCCGGTAGGCCGCGTCTACGATTATGCTATCAACCCCAACAAACAGGGCGTCACTATTGATGTGCTCATCGAACGCCGGTTCACGAACCTGGTGAAAAAAGGCAGCCGTTTCTGGAATGTTTCAGGTGTGGATGCTGACGTCAGCCTGAGCGGTGCGAAAGTGAAGCTTGAGAGCCTGGCCGCACTGGTCAATGGTGCCATTGCCTTCGATTCCCCGGAAAACTCTGGCCCTGCCACCACAGATGATACATTTGGATTGTATGCCGACCTGGCACACAGCCAGCGTGGCGTGATCGTCAAACTCACTCTGCCCGATGCCAAAGGGCTGAAAGCCGGTTCTACTCCACTCATGTATCAGGGATTGCAGGTTGGGCAGCTCACTAAAATGACGCTCAATCCCGACGGTTCTGTGACCGGGGAGATGACCGTTGATCCGAGCGTGGTTGATCTCCTGCGCGAAAAAACGCGTATTGAAATGCGCAGTCCGAAGCTGTCGCTGAGCGATGCCAGCATCAGCAGCCTGCTGACCGGCAGCACTTTTGAGCTGATCCCAGGTGAAGGCCAACCGAGCAACAGCTTCGTTATCGTCCCTGCGGATAAATCCCTTCTGCAAAAACCAGGCGTTATCACGCTGACGCTGAATGCCCCGGAAAGCTACGGTATTGAAGCCGGTCAGCCGCTGATTTTGCATGGCGTGCAGGTCGGCCAGGTGCTGGAGCGTACGCTGTCGGAGAAAGGCGTGAGTTTCTCGGTGGCCATCGATCCTCACTATGCCGACCTGGTGCATGGCGACAGTAAATTCGTGGTCAACAGCCGTGTCGACGTGAAGGTGGGTCTGGACGGCGTGGAGTTCCTTGGTGCCAGCGCCAGCGAATGGGTGAACGGCGGGATCCGTATTTTGCCAGGTGAGAAAGGCCCGATGCGCGACAGCTATCCACTGTATGCCAATCTGGACAAAGCAGTTGAAAATAGCCTGAGCGATCTGCCAACCACCACACTGACCTTGAGCGCCGAGACGCTGCCAGACGTGCAGGCCGGCTCCGTTGTGCTCTACCGTAAATTTGCCGTCGGGGAAGTGATCACCGTTCGCCCGCGGGCAGACGCATTTGATATCGAACTGCACATCAAACCGGAGTACCGCAAGCTGCTCACGCCAAACAGCGTGTTCTGGGCCGAGGGCGGTGCAAAGGTTCAGCTCAATAGCAGTGGATTGACCGTTCAGGCCTCTCCGCTCTCCCGCGCGTTGCGCGGTGCGATTAGCTTCGATAATCTCAGCGGCGCAGGCGCTAACCTGCGCAAAGATGATAAACGCATCCTGTTCCCGTCTGAAACCGCTGCCCGTGCCGTTGGTGGGCAGATTACCCTGCATGCCTTCGATGCGGGCAAACTGGCTGAAGGGATGCCCATCCGCTATCTGGGCATTGATATCGGGCAGATCCAGAAGCTGACGCTGATTACCTCACGTAATGAAGTGCAGGCTACAGCGGTACTCTACCCGGAATATGTCCAGACCTTTGCCCGCACGGGTTCGCGTTTCTCCGTGGTGACACCGAAAATCTCAGCGGCAGGGGTTGAGCACCTCGACACCATTTTGCAGCCGTACATTAACGTCGAACCCGGCCAGGGCAATGCCCGTCGTGATTTTGAACTGCAGGAAGCCACCATTACCGACTCGCGCTATCTTGATGGCCTGAGCATCGTAGTGGAAGTACCGGAAGCGGGCTCGCTAAACATCGGCACACCGGTTCTGTTCCGCGGTATTGAAGTGGGTACAGTAACTGGCCTGACGCTGGGAACATTGTCCGACCGCGTCATGGTGGCACTGCGCATCAGCGAGCGTTATCAGCATCTGGTACGTAATAACTCCGTGTTCTGGCTGGCATCCGGATATTCACTGGACTTTGGTCTGACCGGCGGAGTAGTGAAAACCGGGACATTCAACCAGTTCATTCGCGGCGGTATCGCCTTCGCCACGCCACCGGGTACACCTCTGGCACCGAAGGCGCAGCCTGACAAACACTTCCTGCTGCTCGAAAGCGAACCAAAAGAGTGGCGTGAATGGGGCACTGCGCTGCCGCGTTAATCTCAGGGCTCCGGTGTCAACGCACCGGAGCCTTTATGTTACACTGCGCACCTGAATGTTTCCCTGTGGTGTGCCCGTGGCTCAAAATTCCGTATTTCTTCCTGAACAATTCCTGGCGCAAATGCGCGAGGCGCTTCCTTCTCACCTCTCATTAGACGACTTTATCGCCGCCTGCCAGCGTCCGTTACGCCGTAGCATTCGCGTCAACACCCTGAAGATTAGCGTCGACGCATTTCTTGAGCTGGTTTCACCTTACAACTGGCAACTCACGCCGGTACCGTGGTGTGAAGAGGGTTTCTGGATCGAACGTGATGACGAAGAAGCCCTGCCGCTGGGAAGTACCGCTGAGCATCTGAGTGGTCTGTTTTATATTCAGGAAGCCAGTTCCATGTTGCCGGTTGCCGCACTTTTTGCGGATGACAACGCGCCAGAGCGGGTGATGGATGTCGCAGCAGCACCAGGGTCTAAAACCACGCAGATTGCCGCACGCATGGGCAACCGCGGTGCCATTCTCGCCAATGAATTTTCCGCCAGCCGCGTTAAAGTGCTGCACGCCAATATCAGCCGCTGTGGTATTCATAATGTGGCGCTGACGCACTTCGACGGTCGGGTGTTCGGTGCCGCATTACCAGAATCGTTTGATGCCATCCTGCTGGATGCACCGTGTTCTGGAGAAGGCGTCGTGCGTAAAGATCCCGATGCGTTAAAAAACTGGTCAGTGGAAAGCAACCTTGAGATCGCAGCCACACAGCGTGAACTGATTGATAGCGCGTTTCACGCCTTGCGCCCAGGTGGCACACTGGTTTACTCCACCTGTACGTTAAACCGCGATGAGAATGAAGACGTCTGTCTGTGGCTGAAAGCACAGTATCCGGACGCCGTCGAGTTCCTGCCGCTGGATGGCCTGTTTGTTTCGGCAAAAGAGGCCGTTACCCTCGAAGGGTTCCTGCACGTTTTTCCGCAGATCTATGATTGCGAAGGTTTCTTTGTGGCACGACTGCGTAAAACCCTCGCCGTTCCCCCCCTGCCCGCACCTGGCTTTAAGGTGGGAAAATTCCCCTTCACGCCGTTAAAAGGCCGTGAAGCAGAGCAGGTAAAAATTGCAGCCAACAAGGCCGGGCTGGTCTGGGATGAAAGCCTTCATCTCTGGTTACGTGATAAAGAGATCTGGCTTTTCCCGGCGAATATCGAACCACTGATTGGGAAAGTCCGTTTTTCCCGCATCGGGATCCGTCTGGCGGAAGTCCATAACAAAGGCTACCGCTGGCAGCATGAGGCGGTCATTGCCCTTGCCGGAAGTGAAAATACCTTTGCCCTGACGCATCAGGAAGCCGAAGAGTGGTACCGTGGCCGCGACGTTTACCCTGAAAACACCCCATCGCAGGATGAAGTGGTGGTGACTTATCAGGGCTATCCGCTTGGGTTGGCGAAAAAGGTGGGATCGCGGCTGAAAAACAGCTACCCGCGTGAACTGGTACGCGACGGTCGCCTGTTTACCGGTAACGAACGCACAGCCTAAAAAAGCGCACTTTTTTACTGGCGATTTTGCTCTCCTTGTCTACGATAAAAAATGGATGCCCGTACTGGTCATACCAGATTTTTAGTACAAACCCCGGAGAGCATTATGACGAAAACCAGCGTGCGTATTGGCGCTTTTGAAATCGACGATGCAGAATTGCGCGGCGAAACACAGAGCGATCGAACGTTAAGTATTCCCTGCAAGTCCGACCCGGATTTATGTATGCAGCTTGATGCCTGGGACGCAGACACCAGCATCCCGGCTATTCTTGATGGCGAACACTCTGTCCTTTATCGTGAGCATTACGATCGTAGTACCGATGCCTGGGTCATGCGCCTTGCCTGACCTAAAGAGAACCCGCCCGAAGGCGGGTTATTTATTTCCTACTGCAGTTGCGCCAGCGTAAAGTAACCTCCGAAGACGGCCCCGGTATCGATGTAGTGCAGGTTGTTAAAATCATACCGCTTATCAACAGGCGTATGCCCGAACCAAAAATGATCCGCGCCGCTAATCCCCTGCCCTTTCCCTGCCATAAAGCCCATTAACCGGTTTCGATCCCACAGCACGCGCTGTGCGTTCACGGGTTTACCCCACTGATACTCTGCTGCGGGGTAGTCGGCATGCGCGATCACATTCAGACCATTCTTGCAGGTTATTTCGATAATGTGCGGTAAATTCCGGCTAGCCTCGAGTAACGTCAGTGCCTGTTTTTGTTGTTCGCACTCAAGCCGTGCAAACCACATTCCGCCATTGATTGTCCAGAGCGCAAAATCGTTATTATCCAGACTGTCGAGCGCCATTTGTTCATGGTTACCCCGAACCGCACGAAACCACTTTTCATGCATGAGTTGCAGGCATTTAACACTATCTGGCCCGCGATCAATCAAATCTCCTACCGAGATAAGTAAATCCTCATAAGGATTAAAATGACGACGTTTCAGTTCATCCATAAGCCACTGATAGCAACCATGTATATCGCTCACAACCCAGACGTGACGCCACTTTTCACCATCGATTCGCTGATACATAAGCCCTCCTGTAAAGGAGTATAGTTGCAACAGAAAACAACCAACGGGCAACGATGTTACTGCGCTTTTCACAAAGTTAAACAGACAGTAAACTAGGGATAAATAAATAGTTCACCAGTATTAATAGACTTTTGCATGCCCCCTAAAATGTGCAATGCATAAACTTTGAGGTTTTCACGTGTCAAATTCGCGCCTGCAAAACGATGCGCCACATTCGCATCACACAAATATCATTTCTGAACTGGTGAAAGGTAAACTCGTCCCAGGCCCAATCTGGCAAAAACGCGAGTATCGTCTGAAATTCCTGTTACGTTCGCTTCTTTTCTGGTCTTCGACACACCGTATGCTGGACGCATTGTCCCGCCGCAATGATTTTGACCAGCTGCTGGCCTCGCAAATCACCCTGCCGAGTAAAACCCACCGTCAGTATCTGATGCGTGGCATGAACGCCAACGATCGTGCAGATGCCATCATTAACCACTACCAGTGGATTGATTCCCTGAAAGACGCCGATCTGGTTAAGGCGTTAACGGGCCCGCAAGAGCAGTCCATTGTTGAGTTTCATGCCAAAGATGGCGTCTGTTATAACGTCAACGCCATGAACGCCAGCAAAGCCGAGCGCGAAGGTGAATGTACGCTGTGGCTGCGCGATAGCGAGAATACCCTGCTTGCGAGCCTGACGTTTTGCGTTGCGCGCGAGAATGGTCAGCCCGTGCTGGTGATTGGCGGCCTGCAAGGCCCACGCCGTAGCGTGTCCCGTGATGTCATTAAGCAAGCGACCCGCGCCTGTCATGGCCTGTTCCCCAAGCGTGTGTTGATGGAAGTTCTGTTCCAGCTGGCGACGCTTTCAGGCATCAAAGCGATTTATGCGGTCAGCGATGAAGGGCACATCTTCCGCGCGCTGCGTTATCGTCTGAGTAAAGGTCGCCATTTCCACGCCAGCTACGATGAGTTCTGGGAGTCCATCGACGGCCAAAAACGTTCTACTTTCCGCTGGCAGCTGCCATTACAAATGGAACGCAAATCCCTCGAAGAGATTGCCAGTAAAAAACGAGCTGAATATCGCCGCCGCTTCGAGCTGCTTGATGAGATTGAGGCGGCAATTAAAGCGCGCTTTTAAGCGACGTATAAAAAAGCCTCGCATTTGCGAGGCCCCAGACCAGAAAAAATGACCGGAAAAGACCTGAACAGCAGAAAAAAAGAATTTGTGACGATCTGATTTTTTGCGTGTAAATGGGTTGGGATTGTTAAAAATGGTGTGGTATAACGGAAAAACGCCGGATATAAAAGTTCGGACGATTTTAGGGCATTTTCGGTCGGAGCACCGTAAGTGACTGAAATTAAAAGCAGATAAAAAGAGACCGAATACGATTCCTGTATTCGGTCCAGGGAAATGGCTCTTGGGAGAGAGCCGTGCGCTAAAAGTTGGCATTAATGCAGGCTAAAATCGCCTTGCCTTTTAAGAATAGATGACGACGCCAGGTTTTCCAGTCCACAGTTAAAGCGGCCTGAAAAAAAGCGTCAGAGCATCATTAAATGTGAAAAACCGCAGTGCTTTCGCAAGCATCTGCGGTTTTTTATTGGAAACCAGAACGCTAGCAGAGCTTATCGGCACGCTCGATAAACGGTACCAGGCTCATCTTCTGCCCCGGTTTCGCCGGGTCATCAATCTGGATCACGCTTATCGGCTGCCCGCTGCTCTTACCGCTGGCCACCTGCTGCTCAGCGATATCGTTTAACGGGTATTGCACCAGCGTGCTTGGGTTGATCGCATACAACGCATGCCCTGGACGACAGGTCAGCATGACCTCTTCACGATCGAAAGCCCATTTGTCCTTACCCACTTCAAAACGGCTGACGGTAATAACCTGCGGTGCCGCCAGGGCACTCCCCGCGCAGGCCAGCAATAAGAGAGAAAGTACTGTCTTTTTCATATGATATTTAACCTTGTCAAAAGGGTTCCCAGGTCGCAAACAGACTGACCGTTGCCAGAACCAGCGCACCCAGCACCACCTCTGCCTGTGTCATTCTGATAAAAAGCTGTTGTTCTCGCCCGGTTTCAGGACGAAATCGTGGCACCAGAAAATACCGATTCATCAGCGCAATTACCACCATCAATGCCACCAGCGCACATTTGAACAACAGAAGCTGTACGTAGCCCGTATGCCAGGGGACATTGACACCCAGAATAAAGAGCGCATTGATAATGCCAGAGAGCACCACTCCTGCGACGGCGTAATGCCCAACACGAGAGAAGCGCATCATGGTGTAGATTGCGGCGGTCTGCCAGCGCCCTTTCGCCAGGCGCATGCAAAACAACAGCGGCAATAATCCGCCCAGCCAGGTGGCTGCACATAGCAGGTGAATCGCGTGGTTGAGACGCTGTAATGTCCCCGACGCACCTTCATGCATCGCTGCGTGCCCTACGCCCGCCAGCAGGACAAACTGCCCCATCGCGAGCAACAGCAATCGCGCCCCTTTTTGCGGGGCCAGCCATGCCGCACCGGCCGTGACCATCGCCAGAATTATCTGCCACAGCCAGATACTGCCAAACCGCGTCGTGGCGACGACATGCCAGGTATCAGGGCGCAGCACATCCTCCCAGCCATTGCCCATCAACCCGCCCTGAAGGCCATACATCAGGACCGCGGTAGCCAGGCTAACGAGCGCCGCGATTTTTTGCTGCAACTGAAAGCGTCGGGTCATCAGGCGATGCAGTGAAAACGGAGCAAGCCAGGTGCTGTATAGCGCATTACCAAAAATCAGCATCAGCGCGCCAAAGTGGATAAAGCGCAACGCCACATCAATCGGTAGCAACATAC
The DNA here is from genome assembly GCA_014169315.1 of Enterobacter cloacae. Lineage (NCBI taxonomy): Bacteria > Pseudomonadati > Pseudomonadota > Gammaproteobacteria > Enterobacterales > Enterobacteriaceae > Enterobacter > Enterobacter cloacae. Next base: position 1,958,417 of record AP022133.1, on the reverse strand, counting down.
TATTTCACGCTAAAGTGGTAGCTGCCTTTGGTTTTGTGGCCGTCCACAGAGACCACATGCCAGTCAACCTGATAAGTCCCTGCACTCAGTGTTTGTTCCAGTGGAACAATAAGCTGAGCCTTGTCCTTTTCATTACGCTTAACCGCACCGGTTTTGATAGCCTGCTGTTGTGCATCGGTTACTACCACACCGCTAAACCCCGGTTCAATGCCCTCGGAGAAATTCAGCGTAAGAACCTGCGGAGCCGCCACCTGGGTATCTGCTGCCGGTGATTGTTGTTTAAGGTGAGCATGCGCCAGCACAGAGGGCGTCATTGCTGAAGAGAGCAGAAAAGCCAGTGCGCAAACCGCGCGTGAAGTGGATAAGCTCATCGCAATTATTCCTTTTTGTTATGCCTGTGTAGTAAAGAATAACTCTGTATAATAAACGAGTCGAGGATCATCCTGCCTGCACTTGTCATCGTCGGGCAATCGCGGTAACGTTGCCGCCGCATAAAAAGGAGAAGGTAATGAAGATCAATCTGGCCGCCCTTCCTCAGGACGAGATGGACAAAGTGAATGTCGATCTCGCTGCCGCTGGCGTTGCATTTAAAGAGCGTTACAACATGCCCATCGTGGCAGAAGTGGTTGAACGTGAGCAACCTGCCCACCTGCGTGACTGGTTTCGCGAACGCTTAATTACGCACCGTCTCGCCTCCGTCAATCTCTCGCGTTTGCCGTACGAACCTAAAGTTAAATAAGCTTAACGAGCCGTTACATTTCCTTACGCTGATTATGGCAGGATAAGAAAACCCTGATTAAATTAGGTGTATTCTTAAATCCCTGCGACTCAGTGTATAAGGAAGTCACGATGTCACGATGGAATATTGCGGCAGCTCAGTATGCCGGGCAGCACCACAGTGTAGATGACCATGTCGAACACCATCTCCGTTTCATTGAAGAAGCGGCACGGCAGCAATGCGATTTGCTGGTGTTTCCTGAACTCTCGTTAACCGGCCCGGGGACAACGACTTTACCTGCCCCACCCGGCGATCGGCAGCTGGAACCTCTGCTTGCCGCCGCACAGTTCCACCGCATTACCGTCATTGCGGGGATCACACTTGATCTTCAAGGCCAACGCCAGAAAGGGCTCGTCCTTTTTACGCCGTACCACGATGGCATTCTGCGATATCCTCAGGGTAACGGTGCAAGCCTGATCCCCGGCGAGAAACAGCTCACCATCATTGATACACAGTCAGACTCCCCGAATCTTGACCCTCAGGCAACCTTGTTTACCAGCTGTCAGGCCGTGGGGGAAAACCGCTGGCGGCAGTCCATCAGTATGCTGCAGCGCTTTGCACATAAGTATGCCATCGCGGTGTTAATGGCCAATGCCCGTAGCGGTAGCGCACTGTGGGATGAAAAAGGTCAGTTGATCGTGCGTGCGGATAAAGGCGAGCTGTTATTAACCGGCTCTCTGGGCCGACAGGGTTGGCAAGGCGATATCATTCCATTAGGCTAAGCGTTTTATGGTCAGGAGCGATCAATGCTGCGCGTCATCGATACCGAAACTTGCGATCTCCAGGGCGGAATAGTGGAAGTGGCCTCTGTCGACGTTGTTGACGGAAAGATAGTCAACCCTATGAGCCACCTGGTGCGTCCGGACCGTCCAATTAGTCCGCAGGCGATGGCCATCCACCGTATTACGGAGTCTATGGTGGCAGACAAGCCGTGGATTGAAGAGGTCATTCCCCACTATTACGGTAGCCCGTGGTATGTTGCGCATAACGCCAGTTTTGACCGCCGGGTATTGCCGGAAATGCCCGGGGAGTGGATCTGCACCATGAAGCTGGCGCGCCGCCTGTGGCCAGGGATCAAATACAGCAACATGGCGCTGTATAAATCCCGCAAGCTCAGCGTCAGAACGCCGGAAGGGTTACATCACCACCGCGCCCTGTACGACTGCTATATCACCGCCGCGCTGCTGATTGACATCATGAATACATCTGGCTGGACGCCGGATGATATGGCCACGATTACCGGACGTCCCGCATTGTTGACGACCTTTACCTTTGGTAAATACCGCGGCAAAGCGGTTTCCGATATCGCGGATAAAGATCCGGGCTATTTGCGCTGGCTGTACAACAACCTGGACAAAATGAGCCCGGAGCTCCGCTTAACGCTGAAGCACTATCTGGGTGACGCCTAACGTTCGGCACGGCCTGGCAGCGTATCCTGCGCCAGGCCAATCAGGAAGGCATACTCCAGCGCAACCCCTTCGTAGGATTTAAACCGCCCCGATTTTCCCCCGTGTCCGGAATCCATATCCGTGCACAATAGCAACAGGTTATCGTCGGTTTTCAGTTCACGGAGTTTTGCTACCCATTTCGCGGGTTCCCAATATTGCACTTGCGAATCATGCAGGCCAGTGGTCACCAGCAAATGCGGGTAGGCTTTCGCCTCTACGTTGTCATAAGGGCTGTACGTTTTCATATAGCGATAATACACATCGTCCTGCGGATTACCCCACTCCTCGAATTCACCCGTCGTTAACGGAATGGATTCATCCAGCATGGTGGTCACCACATCCACAAAAGGAACCTGCGCCACAATGCCTTTGAAGCGTTCAGGACGCTGATTAATGACCGCCCCCATCAGCATCCCACCGGCACTGCCGCCCATACCAAAGCAGAGCGTCGGATCGCCATAACCTTGATCCACCAGCGCATCACAAACATCGAGATAATCATTGAAGGTATTTTTCTTTTTCAGGAACTTACCGTCTTCATACCAGTGGTGACCCAGTTCCCCACCGCCGCGCACATGGGCGATAGCAAAAACAAACCCACGATCGAGCAGGCTCAGCCTGCTGCTGCTGAAGTCCGCGTCCATACTGGAGCCGTAGGATCCGTAGCCGTATACCAGGATCGGATTTTTACCTTTCCGGAAATGTTCCTGCCGGTACACCAGTGACACCGGTACCTCCACTCCATCGCGGGCGATTACCCACAGGTGTTCACTGCGGTATTTCTCCGCGTCGAAACCCGCTACTTCCACCTGTTTAATCACCTGCCGCTGCCCGGTGTCCATATCCAGTTCAAACAATGTGTCTGGCGTGGTCATCGATGAGTAGCCGTAGCGCAGCCGCGATGATTCCGGTTCGGGGTTAAAACCAATCCACGTTACATAGGCCGGATCGTCGAACGCAATCCCCACCACTTCATGCGTTTTGCGGTTAATTTGTCGCAGGCTGGTCAGCCCCCGCTGACGCTCCTCCACCACCAGCCAGTCGGTGAAGAGCGTAAATCCTTCGAGCATCACCTGTTCCCGGGCGGGAATTAAGACCTCCCATTTGTGCTCATCACGTACTTTGGTCTTATAAAGGCCAAAGTTTTTGCCTTCACGGTTAGAACGCAAATAAAAGCTGTGCTGGAAGTGATCCAGGCTGTACTCATGATCTTTGCGACGCGGCAGAAAACAGAGCGGCTGCGCATCGGGCAGTTCGGCATCCAGCAGCAAGACTTCAGAGGTGGTCGCGCTGGCGAGCGAAATGATGACGTAGCGGCGCGACGAGGTTTTATGCAGGCTAACGTAAAACGTATCGTCTTTCTCTTCATACACCAGTTCATCATCAGAGGAAGCCGTGCCCACGGTGTGACGCCATACCTGCCAGGGCAGCAAGGTCAAAGCATGCTTTTTGACGTAATAGACCGTTTCAGAGTCGTTCGCCCAGACAAAATCCGGTGAGACATTCTCCAGCGTTTCTGGATACCAGTTCCCCGTCTCCAGGTTACGGAAACGCAGTCCGTACTGGCGGCGAGAGAGGTAATCTTCCGCCAGCGCCATAATGGCATTATCAGGTGAGACAGACATGCCACCCAGTGTATAAAACTCGCTGTGGGCCGCGCGCTGGTTAGCGTCAAGCAGGGTTTCCCAGTCATCCCACTCGGCACTTAACACCGGCTGTCGCTGATAGACAGGATATTCATTGCCGGGGTCATAGCGGTGGCGGTAACGGTAGCCATTTTTGGTCCAGGGCGCAGAAATGTCGCGCTGGGGGATGCGTTGCACCATCTCACTCAGCAGTTGATCCTGCAGCGCCTGCTGGCTGGACATGACCTTCCGGCCATACTCATTTTCCTGGTGCAGATAGTCGAGCACATCTGGCTGAGCGCGCGAATCGTCCCGCAGCCAGTAATAGTTATCTATACGTGTATCGCCATGCGTGGTGATCGCATAGGGCGTACGTCGGGCTTTCGGTGGCATGTCATGTTTCTTTTGAGTTTCACACCCTATAAGGTTGGCAAAACGCACACATCATGCAAGCGAAACATGGCCTCCACTCGCAGAAAGACGCATTCTCTGGCTGGTTAAATTTCTTACCGGTCTCCCGGCTCCCGGAACAAGACAGACGCAAACGTTTTCGTTTATACTGCGCGCAACTTTTTCAGGGGGATTGTTATGACTCGTTTAGGAACCGCGCTGCGACCTGCAGCGACGCGCGTAATGCTGCTAGGATCGGGAGAACTGGGAAAAGAGGTTGCCATTGAGTGCCAGCGCTTAGGCGTTGAAGTCATCGCGGTTGATCGTTATGCAGATGCCCCTGCGATGCACGTAGCCCACCGCGCTCATGTGATTAACATGCTGGATGGCGACGCCCTGCACGCCCTGATTACCAAAGAAAAACCGGATTTCGTGGTACCGGAAATCGAAGCCATTGCTACCGATATGCTGATTGCCCTTGAGCAGGAAGGTCAACGCGTAGTGCCCTGTGCAAAAGCGGCGAAGCTGACCATGAACCGTGAAGGTATTCGCCGTCTGGCGGCTGAAGAGCTGCAACTCCCCACCTCCAGCTACCGTTTTGCTGGTAACAAAGCCGAATTCCTTCAGGCCGTCAACGAGATTGGCTACCCGTGCATCATTAAGCCGGTAATGAGCTCCTCCGGTAAAGGGCAAAGCTTTATCCGCGACAGTAGCACGCTGGATAAGGCCTGGGACTATGCGCAACAGGGTGGCCGCGCCGGTGCCGGGCGCGTGATTGTCGAAGGTGTGGTTAAGTTTGATTTCGAAATCACCCTGCTCACCGTCAGCGCCGTGGATGGCGTTCATTTCTGCGACCCGATTGGTCACCGTCAGGAAGATGGTGATTATCGCGAATCCTGGCAGCCGCAGCAGATGAGTCCTCTGGCCCTGGAACGTGCGCAGGAAATAGCCCGTAAGACGGTGCTGGCGCTGGGCGGTTACGGCCTGTTCGGTGTGGAGCTGTTTGTCTGCGGTGATGAGGTCATTTTCAGTGAAGTCTCCCCTCGCCCGCACGATACTGGCATGGTGACCCTGATCTCACAGGATCTCTCTGAGTTCGCCCTGCATGTGCGTGCCTTCCTCGGCCTGCCTGTCGGTGGTATTCGTCAGTACGGCCCGGCGGCATCGGCGGTGATCCTGCCGCACTTGACCAGCCAGAACGTCACCTTCGATAACGTTGAAGGTGCCGTCGGCGCAGGTTTGCAGGTCAGGTTGTTCGGTAAACCGGAAATCGACGGTTCACGTCGTCTTGGCGTGGCGTTAGCGACGGGTGAGAATATAGATGATGCCGTGGCAAGAGCCAAAACGGCCGCCGCGAATGTCAACGTAGCAGGATAAAAAAACGGGCCAGAAGGCCCGTTTTTCATTCGACTACACGCTTACTGCTTAGCACCTTCAACTGCTTCACGAGCCAGTTTCGTAATGCGATCCCAGTCACCTGCTTCCAGCGCGTCAGCCGGAACCAGCCATGAACCACCGATGCACAGCACGCTTTTCAGCGCCAGGTAGTCACGGTAGTTCGCCGGAGAGATACCGCCGGTTGGGCAGAAACGAACCTGAGAGAATGGACCGGCAATGGCCTGCAGCGCTTTGGTACCGCCGTTCGCTTCTGCCGGGAAGAATTTGAACTCTTTCAGACCGTAGTCCATGCCCAGCATCAGTTCAGACACGGTGCTGATACCAGGGATCAGCGGAATAGAACCTTCGGTTGCGGCTTTCAGCAGAGGCTCCGTCAGACCCGGGCTGATCGCGAACTGTGCGCCTGCTTCGGTCACTTCAGCCAGCTGCTGCGCGTTCAGAACAGTCCCCGCACCGATGATCGCGTCCGGTACTTCTTTGGCGATAGCGCGGATAGCGTCCATCGCACAGGCGGTACGCAGAGTCACTTCCAGAACGCGAACCCCACCTGCAACCAGCGCTTTCGCCATCGGTACAGCGTGCTCCAGTTTATTTACCACAATAACCGGCACGACAGGGCCAGTGGTCAGGATTGCTTCTGCACTTGTTTTCCAGTTTTTCATCAGAGTTTTCTCTCGCCAGATCGATAAAATCAAGTCGTCTTAAAACGTAATACAGGTTGCGCCCTGCTCCGCGCCGGAGAGTTTCTCACGCAGCGCACTAAACATTTCGCGTCCGGTACCCACACGCGACGCGCTAAGGTCAGGAATATGTGGCTTACGCGCCGCCAGCTCTGCTTCATCCACCAGCAGGGTTAACTCGCCTGTCTGACCGTTGACGCGGATCATGTCGCCATCGCGAACTTTCGCCAGCAGGCCGCCGTCGTAAGCTTCAGGGGTCACGTGGATCGCTGAAGGCACTTTACCTGATGCCCCAGAAAGGCGTCCATCGGTCACCAACGCAATTTTGAAACAGCGGTCCAATAATACACCAAGTGGCGGCATAAGTTTATGCAATTCTGGCATCCCGTTGGCTTTTGGCCCCTGGTGACGCACCACCACCACGCAATCTTTGTCGAGCAGGCCAGCGTCAAAGGCTGGTAACACGTCGTGCTGGCTTTCAAACACCACCGCCGGCGCTTCGATAATCTGATTCTCTTCCGGTACGGCAGACGTTTTCATTACTGCACGACCCAGGTTACCGCTCAACACTTTGGTACCACCGTGGTGAGAGAACGGTTTGTCGATGGTGGCGATAACCTGCGCATCGAGGGACGCGCTCGCGCCTTCACGCCAGTCCAGCTCGCCGTTGTTCAGCCACGGCTCCAGGGTGTAGCGCTGCAGACCAAAGCCCGCCACAGTGTTCACATCTTCATGCAGCAGACCGCCTTTGAGCAGTTCACGCATCAGAACCGGCACGCCACCGGCTGCCTGGAAGTGGTTAATGTCCGCCGGGCCATTTGGGTACAGGCGCGCCATCAGCGGTACAACAGCAGAAATATCGGAGAAATCGTCCCAGTTGATCAGAATGCCCGCCGCGCGTGCCATCGCTACCAGGTGCATGGTGTGGTTAGTTGAACCACCGGTTGCCAGCAGCGCGACAATTCCGTTAACAACGACTTTTTCGTCGATCATTTTACCCAGAGGCAGCCACTCGCTGCCGTTACCGGTCAGACGCGTCACCTGGCGGGCAGCGGCTTCAGTCAGCGCCTGACGCAGCGGAGCATCCGGCTGGATAAAGGACGAACCTGGCAGCTGCATCCCCATAAACTCCACCACCATCTGGTTGGTGTTGGCCGTACCATAGAAGGTGCAGGTACCCGGCGCGTGGTAGGAGGCGGCTTCCGCTTCCAGCAGCGCCTGACGGTCTGCTTTGCCTTCAGCATACAGCTGTCGAATACGTACTTTTTCTTTGTTTGGCAGGCCGCTGCTCATTGGACCTGACGGCACAAAAATTGCGGGCAGATGACCAAACGACAGTGCCGCCATCGCCAGCCCCGGGACTATCTTGTCACACACGCCCAGGTACAGCGCACCATCGAACATGTTGTGAGACAAGCCAACCGCCGCAGACATCGCAATCACTTCGCGGCTCAGCAGAGACAGCTCCATTCCGTCCTGACCCTGGGTTACACCGTCGCACATCGCTGGCACACCACCCGCGACCTGACCGACTGCATTCACGCTGTGCAGCGCTTTACGGATGATATCCGGGTAAACCTCATACGGCTGGTGCGCGGAAAGCATATCGTTATAGGAGGTAATAATGGCGATATTGTTACGCAGCATGCTTTTCAGCGAGGCTTTATCATCGGGTTGGCAGGCGGCAAAGCCGTGGGCCAGGTTACCGCAGGCCAGCTGAGAGCGGTGGACAGTGTTACTCTTTGCCTGTTCAATCCGGGCGAGGTAGGCCGAGCGCGTCTCTTTTGAGCGCTCGATAATGCGTTTTGTTACGCGTAACAATACAGGATTCATAAAAGCTCCTCTAATTTATCTGTCCGTGCTCGGGAGTTTACAAAGTTGCTGGCAGTTGTTAACAACGCTGAAACGCTTGCTGTCCGGAGCCCAGGGGCAAAATCACTTCCGGCAGTGTAATAAAAAAAGCTCCGCGGGTGAATCCACGCGGAGCTTAAAAGATTAAAAATTATGCGACTAACTGTGCCAGATCATGTTACCGGTAAAATAACACCTCTGGGTTAGTGGATAATCTTACTCAAACTCGTTCCATGAGCGACCATCACGGGTGATCATCGCAACCGATGCGACCGGCCCCCAGGTCCCCGCCTGATACGGTTTTGGCACATCCTGATCGGCAGCCCAGGCTTCGGTGATGGAGTCGACCCATTTCCACGCCTCTTCCACTTCATCGCGACGCACGAACAGCGCCTGGATACCACGCATGGTTTCCAGCAGCAGACGCTCGTAAGCATCAGCCAGGTGCGTCTGGTTGAAGGTTTCGGAATAACTCAGATCCAGCTTGGTGGTCTGCAGGTTGTGCTTGTGATCCAGGCCTGGGACTTTGTTCAGGATCTGAATATCCACACCTTCGTCCGGCTGCAGACGGATGGTCAGTTTGTTCTGCGGCAGTTCCTGCCAGGACTCTTTGAACAGGTTCAGTTCCGGGTTTTTGAAGTACACAACCACTTCAGAGCATTTGGCTGGCAGACGTTTACCGGTACGCAGATAGAACGGAACACCCGCCCAGCGCCAGTCGTCGATATCCACACGGATCGCCACAAACGTCTCTGTGTTGCTGGATTTGTTCGCACCCTCTTCTTCCAGATAGCCCGGTACTTTTTTACCCTGTGCAAACCCGGCGGTGTACTGACCGCGAACGGTTTTCTCACGTACATTTGAACGGTCAATGCGGCGCAGTGATTTCAGGACTTTCACTTTGGCATCGCGGATGCTGTCAGCCGTCAGATCGGATGGCGGAGACATCGCAATCATGCACAGGATTTGCAGCAGGTGGTTCTGGATCATGTCGCGCATCTGACCGGCCTGGTCAAAGTAACCCCAGCGACCTTCAATGCCCACCTCTTCGGCCACGGTAATTTCCACATGGTCGATAGTGCGGTTATCCCAGTTGTTTACAAACAGGGAGTTAGCAAAACGCAGCGCCAGCAGGTTCAGTACCGTCTCTTTACCCAGGTAATGGTCAATGCGGTACACCTGACACTCTTCGAAGTATTCGCCCACCTGGTCGTTAATTTCGCGTGAGGTCGACAGAGATGTACCCAGCGGTTTTTCCATAACCACGCGTGCTGGTTTGTTATTCAGTTTTGCCTCGCCCAGCCCTTTGCAGATTGCGCCGAAGGTGCTTGGCGGCATGGCGAAATAGTTAATGGTGACACGGTTTTTCTGATCCAGCATTTCACCTAAACGGGTGAACGCGCTGACGTCGTTAACGTCCAGGTTGCAGAAATCAAGACGGCCACTCAGGGTATCCCACAAACTTTCATCAATTTTCTCTTTCATGAAAGTTTCGAGCGCCTCGCGCACCACTTTGGTATAAGCGTCCTTGTCCCAGTCGGCGCGCCCTACACCCAGGATACGGGTATCCGGATGGAGTTGGCCCGCTTTCTCCAGTTGATACAGGGAAGGCAGCAATTTACGGCGTGCAAGATCGCCTTTCGCGCCGAAAATGACCAGGTCACATGCCTGGGCTGTTTGCGTTACCGCCATGTCATTCTCCTCAGTTGGATAACCTGGTGCTTCTGCCAGGTATCGTTGTAATTTTATTACAATGCACTGTACTGCTTTTACGTCATTCCCGAAACCATTAGCGCTTAACGTCACGTGCGATACGGTGATTTTTGACCTGCCAAACGCATGCGGCACGGCAATAACGCGAAAACCGATGATTCTTTGTTCTGTCCGGCCACGGTAAAACCCGACATCGATCAAGTAATGAAAAAAAACAACAACATTTCTTGTCGACTGTTACCCTTTAAGAAACCACAGGGGTAATATCGGCTAAATCGAATCATGATTTCATCAATCAATGAAATCGTTTCCACCCATGAGCGCCTTGTTAACGATGAACATGCTGGAAAAAATCCAGTTTCAACTGGAACACCTTAGCAAATCCGAGCGAAAAGTGGCCGAAGTTATTCTCGCCTCCCCCGCTCAGGCGATTCATTCAAGCATCGCCGCTCTGGCACAGGAATCGGGCGTCAGCGAACCGACGGTAAATCGATTCTGCCGCAGTCTGGAAACGCGCGGTTTCCCTGATTTTAAACTGCATCTGGCCCAAAGTCTGGCAAACGGCACGCCCTATGTTAATCGCAATGTGGATGAAGACGACAGCGTAGATGCATACACGGCGAAAATATTTGAGTCGGCAATGGCCACGCTTGACCACGTCCGCCAGTCGCTGGATATGAGCTCGGTAAATCGCGCGGTCGATTTACTGACGCAGGCCAAGCGTATTGCCTTCTTCGGTCTCGGGTCGTCAGCAGCAGTGGCACATGATGCCATGAACAAGTTCTTCCGCTTTAACGTTCCGGTGATTTATTCCGATGACATTGTGCTGCAACGCATGAGCTGTATGAATTGTAGCGAAGATGATGTTGTGGTGCTTATCTCGCACACGGGTCGTACCAAGAGTCAGGTTGAACTGGCACAGCTGGCGCGTGAAAACGATGCCATGGTGATCGCCCTGACGACGGCGGGCACACCGCTGGCGCGAGAAGCGACGCTCGCCATCACTCTGGATGTGCCTGAAGACACGGACATGTATATGCCGATGGTGTCTCGTCTGGCGCAGCTTACGGTGATTGACGTGCTGGCAACCGGTTTTACCTTACGCCGGGGCACAAAATTCAGAGATAACTTGAAGCGTGTCAAAGAAGCGCTCAAGGAATCGCGTTTTGATAAAGAATTGCTCATAAAGAGCGATGTTCCCTAATAACTAAGATGTAAACGATTTACGGCATTCGGTCCCCTCTCTGTTGCTTTGCAGCAGAAGAAGGCCGATTCAATGTTCACGCAACACCAAAGTTGTTTCAGTCAACGGAGTATTACATGTCCAGAAGGCTTCGCAGAACCAAGATCGTAACCACCTTAGGCCCGGCTACCGATCGCGATAATAACCTTGAAAAAATTATCGCCGCTGGTGCCAACGTGGTGCGTATGAACTTCTCTCACGGTACGCCAGAAGACCATAAATTACGTGCTGATAAAGTGCGCGAAATCGCGGCCAAACTGGGTCGCCATGTTGCTATCCTCGGTGACCTGCAAGGTCCCAAAATTCGCGTATCCACCTTTAAAGAAGGCAAAGTTTTCCTCAATATCGGTGATAAATTCTTGCTGGATGCCAACCTGGGCAAAGGCGAAGGCGATAAAGAGAAAGTCGGTATCGACTATAAAGGTCTGCCGGCTGACGTGGTGCCTGGCGACATCCTGCTGCTCGACGACGGTCGCGTACAGCTGAAAGTGCTGGACGTTCAGGGAATGAAGGTGTTCACCGAAGTGACCGTCGGTGGTCCGCTTTCTAACAACAAAGGGATCAACAAACTCGGCGGTGGCCTCTCTGCAGAAGCGCTGACCGAAAAAGACAAAGCGGATATCGTAACCGCTGCGCTGATTGGGGTTGATTACCTGGCCGTCTCCTTCCCGCGCTGCGGCGAAGATCTGAACTATGCACGCCGTCTGGCTCGCGATGCCGGTTGTGATGCGAAAATCGTGGCCAAAGTTGAACGTGCTGAAGCTGTTTGCGACCAGGACGCAATGGACGACGTGATCCTGGCATCTGACGTGGTCATGGTTGCCCGTGGTGACCTGGGTGTGGAAATTGGCGACCCGGAACTGGTCGGTATCCAGAAAGCACTGATTCGCCGCGCACGTCAGTTGAACCGCGCCGTGATCACCGCGACCCAGATGATGGAGTCCATGATCACCAACCCAATGCCAACCCGTGCAGAAGTGATGGACGTGGCCAACGCCGTGCTGGACGGTACCGATGCCGTGATGCTGTCCGCAGAAACAGCGGCGGGTCAGTACCCGGCAGAAACCGTCGCCGCAATGGCGCGCGTATGCCTGGGTGCTGAAAAGATCCCAAGCATTAACGTCTCTAAGCACCGTCTGGATGTACAGTTCGACAATGTGGAAGAAGCGATTGCGATGTCCGCCATGTACGCGGCTAACCACCTGAAAGGCGTTACGGCGATCATCACCATGACCGAATCTGGCCGTACCGCGCTGATGACTTCCCGTATCAGCTCCGGCCTGCCAATCTTCGCCATGTCCCGCCACGAGCGCACCCTGAACCTGACAGCGCTGTATCGCGGCGTCACGCCAGTTCACTTCGACAGTGCCTGTGACGGTGTTGCGGCGGCGACTGATGCGGTTAACCTGCTGCGTGATAAGGGCTATCTGGTATCCGGTGATATTGTCATCGTGACGCAGGGCGACGTGATGAGCACCATCGGTTCGACTAACACCACACGCGTTATGACAGTCGAGTAATCAAGGCTGGATATGCGCTCCCCTCTCCCTTTCAGGGAGAGGGGATATTTTTTATTTACCCGGGAAAAGCTCTCTACGTTTGTACGGCTCTTTTTCGCCCGGTTTACGCGTTTTGAGCAGCTTCAGTATCCACGTGTATTGCTCTGCATGTGGCCCCACCAGAAGCTCCACCTCTTCGTTCATGCGCCGCGCAATGGTGTTATCGTCGGCAGTCAGCAAGTCATCCATCGGTGGACGCACTTCAATGCTCAGACGATGCGTTTTGCCATCATAAACAGGGAACAGCGGAACAACTCTGGCACGGCAGACTTTCATCAAGCGGCCAATCGCAGGCAGTGTCGCCTTGTAGGTCGCAAAGAAATCGACAAACTCACTGTGCTCAGCACCGTGATCCTGATCCGGCAAATAGTAGCCCCAGTATCCCTGACGCACGGACTGAATAAACGGCTTGATTCCATCGTTACGCGCATGCAGGCGACCACCAAAGCGGCGACGCACGGTATTCCAGACGTAATCAAAGATCTTATTCCCCTGATTATGGAACATCGCCGCCATTTTCTGGCCTTGCGATGCCATCAGCATGGCGGGAATATCCACACCCCAGCCATGAGGAACGAGAAAAATCACCTTCTCATCATTGCGACGCATCTCGTCGATGATTTCCAGCCCTTTCCAGTCCACACGATTGAGGATTTTCTCTGGCCCTTTCAGTGCCAGCTCTGCCATCATCGCCATTGCCTGCGGGGCAGTGGTATACATGGCATCAATAATCGCTTCGCGCTCGGCGTCGCTCTTTTCAGGGAAACAGTAATAGAGGTTGATCTGCGCGCGGCGGCGGGCGCTTTTACCCATCCGTCCGGCAAGACGGCCTACCTTTCCCAGCAGAGGATCACGCACGGATGCTGGCAGTAACGCGATACCGGCGAAGGCATATACGCCAAGCCAGGCTCCCCAGTTGCGCGGGTGACGAAACGACGGCTCAAACTCAGGAATATACTCAATGTTATTTTTTTTTGTTTCCATGCTGATTCCAGGGAAGGTAATGCGAAAAAAACGAATAATGCGAATAGTGTAGCGAGGCTGAGGCTCAGGCACAAAAGAAAAAGCCGGTGCGCACTGGCACCGGCTTTATGCTGAACAGCGTTTAGTCAAAACGCAGTTGCGGTATCACCTCTTTCACCTGAGCCAGGTAATCATTACGATCTTTACCCGTCAGGCCTTCGGTGCGCGGCAGCTTCGCCGTCAGCGGATTCACCGCCTGCTGGTTAATCCACACTTCATAGTGCAGATGCGGACCCGTAGAGCGTCCGGTATTACCCGAGAGCGCAATACGATCGCCGCGCTTCACTTTCTGCCCCGGCTGCACCAGCATTTTACGCAGGTGCATATAACGGGTGGTGTAGGTACGTCCATGACGAACCGCCACGTAATACCCTGCAGCCCCGCTGCGTTTAGCCATGACCACTTCGCCATCACCCACCGCCAGCACTGGCGTACCCTGCGGCATCGCGAAATCGACACCACGATGTGGTGCAACACGTCCGGTGACCGGGTTCAGACGACGCGGGTTGAAGTTGGAAGAGACGCGGAACTGTTTAGCCGTCGGGAAGCGCAGGAAGCCTTTCGCCAGCCCGGTACCGTTACGGTCATAAAACTTACCGTCTTCGGCGCGAATGGCGTAGTAATCTTTACCTTCGGAACGCAGGCGAACACCCACCAGCTGACTTTGCTCGCGTTTGCCATCCAGCATTTCACGGGACATCAGCACAGAGAACTCATCGCCTTTTTTCAGTTTACGGAAATCCATTTGCCACTGCATGGCCCTGATAACCGCGCTGATTTCAGCGCTGGTCAACCCGGCATCACGTGCGCTGGAGACAAAACTCGCTCCAACGGTGCCTTTCAGCACGCTGTTCACCCAGTCGCCCTGCTGCATTTCGCTGTCCATCTTGAAACCGTTTGCAGTACGCTCATAGGTGCGGGTTTCACGACGCGACACTTCCCACGTCAGGCTCTGTAAATCGCCCTCCGCGCTCAATGTCCAGGAGAGTTGCTGACCAATTTTAAGGTTGCGTAATGCTTTATCCGCGGCTGCCAGCTGGCTGATATCCCCCATTTCAATGCCGTACTGGTTCAGAACGCTGCTCAGCGTATCGCCCGTCGAGACGACATATTCATGGGTACCTGAGTCATTTTCGGTTTTATCATCCAGCTCATCCTGAGGGATGGCTTCATCTTCCTGAGCCGTCTGGTCGATGGGTTCGCTGGCCTCTGGCAGTAAAGAACGGATCTCGCTCTTTTCAAGCTCAATGGTTTTGATGATAGGGGCAGAACTTGGGTGGTACACATAGGGCCGCCAGACGGCGACCGCTAAGGTGAGAACAGTAAGCGACCCCAGCATAACGCGATGGGGTCGGGGCAAATTGTTAAATGCCAGAGCGACAGAGCGGGCTATCTGTTGCACGTATTCACTTCCTCGTTAATCTCCTTTCAGGCAGCTCGCATACTGGTTCGCCAGTTGGCTGAGGAACTGCGAATAGCTCGCTTTGCTCAACTGGATATTCGTTCCTAGCGGGTCAAGGGTTCCCATGCGCACGGATGTTCCCCTGGCCACGGCTTCTACGACCGCTGGCCTGAACTGTGGCTCAGCAAAAACGCAAGTCGCTTTTTGCTCAACCAACTGTGTTCTGATTTCATGTAAACGCTGCGCACCGGGCTGAATTTCAGGGTTGACGGTAAAGTGACCAAGTGGGGTCAGGCCGTAGTGTTTTTCGTAATAGCCATAGGCGTCATGAAAAACGAAATACCCTTTTCCTTTCAACGGTGCGAGCTCGTTACCCACCTGCTTATCGGTTGCGGCTAATTGAGCCTCAAAATCCTTCAGGTTGGCGTCTAGTTTGGCTCGACTTTGCGGCATAAGTTCCACTAATTTGTCATGGATTGCAACCGCTGAAAGCCGCGCTATCTCTGGGGAAAGCCAAAGATGCATGTTGTACTCGCCGTGATGGTGATCTCCATCACCTTTTTCACTGCTGGCATGCGCGTGGTCGTGTTCGCCACCGTCGTCATCAGCCCCTTTCATGAGCAGCGGTTTCACACCTGACAGTTCGGCAATAGTGACCTGTTTCTGTTCAGGAACCTGTTTTGCCGATTTCTGCATAAACGCTTCCATTTCCGGCCCAATCCAGACAACTAAGTCCGCGTTTTGTAAGCGTTTTACATCCGACGGCCGCAAGGAATAGTCATGTTCGGAGGCACCATCAGGCAGCAAAACCTGAGTCTCTGTCACCCCGTCTGCAATGGCCGAAGCAATGAATCCGAGCGGTTTAAGCGAAGCGACAACGGCGGCGTTACCATCTTGTGCTGTTGTACCCCAAAGAGCAGCGGATAATGCTGCGAAAAGAAGCGTATTTTTATGTAACATAATGCGACTAATCATCGTAATGAATGCGTGGAATGTGATATTATAACATTCGTTGACTTCTGCAAGCTTAAATTGACATGACGACTTTGGTTTCTCTCGAAAATATTTCGGTCTCATTCGGTCAGCGCCGCGTCCTTTCTGACGTGTCACTGGATCTGAAACCCGGCAAAATTCTGACGCTGCTCGGCCCTAATGGTGCAGGTAAATCCACGCTCGTTCGCGTAGTGCTTGGCCTGGTAAGACCTGACGAAGGCGTGATCACGCGCGAAGAAAAATTGCGTATCGGCTATGTGCCGCAAAAATTACACCTGGACGCCACGCTGCCGTTGACGGTCAGCCGCTTCCTGCGTCTTCGCCCTGGTACACATAAAGCCGACATTCTCCCGGCGCTGAAACGTGTCCAGGCGGGTCATCTTGTCGACGCCCCGTTGCAGAAACTCTCTGGTGGTGAAACCCAGCGCGTTTTACTTGCCCGTGCGCTGCTGAGCAGCCCACAGTTGCTGGTGCTGGATGAACCGACGCAGGGTGTGGATGTGAATGGTCAGGTTGCACTTTATGATTTAATCGACCAGCTGCGCCGCGAGCTTAACTGCGCGGTACTGATGGTTTCCCACGACCTGCATCTGGTGATGGCAAAAACCGACGAAGTGCTGTGTCTGAACCATCATATCTGCTGTTCCGGCACGCCGGACGTGGTGTCGACGCACCCGGAGTTTATCTCTATGTTTGGCCCCCGCGGTGCTGAACAGCTGGGAATTTATCGCCATCATCATAATCACCGCCACGATTTACAGGGACGAATTGTCCTGCGCCGGGGAAATGGACACTCATGATTGAACTGTTACTGCCCGGCTGGCTGGCCGGGATTATGCTTGCCTGCGCCGCGGGCCCGCTTGGCTCGTTTGTGGTGTGGCGCAGAATGTCCTATTTCGGCGATACCCTGGCGCATGCCTCTCTGCTCGGGGTTGCCTTTGGCCTGTTACTGGACATCAATCCGTTCTATGCGGTGATTGTGGTCACGCTGCTGCTGGCTGCCGGTCTGGTCTGGCTGGAAAAGCGCCCTCACCTCGCCATTGATACGCTGCTTGGCATTATGGCGCATAGCGCCCTGTCGCTGGGGCTGGTCGTGGTGAGTCTGATGTCCAATATCCGCGTTGACCTGATGGCCTACCTGTTTGGTGACCTGCTGGCCGTGACGCCGGAAGACCTGATTTCTATCGCCATCGGGGTTGTGGTGGTGCTGTGCATTTTGCTGTGGCAGTGGCGTAACCTGCTGGCAATGACCGTGAGCCCGGATCTGGCGTTTGTCGACGGCGTGAAACTGCAGCGCGTGAAACTGCTACTGATGCTGGTAACTGCGTTGACCATCGGGGTAGCAATGAAATTTGTCGGTGCGCTGATTATCACCTCACTGCTGATCATTCCGGCGGCCACAGCACGTCGTTTTGCCCGTACGCCGGAGCAAATGGCGGGTGTAGCGGTTATCGTGGGGATGATTGCGGTAACAGGCGGGCTGACTTTCTCGGCATTTTATGACACACCGGCAGGCCCGTCAGTAGTGCTATGCGCGGCGCTGCTGTTTATTTTCAGTATGATGAAGAAAACAGCAAGTTAAGACCGAGGGCGCTGATGCCCTCACCCAGGCCCTCTCCCACAGGGAGAGGGAACACAGCATTACGGCATCTCCGGTGGGGTGATCCCGAAATGATTCCACGCTCGTACCGTTGCCATACGTCCACGCGGCGTACGCTGTAAGAAGCCCTGCTGGATCAGATACGGCTCCAGTACGTCCTCAATTGTTTCACGCTCTTCACCAATTGCCGCCGCCAGATTGTCCAGCCCGACAGGGCCGCCAAAGAACTTGTCCAGTACCGCCAGCAGCAGCTTACGATCCATATAGTCGAAGCCTTCAGCATCCACATTCAGCATGTCCAGTGCCTGTGCGGCAATCTCAGCGGAAATCGAGCCATCGTGCTTCACTTCAGCAAAGTCACGCACGCGGCGCAGCAAGCGGTTAGCAATACGCGGTGTACCGCGAGAGCGTTTCGCCACTTCGAACGCCCCTTCTTCGCTCATCTCCAGCCCCATATAGCGGGCACTACGGCCAACGATATGCTGAAGGTCAGGAACCTGATAAAACTCCAGGCGCTGTACAATGCCAAAACGGTCACGCAGTGGCGAGGTTAACGACCCGGCACGCGTCGTCGCACCAATCAGGGTGAACGGCGGCAGGTCGATTTTGATAGAGCGTGCCGCCGGGCCTTCACCAATCATAATATCCAGCTGATAGTCTTCCATCGCCGGATAGAGCACCTCCTCCACCACCGGTGACAGGCGGTGGATCTCATCGATAAACAGTACATCGTGAGGTTCAAGGTTGGTCAGCATCGCCGCCAGGTCACCTGCTTTTTCCAGCACCGGGCCAGACGTGGTACGCAGGTTTACGCCCATTTCATTGGCTACAATATTCGCCAGCGTGGTTTTACCCAGGCCTGGAGGGCCAAAAATCAGCAGGTGATCGAGCGCATCGCCACGCAATTTTGCCGCCTGGATGAAGATTTCCATCTGGGAACGAACCTGTGGCTGGCCGATATACTCATCAAGCAGTTTGGGGCGGATCGCGCGATCCACCACGTCATCTGCCTGAATAGTGCCTGCCGATACCAGGCGGTCTGCTTCAATCATCCTTTACCTCACAATGCAGCGCGCAGCGCTTCACGAATCAGGGTTTCACTGCTGGCATCCGGTTTGGCGATTTTACTCACCATGCGGCTGGCCTCCTGAGGTTTATAGCCCAGTGCTACCAGCGCAGCAACCGCTTCCTGTTCGGCGTCATCCGATGCTGGCGCACCAGGAGAGGTCAGCACCAGGTCTGCCGCTGGCGTAAACAGATCGCCGTGGAGACCTTTAAAGCGGTCTTTCATCTCGACAATCAGACGCTCGGCGGTTTTCTTACCGATACCCGGTAGCTTAATCAACGCAGCGGGATCTTCGCGCTCAACGGCATTCACAAACTGTTGGGCAGACATCCCGGACAGAATAGCCAGTGCCAGCTTTGGCCCGACGCCATTGGTTTTAATCAGCTCGCGGAACAGCGTACGTTCCTGCTTGTTATTAAAGCCGTACAGCAACTGGGCATCTTCACGCACCACAAACTGGGTAAAGACAATCGCCTCTTTACCCGCGTCCGGCAGCTCGTAGAAGCAGGTCATTGGCATATGGACTTCATAGCCCACGCCACCTACTTCCAGCAGCACTAACGGGGGTTGTTTTTCAATGATGATGCCTCTGAGTCTGCCTATCACGTGACGCTCCTGCGTTCTGGAAGAAATTAACTGCCGACGTATACCCTAAATAATTCGAGTTGTAGGACAAAACGCCTTTAGCGTTTTGAACAGCGCTTGCGCTGGCCCCGAAGGGGCGAGGCCATAGGCCGAGTCACGCGGCAAGGGAGTGAATCCCCTGGAGCTTACACCAGTAAGTGACTGGGGTGAGCGAGTGCAGCCAACGCACATGCAGCTTGAATTATGACGGGTATAATAAAAAAAGGCTGGATAAACATCCAGCCTGATTTCTCATTATCGTAACCTGCCTCGCGCCAGATTGAGCCGCGACTCGCTCATTTGCATCGCGTTCTGGCTGACATGACAGTGGGTTATCGCAATGGCCAGCGCATCGGCGGCATCGGCCTGTGGGTTCGCGGGAAGCTTCAGCAAGGTGCGCACCATGTGCTGTACCTGACTTTTCTCCGCGCTACCAATCCCCACCACCGTCTGCTTAACCTGTCGTGCCGCGTATTCAAATACCGGAAGATCCTGGTTCACGGCAGCAACAATGGCCACGCCGCGTGCCTGGCCGAGCTTTAACGCCGAATCGGCGTTTTTCGCCATAAAGACCTGCTCGATGGCGAAATAGTCCGGCTGAAACTGGGTGATAATCTCCGTCACGCCTGCATAAATGAGCTTCAGGCGGGACGGTAAATCGTCAACTTTGGTGCGAATACAACCGCTGCCCAGGTAGGTTAACTGGCGTCCAACCTGACGGATGACGCCATAACCGGTGACGCGCGAGCCGGGGTCTATCCCGAGGATAATCGACATCACGCGTCTCCTGTGACGATAAGATTAAGCCACGCCATTACAGCGTAGCCGCAACCTCATCAGAGATTTCACCGTTGTGATACACTTCCTGCACGTCGTCGCAATCTTCGAGCATGTCGATCAGACGCAGCAGTTTCGGTGCTGTTTCAGCATCCATATCCGCTTTGGTTGACGGGATCATAGACACTTCAGCGTTGTCCGCTTTCAGGCCAGCCGCTTCCAGGGCGTCACGCACTGCACCCATCTCTTCCCACGCGGTGTACACGTCGATAGCACCATCATCGAAGGTCACAACGTCTTCAGCACCGGCTTCCAGCGCCGCTTCCATGATCACATCTTCATCGCCTTTCTCGAAGGAGATCACGCCTTTTTTGCTGAACAGGTACGCTACAGAACCGTCGGTACCCAGGTTGCCACCGGTTTTGCTGAACGCATGACGCACTTCCGCAACGGTACGGTTACGGTTGTCAGACAGACATTCAACCATTACCGCAGTACCGCCAGGGCCGTAACCTTCATAAATGATGGTTTCCATGTTCGCGTCTTCGTCACCGCCCACGCCACGTGCGATAGCACGGTTCAGGGTGTCACGCGTCATGTTGTTAGACAGCGCTTTATCAATAGCCGCACGCAGACGTGGGTTAGAACCCGCATCGCCGCCACCCAGACGTGCTGCCGTTACCAGCTCACGAATGATTTTGGTAAAGATCTTACCGCGCTTGGCATCCTGTGCCGCTTTGCGGTGTTTGGTGTTGGCCCACTTACTATGACCTGCCATAAAAAGTTCTCCAAAAATCGCGCCTTCTCAGGCAGCGTTAATTACAAATTCTTCAATCGCCTGCCGGTTGCTCCACGACTTGGTTAGCGCGGCGGCATCCGCCGCATTCACCCAACGGTAGGCCAGGTGTTCGGTGAACACGACCTCCCGTTCGCGGGGGAGCGCAAGGCAGAACCACGATTCCGTATTGCGCTCAATACCCGGAGCATAGCGATGACGTAAATGGCTAAAAATTTCAAACTCCACCGTGCGCTGACAGTCCTTCAGGGTCAGTTGCTCGCAAGCAACATCAATGGTGACCTCTTCCTTTACTTCGCGCGCGGCGGCCTGCAACGCGGTTTCCCCTTCTTCCAGACTGCCGGTAACCGACTGCCAGAAATCAGGGTCATCGCGCCGCTGCAACATCAGCACCCGCTTCGTGTCCTGGGCGTAGATTACAACTAAGACAGAAACGGGACGCTTATATGCCATATCAGTTTTTCTCTTCCTTTTTCACCACGTCAATGCCCAGCTCAGCCAGAGAGGCCGGGTTGGCAAAGCTTGGCGCTTCGGTCATCAGACACGCCGCAGCGGTGGTTTTCGGGAAGGCGATAACGTCACGAATGTTGTCAGTGCCGGTCAGCAGCATGGTCAGACGGTCAAGACCGAATGCCAGGCCTGCGTGCGGAGGCGTACCGTATTTCAGCGCGTCCAGCAGGAAGCCAAATTTCTCGCGCTGCTCTTGCTCGTTGATGCCCAGAATGCCAAACACGGTCTGCTGCATTTCGCCGCTGTGAATACGCACAGAACCACCGCCAACTTCGTAGCCGTTGATGACCATATCGTAGGCATTTGCCACCGCGTCTTCTGGTGCTGCTTTCAGCTCTGCCGCAGTCATATCTTTTGGCGAGGTGAACGGGTGGTGCATTGCGGTCAGGCCGCCTTCACCGTCGTCTTCAAACATTGGGAAGTCGATAACCCACAGCGGAGCCCATTTGGTTTCGTCGGTCAGGCTCAGGTCTTTACCCAGCTTCAGACGCAGTGCGCCCATCGCATCAGCAACGACTTTCTTGTTGTCTGCGCCGAAGAAGATCATGTCGCCGTCCTGCGCGCCAGTGCGCTCAAGGATCGCTTCCACGATGTCCGCGTTCAGGAACTTCGCCACCGGGCTGGTAATGCCTTCCAGGCCTTTTGCACGCTCGGTCACTTTAATATAAGCCAGACCTTTCGCACCGTAGATCTTGATGAAGTTGCCGTAGTCGTCAATCTGCTTACGGCTTAAGCTCGCACCGCCCGGTACGCGCAGCGCAGCTACACGACCTTTCGCATCGTTAGCCGGGCCGGCAAATACCGCGAACTCAACGGCTTTCACCAGGTCTGCCACATCCACCAGCTCCATCGGGTTACGCAGGTCTGGTTTGTCTGAGCCGTAGCGACGTTCTGCTTCGGCGAAGGTCATGATTGGGAAATCACCCAGCTCAACGCCCTTCACGTCGTTCCACAGGCTACGCACCAGCGCTTCCATCACTTCACGCACTTGCCCGGCGGTCATGAAGGAGGTTTCTACGTCGATCTGGGTAAATTCAGGCTGACGGTCAGCACGCAGGTCTTCGTCACGGAAGCATTTTACGATCTGATAGTAGCGGTCAAAACCGGACATCATCAGCAGCTGTTTGAACAGCTGTGGTGACTGCGGCAGCGCGTAGAATTTGCCTTTATGAACGCGGGATGGCACCAGGTAATCGCGCGCGCCTTCTGGCGTGGCTTTGGTCAGCATCGGGGTTTCGATGTCGAGGAAACCGTGGTCATCCATAAAGCGACGTACCAGGCTGGTAATTTTCGCACGGGTTTTCAGGCGCTGAGCCATTTCCGGACGACGCAGATCCAGGTAGCGATACTTCAAACGCGCTTCTTCGGTGTTGACGTGGTTAGAGTCCAGCGGCAGCGCTTCAGCACGGTTGATGATAACCAGATCGGACGCCAGCACTTCAATTGCGCCGGTTGCCATGTCGGTGTTGACGTTTTTCTCGTCACGCGCACGCACGGTGCCGGTCACCTGAATGCAGAACTCATTACGCAGCTCAGAAGCCAGCTTCAACGCGTCCGCACGATCCGGATCGAAGAACACCTGAACGATACCTTCGCGGTCGCGCATATCGATGAAGATAAGGCTACCAAGATCACGTCGACGGTTGACCCAACCACACAGGGTGACCTGCTGTCCGACGTGGGACTGACGCAGCTGCCCGCAATATTCTGTACGCATGAGATATCCCTTAATTAGCCGCAGGCTAAATGTTGCCTGGTATGCAGGCTACTATGTCGCAGCTTTCTGTATGTCACAACTGGATGAAAAAAGGCGGCTATTATACTGGAAATTCCGCCGGACGATAAGAGCGAAGCATGCCAGACGCACGTTTGCTGCGCTCTTATTGCGCATTCTCACAAAAATTAACAAAATTATCCGACCCACAGCAGGGCACAACGTCGTAAGGTGTAGCCCAGGTTGTTTATTTAACTGGAGTTATTATGTTTACACTCGATGCCACCAGAACTGCACTTGTGGTGATTGACCTGCAGGAAGGGATCCTCCCCTTTGCCGGCGGCCCGCATACCGCTGACAGTGTGGTCAGCCGTGCCGCCCGCCTGGCGGAAAAATGCCGTGCCAGCGGTGCACCTGTTGTCATGGTTCGCGTCGGTTGGTCTGCGGATTTCGCCGAAGCGTTAAAACAGCCTGTTGACGCCCAGCCAGCGGCGCGAGCTCTGCCAGAGAACTGGTGGACGTATCCGGCATCGCTTGGTAAATGCGACAGCGATATTGAAGTGACAAAACGCCAGTGGGGCGCATTCTACGGTACCGACCTGGAACTACAGCTGCGTCGTCGTGGCATAGACACCATCATCCTGTGCGGGATTTCCACCAACATTGGTGTAGAGTCCACCGCCCGTAACGCCTGGGAGCTGGGCTTTAACCTGGTGATCGCCGAAGATGCGTGCAGCGCAGGCTCAACGGATCAGCACCAGGGTAGCATGACCCACATTTTCCCACGCATCGGTCGCGTGCGCAGCACAGATGAAATCTTAAGCGCCTTATGATATACGTGGGCCTGCCTCAATGGTCGCACCCCAAATGGGTGCGCCTTGGCATCACCAGCCTTGAAGAGTATGCCCGACACTTTAACTGTGTTGAAGGCAATACCACGCTTTATGCCCTCCCCAGAGCAGAAATTGTTGAGCGTTGGCGTGAACAGACTACCGATGATTTCCGCTTTTGCTTTAAGTTTCCGGCCACCATTTCGCATAACGCTGCGCTGCGTAACTGCGGCGATTTGACCGAAGAATTTTTCAGCCGCATGGTGCCACTGGCTAATCGTATCGGCCAGTACTGGCTCCAGCTTCCTGCGACGTTTGGCCCGCGTGACCTGCCCGCACTCTGGCCGTTTCTCGACGCCCTGCCCCGGGAATTTACTTATGGTGTGGAAGTCAGGCATCCTGAATTTTTTGCCAAAGGTGAGGCCGAAAAAGCCCTTAATCGCGGTCTGCATGACCGCTCGGTCAACCGGGTGATCCTCAAGACACCTTTCCATTGATACACCAAAAGAAGGTCATAAAATGAAAGCTATCATGTTGATTGGTCTGTTGCTGGTGGTTAGCAGTACTACCTATGCAGCTACATTGAAAAAAGAGTTTGTAAATGAAGATGGTGACCGTATCTGTGTTTATGAAAGCACTTCAAAGAGGTCTACGTGAACAAGGGTTTCAACGGTCACTGTTCGTTCAATGTTCCAGACGATAAGCTATAAGTGTTGTTTTTTTAATTTTTAAAAAATCGTTTAATCACTTCTGATAGTGGTACTGACCAGAATCTGAAAAGTATTTCTTGTTAGATTCAATCTGGAGGCTCTTGGTAGCCCTGGAAGGTGTAAGGTACTTGCAAAGCAAGCGGATGAAATATTTGAACAATGTCACATTCAGAGAATCTAGAATGTGCTGTGAAGAATCAGTGCAAAGGTCTGTATAACACTGTGAACATTCAACTGCGGGTACAAAAAAACCTCCATTAGGAGGCTTGATTGGTTTTATTCGTAATCTTCCAGCGAATCGAGATGCGGGTCAGGTAAACACCTGCCAGCAATCTCTTTATCAGAATCGCCGTTATCTCTGCCAGCCTCAATACAATTCGTTACTTGCTGTGGTGTATGAGGTCGAGCGTATACAGGATTTATAAACATCACTGATAAGAGTGATAACATCAATACGGCCAGAGAGATTCGTTTCATGGTCATACATTCCAGTGACGTTTTACGGTTGCAATACCAATACTTAGAGCTGTAGCAACTTTTGATTGAGACAACCCACCAGCCTTTAACTTTTGAATCTCTTCTACATCTGCCTTTGGTCGACCGAGAACCTTACCCTCTGCCCTTGCCCTGTCTAAACCTTCATTGGTGCGTTCTACCAGGCGGTCGCGTTCAAAAGCTGCGTAGGCACTCATGATACCGAGCATTAACTTCCCCTCTGGACTGGTCAGGTCTGAGACTGGCAAATCGAGACTAACAACTTTGATATCTTTCGCTTGTAGCATCTCGACAGTGCTGAGTATGTCGACGTTATCGCGTCCGAGTCGGTCAAGTTTCAGAACTACCAGCGTGTCGCCAGCCTCCAGCTTGTTGTTAATCAGGTTGGCGAACTCTGGGCGCTGCATAGCCTTTACGGTTCCGCTGATTGTTTCAGTAACAACTCGCATTGCTGGGATGTTATGCCCACGCTCGGTAATGGTCTGTACCTGGTTATCGGTTGTTTGTTCGCTGGTGGACACACGGCAGTAAGCAAAGGTGCGGCTGGTCATAACTGGTATTCCTTGTTGGTATCAAAATCGGTATATGATTATGATACTAGCATCAAAAAGCTAAAACAAGTTTTTGATACCATTTTTAAGAGGGTTTTTGAGTGGTATTTTTAGGCATCTAAAACGGTCGATTTTGATACTGTATTTATATGGGTCTTCCCCGATCATGGTGGGAAGGCTCAGAACGCCATATTCAGCTTTCCGTAGTGGAACATCACCCCCAGTTTAAAGCGCTCCCGGTTTCGGTATCCCCTGGCTTTTATCCTCAGCAGCCTGATCTTGCTGTTAAGTGCCTCCGCATTTCCGTTTGAGACACTGTGTCGCATCGCATTCAGGATCCCGTACAGCCTTTTTCCTATCGTTTTCGCGGCATTTTTCATCATGGGAACGTCACTGTTAGCCGCCAGCGCCAACCATCTCTGCCAGTCACTCCGTCTTTCCTCGCTCCATGGCCTGTTCCAGATATCCTTTGCCAGCTCTTTCAGCGCCCAGCACTGGCTCGTCAGCTTCATCTGTGCACGCAGCCACATCAGCTTTTCCTGCCGGGATTCGGTCATCCACTTATCGCTGTACTGCCACAGGAAGCGGGTTCCTTTTGCCTGGTGTCGGCTTTCAACAGGGAGGTGCGGATGTTCATTCTGACGGGTTTTATCAACTACCTCGCCCAGTTGCTTCGCCACATGGAAGCGGTCAAAGGCGATTTTCTCAACCGCACTGGGTAAGTGGATACGCGCTGCTCTTATATAGCCCGCGTTCATGTCCATTGAGAGCGTTTTGATAGCCAGCAACTGCCCATCAGTGAGCGTGCGAAGATAGCCGGCAAGACTCTCTGTGCCGCGATCATCCGTTAAGGCCAGCGCCCGACCATCGCGATCGGAGATCACCGTTATGTAACGATGTCCTTTTTTAAAGGCGACCTCATCCACATTCATATGACGGGCGGATAATGGCTTTTTTATCCGGGCAAGACCTCGCTTAACTGCCCGGGTCATAATGCCGTCAACCGCATTCCAACTGAGCTTAAGTTGCTTCCTGACAGCATCAACGGTGCTGATTTTCAGCCATGAGAGAACGAACGATTCGAATAGCAACGTATACCGGCTTCCGGGGCCAGCCCACGGAACAGGCAACGTCAGGCAGCCATGCTCCGGACACATAATTCGTGGAACATCGGCTTCAACAATAGTGGTGAACTGGCAGGTATCAAGATGGCGCCATTTACGATGACGGTGATCGTGAACAGAACAGGATTTACCGCAGGTCGGACAGGCTAGCCGGGTGTTTTCAGCGATCTCAATAGTGACAGTAACAGAACCGGCATTTTCATCGAGAGAAAGGGACTTTACCTGCCACGGATCGGACAGGTTGAGAATATGAGCGTAGAGGGACTTTTCGTCCATGGCGGTGACCTCTGGCGATTAAATACACCATTATCATGCCTTCAGCCACCACAACAAGGGAAGACCCATTTATATACAGTTAATTTATTGCCTTTAGCTTGCTGGTGGTATTGAAAGTTGCTTGTTTAACTTCTTTAGATGGTAATGGCTTTTGTGCTGATAGAGCCTCTGCCGCAATAACCTTTTTACTTTGCGCTCTAATATCAGCAGTGTCAGAGCTTAGCAATTTCTGTGCCACGCTCATCTTGATTTCTAGGGATATACCAGCAATTTCTTCCTTAGAAACTTTGTATAGTTTCAGCGTTTTCTCATCACTGAAAAGTACAGCCTCTAGGAATGTTTTAGCAGGTGACAGTTTATCATTATTATTTTGTATATACATTTTTTATTTACCAGAATGTCGGGGTGGCTAGCTTTTACGATAGGAATGATTCTAATGATGGAATAGAATTTAGCTGCTCACGTATCATTTGCTTGTAATCATGTAACTCTTTAGCTGCTCTATCTCGCAACTCTTCCAGTCTGCTTTTTTCACGTTTAATGACGGCTTTAACAAACTTTAAAGTTTCAGCATCAGATAACAGTTCGGATAAACTGTTAACATCACTATGAACGCAAATAGCTCGAGACATTGCGCCAAGTTTCTTTCTATCTAGTTCCAAGAGTTTAAACTTAGCATCAGGATAATGTTCATTTGGTACATCGAATAATCCATTCTGAAGGCTGTAATTTACGTAATAATCACCTGGCACATGATGAATCTTAATTTTAGAGTGTTTTAAGTCCCTGTAGACATATTCTCCAGCTAGCTGGGCTTCTCTTGCTTTGATATTCCATGTAAAGGCTTCCAGGGTATCGCATGAACGTTTATAGACTTCTGCTAATCTCTGTATTTCTGGAATAGCGATTGACTCAATACGCGCTCTGCGCTCTGAGGGTAGCTGCTGAGCTGGTGCGGGAATCGGTTCAATCCATTCAGGTATCTCAACACCTTCAAGGGCTGGCATCATGCGAACAGGAAGAGCAGATGTATTAGCTTTTTTCCGTGGGTCGTCAATATCGTATTCTATTGCGGTAACGCCAGGCTGAGATGGTAAAGTAACATCATCGTTATTATCATTATCGGTCATTATATTTTATCTCAATTGTTTAAATATTAGGTGAGGCTGCTGCTAGTTGGGAACAAGACCTTTCACAGCTTTCAGCCATCAGGTATAATGGCCTTGCCTCGTATTCTTAAAAGTTAAGTTGTAAAACTAACTGATTACCGTGAACTCTTAACACGCAGGTAGTTTTATTGTTTAGCTGGTTCTTTATTGAATCCCAAAAATCTTTAATTAGATTCTTTCGTTCATCGTATGTAAAACAATGCTTAGGAGGATAAACAAACGTTTGAATCTTTTCTTTACCCATAACCTTTATAGCTGATAACCGTAATGGCTGGGTGGTATCAAGTAACTCTGTTAGTTCTTTTAATGAAGTAGGACAAGGAATGTGATTAGACATTATTATTCTTATAGGTTAATGATTAATTTTCTCATGCTCTATGATGTAGCATGATGCTCACGCATTAGCGTATCTGTTAAGAATTATTAAGAGTGCTTAGATAGTACTGTTTACAGAATATGTTTAAAGCCCGTAGTAATACAAAAAAACCTTTTAAAAGGGCTATTAAGATTTCTACGGTGATACTCTTTTGGCTCATTTATCGACAAGCGTTATTCCCTGATAGGCGGTTACTCTAGTAGTGGTGACTACGTTACCGAGGCTGTTAAGCCTTTATGCGATTAAGCATCAATTTATACTATTGTCGTTTAGAAAGTCCGGGCACAGACCGATATCCAAAAGAGGGTGATTAGATATTGCTATCAGTCACCAAAATATTTTCATGGGTATATATTATTAATTGAACCACGGATTTGGTATACGTAAACAATTATTTTCAATAAATGATGCAAGTTACTAATATCTATAGTGATTTAGTTATGACTGGTATCAGCTAAAGGATGTGTGAGGACGGTTAGATGAATAAGGCTTGTCTACTGCCTGGTGAGAAGGCGCTTGCAAAGTTGCAGCTGGTACTGCTTTACAATAAAAATGTGTCCAAGGGTGGAAAACATACTCTAAAACGCTCCGTATCGCATCCTAAGAGGTTTTCTTGTCAAAGATATGGAAACGTATTGGTAATGATGTAGAACCACTTAGAATTGATTACAGAGAGGATTCTGTGTATGGGATAATGCGTTATCACCAATACAACACATACGTGTGTATCTGTATAGATATATGTTTAAATAGATAAAGAATATGTTTAAAGTCTTTTAAGAAAATCTGTGGAGTTATCTTAAAAGATACTAAACAGAATATCTGTATAGATACTGTTAAGATATCTGTGCAGATGGTCATTAGAGTAGCATGAAAGTAATAATACTGTAAAGCGGAATATTGTTTATTGTTTATTGTGATTGGATTAACGTGAAACCTGTACCAGCATTTGCCAATACAGGTCTACAAATTTACTTCCAAGGCATCCCAGGCATCCATGCGTCTGCAATTGGGTCTTTAACTGGCTTAACTGGTGGGATTGATTTCATCGAGAAACCAAACATTAAACGCTGTCTTTCCGCTTCAACAAAATCAGCTACTTGAGGATATATGCTTTCTATATAAAAAGCCTCGCCATTCTCAAGACGGATAAACCATTTGCCAGGTTTGTATAAAGTCCGTGTTCTCACTTCTGCCATAAAATACCAGAGTATTAGCATTGGGAAGAACAGAAACAGCCAAAAAACAAACCAAATGAGTCGCCAGAATTTTGATGCTATATATTTCTCGGTCACACTACTGACTGAATCAATGGTTTCAATATGACTAATTTCACCTTGTACACCAGAAAGAAAAAGCATCGCGTTATATTCATTTTGAAATTTCATTTTCCCATCAGGCCGGACAGCTTGCATGAACGGGTAACTGTCTATTGTTTTAAAATCCGTCACAACTACACTCCTTAACAAAGCGTCTGCGTGTAAAAATCATACAATATGTAACTACTCACATCCATTCAAATCAGATAGGGATTATCGTTTGACTAGCAGTCTACAGTGCTGAATCCCTTCATTCTTCAACATCTGCTGGTGGTCTCTGTCCTTCCCTTTCCATTTCATCTCTTACCCAATCAGGAGCAAGATGAATAGGCTCAGGCCACCGCTGCCCATCTTCAGTAAATGTGTACTCCATGTTATCGAGCAATCCTACCATGTCAGCAAATTTAGACCCATCCATCACATATGTGAGCGGGTAGCGGTTGAGTTTGATTCCATTGTGTAGAGTGATATCACAGGTCTTATTAGCAGTATCTAGCCTCACTTCCTTGATAATACGCTTGATGATTATTTGCGCTTCGGCACGGTCTTTCTTTAACGTCAGGTCGAGATGGTTAACTGTCTCAAGCTGACTAGAGGCTTCCCGCTGGTGGGTTTCTGAAATACTTTTCTCTTTGTCTTTGATTTGAACATTTAACTCTCTAAGGTCTTTAGCCATAGACTCGATATCATCAGACTGCTTTGCTAGTTTGATTAGCCTGTCACGCTGCTTTAGTAGTTCATCACGCTCTGCCTGAAGAGTACCAATGGTTGAATCATTATCACTCTGCAACATGAGTCTGTTAGTGTTGTACAGTAGACCTTGAACAAGAGCACGGTCAGTTTGTAAACGACTGAAGCCTTTAGAGTCACACTTACCGACACCTTTCATTGAACACTTATAGATTCCATGTCTCTTCTCTGTTGCACCTGCGATAATCATAATGAAACCACACTTTGAACAACGCATGACACCCTTCATGAGGTTTGTCAGAAGAGGCTTATCTGAAGCTGGCTTACGCCCTGAACCCTGCTTATGCTGCTGAACAGCTTGAAATTGCTCATTTGAGATGATTGCAGGGTAATAGTTGGGTATTTCAGAAACACCTTTTGCAACCATAGATTTAGATGGAACCTTAAAACCAATTACAGCACGATTGCTCAATAGCTCTGTAACGGAAGTCTGTGACCAACCCCCTTTAACGGATTTGTATTGGTTCAGTGTTGCAAACCCTTCTTCATTCATCTTTTTGGCTATTTTGGCGTGAGCAAGAAGTTCAAGCCTTAACTGAAAGACCCTTTGAACAGCTTTCACGTTCTCGGGGATAAACTCGAAGTGTGTACGGTCTTCAGACACTGTCAGCCACGCCACACAGCGTTTAGACATAATCTGACCCTTAGCAGCCTTTTCACGCTTAGCAGCCCATACAGAGCGTAGACGGGTTGATTTCATGGCTGATTCTTCGTGTGCTCGCTGCATCACTAAAATCGCCTTTATCATGCTCAAAGGGTCTTTCAGGCTATCTTTCGTGTACCAAGTGTTGTCTACTAGAGTGACCACATCGACACCTGCCCTAAGAATCTTTCTTAACTGCTCCCCCGCTACGTCAATATCTTGACGACTCACCCTATCAAGTGACTCCACAAGCAGTGCTGAACCAGGTTTTATGTAACCTTTTTCAACAGCAGCAAGAAATTCACCAAAGTCGCCTGATTTGGCATTAGCACCTGAATAGCCACTGATACCCAGGTCTTCAAATTTGAGTTTATCGTCTAGATAATAATCAGGATTACGAGCTAACCAGTCCTGAATGTACTTGCTCTGACGCTTGGTAGAATCTCCACCTGATTGAATTTTAGTGGAAAATCGTATGTACGAGATAGCTGTTTTCATAGTGTGCATTTGCAAAATTAGATATTTTACTTAGTGTATCATAAGATAGGTGATATTCTCGACAGCCGCCCTGTACACAGCGCCATTCCGCATAACGAAGCCATCATTGATGCACAACGCAAAAAGCCCAAAGTACCCGTCCATGCCGTCGTGACTGCGCATAACCCAATGGTCAGATTTATCGGTAGCGATAACATGCCGCAAAATCGGGACATGTTCGCCGTGTGGCTGCAAACGTTGCCAAAATGGGAGCAAAGCACCACGCCGTATCTCTTTTTACACACCCCGGATATCGCCCAGGCACCTGAACTGGTCGATGTTCTGTGGCAAGCCTTACAGGACGTGGTTCCGTCGGTGGGCAACGCCCCCTCTATTCCACAACAATCTTCTCTTTTCTGAGGAAGCCCCCTATCATAGAGAGGTACCATCTGCCAAAAAACAGGGAGTTTGTATGGTCAGCGCGCTGTATGCGGTGTTAGGTGCATTACTGCTGATTAAGTTTTCGTTTGATGTTGTTCGGCTGAGAATGCAATACCGCGTCTCCTACGGTGACGGCGGTTTTTCGGAACTGCAAAGTGCTATCCGCGTCCACGGCAACGCGGTCGAATACATCCCCATTGCGCTCATTTTACTGCTGTTTATGGAGATGGATGGTGCAGAAACCTGGATGGTACATATCTGTGGTCTGCTTTTGCTTGCTGGCCGGTTAATGCACTATTACGGCTTTCATCACCGCTTATTCCGCTGGCGTCGTTCCGGCATGAGCGCGACCTGGTGTTCGCTTGTGCTGATGGTGCTGGCTAACCTTTGGTATATGCCGTGGGAGTTGGTTTTCTCCTTCCATTAGCGCACAATACGCCACTTTATTTTTCCCGGATTTTTACGTTATGTCAGATCGCGACACGCTTTTTTCCGCGCCTATCGCCAGCCTGGGCGACTGGACCTTTGATGAACGGGTAGCCGAAGTCTTCCCGGATATGATCCAGCGCTCTGTTCCCGGTTATTCCAATATCATCTCCATGATCGGCATGCTGGCTGAGCGTTTCGTTCAGCCCGGTACGCAGGTGTATGACCTGGGCTGTTCGCTCGGCGCGGCAACGTTGTCGGTTCGTCGTAACATTCGCCACGAGGGCTGTAAGATCATTGCCGTCGATAACTCACCCGCAATGGTTGAACGCTGCCGTCGTCATATTGACGCTTATAAGGCTCCGACGCCGGTTGAAGTGGTGGAAGGCGATATTCGCAATATTGACATCCAGAATGCCTCAATGGTGGTGCTGAATTTTACCCTGCAGTTCCTGGTGCCTGAAGACCGTCAGCTGTTGCTGGATAAAATTTATAAAGGTCTTAACCCCGGTGGCGCGCTGGTGTTATCAGAGAAGTTTAGCTTTGAAGACGCTGACGTAGGCGAGCTGCTGTTCAACATGCACCACGACTTTAAACGCGCCAACGGCTACAGCGAGCTGGAGATCAGCCAGAAGCGCAGCATGCTCGAAAACGTAATGCTGACGGATCCCGTTGAAGCTCACAAAGCACGCCTGCGTAAAGCCGGATTTGAACACAGCGAATTGTGGTTCCAGTGCTTTAACTTTGGCTCTCTGGTCGCGCTGAAAGCTGAGGATGCGGCATGATCGAGTTTGGTAACTTCTATTCACTGATTGCGAAAAACCACCTCTCCCACTGGCTGGAAACCTTACCGGCGCAGATTGCTACCTGGCAGCGCGATCAGCAGCACGGTCTGTTAAAGCAGTGGTCAAACGCGGTGGAGTTTCTGCCTGAGCTGAAACCCTATCGTCTGGACTTGCTCCACAGCGTAACCGCAGAAAGCGAAACTCCCCTCTCAGCCGGGCAGGCAAACCGTATTGAAACACTGATGCGTAACCTGATGCCGTGGCGCAAAGGGCCGTTCTCGCTCTATGGCATCGACATCAATACCGAATGGCGTTCAGACTGGAAATGGGATCGCGTTCTTCCCCATCTGTCCGACCTTACCGGGCGCACGATTCTGGACGTTGGCTGCGGTAGCGGCTATCACATGTGGCGCATGATTGGTGCGGGTGCCCATCTGGCAGTCGGTATCGACCCAATGCAGCTGTTCCTGTGTCAGTTTGAAGCGGTGCGTAAATTGCTGGGCAACGACCAGCGCGCCCACCTGCTGCCGCTGGGGATTGAGCAACTGCCAGCCCTGAAGGCATTTGATACCGTGTTCTCGATGGGGGTGCTGTACCACCGTCGTTCCCCGCTGGAGCATCTGTGGCAATTGAAAGATCAGCTGGTCAGCGGCGGCGAGCTGGTGCTGGAAACGCTGGTTGTCGAAGGCGATGAACATGCCGTTCTGGTGCCGGGTGACCGTTACGCGCAAATGCGCAATGTCTACTTTATCCCTTCCGCGCTGGCGTTGAAAAACTGGCTGGAGAAATGCGGTTTTGTGGATGTGCGCATTGCGGACGTCTGCGTCACCTCAATCGAAGAACAGCGCCGGACGGACTGGATGGTGACCGAATCCCTGGAACAATTCCTCGACCCGGCGGATCACAGCAAAACCATTGAAGGCTACCCTGCGCCAATGCGTGCGGTATTGATTGCGACGAAGCCGTAGCCTTTTGCCGGGTGGCGGCTACGCCTTACCCGGCCTACTCGTAGCACGTTTTCTCCAGAATAGTTCACGTTGCAGCAAGACGGCAACGCAGCGGCGGCTTGAAATATGAAGGCGAAAAAAAGGCCCCTGTTTAATTGGCAGGGGCCTGGTACAAGCAAGCATCATATTGGGCGACATGATGCGCGGTAAAAATCAGTACGTTGCTACACGTGATGACGCTCAATTATCGATTTCATTACCGCAACCGACTCTCCATCTACACCGTAGCGCGAGTACTCATCCGCTTCAGCATCCGTCGACATTGACAACCCTGTATTGCGATAACGCATGGGTGACGGTATCCACTTACCCGCTGAGCTATGAAGCTCTTCCACCCCTGCGTTTAAAAACAGTTCCAGATTGCTGGCACGTACTCCTGCGCCAGCCATTACTATTGGAACACCGGAATGTGCTTTTAGTTCCGTAATTAATTTTAATCCTTTTTCAGCAGAGGACTGCTGACCCGATGTCAGCACTCGCGACACGCCAAGTTCTGCAAGCGTATCAAACGCCTGAAGAGGATCTTTACACATATCAAACGCACGATGAAACGTGACTGCCATCCCCTTTGCCGCGCTCATCACCTGACGCATACGCGGTAGATCGATATGACCGTCTTCATCCAGCAAACCGATAACCAGCCCCGGGAACCCCAGGTCACGAACGAGTGCGATATCTTCAAGCATGGCACTAAACTCACCCGCCGTGTAACAAAAATCACCGCCGCGTGGACGAATAATTGGGTGAACCGGGATGCTGACCTCCTGGCGGGCAGATTTCAGCACACCGTATGAAGGCGTCAGCCCACCTTCTTTGGGAGCTGCGCACAGTTCAATACGGTCGGCCCCCTGTTTTTGCGCGGTCACGGCACACTCCACGCTGTAACAACAAATCTCCAGCAGCGCCATTCAATCCTCCTTAAATTCCACTAAACGCACCATCATGACACACCGTCCGTACCCCGTCCCGGCGTGAACTCACAACTCTCAGGCTTCGCTGGCAACTATCTGTTCAATCGTCCACGGATGGAACTTCACCGTCACCTGCCCGTCCGTCACGGCAAGCGTTGGGTTGGGTAAACGCTCCCGCTCACCTTTGGGGGAACTTGTTTTCACAAAAATACCCGGCTGGCTTAAGCCCTCGTCGGATAACAGCGCCAGCGCGCGGGCATTCAACGTGTCCGGCTCACCCGGCAGCACAATTTCAATATGCTCCCAGCCTTCATGCGGGTAACGTTTCTCCCCAGGCCACGGCAGTTCGACAACGCTGAACTGCCAGTGCGCCACACATACCGGTTCATGCAGTTTGAACAGGCAGACAGGACGGCCGTTAATGATGTTCTCAGAGAGCAGCTCACCGCACTGTTCGAACCCGCGACGCCAGCGCTCAGCGGTGGCGTTTTGATGGCAGCGCAGGGAGATGTGATCGGCCTCAAGCGGCGCGATATCCAGACCAAGACGGGTGGCAAGTTCTGTGAACGCCAGGGTGAAGCGCGGTAAATCTGCGGAAATATCATGCAGTTCGTCAATGGAGTGCCAGTTCGCCATATGTCAGTCTCTTATCGTGTCGCAAAGCCGCTAATTTACTCTGTTGTCCCTTTTCGACCAACCGCAGAATAACGGATTTTATGACTGCATGATTATGCACACCTTCTTAGCCTGGATTCTGAGCAATCTTCGGCCCCCGTAATGCTGACGCCAGAAGGCATTTGCAGTATACTCCCGCCCTAAATTCTTTAACTGATGCAGGTGGTTATTAACCCGCATCAAAAACGTAAGGTATCCAGGTGAATATTCAGGCTCTTCTCTCAGAAAAAGTCAGTCAGGCACTGATTGCCGCAGGCGCGCCTGCGGATTGCGAACCGCAGGTTCGTCAGTCAGCAAAAGTACAGTTTGGTGACTATCAGGCTAATGGCGTGATGGCAGTCGCTAAAAAACTGGGCATGCCGCCGCGACAACTCGCTGAGCTGGTGCTGACTCATCTGGATCTCACCGGTATCGCCAGCAAAACCGAAATCGCCGGCCCGGGCTTTATCAACATTTTCCTTGAGCCTGCCTTCCTGGCAAGCAATGTTGACGCCGCGCTGAAGTCTGACCGCCTGGGTGTCACCCAGCCAGAAGTGCAGACCGTGGTGATTGACTACTCTGCGCCAAACGTGGCGAAAGAGATGCACGTCGGCCACCTGCGCTCCACCATCATTGGTGATGCGGCTGTCCGCACCCTGGAGTTCCTCGGCCATAAAGTGATCCGCGCAAACCACGTGGGTGACTGGGGTACTCAGTTCGGTATGCTGATTGCTTACCTGGAAAAACAGCAACAAGAAAACGCGGGCGAGATGGCGCTTGCGGACCTGGAAGGTTTCTACCGTGAAGCCAAAAAACACTACGACGAAGATGAAGTGTTTGCTGAGCGCGCACGTAGTTATGTCGTGAAACTGCAGGGTGGCGACCAGTACTTCCTGGAAATGTGGCGCAAGCTGGTTGACATCACCATGTCCCAGAACCAGTTAACCTACAACCGCCTGAACGTAACGCTGACCCGTGACGATGTGATGGGTGAAAGCCTGTATAACCCAATGCTGCCTGGCATTGTGGCCGACCTGAAAGCCAAAGGTCTGGCGGTTGAGAGCGAAGGCGCAACGGTAGTGTTCCTTGATGAGTACAAAAACAAGGAAGGCGAACCGATGGGCGTGATCATCCAGAAAAAGGATGGCGGCTATCTGTATACCACCACCGATATCGCCTGTGCGAAGTACCGTTACGAAACCCTGCACGCTGACCGTGTGCTGTACTACATCGATTCCCGTCAGCACCAGCACCTGATGCAGGCGTGGACTATCGTGCGTAAAGCAGGCTACGTGCCTGACTCTGTGCCGCTGGAACACCACATGTTCGGCATGATGCTGGGTAAAGACGGCAAACCGTTCAAAACCCGTGCGGGTGGTACCGTGAAACTTTCTGACCTGCTGGACGAAGCGCTGGAACGCGCCCGTCGCCTGGTGGCCGAGAAGAACCCGGATATGCCAGCTGATGAACTGGAAAAACTGGCCAATGCCGTCGGTATCGGTGCGGTGAAATATGCGGATCTCTCCAAGAACCGTACCACCGACTACATTTTCGACTGGGACAACATGCTGGCGTTTGAAGGCAACACGGCACCGTACATGCAGTACGCCTATACCCGTGTGCTCTCGGTATTCCGTAAAGCCGACATCGACGAAAGCGTGCTGGCAAAAACAACTGTCACCCTCACTGAAGATCGTGAAGCGCAGCTGGCAGCGCGCCTGTTGCAGTTTGAGGAGACGCTGACGGTTGTCGCGCGTGACGGTACTCCACATGTGATGTGTGCTTACCTGTACGACCTGGCTGGTCTGTTCTCCGGCTTCTATGAGCACTGCCCTATCCTGTCCGCAGACAGCGAGGCGGTGCGTAACAGCCGCCTGAAGCTGGCGCAACTGACCGCGAAAACCCTGAAGCTGGGTCTGGATACTCTGGGTATCGAAACCGTAGAGCGTATGTAAGCAGAACC
Source organism: Enterobacter cloacae (assembly GCA_014169315.1). Classification (NCBI taxonomy): domain Bacteria; kingdom Pseudomonadati; phylum Pseudomonadota; class Gammaproteobacteria; order Enterobacterales; family Enterobacteriaceae; genus Enterobacter; species Enterobacter cloacae. The sequence continues at coordinate 1,920,320 of AP022133.1, read as the reverse complement.
GTCCGCCTCAAGGGGCGGACGGTGATTAACGGTAGTTAACAATCACAGAATTGCTCTGAACATTCAGCGCCGGGATCAAACGCCCTCCCCCCGGCACTTCCCAGACAAAGTGTAAAGGCTCCACCGCTGGCACACCGTTGAGCGCCTGCGTGGTGCCACTTTCCCCGTCAATTTCCGTACAGCGAGTCTGCGAACACAAACGCACCCGCAGCCCGGCAGGCGTTGGGCCAATCAGCTTATAGTTCCACACCACCATCGTCATCAGCCCGGAAACCGCATCAGGCGGTGACAGCGGGTTCGAAGACATCGACACACCGCGATTATTGAGCGTTACGCCCATGCTGCTGGCCTGCCACATCCCTTCGCCCGCGGCCTGCGCCGCCAGTGGGAAAAATAAGATCCATAGCCACTTACGCATTATTTGCCTCCAATCGTCGCGGTCATACGAATGTGACGGTTATCCGACAGCTCCATGTTCGACAACACCACCAGTTGATTCAGGCTACGACGCAGGAAGCGCGACAGTAACGGTCGCAGCGCGTGGTTAACCAGCAGAACCGGTGGCGCACCCAGCATCTCCTGACGCGCCAGCGCCTCCTGGGTTTGTGCCAGTAAGCGGTCAGCCAGACCCGGCTCCAGCCCACCACCACCCTGCAATGCCTGAAGCAGCAGACGTTCAAGTGGCGTATCGAGACCAATCACCTGCACTTCGCCGGTTCCCGGGAACCATTGCTGGGTGATTGCACGACCCAGCGCCACGCGCACGACCGCCGTCAACTCGTGCGGATCGCTTTGCAGCGGTGCATGTTCGGCCAGCGTTTCCAGAATGGTGCGCATATCGCGGATAGGAACTTTTTCGTCGAGCAGATTTTGCAGCACCTTGTGCAGCGTGGTTAACGTCAGCACACCCGGCACCAGATCTTCGGTCAGCTTCGGCATCTCCTGCGTCACGCGGTCGAGCAGTTGCTGTGCTTCCTGGCGACCAAACAGCTCTGCCGAGAATTGACCAATCAGGTGGTTAAGATGGGTCGCCACCACGGTACTGGCTTCCACTACGGTATAACCCTGGATTTGCGCCTGCTCTTTCAGTGCGCTTTCAATCCAGATAGCCGCCAGACCAAAGGCCGGATCGATGGTTTGTTCACCCGGCAACGTTCCTGCCGCCGTGCCCGGGTTAATCGCCAGCCAGCGACCTGGATAGGCATCACCGCTGCCAATTTCCACCCCTTTCATCAGAATGCGATAGCGCGCAGGCGGGAGATCCATGTTGTCACGGATGTGGACAACCGGTGGCAGGAAGCCCATATCCTGGGCGAATTTTTTACGGATACTGCGGATACGGCCAAGCAGTTCACCATCCTGCTGGAAATCCACCATTGGGATCAGGCGATAACCCACTTCCATTCCCAGTGAATCTTCCAGCTGAACATCATTCCAGGTTGCTTCGACGGCTTGCGTGTTCTCCGGTACTTTTACCGGCGCAGGCTCCGCAACTGGCTTGCTTTCACGTCCGCGCATCCACCAGGCAAGACCCAGCAAACCGGCGGTGAACAGCAGGAACACCAGGTTTGGCATACCCGGAACCAGGCCGAGCAGACCGAGCACCGCCGCCGCCAGCAGCATTACGCGCGGATTGCTGAAAAGCTGTCCGACCATCTGCTCGCCAACATCCTGATCGGTGCTGACGCGGGTCACGATAACACCCGCAGCGGTAGAGATAACCAGCGCCGGGATCTGGGCGACGAGGCCGTCACCGATGGTCAACAGCGTATAACTTTCCGCCGCATGCCCCATGTCCATACCGTGCTGCAACACCCCAACCAGAAGGCCGCCCACCACGTTAATCACCATGATAAGAATGCCCGCGATGGCATCCCCACGCACAAACTTACTCGCACCGTCCATCGAACCGTAGAAGTCCGCTTCCTGGGTCACTTCTGCACGGCGTTTTTTGGCTTCATCCTCGGCGATAAGCCCGGCGTTCAGGTCGGCGTCGATCGCCATCTGTTTACCCGGCATCCCGTCCAGCACGAAACGCGCGCCCACTTCGGCGATACGCCCGGCACCTTTGGTGATAACCATAAAGTTGATGATAACGAGGATAACGAACACCACGATACCGATAGCAAAGTTACCGCCCACGAGGAAGTGGCCGAAAGCCTCAACCACTTTACCCGCCGCCGCCGCGCCGGTGTGACCTTCCATCAGGATAATACGCGTGGACGCCACGTTCAGCGCCAGTCGCAGCAAGGTGGTAAACAGCAAAATGGTCGGGAACGCCGCAAACTCAAGGGTACGCTGGGTGAACATCGCCACCAGCAGCACCATGATGGACAACGCAATGTTGAATGTGAAAAGCAGATCGAGGATGAATGCCGGTAGCGGCAGTACCATCATCGACAAAATTAGCAGGATGAGGATCGGCCCGGCAAGGATCTGCCATTGAGTCGATTTCAGGTTGCCGGGCAGGCGCAACATTGCCACCAGATTAGCCATCAGTGTCCTTCTCGTTCATAAAATCCAGCGCGGCAGGCACCGGAAGGTTTTCAGGTTTCACAGGCCGTTGACCGCCAGCCAGACGCCAGCGTTTCAATTGCCATACCCAGGCCAGCACTTCCGCCACGGCGGCGTAGAGTTGTCCCGGGATTTGTTGTCCGATTTCCGCGTGGCGATATAAGGCACGCGCCAGCGGCGGGGCCTCCAGAATTGGCACGCGGTTTTCGGTACCGATTTCGCGGATGCGCAGCGCTATCAACCCCGCCCCTTTCGCCACCACTTTCGGTGCGCTCATTTTGTTTTCGTCGTATCGCAGCGCAACGGAGTAGTGGGTCGGGTTAGTGACGATGACGTCGGCTTTTGGTACATCCTCCATCATCCGTCGACGGGCGGCGGCACGCTGCATCTGGCGAATACGCCCTTTTACATGCGGGTCACCTTCCATTTGCTTATATTCATCACGGATATCCTGGCGTGACATCCGTAACTTCTTGAAGTGACTATAAAGCTGGAAGATAACGTCAAAGCCCACCATTGGAATAATGCTCAGCACCACCAGCAGCGAGCCCAACCCGATGAGATTCATGGCGTTACTCATTGCACTTAACGGTGATTCACTGATCAGGCGCATCATGTCGGGCCAGTTGTGCAACAGGTAAAACCCGGCGGCACTTCCCATCAGGGTGGATTTGAGGATCGCTTTAACCAGCTCGGCACCGGTCTGGGCGGAAAACATACGGGCTATACCCGGGAGCGGGTTGAGTTTGGAGAATTTAGGCTGCAACGATTTGCCGCTAAACACCAGGCCACCGAGCATAACCGGTGACACAATCGCCACCAGCACCACGCCTGTGATAAGCGGCAGCAAGGCGGTCATCGCCCCTTTAAGCAGCAAAATAATTTGTCCGAGGATCAGATTGGGGTCATTAACCATACTGTGGTCAAAACGTAACCCTGCTGAGAGCATTCCTGCCAGTCTGCGGGCGAGCGACTCCCCACCCAACCAGATAACGCACACACCCACAATCAGGATCAGCAGGGATGTCAGTTCTCGGGATCGGGGGATCTGCCCTTCCTCACGCGCTTTTTCAAGTCGGTGGGGTGTGGGGGCTTCCGTTTTGTCGTCGTTATCTTCTGCCACAGTGCATGCTCGCAGCCCATTTAGTCACGGGTATCATGCCAGTGCAGCGGAAATCCAATGGCGGGAAAAGCCAGTTTATTCTGGCTCTTTTCGGTGATTCTTCGCGTTTACCGCCTCAGGCCGCGTTCGCAACCTGAGGCGGGAAGTACAATCAGAAGCCGAGGCTGTCCAGCAGGTCGTCCACCTGATCCTGGCTTGCCACAACGCCTGCTTTGGTGGCGTCAAGCTGCGGGCCATTGAGCAGGCTTTCGTTCTCGCGCTTCGGACGAGAGGCCGGTTCCGGGATATTCTCCAGCAGCACCATCAGTAACTGACGTTCAATCTCCTGAATCACATCCATCATGCGCTTGATAACCTGACCGGTCAGATCCTGGAAATCCTGCGCCATCATGATGTCCAGCAACTGCGCGTTGGTGAAGCTGGTGTGACCCGGCACATCACCAAGATACTGACGCGTATCGGTCACCAGTTCACGGGCATCCGACAGCTCAATAGGATTCTCAAACCACTCGTCCCAGCGTTTGGTCAGCGCTTTCGCGCCCTTCTCCATCGCATCCTGATGCGGTTGTGATGCTTCAACGCTGTTCAGCGCACGTTCAGCCGCCTGAGCGGTCATCTGTACGACATAGTCCAGACGGTCACGCGCGTCCGGAATCGCTTCTGCCGCTTCTGCGATAGCCTGGTCAAGCCCCAGTTCACGCAGGCTGTCACGCAGCATGCGCGTAAGGCTACCGATGCGGGCAATAATATCGCTGGGCGAATGTTCTTCAACGGGTTTCATAGCAGGTTGCAACATATCCAACACCTCACATGCCGAGTTTCTCGAAGATCTTGCCGAGCTTCTCTTCCAGAGTCGCCGCAGTGAATGGCTTCACCACATAGCCACTTGCGCCCGCCTGTGCAGCGGCAATGATATTCTCTTTTTTCGCTTCCGCGGTCACCATCAGAACCGGCAGAGAGGCCATTCCTGCATCTGCGCGAATGGTTTTCAGCAGTTCCAGACCATCCATGTTTGGCATGTTCCAGTCGGAGATAACAAAACCAAAGCCGCCTGTCTGCAGTTTGTTCAGCGCATCAACGCCGTCTTCTGCTTCTTCAACGTTGTTGAAACCCAGCTCTTTCAGCAGGTTGCGCACAATGCGACGCATGGTGGAAAAGTCATCCACAACCAAAAACTTAAGCTCTTTATCCGCCATAAAATAATACTCCTGAGTCAAATACGTATTGCCTGTCCGGCACTGATTTTCGCCAGCATCTGCTGGCTTACCTGGCTAAGATCGACCACTTCGCTCACGCCACCCATATTGATGGCCTCGCGCGGCATGCCGAACACCACACAACTTGCTTCATTCTGCGCAATCGTCCAGGCTCCCGCCTGGTGCATTGCAAGCATTCCGGCGGCACCATCGTTGCCCATCCCCGTCAGGATCACCCCAACGGCGTTGCGCCCCGCATGTTTCGCCACCGAATGAAACAGCACATCCACCGACGGACGGTGCCGGTTGACCGGCGGCCCGTCATGAATTTTGATTTGATAGTTTGCGCCACTGCGCGCCAGTTCCATATGCTTGTCACCCGGCGCAATATAAGCATGTCCGGGGAGCACACGTTCACCGTCTTCCGCCTCTTTCACGCTGATCTGACACAGTTTGTTCAGACGTTCCGCGAACGAGCGGGTAAATCCTGGCGGCATATGCTGAGTAATAAGAATACCCGGGCTTGAAAGCGGCAATGGCTGGAGTACATGGCGAATTGCCTCTGTTCCACCGGTTGATGCACCAATCACCAGCAGTTTTTCCGAGCTGAGTAGCGGGCCGGCCTTCAGTGTTGCCGGAGCGGCTATCGGTTTGTGGGCAGCAAGTTTCGCACGTGACGCGGTACGGATCTTCTCGGCAATCATTTCACTGTAGGCGAGCATCCCTTCACGAATACCCAGCTGCGGTTTGGTGACGAAATCCACCGCCCCCAGCTCCAGCGCGCGCAACGTGATTTCGGAACCTTTCCCGGTCAGTGATGACACCATCACGACCGGCATCGGACGCAGACGCATCAATTTTTCCAGGAAATCAATGCCATCCATGCGCGGCATTTCGACATCCAGCGTAAGCACGTCGGGGTTATATTTTTTAATTAAATCCCGCGCAACCAAAGGATCTGGCGCGGTTGCCACCATCTCCATATCGCTGTGGCTATTGATAATTTCAGTCATGATCTGGCGCATCAGCGCCGAATCATCGACAGACAATACCCTGATTTTACTCATGCTTTTTCCTTACTCAGTGCATAGACCGTTTGCCCACGCAGGCTAAACTCACGCACGAGGTTGCTAAAGTTTTCCGAATGCCCGGCAAACAGTAAACCGTCAGGCTTGAGCAACGGAACAAAGCGACGCAGAATCTCCTGTTGCGTCGTTTTATCAAAATAAATCATTACGTTACGGCAAAAAATGGCATCAAATGGCCCCGGAACGTTGTACTGCTTATCCAGCAGGTTAACTGGCGCGAATTCAACGCAGTTCGCCAGTTCCTGGCGTACGCGCACCAGCCCTTCATGCGGGCCTGTTCCACGCATGAAGTAACGTTGTAGCTGCTGAGGCGACAGCGTTTTCAGTTCATCCTGGCGATAAACTCCGTTGCGAGCCTTCTCCAGCACTTCGGTATCAATATCGCTGGCATACACTTTCCAGCGCCCTGGAGCCATGCCCAACGTGTCCGCGAGGGTGATCGCCAGCGAGTACGGCTCTTCACCCGTAGAGGCTGCCGCACTCCAGACGCGATACTCCCCGGTACGACGGCGCGCGTGCTCTGCCAGCACCGGGAAGTGATGTGCTTCCCGGAAGAATGCCGTCAGGTTGGTGGTTAATGAGTTAATAAAAGCCTGCCATTCGGCGCTGTTCTGGTTCGCTTCGAGCATGCTCAGATAGCGCCCAAAATCATCCAGCCCCAGCGTACGCAAGCGCCGAACCAGACGGTTGTAGACCATGTCTCGCTTATGATCGGCAAGCACAATCCCCGCGCGCTGGTAGATTAACTGACATATCCGACGAAAATGCGCGTCGGACAGCGCGAGGCGCTGTGTCATCTGTAACAATAATGACGTTTGCCCTGAGGGCATTGGTGATGTCATAGCGCCTTCTTAATCACATTCAGGATACAACTGGCACGGCCTGCGACCGCCCGACTTCTGTTACTGCTTCAACCTGCTCTTTCACATTAAATACAGCGGCAAGCCGCCACGGTTTACATGTCAGTTAAAATGTTTCCCAGTTGTCATCTTGTCCGGTCGCTCCGGCACGCGTACGTGTTGCAGCGGGCGCGGAGGCCGGGGTGTGTTGAGTCGCATGCGGGTCGACTGTATGTCCCGCGAGTGAAGCAAGACGAAATGCCGATACCGCCATCTTCAGACGGCTGGCCTGATCTTCCAGTGCAGCGGCCGCCGTGGCGGACTCCTGCACCAGCGCGGCGTTTTGCTGTGTCACACGATCCATTTCCGATACCGCCAGGGCAACCTGGTCGATACCGCGACTTTGCTCATCAGACGCAGAGGCGATTTCACCCATAATGTCTGTTACGCGGGTCACGGCATTCACGATGTCATTCATGGTTTCCCCCGCGCTTTCCACCAGCACTGAGCCGGTATCCACACGAGAGACGGAGTCTTCAATCAGGGCTTTAATCTCTTTTGCCGCATTGGCACTACGGCTGGCGAGGTTACGTACTTCCCCGGCCACCACCGCAAACCCACGGCCCTGTTCACCGGCACGCGCGGCTTCCACGGCAGCGTTCAGTGCCAGAATATTGGTCTGGAACGCAATGCCATCGATAACGCTGATGATGTCGGCAATCTTCTTCGAACTGTCGGCAATTTCATGCATGGTTTTCACCACGCCGTCCACCACACGACCACCGCGCTGTGCCGTCTCGGAGGCACTTTCAGCCAGTTGAGATGCCTGACGGGCGTTATCGGCGTTCTGCTTCACGGTAGCGGTAAGCTCTTCCATGCTGGCGGCCGTCTCTTCCAGCGCAGAAGCCTGCTGCTCAGTACGGGAAGAGAGATCGTTATTCCCCATTGCGATTTCGCTGGTGCCGGTATAGATGGCATCTGAGCCGTTACGCACGTTGGCAACGGTATCAATCAACGAGCGCTGCATATGGTCAACGCTGGTCGCCAGCTCGGTTATCTCATTGCGACCGGAAACGTTCAGCGTTTTGGTCAGGTCACCACCGGCAATTTCACGGATATGGGCAATCACGCGGCCAAGCGGGTTAAGAAGGATATGGCGAATGCCGTACCACACGGCCACCAGCACGATGACCAGGGCCAGCGCCAGAATGGCCATCTGCCATTTGGCAAAACGGTAATCATTCTGACTTTCCGCAAATGCTGTGTGATACAGCTCGCTACTGGCTTTGGCGTACTCGCCCAGTGCCGCACCCAGTGCGTTTTGCATCCCCTGCGTCGGCTGGGCAAAATAGGCGTCCATATTGCCGCCTTCCAGGAACTGAATAAGCTCCGTCAGACCGGCAAAGTAGGCGTTGTATTTTTCGTCAATATTCTGGCTCACCTGCTCCATTGCAGGCTGCGGGGTGATCTTCTTAAAGGCGTCGTAATGTTTTGCGGCGTCCGCGAGCGTGGCTCGCGCATTTTTCAACAGATCTGTTTTCGCACTGCTCTGCTGATTGTTTGGATCCATCATCATGCGGGCAGCCGAACGGCTCAGGTTGATGCGCGTTTGCAGCATCAGATCCCAGGTCGAGGTCAGTTCACTCTGCTGCTCGCGCAGATCGTTCGAGGTGACAAAGCTGTCCTGGTTTTGTTTCAACGACGAGAAAAAGAGCCCGCCAGAAGTGAGCTGAAGAAGTGCGAAAATGACCAGCACCATCATGAGCATTGTGACAACGCGGATACGGTTCAACATACAACACCTTCTCATAGATTTATTAACGGTGTTATCGGCACTGCCCACAGGAACTTTACATTTGCGAAAGGGAAAAGCGTGGGGTTAAAACGCAACGTCAACGATCAGCGTATCGCTGTAAGTACCCGCAGGCGGAGTACTCTGGTTGGTAAGGATTTTGGCGGTGTAGTTGTAAGTCCGCAAAAGCCCGTCGGTGCTGACCTGTGAGGACAACGCGCTGGCCCAGCGTTCAGTACCGCTGCCACCCCAGCGGTTGGTTGTGGCTTCTTTATAGATGTCGTAGCTCATGTAGTTACTGCCGCTGACCATCCTGCGCACGTTATTGAGCGCGTTTGCACCATTATTAATACCGATGGTGTAGGTACTGCCTTTGGTGCAGGTCACGGCGACAGCCTGTGAAACGGTCGGGAAACTTTGTACCAGCGGTGCGCTGTTGAAGTTCACATCGGGTGTGCTCATGGTGCTGCAGTCGTTGGTCACGGTCATATTGAGCAGAATGCTGGTCGTCGCCGTGCCGGTTTGCGAGATAGTACAAAGGCCAAGCGCACCGACTGAACAAACGTCATAGTTGACGCTAAAAGTGAGCTGTACCTGGTATGACCCTGCCGTAACGTTCTGCCCGGGTACCGTGCGAAAATAGAGCGGAATGTTGTACTGTTTTGAGCCCAGCAGACCGAGCAGGGTGTTACCACTCCAGGTATACGCTTTACTGATTTGCACTTCACTGCTGCTCGCGCAGCCCGATAGTCCGCACAGACGCGTGGGGATAACGTCCGTGACGGTCAAATCATCGGTGCGTTTCAGGGTAGCGCGGTTGTTACCTGATACCGACGCCGCCGTGTAGTTGAGCGTTATCGAGTCGTTAGTCAGCAGGTTAAGCACCGCATCACAGGACACAACCAGCGTACCGGTCGTTTCCACTTCCCCGGTGCCGCTGAGGGCAAATGAACTGACGCTGCCAAAAGACGCATTCACCGTACTGACGGTACACGCCGCCCAGCTACCGCCGGAGATAAGCAGTAAAATCCACAGCAGCACGCGCTTCATGGCTGCTCCCGGCAAACCAGTGGACCATAAGTTTGCAGCTTGTGTTCCGGGTTTGCATCCACTGTCAGCGTGGCCTGACAGTGCTTCCCGTCGGGCATTGTCACGTCGAGCGCATTCACATCATCAAGATTTTCCAGCCAGGCAATACCGTCATATCCCACAACGGCATTGCTACGCGCAGCTCGACTTACCAGACTTCCCACAGGAAGAACTTGCCCCTGCGCATCATGGAGAATAACGCTGGCCACCCGCTCCTGCTCCATCGGGAAATCCACCAGATAACCGCTGTGGCGGCGGACAGCAACCCGCCGTTCCGTCTCTTTCAGGCGGGTATCGGCGGGCAGGTTGAGGGTATTAATGCTGTAGCTTGCCGGGTAATAGGCCGACACGCCGCTGACCAGCAGATAGCCATGATTATTGGTTTTCCCGACCGGCTGGTTTTCATAGTTAACCGGGACATCCGGATGACCGTCGGTGCTGATCACCACGAAAGCATCATTGATTTTGTTCGCCGCAAACAGCTCACCATCCATCAGCACGAGGGAGCCCATCGCCTCACCCCACCAGGTCATCATGTCCTGCTCGCCATAGCCGCCCCCCTGCAGTTCAATGTTACTGTTGCGCCAGCCCAGCGTGGCCTGTTGATAGTTGTCCGACTGCGACTGGTTGGCCCACGCCATATTCCAGCTGAACCCGCCGTCGGATGGCATGGAGTGGTTGTAGTTAATGCGCTGCGTACTGCCGGCATCTGGCGTTTTCTCAAAAGAGACAGCAGCGCTTTCGCGTTCACCCAGCGGCACCTGCAGTGACAGCGCAAAGGTCCAGTCACCCTGTTGCCGATCGCGGCTGGCCGCCAGATAAACACTGCTACGGCCCCACAAATTGCGGCTCCAGGAGAGATTCAACAGCTCGGTTTTCTGCCTGTCAAAGCTCTCGACGCCTATCCAGGCTGTACCAATATTGCCGTACTGGCCGAGGTTAAACGTCAGGGAATATTGGTCGGTATTGCGGCTAAGGCTGGCGATGGGTTTGTCGTTTTCATCATAGACGGTCGGCTGGTCATACAATGCCAGGTTGCCAAACTCGCGGTCACGCCGGGTATGCTGCGTGGCCACGCTAAATGTGCTGGTGCTGTACTGGTACCCCCAGTTGATTTGCCCACCATCTTCCCCGCGCATGTGGCTGCGGGTATACGCGGAGTTCACCACACCAAAGCGCCCCAGCTTTACCACCGTCCCCGCCCCTCCCAGCGCCAGCTCTTCTGCCCCTTCGGCATGGCCTTCCAGCGTTAACCAGTCCGTCATCCCATAGCGATACGAGCCACTGCCTGCCGCCGGGCCATAGTCAAAGTTCTTGATACCGTAGTTGCGCCGCAGACTGCCCAGCGTCACGGCCCCGTCACTCAGCCCAGCATTAAGCAAATCGCTGGTGACGTAAAACGGCAACGTGGTGCTCACCTGGCGACCCAGCGCATCGGTGGTGATCAGTACCGCATCCCCCGCGCCGTTGATATACGGCAGATTGGTGAGCGTGAACGGCCCAGGCTGTAGCTGGGTCGAGCCGGAGCGGTAGCCATTAATAAAGAGGTCAACCGAGGTAGGAACCGCAGCCTCACCGGAGAATTCAGGCAACGGCCAGGTCACCAGGTCAGGACGCAGGGAAAAATCACGCCCGTAGCTGATCCCGCCCATCCGCACGCTGGAGCTCCAGCTCAGCGCGTCGCTGATCACGTCCCCTGCGCTCCAGGTGATTGCATCCTCCTCGTTGGTCATCAGCACAGTGGTGTCATAGCGTACATACCCTTGCTGCTGATCCGCATTACCGTCGAAATTTTCCCGGACATAGCCGGTCGAAGAGAGTGAACCCTTCTCGTTAAAATAACGAAACTCATGCCAGAGGGAGGCCTGTCCACCGAGATGTTCGGTACGGTTGGTATAGAGATCGTAATTCAGTAGCGCCCCCCGGCCAAAATGGGGTTTGTTTTGCGCCGTTTGTTCGCTAAAGGAGGTGACACGGGAAGCCACCCAGTCCCGGGGAACCGTTAGCAGTAAACGCTGTGCTGCGCTGTCATACTCCACGCGAACCTGCGACAGCGTGGAAAGATTAACCTCGCCTGTCGGTACGTGCTCTGGCGGCAACCCTGCGCGTAGCAGATCGGCACTGGAGATAAAAAACGCACCGCTACGCTGCGTCACAGGTACCACCAGACCGGTGTCATAGTGATTCAGTACGATGGCAAGCTGGAATACCGCCTCGCTATTGATCGCCTGCGCATCCGGTGGTGGCGGTAAACGGTCATCACCGGGTTCGGCCCAGGAGCGGATACTGACGCAAAGCAGAATCATCATCAGCGGCTTCAGTTGACGGGCGTCGACTGCCATTGTGCATCCCTGGCATTAATCTGCGCGCTTATCTGATCTGGCTGGCGTATTCCTGCTGGTATTGGCCAGCTGCGAAAGCTGTTTGGCAGAACATAACCCAGTAACCCCTGCGCCACCGTACGCGTCTGTCCCCCCTGTTCGAGCGCCACCTGGCTCAGCCTGACGTGAACATCCCCCTGATTACGCACCTCAAGTACGGGGTGACCACCTTCCTGCATCACCCGCCAGCTCAGGTTTTTAGTATCAACCAGCGCATGATATGCGCCCTCTTTGACCGTCGGGATCCCCTGACCATAAACGAAGAGTGGAATGGAATATCGCATCTGTAACCGCAGGCCAATAGCCGGGCTCGCTTTCACATCAGGCTGGGGAATTTCATCCACAATAATGCGGTAGGCTTGTTCAACCCCCTTCGGGATCGTGCCCTGTCGGATCAGGCGGATAAGCTGCTTGTTTCCTGTGCCGATTGTCACAATCGGCGGGCTGGCGACGACATCCTGCTGCGCGGTATAACGTTCAAAGCCATTCTCCTGCTGCCAGCGCACGATGCGAACCTGCATGGTTGTCGCACTGTTGCCCTGATTCTGGATCCATAACTCCGTCGCACTGGCGTCTGCCGACAGCCAGGGATCAATGGGCCATAACAGAATGGTCGCCGCTGCATTTGCATCATTCTTTGCGACGGTCACCCCCAACAGACTCACCAGGCACAAATGCCAGACAGACAGCTTCATCGATTATCTCCCTTTATCACCATGACAATGTCACAGTAAGTTGATCAGAATACGTGCCTGCGGGGCTGAACCCCGTCATAAGCGCCACGCCAAAAAGCGGTAGCGCGATGTTATTACTGTTGGTATAGGTCACCGCGATTGCCTGGTTGACCCCAATCTCACTGCTAGCGGCCAGCGAACTGCTGCTATAAAGTCGATAACCCACCACGTCAGTGCCACCGGCACGCTGCATCCTTCGTACTGAGGCGTAATGCAGCCCGCCGTCAATACTCATGCTCAACGACACGCCTGGCGTACAGGCGATAGACAACGCACCGCTGGGTACAAAACTGGTGCTAACCGGGGCGCTCTCCACGCCGTTATGCGTGCCAAAATCCAGCGAGCCAAGTAGCCCTCCGGTTCCGGTAGAGACCGAACATCCCGGCACAATGGTCGCGCTGACTTTAAAGGACTGAGAAGTCACTGCCAGAGCCGGGAGAGCCACCATTCCCCCCATCGCCAGCGTAAAAAACGTGCACAACACACCCTTTGCTCCCGCGCGCAAACGCGAAATGGCTTCCCTCATGACTGGCTCTGAAGTTAGTAGGTCACGCTAACGTTAATGGTATCGGTGTAGGTGCCTGGCACAACCGTGACGCTGTTGCCACCCCCGGTGATCCGCCCGTAGAGGGTATAGCTATCAACCCCGCCTGCCGTCGACGCAACCGGCAGAGCGACGTTATTGGCAACCACGGTGTTAAACCCACCGTCGCTGTAAAGGCTATAGGCCACCCCCTGCGCCGCATTGGCGGTATTAATCAGATAACGCTCGGGCGTGCCTGGCGTGCCAACAACATTGCCTGGTGCCGTGGCATTCGTGTTGCCGGTGATCGCCACCGAATAGCTGGCAGTTGTACACTGGATGGTGAAGGTATTGCCGCCGCTGGCTCCGCTCAGCTGGGTGGTCAGCGTGGAAAAGGTTGCAGGATGGGTCCCGAAATCCAGGGTGCCGAAGTTAATGCCGTTTTGGGTTGGCGAGCTGTTGATCAGACAGCCATTGGTGAGTGTCAGCGTTACCCCGATGGTGCCGCTACTGGTTACCGCCAGCGCCTGCGGGGCTGTTACGACGGGCAGCAAGGCTCCTGCACATATCAAAAGGCGTTTTCTTTTCATTTACCCACCTCCAGAAGACGTTTCCGTTCGCTTTCCAAATTTTATTTATACCGCTCAGCATGTTAGCCCCGCTAAATACGCCGCAAAGGGGGGTTATTGAGAATCTAGTTTATGGTTACTACTTCAACCACCCCCTGCTACACTTGTTGTATTGACAAGAAATTTACTTTAAATACAATTCGTTATAATGATTTAAAGAAAATTTTCTTTCCAGAGTCTGAGTATATACCCATGAAAATGTGATCTACCTCACAATATATCGTCGTAACAGCGACAACAAATTTAATAAAAATTAAAAATCAGTTGTATCTCCCCCCGCTTTACTTCAATTTATGTGCCGAATCTTTTCCTGCGCTGTAATAAAAATTCTATATGTAGCAGCGTGGGCTCACTCTTAAGCGCATAGAGGGTCTTTTTTCGTGGCAAGTGCAAACAAACTCACACTCTTCATTGTGATATTCATGCTGGCGGGTATTCTTTCAGGGGCGGCAATTCATGAATATGCCTCACCGGATGCCATCAAAACCTGGTCGGATAACATCACACTCCTGACCGATATTTTCCTGCGACTGATTAAAATGGTAATTGCACCATTGGTCTTCAGTACGTTAACGGTCGGTATCATGAAACTGGGCGAAACGTCCACCATTGGTCGCGTAGGCGGTAAAGCGATGGTGTGGTTTATTAGCTCATCCGTGCTGTCTATTCTGGTGGGGCTGTTTATTGTCACCCTGGAACACCCGGGTAGTGGTCTGAACCTGACAATCCCAACGGAAGCGGTGGATACCGGCCTGGCAGTCGGCGGAATGACGCTGAAAGCCTTCCTGTCTCATACCATTCCCACCAGCATCGCCGGGGCAATGTCGAACAATGAAATTCTGCAGATCGTGGTGTTCTCCATGTTCTTCGGCATTGGCGGCGCGTCTCTGGGGCAGAAATTCAACGCCCCGCTGGTGGCAGCGCTGGACGTCGTCTCTCACATCATGCTGAAAGTGACCGGTTACGTGATGTACGTGGCACCGCTGGCAATTTTCGCCGCCATTTCATCCGTTATTGCCACACAGGGTCTCGGCATCCTGCTGAACTATGCCTCCTTCATTGGCGGTTACTATGTGGCGATCTTCCTCACCTGCATGGTGTTGCTGGCAGTGGGCTACATGGTGCTGAAAAAAGAGGTGTTTCGTTTGGTCAGCATGCTGAAAGATCCGGTGCTGGTTGCGTTTACCACCAGCAGCTCTGAAGCAGCATATCCAAAAACGCTGGAACAGCTGGAACGTTTTGGCTGCTCACGCAATATCGCTTCTTTCGTCCTGCCAATTGGTTATTCCTTTAACCTGGTAGGTTCAATGGTGTACTGCTCTTTTGCCTCGATGTTTATTGCACAGGCGTACAACATTCACCTGAGTTTCTCGGAAGTTACGGTACTGATGCTGACCCTGATGCTGGCTTCAAAAGGGATTGCAGGCGTACCACGCTCTTCTCTGGTGGTACTGGCAGCGACTATCCCAAGCTTCAATATTCCGGTGGCAGGTATTCTGTTACTGATGGGTATCGATCACTTCCTGGATATGGGCCGTTCCGCTATTAACGTGTTGGGTAACGGTATTGCTACTGCGATGCTGTCGCAAAATGAAGGGAAGCGGGAAGCGGAAACGGAGCTGGTGGAGCAGGAAGCTTAAGATGTAAAAAAGGTGAGGTCTGTTGCCCTCACCCCAACCCTCTCCCACGGGAGAGGGAGCAAACACTAAAAACGGCAACCTGAGTTGTAATGCCAGTCAGTTAAGCAACTGACTGGCCCTTTTTCGGGGCTGTGGGGTATCTCCAGGGCCTCTCATTCACCACCCTCTGGAAGGCCCTTTCCCTTCTTGTCGGCAACCTGACCATCTGCCCCATACTTTCCAGATCTCGCATTAGCTCAGGGATACAAACTGGTGACGCTCCCTGCAGGGTCATCAGCATTCTCATGACCATTCCGCATGATTCTGAGAAGCTCAGCTGATTCGGCCAGACAGCGGGAAATGAGCTCCGGGTCCAGATAATCGCCCAGAGAAGTCAGCGGGTTACGCAGAGGATCGTAACGGGATACCAGATCAAGAGCCTGTCCAATGTGCATAAAAAAATCCGGAAACGGGTGAGCATTTCCGGATTCTTACACAGCCACTGGATCGGTCAACCGATCCTTAACTGATCGGCATTACAACCGAAGTTGCCGTTTTGCTTTTACCTACGCTACGTGATTCGCCGCGATATCCAGCAGTGCCATCTCTTCGCTGTTCAGCAGCTTCTCAATGTTCACCAGAATCAGCATACGATCGCCGAGCGCACCCAGCCCTGTCAGGTATTCGGTGGACAGCGTGACCGCGAACTCCGGTGCCGGGCGGATTTGGTCAGACGTTAACGACAGCACATCAGACACACCATCCACCACAATACCCACCACGCGCTGACCCAGATTCAGGACAATCACCACGGTGTTGTCGTTGTAGTCAACGTCGCCCTGGCTGAATTTCACACGCAGGTCAACGATTGGCACAATCACGCCACGCAGGTTAGTAACACCTTTAATAAATGCAGGCGTGTTAGCGATGCGGGTCACCTGATCGTAACCACGGATTTCCTGCACTTTCAGGATATCGATGCCGTACTCCTCATCGCCTAAAGTGAATACCAGGAATTCCTGTCCTGATGGCTCGCCCGCCAGTTTCGTTACATTACTCATACCGGTCATGTTATTACCTTTTACTTAATCAGGCGGCTGTGTACGCCACACGTTGTTCACGATTTAATCCCTGAAGCGCCGACACATCGACGATCAGCGCCACGCTACCATCACCCAGAATGGTGGCGGCTGAAATACCCGGCACTTTGCGGTAGTTACTTTCGAGGTTCTTCACCACCACCTGATGCTGACCAATCAGCTGGTCGACCAGCAGCGCATAGCGGCGACCCGCGCTTTGCAGGATCACAACGATACCCTGCGTGGCCTCGGTTTTGGCCTCGTCCACTTCGAAGACTTTCCACAGTTCCACCAGCGGCAGGTATTCACCACGCACTTCGAGGACACGTTCACCACCCGCCAGCGGGTGCAGATCTTCTTCACGCGGCTGCAGCGATTCCATCACCGCGTTCAGTGGCAGAATAAAGACTTCGTCCGCCACTTTGACAGACATACCGTCCAGGATCGCCAGCGTCAGCGGCAGCAGAATGCGTATGGTGGTACCTGAACCTTGCTTAGACTTGATCTCAACGTGGCCACCCATCTCCTGGATGTTACGTTTCACCACGTCCATACCGACACCGCGCCCGGAGACGTCCGTCACCTGCTCTGCCGTGGAGAAGCCCGGTGCGAAGATCAGCATGCCCACTTCTTCGTCGGTCATGTTTTCGTTAACAGCCATTCCCTGCGAAATGGCCTTCGCCAGGATACGTTCCCGGTTCAGACCCGCACCGTCATCCGTCACCTCGATACAGATGTTACCGCCCTGGTGTTCCGCTGACAGGATCAGGTTACCAACCGGCGATTTCCCTGCGGCTATGCGGTTTTCCGGCAGTTCAATCCCGTGGTCGAGGCTGTTACGCACCAGGTGCGTTAACGGGTCGATAATGCGTTCAATCAGGCTCTTGTCCAGCTCGGTAGAGCTGCCCATCAGCGTCAGTTCTATTTGCTTGTTCAGCTTACCGGCCAGGTCACGTACCAGACGCGGGAAGCGGCTGAAGACATATTCCATCGGCATCATACGGATGGACATCACCGATTCCTGCAGATCGCGGGCGTTACGTTGTAACTGCCCCATGCTGGTGATGAGATCGCCGTGGGTTACCGGGTCCAGTTCGTTAGAACGTTGCGCCAGCATCGACTGGGTGATCACCAGTTCGCCAACCAGGTTAATCAGCTGGTCAACCTTCTCAACGGCTACGCGAATACTGGTGGACTCACTGGAACGGGCGGCCGGTTTTTCACCACGACCTGGTGCAGCGGCATCTTTTGGCACCGCTTTCAGTGCAGGCGCAGCTGGCACCACGGCAGGTGCAGCCGCTTGTGCAACCACAGCCACTTCTTCCACCCCGGCAGGTGCTTCCACCACCGCGGCTTCGGTTTCAAAAGCAATCTGATCCGCTTCAATAACAAAGCACAGCACCGCCACGATGTCGTCCTGGCTGATACCGTCGTCAAGCGTCGCGGCAAGGCTGTCTTTGCCTTTCACCACATTGCTTAATGTCGCCAGGTTACCCAGTTCTTCTTCCAGCAGGTTAACTTCGCTCTCTTTCAGGCGAGACAGCACAACGCGCAATTTGCCCGGTTGTGCTGCGGCCGGAGCAGCATCTTGTCCGGCAACGGCATCGACAACACTCAGTTTCGCCGCGGGGACAACGGCTGCGGCCACTTCACCTTTTGCTTCCAGCGCTAACTGGCGCAGTGCATTGCAGATGTATTCAAAGCTGGCGGCATCAGGCTCTGCCGAGCTTTTATAGGCGTCGAGCTGTTCCTGCATAATATCTTTGGTTTCCAAAAACAGGTTGATAATGTCGGTATTGAGCTGCATCTCACCGCGTCGTGCTTCATCAAGCAGGTTCTCCATTAAATGGGTCGTTTCCTGCAAAATGGTAAATCCAAACGTTCCGGCTCCGCCTTTAATAGAGTGCGCTGCACGGAAGATGGCATTGAGCTGCTCTGAATCTGGTGCTTCGGGCACCAGATCCAGCAGGTGTTGCTCCATATCGGCCAACAATTCGTCGGCTTCATCAAAGAATGTCTGGTAAAAATCGCTAATATCCATGCTCACGCTATCACCTCGGATTGGCTGGTGGCGATGTTGGAACGGCAGCCGAAGGAACGGCCCCAGGCTGTTTTAAATCGTCCAGTGACTCATTCTGACTTTCGGCGTTTTCATGCAGGATGGCCTGCTCCGCCTGTTGGTTCAGCACCAGAAGACTGATACGACGGTTGATGGCATCACCCGGCCCGCGGTCGGAAAGGCGCATGGTTGCTGCCATGCCGACTACGCGCAGTACTTTGCCATCATCAAGCCCACCCGCCACCAGCTCGCGACGCGAGGCGTTGGCACGATCGGCTGAAAGTTCCCAGTTGCTGTATCCCTTTTCACCCGAGGCATACGGGAAATCATCCGTGTGTCCTGAAAGGCTCACCCGGTTTGGAATACCATTCAGCACCGGTGCGATTGCGCGCAAAATATCGCGCATGTAGGGTTCAACTTCCGCACTGCCAGTTTTGAACATCGGGCGGTTCTGGCTATCAATAATCTGGATACGCAAACCTTCCTGCACCAGATCGATCTTCAGGTGTGGTCGCAGTGCGCGCAGTTTCGGGTCGGCTTCAATCAGTTGGTCCAGGTCGCCACGCAGTTTCTTCAGACGCGCCTGCTCCATCCGTTTTTTCAGTTCGTTGATGTTAGGCTCTTTTTTCACCTCACCCTTCTGTTGGGTGTAATCATCGCCGCCACCGGGGATTGGGCTGTCGCTGTTAGAAATGCGTGGCCCACCAGCCACCGCAGTCGCCAGCGGCGTTCTGAAATATTCCGCAATCTGGATAAGCTCTTTCGGGCTGGAGATGGAAATCAACCACATCACCAGAAAGAACGCCATCATAGCGGTCATAAAGTCGGCGTAAGCAATTTTCCAGGAGCCATGCGCACCGTGCCCATGCCCCTTGTGCTTGCGCTTTTTTACGATGACGATCGGATGGGACTGATTTTTCATGCGTCCTCAGTTGTCGTCTGTTGGTTTGGGTTTTTCACCGCACGCACGTGTTCTTCCAGTTCGATAAACGACGGACGCTCGCTGGAGTACAGCGTTTTACGGCCAAATTCCACGGCGATCGGTGGTGCATAACCGTTGAGGTTAGAGAGCAGCGTGATCTTCACGCACTGCATCATTTTGGTGGTTTCGGCGCTCTTCTGGCGCAAAACACTGGCCAGCGGGGAGATAAAGCCGTACGCCAGCAAAATACCAAGGAAGGTTCCCACCATCGCGTGAGCAATCAGTGCGCCCAGTTCTGCCGCAGGACGGTCAGCGGAGGCCAGCGCGTGGACCACCCCCATCACTGCCGCAACGATACCGAAGGCAGGAAGGGAATCGCCCACCAGCGCCAGGCTGTTTGCCGGCACTTCGGATTCGCTCTCGTGGGTTTCGATCTCTTCGTCCATCAGTGCTTCGATTTCGAAGGTATTCATGTTGCCGCTGATGATGAGACGCAGGTAATCGACGATGAAATCCAGCATCATGGCATCAGCCAGAATACGCGGATAGCTGGCAAAGATTTCGCTCTCTTTTGGATTTTCGATGTCTCGCTCCAGCGAGAACATCCCCTGCTGACGGGACTTCGCCATCAGACGATAGAGCAGCGCCAGCAGGTCCATGTACATGCTTTTGGTGTATTTCGAGCGACGGAACAGCAACGGAATCGCTTTCAGCGTTCCCTTGATCGACTTACCGTTGTTACCAACGATAAAAGCCCCTACCCCTGCGCCGCCAATGATAATAAGTTCAGCCGGTTGATAGAGTGCTCCAAGGTGCCCGCCGGTCATCATGTAACCGCCGAAAACTGTACCGAGAACTACCAGGTAACCTAATAAGATAAGCACGACATCATCCTTCCGCTAGTGACTAAGGCAGGACGTTCATTTCGAGTGTGTTACCGGAACGCGGGGTAAAAAAAAGCAGCGGTAATTGCTTACCGCTGCTGGAATCTTGCCCACACGTTCGGGTTAAACAGCCTGTTCGATCTGTTCATCCAGCAGTTGTGGAATAATATCGGCAGCATCCCGGGAAAGTTTACGTCTTTTTACTGCACGGGATGGAGGCTGGCATAAACTACAGGCGAAGCTGCCAGCAGGCTGATGAGCATGGGTAATAAAATTGCCATCGCAGCAATTACAGCGCGACAGTTCAAGCATTCCACTTTCAACAAAACGCACCAGCGTCCATGCGCGGGTCAGCGCCAGCAGGGGGCCATCTTCCTGCTGTGGGCATTGCTCAAGGTAGAGTTTATACGCTTTGATCACGGCATCAACGCCGCTGCACAAACCGGTTTTTAGCAGGTACTGCCAGGCGTTACAGAACATGGATGCATGGATGTTCTGTTCCCAGGTCATAAACCAGTCTGTTGAAAACGGCAGCATCCCTTTTGGCGGAGGGCTACCGCGTAACTCTTTATACAGTTTGATGAGACGACCACGGCTCAGCTGAGTTTCGCTTTCCAGCATTTGCAAACGAGCACCCAGCGTAATCAGTTCCATTGCCAGCTGTATGTCACGCGCTTCCTGAACAATGCTTTTTTCGCTCATTTTTAAGCTCTTTTCTTACGGGCTACGTCATCAGGCTGGCTGATTTCGTTGAGCAAGCGAGTGGAAAGAAGAATACCGGTATGGATCTGCTGAAGATCGTCAACACGGGATTCCTGTGTCAGACGTGTGATGGTCTGCGGATTATCAAAGCGGAACTGACAAACAAGTTGATTCGTTTCGGCCAGCTTTACCATTTGCGGGAGCGTTAATCCGCCCAGCATGGTGGCCATTTCTTCGTTAATGCCAAGACGAAACATCGCGGACGCCTTGTCCTGACTAATCAAACGCTGTGCAAGCAGTAAATATGACAAATTGATGTCATAGATATGTTTTAGCAACTCGGATGTATGCATTTTTCCCATCCCGAATAACCAACTATTATTTTTATGCGGAAAGACCGCACCCCGTGATGTCGCCGGGAAAACACCCGGTATAAAAAAAAAGAAAAGGCCAAATGCATAGTTGAATTAAGGTTTGTATGCAGCAAAACGCGCAACAGGTACACAAAAATGTGCCCTTACACGCTTTATCATTTCTTACAAATAACTAAGATTTTTCCTAATTCGACGCAAACTCTACTCGTCAGTTTTGCCACATACAATGCAGCCACTCCCAAATTTAAAAAAAATGTGATCCACATCACACAATTTAAGTGAATATTACCCATAAATCCATCAGCGTGACTTGTAATTTGGTCGTTTTTTAAACAAAAAATGCTATTTTGTATTCTTAGAAGACGAATACTCATGCAAAAGCATGGTCTGGCGGGGTAGCACCAATTGCTTTATTGCGCATTATTGACTACGCCACCTGAACAGGTCATACCACACCCGGAGGGTGATTTTTATTATTCATAAAAAACATATAGTTATAATCGGTGCGCAAGGTAACAATTTCGCACCCTAATCATTCGAATTGTGTTTATCCCCCGCCACAACGATTTCATGCTGCAAACAGAAATTTGTGTGATTTACGTTAAGTTGTTAATTTTTTTCATCGAGACTTCGTTTTCAATTATTCTTCTTATAAGAATAATTAATGAATAATTATGATAAGCTTCACACTAATGTCGTATTCACCTCTTGCAGAAGCGGGAGATTCGCGGTAAAGCTGGCTAAAACACCGTGTTTCAGACGTCTAAGGAGTATGCGATGGGTTACACTCATCTTCTTGTTTCTGTTGCTGTTTCACCGGAAAGCCACCAGCTTGTCGCCCGTGCTGTCTCCATCGCCAGACCGAACAATGCCCGTATCAGCCTGATCACCCTTGCAGCAGAACCTGAAATGTATAATCAACTGGCAGCGCCCATGCTTGAAGATATTCGTGACGTTCTTCAGGAGGAAACGCAGCAATTTCTGCTGGAGCTGGTCGAAAAGGCTCAATACCCTGTTCACCAGACTGTCATTGCAACAGGGGAATTAAACGAACATATTCTTAGCATGTGCCGTAAGCAGAATATTGATTTGGTTATTTGCGGTAATCATAACCACAGTTTTTTTTCTCGCGCAGCCTGTGCGGCAAAATCGATTGTTGCCTCAAGCCAGGTTGATGTTTTGTTAGTGCCTCTTGGGGGCCATTAACCCCCAGGAGGAATATCACGCCAGTTTAGGGAATGTTGCGATCTTTTTTTGCAACTGCATGGCGTGATTTTGCGGGATGATTTTGCGCAGATCGTGAATAAAACGCGCCTGCCAGTGGTTGATATCATGCTTACGGACAGTGTCCATCATCTCAGCATGGCGGGAAATACGTTCCGTTAGCGGCATTGTTAACGCACGATCGAGCGCATTAGCAACATCATCGCGATCGTAAGGGTTAACGATAAGCGCTGACGTTAGCTCATTCGCGGCTCCTGCAAACTGAGAT
Source organism: Enterobacter cloacae (assembly GCA_014169315.1). NCBI lineage: Bacteria > Pseudomonadati > Pseudomonadota > Gammaproteobacteria > Enterobacterales > Enterobacteriaceae > Enterobacter > Enterobacter cloacae. The sequence continues at coordinate 1,897,281 of AP022133.1, read as the reverse complement.
AACACCAACACGCCAGGATCAGCAGGATCTTGTGCTGCCACATACTCCTTTGCGACCAGATTCATCCCGTCACGCAGCGGCGTGACCAGGCCAACATCGGCGTAGCGGAACACCTTCATCAGGATCTTGCGTTCAAAATGCTGATTCAGATAAAACAGCGGTGTCCAGCCTAGCTGTCCATAGCGACCATTAATCCGCCCCGCCTCCATCTCCAGTTGATGGCGGATGTCCTGATAAGCCTGAACTTCACCCCGCGACGTTGGCGCTATCTGCGTATAACGGATCTTACCGCGGTGTTGAGGATACTTTTCCAGCAGGGTTTCGTACGCCAGAAAACGCTCCGGCAACCCTTTGGAATAATCGAGCCGTTCCACTGAAAAGATATTCTTTACGTGTTTCAGTTCGTTCTTGAGCTGCGCCAGCTTTGGTGGCAATGGCCCGGATGCTTGTTCGGCAATCTCCTCCGGCTCAATACCGATCGGATACACTTCGGTGTGAAATGCCTTTCCCCAGGCTGTGTGCGTTTTACCGCCTTTTGTCACCAGCCGCGTTTTGCCTGATACGGAGTCCAGGAATGCCAGCCGATCATTTTCCGTCTGAAAGCCCAGCAAATCGTAGTCACACAGCGCCTCCAGCAGATCTTCATGTGGCGGAATGGCGTTAAAAATTTCCGGTGTAGGAAACGGAATATGCAGGAAAAAGCCAATCCGGTTATTCACCCCCCGCTCCCGCAACGCTCTGGCGAAGGGAAGCAGATGGTAATCGTGGATCCATAAAATATCGTCTTTCCCGACTAAGGGCAGCAGTTTATCCGCCAGTAGTGCATTTACCCGCATATAGCCATCAAAGGCATCGCGCTGGTATTTTACCAGGTCAAGACGGTAGTGAAATGCAGGCCACAGCACCGCATTGGAGAACTCGGAGTAATACTCTTCGTAATCTTTCTCCTTCAGGGCAAAGGATGCCCACGTGATATTGCCGCGCGTCACTTTTTTGAGCGGTTTTTCTTCATCACTGATATCACCACTCCAGCCAAACCACAGCCCACCAGCGGCTTTTAAGGCACCTAAAACGCCTACTGCCAGTCCACCGGCACTGACCTTTTTGTCATCAGGCGCTGCGATACGGTTAGAAACGACGATTAAACGACCCATAATGGTTTCCCCCGTTGTTTCGCGCTATGTGTTGTTGCTGGCTGGCGACGTCAGTGATCCACTGCCAGACGCTGGCGACATTGGCCAGACGCCATCCGGCGATGGTTTCACCTGGCCCCACTTTGACTGAGATCCCTTCGGCCTGGTTCACCACGCAAAACCCTGCCTCATCGGTCAGGTCATCTCCCATGAAGAGCGGCGTCCTGCCGCGAAAAGGCGGCGTCACCATAAACGCGGCAATCGCCGCACCTTTATTAACCCCTTTGGGCTTCAGTTCCACCACGCATTTTCCCGGCTGCAGGGCCAGCTGTGGGTACCTGCTGACGATCTCAGCGGCCAGCGCAAGTACCGCGTCGGCATGCTGTGGGGCCTGCCGGTAGTGCAAAGCAAACGCCATACCTTTGGCTTCCAGCTCCGTGCCTGGCAGTTCAGCCAGTGCCGAAGAGAGCTGCGCCTGTAGCGTTTGTGTTAATGCATCGGGGAGTGAAACGATATGCGTGTGAGCATGGATGTCGCGGCGCTCCGCTCCGTGTACACCGGCTAGCGGAAAGCGATAAGGCCTGGAGAGCTGATCCAGCTCAGCCATTGAGCGCCCTGATATCAATGCCAGTGCTCCCTCATTCATCTGCGAGAGTTGGTGCAACATCTGAAGAACCGTGGCAGGGATCGCCACCTGGTCAGGATGTGGTTTTATCTCAGCAAGCGTGCCATCGAGGTCAAAAAAGAATGCAAAATTTCCGGGCAGTACAGGCGGTGCGGTTAACGAGTCAGCCACCCTTTTCCTCCTTACAGTTTTCGAGATGTAAAAGCCATTACCTCAATCATCGCCATGTAAGTATAGACAGTGTGACGTTGCTCGCCATTTGACCACCGCCCCGCCAGCAAAACTGGCGGAGCGGTTGAGAAGTCAACTATGGTTATAAGTTGAGCAATAAAAAGACAGGGATCGCGTTATACGGTACGTTTCGCTTTTTGCTTGTAACGGTCGAAAATCACCGCTGCCAGCAGGATCAGACCGCGAACCACATACTGCGAGAACGGAGAGATATTCAGCAGGTTCATGGCGTTCTCAACGGTCCCCAGGATCAGGATCCCGGCCACCACATATGAGATTTTTCCGATGCCGCCTTTCAGGGAAACGCCCCCCAGTACGCAGGCTGAAATCACGATCAGCTCGTAACCGATGGAGGTCATTGGCTGGCCGCTGGTCATACGTGAAGCCAGAATAATCCCCGCCGCAGCAGATACCAGCCCGGAAAGCACAAAGATAATGATTTTGGTACGCACAACCGGAACACCCGCCAGGCGTGCCGCTTCTTCATTACCGCCGATAGCCAGCGTATTGCGGCCAAAGGTAGTACGGTTGAGCAGGAAACCGAACAGGATCAGGCAGGCCACCGTCAGCCAGATTGGCGCAGGCAAGCCCAGCCAGTTGGCATAGCCCAGGGTAAAGAAGCGCTCGTCTTCAATCCCCACGGCTTTACCGTCAGAGATGATATAGGCCAGACCGCGCACAATTTGCATGGTCGCGAGTGTCGTGATCAGCGCGTTAATCTTCAGACGCGCAATCACAAAACCGTTCACCAGGCCACTGATGACACCCAGCAGCAGACCTGCCAGCACGCCAATCCACAGGCTTTCGGTCATGTTGATCACCACCGCCGTCGTGACGCCTGCACAGGCAATCACGGAGGCCACGGACAGGTCGAAATCACCGGACGCCAGGCAGAACAGCATCCCGCAGGCCACCATGCCGGACATGGAAATAGCCAGCCCCAGCCCTTTCATATTAATGAAGGTGGCAAAATTAGGTACAAATATCGCGCAGGCGAGGAACAGTGCGGCAAAAACTACCAGCATGCCGTACTGATCCCAGATGCGTCCAAAACTGAAAGCCGACTTCGGCACTCCGGATGTAGTAACAGAGGACATCATTAACTCCTTACTCAGGCGACAGCCTGGCTAACTTTAGGCATGGCGAGACTCAACGCCTGTTGTTCATTCGCCTGTTCATGCAGCAATTCACCGGCAATTTCACCTTCACGCATCACAACGATACGGTCAGCAACGCCAAGCACCTCGGGCAGATCGCTGGAGGCGAACAGCACCGCCACACCGCGTTTTGCCAGTTCATAAATCACGTTATAAATCTCGTGTTTTGCCCCCACATCGATACCGCGCGTCGGCTCATCGAGCAAAATGACCTTCATGTCTTCCGACAACCAGCGGCCTAAAATGGCCTTTTGCTGGTTACCACCGGAAAGATTCATGATCAGTTGCTCAGCACCCGGCGTTTTGATGTTCAGTGAACGAATGTGGTGGTCGGCATTGCTCGATTCCCAGCTGTCGTTGATTAAACATCCCGCCCGAATATATTTACGCCTTGCAGAAATATTGATGTTGTCGCGCACAGAGTGCACCGGAATGATCCCCTCTGCTTTGCGGTCTTCCGGGCAGAGCATCATGCCTGCGTTAATGGCATGAGCAGGCTTCTGAATATCAACCTGTTGTCCGTCAATAGAGACCTGCCCCTGCGTAATACGTGTGCCGCCAAACAAGCCTTTCATCAGCTCACTGCGTCCCGCCCCCACCAGACCAAACAGCCCGACGATTTCACCGCTGCGCACCGATAACGAAATCGGTGTCCGCACGCCAGGTGCTTTCACGTTATCCAGACGCAGGCGTTCAGGACCATATTCACGTGGCTGCCAGTGGTAAATATCCCCCAGCTCACGTCCGACCATCGCCTGAACAAGCTGATCATGGTTAACCTGTTGCATATCAGTAAAGGTGCGCACATAGCGGCCATCCTTAAACACGGTGATGGCATCGCTTAAGGCAAAGATTTCTTCCATACGGTGCGAAACGTACAAAATAATACGGCCTTCCTGACGCAGCTCGCGGATCACGCGGAACAGATTTTCGATTTCACGCGCCGAAAGCGAACTGGTGGGTTCGTCGAAGGCAATGATCTTGGCATTACGTGCCAGCGCCTTGGCAATTTCGACCATCTGCCACTGGCCGATGGAGAGATATTTCAGAGGCGTCTGGGGATCGACATCCAGACCAAGGTGTTTTAACTGCAGCCCCGCTTCATAATTAAGTAGCGAGCGATTAACCACGCCGCTTTTGTGCGGGAGCTGTCCTAAATAGATATTTTCCGCCACGGTCATCTCGGGGATCAGGTGCAGCTCCTGATAGATAATGGCAACCCCGGCGTTTAGCGCCTCTGTAGTATCGGCAAAAGCGACGTCTTCGCCGCGAATGGCCAGCGTTCCGGTCGTTGGCGTGTAGTTGCCACTGAGGATTTTCAACAGCGTGGATTTCCCCGCGCCGTTCTCCCCCATCAGGGCGTGAACCTGGCCGGCATAGCAGTCGAAACTGATATCGGTCAGCGCGTTGACACCGGGGAACGTTTTCCCGATGCCGCGAAAAGAGAGATACGGTAAGGACTGTTGCATAACGTCTCCGTAATTCCTGTAGTGTGTACGTCAGGCCCCTCACGGTGAGTGAGGGGCACAATCACAGCGTATTACTTACCGCCCAGTCCTTTTTTCGCCAGCTCCTCTTTGAAGTTATCGCGGGTGATCAGCACCACGTCGGTCACTTCGGTAAATTTCGGCGGTTCGGCTCCTTTGGTCACCCAGTTGTAGAGCATTTCGCTGGATTTATAGCCATGCACGTCCGGGCTTGGCAGCAGAGAGCCATAGAAACCTGTTGCCTGTGCTTTAGACAGTTCGCTGACGGCATCAACGCCGTTGATACCGATCCCGATAACATCAGGCGCTTTGAAGCCTTGACCTTCCGTTGCACGCACGCCGCCCAGCACGGTGTTGTCATTCATACCGACCACCAGCCAGTGTTTCACCTCTGGATGCTGCACCAGCATGGAGTTCGCCGCGTCAAAAGCCCCCGGGATGTCGTTGGATTTGGTCGGAACTTTATAGATCTGTTTTTCCGGGAAACCGGCTGCTTTCAGTGCGGCCATTGAACCGGAAGTGCGGCGACGCGCGGTGTCCAGCTCATCAGCAGTAATGGCCATCACGGCAGTCTCTTTCACATCCCAGCCGCGTTTTTGCATCTCTTTATAGAGTTCCTGGCCCTGACGTTCGCCGATTTTGGTCGCCGCCATCATCACCAGTGGTACGGTGTCCATCGGTTTGCCTTTGGCATTGACGAACTGATCGTCAACGGCAATGACCTTCATGCCGTAACCACGCGCTTTGGCTGCAATGGCTGACCCCAGTTTTGGATCTGGCGTACAGATAACAAACCCTTTCGCGCCGCTGGCTGCCAGGCTATCAATGGCGTTCAGCGTTTTTTCACCATCCGGCACGGCGATTTTAATCACATCAAAACCTAAATCTTTCCCGGCTTTATCGGCGAATTTCCATTCGGTCTGGAACCAGGGTTCTTCAGGTTGTTTGACCAAAAAACCGAGTTTTAAATTTTCTGCGATAGCGGATTGTGACATAACAGCAGCCAGACCGATGGCCGCCAGCGCTTTAGTAAATTTGTGCATGGTAAACTCCAGCTTTAGCAATCTTTTCTGTAGGGAATACGTGCGTACTTCTTATTTAATCGGACTTAAAACAAGACATTAGCGCTTACCTCGTCATAAGCGTTAGTGCTGGTGATAGTTTTAGCGGGAAATTAATCATCCATAAGAGAGCGCCATCACACCGCAGAATTACAGTAATTGCGTACATAAATTCAGCGAAAAATGACATAAAAATGGCAGTAATTGTCAGACAAATAAAAATACACTGAGCAGAATCATCCATAAGATTAGCTAAGAAATCCCTGAATAGTGGTAACGCCTTCTGGCTCCTCAAATCCTGGTAGTTACGGCACCGCAACTTTCGTCACATCCCCCCTCAGCCGGAAAAATAATGTAAACCCTTGTTCCTTTTTTTCATCTGAAACAAAAATAACCGTGCGCAGGAGCGACCTGGTCGGGTAGTCAATAAAAATGATCTAGCGCAATTTTTAAAGCGAAGAATATATCTGATAACATTAACAGCACTTATTTTTTATTATCATGCAGTGAATAGTGAGAACCTCTACCATTTCCATAAAAACGAAAAATAAAATATATAAAATTATATATTTCAATAAATTACAATAAATCCGCCCACATTCCCTTATTGCAAAACTTCAACTTCATTAAATTTTGTAATGTAGCGTAAAATTATCGAAACCAGGAGTTTTCTTAAAGGAATAACCAGCGTATGCTTGTGGATATCGAACACAGGATGTGAATATTCGAGACCATCCGGAGAAAGAGTAAAACGCTATTCTGTTACCCGCTATCGTGCGTAATGGTGATGCGCGATAGGTATTTCCAGCCTGAAGAGCCAGGTTAAGCAGCTGACTTTGCGTCCCACATAAATTAAGGATATTAGTATGGCTACCCAAGCGATGATTCAAAAGCTCAATGCACAGATGAACCTTGAGTTCTATGCCTCAAATTTGCACTTGTACCTGAGTGAATGGTGCTCAGAGAACAGTCTCACCGGTACCGCCACCTTCTTCCGCACCCAGGCACAAAGCAATGTCACACATATGATGCGCGTGTTTGATTTTATGAAAGATTCTGGTGCAAATCCCATTGTGAAAGCGCTGGATGTCATGAACGATGATTACTCTTGTCTGGAAGACCTGTTCCAGAAAACACTGGAAGAGTATGAACAACGCTGCGCAACCCTCAGCAAACTGACCGATGAAGCCAAAGCGCAAAAAGACAGTACCACGCTCAATTTCCTGCGTGATATGGACAAAGAGCAACAACAGGATGGCGTACTGCTAAAAACGCTGGCCAACGAAATCCGCAATGCAAAACGCGCCGGATTATGTCCTGAACAAACCGACAAGCACGTGCTCAACGTCGTTAATTACCAGCATCACTGATTCTGCCGCCTGTACCTGTACCCAGGTGCAGGCAGCCCCACATCCCCCCTCCGCTTTTACTACCAACTCTCTGCTTTTGCTGACTTTTAACAAATCAGATCTTGCTCCCAATGAATAACCTCACAACATGTAATGATTTATTTAGTTACATAATTATTGACGAGGGAGCATCATGATCACCATTGAGTTTATTGTCATTATTCTCTGCCTGCTGGTTGGTACGCGTTTCGGCGGCATGGGGCTTGGGCTGATAAGCGGTATCGGCCTGTTTATTTTAAGTTTTATTTTTGGCCTGCAACCCGGCAAACCACCTGTTGACGTGATGCTGACCATCCTGGCCGTCATTGGCTGTGCGGCCACCTTACAGACCGCTGGTGGTCTGAATGTGATGATGCAATTTGCAGAACGTCTGCTGCGCAAACATCCTCAACACATTACCCTTCTCGCGCCCTTTACCACCTGGATGCTGACCTTTCTGTGCGGAACCGGGCACGTGGTGTACACCATGTTCCCCATTATTGCGGATATCGCGCTGAAAAAAGGGATCCGCCCGGAACGACCAATGGCCGTGGCGTCGGTAGCGTCGCAAATGGCGATCACTGCCTCCCCGGTTTCGGTTGCCGTCGTGTCACTGGTGTCCATCCTGGGTGCGCAACACGGTATCGGCCACGCGTGGGGGATCCTCGAAATTCTCGCCGTATCGGTTCCTGCCTCGCTATTTGGCGTCGCTATTGCCGCATTGTGGAGTTTGCGCCGGGGTAAAGATCTGGCGGATGACCCGGAGTTTCAGGAAAAGCTGAAAGATCCGAAACAGCGCGAGTTTATCTACGGTGGCGCTGAAACGCTGATGAATCAGCGTTTTCCTAAGCAAGCTTACTGGTCAACCTGGATCTTCTTCGCCGGGATTGCCGTTGTTGTCCTCCTGGGGGCACTGCCTGAGCTGCGCCCTGCCTTCGAGGTGAAAGGCAAAATGACAGCGCTGTCGATGAACCTTGTCATACAGATGATGATGCTCATTGCCGGGGCCATTATGCTGATGTCCTGCCAGGTAAAAGCCTCTGCCATTTCTAACGGAGCGGTGTTTAAAGCGGGGATGGTCGCAATCTTCTCGGTGTTTGGCGTCGCGTGGATGAGTGATACGTTTTTCCAGGCACACCTCGACGAGCTAAAAATGGCGCTGGAAGGCGTGGTGAAAAGTCACCCGTGGACGTATGCCATTGTGCTTTTCCTGGTCTCTAAGCTGGTGAACAGCCAGGCGGCGGCGCTCACCGCTGTTGCGCCAATGGGCTTAATGCTGGGAATCGAACCCAAAATGCTGATCGCCTTCTTCCCCGCGTCTTACGGATACTTTGTGCTGCCAACCTACCCAAGCGACCTGGCCTGCATCGGGTTTGACCGTTCAGGTACGACCCGTATCGGCAAATTTATCATCAACCACAGCTTTATTCTGCCAGGGTTGATTGGCGTGAGCTGCGCGTGTGCGGCCAGCTATCTGCTGGTACAAGCCTTCTTCTGACCCTTCTCCGGGCGACAGAGACTGTCGCCCTTTCACGTTGTCTCAGAAAACCAGGTTCAACGTATCAGCCTGTCTCAGTGAGACTCACCCTGCGGAGTGAATCTCAGCTCAATCAGAGCGATGGCTTTCTGGATCGCGCGAAGCGTAACCGGGTCGGCGGCCGCCGGATGACTGGCGAAATCAATGTTTTTCAGTTGGGTGGACATTTTCTCGCGCACTTCAACGGGTGCGATAACATCTAACACATCAAGAATTTGTTTGATAACCAGCTGGCATGCAACGACGTCAGACACCAGTTCCTGATCGGCGCTCAGGTTTTGTGACATGGACTTTCTCCTCATGTAAAGGCCGCCATAGTAGCAAAACGCACGCCCTTTCATCTCCTTCTCATCGCTGATGGGTACAAAAAAACCTGCCAGTGCAGGTTTTTGTCAGAGCATCATCCCCGCCAGACACGTGATTAACCGACAATTGCACGCACAAACGCGTTGATCTCTTTGTCCTGATTGTTTTCAAAGAAACATTGCTGGAAGCGCAAGCCGGAGACGGCAGTTTTCACCAGCTCAGGATCAATTGCACGCAGGGTGTCCAGATAGTTGTCTTTCACCACCGCCGCTTTCACCTGGTTCAGGATCGCAGCATTACGTACCTGTGGTGCTTTGCGCTCTGGCGGATAGCCCTCACCTTTACGGCCAGTGAAGGCTTTTTCGAAGATAAAACGAACATTCAGTTCAGCTCCCCAGCCAAACCCTTTTGCAAACGGCAGGGAAAGCGCGTTACCGTTGTTAATCTGGGCGAACAGGAAAGCGTCAGCTGGATCAATGCAGTAGCCACAGACAACGCCGGGATGGATGTTCAGAGACATCAGTGCGCCCTGGCCTGTACCACACCCCGTCACAACAAAATCAACCGCTTTAGCGTTCAGCAAAATGCTCGCCATAATCCCCAGATGGACATAGGTAAGCGAGTGATCGTTCTCGTCGCTCATCCCCACGTTATAAACCGGGAAGCCTTTTTCATCGGCTACCGTTTTTAACTCAGCAAGGATGCCGGCATTTTTAGCCGCCTGGCTGTTTTCCATCATCAGTGCAATTTTCATCTTGTCTCTCCCGAGTGCGACGCGGGTCAACCCGCCGTAGATACCTTTTGGCACTCACCTTACTATCAAGAAAACCAACTTTCAAATTAAATGAAATTGCGTTTTAAATAAGAAGAATGTGTTCACAATTCTGTTATGCCTCAACGGTCTTCTGGACGTTATTTAAAAGTTAAAAAAATCTGTCATCAGTAGAAACTGTTAGCTAGACTGCAACAAAACACCCTAAAAACCGCCTGGTGAACACCTGTGAATTCGCGCTGCCGGAAGCTTCGCATTCTCTTTTTATTCGGATTAACAGGTCTTCTGCTGATCTGTCCCCCTGCTCTGTGGGCAGCCAAGACCGGAGAACCTGTCCCGGTCTGGATTTATGACGCCAATGATTTTGAATCCTGGCATACACCGCAGGGGGAATTACAGGGGTTCTATCCCGATTTAATTAATGCCATCAATCAAAAAACGGGGATGAATTTACAGCTCAGGCCGCTTTCCGGTGCGGATATCGGTCAACGTTTTGCGCATGATGGCTATGGAGTGTATGCGGGCGTATTACGTACCGAAAAACGAGCCAAAACCAAGATACTCTCGTCACGATTATTTGATAATGAAGTGGTTGCCGCCAGCCTGTCGATGACAGCGGCAACGCCAGAGCAGCTAAGCCATGCCCGTGTGTTGTTCCGTAAAGATGACGCGACGCTCGAAAGCGTGCAACAACGTTATCCCGATCTCAAATTCCGCTCTCTGCGGCTCGTGGACACCAGCGACGAGGCCTTCCGTTTACTGGGTGAACATCAGGCTGATTTTTATATTAATGATGCCACCGAGATGGAAAACACCCAACGCTACTACCTCATTTCGCGACCGTTTTCTGAATTACGTACTCCGGTTGTTCTGGCATTCAGCCCTGAACTCCTGCCCCTGCGTGAACCCATCAACGACATCATTGGCCTCTGGTATCGCAATGGCGAAATGCACAAAATGCTGGAGGAGAGTAAGCGCAATTACCTGCTAAGCCGTATTACGCTGTCGGAAAGTGAACGTGCCTGGATTGCAAATAACCGTCTGCGCATCACCCTGCCTAAAAATGAAAACTTTGCACCGCTAATCTGGCGTGACAGCAAGGGCTACCACGGCACGGCAATGGATATGATTAACGACATGCGTGATTTGTTAGGTATGAAGGTCGATGTCAATTTTGTCGATAATTATTCGAACCTCTCCCGGCAGCAGTGGCCCATCCGGCTGGTTGATATTGCCGACCGGTACAACGAAGAACACACAGAGGGGCGCATTGGCCCGGACATTGCCTGGCATAACGTTTATTACAACCGCATCGACAAGCCATTTTTGTGGGATGAAGAAAGTATCCGAAGCCAGCGTGTAGGCGTGCTGGATGGGTCTTTTGCCGCGAAGTATTTACGCCAGCATTTTGGTAGTGATGTGATAATCGTGCCCCACCGCAGCATTGATGGCCTTATTGATGCAATGGAGGACAATAAAATTGATTATATTCTTGGCGATCTCAGTTCGCTGGAATCAACGCTTCGCGGCAACGAGCTGTTTCGTGGGGTGCTGAAAGTGGCGGGCGTCACCCGCTCCGAGTTTGTCATTGGCCCCTGGGTGGAACCGAACCACCCTCTCTTTCATCTGTTTATGCAGATCCATCGGTTGTCCGAATTCCGCACCCAGATTGAACGTCAGGAAGAGCAGAAATGGTTCCCCGATTTAACCAAAAATACGCTGAAAATTATTAGCCTAATTTTACTGATCGTTGCGCTGTTCAGTATCAGCATGCTCATTATGATGCGCCGCCATATGAGGCAAAGCCGGATTGTTAACCGTAATATGGTGCAGGCGCTGGAGAAGGTAAACCGCGCACATGACGACGAAACCGGTAGCCATATTCAGCGCGTTTCCAGATATTGTGAATTAATGGCGCGCCAACTTGGGCTATCACGGCAAATGATCCGTGAGATAGGACACTTCGCTTCCCTGCATGATGTCGGGAAAATCGCCGTGCCGGATCGCATTCTGCGTAAGCAAGGCCCACTGACCGCCGAAGAGTTTGCTGAGATGAAACTCCACACCGTTAAGGGGTGGCGAATCATTCAGGGGCTTGGGCTGGGAGCAGTTGCAGAAAATATTATCCACTTGCACCATGAAAAATGGGACGGTAGCGGTTATCCCGAGGGGCTGCACGGCGAGCAAATCCCGATTGAGGCTCGCATTCTGGCGCTGGCGGATGTGTATGACGCCCTGAGACAAAAACGGGTGTATAAGCCGAGTTTTACCCACGAGCAGGCCTGCGAAGTGATATTTGAGGGCGCTGGCCGTCATTTTGACCCGCAGCTTATTACACTGTTCCGTAAGCATCATCTTGAGTTCAAAACGATTTTTGACAGTCTTGCCGACTAATCCGGCCCGTTGCAAAGAGAAAGGGCAGATTGTCCGGCTATTCCAGGCATTGCGCCGGACGTCTGCGGGTACGATAACGTATTTCCATTCACTCAGAGTGAACTATGAAAAGAGTATTCGTTGTCGGTACGATCCTGCTGCTCGCGGGGTGTAGCATTAACCGCCAGGCAGAGGTAAGCAGTCTGGACGCACCAAACGGGATAGTCCGCCTTGATTACGGCCAGGCGATACTGCAAAACGCCCAATCCGATGGGTATGTTAATAACGGCACTGCAGCAAAAGCGTGTCAGACCATGGGATATGCCACCGCCTCCGCCTACGGTCAGCCCATTAAAACCTGTACCCTTATTAGCGGGTCTGTGTGTCTGAACGAGACCGTGACTATCCAGTACAAATGCATGGGATATGCCGTTAACCCTAACGCCAAAAATCCGTGGTATTAATCAGCGCTGCCAGTCCTTACTGGCAGTGTATTTAACTAAGAACAAAAATAATTCGCATTAATAAATATAAAAATTGCCAATGCGTTTTATTCCCATTCGTATTTTTAAATAAGCATCTATTTATTTTACTTTTTGCAAATAATTCAATAACAAATTATAGTATCGCTCATCATAAACCAGAAATAATACACCGGAGCTTCACCATGCTGAAAACGGAAATGATCGACAAGCTCAATGCACAAATGAACCTCGAACTTTTTTCATCTCTGCTCTACCAGCAGATGAGCGCCTGGTGCAGCTATCACAGTTTTGAAGGTGCAGCCGCGTTTCTGCGTCGTCACGCCCAGGAAGAGATGACGCACATGCAGCGTCTGTTTGCTTATCTGACCGATACGGGCAGCCTGCCGCGCATCGAAACCGTAGCGTCACCATTTGCTGAATACGGTTCGCTCGATGAACTGTTCCGCGCCACCTACGAGCACGAGCAGCTGATCACCCAGAAAATTAATGAGCTGGTTCATGCCGCAATGACCAGCCAGGATTATCCGACCTTTAATTTCCTGCAGTGGTATGTTGCTGAGCAACACGAAGAAGAAAAACTGTTTAAATCCGTACTGGACAAACTCTCTCTGGCCGGTAAATCAGGTGAAGGTCTTTACTTTATCGATAAAGAACTTTCTACCCTCGACACCCAGAATTAATTCCCTCACGGTGCTGATCCTTCAGCACCGTTTTATTTTAATGGCGGCAGATTTTACTTTCGTGCGTCGAAAACCCGTCCGTCGCCGGAATAAATTTTCCGCGCGCCGCCAGAAATGCCACCAGTTCCACCGCAGTCATATCTGCAGCTGAACAGGTATGAAAACGCGCCGTTTCACCAAAGCGTGCATGAATAGCCTCAACCAGACTGTGTTCCGTGTATTGCTCGCCCGACTCAATCATCATATTGAGCACGTCGTGTCCATGAATTGACATTGTCATCCCCTCTGAAAAAACAAGCAGACTAAACGCTCGTCCCGAAGCACGCTTTGCGCTGGCGCAGGTTTATCTCTCCCCAATCGCCAAAGATTCGTAAACAATTAATTACACCAGTTGTAACGGTGATTTGACGAGGTATGACTTTTCCCTTACTCTGCGCCGCAGATTTTGTCGCGGTTGAGAGTCGTTGTAGAGGAAAGCGTGAAAAACAGAACACTGGGAAGTATTTTTATCGTCGCCGGAACGACGATTGGCGCAGGAATGCTGGCAATGCCGTTGGCGGCCGCAGGCGTCGGATTTAGTGTGACATTGCTGCTGCTCGGCACGCTCTGGGCTTTGATGTGCTATACCGCACTGCTGCTGCTCGAAGTTTATCAGCACGTGCCTGCCGATACCGGATTGGGTTCACTTGCCGCGCGCTATCTGGGGCGCTACGGCCAGTGGGTCACCGGCTTTAGCATGATGTTCCTGATGTACGCTCTGACCGCAGCCTATATCAGCGGAGCCGGGGAATTGATCGCCTCCAGCGTCAACGACTGGTTCGGCTCTGACATCACACCGGCGACGGGTGCCATCTTCTTTGCGCTCATTGGCGGTGGCGTGGTCTGTGTCGGCACCTCGCTGGTCGACCTGTTTAACCGTTTTCTGTTCAGTGCCAAAATTCTCTTTCTGATTGTCATGCTGGTTCTGCTGGCACCACATGTTCACAAAATTAACCTGCTGACGCTGCCGCTGGAAAAAGGACTGGCGCTCTCCGCCATTCCGGTGATTTTCACCTCATTTGGTTTCCACGGTAGCGTGCCGAGCATTGTCAGCTATATGAATGGCGACATTCGCAAACTTCGCCGCGTCTTTGTCATCGGGAGTGCCATTCCACTGATTGCCTATATTTTCTGGCAACTGGTGACGCTGGGCAGTATTGACGCGTCGACCTTCACTGGCCTGATGGCGGAACACGCCGGTCTGAATGGTTTCCTGCTGGCACTGCGTGAGGTAGTGACCTCTCCGCACGTTGAGCTGGCGGTGCATCTGTTTGCCGACCTGGCGCTGGCGACCTCGTTCCTGGGCGTGGCACTCGGTCTGTTTGATTATCTGGCCGATCTGTTCCAGCGTCGCAATACCGTCACCGGACGTTTACAGACGGGTGCCATCACCTTCCTGCCTCCGCTGGCCTTTGCATTGTTTTATCCGCGTGGGTTTGTGATGGCGCTGGGGTATGCGGGCGTGGCGTTATCCGTCCTTGCCCTGCTGCTCCCTTCCCTTCTGGCATGGAAGAGTCGCCAACAGCATCCTCAACAAGGGTATCGCGTTGCCGGCGGGAAACCTCTGCTGTGTATAGTATTTGGCTGTGGGGTCGTGGTTATTCTGGTGCAGATGTTAATTGCGGCAGGGATGTTACCGGAAGTGGGTTAAGGAAAAGGGGCTATCAGTAGCCCCTTTTTTATCAGTGCAAGCAACAGCTCTTAAATTTCTTTCCGCTGCCGCACGGACACGGATCGTTACGCCCGACCTTCGTTCCATTAACAACTGGCTTTTTCGCTTCCGGCTGCTGCGGGTTAGCCACCCAGTAGTTATACAAACGCAGTGCCGCAGGCTGGATGCTCTCGATACTGGCTTTGTATTCCTCTTCGGTCAGTTCATCCAGCTTCTCGCCATTCCCCTCTGTACCGTGCAGCGCAATAGCGTCCAGGTCGGCCTTCAGTTCTTCCGGCAATGCTGACCAGTCTGTCAGTGCCACGCCGCGCATGTAGCCATAGCACCACTCTTCAACGACGGTGTAACTCTGACCGTCAACGTCGTTATAACCAAACATCGGCTCAAACTGTTCCGGGTATTCGCTCAGGCGCTCAGCAATATCGTTCATATGCTTAAAGCAGAGATCGATAAAACGGTTCATTTCACGATCGTTCTTCCAGCGCGGAATGTACTTTTCGCCACCCCATACCGCCACCAGCCAGGCATCTGGCTCAACCACAACGGGGCCGGAAAGCACTGCAGTAAGCATGCCGTCGAGTTCGGACACGTCAATCACGGACGCATCGTCATGACCGTAGGACATTAACGTCTCTTCCAGCCACTCCATTTCACTTTCATTTAACGGGCCTTCAGTCATTGCTGACACTCCTGATAAAAAAGGAAAGATCCTGACACATATCGCCGCCTGTGCCTATCTGAAGTTTAGGTCTTTATTGCTGCAAAAACGTGCAAATCGTGACCCTTGCACAACTTATGGGCTTTATTGTTAATGAGATGTGATCTCCGCTGTAATTTCAGGCCGTTCCGCAAGGCTGCATAAAACGGCGCTCTATACTCAAACATGTCGCAACCCAGTCAATGGGTTAGCCATTCTGGCAACCATTTTGCTTAATGTTCTGTGCGCTTCACCGCGCAAGGAAACCTCGCCGTATTAAGCAGGATGTTGTCTGGAGCTCGTTATTTTGTTCTCGCTCTTGCTTCTGGATTGGCTGCACCGCCGGACGTTCGGATTTTTACCGTGGTGCAAAAACCTCTTTGCTAAGGAACATAATGATGTCGCTGAAACTTATCAGAAGTCCTCTTTCTCTTGTATTGGCCGGTTGTCTGGCCACGGCATTTTCCGCCCAGGCCGATATTGTGATTGGTGTGGCCGGGCCGTTTACTGGCCCCAATGCCACCTATGGCGATCAATACTGGCACGGCGCAACGCAGGCCGCTGAAGACATTAACGCCGCAGGAGGGATCAACGGTGAAAAGATTAAACTGGTTCAGGGGGATGATGCCTGCGAGCCTAAACAAGCCGTCGCGGTCGCCAACCGTCTGGTCGACCAGGAAAAAGTCAACGCGGTTGTCGGCCATTTCTGCTCCTCATCCACCATGCCCGCCTCTGAGGTGTATAGCGATGCGGGCATTATTACCATCACCCCCGGCTCAACCAACCCACTGATCACCGAACGTGGCATGAGCGATATGTTCCGCATGTGTGGCCGCGATGATCAGCAGGGCCAGGTCGCCAGTGATTTCATCATCGACAAGCTGAAAGCCAAACGCGTGGTGATCATCCACGATAAAGACACGTACGGCCAGGGTCTGGCGGATGCCACCAAAGCCGCGCTGGCAAAACGCGGTGTCCAGGATGTGATGTACGAGGGGTTATCACGCGGGGAAAAAGACTTTAACGCGCTGGTCACTAAAATTGGGGCGCAAAAGCCGGACGTGGTGTTCTTCGGCGGCTGTCACCCGGAGGCAGGCCCACTGGTTCGCCAGATGCGCGAACAGGGCGTGCAGGCGAAGTTCTTCTCCGGTGACTGTATTGTCAACGAAGAGATGGTGACCGCGGCGGGCGGCCCGCAATACACCAACGGTATCTATATGACCTTTGGTAAAGATCCGCGACTGATCCCGGACGGTAAGGCCGTTATCGAGAAATTCCGCGCGGGTAAATTCGAACCGGAAGGTTATACCCTCTACTCCTACGCTTCAGTTCAGGCGATTGCTGCCGCCTTTAAGGCCACGGGTGGCAAGGACTCGGCCAAAGCCAGCGAATGGCTGAAAGCCAATTCCGTCGATACGGTGATGGGCAAAAAAGCCTGGGACGGCAAAGGTGACCTGAAAGTCTCTGACTACGTGGTGTATCAGTGGGACGACAAAGGGAAATATAAGGAAGTGCAGTAACGGGACGGAGTCACGCTCAACGTCGGCAGGTTCGCCTGTCGACGCGTAATAAACACCAGGCTGCGCGCAAGGCGCGGCCTCAAAACACGAGCGCGCGATGATGAGTACATTCTTCCTGCAACAGTTAGTCAATGGCTTAACGCTGGGTTCCGTCTACGGATTAATCGCCATCGGCTATACGATGGTGTATGGCATCATTGGTATGATTAATTTCGCCCACGGCGAAGTGTATATGATCTCCGCCTATCTCTGTGCCATTGGCCTGGCGCTGCTGTCATTCTTCGGCCTGCAGTTATTCCCCCTGCTGATCCTCGGCACGCTGGTCTTCACCATTGTGGTAACCGGTGTCTACGGCTGGACTATCGAGCGCATTGCCTATAAACCGCTACGTAACTCCACCCGTCTTGCCCCGCTAATCTCCGCCATTGGGATGTCGCTTATCCTGCAAAACTATGCGCAGTTAAGCCAGGGGCCGCGCCAGCAAGGGGTGCCTACCATGCTGGATGGTGTATTCCGCGTGCATCTGGGTGAAGGTTTTGTCCAGATAACCTACACCAAAATTTTTATTCTGGTGGCCTCGTTCGCGGGAATGCTGCTGCTCACCTGGATAATCAGCAATACCCGCCTTGGACGGATGTGTCGGGCGGTACAGCAGGATCGCAAAATGGCCTCCATTCTGGGCATTAACACCGACAGGATTATTTCCCTGGTGTTTGTCATCGGTGCGGCGATGGCCGGACTGGCGGGTGTGTTAATCACCATGAACTACGGCACCTTTGATTTTTATGTCGGGTTTGTCATTGGCATCAAGGCCTTTACGGCGGCGGTGCTCGGCGGCATTGGCTCCCTGCCAGGCGCGATGCTCGGCGGGCTGATTCTGGGCGTAGCAGAAGCACAATTCTCCGGCATGGTGAACTCGGATTATAAAGATGTGTTCTCGTTTGGATTACTGGTCATGATCCTGATTTTCCGTCCCCAGGGGCTGCTTGGTCGGCCCATCGTGGCCAAAGTGTGAGGGAGAAAGCAATGAGATCACGCGCGGTTTCGACTGATGGTTTCTCTCTTAAACGCTGCATTCTGGACGCCATTTTTTCCGGGCTGGTTGCATTGATTATTTTCGGCCCTATCGCAGGCGTGGTGCTGGACGGATACAGCTTTAACTTTGCCGGGCAGCGGCTGGCGTGGATGGTCGGCATCGTTATGCTGGGGCGTTTTCTGCTGAGCGCCTTTTTAGGTACTCCCGCTGGCGCACGCTTCCAGGCACGTTTTGACGCTGACAGCGCGGGCGTTTATGTCCGGCCACCGGAATACAAGAGCCGCATGCGCTGGATAATCCCCCTGATCATCGCGCTGGCGATCTGTTTTCCCTTTGTCGCCACCAAATATGTGCTGACGGTTGCCATTCTCGGGCTGATCTATGTTCTTCTTGGTCTGGGACTGAATATCGTTGTGGGTCTGGCGGGGTTATTGGATCTGGGTTATGTCGCCTTTTATGCCATTGGCGCGTACGGTCTGGCGCTGGGGTATCAGTATCTGGGATTAGGGTTCTGGAGCATGTTGCCGCTGGCGGCGCTGATGGCCGCCGCCGCGGGTGCCTTGCTTGGTTTCCCGGTGCTGCGTATGCATGGTGACTATCTGGCTATTGTGACGCTCGGGTTCGGAGAAATTATCCGCCTGATCCTGAACAACTGGCTGGCCTTTACCGGCGGTCCTAACGGCGTCTCGGCTCCTCCTCCCACCTTCTTCGGTCTCGAGTTTGGCCGGCGCGCTAAAGAAGGCGGCGTGCCGTTTCACGAATTTTTCCACCTGACATATAACCCGAACATGAAGTTTATCTTTATCTACGCGGTACTGTTTCTGGTGGTGCTGCTGGTGCTTTACATCAAGCACCGTCTGACGCGCATGCCGATTGGCCGGGCATGGGAGGCACTACGGGAAGATGAAATTGCCTGTCGTTCAATGGGGTTAAATCATGTTCTGGTCAAGCTCTCAGCCTTTACGCTGGGCGCATCAACGGCCGGGATTGCAGGCGTATTCTTCGCCACCTGGCAGGGGTTTGTGAACCCGACCTCGTTCACCTTTTTTGAATCCGCACTGATCCTCGCCATCGTGGTGCTGGGCGGGATGGGGTCAACGCTGGGCGTCGTGCTGGCAGCCTTTGTGCTTACCGTCACACCGGAACTTCTGCGTAGCTTTGCAGAGTACCGCGTCTTGCTGTTTGGCATGTTGATGGTGGTGATGATGATCTGGCGTCCACGCGGATTGATCCGCATTAACCGCAGCGGGTTTGCCGTGCGTAAGGGTGTTGCACCATGAACGGAACGATATTATGCGTTGAACACCTGATGATGCATTTTGGCGGTATTAAGGCATTAAACGACGTTAATCTTGAGGTGCAGCGTGGATCGATTACGGCGCTTATTGGTCCAAACGGTGCGGGAAAAACGACCGTGTTTAACTGCCTGACCGGCTTCTATAAAGCGTCTGGCGGCAGCATATTATTCAATACGCGAAGTCAAACCACCAACGTCATTCAGGTGCTTGGACAAAAATTCCAGTCAGGCGACTGGGTAAACCCGGCGCAGTTCGGGAAACGTCTTTTCTACAAAATGTTCGGCGGTACCCATCTTGTGAATCGCGCGGGGCTTGCGCGCACCTTCCAGAACATCCGCCTTTTTCGCGAAATGTCGGTCGTTGAAAATCTGCTGGTCGCGCAGCATATGCGCGTTAATCGTAATCTGCTGGCCGGTGTGCTGAATACACCGGCTTACCGGCGGGCGGAAAGTGATGCACTGGACAGGGCATTTTACTGGCTGGAGGTGGTGGATCTGGTGGATTGCGCGAATCGTCTGGCGGGAGAGATGTCGTATGGCCAACAGCGGCGTCTGGAGATCGCGCGGGCGATGTGCACCGGGCCGGAGATGATCTGTCTGGATGAACCCGCCGCCGGGCTGAACCCGGTTGAAACGCGTAAGCTGAGTAACATCATCCGTTTTCTGCGCGACCACCACGACATCACGGTATTACTGATTGAGCATGATATGGGAATGGTGATGGAGATTTCGGACAATATTATCGTACTCGACCACGGTGACGTCATTGCCCAGGGCAAGCCAGAGCAGATCCAGCATGATGAAAAAGTGATTGCCGCCTATCTGGGTACCGATGAAAGCGAGGTCAATTTATGAGTGAACCGGTGCTGGCATTCCACGACGTGGATGTGTTCTACGGCGTGATCCAGGCGTTGAAGCAGGTTTCCCTGGAAGTTAATAAAGGCGAAACCGTGGCGCTGATTGGTGCTAACGGTGCGGGCAAATCGACATTACTGATGTCTATTTTTGGGCAACCCCGTATCCGTAGCGGGCAGATCCTTTTTTGCGGGGAGGATATCAGCCATAAATCCACCCACTATGTCGCTTCCGGCGGCATCGCGCAGGCTCCTGAAGGTCGGCGTATTTTCCCGGATATGACCGTTGAAGAGAATCTGCTGATGGGAACCATCCCAATCGGGGACCAGCATGCCACCAGTGATATGCAAAGTATGTTCGACCTGTTCCCGCGTCTCAAAGAGCGTCGCAAACAGCGCGCCATGACCATGTCCGGCGGAGAGCAACAAATGCTGGCGATCGCCCGTGCATTAATGGGCCGCCCGAAGTTGCTGTTGCTGGATGAACCCAGCCTGGGCCTGGCTCCGATTGTAGTGAAACAGATCTTCCAGACGCTGCGTGAGCTGGCCCGCAATGGAATGACCATTTTTCTGGTGGAGCAGAATGCGCACCACGCGCTGAAGCTGTCCAATCGTGGGTATGTCATGGTGAACGGTCAGATTCGACTAAGTGGCAGCGGCGAAGAACTACTGGGAAATCAGGAGGTGAGGAAAGCGTATCTGGGAGGGGTTTAATTGCGAAGCTGAACCCCTGCAGCGTAAAATGAATCACCAGGTAATCTCAGTAAGTCACTCTCTGTAATATGAGATTCTTTTTGAACACTGTTCTTTTAGTATGTGATATTTTATGTCACCTGTCGCAGATCTTCATAAGACAGATTAAAAATAATGAAATTAGTTTTCGTTCTCACTTCGCTGTACATCATTAAATTTCTTCGTATCTATGCAATTATGAATTATTAGCACAGTTAATGAATTCATTCTGATATCTATTATGCAAGAAGAGTATCAAGAAAGTAGCCCGCAAATTTGAACTGTAATATTACACCATGCATTTATTCATATGGAATTGATAAGAAAAATGAGTGCAAATCCATAGATAAATGGTATACTACATGCAACATTCAGCACAATCAAAATCATTTAGATAGTTCATTCACTACATTCTGATATAACTATAAATACTTACGGAATTGCTTATGGATTACGAAAGAGAATTTGACCCGCAAGAGTTACTAATGGGAAATGGTGAGGAAAATAGTATAATCCTGCCAGCAGCTTTTATCCACAAGCTATCAGAGTCTCGATCACTTAAGATGGTTTTGGACACTTTCTCAGAATGGGTCAATATCTTATTCTATGCTGACAGAGTCAGCTTAACGCTCTACAATAACCAAAAGCATTTAGAACTGTATTCTATTTCTGGTAATCAGGCAATACCTCTTGACTTCAAAGTTCCAATCGACCAATCATTTGTTGGCAGAGCCTTTACAAAAAGAAAATTAATGATTTGTGATAATCTGTCAAAATCCCAGGAGATCGATTGTAAAATGCTCTTCGCTAATGGTATTCAAACGTGCATGGATGCCCCTCTTCTGGTTTCAAATAAATGTATTGGAACCCTGAATGTAGGCCATTTAAATAAGCACTATTATACTAAGTCTCAAGCGTTGAAGCTGCAGTGTCTGGCAAACTGGATCGCTCTAAACATCTCCTTGCATTTGCAGGTAATGGAAATGGATAAACTTGCTTCAACAGACTATTTAACAGGCGTACCCAACCGCCGTGAGTTTAATAAATTCATTAGCGAGAAAATACATCATTACAACAAAGATAGAGAAGCTTTTTTCTTTGGCATACTGGATATTGATCATTTCAAAAAGCTAAATGATTATTATGGGCATGCCGCTGGCGATGTTATACTCAGAACAATATCTCTGGAGATAACATCCACCATTCCTTCTGGATATTTCTTCGCCCGAATTGGAGGTGAAGAATTTGCTCTGGCAACCTCATCAAATTTATCTCAAAATTCGGCTTACACATTCTACAACTCAATACGTGAACTCATAAAAAATATAACTATAAAATATTTCGATGAAACTATAACATGTACTGCCAGTATTGGTTTCACCGCAATTCATGAGGGTGACGTTCAAATTGAGGATATTTATGCAAGAGCCGACAAAGCCCTTTACAATGCAAAAAATTCGGGAAGAAACATTGTTAAATTTTCAACATAGCCACCTGATTTATAGAATAATAAGTGTAAAAGCCTGCCGATAATTTTATCTTTCGTTTTTAAATCTTTAATAAAATTTCTCCCGGATATCATAGCCCGTTTACTGAGCACCTGATTATGTCGATTGAAGCCGGGGCTGTGCGCAATCTCTTCTGTCAAAATATTTGTCTGAGAAATAACCCTGGCTTCCATCGACTCACTTCGCGGGAGAATGATGCTGGACAATGTTTTGCCTGCCTGACGGACTCGCACGAAATAACCAGAGTGGAGATTGTGCCCCGTGAGCGCTGGATGTGGATTTCAGGCACAAAAAAACCACCTTTCGGCGGTTTCACGACACGGCTTATCATTGATTTTATTCTTTGTTTCCCATGGTAGCTGGAGTGGGACTTGAACCCACACAGTGCGAAGTCCGAGGGATTTTAAACACAATGCCAGTCACCTTAAGTGACTGGCATTAGCCGTAAGGCCTCTTTTTCTATCCAGCGTTAACGTCGTTAAATAAAACTGTCGTCATCATTGCTGTAGTCGTCATCTGCATCGTCGTTCTGCCAGGTGTCGTTATTATTGCCGAACGGATCATCCTGGTTGAGGAAACGGGTGTCAGAGACATTATTAAAGTCGCCGTACTGATTACCGACAAACGGCTCACCACCGGCGGGTGTTGTCGGTTCTTCGATGATGTTCACGATCTCTTCCGGCCGCGACTGATGGAACATACTGGTCAGCATCTCGGCCAGCACGACGCCACCGGCCACACCAGCGGCTGTCTGGAGCGCGCCTGCCATAAAACCGCCGCCGCGAGGAGCCGAAGCCGGCGCTGACGCCCGTGAATAATCCTGCGCTGGTGGCTGTTGCGGCTGGGCATTCCAGCTATTGTCCGGCTGCGGGCTGCTTTTCCCACCACCAAACAGGCCGCCGAGAAAACTGCCGCCCGTCGAGGGTTTGCTTTTTTGCGCGGCTAATTCGCTTTCAAGCTCCTGAACCCGGGCCTGCAGGCGTTTCAGCGCCGCTTCCTGAATCAAAATCGATTGCGCCATATAATAGGGGGCCGCAGGCTGCTGTCTGACGAATTCCGCGATCTGACGCTCTGCATCTGCATCCCGTTGGCTGTTTTGTTGTCCGGTCTGTTTCAGACGTTCGAAAAGGCCGTTGATAAGCTGTTGTTCTTCATATTGCATGACAATAACCTTCCGCTCTCCAGGGTGGATGCCATCTAGTTTATCAGCGGCGACAACCTGTGTCTGGCGAGCGAAATGTTTGTTTAATATTGGTTGCAAGTTAGCTGAAACTCGCCCTACTTTCGAGGCGAAAAAAATCCAAATACCCTTTTAAACACAATGCCAGTCACCTTAAGTGACTGACATTACACCTATTGGTGGGATGAAAAGCAGGTAACCATTTTTCACAGTTGCAATAGCGCCCAGACTGGAGGCACAAAAAAACCACCTTTCGGTGGTTTCACGACACTGCTTATCATTGATTTTATTCTTTGTTTCCCATGGTAGCCGGAGTGGGACTTGAACCCACACAGCGCGAACGCCGAGGGATTTTAAATCCCTTGTGTCTACCGATTCCACCATCCGGCCAGGGAAGAAAGTGGAGGCGCGTTCCGGAGTCGAACCGGACTAGACGGATTTGCAATCCGCTACATAACCGCTTTGCTAACGCGCCTTAAATCTTTTGTCTTTCGACCAGCACCCGCAATTGCCGATGCATTTAATCTGGAGCGGGAAACGAGACTCGAACTCGCGACCCCGACCTTGGCAAGGTCGTGCTCTACCAACTGAGCTATTCCCGCATGTCATCAAGTTAACAGCTAACCACTTGATTTCATTATCGTCCGGCTAACTGTGCCGCCGTTCGATGCGTTGCATTCTACTGATATGACGTTTTGAGTCAACGTTATTTTTTACATCCCTGGATCGTTTGCTGAAATTTACGGCGAAACGATCACTGTTCAAGCAAATCTCCGCGCGCAGCGTTCAAATATTGCAGCATGGACCACAGCGTCAGCACTGCGGCAACCCACAGCAAACCAATACCCGCCCACTCAACCCAGGCATTTGGACGCCACAGCATCCAGACCAGAGCCGCCATCTGCGCGGTTGTTTTAACTTTACCGATCCAGGATACCGCCACGCTGCTGCGTTTACCCAGCTCCGCCATCCACTCACGCAGGGCAGAGATGATTATCTCGCGGCCAATCATGGTTGCCGCAGGCAGCGTCACCCACCAGGTATGATAATGCTCAGCCACCAGCACCATCGCGATAGCGACCATCACTTTATCGGCCACTGGATCAAGGAACGCCCCAAAGCGGGTGCTTTGATTCCAGCGACGCGCCAGATAACCATCAAACCAGTCGGTAACGGCGGCAACCAGGAAAATCAGCGCACAGGCAAACGGAGCCCAGACAACCGGCAGATAAAATGCCAGTACAAAGAATGGGATGAGCACGACGCGAAAGAGAGTGAGCAACGTAGGGATATTAAATCGCATAATGACGGTAACTGTCTGTTGTCAGTAAAATTTAGCTCTATGTTGCTACAGAGCCCTTAATGTTTCAACGAGTAGTAGATCTTTTCTGCCAGCCCTTGCGAAATACCCGGCACTTTTGCAATTTCGTCCACGCTGGCGTTGAGTAATCCTTGCAATCCGCCCATATATTTCAGCAGCATCTGGCGGCGTTTTGGCCCAACGCCTTCAATCGTCTCCAGCGTACTGGTATTTTTTACTTTCGCCCGTTTTTTGCGGTGCCCGCTAATTGCATGATCGTGTGATTCATCACGAATGTGCTGAATCACATGCAGCGCGGGGGAATCCGGCGGCAGGCTAAAGCCCTCACCTTCCGGTTCGAAGAACAATGTCTCCAGCCCGGCTTTACGATCTGCCCCTTTCGCCACCCCGAGCAACAACGGATGGTTTTTATCCCAGACCACATCCAGCGATTCAAACACCGCTTTAGCCTGCCCCAACTGCCCTTTTCCACCGTCGATAAGAATGACATCCGGGATTTTGCTCTCTTCGATGGCTTTACTATAGCGGCGACGCAGCACCTGGTTCATTGCCGCATAATCATCGCCCGGCGTGATCCCCGTGATGTTATAGCGACGATACTCGGCACGCAGCGGACCATTCGCATCAAACACCACGCAGGAAGCCACGGTCTGTTCGCCCATCGTGTGGCTGATGTCGAAACATTCCATGCGTTTGACGGCCGGCAGTTTCAGGAGCGTTGCCAGGGAGGTTAACCGCTGGCTGACCGTCGATTGCTGGGAAAGTTTAGTGGTAAGTGCTGTCGCCGCGTTGGTGCGCGCCAGTTTCAGGTAACGCGCACGGTCGCCCCGCGGTTTGGTTTGTACGTTAACCCGACGGCCAGCCAGTTCAGACAGCGAATCGGCCAGCAAGGTTTTGTCGTCGAGATTAAAATCAAGCAGGATCTCTGACGGCAGCGTGCGCATCTGGCTTCCCTGCAGGTAGAACTGACCGACAAAGGTTTCAACCACTTCACCCAGCTCGGTACCGCCAGGGACTTTCGGGAAATAGCTGCGGCTGCCAAGCACTTTGCCCTGGCGAATAAACAGCACATGCACGCAGGCCAGCCCGGCGTCAAAGGCAACGCCAATAACGTCGAGATCGTCGCCGGTATTCGACACGAACTGTTTCTCGGTCACCCTGCGTACTGCCTGGATTTGGTCGCGTATACGCGCGGCCTCTTCAAATTCCAGCGCCGCGCTGGCTTTCTCCATACGGGCGATCAGTTGGGTCAATACCTGGTCATCTTTTCCGGCTAAAAACAGACGCACATATTCAACCTGTTGCGCGTACTCTTCTTCGCTCACCAGACCGGCAACGCACGGCCCCAGGCAGCGACCAATCTGGTACTGCAGGCACGGGCGGGAGCGGTTACGGTAGACGCTGTTTTCACACTGGCGAACCGGAAAGATTTTTTGCAGCAGCGCCAAAGTTTCACGCACCGCATAACCGTTAGGAAACGGTCCGAAATACTCTCCCTTTGCATGTTTTGCACCACGGTGCATGGCGAGCCGGGGGTGAGTATCACCGCTCAGGAAGATAAACGGGTAGGACTTATCATCGCGCAGCAGGACGTTATAGCGCGGCTGATACAGCTTAATATAGTTATGCTCAAGCAGCAGCGCTTCTGTCTCCGTATGCGTAACGGTGACATCAATAGTCTGGATGAGTGCGACCAGCGCTTCGGTCTTACGGGAGGCAAGGTTGCTGCGGAAATAACTGGAAAGGCGTTTTTTGAGATCTTTCGCCTTCCCCACGTAGATAACCGTACCGCCAGCGTCATACATACGATAGACGCCTGGCTGGCTGGTGACGGTTTTCAGAAATGCTTTTGAATCGAACACATCACTCACTGACTTATTAACGTCTCCGCATTGCACAGACCATGACGAATGGCCAGATGAGTCAGTTCGACGTCGCCGTGGATGTTCAGTTTACTGAACATCCGATAACGATAGCTGTTCACCGTTTTGGGGCTGAGATTCAGTTGTTCTGAGATCTCATTCACCTTCTGACCTTTGGTGATCATCAGCATAATCTGCAATTCGCGCTCAGACAAACTGGCAAACGGTGATTCCGTTTTCTCCGGTTCAATCTGGCTCAGCGCCATTTGTTGAGCAATGTCGGAAGCAATATAACGCTGCCCGGCAAACACAGAACGGATAGCATTGACCACTTCCTGTGGTGCCGCACCTTTACTCAGGTAACCGGCTGCTCCCGCCTGCATAACTTTCGCGGGCAGTGGGTTTTCAGTATGCACGGTCAGCATGATGACTTTGGTATCAACAAACGTGCGGGCGATTTTACGCGTTGCTTCAAGCCCACCAATACAGGGCATGTTCATATCCATCAGCACAACGTCTGCCGAGTTAGCGCGACACCACTTCACCGCGTCTTCGCCACAGCACGCCTCACCGGCAACTTTGATACCCTTTATGTCTTCAAGAATGCGTCGTATCCCTGCGCGCACCAGTTCGTGGTCATCAACAAGAAGGACGTTGATCAAAGGAAATGTCTCCAGAATAGGGATAACGCTACTGACTGCTAATTTGGTTTATATTAACGGTTTTCACCGCAAGATTAAAACGCTAAAAACCCGACGCTTCGATTTTGCTCTCGTTTTTGGAAATTAGCCTGTACAGAGGGTGGAAAGAAAACCCGCACAGCCAGCGCTTTTGCAGCTATTTTTAAGCATCTGCATTCAAAACGTTACAAAAAACCGCTGGCATCATCAGCAAAAAGAACAACTCTCAACTTTTTGTAACAATAATTAACGACAAGCGAACCGGTGATAAACAATTAATAGCTGATAAACAGTTGTTCACTTTACTCCGCTGCCATGTTTACGCAAATAAACACCTGACGGGAAAGTACAAAAAACAACCGCTGCATTTTTTGGTTCAGCTTGTGGTATACTCCGCCGCCTTAACTTTCATCGTCGCGCTCAAGCGCTGTTTAATAATGAGGAAAATAAATGAGCACACCTGATTTTGCCACTGCAGAGAATAACCAGGAACTGGCACAGGAAGTAAACTGCCTGAAAGCGCTGCTGACGCTCATGCTGCAGGCTATGGGCCAGGCTGATGCTGGTCGTGTGATCATTAAGATGGAAAAACAAATCGCGCAGATGGAAGGCCAGGCTGAATCCGCGGTATTTGCCAATACCGTTAAGCAAATTAAACAAGCTTACCGTCAGTGAAAAAAAACGGCTGGATGCGATGCATTCAGCCGTTATTTCGTCTGGCACGCAGAACATTTTGTCTAATCAGATCAATCCCGTCGCCGCTGCATAACAGGCTATCTGCGTCTTGTTTGGCGCATTGAATTTCTTCTGCATATTCTTTTGATGGAAGTTAACCGTATTCTCAGAGATTGAGAGAATGATTGCTATCTCTGCAGAGGTTTTCCCTTCTGCGGTCCATTTCAGAATTTCCCGCTCACGTTTGCTGAACCTCATTTCAGGCGGCATCACCATTTCATGTTCAAAACGAAGCAGAGACGTTAAGGCCATTTGCACCAGCATTTGCAGCCGCAACTCTATTTCTTCGTTGGCTAACGAATTTGCCAGCACACTCGTACGAGAAACCGACAGAAAGCCAAGTGCATGATTAGGCAGCATCAGGCACTGTGTTATTCCCTTACGTAAACCGTGATCGCGCGCACCGTCCCATAATTCCTGGGCATCAGCGAATAATTCATCAGTCCAGGGTAAATGCCCCTGAATGAAATTCTCCGGCTTCAGTACCGGATCGATGGAAAAATAATTCTCTGACTGATATTGCGCCATCCATTGTTGCGGATAACTGGAATGTACTGAAATCCTGGGGCGCGTAAATGGCACGGGGTGGCGCACGCAGAGAGCGAAATAATCAAACTCGAGTGCCTGCGTTTGCTGCTGGAGTTCCTGATATACCTCGTCGGCACAGGTCAACGCCTGAAACCGGAGGAAGCATTCCCGTCGCCAGTTGAAAAAGTCTGAATCCCTCATACTTAGTGAATAAAACCTCTGATAAAGATAATCATTATTATGGTGAATATAACCTAACACATAAAACTTCTTTCTTACTACGAAATATCGGCATTATTACAATTAACTTTAGTTTTAATGCGGTTTAACCGAAGTTAGCGGAATTAAAAAACAGAAGAAGAGACATAACAGGAGAATAATTTGCTCCAGAAAACAAACCTGGAGCAAATTAACGTAAAAATGCTACTGCATGAGGAATTTTTCAAGGAACTGACGGGTTCGCGGCTGCTGTGGGTTTGCAAATAAACGCTTCGCTGGCCCCTGCTCCACAATCCGTCCCTGATCCATGAAAATAGCCCGGTCTGCAACATCACGGGCAAAGCTCATTTCGTGGGTTACGATAACCATCGTGCGCTTTTCCTGCGCCAGCTGGCGGATAGTATTCAGCACCTCGCCCACCAGTTCTGGATCAAGCGCCGAGGTTGGTTCATCGAACAGGATCACATCAGGGCGCATCGCCAGCGCGCGGGCTATCGCCACGCGTTGTTGCTGCCCCCCAGACAGACGGCGCGGATAGCTGGTTTCTTTACCCGCCAGCCCTACCTTAGCAAGCAGTTCGCGCGCTCGCGCCGTTGCTTCGTCTTTAGGCTCACCTTTCACGATAACCGGCCCCTCAATAATGTTCTCCAGCACCGTCCGGTGCGGGAACAGATTGAAGTTCTGAAAAACGAAGCCAACGTGCTGACGCAGACGACGGATTAACCCCTTCTGCTGGTTGATAGACTTACCGGTATCAATAGTGATATCCCCCACCCGAATCGTTCCGCCCTCAGGCTGTTCAAGCAGGTTGATGCTGCGTAGCAGCGTCGTTTTTCCTGAGCCGCTTGGCCCAATAATCGCCACCACTTCGCCCTGCTCAACCTCAAGATCGATTCCGTGGAGCACCGTTTGCCCGTGGAACTTTTTCACCAGGTTTTTAACGTCGATAGCACTCATTTCGGATCACGCTCCTGGCGGTTAAGCTGGTTTTCAAAGTAGTTTTGCAACGCAGACAGCACCGTCGCCATCACCCAGTAAATCAGCGAGGCCGCCAGATACATGGTGAACACTTCAAGCGTGCGCGAAGTGATAAGCTGCGCCTGACGGAACAACTCTGGTACCTGGATCGTTGCCGCCAGCGAGGTGTCTTTCACCAGGCTAATAAAACTGTTGCTGAGCGGAGGCAAGGCCACGCGCGCCGCCTGTGGCAGGATTGCCCGACGCAACGTTTGCCACGGTGTCATACCGATACTGGCCGCAGCTTCCCATTGCCCTTTATCAATAGACGAGATGGCCGCCCGCAGGGTTTCCGAGGTGTACGCCGCGGTATTCAGCGACAGCCCAATCATTGCCGCCGGGATCGGATCAAGCTCAATACCAAACTGCGGTAAACCGTAGTAGATCATAAAGAGTTGAGCGATGAGCGGCGTACCGCGAAACACAGAGATATAAAAACGCGCCAGCCAGCGTACCGGCCAGACGGGCGACATACGCATTAAGGCCAGCACAAACCCGAGCACCAGACCAAAGAACATCCCGCCGATACTGAGCTGTAACGTAAACACCGCCCCCTTGAGCAGGAACGGTAGCGAATCAATAACCAGTTGAATACTTTCTTGCATTATTATTTTTCGACCTGACTTTTAAACGTGAGGATGGTAGGCAAACAGCGCAGGTGCCCCGCCGGTGTGAACAAACAAAATCGGCCCTTCATCCTTAAAGCGTTTCTGCGCGATACCGTCAATAAGACCCGCCATCGCCTTGCCGGTATAGACCGGATCAAGCAGGATCCCTTCGAGGCGCGCCAGCAATTTCACGGCTTCCATCCCCTCTTCATTTGGCGTGCCATAGCCCGGTGCAAAATAGTCATCCCAGAGTACAATATCCGCCTTCGCCTTCAGCTCCAGCTGCTCTGCCACCGCCTGCTGTAAAGTCACCACTTTCGGCTTCTGCTCCGCAACGCTGCGGGATACCGTCACGCCAATAAGCTCCACATCCGGCAGTAGTTGTTCCAGGCCGACAGCCAGCCCCGCGTGCGTACCCGCACTGCCAGAAGCGACGACCACGGAGGACAAACTGACAGCACCTTCGCATTGCTGGGCAATTTCCAGCGCACTTTCCACATACCCCATCGCCCCCAGCGCATTCGAGCCGCCCACAGGAATGACATACGGACGGAACCCCTGCGCTTCCAGCCGCGTGGCCAGCTCCCCGAGCTGTGCAGCCGGGTCAGTCAGAGCATCAACCATTTCGACCTGTACATTAAACAGATCCAGCAGCAGGCGGTTGCCGTTGGTCAGGTAATTTTCCGCGCGCGTGCCGATCGGGTTTTCCAGCAGCGCCACGCAGTGCAGCCCGAGTTTTGCCGCAACTGCAGCCGTCTGGCGAACGTGGTTAGACTGGATTGCTCCTGCGGTGATCAGCGTATCCGCACCTTCACGCAGCGCATCGGCCGCGAGGAACTCCAGTTTGCGCAGCTTGTTACCGCCCATCGCCATTGGCGTCACGTCATCACGCTTAATAAAAATATCGCGTCCTAAATAATCAGAAAACCGCGGTAAGTACTCCAGCGGCGTCGGTGCACCGATAAACTCCAGACGGGGAAAACGCGTTAAATTCTGTAGTGACATGGATCCTCCGGTAACGCTGTTTTTATGTAATATTTTTATTATGCACGTTGTCGTGCCAGAAATAAAAAAGGCGCTTTTAAAAGCGCCTTTTTTATCGTCAGAGACTTATTTAGTCACGTCAGCCCCGAACCACTTCTCAGAGAGTGCCTTCAGGCTGCCGTCTTTTTGCATATCCGCAATGGCGGCATCAATGGCTTTCACCAGATCTTCGTTACCTTTACGCACTGCAACACCCGACTCCTGGCGAGAGAATGCATCACCAGCCACCGCCAGGGTATTGTTCGTTTTCTTCACCAGATCCAGCGCGGCCAGACGGTCAACCAGAATGGCGTCGATACGGCCAACACGGAGATCCTGGTACTTCGTCGGGTCATCATCATAGGTGCGGATATCCACACCCTGAACGTTCTGGCGCAGCCACTCTTCGTAGTTCGTCCCCAGGCCGACGCCCACTTTCTTACCTTTCAGGTCAGCAGCGGACTTAATGGTGCCCTCGTTGCCTTTCTTCACCAGCGCCTGAATACCAGACACAGTGTACGGCGTAGAGAAATCATATTTCTTCTTACGCTCGTCAGAAATGGTCACCTGGTTGATCACCACATCAATACGTTTGGAATCCAGCGATGCCAGCATGCCGTCCCATTTAGTGGGTTTCAGGGATGCCTGCACGCCGAGATGTTTCGCCAGTTCCTGTGCAAATTCCACTTCGAAACCGGTCAGTTTACCGTCATCACCCTGGAAGCTGAACGGAGGATAGGTTCCTTCCAGCCCGACCAGCAATGTGCCGCGCTCTTTCACTTTATTCAGCAGGTTTTCTGCCGCGAACGTTTTCACGCTCATACCCGCGACCAGCGCAACGGCCATTACGCCCATCAGCGCCTGACGACCCAGAAGTGCTAATTTCATAAGTACCCCGATATAGTGGAATTTTTGAGTAGTGTAGTGAAATCGCCTGCAACGTCAAAGGCAACTGCGCTACATCTTATTCCTTTTTAATATATATCAGAAGTTGTTCCGGCGTGGACTTTCTGCTCTACAGCACCGGGCATTTGTACCTTATATTGTGCATACTTGCGCAGCGCAATACGGTAGTTGTTGGTGCTGGTTGCAGGCAACCACGGCTCCAGATTCTCATCCAGATACCCAGTTTTAAGCAGATCGCGAGAAATGTTTTGTACGGTGAGATGCTGGCCAAGACGACGCAGGCGAACCACATATTCGCGTACGGTGCCATGACTCATCTCCGTTTGTTCAAACAGGAATTGTTTAAAGCCGATGATATCGAAGAAATCGCTTTGTTCTTTGCAGTGAAGATCGCCACAGAAACGGCAAAGCGCCACCCACTCTTTTTGCTCTTCGAGCCATGCGGCTTCATCCATCAACGTGTCGAGACGAGAAATCGCAATTTTATTAACGATTTCACCGCGACGAACCAGCGTGATACGATCGAGTAACTTGTTACAGTGGGCGCAATGCGTCTGGCTGTGTTTAAAGTCTTTCAGGTAGCGGCTTAAAGGCCGTCTTTTAGATTGCTGCACCGTCATGATAACTCCTGGTTGTCAATACGTTGTGCGGCATTTTTCAGATGAATCAATCACCTATAACTTACCCAGTTTCGTCCGTAAGCGTTTTATGGCCTGACTGTGCAGCTGGCTCACCCGCGATTCACCCACTTCCAGAACAGCGCCAATCTCTTTGAGGTTAAGCTCTTCCTGGTAATAGAGGGTCAACACCAGTTGTTCACGTTCGGGTAAAGCTTCAATCGCTTCCATGACGCGATGGCGTAGATTACCTTCCAGTAAATGGTGTAACGGGTTTTCTTGCTGATGCTCATCCGTCACCAGCTCGATGCTATCGCCATGCTCTTCACGCCACTCGTCATAAGAGAAGAGTTGGCTATTATTGGTGTCGAGCAACATCTGACGATACTCTTCAACAGCAATGCCAAGACGTTCCGCTACTTCAGTTTCCGTCGCGTTACGTCCCAGTTCCTGTTCCAGCTGCCCCATCGCATGCGCCACTTCGCGCGCGTTGCGGCGAACGCTGCGCGGCACCCAGTCGCGGCTGCGCAGCTCGTCCAGCATCGCACCACGAATACGCTGAACTGCGTAAGTAGTAAATGCCGTTCCTTGCAGAGCGTCGTATCGGTCAACTGCATTCAATAACCCGATACCGCCCGCCTGTAGCAGATCGTCCAGTTCCACGCTCGCCGGCAAACGCACCTGGAGGCGCAATGCTTCGTGACGCACCAGCGGGACATAACGCTGCCACAGCGAGTGTTTATCCATTACACCTTCAGCGGTATAGAGTGAATTCACGATAAACAGCCCTGCGTTAATTGAGTTATCGGCATGATTATCCGATTCTGCAGGGGTTTTAATTGGGTGAATAGTGGGTGAAATGAGGGGTTATTTAGGGGTTACGGGCAAATTTTAGCGGAAAAAAACCCCGCCGAAGCGGGGTTTGAGCTTATTCAGGCAATTAGCCCTGCAGCAGAGACAGAACCTGCTGAGGAACCTGGTTAGCTTTAGACAGCACGGAGTTACCCGCCTGCTGAACGATCTGCGCTTTAGACATGTTGGACACTTCGGTCGCATAGTCGGCGTCCTGAATACGGGACTGAGCAGAAGACAGGTTAGTGGTGGTGTTGTTCAGGTTGGTTACAGCAGAGCTCAGACGGTTCTGTACCGCACCCAGAGAAGAACGCAGTTTATCTACAGAAGCGATAGCTTTGTCCAGCAGAGCCAGTGGGTTCTGAGTCGCAGTACCTTTCAGTTCTGCCGTTGCAGTTGCACCGCTCAGCTGCAGAGTACCGGTTGCAACAGCAGTAGTTGGAGCTGCCGCCGCGCTGTTCACCAGAACGTCAACACCGGTAGCACCAGCCTGATAGTTTTTACCCTGGATGGTGACGAAACCGACTGCATTACCGTTGGCATCAGAAGTTACTTTGATCAGCTGACCGTTCTGAGTCGCGCCAGTAACACCGTTTGCAGAGTCATCATATTTCACATCAGTGGTGTTAAGGTTAGCGATACCAGTAGCTTTGTCGATAGATACAGCGTAGTTATCGCTGCCAGAGCTTACTACGAATGTACCAGTACCTGTACCAGCGTTGTTCTGAATTTCGTGCAGGCTCAGGGTGCTTGCGTTCACGCCCAGTTTGGTCGCAACGGTGCTCAGGTCAACGTTCTTAGACGCTGCACTGGTATCACCGATCTGAGTAATAGAATCGCTCAGTTTCAGGGAGTTCTGAGATACAGAGAAACCACCCAGACCCAGAGTAGAAGAGTCGATTTTCTGCAGGTCGATGTTGATGGTCTGGCCATCGTTCGCGCCAACCTGAATCGCCATAGAACCGTTTTTAGCCAGTACGTTCACGCCGTTGAACTGAGTCTGACCAGATACACGGTCGATTTCAGACAGACGGGATTTGATTTCGTCCTGGATTGAAGTCAGGTCAGAAGCGGAGTTAGTACCGGTAGTTGCCTGAACGCTCAGTTCACGAACACGCTGCAAGTTGTTGTTGATTTCAGACAGTGCGCCTTCAGTGGTCTGCGCCAGAGAGATACCGTCGTTTGCGTTACGTGCAGCCTGAGTCAGACCCTTGATGTTAGACGTGAAGCGGTTGGCAATCGCCTGGCCCGCAGCATCATCTTTTGCGCTGTTGATGCGCAGACCGGAAGACAGACGCTCGATAGAAGAAGACAGAGCAGACTGGTTCTTGTTGATGTTGTTCTGAGTGATCAGCGAGAGGCTGTTGGTATTAATGACTTGTGCCATGATTACGTTTCCTGTTGTTCATCAAATCTGTTTGGTTAGATTTGGGTTTCCACCCTTCGGCTTCATCGCCGTCAAAGGTGTTATCGTCTGCCCCAAAACAACCTTTAGATTTTTTTTCAGGATCTCGATAATTTTTTTAGCCACAGAAATACTCTTCTCTATATGCCTTATTCCTGCCATTAGAAAAAAGAAATTAATCGTAAACTTTCCCCTGTTGAGGCCGATAACCCCATTATTCGTTCTACGTGTCGATACATTAAGGAATAAATATGGCAAGTATTTCATCATTGGGAATCGGTTCGGGCCTAAAGTTAGCGGACATTCTGGATAGCCTGACGACTGCGGAAAAAGCACAGTTGACGCCGATCTCCAAACAGCAGACCTCCTATACCGCCAAGCTCAGCGCCTACGGCACGTTAAATAGTTCGCTGGCAGCGTTTCAGACGGCCAACACCGCGCTAAATAACGCCGACCTGTTTACCGCGACCAGCACGGCAAGCAGCACCACCGCGTTTAGTGCAACCACGACCGGGAGTGCGATTGCCGGGAAATACACCATCAGCGTGTCACAGCTGGCACAGGCGCAGACGCTGACCACGAAAAATACCCGGGCGGATAACACAACCGCTATCGCTTCGGCTGACAGCACAATCACCTTTACCGCCGGTAATGGTAAACCGCCGGTAAGCATCGGCATCAGCGCAGCAAACTCATCGTTAACCGGTATCCGCGATGCGATCAACAAAGCTGAAGCGGGTGTGAGCGCCAGTATTATCAACGTTGGCAATGGTCAGTACCGTCTGTCCATTACCTCAACCAATACCGGTTCTGCAAATGCCGTTAGCATTGGCGTAAGTGGTGACAGTGCCCTGCAGTCCTTCATGGGTTACAACGGTACCAATACCGACGCCAGCAACGGTATGAGCGAAAGCGTGACCGCGCAAAACGCAAAGCTGAAGGTTAACAACGTTGATATCGAAAACAGCAGCAACACTATCAGTGATGCGCTGGAAGATATCACCCTGAACCTGAACGATGTGACGAGCGGTAACCAGACGCTGACGATCAGCAAGGATACGTCTAAAGCATCAACCACGATTAAAGCATGGGTTGATGCCTACAACACCCTCCAGGACAGCTTTGCCGCGCTGACCAAGTATACGGCAGTGGATGTAGGTTCCACGCAGGATGCCAACAACGGCGCTCTGCTGGGTGACAGCACGCTGCGTACGATTCAGACTCAGCTGAAAACCATGCTGAGCACCTCAGTAGGTGGAACGGCCTATAAAACGCTGTCGCAGGTGGGCATTACCTCCGATCCGTCTACCGGTAAGCTGCAGCTGGACAACACCAAGCTGCAAACTGCGCTGACCAATAACTCGCAGGCTGTGAAAGACCTGGTGGTGGGTGACGGTAAAACCACCGGTATCACTACCAACATGGCGACTCACATGACTGACTGGCTGTCCAGCAAAGGCATTATTCAGGCAGCAAAAGATGGTGTCAGCAAAACGCTGAACAAGCTGACGGATCAGTACAACGCCGTGAGCGATCGCATCGATGCGACAGTTGCACAGTATAAAGCCCAGTTTACCCAACTGGACATCATGATGACCTCGCTGAACAACACCAGCAGCTACCTGACGCAGCAGTTTGATACCAGCTCGTCAAGCAAGTAGTAAACGCTAACCAGACCCGAGGGGGATAACATGTACGGCGCAAAAGGCACGCAAGCCTACGCAAAAATAGAAGTTGAAAGCGCGGTGATGAGCGCCAGCCAGCATCAGCTGGTTATCATGCTATTTGATGGAGCCCTCAGCGCGCTGGTACGCGCGCGTCTGTTTCTGCAGGACGGCAACATCCCGGCAAAAGGGCTGGCGCTTTCAAAAGCCATCAACATTATCGAAAACGGGCTCAAAATCGGCCTGGTTGAAGGGAATGGTGATGAGCTGACACAAAATCTGATTGCCCTTTATGCCTATATGGTAAGACGACTCCTGCATGCCAACGTGAATAATGATGCCAGCGCCATCGAAGAGGTGGAAATCTTGCTGCGCAATATCGCTGACGGCTGGAAGGAGGTTGCCGGTTCGCCACAACTGATTCAGGACGCCGTCTAATGAGTAATGCACCGCAACTTTATTCTCTCTATCAACAACTCCTTGAGCAGAGCCAGTTGATGCTGCGACTTGCTCGTCAGGGGTTATGGGATGATCTCATCACCTGTGAAACCGATTATGTTAATGCGGTGCACTCTCTGGCCAGACTCACTCAGGAAACCGCCCCTTCCGCACAATTGCAGGAGCAGCTTCGTCCGACGCTACGGGTGATTCTGGATAATGAAAGTCAGGTTAAAACGTTGCTGCAAGCCAGAATGGATGAGCTGGCAAAGCTGGTGGGTCAATCCTCCATGCAAAAAACCGTTCTGTCGACCTACAGCAACCAGGGCGGTCACGTTCTGGTTCCGCAAGGTAATCCTGAAGTCAGTTAGCCACTTTACTGGCGAACGAACTCCTCTCGCGTCGTTCGCCAGGCATTTATTCCCCCGCTACGCCATACTTGAGTTTCGCGACCTCATGGAGATGGTGCATGCGCAATCCCACCTTACTGCAATGCTTTCACTGGTATTACCCCGCTGGCGGTGAACTGTGGCGAGAAATTACGGCCCTGGCCCCTAATCTTAATGAAATTGGGGTCAATATGATCTGGTTACCCCCGGCGTATAAAGGCGCATCAGGCGGGTATTCGGTTGGATACGACTCTTACGATCTTTTCGACCTGGGTGAATTCGACCAGAAAGGCAGCATCGCGACAAAATACGGTGATAAACCCCAGCTTCTGGAAGCCCTCGACGCCTTAAAGAGCAATCAAATCGCCGTGCTGCTTGATGTGGTGGTGAACCACAAAATGGGGGCAGATGAAAAAGAGTCCATCCGCGTGCAGCGTGTGAACGAGCAGGATCGTACGCAAATCGATGATGACGTTATCGAATGCGAGGCCTGGACGCGCTACACCTTCCCTGCCCGCGCCGGGCAATATTCACAGTTTATCTGGGATTTTAAATGCTTCAGCGGTATCGACCACATCGAAAACCCCACTGAAGACAACATCTTTAAAATCGTCAACGACTACACTGGCGAAGGCTGGAATGACCAGGTCGATGATGAAATGGGTAATTTTGATTATCTGATGGGCGAAAATATCGATTTTCGCAATCACGCCGTTACGGAGGAATTAAAATACTGGGCGCGCTGGGTGATGGCGCAAACACAGTGCGACGGCTTTCGTCTGGATGCGGTAAAACACATTCCAGCCTGGTTTTATAAGGAGTGGATTGAACACGTTCAGGAGGTTGCCAGTAAGCCGCTGTTTATCGTGGCCGAATACTGGTCGCATGAAGTCGATAAACTGCAGAATTACATCAACCAGGTCGACGGAAAAACAATGCTGTTCGACGCCCCTCTGCAGATGAAATTTCATGAAGCTTCGCGCCAGGGGCGAAACTATGACATGAGCCAGATCTTCACCGGCACGCTGGTGGAAGCCGATCCGTTTCATGCGGTGACGCTGGTTGCCAACCACGACACCCAGCCTTTGCAGGCGCTGGAAGCGCCGGTTGAAGCCTGGTTTAAACCGCTGGCGTATGCGCTGATCCTGCTGCGGGAAAACGGTGTGCCGAGCGTGTTTTATCCGGATCTGTTCGGCGCACGCTATGACGATACCGGGGGCGACGGTAAAACGTATCACATTGATATGCCGGTTATTGAACAGCTTCACGAGCTGATTCTGGCGCGCCAGCGCTTTGCCCACGGCGTTCAGACGCTGTTTTTTGACCATCCTAACTGTATCGCCTTTAGCCGCAGCGGCACCGAGGACGATCCCGGTTGTGTGGTGGTGCTTTCCAATGGTGATGATGGTGAGAAAGTCATTTGTCTCGGGGAAAACTACGGCAACAGAACGTGGCGTGATTTTCTGGGCAATTGCGAAGAAAGCGTCATAACAGCGGCGGACGGTGAAGGTACGTTTACCTGCAAAGGTGGAAGTGTGAGCGTGTGGGTAATAGAGGATGTGCTGTAGCGCTGGAAAAAGTACAGCCTGATGCCCTCACCCCGTCCCTCTCCCACAGGGAGAGGACGAAAACACAAAAAACGGCAACAAGGTTGCCGTTTTGCTTTTACCCTCAGGGCAGCTTACTCTCCAGCGGGTTTTTGCTCAGATAATCTGCGCATTCCACCGTTGGGCGGTCAACCTTCTGCAACACCATACCATCATACTCAAGCGTCAGGCCATCACGCGCCAGCGGGTAGATATCCAGCTTGCGGGTCACGTTATAATAGTTTTCTGAACGCAGCATAATTTTACCCGGCACGGCCAATACGCGCTGCCACTGACGGCAATCCAGCGTATCGCCCTCCTCCGTCACCACCAGCGTGGCAATCGCCTCCGGGCTGACCATTTTGCTCTGCGGCCCTTTTGACTGCCAATATCCCGCCAGATGCGCCGGAACAGGATGTTTTATCACGTCCTGATAGTTATCAACCTGAGCGCACCCGGTCAGTGCCAGCAGCGCACCCATAATTGCTATTTTTTTCATCATCTTTCCTGCATGCGAAGAAAAAAATATTGTGGCATTAAAGCGCGGAAGCCGCCAGAAGAAGATATGAAGCGCCTACACCTGCATGGACATGATGTCCTGATACGCAGACACCAGCTTATTACGCACCTGGATCCCCATTTGCAGGGAGACCGATGCTTTTTGCAAATCGGTCATCACATCGTTTAGCGCCACGCCCGGCTCACCGAGGGTGAACTTTTCCGCCTGCGTACGCGCAGCGGTCTGGGTATCGCTGATACGGTCAAGAGCGGCGTGCAGTTGCCCCGCAAAGCTGATGGCCGGCTGTTCTGCTGCCACGTTCTGATTACGGGCCGTCATCGCCGTTGCCTGCAACTGACTGATTACCCCTTCAATGCCCTGTATAGCCATGACTCTCCCCTGGATGGTTTTTTACGCGGTCAAGACTAACAGCTTGTCAATAAGATAATGGCGGTAAATAACGTGAAAAAACCAGGTTATTTGACGCATAGAAAATCCCGAATCATCAAATAATGGCAGGGCCATCAATATGGAACTTTTGTCGTGTTTGCCGACCCGGGAGTCAGTTTTGTTTCTCTACACGAATAACGTAAACCACCAGGATTTAAGAGGTGCGCAATGACTGCAACAGCATCAACAGCGCCACAAAATAAATCACTCGAGTGGATGAACCGCCTTCGCGCGAACCCTAAAATCCCGTTGATCGTGGCAGGCGCTGCCGCAATTGCGATCCTTGTAGCGATGGTCTTGTGGGCAAAAAGCCCTGATTACCGCA
Organism: Enterobacter cloacae; assembly: GCA_014169315.1. Lineage (NCBI taxonomy): Bacteria > Pseudomonadati > Pseudomonadota > Gammaproteobacteria > Enterobacterales > Enterobacteriaceae > Enterobacter > Enterobacter cloacae. Next base: position 1,856,387 of record AP022133.1, on the reverse strand, counting down.
CACTCTATAGCAACCTTTCCGATCAGGATGGCGGTGCCATCGTCACCCAGCTTACCCAGATGAACATCCCTTATCGCTTTGCCGATAACGGCGGTGCGCTTGAAGTGCCTGCGGATAAGGTACATGAGCTGCGTCTGCGTCTGGCTCAGCAAGGTCTGCCGAAGGGGGGGGCGGTCGGTTTTGAACTGCTGGATCAGGAAAAATTCGGTATCAGTCAGTTCAGCGAGCAGGTGAATTACCAGCGCGCGCTGGAAGGTGAACTGGCCCGTACGATTGAAACCTTAGGCCCGGTGAAGAGTGCCCGTGTGCATCTGGCCATGCCTAAACCGTCTCTGTTTGTTCGTGAGCAAAAATCCCCGTCGGCTTCCGTTACCGTTAACCTTGAACCTGGCCGCGCGCTGGATGAAGGGCAAATCAGCGCCGTGACGCATCTGGTGTCCAGCGCCGTTGCAGGTTTACCGCCGGGTAACGTGACGCTGGTCGATCAGAGCGGCCATTTGCTGACCCAGTCCAATACCGCGGGTCGCGATCTGAACGATGCTCAGTTGAAATACGCAGCCGATGTGGAAAACCGCCTCCAGCGCCGTATTGAAGCGATCCTTGGCCCGGTTGTGGGTAACAGCAATGTGCATGCGCAGGTGACCGCGCAAATTGACTTCGCTAATAAAGAACAAACTGAAGAACAATACAGCCCGAACGGTGAACCGTCTCAGGCCGTCATGCGTTCTCGCCAGATCAACTCGAACGAGCAGGTCGGTGGCCCTTACCCTGGCGGTGTGCCGGGTGCGCTGTCGAACCAACCGGCTCCGGCTAACGCTGCTCCTATTTCTACTCCTCCGGCAAACCAGCAGAACGGACAGCAAAATAATCAGCAGACGACCTCTACGGCAAGCAGCAATGCAGGCCCGCATACCAGCAGCCGTAACGAAACCACCAACTATGAAGTTGACCGTACTATCCGCCACACCAAACTGAACGTGGGCGATATTCAGCGTCTTTCTGTTGCCGTGGTCGTGAACTACAAAACGCTGCCGGACGGTAAATCGCTGCCGCTGACAGCCGAGCAGATGAAGCAGATCGAAAACCTGACCCGCGAAGCAATGGGTTACACGGAAAAACGTGGCGATACCCTCAACGTGGTGAACTCACCGTTCAACTCCGTTGATGAAACGGGTGGCGAGCTGCCGTTCTGGAAACAGCAGGCGTTTATTGATCAACTGATGTCCGCTGGTCGCTGGCTGCTGGTTCTGATTGTCGCGTGGCTGCTGTGGCGTAAGGGCGTTCGTCCGCAGCTCCAGCGTCGTGCTGAAGCCGAGAAAGCCGCTCTGGAGCAGATGAATTCGCGTCAGGAAGTGGAAGAAGCGGTTGAAGTCCGTCTGAGTAAAGACGAACAAACGCAGCAGCGTCGTGCTAACCAGCGCATGGGTGCCGAGGTGATGAGCCAGCGCATTCGCGAAATGTCAGATAACGATCCGCGCGTCGTCGCGCTGGTCATCCGTCAGTGGATGGGTAACGAACATGAGTAACACGCTTACAGGCACCGATAAAAGCGTCATCCTGCTGATGACCATTGGTGAAGACCGTGCGGCAGAGGTGTTTAAACACCTCTCCCAACGAGAAGTACAAATTCTCAGTGCGGCAATGGCAAACGTCCGCCAGATCTCCAACAAGCAGCTCACCGAAGTGCTGGCGGAGTTTGAGCAGGAAGCGGAACAGTTCGCGGCGCTGAACGTCAACGCCAACGACTACCTGCGTTCGGTGCTGGTGAAAGCGCTGGGCGAAGAGCGTGCCGCCAGCCTGCTGGAAGATATTCTGGAGACGCGCGATACCGCCAGCGGTATCGAAACGCTCAACTTTATGGAGCCGCAGAGTGCCGCCGACCTTATTCGCGACGAGCACCCGCAGATTATTGCCACCATTCTGGTTCACCTCAAACGTGGCCAGGCAGCCGATATTCTGGCACTGTTCGACGAGCGTCTGCGTCACGACGTCATGCTGCGTATCGCCACCTTCGGTGGTGTTCAGCCTGCCGCGCTGGCGGAACTGACCGAAGTGCTGAACAACCTGCTCGATGGCCAGAACCTCAAACGCAGCAAAATGGGCGGCGTGAGAACGGCAGCAGAAATCATCAACCTGATGAAAACACAGCAGGAAGAAGCGGTTATTACTGCAGTTCGCGAGTTCGACGGCGAACTGGCACAGAAAATTATCGACGAGATGTTCCTGTTCGAAAACCTGGTCGAAGTGGACGATCGCAGCATCCAGCGCCTGCTCCAGGAAGTGGACTCCGAATCGCTGCTTATCGCCCTCAAAGGTGCCGAACAGCCGCTGCGCGAGAAGTTCCTGCGCAACATGTCCCAGCGTGCGGCAGATATCCTGCGCGACGACCTGGCCAACCGTGGCCCGGTGCGTTTGTCTCAGGTGGAAAACGAACAGAAAGCCATCCTGCTTATTGTTCGTCGTCTGGCGGAAACCGGCGAGATGGTGATTGGCAGCGGAGACGACACCTATGTCTAATGAGCTGCCGTGGACACGCTGGACGCCTGACGATCTGGCTCCTCCCCTCGCCGGGTTCACGCCCGCCGTGATGTTGCCTGAGGAAGGCGACACGGAAGCCGAGGTACCTGAGCTTAGCGAAGAAGAGCAACGTGCCCAGATGCTGGCGCAAATGCAAATGCAGGCGCATGAACAGGGCTTCAACGCCGGTCTGAACGAAGGGCGACAGAAAGGCCAGGAGCAGGGTTACCAGGAAGGTCTGGCAAAAGGTCTGGAACAAGGCATTGAGCAAGCACGTCAGCAACAGGCCCCGCTTCATGCCCGTATGCAACAGCTGGTCAGCGAATTCCAGCATACGCTGGATGCGCTGGACAGCGTGATTGCGTCGCGCCTGATGCAAATGGCGCTTGAAGCCGCTCGCCAGGTGATTGGTCAGACGCCGACGGTAGATAACGCGGCACTCATCAAACAAATTCAGGGGCTGCTCCAGCAGGAGCCGCTATTTAGCGGAAAACCACAACTGCGCGTTCATCCGGACGATCTGCAGCGTGTGGAAGATAGCCTGGGTGCAACGCTGAGCCTGCACGGCTGGCGTCTGCGCGGCGATCCGTCATTACATCACGGTGGATGTAAAGTGTCTGCCGATGAAGGCGATCTGGATGCCAGCGTCGCCACCCGCTGGCAGGAACTGTGCCGCCTGGCCGCACCGGGAGTCGTCTGATGACTGCACGCCTCACGCGCTGGCTCAACACGCTCGATAACTTTGAAGCAAAGATGGCACAACTGCCGTCTGTTCGTCGTTACGGGCGCTTGACGCGCGCCACCGGTCTGGTGCTGGAAGCAACCGGTCTGCAACTTCCGCTGGGTGCGACCTGCGTGATTGAGCGCCAGGATGGGCAAGAAACGCGTGAAGTGGAAAGCGAAGTCGTCGGTTTTAACGGTCAGCGTCTGTTCCTGATGCCGCTTGAAGAAGTGGAAGGCATTCTGCCCGGCGCGCGCGTGTACGCCAAAAACATCAGCGGCGATGGCCTGCAAAGTGGTAAACAGCTGCCGCTTGGCCCTGCGCTGCTCGGCCGCGTACTGGACGGAAGCGGCAAGCCGCTCGATGGCCTGCCCTCACCCGATACGACTGAAACCGGCGCGCTAATCACCCAGCCGTTTAACCCCCTGCAGCGAACCCCTATCGAGCATGTTCTGGATACCGGCGTGCGCCCGATTAACGCCCTGCTGACGGTGGGCCGTGGGCAGCGTATGGGCCTGTTCGCCGGTTCCGGCGTGGGTAAATCGGTTCTGCTCGGCATGATGGCGCGTTATACCCAGGCAGACGTTATCGTCGTGGGCCTGATCGGTGAACGTGGCCGTGAAGTGAAAGACTTCATTGAAAACATTCTGGGTGCGGAAGGCCGTGCCCGCTCGGTGGTCATCGCCGCACCGGCGGATGTTTCACCGTTACTGCGTATGCAGGGTGCCGCGTATGCCACCCGTATTGCAGAAGATTTTCGTGACCGTGGGCAGCACGTGCTGCTGATCATGGACTCCCTGACCCGTTACGCCATGGCGCAGCGTGAAATCGCGCTGGCGATCGGTGAGCCACCGGCCACCAAAGGCTACCCGCCTTCGGTATTTGCTAAGCTCCCGGCTCTGGTAGAACGTGCAGGGAACGGCATCAGCGGCGGTGGCTCAATCACTGCTTTTTATACGGTTCTGACCGAAGGCGATGACCAGCAAGACCCGATTGCCGACTCTGCGCGTGCGATCCTTGACGGTCACATTGTGTTATCCCGCCGTCTGGCCGAAGCCGGGCACTATCCGGCCATCGATATTGAAGCATCAATCAGCCGTGCAATGACGGCATTGATAACCGAGAAGCACTACGCCCGCGTGCGTAACTTCAAACAACTGCTCTCCAGCTTCCAGCGCAACCGCGATCTGGTGAGCGTGGGGGCGTATGCCAAAGGCAGCGACCCGATGCTCGACAAAGCGATTACCCTGTGGCCACAGCTGGAGGCGTTTTTGCAACAAGGTATTTTTGAACGCGCCGACTGGGAAGATTCGATACAGGCTCTGGAGCTGATTTTCCCGCAGGTGTAATACAGGTGGAGGGCGAAGGTCATGGCGCAAAATAGCGCGTTATCAACGCTAAAAGATCTGGCTGAAAAAGAAGTTGATGATGCCGCATTGCAGCTTGGCGCAATGCGACGCGGGTGCCAGCAGGCTGAAGAACAGTTGAAAATGTTAATCGACTATCAGCATGAATATCGCACCAACCTTAATACCGATATGACTCAGGGCATTGGAAGCCAGCGCTGGATTAACTATCAGCAGTTTATTCAGACGCTGGAAAAGGCGATTGAACAGCATCGCCAGCAGCTTCATCAATGGACCCAAAAAGTGGATACCGCGCTAACTTTCTGGCGCGAGAAAAAACAGCGACTGCAGGCCTGGCAGACCTTACAGGACAGGCAGGTTGCGGCAGCGACTCTGGCGGAAAACCGTCAGGATCAGAAGAAAATGGATGAGTTTGCCCAGCGCGCATCAATGAGGAAACCGGAATGATCACACTGCAACAACTGCTGATGACCGACAGCGGCCTGTCAGGCGATACGCAGACGGGGAAAGGCACCGACGGTGCGCAAGATTTTCTGTCTCTGCTGGCGGGAGCTTTGACCGATGCTACCGGTAAGGGCAAAGATGCGCCGCTGACCCTGGCTGATCTGAAAGCTGCCGGCAGCAAACTGTCAAAAGCCACGCAGGATGCCAAAGGCGAAACGACCCTGCAGGCAAAAATTGCCGATCTCCTTTCACGTCAGACAACGGCGACCAGCGATGAGACGGCCGGGACGACCTCGCTGCAATCTCTCGTTTCCGGGTTGATGCCAGCATCAAACGCGGATGCCCTGAAGACGCTGGCCGCAGCCAATACAAAAGATGACAGCAAAAGCGAGTTGAGTGAAGACGAGCTGGCGGGATTAAGCGCGCTGATGGCAATGCTGCCGCACCAGCAGACCACCGCGCCGGTGGTGAGCCAGCCAACAAGCGCTGGCGGCATTGCCGCACAGTCGGCGTTGACCTCTGCCGCGCTCACGCAAAACAGTGCAGGTCAACAGCCCCTGAACAACTCGCTGGCGGGACATGACCATGATAAAGCACAACCTGCCGCGCAATATCAGGCACAAAACGCTGATTCTGCCCTGCCAGCTAGCGCGTCTGCAACGCCAGCCGTGGCCGCTTCAGCCGAGAAACAGGACATAGCCAGTTCCTCATCAACAACAACAACGCCGACCGCCACTCTGGCACCGATTGTCACCAGCCAGGCAACCTCTCAGCCTGCCGCTACCGTGGCCACCGCGCCAGTGTTAAGCCAGCCGCTGGGCACCAGCGAATGGCAACAAACGCTGAGCCAGCACATCACGCTGTTCACGAAACAGGGGCAACAAACAGCAGAACTGCGTCTGCACCCGGAAGATCTGGGCCAGGTGCAAATTTCGCTTAAACTGGATGATAACCAGGCGCAACTGCAGATGGTGTCTCCACATAGTCATGTGCGCGCGGCACTGGAAGCTGCACTGCCAACGCTGCGTACATCGCTTGCTGAAAACGGCATTCAGCTTTCGCAGAGCAGCGTCAGCAGTGAGAGCTTCAGCGGGCAGCAACAGTCGTCATCCCAGCAGCAACAGGCTTCGCGTTCTGGTCAGAATGGCGGTTTTAACGAAGAGAGTGATGAGTTATTACCCACTCCGGTGTCACTGCAATCCGCCGCGCGTGGAAACAGTGCCGTAGACATCTTCGCCTAAACGCCAGAGGTAGCGTGATTATCCCCGTCTTTTCCACGCTTTGACGTCCGCCGGACACGGGATAATCACCTTATTAAGCTGTACCGAAACAGGAAGCTCGTATCAGATGACTGACTCCGCTATCACCAAAAAAAGTAAGCGTTCCATCTGGATCCCGCTGCTGGTGTTGATCACGCTCGCCGCCTGCGCCACCGCGGGCTATAGTTACTGGCGTATGCAGCAGGAACCTACCACCGCTGCAGCCAAAGCTGAAGCACCCCCTCCGCCGGCTCCGGTGTTCTTCCCGCTGGATACCTTCACCGTCAACCTGGGTGATGCGGATCGTGTGCTTTATGTTGGCATTACGCTGCGTCTGAAAGACGAAGCCACGCGTTCTCGTCTGAACGATTACCTGCCTGAAGTCCGTAGCCGTTTGCTGCTGCTGTTCTCGCGTCAGGATGCGTCGACACTGGCCACCGCTGATGGTAAGCAAAAACTGGTCGATGAGATTAAGCAGACGCTGGCCACGCCGCTGGTAAACGGTCAACCTAAGCAGGAAGTCACTGACGTTCTGTACACAGCCTTCATTCTGCGGTAACGACATGGGCGACAGTATTCTTTCTCAGGCAGAAATCGATGCGCTGCTTAACGGCGACAACGATAAGAGTGATGATCCGCAACCGGGTTTGAGCGGTGACGATAATATTCGTCCCTATGACCCGAATACCCAGCGCCGCGTGGTACGTGAACGTCTGCAGGCGCTGGAGATCATCAACGAACGTTTTGCTCGTCAGTTCCGTATGGGGCTGTTTAACCTGCTGCGTCGTAGCCCGGATATCACCGTCGGTGCGATCCGCATTCAGCCTTATCATGAGTTTGCCCGCAACCTGCCGGTGCCGACCAACCTTAACCTGATCCATCTGAAACCGCTGCGCGGTACCGGGCTGGTGGTGTTTTCGCCAAGTCTGGTGTTCATTGCGGTAGATAACCTGTTTGGTGGCGATGGCCGTTTCCCGACCAAAGTGGAAGGACGCGAATTTACCCATACCGAGCAGCGCGTCATTAACCGCATGCTGAAGCTGGCGCTGGAATCTTACAGCGACGCGTGGAAAGCCATTAACCCGCTGGAAGTGGAGTACGTGCGTTCGGAAATGCAGGTGAAATTTACCAATATCACCACCTCCCCGAACGATATTGTCGTGAACACCCCGTTCCATGTGGAGATCGGTAACCTGACCGGCGAGTTCAACATCTGCCTGCCGTTCAGCATGATCGAGCCGCTGCGCGAGCTGCTGGTAAACCCACCGCTGGAAAACTCTCGCAACGAAGATCAGAACTGGCGTGAAAATCTGGTGCGTCAGGTTCAGCATTCACAGCTTGAGCTGGTGGCGAGCTTCGCCGATATCCCGCTGCGGTTATCCCAGATCCTGAAATTACAACCCGGCGATGTTCTGCCGATAGAAAAACCCGACCGCATTATTGCCCATGTGGATGGTGTCCCCGTGCTGACCAGTCAGTACGGCACGATTAACGGCCAGTATGCGTTACGCGTTGAGCACTTGATCAACCCGATTTTGAATTCGCTGAATGAGGAACAGCCCAAATGAGTGACATGAACAATCCGTCCGATGAAAACAGCGGAGCACTGGACGATCTGTGGGCTGACGCGTTAAACGAGCAAAAAACCACCCCGGCCAAAAGCGCGGCGGACGCGGTATTCCAGCAATTAGGCGGTGGCGACGTCAGCGGCACGCTGCAGGACATCGACCTGATCATGGATATCCCGGTTAAACTGACCGTTGAACTGGGTCGTACCCGTATGACCATTAAAGAGCTGCTGCGTCTGACGCAGGGTTCCGTGGTGGCTCTTGACGGACTGGCCGGTGAGCCACTGGATATTCTGATCAACGGTTATCTGATTGCTCAGGGTGAAGTCGTGGTTGTCGCCGATAAATACGGCGTGCGTATCACCGACATCATTACGCCATCTGAACGTATGCGTCGTCTGAGCCGTTAAGCATGAAAACCCAGGCAACACTATCGCAACCTTCCGCTGTCCCCGGCTCACCGCTGCTCCAGGTGAGCGGCGCGCTGTTCGGTATTATTGCCTTTATTCTTATCGCCGCATGGCTGGCAAAACGTTTTGGCCTGGCGGGTAAAACCGCCGGAGCACGCGGTATGAAGGTCAGCGCCAGCACGTCACTGGGGCCACGCGAGCGCGTGGTCATTGTAGATGTTGACGATGCGCGCCTGGTGTTGGGCGTGACCGCGTCAACCATCAACGTCTTACATAAACTGCCGCCTGCGCCCACCCCGGGTGACGAGAGCGCAGAATCCCCTGCGGATTTTCAGTCCGTCATGAAGAGTTTGCTTAAGCGTTCCGGGAGATCCTGATGCGCCGTTTGTTATCCCTTACGCTTGCGGGTCTTTGCCTGTTCGCTCCCGCCGTGTATGCGCAATTGCCGGGTCTGGTCTCTACCCCCATTGCCGGTGGCGGACAGAGCTGGTCGCTCCCGGTTCAGACGCTGGTCTTTATCACCTCGCTGACGTTTATTCCGGCGATCCTGCTGATGATGACCAGCTTCACCCGTATCATCATCGTGTTTGGCCTGCTGCGTAACGCGCTGGGCACGCCATCTGCCCCGCCGAACCAGGTGTTGCTGGGGCTCGCGCTGTTTCTGACCTTTTTCATTATGTCGCCGGTCATCGATAAGATTTACACCGACGCTTATCAGCCGTTCAGCGAAGATAAGATTTCCATGCAGGTCGCGCTGGAAAAAGGGGCCCAGCCTCTGCGCGAGTTTATGCTGCGCCAGACGCGAGAAGCGGATTTAGCCCTTTTTGCCCGTCTGTCTCACACCGGTGAGATGCAAGGCCCGGAAGCCGTGCCGATGCGTATTCTGCTGCCCGCGTATGTCACCAGTGAACTGAAAACCGCGTTCCAGATTGGCTTTACCATCTTTATTCCGTTCCTGATTATCGACCTGGTGATCGCCAGCGTCCTGATGGCACTCGGTATGATGATGGTTCCCCCCGCCACCATTGCTCTGCCCTTTAAGATCATGCTCTTTGTGCTGGTCGATGGCTGGCAACTGCTTGTCAGTTCGCTGGCGCAAAGTTTCTACAGTTGAGGAGCGCGCAATGACGCCAGAATCGGTCATGATGATGGGAACGGAGGCGATGAAAGTCGCCATTGCTGTTGCCGCGCCCCTGCTGCTTGTTGCGCTCGTGACCGGCCTTATCATCAGTATTTTGCAGGCCGCCACGCAGATTAACGAAATGACGCTGTCATTCATCCCGAAAATCATCGCCGTGTTCGTGGCGATTATCGTTGCCGGGCCGTGGATGCTAAACCTGTTGCTGGACTATATGCGCAACCTGTTTACCAACCTGCCGTATATCATCGGCTAATACGACGATGCTGCACATCACCAGCGACCAGTGGGTTCAGTGGCTTGGCGTCTATTTCTGGCCGATGCTGCGCATCCTGGCACTCATTTCAACCGCCCCCATTCTCAGCGAGAAATCGATACCCAAGCGGATCAAAGTGGGGCTAGGCATCATTATCACCATTATCGTTGCCCCTTCTCTGCCACCGGTGGATATCCCCATCTTCTCGGCGAATGCAGTGTGGGTAGCGTTGCAGCAGGTGATGATTGGCGTGGCCGTCGGGTTTACCATGCAGCTCGCGTTTGCCGCCATTCGTACTGCTGGTGAGCTTATCGGTCTGCAGATGGGGCTATCCTTTGCGACCTTCGTCGATCCTGGTAGCCACCTCAACATGCCCGTGCTGGCACGAATTATCGATCTGCTGGCCATGCTGCTGTTTCTCTCGTTCAACGGTCATCTGTGGCTGATCTCCATGCTGGTGGATACATTCCATACGCTGCCGATTGGTGAAAATCCGGTGAACAGCAATGCATTTCTGGCCCTCGTCCGTGCCGCCGGGCTTATTTTCCTCAACGGACTGATGCTGGCACTGCCTATCATTACCCTGCTGCTGACCGTTAACCTTGCACTGGGTTTACTAAACAGAATGGCCCCGCAGCTCTCGGTATTTGTCATTGGTTTCCCGGTGACTCTGACGGTCGGACTTTTATTAATGTCATTGCTGATGCCACTTATCGCCCCCTTCTGTGAACATTTATTCAGCGAGATATTCAACCTGTTAGCGGATATTGTCAGCGAACTCCCTCGTAAATAATAACCCCCATTGTTCTCAGTGTCTTTCTGAGGATATTCCTAAAATAAATCGCGAAAAACATCTTCCAGGATATATCTGACGCGGTTTAATTGTTTCTAACCACCTCACAATACTTAATATTTACTTTACTTTGAGATGATTCCTGGCAAATTATACGTAACTTTACGGGATAGTGAGTCCGCCTGAAAGTCTTTGTCATGCTCACAGGTTTATTAATTTTTTTCCATCCCGTATGGCTGTTTATGAGCTCTCAGGCAGATGGTGAATTATCGTTACGCATTGAGTGAGGGTATGCCATGTCAACGATCATTATGGATTTATGCAGCTACACCCGGCTAGGGTTAACCGGGTACCTGGCAAGCAGAGGGGTAAGAAAGAGAGACATCAACGATGCACACACCGTTGACGAACTTGCAGCCGCTTGTGATGACCTCAAGCCAGGCGTGGTGTTTATTAATGAGGACTGTTTCATTCACGATCCAGCCAACAGTCAGAAAATTAAGCAAATCATTAATCAACATCCCAAAACTCTGTTTATTGTTTTTATGGCGATAGCCAACATTCACTTTGATGAATATTTGTTGGTTCGTAAAAATTTATTGATCAGTTCTAAATCGATTAAACCAGAGTCTTTGGATGACATCCTGGGCGATTATTTGAATAAAGAAGTAAAGAATGTAGGCGCAGTTAACTTACCCACTTTATCATTAAGCAGGACTGAATCAAGTATGCTGCGAATGTGGATGGCCGGGCAAGGGACTATTCAAATTTCGGATCAGATGAATATTAAAGCAAAAACCGTTTCATCACATAAAGGTAATATTAAAAGGAAAATAAAAACGCATAATAAGCAAGTGATCTACCACGTTGTTCGCCTGACGGATAATGTGACGAATGGAATTTTCGTCAACATGCGTTAGCCTGCTTAAAACCTTTAGTCTGCTCCTCCTGATCTCTGGCCTGGCCAGAGATTTTTGCTATGCAGCAGATGTCGGGCGCGCAGATTGCCACCCGACGCCACGCTACTCTGCTTTTTCCACAAAGATACCATCCGCATGCCCCAGTTCATTAAAGAACCAGATGCCGAGCGGGTAGTCTTCCAGTGATACCAGATACATTGTGCCTTCACTAAACTCTTCAATTGCCAGCACTATCCCCGGACGGCGAGCGCCACCGTCCGTTTTGACGGTTACCCGATCGTTGACCTTCATACGTTTCTCCTGCGGTTTTGAGCCAGTGTAGAACAAATCTCATTAACTGACATCGCCACAGGGCGCGAATGATGTTTTTGTGTGCAGTCTATACTTAAAGGTGGACACGGTTGAATGAGGTACCCGTAATGAAGACCGATAAAGCGTACAGCGACACCATCAGAAACGAGGTGGATGTCGATGCCCTACTGGCCGCCATCAATGAAATCAGTGAGTCCGAAGTTCGCCGCTCGGACGATCATTCCGACCGGGTCATTGTGAACGGGAGGGATTATCACACTTACCGTGAACTGGCCGAGGCCTTCGAGCTTGATATTCATGACTTTAGCGTGTCTGAAGCAAATCGTTAGGGCGAAAAAAATCCCGGTCATGGGGATGGCCGGGATGAAACTTGCTTATGCAAGAAGCACTTGAAATTCGTTACACCAGGAATCCTGATGTGCTGTAAACAGTATCCTCAACGATTTTGCATGACAAGAAAATATTTGCGTTATGAATACATTTTCTGATGTACGGCATCTTTTGTTATACCTTCACCACAGGAAACAGGAGTTGGATCACTCCTTGTCACGATCGCACCAGACAACCCGGTTTCGTCCATACTGTTTTGCCTGATACAACCGGGTGTCAGCAATGGACTGCAGCTGTTCGAAGTTGTAATTCCCCTTTTCATGCGCACAGCTCACGCCAAAGGATGCGCTAATGCGTATGGTGGTATTTTTTTTCACCAGAATTTCTTTACTGTCGATCCTTGAGCGAATGCGCTCCGCGACTGCTGACGCTTCCGGCAGTGCAATCCCTGGCAGTACCACACAAAACTCCTCCCCACCAACACGCCCGGCAACATCGCTGGTACGTAACCCGGTGGCGATGAGCCCTGCAGCATGAGACAGTACCTTATCCCCCGCCTGATGCCCAAACAGGTCATTGATGTTTTTGAAGTGATCGAGATCGATCTGAATCACGGAGAACGGCAGTGACTGCTGTTGACATGTTTCCGCCAGTTGTTTTGCCCGCTCAAACAGTGCCCCACGGTTATTCAGACGGGTGAGCGGATCATGCCAGGCCTGCCACTGCAGTGAGTTCTGCAGCGTGTACATATTTCTCACCATCCGGCGGATAACCAGCCAGGAGATCAACAGCATGGCGGTAAAGAGTGCCCACAGGAGCGCCAGCACAATGCTGATACTGCCGAAATCACCGCGCACGCCTTCATCCAGGGTATGAACGCGCAACACCACGCCATTAAAATGATCCAGTCGCTCCCAACTGACAAAACGGCTCCCCAGACGGAGACCGCCTTCGGTATCACCTGCAATAGCCGAGGCAATTTGCGCCCTTTCAACGTCGTCAAAAAGGTTTATCTTGCTGGCAGAGGCTTCAGAGGACGCAATCAGGTTCAACCGGGTGTCGTAAAGCTGGTACTCACCTTCCGTATGGTCTGCCACCGCATCCTTTAGCAAGCGCTTCATGGTTGCGACAGAGAAATCCAGCGCGACAACGCCATACCAGTAATTATTGAAATAGACCGGGACACTGGCGGTGATCGTCGGAGCATCTGCTGGTGCTGTTGACGTCGTTGAGGAGAAAAACCAGCGTACCGCCCGTGCACGGTTGGCACGACCGGATTGCTGGGTAAACCAGGGACGCGTGACAAAATGATAATAGCGGGAAATGATCTCGTCATCATTCACGGGCGTATTGGTAGCGACCCAGAGCCCGGCACGCGAAATATACATCGCGCGCTCTTCTTTCTGAGTGGATGACGAGGCCAGACGCAGTAAATACCCGACTTCCAGCGCCGCGGAGATTTCATGGCTAATATGCTCATCATCGCGGTTTAGTAACGTGGTTTTACTGACAAATTCATCCGAGACGCCATTAACAGGCAGCGTGCGATCTTTATCGACAATCAGTTGCCAGGAGGGGGTGTTGCGCACCGTTTTAAAGCGCGCGACGGCCATTTGCAGGACATCAAACCCCAGGGGCGTCTGAAGCGCTTCGCCCATACTTTTACGGAAAAAAAGGAGTTTATCGACGCTAAATTGCAGCTGTCGGTCCAGCGCGCTGGCAACCGTTTCCAGGTGATTACGCTGACTTGAGACATACGCCCCTTCCAGCACCACGACTTCGCGCCAGGTCAGAAGAGTAGAAAAAATGAGCACAACAAGAAAGCAGATGTTAACAATCAGGCCGGGGTTGCTACGATTATGCAGCCATTGCAGAAAAGATCGTTTTACAAAATAGGTGTCGCGCTGCACACACACTCCCTGATGACTACTCTCATACCCGGTACGGTATTGTTCTGTAAAAACGCCCGACAAAGCCGGGCGTTACGTGATTAAGCCTTGTCGTGCTTTTGTCGCCCGTTACCCGGCCGAAGTTCTTCTTCACGAAAAGCTTCGCGCTTGATGCTGTAACCATCATGCCACCGACATTCCACCATTCCGCTGGAATACCCGGTGACAATCATGCGAGGGCCACCTTTCTTAGGCTCAACTTCATCACTGACCAAAAAGACCATACCTGCCTCCTGTATCAGGGTGAAACTGTTTCAATTTAGACGAGAAATGGCCTTTTTGCATCCTGTAACAAGTAACAAATTAGTGCGACGTCCCACGCATTTTTTCAACCAGCGTCACGACTGCAACCACGATACCACCAATGATAAAGCCCAGCACCAGATTCAACAGCGTTGGCAGGATAGCCGCCACCAGCGTCCCCTGAGACGCAGCGACATGTTCAATGGCATGGTGTAGCGGTGCGATACCGTGCACCACAATGCCGCCCCCAACCAGAAACATCGCCAGCGTGCCGACCACCGACAAACTCTTCATTAGCCAGGGAGCCAGCACCAGCAGGCTTTTGCCAATACCTTTTGCCACGGTGCTTGATTTTTCTTCCAGCCAGTAGCCGATATCATCCAGTTTGACGATCAACCCCACCAGGCCGTAGACGCCCACCGTGACCAGAAGGGCTATCCCCGAAAGGATAAGCACCTGGTTCAACAGCGGAGAATCCGCAACAATCCCGAGCGTTATCGCCACAATCTCCGCCGAAAGGATGAAATCGGTGCGGATGGCACCTTTGATCTTGTCGCGCTCAAACGTTTTGAGATCCTGTGTAGCCAGTGCTTCAAGGCGTTGCTGGCGCATCTCAGGGGTATCATGCTCTTTACGTGACGCGAGCGAATGAAGGATCTTCTCAGCCCCTTCAAAGCACAGAAACGCCCCACCCACCATCAACAAAGGCGTGATAGCCCAGGGGATAAAGGCGCTTATCAGCAGCGCCAGCGGTACCAGGATCACCTTATTAATGAATGACCCTTTTGCCACGCCCCAGACCACCGGCAGTTCACGGTTGGCCCGAACCCCACTCACCTGCTGGGCGTTCAGCGATAAATCATCTCCCAGTACACCGGCGGTCTTTTTTGCCGCCAGTTTGCCCATCACCGAAATGTCGTCCAGTAAGGTGGCGATATCATCCAGCAATGTTAACAAGCTACTTCCTGCCAAAATCTCTATCCTTCTTTTTTTAGTAATGAAGTGAATAGTATGGAGCAAAAGCGTAAAGCCTGAAACAGGCACCTTACGTCAACAAAAAATTCACACTTACCTCACAATTAAAGAACTCGCCAGCCTGGCCGTTTTGGCGTTTACTGTTAGCGACCTTTTCATTTCGTCGTGAGGGACTATGCGTTTCCGGCAACTATTACCGCTCATTGGTGCTCTTTTTTCGCTGTATATCATCTGGGGTTCCACCTATTTTGTCATTCGTATCGGCGTGGAAAGCTGGCCACCGCTGATGATGGCGGGCATTCGTTTTCTTTCGGCAGGCATACTGCTGATGTCCTTCTTACTGCTGCGGGGACATAAACTGCCTGCACTGCGCCCGCTGCTTAACGCAGCCCTGATTGGCCTGCTGCTGCTGGCCGTGGGGAATGGGGCGGTTACCGTCGCGGAGCACCAGAATGTTCCTTCAGGGATCGCCGCAGTGGTGGTCGCAACCGTGCCGCTGTTTACGCTTTGCTTCAGCCGTCTTTTCGGCATCCGCACCCGTAAGCTGGAGTGGCTAGGCATTGGGATTGGTCTTGCCGGGATTATCCTGCTCAACAGCGGCGGCAACCTGAGCGGAAATCCGTGGGGCGCGCTGTTGATCATGATTGGCTCCATGAGCTGGGCGTTTGGTTCCGTGTACGGTTCGCGCATTGAGTTACCGTCCGGCATGATGGCTGGCGCAATTGAGATGCTCGCCGCAGGAATTGTGTTGTCGATTGCCTCCATGCTGACGGGCGAAAAGCTGACGGCAGTGCCGGATCTGTCGGGCTTCCTGGCCGTAGGTTACCTGGCGCTGTTTGGCTCCATCATTGCCATTAGTGCCTATATGTTCCTGATCCGTAACGTCTCCCCTGCCGTCGCCACCAGCTACGCGTATGTCAACCCGGTAGTGGCCGTACTGCTGGGAAGCGGATTCGGTGGCGAAACGCTCTCTCCCATTGAATGGCTGGCATTAGGCGTGATTGTTTTTGCCGTGGTGTTGGTCACGCTGGGGAAATATTTGCTGCCGGCTAAACCGGTGGTGGTTCCGTGTGAGGTGGAGAAACCCTAAGCGGATGGATCCCCTGGGTGTCGATCTGCGCGGCCTGCCCGCCGCCGCAGATCCACTCTTCCAGCCGCTCAGTCAGTTCCACATCATTCAGCTTCAGCTTGCCGCGCAGCGCACACTCCCAGACAATCAGCACCCGCCAGCCTTGTGCAACAAGCGTTGCAATATCACGTTTGTCTCGCGCCACATTCTTACCTATTTTGTCCAGCCAGAAATCGGTGCGGGTCGCAGGGACTTTAAACAGGTAACAGTCATGATGATGCCAGAAGCAGCCGTGGGTAAAGATGATGCACTGATACGCATCGACCACGAAGTCGGGACGCCCGGCAAGCGCGGCATCCTGCACGCGAAAATCAAAACCAGCCAGCTCCAGTAACCCGGCTAGCCGTTTTTCTATTGCGGTATCACGCGTGCCGATGGCACGCATATTTTTACTGCGAGTCGCCTTATTGTGTACATCCGTCATTGACGGCCTCACTCTGGCGCAGCGCAACAGCCTGTTTGATGCGTGGGGCCAGTAGTTTTGCCACTGCGGCAAATGCGGGAACCACCACGGAATTACCAAACTGACGGTACGCCTGAGTGTCCGACACCGGTATACGGAAGCTGTAACCCTGCGGCGTTTCAAACCCCATCAGGCGCGCGCATTCACGTGGCGTTAAGCGACGCGGACGATGACGCTGGTTCTGCGGGTCGTCGAAGTCTTTCTCGCCCAGGGCTTTATCCCACCCTCTGTCGATAAGAATTTCCGCGCCGTCTTTATAGTAGCGGGCGGACAGTGTGCGGGTCACGCTGTGCGGATCGTTCGGGTTAACCATACCAAAACCAAAACCATTGCCCTTTGCCTGGTGTTTTTTGGCATAGCGATAGAGGTATTTCCACAGCACCGGGGTCAGGATAAATTTGGCATCGATGGCGGGCTCCAGCAGATCAGCCACGGTCGGACGACGCGCCGGATACAACGACGGGATATCCCGCAGGGTAAAATCCCCCTTCAGATTGAGATCGCGACGGAAGCCCACCAGCACAATACGTTCGCGGTGTTGAGGCAGGAAAAATTTGCCATCGATGATTTTCGGGTCATCTGCGCCCATATCCTGCGAGTCGGCCACGTCGTAGCCCAGCTCATCGAGCGTTTGCATGATAATACGGAAGGTTTTCCCACCGTCATGGCTCTTTAAATTCTTGACGTTTTCCAGCACAAAAATGGCCGGACGACGGGCATCAATAATACGGGCAACGTCAAAAAACAGCGTTCCCTGCGTATCGCAGGCAAAACCGTGGGCGCGTCCGAGGGCATTTTTTTTCGATACCCCGGCAAGCGAGAAAGGCTGGCACGGAAAACCAGCCAGAAGGACATCGTGTGCAGGAATAGTATCGCGAATATGGGCGGCAGCCTCTGCATCGGTCACACCGCTTTTGTGGCTCAGGGTCACATCGCGGATATCGGCATTGAAATGATGCGCGTCAGGGTCACAATACCAGTTGGCTTTATAGGTACGAACCGCATGTTTATTCCACTCGCTGGTAAATACGCACTGCCCACCAATGGCTTCAAACCCGTGCCGGATCCCGCCGATACCGGCAAAGAGATCGATAAAACGAAAGGCATAGTTCGGATGTGCCGCTGACGGGCGCGGAAGCAGGTTTTGCAGGTAACGGAACTCGCTCTCGCTCAGGCGATGCCCTGCCCGCTCGCTGGTAAGCAGTCTCTTGAGAATTGCCGGGCTCCAGTGGCTCTCACCGTGTGCTGCCAGCTGGTTTGCCAAAGATTTAGCATCATAGATATCCAGCAACTGGTGCAGTAGCGCCTGTACCGTTGCCGTTGATTTCTCAGCCTGCTCAGACGCGGGCTTAGTCACTGATCGATTTTCCTGCATTCTTTTAACCAGGCAATAAAGACGGGGAACAGATTACCACAGTTCAGTCACTCAAACTGCGGCGAAAGCGGTGCTGAACCTGGCTATCTAACCCCAGGCAGTCACCCTGTAATTCGGCACTCAGTTTTGCCATAAACTGGATCAGAAAATCGGCGTTATGCCGCGCGAGTTCGCGCCCCACTTCCGTTTTCATTGTCTCTGGCAAGCGCAGTAGCTTGGTCTGAAAATGGTCGAGCGCGAAGGTTCTGTCGTCCAGCGGGCGAGCATCAGCGAACGGATCTTCTGCATCAAAAAGCGCCACACCCAGCGCCCCCGATACGGCAAAAACACGTGCAAGACCGATAGCGCCTAATGCCTCCAGCCGGTCAGCATCCTGCACAATTTTGGCCTCAGGGCTTTGCGGCGTAATGCCTGCGCTAAAGCTGTGCGCCTCAATGGCATGCTCCACGGCAGCATAGTGCTCTGAGGGAAAATCAGGGAAATCGCGTCTTAAAATATTACGCGTCTCGCGCGCCGCCAGCTGTGATGACTGGCTACGATCGGGATGGTTTTTCGGCAGGCTGACAATGTCATGGAAATAACATGCCGTCAGCACGACCAGCGGCTCAGCCATCTGGTTAGCCATGATGTTCTGCGCCGTCATCCAGACACGGCGAAAGTGCGAAATATCATGCGCGGCGTCGTCGGTAGTGTGGTTTTCATCAAGCCAGCGCTCAAAGCGGTGTTGCCACTGTGCAATTTCCATCATCACGTCCTGTCGCTTAAACCACTACAATAGCAATTTTCCCTGCGGCTATCACGGGTTGTCCTGGCGTGGGCGCGTGTACCAGGCAATCCCGCCCAGAATCAGGCCTACGGTGCTCAGTACTAAAAAGCCAAACAGTGCCCCAAGCCACTTACCGCTGGTCGATCCCAGAGACCCGTCAACAATGGTATCGGACAGTGAAGGAATTTTACTCACTACCCATATATAGCGAACCATCGCCCAGACAAAGTATCCGCAAAAAGCGTAAAACACCCACAGAGCCAGTTTGCCTCCCAGGCTACGATCGTTTTTTCGTTCCATCTTCAATCCTTACTCCACGGCAACCACGTTACCGTTTTCACATATCCACTCAAATTTTGTGATGATAGTCACATTTTGGCATTAAACGTCGGGCTCCGCGACGCTTTCTGCTCGCAAGTTTGCGTTAAGTTGATCTCTGGCAAATTTGCAGACTGGCACATTCCCGGCGTAATGCTGTTGAAAATGATGTTCTCTTCTGACTACACGTCACATGAAATATAATTCCTGCAAATTAAAACTACGGAATAATATTCAAAATAAATACTTAATAATAATTAATCCCTATATATTCGGGAAAGAAATTCACAAGAAAAATAAATAGACAAATAGAAACATTTTGTAATTCTTTTACTATTTTAATTACATTTATTTTTGAACCTAAATAATATCCCATAGAATAGTATCTGGCCTGTAGTTACGGAGAGTCACTACATATATTCATATAAATTATCTTTAAAGGGAATATATAATGAAAAGAAAAGTTCTGGCAATTATTGTACCTGCCTTATTAATGGCTGGTGCTGCAAATGCGGCTGAAGTGTACAACAACAACGGCAATAAATTAGACCTGTACGGTAAAGTGGATGGTCTGCACTATTTCTCTGATGACACCGGTTCTGACGGCGACATGAGCTATGTACGTTTGGGCTTCAAAGGCGAAACCCAGATTAACGCTCAGCTGACCGGTTATGGTCAGTGGGAATATAATATTCAGGCAAATAATACTGAAGGCAGTGACAAACAATCGTGGACACGTCTTGGTTTTGCGGGTCTGAAATTTGGTGAATACGGTTCATTTGACTACGGTCGTAATTACGGTGTTGTATACGACGTAGAAGGCTGGACCGATATGCTGCCTGAGTTCGGCGGCGACTCCTATACCCATACCGATAACTTTATGACTGGCCGTGCAAACGGTGTTGCAACTTACCGTAACAATGGTTTCTTCGGTATGGCCGATGGCCTGAATTTTGCCCTTCAGTACCAGGGTAATAATGAAAGTGCATCAAACGATCAGGAAGGCACCAACAACGGCCGTGATATTCGTAAAGAAAACGGTGACGGCTGGGGTATTTCAACCTCCTACGACTTCGGAATGGGCTTCACCGCTGGTGCAGCATATTCCTCTTCCGACCGTACCAACGATCAGGTCACTAAAACGACGGCTGGCGGTGACAAAGCGGATGCCTGGACCCTGGGCATGAAATATGATGCCAACAGCGTCTATCTGGCCGCAATGTATGCAGAAACCCGCAACATGACGCCATACGGTGACTTCGGTGTAGCAAACAAAACCCAGAACTTTGAAGTCACTGCACAGTACCAGTTCGACTTCGGTCTGCGTCCTGCCGTCTCTTTCCTGATGTCTAAAGGTAAAGACCTGAACACCAGCTACGGTAACGACAAAGATTTAGTGAAATATGCAGACGTTGGCGCAACGTATTACTTCAATAAGAATATGTCCACCTATGTTGATTACAAAATCAACCTGCTGGATGAAGACGATAACTTCTACAGCGCAAACGGTATCAGCACTGATGATATCGTGGCGGTAGGTCTGGTTTATCAGTTCTAATCCCCATAAAGACTAAAGCCCGCATACAGCGGGCTTTTTTTGTCTCTGGCACACACCCTTACGGTGCTTCCTGCAATGCCACCCGAATAAATCCATTATTCTGCGCCAGCAACTCATGCGCTTTCCACGCATCCAGCCCGGTCAGTACCATCAGCACCGCTGTTTTACAGTTGTTGTTACAGCTTTCCAGCGCCGCTTTCGCAACGGCGCGGGTGCATCCCCCGGCTTCCATTACAATCGCAATTTGCCGTTCAACCCATTTGGTATTGCTTGCTTCCAGATCCACACGCAGGTTGCTGTAAACACGCCCGGTGCGAATTGCCAGCCCGGTAGCGACCATGCTGAGGATCATTTTTTGCGCAATTCCCGCTTTGGTATTGATATACCCGGCAACGGCATCAGCCCCCAGTTCAGGCGCAATGACCATGCTTGCCAGCTGCGCCGCCTCGCTTTGTGCATCATCGGTAATAACGGCGACAGTCGACCCCAGCGACCACGCATGCCGCATGGCTCCCCAGACCCAGGGGGTTTTTCCACTGACGGTGACCGCCAGCATCATGTCGTGCTCGCCAAACCCGATAGCCTGCAGGTCAGCGACACCACGCTCGTAGCTTCCGGCATCATCACCTGCCGTAATGGCAATCACCGGGGATTTTCCCGGCGCATATTCATCTGCCGCCTGTTTTGCCGCGCGGCCGGACGGGCCAGCGCCAACGATCACCAAACGCCCGCCATGACTCAGGGTTGCCGCTGCGTTATCGACCACGCGGGCAATCGTCGTTAAGCAGGGAGTCATGGCCGTAGAGATTTGTGCATCATCCTGGTGAATGACTTTCAGCATGTCCAGCGTGGACAATCTATCGATATTCATCGTGCTGGCGTGCCGTCTTTCCTTGACCGAACCGGTAAGCATAATGCTCATAAACAGCCTCCTTATTATGAGTACCCACACACTATAAAGTGTTTTATATGGGTGACCTGCGAGGAGGGTCACGAAAAGTAGAGCAACCGCATGCTTTTACATAGCTTTAAGAAATGCGCGGCATCGGTGATAATTACCCTTTCTCCTTTATCACGGAGTGGTAATGAGCGATTTGCAGCCGTTTCCTGAGACGCGCAGACGTCCCATGAAACTAAACACCCTGGTCACACTCATGGTATGCGCCATTATCGGCTCTGTCCTGCTGGTGGTTTTTGCCCTTTATTCAGTGCAAATCACGCGGGCCACGCGAGATGATGTTAAAGATACCGCGCTGGGGATTGCCCGCACCTTTGCCGACAGCCCTGACGTGAAGCGTGGTCTGATGCAGGCCCCACAGGCCGATATTATCCAGCCCCTCGCTCAGGCCGTGACGCAACGTAACGACCTGCTGTTCACCGTGGTCACCGACATGCGCGGTATTCGTTACGCTCACCCGAACGAAGCGCTGTTAGGCCTGCATTTTATTGGCGACGATCTGACACCCGCTCTGGAAGGAAAGGAGAATGTCTCCGTTAACCGGGGCGCACTAGCCGAGGCCTTGCGCGTGTTCACACCGGTCTACGACGCCCAGCACGAGCAAATTGGCGTTGTCGTGGTGGGGATCTCCCTCAATAAAGTTGAAGATCAAATTACGCGCGGGCGGTTGAACGCCGTCTGGACCATTCTGTTCAGTATCCTGATGAGTTCGCTGGCGATCTGGGGTCTTGTCCGCGTACTGAAACGGATCCTGTTTGGTCTGGAGCCGTACGAAATCTCCGCGCTATTTGAGCAACGTCAGGCGATGCTACAGTCGCTCCGGGAAGGTGTCCTGGCGGTAGATATTCATGGTCGCGTCACGATGGTCAACCACGCTGGCAGAGAAATGTTACTCCTGTTACCGGGCCAACAAACCGAAAATACCAGCGAACCGCTGCTGACAAGCCTGCGGGAAGTGTCGAAAACCGGTATTGCCCGCCAGGACCAGGAGATCAGCTGCAACGGGCGGTTATTACTTTGTAATATGGTGCCGGTAAAAAGCCGGAATCGGGTGATTGGGGCCATCTGCACCTTCCGCGATAAAACGGAAATCAGCCAGCTGATGCAGCGTATTGATGGCATGGTCAACTACGTCGATGCCCTGCGCTCCCACACCCATGAGTTTATGAATAAGCTGCATGTGATCCTGGGGCTGCTGCATATGAAGCGCTATGACAAGCTGGAAGAGTACATTATCCAGACGGCGCATAATTACCAGACTGACATTGGAGCCATTCAGCATAAGATTAAATCTCCGGTGATTGCTGGCTTTTTGCTGGGTAAAATCAACCGGGCAAAAGAGGCCGGAATTACCCTCACGCTGTCCGACGAATGTCTGCTCCCCGACACGGCCAACGAAGAGCAGGTCGCGGTACTCATTACCGTGCTGGGGAATCTGATCGAAAATGCACTGGACGCTATGCAGGATCAAACGGAAGGTGAAATCAGCCTGCTGCTGCACTATCAAAGCGGCTGGCTCAGCTGTGAAGTCAGCGATGATGGCCCAGGCATCGATCCGGTAGCACTGGAGGATATTTTTACGAAGGGCTTCTCAACAAAAGGTGAAAACCGGGGCGTTGGGTTGTTCCTTGCCCGCCAGCAGATCCAGAATCTCGGTGGGGACATCAGCGTCGAGTCTGAACCGGGTGTATTTACTCAATTTTTTGTTCACATCCCCTGGGATAGCGAGAGGAATATCGCGTGATAAATGTTTTAATTGTCGATGATGACGCAATGGTAGCTGACCTCAACCGTCTGTACGTCAACCGTGTTGAAGGCTTTAGCTGCTGCGGTGTCGCCTCTACGCTCAACCAGGCCGAGGCAGTCATTAATAACCCGAGCCAGCCTGTCGATCTGGTGCTGCTGGATGTTTATATGCAACAGGATAACGGGCTGGATCTGTTGCCCATCATCCGTGCGTCAGGCCGCCCGATCGATGTGATTATGATCTCATCGGCATCCGATGCCGCAACGATCCAGACCTCCATGCATTACGGCGTGGTGGATTATCTGATTAAACCGTTCCAGTTCCCGCGTTTCGAAGAGGCGTTGAGCGGCTGGAAGGCAAAACGTAACCTGATGGGTTCACACCAGTATTATGAGCAGGCAGATGTGGACAGACTGCTGCACGGCGGTGCGCCGGAGCTGGCGGACAGTAAAAAACTGCCGAAAGGGTTAACCCCGCAGACGCTGCGCACCATCTGTCAGTGGATTGACGCGCACCCGGAGATGGAGTTTTCCACGGATGACCTGGCGAGCGCGGTGAATATCTCGCGCGTTTCCTGTCGCAAGTATTTGATCTGGCTGGCTCAAATCAACATCCTGTTCACCAGCATTCACTATGGTGCCACCGGGCGTCCGGTATATCGTTACCGGCTCCAGCCCGAGCAGACAGGGCTGCTTAAACAGTACTGCCAGTAACCCGATAGCTGCTGTCCAGTAAGGTAAAACGGAAGTGGTGCGCTGAAGAGAACACCACTTCTTTCGTTTTGGTCACAAAGATAGCCTCAATATCAGGGCGCGCACGCAGGGCAGCACACCCTTTCTCCACGCCCATTCCGTACATCAGCGTGGTCCAGATATCGCCATCAATGGAATCTTTTGAAACGACGGTTACGCTGTCCAGTTCATTGTCCAGCGGGTAGCCAGTACGTGGGTTGAGAATGTGGTGATAGCGTTTGCCGTTTTGCTCAAAGTAGCGCTCATACGTTCCTGATGTCACAACGGACATGTTCTCAACCGTCATCGTGCCAATCAGTTCATCACCGGCGAACGGTTTTTTAAGCCCCACGCTCCAGCCCCCATCCGGCGAACCTAACGTCTGGATATTACCGCCCAGGTTAATCAACCCCAGTTCAGCCCCCGCTTTGCGCAGATAATCCCGCACCCGGTCGGCAATATAACCTTTGGCAATCGCCCCCAGATCAATCTCCATCCCTGGCCTGGTCAGAAAAACGCTGCTGTTTGCATCATCGAGCACAACATCACCCGGATGGGTAACAGCAAGCAGCGAGGCAATTTCATCGGCTGGCGGTACGCTATCTCCCCGAAAGCCGATTTTCCAGCGTTTCACCAGCGGACCAATGGCAAGGTTAAAGGCGCTGTCCTGGAGCAGGCTGGCGGCTTTTGCGCAGCGTATAAGTTCAAATACCGGGCGACTGACCGCGACCGGATGCTGCCCGGCTGCATGGTTGATATCCATCACCTGCGAATGCGCACGGTTGACGGTGAGCACATCTTCGTACTGTTTGATCAGGCGAAATACGCGAGAAGCGAGCGCTTCATCATGGGAAAAGAGTTTCAGAAGAATGGGCGAGCCCATCAGGACAGCGGAATAACTGTAAACGCGGTTGTCATCGGGCATGGCATGCTTCCTCAGATGTAGCCCCGGCAAGCAGCGAGCCGCCGGGGAAATTGCCGGATAACGCGCGTTAATCCGGCCTGAAAAACAGGTGCCTTATGCCATTTTTGCGCGCATCGCCGCCTGATGTCCGGCAAGCGTACCAAAAATAATGATATCTGCCACCGCATTACCACCGATACGGTTACCGCCGTGGATCCCGCCGACAACCTCACCCGCAGCAAACGCCCCCGGCAGTACGTTATGGCTGTTATCCAGCACGCAGGTTTCGGTGTTGATGGTCACGCCGCCCATTGTGTGGTGTACACCCGGTGCAATCTGAATGGCGTAGAACGGCCCTTCGTTGATTGGTGCACGCAGTGCAGTAGTACGGCCAAAGTCATCATCGTGCTGCTTTTCAACAAAACCGTTGTAACGTTCCAGCGTGGCCAGGAAAGCGTGGTAATCCATTCCCAGTTCTTCAGCCAACGCTTTAGGTGAGCTGGCGCTGGTGACAAACCCTTTCGCGATGTACTCATCCGCCGCTTTGTTTTTCGCACGAACATGCTCATCAAAGACGATATAGGCGTATTTTTCAGGCAGTGCGATGATCTGCGCTGAGACTTTATCGCGGGTTTCCATCTCGTTAAAGAAACGGTTCCCCTTCTGGTTAACCAGAATCGCCCCGCCGCCGCGAATGGATTCGGAAATCAGATACGAGGTTTTCTGTTCGACAGTTGGGTGGATCTGGATCTCGCCCATGTCGACCGTACCGGCCCCGATACGTTCCAGCAATGCGATACCGCCACCGGTCGCCCCTTTGTGGTTGGTGGTCACAAACCCTTCCAGGTCCGGACGGTATTTCACAACCATCTGACTATTGGCACTGAAGCCCCCCGTTGCCACCACCACGCTTTTGGTCGCCACGACGATCGTTTCGTTATCTTCGGTGGTCAGACGTACACCGGTTACTTCGCCGTTTTCGAAGATGATGTCGTTAACGGAGGTATCGAGCATCACGTCGATGTTACGCTTGTTGACGTTACGTACCAGGCCGCTAATCAGATAACCGCCGACGGCAGAACCATCTTTTGGACGGTGGGTACGGTCAATGCTCATTCCCCCGGTGGTGGTAATATCATTCAGCATGATGCCGCGTGCCGCCAGCCACTCGATAGCCTCTGGCGCGTTTTCTACGAAGCGGTGCAGCAGCGCCGGGTTGTTCTTGTTTCCACCGCCTTTCAGGCTCTCCTGGTAGAACAACTCTTTGCTGTCCTGAATGCCTTTCACCCGCTGGAAGCGGGTTTCTGCGGCGTTCATGCCCGCAGACGCTTTAATGGTGTTGCCGCCAATGGAGGGCATTTTCTCAACAATCAGCACGCTCGCACCTTCGTCGTGTGCCTGGATTGCCGCCGCCAGACCAGCACCGCCGCTACCCACCACCACAACGTCAACGCTTTTGGTTTCGTTCGGGTCAGCCCCTTCTTCCGCCGCCAGCGCTTTGCTGGATTTCAGCATCGCTTTCGACACCGCTTTTTTCACCGCTTCGCTCTGGCTGGTTGCACCCGTGATGGCATCCACATGCGGGGTATTGGCATCCAGAATGCGGGTGCGGATCTCTTCAAAGCTGGTGACAAACTCCACGTCTTCACCCGGACCGGAGGCCAGTTCAATATCGGCGATGCGGTCGGTTTCCAGGCTGACGTTAATGACAAGCTCATTGGCGTCGTCCTGCACTTTCTCAACGAACATACCCGGTTTGAATCTGGATTCACCCATGCTCATGTCGCGGATCATCGCTTCCACCAGCGAGAAACGCCACAGCGGTTCTGGAATGCTTAACGCTTCGCGCTGGGTACTGTCCATGAACAGCTCAAGCGTTTCACCGGCAGCAATGCGGTCAGTCCAGTCCGGGTACGCGATGGTTGCGCGGCCAACGGCAATCAGGTCGTAGCCATGTTCCAGCGCGTCATTAACATCGGCGGCATTCACCACACCGCCCACGCCCATCACGGGGATCTGTGCCAGCGTTTCAGAGCGCATCGCGCAGTATTTTTCGATAAGCGAGGTGGGATCTTGCGTGTCGACGATAGATGGGCGCAGGGTCGCACCTACAGAAAAGTGCAGATAATCCACGCCACGCGCGGCCAGTTTTTCCAGCAGGTACATGGTGTCGTCAAAACGAATGCCAGGAACTTCCAGCTCTTCAGGGGAGAAGCGGTAGCCAATAATAAAAGCATCATCCGCGTACTGACGCACCATTTTGTGAGTGATATCCAGCACCGCCAGCGGGAATCTGGCGCGGTTGTCACGGCTGCCGCCCCACTCGTCGTCGCGCTGGTTAGAGTTCGGAGAGTAGAACTGCTGAATCAGGTATGTGTTTGCCCCGTGGATTTCAACACCGTCAAAACCAG
This sequence comes from Enterobacter cloacae, assembly GCA_014169315.1. Lineage (NCBI taxonomy): Bacteria > Pseudomonadati > Pseudomonadota > Gammaproteobacteria > Enterobacterales > Enterobacteriaceae > Enterobacter > Enterobacter cloacae. The sequence continues at coordinate 1,828,825 of AP022133.1, read as the reverse complement.
CCTGGATGGCACGACGTACGGCTTCACCAAACTTGCCAACCATCCCTTCCACTTCTTCGGTGGTCAGCGCAACCGGCGTCGCGGCACCGTCACGCGGCGCAGCAACTGCGCTTGGGCCAACAGGTGTACGGCCACCGATCAGTTTCGGGTCGACCATGCGACCACCGTGGTAGATCTGCAGAAGGGCTTTAGAACCTTTGGACTTGATGGCATCGGCGATTTTCGCCAGCCCGGCGATTTTTTCGTCGTTATCAATACCAATCGCCCCCGGGAAAGCGAGACCCAGGTCGTCGACAAAACAGCACTCAACAATAATGGTACCAATGCTGCCTGAACGTGCCCGATAGTACTCCACCAGCTCGCTGGTGACCGTACCATCATAGTAACCCGTACAGGTTGTCATCGGTGCCATTAACAAACGGTTTTTCAGTTCCGTGCCATTCGGTAATGTGAAGGGGCTTAAAATACGTTCGTTAGTGCTCATAATAGAAACTCCAAACTTTAAAAAATTAAGAATTCGTTGTCGGACCAGTTTTATTTCGTTTTTTATGCCGATTTCATAATATTAATATAATGATTTTTTTAGTTTCTAAAGTTATTACGTTAGTTAATAAACTATTTAATCCCTTCGATAACATTAATAACACATTGGTGTTAGAGATATAAATTACTCCGTTCACAATAATTTAAACATTGTTAACTTTTTGCTTACGTTATCGCTCTGTGTGAATCCTAATAAATATAAATAAAACAATAAGATAACCAAGCTCACTCTTATCAAATGTTATCAAAAATCAACAATTAAAAAATAAAAACACACAATACCCACATACACCTGAGTGGTTATTAATAAACGATGAAAAATACTTCTGCGATTCTATTTTTTTGATCGCGATCAAAAATCAAGGCATCCAAAAGCGCAATATATAAATATCATCATTTTTTAATTTACCGCAGACCTTAATGCGATAAATCACTATTAGCGAAATCACAAAAACGCACTTTAAATAACTAAAAAAAACCAAAGAAACTAAAGAAAGCGAATTTGTATTTTCACGATATAACCGAATTCCTGACAACTTAAGACGCGAAACTATGAATACAAAAACTGCTGTAACGCCTCCTGTGGCGAGTAAAGCACCCGACGGAAAGGCAAAACGTCTGCTGATGATGGCGCTGCCGATTATCGTCGCCGTACTGCTGCTGTTTGTTCCCGTTCCGGAAGGGCTGCCTCCTTATGCATGGCACTACTTCGCTATCTTCGTCGGCGTGATCGTCGGCTTGATCTTCGAACCGCTGCCAGGCGCAGTGATTGGCCTGACCGGTGTGGTCGCAATTGCACTCTGTAGCCAGTGGGTGTTGTTCAGCCCGGACCAACTGGCCGACCCAAAATTCAAGCTGGCGGGTGCCTCCTTTAAATGGGCGGTAAGCGGTTTTGGTAACTCAACCGTGTGGCTGATTTTTGGTGCCTTTATGTTCGCCGCAGGCTATGACAAAACCCGCTTTGGTCGCCGTCTGGCGCTGATTCTGGTGAAGTATCTGGGCCGTCGCAGCCTGACGCTCGGTTATGCCATCACCTTCGCGGATCTGCTGCTGGCACCGTTTACGCCGTCTAACACCGCACGTAGCGGCGGTACTATCTACCCAATTATCGCTAACCTGCCACCGCTGTACGGTTCAAAACCTAACGACCCGAGCGCGCGTAAAATTGGTTCGTATCTGATGTGGGTAGCGATCACCGCAGCCTGTATCACCAGCTCAATGTTCCTCTCCGCGCTCGCACCAAACCTGCTGGCACTGGCGCTGGTGAAAAGCACCGTGGGGATTAACATCTCCTGGGGTACCTGGTTTATCGCCTTCCTGCCGCTGGGTGTGCTGTTGATTCTGGTCATGCCGCTGCTGGCCTACTGGTTCTACCCACCAGAAGTGAAAGTGAACGATGAAGTGCCGCTGTGGGCGAGCCGTGAGCTGGAAAAACTGGGCAAACTGTCCCGCAATGAAATCCTGCTGCTGGTGTTTGTGTGCTGTGCGCTGCTGATGTGGATCTTCGCCGCTGCGTGGATTGAACCGGCAATGGCTGCGCTGTTAATCGTAGGTTTAATGCTCTGGACTGGCGTGCTGGAGTGGAATGATATCACCGGTAACAAAGCGGCCTGGAATACCTTCGTCTGGTTCGCCACTCTGGTTGCTCTGGCAGATGGTCTCTCTTCCACCGGCTTTATTAGCTGGCTGGGTAAAGAAGGTGGCCTGCTGATGAGCGGTATCTCTCCGGGCGTTGCGACTATCGTACTGCTGCTGGCGTTTTACCTGCTGCATTATCTGTTTGCCAGCACCACCGCGCACACTACGGCGCTGCTGCCAGCGATGCTGACCATCGCCTCCACCATTCCGGGCATGAATATGGAAGTGTTCGTCCTGCTGATGGTGACGTCTCTGGGTATCATGGGGATCATCACTCCGTACGGTACTGGTCCAAGCCCGATTTACTACGGTAGTGGCTACCTGCCAACCAAAGACTACTGGCGTCTGGGCACCATCTTCGGTGCCATCTTCCTGGCGGCCCTGCTGCTGATTGGTTACCCGTGGATGTCCATGATGTTCTGATTCCTGACCGCCGGATTAAACCTCCGGCGGTTTTATTTTTATGGAGCAATACGCTATGTCGAATAAACCGTTTGTTTACCAGAACCCCTTCCCGCTCGCGCACGACGATACCGAATACTATCTGCTGACCAAAGAGCACGTCTCAGTTGTCGGATTCGACGGTCAGGAAGTGCTGAAAGTGGAGCCAGAAGCACTGACCCTGCTGGCACAACAAGCCTTCCACGATGCTGCGTTTATGCTGCGCCCTTCACACCAGAAGCAGGTTGCAGCCATTCTTCATGACCCTGAAGCCAGTGAGAACGACAAATACGTGGCCCTGCAGTTCCTGCGTAACTCCGAAATTGCCGCCAAAGGCGTATTGCCGACCTGTCAGGACACCGGCACAGCCATCATCATGGGTAAAAAAGGCCAGCGCGTCTGGACCGGTGGCGGTGACGAGGCAGCCCTGAGTCAGGGCGTTTACAACACCTACACCGAAGACAACCTGCGCTACTCCCAGAATGCGGCGCTGGATATGTATAAAGAGGTCAACACCGGCACTAACCTGCCTGCGCAAATTGACCTCTACAGCGTTGATGGCGACGAATACAAATTCCTGTGCATGGCAAAAGGCGGCGGCTCTGCCAACAAAACCTATCTCTACCAGGAAACCAAAGCGCTGATCACCCCTGCGAAGCTGAAAAATTATCTGGTTGAGAAAATGCGCACCCTCGGTACTGCAGCGTGCCCGCCGTACCATATCGCCTTCGTGATTGGCGGTACGTCAGCAGAAAGCACCCTGAAAACCGTGAAGCTCGCCTCCACCCGTTACTACGACGGTCTGCCAACGGAAGGGAACGAGCACGGCCAGGCGTTCCGCGATGTTCAGCTCGAACAGGAACTGTTGCAGGAAGCGCAAAATCTGGGGCTTGGCGCGCAGTTTGGCGGCAAATACTTTGCCCACGATATCCGCGTTATTCGTCTGCCGCGTCACGGTGCATCTTGCCCGGTCGGAATGGGTGTATCCTGCTCCGCAGACCGCAACATCAAGGCTAAGATCAACCGCGACGGCATCTGGATTGAGAAGCTGGAGCACAACCCAGGCCAGTACATTCCTGAATCCCTGCGTCAACAGGGCGAAGGCGATGTGGTGAGTATTCATCTCGACAAACCGATGAATGAGATCCTGGCGCAGCTTTCTGCTCACCCGGTGTCTACGCGCCTGTCGCTGAACGGTACCATCATCGTGGCGCGCGATATCGCCCACGCGAAGCTGAAAGAGCTGCTCGACAACGGCGAAGAACTGCCGCAGTACGTAAAAGATCATCCAATCTACTACGCTGGCCCGGCCAAAACACCGGAAGGTTATGCCTCTGGCTCGTTAGGCCCAACCACCGCAGGCCGTATGGACTCGTATGTGGACTTACTGCAATCCCACGGTGCGAGCATGATCATGCTGGCAAAAGGTAACCGTAGCCAGCAGGTGACCGATGCCTGCCATAAACACGGCGGTTTCTACCTCGGTAGCATTGGCGGCCCGGCGGCGGTACTGGCGCAAAACAGCATCAAGCGCCTTGAGTGTGTGGCTTACCCTGAGCTGGGTATGGAGGCTATCTGGAAAATCGAGGTGGAGAACTTCCCGGCGTTTATCCTGGTGGATGATAAAGGTAACGACTTCTTCCAGCAGATCCAGAACAAACAGTGCGCAGGCTGTTCACAGCGCTAAAGACCCGAAGCCAGGCCATGCCTGGCTTTTATGCCTTCACCATAAAAACCCCCTGATTTTCAGAAAATTAATGTTTCCTGTTGACTGCAGGAATGACATAAATCTTTTTACTCGCCAGCCAGAAAGAGCATTCAGTAGCAGGTTGTGTTTCAGCGTCACGACTGAGTTCACAAAATGAATGACAGAGTTGCAAAGCGCTATTCACCCTGCGGCCTAAATGATAACTTACCTGAAGAAAAGATGCCTGGCTCGCCCAGGCATCGCGCCATTTTGATGGTTGCCATCATGATGAGGCGTTGGCATTTTAACAGACCCTGACCTTTCAATTTTGTTCTGGTAACGAGTTTGCGAGCAAAGCGATGATTAAGTGGCCCTGGAAATCGAATGAAGCTGGTCCGAGCATGGCGCTGCCGTGGGATGAAGCGCTGGCGATCCCCGTACTGGCTAATCTCCAGCCGGATGAGCAGTCAAAGCTGATTCAGCTGGCAGATCGTTTTTTGCAGCAAAAGCGCCTGGTCCCACTACAGGGTTTCGAACTGGATCCCCTTAAAAATACGCGTATCGCCCTGCTTTTCTGTTTACCTGTACTGGAACTGGGTATTGAGTGGCTGGATGGTTTCCACGAAGTGCTTATCTACCCTGCCCCGTTCGTGGTGGATGATGAATGGCAGGACGATATCGGACTGGTGCATAACCAGCGGGTGGTGCAGTCCGGGCAAAGCTGGCAGCAAGGGCCGATTATCCTGAACTGGCTGGATATTCAGGATTCGTTCGATGCTTCGGGATTCAACCTGATTGTGCATGAAGTGGCGCATAAACTGGATACCCGCAACGGCGATCGTGCCAGTGGTGTACCGCTAATCCCACTTCGTGAAGTCGCGGGATGGGAGCACGATCTGCATGCTGCAATGGATAACATCCAGGATGAGATAGACCTGGTGGGTGAAAGTGCGGCCAGTATTGATGCTTACGCTGCAACCGATCCCGCAGAGTGTTTTGCCGTACTGTCAGAATATTTCTTCAGCGCTCCCGAGCTTTTTGCCCCACGCTTCCCGGCACTGTGGCAACGTTTTTGCCATTTCTATCAGCAAGATCCTCTGCAGCGTTTACGTAAAAATGGCGAACCCGGCGATAACGTATCCGTCCAGGTTCATTAAAACAGCAGTTTGCAGTTTAATTAATCAATTGAATCAGCGTGTTAATTTTAGTGTTGACACAAATTAGCGAGGCCATTAACATGCGCCTCGTTCACACGATTCCTCTGTAGTTCAGTCGGTAGAACGGCGGACTGTTAATCCGTATGTCACTGGTTCGAGTCCAGTCAGAGGAGCCAAATTTAAGAAGCCTGCTTAAGGAAACTTAAGCAGGCTTCTTGCTTTTCTGCGTTCTGAAAAATTGCCCGGCAGCGCTGAGCTTACCGGGCTGACAGAACCCCTCACCTAGATCTGGTAATCAATTGCGGCTTCTTCTGGCTCCATGACCTGGCGTTTAATCTCATCCACCGACAGCCCGGCATTGCACAACTCAATAAACCGCCACACATAGTTGCGCTGCAACTGGCCCCGCTTGAGGCCCAGCCATACGGTATTAGCATCAAACAGGTGGCGGGTATCAAGACGCACCAGGTCCCCCACGTCATGCTCGCCACCGGACTGTTCCGCTACCAGGCCAATACCCAGCCCTAACCCAACATATGTTTTGATAACGTCCGAATCCTGGGCGCTCAGCACCACATCCGGCGTTATCCCTTTGCGGTTGAAGGCCTCGTCAATGCGCGAACGTCCGGTAATACCCTGCCGGTAGGTAATCAGCGGCCATTTGCCGATCTCTTCCAGCGTCAGCGGTGAAACCTGATGAAGTGAATGATCGACGGGAAGTAATAAACTGTGGTGCCAGCGGAACCACGGGAATGCCACCAGCAGCGGATCGTTGCTCAGCCGCTCGCTGGCGATCCCGATATCTGCCCCACCGTTTTGCAACAGCACGTCAATTTCCTGCGGGGTGCCCTGAATCAACTCCAGACGCACATCCGGGAAGAGCTCACGAAACGCTTTAATCACTGGCGGCAGGCTGTAACGTGCCTGCGTGTGGGTCGTGGCGATGGTCAGTACGCCTGAAGCATCATTGGTAAAGAGATCCGCCAGGCGGCGCACATTACTGGCCTCGTTGAGGATCCTCTCCGCGATGGTCAGCAATGCCTTGCCAGGCTCCGTCATGCCAAGCAGGCGCTTACCACGGCGGATAAAAATCTCAATACCAAGCTCTTCTTCCAGCTCGCGGATATGGCGACTGACGCCCGACTGGGAGGTATAAAGCATATTGGCGACTTCAGTCAGGTTGTAATCCCGTCTGGCCGCCTCACGGATAATTTTAAGCTGCTGGAAATTCACGATTCACTCCGGCACATCTGACATAACACTATTGTTAAAGTCAGTTGAGCTGCAGAACAAATAATAAAAACCAGCATCTTATGCTTTTATGGAATATCAGCTCACGAGCTGCAGTTCACGATTTTCCAGCGATGGCTTGCTCACCAGAGACATCAAAATTTCTTTTACCGCCTGCGCCTGCGGTGACAACGAACCGCGGGCTGACATGTTCAGCGACAGCGGTAAGCTCATGGATGGTGTCGTGATCCGCGCCATCCAGCCATTTGCCGCACTGCACAGTGCACGCGCGGCAGATTCCGGCAGAACCGTGACGCCCATCCCGCTGGCAATAGCCGCGGTCAGCGTTGAGATAGAGTCAATTTCGCCAATGATTTTTGCCGTCAGACGTCGCAGCGAGAACGCTTCATCCACGCGCACACGCACGGCGCTGTAATCACGCGGCAGGAAGAGATTCATCTCTGCAACGGCAGTTAAATCAACGCTCTGCCCCGGGCAGTCACGCGTCCCTACCAGGTAAAGATCTTCTTTCAGCAGCGGCTGGCTGGTGATCCCGGCAACCGGAGAACGGTCGTAAAGCACGGCCATATCCAGCTGACCATTAAGCAGCTTGTCATTCAGTACAGACCCGCTGTTCTCGTGCAGATAAACCAGCACATCCGGCAGTTCGGCACGCACGGCCTGCAACAACGGCATGGTAATAGAGGAGGCCGCCGTTCCCGGAGCCAGCCCGATGGAAACATGTCCGCTCAGCGTATGACCCACACTGTTCACCGCCAGCTGAGCCTGTTCGCACTGGCGCAGAATGGTACGAGCATGGGTATAGAGAATTTTGCCTGCTTCTGTTGGGGTCACGCCGCGTTTTGTGCGGATAAGCAATTGCTGATCCATCTCACCTTCCAGAGTCGCCACTTGCTGGCTTAGCGCAGGCTGCGCGATATGCAGCACTTCCGCCGCTTGCGTCAGGCTGCCAATATCGACGATTTTTACGAAGTATTTCAGTCGTCTTAAGTTCATTTTGCCCCCTGTTCGAAATGCTGTGCCGGTACTGGCTGTCGTTGTTGAACATGTTTTGCAATATGAATGCCAGTTTTTCGAAGAGGTCTGATTTGTTGCTAACCGCCTGAAAATAAGGAAACCTAATCATTGATGTTGGTTTTATTACTGAAACAGCAGTTTATGATCTGCCCCATAAGGGGTATATCCGCACCATAACGGTGCATTTCGTTGTCAAAAACGTCACTTTGCTGTTTTTGTCAGCAAACGATCAAAAGGCATTGATCCACCCTTTGACAAGCACCGCTGACGTCGATAATATGCGCCCCGTTCACACGATTCCTCTGTAGTTCAGTCGGTAGAACGGCGGACTGTTAATCCGTATGTCACTGGTTCGAGTCCAGTCAGAGGAGCCAAATTTAGAAAAGCCTGCTTTTAAAGCAGGCTTTTTGCTTTTCTGCGTTTCATCTCCATCGCATCTGACATAGCAATCTGCCCGCACGCATATTGAGACCAACGTGTCAGCAGCCGAACGACATTGACCAGCTGTTGACATAAAGCACAGATCCCCTCAATCACTTACCGGTGCAGACGTAACGTACTGGCAAGAGACGATATAGCCGATATAGCACAGGCCACGCCAAACACATAGACGGCAAACTGCGCGCCCGCGTGCCCTGTTAATCCATTCAACAATGCAATTATCATCGCAACCAACGCTGCACCAATAGATTGCCCTGCAGTTCTGGCGGTTGACAGTACTCCCGAGGCCGTTACCGTTCGGTTTGCCGCGACATTTGAAAACATTTCCTTGTTGTTTGGCGGAAGGAAGAAACCATAACCAATGCCGCAAACCGCCACGCGCCACAGAAAATCCCCCACCGTCGCGGCTTCCGGCAACAAAGCCAGTGAGCCTAAGCCAAGGCAAAAGACCATCACACCAACCGTGGATATCTGGGTCGGATTGAAACGGTTTGATAGCCTGCCCGCAAGCGGGGCGCAGAACGCCACGGCAACTGGCCACGGTGTAAAGATGTATGCGGATTCCAGTACGGAGTAGTGATAAGTATGCTGCAACACAAAGGGTAAGCCGACCAGTGCCATCCCCTGCGCGACAAACATGGAAACAGAAGAGAGCACCGCAAAGCTGTATTGCCTGGAACGAAATATATCAAGCGGCAATAATGGGTTCCTGGAACTCCTCTGGGCTTTTAAAAAGATGGCAAACAGCACGACAGACGCAACAGCGCAAAATATCAGCGTGCTATTCTCCCAGCGTCCAATTTGATCAACAGCAATAACCATCAAACCTAATGCTGCCGCTGAGCTAATCGCCCCACGCCAGTCGAAGCCCTTCTCTTTTTCGGTATCTTCCCCCAGGGAGATAAGCGAGAACACAACAGCAAGTCCTCCCAACGGGATATTGATATAGAACAGCCAGGGCCAGGACAGGTAAGAGATGATCAAACCACCCAACGCAGGACCAATGGCCGTGCCTACCGCGAATACCAGTGCATTCAGTCCAAATATCGTTCCCAGCGCATTGGGTGGAAAGATCACCCGATACAGACCTAATCCAACGCTTATCATCACCGCATAACTCACCCCCTGGAGTACGCGCATGGCAACCAGTACGCCAAAGGTCGGCGAAAGGCTACAGCCCAGCGAAGACAGAGTGAACAACACCATCCCGGCCGTGTAGAAACGTCGCTCCCCTATCCTTGTTCCCAGCGATGCGCAAATCAGCATCGTCGCAGCGCTGGCAACCTGATAGCCGTTGGTAATCCAGATACTGGAGGCCGAATCTACCTGTAATGCACTGGCAATAGAGGGCAAAGCAATATTGACAATGGAACTGTCCAACGACGCCATCAGAACGCCTATCAAAATAGCCGCAGCAGCCAAATAGCGCCTTGGCGTCTCAAACCCTTGTTCTAAGGTACTGCTAACGCTTACCAACGACATATCCTCAGGTCCTGTATTGGAATGAAATTACGCGCAAAGACTTTCGCTCTCAACGCCAGCTCCTTCGAGGTAAGCCAGCATGCCCAACATAAGTACCTCTTCAGGTCGGGCGATCACGGGAGAACGTGGTGCTTTCCAGTCCTGTTTACTCCCGTTTATACGGATACTCCTGAGGAAACAGTAGGTCGTGAGAACATAAAACCGATTACGCATACTCTCGCCCATCAGCGGAATCAGGCCTGAAATCCCCCCTATTTCCGGGATTTCACTCAGAATATTGCCGTAGTCTTGTTTCGCCAGAACAAACATAAGTTCATCTGACATCGGTACTATTTTGACTGCATCTTCAACCTCGGCTGCCAGTTCATGCCAAAACGAAAATGCAAACCGGGAAAAACCGAAAAGCGGATCGAGACCACGGACAGAAAAATCAGGGTCAATAAAGCTGGTCTGAGAACGTTCTTCGTTGTAGAGCACGTTACCAAAATGAAAGTTGAAATGCGCCTTTTCAACCGAACGAAATGCTTCGCTCCTGGCCATTTCCAGCGATTTTTCAAAGACCTCTCTGGCAGAGATATTGAAGCGAGTGCCATTGAGCAAAACCGATTTATTAAAGAGATCGTGCGCAAAACGCGTACCTTCCCACTCCTCCATCAATCGGGCTGGCATATCGTTCGCCAACGCAGAATGGCTATCGATTTCAAGGCTGATGGCCTTTTGTATATTTTCCAGCGCAGACTGAACAATTCTCCGCCGCTCTGCCAGCGATCGCCGCTCATCAAACACGATGTTGGATAACGGGAGTGAGTTTTTCTTTTCAAGAACATAGAATTGCCGACCGGCGGCCAGCCCGTCGTGCAAAACCGGAACCATAAGTTCAGGATAGATTTCGTATAATGCTTGTATCTGCTCGACTTCAGCTTTTAGTTTTCCATTAAAAGCTTCAGACCTCGCGGTCTTCACGACAAAACCAGAGCTCAAAAAATCAACGGTATGTGAACTTGTCATTTCTCAATCCCCAAAAAAGTGGCAACGGGTAGTCCCTGCGCAATATTGCGTGCTACGTCCCGAACAACAGCCGTATAACCGACCGTATTGTTAACAAATGACTGGATGATGACTTCACTCAGATTTTGGTTTGCCAGATACGCAGGGCGGAGAATTAGCAAATGATTCGGGTCAGAGAGAATTGTTGAGCACCGGCGTTCATAGGCATAAGCCCGTCCCCCCAGAGGTGTCCTGGAGCCCATGACAATATGAGGATGCGCTTTGCTTACACGCTCAATAGCCTCTTCAATGAGACTGATGCTTAACGCGCCATTATCTTTAACGATAAAGCGGTTTATCTGATATCCTGGCGCATGAACTGGGGCACGTAGCGATACGGTATTTACCAGCGGTGCCCACGGCATTACTTTTTTCTGGCTCATCGCAATTTGGGAAAAACCAGGACGGAGATTGTCACGCGCATCCTGCATTCGTCCCTCAAACGATCGAGTACCAAGCACGCCATTGGGCGTGTCAGGATGCACAATATCGGTTTCAACCGCCACAATATGAGAAGTGTTGCAATTAATGGCGCTGAGTGCGCCGCTCACAACACGCAATGAAGCATGCATACCATTGGTCTGGCAGGATCCCAAACAGTACATGCCGGATTGAACGACCTGGCGTTGTATCGTGCTAATATCGTCGCGGGTCAGATCTCCCAGACAACCGTAGATACTTGGCAGGCTATCTGCCTCAGCAACACCCAACACAACGTCGGCCAGCTCCAGCATATTTCTGGCCACAGGGCTGTTCAGATCCATATCCTGTTTGCTGGTCGCGATAAACCCAATATCAAAACGCCCTTCGACCAGCGGTCCCCCTTTAGCTAAATCGCCAAAGAAGAAATGAATTTCACGACCGTCAACTAGCAGGGTTTCACTGTTGATAATGCTGACCCGGGATTGTATACCGGGATGTGCCATAGCCAGACGAGCCACAATGCCGTCAATCGGACGCAGCTCTGGATAATGTTTATCGACAGAAGGTGGATTCGTTACAACGGTCTGAATCGCGAAACCATCCTGCTGCGGATCGTTCTGAATCAACAGGTTTGCACCAATCTCAGCACCACAGCCAACCAGTATTGCCTTTTTCACTTCAATCACCTTTAACCCTATGAATTTACGCAAATATGTTGAGAAGAACTTAATCCCATGAAAACATTTTCAGGAAGTCAATGACGGGCATATCATCCAGCTTCGCCCCTGACGTCAGGGTCTCGGCCAGACTATCCGCCCTATCACGCAGCGGGCTGTCAGAAAGATTTAGATGGAATTTCGTCAGAAGTGCGTCGAAACATTCTTCACGACGACGGACATGACCGAGCGGATATTCGATAAGTGCCGATATTTCTTCCGCCATCCCATGACACTTGATATAGAGCGCATTCGGGATCGCGCGTTTCTCCGGGTCGTAGTAGCTTTCGGTAAAAGAGGGACGTTCAGTGCAGGTAATTTTCTGGCGTAACGCCTCCAGTCGGGGATCTGAAGCAAGCGGTTCATGAAAATCCTTAATGGTCAGATTTCCGGTTTGAAGCCCCACAGCAATCATGTACTGGAGACAGTGATCGCGATCGGCAGAATTATTCAGTGCACCAGATTTATCAATAATTTGAATCGCTGGACGTGTGGTTTCCACACGAACATATTCGATACTCTCAGGGGAATAACCTTCATCTATTATCCGCTTACGAAGGCAAATAGCCACCTCAACTGCGGTCTGGGCATGATATTCAGCAGGATTGGGAACTTTGAACAGGATATTCTGGATGACAAAATCTGATAAATTACGCGTCAGATTGAACGGTTGTCCTCTCAGTACCGCATCATCAAATCCCCAGCGACTGGCTGTGAGTGCCGTTGGATATCCCATCTCACCAGTTTGCGCAAACAGCGCAAACTGCAGGCCACGTGCCGTTGCATCTCCAGCAGCCCATGATTTACGTGTCCCCGCATTTGGCGCATGTCGATAGGTTCTAAGAGAATGGCCATCGATAATCACATTGGACAGTGCGCTGAGCGCTTGATCCTTTGATAACCCCAGAATCTGGGCAGCAGCGATTGCAGAGGCCACCTTGACCAACACGACGTGATCAATGCCCAGCGCATTAAAACAGTTAGACAGGCACAGTACACCATGAATTTCATAAGCACGAATCATCATGTTCAGTACGGCAGCCATATTGACAGCCGACTGATGACTATCGGAGAGACTACGCCACGCCGCAGCAGCCAGAATAGCCCCCAGGTTATCGGATGGATGCCCCCATTCTTGCGCAAGCCATGTATCGTTAAACTCAAGCCAGCGGATCATTGAGCCGATCTGAAACGCCGCTTCGATCGGCCCCAGGCGTAGTGCGGTGCCCACTACAGGTACACCCTGGCTGTTTTTACTGAATTGCACACTGCGCATCAGCCTGGAACAATCAGAATCAGTAGAGGCAGCAATCGCACACCCTATCGAATCCAGCAGACAAAAACGCGCCAGGCGGAGCGTCTCATTATCAAAGGTTGCTTGCTCATAAGCATAGTCAACCAGCTCGATCATTATTTTATCAAACTCAGCGTGCGCCATATTTTATCCCATATACGAAAAGAATTTTTCACTAATACGAATAATGAAGGCCAGGGAAGGCATAAATTTGCATATAAATAATTAGATAACCAGTTGATCTACAAGTGCAAAGTAAAAATCCAGGCCTCACACATAAAATCGTAATTTGCATGGCAATAAAAAACCAGCGAATAAAATCGAGGTATACATCGAAAAGATTGATACCCCGCCGTATTATGGTGTGAGTAGTCGATACAATAGGATTTTAAAGCGCGCAGGATATTAAAAAGAAATATGTGGATTAATGCCAAACCGTCTCTGTAAAAACGTTCCGACAACATTCATTGCAAGCCAACAAGGAGGGAGACACTGTGGAACTCTGCACAATCTCATCAGTAAGCAATTGATAAACATATCATTATTTATACTGGATTTTTGGGTGACGACAGGAATAAGTGATTAAATTTCAACCACCCCTCCCAATTTTTGTTCGTTCAACATTTTGGATTAGAAACATAGTGACAAACTCATTGCCATAAATTATAAACATTATCGAAACAATGAGTTAACTTTCAGCATGAGGTCTCAAATGAAGATAAGTGAACTTCTTGCCTTCGTGACAGTCGTGGAGACAGGGAATATAACCCAAGCCGCAGAGCGCCTGAATCGAGTGCAATCCAGCATCTCCCACCGAATACGGAGCCTGGAGGATAACCTTGATGTCATCCTTTTAGACAGAAGAACAGACGGGTGCTCACCTACTGCGCAAGGCCAGATACTTTATGAGTATGCGCTAAAAATTCTTAACCTCGCGGATGATTGCAAAAACAACATCTCCTACTCTAAAAACAGTCAGTTGACCATTAGGGTTGGGATAATTGAATGCTTACCTCCCTATATTATTAGTTCATTGATCGATTTAGGCCAGGATCTAGGCTGGAATATCGACATTTCTATAGGAAATACAATAAGTTTACTCAGCGCCTTCGATAAAAATGAGTTCGATGCGGTAATCATCGGTGCCGGTTTTTCCAATGCACAACATGCGCGAACCCTATTACTCTCCAGTGAATTGGTGATTATTACTGAGAAAAGTCATCCTCGTATAACCGATATATCCAGTCTGGATGGCGAGGTTTTTTTGCTTAGTAGCAAAAAATGTGCAACTTCAACGCGCAATTTCAATGTGCTCTTCGATGAAGGAAATATCACACCAAAACGCGTGGTTGAATGTGGATCCTATCCTGTGCTGTTTTCAAGCATTGCCGCTGGTAAAGGAGTGTCGCTCGTATTGCGTTGCTCGATCAGTGGTGAAGTAAAGAGCAAGATAAAAATTCATCAGCTATCCGGCCAGTTCAATGATTTCAAAATAGAGCTTTTATCCCGAACAGACTGTGCCTATCTGGATAGCGCCAAATTTACAGATATGGTGGCTTCCGTCTTTCAGGACCCACGGCTGCGCGATGTCGGCTACTAGCATACTTGTACAGGCATTACACGGTATCCTTTCATCAGGAGCACTATTGATAAAATTCACTAAACGGAGATACCGTGTCGTTTATGGAGGAGCCGATAAAAGGTTTCAGGTTTCTTACTGATTAAGCAGTAAAGAGTGGGAGAGCATCTACTTAACGCATGCCCTCCCACCGGATGAACGGAAGCCACCTCGTGCTTTGATGAGGCAATGCCCTGGTAGCAGTGCATTTCCGGTGTTACGAAGATTCGCGAATGCTGATCAACTTTTTCGTTCTGAACTTCACCAGAATGATTTTCATCATCGGTACTTCAAAGTACTTGTACACAAATGACGCGCAGGCAATTGACAGAATCAGCGTAACCACAATAAGCCCCCCTCCTTCCACCAGATCAAACTTCCTTCCCGCCGTCAAATTCAAAAAATAGAAGAGCACTAAAAAATGTACCATATAGAATGCATAGGAGATCTCACCTAACCAAACCGATGTATTATGGTTAAATACCGTCTTTCTGGTTTTTAAATCATCACCCGCAAGAGAAGTAATTAACAAACAAACTGGAATGATAAATACAACACTCATACTGAACTGGAATGGGATATACATAGATCCGATATATGTTGCAACAAGTAAGGCAAGCGAGGTAATTTTCGGCAGCATGATTTCCCGTCCATTGATCAGCAATCGCGCAGCAAACATACCGGCCAGAAACTCAAAAATTCGTGCTGGTGGGAAAATATATGACATCCAGAAGTGATGCTGGGAAATGGGAAAAGCCCCCATCATTTTATTCGGTTCAACCCAGCTATAAATGGACATTTGGACCAGGAAGGAGGCTGCAGTGACAGCAATTAATCCCAGAAAATCATACTTTTCAGGTATGGCTTTCATTATTCTAAAAAGGAATGGGAAAGAGAGATAAAACATCGCTTCAATGCATAAAGACCAACTGGGTCTGTTGCCCACAAAGAAGTATCGCACATCGTCAAACCAGGTATTCAACAACAGTAGATTTGATGACCATAATTTATACTGATAAATACTAATTGCACCAATTATAAATGCAATGGCCCAGGTCAGACAATGAGTGGGGTAGATTTTAGCAAAACGCCGCAGGTAAAAATCCCCGACAGTATCGCTATCTTTGGCTGACCACACCATAATAAATCCGCTTAGTATAAAGAAATATGAAACCCCTAACCATCCGGCCTTACTAACCATAACCGTATAAATATGCTGAATGGTTGGGTCTGCAAATGGAGCAAGATCGCTGGGCAGGGATGAATGAAATAAAAAGACTAAAAAAGCGGCCCAAAATCGACTTCCGGTGATCGAAGGCAATTTGGGTCGCAACGATAACTCTCCTGTAGTCATTGGGTTCCTCCCCGATATTTTATTAGCTTCGCCGTGAATAGCATCATCATTGACTTTTCTGGTTATTACAAAATTCATTACACACCCCTATAGATAGTATTTTTATCGACAATTTATTTCCAAACTAATATTAGACTACAGGTATGAAACATTAATAACGGCAAAGCAATATCTTCCCGGATCAATAGAAACCAGGCTGTTAAAAAACTAACGCACGGAGAACTTATTTATATTCTGCAATCACCACTTTGTTCATTGCTAAATATCGACAATTCCGTATCCTGACTGGCGTTTTTCTATATAGCTAAATCCTTGCTCCCCCAAATGCATTCCACCAACAAGGATCCTGTCTGAGCTAACGATATCAAGGATCCTGACTCGTGTCTCTGCTGCCAATTGTGGATCCGAATCGAAGGCTATCGATACATCTGGTTTTAATAATTGGATATGGGGAAAATGGACAATATCGCCCCAAATTAACAAATTCCCATTACTACCCTCTATTCTGTATCCCGTATGACCAGGTGTATGGCCTTTTAATGGAATCGAAAAGATACCAGGTAAAATTTCACCTTCATTAATTAAACGAATTTTATTCTGATACTTTTTGAATATACTCCGCGCTAAAAGGAAATTACCTTTAACACGATCGCTGACAGACTCAAAATTTTCATCATCTTCTATGTAATTAAATTCATCAGCGCTGATCAGCAATTCCGCAAAAGGAAAAATGGCCTCTCCTTGTGAGTTTATCAACCCACCAATATGGTCAGGGTGGGTATGTGTGAGCAGCACTGCATCAATATCATCAGGTTTGATCCCAAGTTCAGCAAGATTGTTAACCAGGTTACCTCCCCAGCCCTTAATACCACCGGCACCACTATCGATCAGGATGTTCTTCCCTTTCCGTCGGACCAGAAAAGTATTAATATGAACCGCATTATGCTCACGTATGCAGGCATTGTCCTGAATTTGTCTACACTCAGACTCGTCTACATTTGCAAGCAGTCCAAAATCAACCTGGAGATAGCCATCGCTTACCGCGGTGACAGAGACATCACCAAGATTCTTCAATGGAAATTTTTCACTCATGATTTATCCTTCAATTTTTAGCACTAATACTATCAGCGTCGTAAAGAAAACAGCGAATTCTCGCCACAACGCCCATTTTTTCTTTAATTAAGATATCAACCTGATGCAAAAACTCATCCATTACAGGTTTGCTACGAAAAACTTCCTGTCTGAGTTTCGCCTCAAAATAAACAGGTGTCCCAAAACCTATCTCCGTAGTTAAATAGCTAATGTGGATATTATTTTCTTTTGCTTTCAGAATTTCCATGGCCAGATTAGCTAAAGAAGTTGAGAACTCAGCAAAAGCACTGGAAGCTATCCGGTGACTTGCAGATGTATAAATAGCAATGCTGGGCATTTGATGTCAGCTCCTGTGAATAAATATCATTACGTAATTAAACCACCCCAACCTTAAATTAGGCGCATTCTTTTTATAACATCAGGATTAACAACCGTACCGATCCCGGCATCACCACGACGGAGTTGGTCAATCAATTCCATACCTTTTATGACTTTTCCGAATGCAGTATAATTTTGATCCAAAAAATGGGTTCTGGTTGAGGTGATAAAAAATTGATGGCAGGCACTATGCGGATTTCTCGATCTCGCCATTCCGAGAGTACCGCGTTCAAACGGTAGGTTATTAAATTCCGCAGCCAGCTTAGGTAATGATTTGTGATCAAACTCCGTATTCCTTACCGGGTCACCCGTTTGCGCCATGAACCCCTCAATAACCCGGGAGAATGGTATACCCTCATAAAATGATGACTGCACCAATGTTTTTATTCTTGCTACATGATTAGGTGCAACGTCTGAAAATAATTGCAGCGTTACGGTTCCGCTATTCAGTTCCATCTCAATGATTTCACCTTGAACATCTAACCATCTCAACGCAGCAGGAAGCACTACGGCACCAGTGCATAAACCCAGGCATCCACCGATAAACAACCGACGATTCATATAATTGACTCCATTCCCACAACAGGGATTTCCACCCGCTGCTATATTTATTCATTAACAGCGCTCATGCACTCCTTATCGATTCTGATGACCGTCAATGTGTATTAACCTTCTCGATAAACGAAATAATTTCGTCGGTGAGCGCATCAGGTTGTTCGAAATTTGGTAAATGAGAAGCACCAGGAATGACATGTAATTCTGCATTGCGCTTTTGCGCCAGACGCTGCGCATAATCTTGTGGCGTCAGTTTGTCCTCTGCACCTCTGACCACAACGGCCCTGACACCGGGAATATGCATATTTGTCAAATCAGTATCGGCAATAGCTAAAGAACAGCCAGAGAAAGCTTCAACCGTTGTACGACGCAGCATCTGCCTTAGGCCATCAGCCTCGGGAGAGTCGATAAATTTCGGCGTAACCCAATTGCTGATAATGCCCCTTTCAAGATGCTCAAGACCATGCTGGAAAACATCTTCCGCCCGCGCACGCCATACCGAAGGTGGAGCGGCATTCACCAGTGAGGTATCGATAATAACCATACCCAGTACCCGTTCAGGCAATTTGAATCCGATCCATTGCGCTATCGTGCCACCTATCGAGACCCCGGCGACATAAAACGTATTGATTTTCAGGTGATCCAGCACAGAGATAACATCATCGGCCAGATCGGACATTGAAAACGGTAACGCATTGACCGCACTTAGCCCGTGCCCCCGAATATCCAGTCTGACAACACGATAGCGTTCGGTTAATCGCGGCATCTGCAAATCCCAGAGGTGCAAATCCGTTCCCAGGGAGTGAAGAAGTATCAATGTCGTCGCATTTTCAGGTCCCTGTACGTCGACATGCTGAGTTAATTTAAGTGGTCGGATAAACATTTAATGCTCCGTATTATTATTTTTACTTTTATCATAGGCTCCACATAATGTGATCCAGGCCCCCCCTCAGATACACCAGTGAAACACTAAAATGATGGATATAACGTCCTCCACATTCTTGTTAGTATTATTAGAGCAATTGTCATCCCTGCTCTAATGGATAATTTCGATATCTCTATCGAAATTGTTGATGCGTGAAAGGGTCTGATGAGCAGAGGCCGCACCCGCGCACGGCCCTATACAGGGGGATTTTTCGGTATAAACAACGCGTGGAATTTGCCAGTCTTTTACGTTAGCTACACTCTGGCGGAAAAACCGGCAATATCTTCAGAGCCCAATCTTCACCGGCATACCTGACCGACGTTCCAGCACGGCACCAGCGCCTTCGGCGGTGAGTTGCGCCCGTAATGCAGGCGAGATCGGCAGTGGCACTTTATTCGTCGATTCAAATTCAGCGCGGTTACGTGACAGCGGCTCATGCACTTCTACCCAATGGCTACCATCCGGTTCAGTGGTCGTTTTGACGGGACGATCGATAAACTGCACACGCGTGCCTACCGGCACGTTATCGAACAGGTATTTAATATCATTGTTGCGCAGGCGGATGCAGCCCTGGCTGACGCGCAAGCCAATACCAAAGTTGGCATTAGTGCCATGAATAGCGTACAGCTTACCAATGTAGATCGCATACAACCCCATAGGGTTATCCTCACCCGGTGGCACGTAGGCCGGTAATGTTTTCCCCTCTTTCGCATACTCACGTCGGGTGTTCGGCGTTGGCGTCCAGCCTGGCGCTTCCTGCTTGCGCTCTACTCTCGTCACCCAGTTACGTGGCGTTTCGCGTCCTGCCTGACCAACACCAATTGGCAAAACATCCACGGTATTGCTCCCCTCCGGGTAGTAGTAGAGCCGCATTTCAGCCACGTTAATCACGATGCCCTGACGTGCGGTGTCCGGCAAAATCAGCTGCTGGGGAATGGTTAGCGAAGTACCGGCTTTCGGCAAAAAGGGATCCGCGCCAGGATTGGCTTCCAGCATGTTGCTCAGCCCTTGCCCGTACTGCGCAGCATAATACTCCAGCGGTTGGGTATTTCCTTTCGGAACGACCACCGTTAACGGGGCACCGACAAGACGGCTACCCTCAGGTGGAAGCGGATACGTAACGGCCAGAGCACAAGGGGCGACGGCGGCAAGCACCAGAGCAAGCGTGGATAAACGGATCATAATTTCCCTGTTATAAAACATGGTAGTGATAGGCTAACTATAACCTCTGGCTGAAGATTTTGTGAGGAAAGCCATACGAACAGACCATCTCTTCGCTGGCACATCATGCAGAAAAACCCGCATCCAGTAATCTATTCATGTTAAAAACCAGCACAATATGCTAAAGAAATCGTGCCAGAATAGAGAGGCTTGAACAGGTCAGGAGGACACGATGCTGGAAAATATGAAAGCATTCAGAATGGTGGTGGAGTGCCAGGGGTTCCGCGCTGCGGCGATCGCCATGAAACTCTCACCCGCCATGATAAGCCGCAGAATTGAAAAGCTGGAATGTGAAGTTAATGCGCAGCTTATCAAACGCAATTCTCGGCGCATTTCCCTGACGTCGGCAGGAGAACAGTTTTATCAGCGCTGTCAGCTGATTATCGATGAATATGAATCCTGCCTCAGGGATGTGAAAAGTCTCAGTAACGAGATCAGCGGTAGCCTCAAGGTGGGTATTCCCCACTCGATTAATAACCAGCACGTCATCCCGCATCTGAAATCATTTTTTGAGCGTTATCCGAATATAAAACTGGATATTGTGACCGGAAATCACTGTATGGAGTTGTTCAGCCACGGCTTTGATCTGGCGCTTCAGTGTGGACCGTTACCCGACAGCAACCTTTACTACACGTTGATTGGCTACTGGCGAAAACACACTTGTCTTTCGCGAGGCTATGCGCTGCAGCATGGCATTCCGCAGCATCCTGACGAACTGCACAAGCACACCTGTCTTCTGCACTTTGATAATCACCGCCGCAGCTGGAAGTTTGTTATTGAGGACGAACCCGTTGAGATCCGTCCTCATTACGTCTCCAGAGTCAGTAACAGCCTCGATCTCTGCAGTATGGTGCATCACGGGTTGGGAATATGTTACCTCCCGGACTTCACGCTGAAAGCGGGGATTGAGTCAGGCGACATCATCACCGCGCTTGATGCCTTTATGCCTGCACCGCTGCCGATGTATGTGGTGCACATCAATCCTCACCCGTCCCCCAAAGAACAGGCGTTTATTGATTTTATCCGAACCCTCAACCTTGCGACCGCCCCGGCTCCAGCATCCTGAGCGGGTTCAGGCGGGTGACAGCATCTCTTCGCTCTGCGTCAATCCCGGCGGCCTGAAACCAGCGGTGACTGTCTTCCAGCCAGTCACCGATGTCAGGCTGTCCTGGCTGACCCAAATCGGAGCTATAGACCACGTTATTCACTCCTGTCAGCACCTCATACAGATCGTCAAGTGGCTGATAGCCGAGGTAGACAGTCAACGCACATTGCTCAACATAAAGCCAGTCGTGTTCTCCCAACGCCCGTAGCTCGCTGGCAGAGAACCCCGTCATGGGGTTCGCAGGCTGATTCAGCATAAGACGACAACCCCCTACCCGCTCGACGGCCTCAATAAGACGCAAGGTTTGATCTTTCGTGGCGTGCCCGGACGAGATCACAATGTCATGATGCCTGGCGAAATAGATTAATGCCTCTACCTCAGGGCGCAATTTACCGTCCTCATCCGCGATCGTGAGCGGTAGCCCGGCAAAATGTCGGGCATATTCGTTGCTGAAGGTTCGGGACAACGTACTCTTGTGCGCTGTGGGAATCACCGTTGGCAGATGCACCAGCAACCGGGGAGCACCGTCGAACTGATACTGACTCAACGCCTGGCGGACAACGTTGAGGTTGATCCCCCCGACGGCTGCGTTCAGCACCACCGATCCAAACACCGGCAGTGCCATCTCCTGCATCGCGGCGGCCAGAGCGCTGACACTCCCCAGATGATTCTTTAACACCACGCCCCCCTGGTGCCGGGCGTACCGTTCTCCGGCCTCCGCTGCGGAATAACGCCGGTGATAGCTGTCCGGACGAGCATGATAGTGGACGTCAAGGAAACGCAACCGGGGGGCCCAGTAGTCAAAAAACTGACGGGTCATGCTTTCGCTTCCCAGGGAACATGGTAGCCAAGCTGTTGGCGGGCAACGTCAAGCGACGTGCCGCCATTAATGGCACCGATGATTTTCCGCTCCGTGTTCTCAACATTTTCAGCCCGGCGGATCACCTCTTCCAGATGTTCGCCAGGGATCACCAGAACACCGTTGTCATCCCCGAACACCCAGTCACCCGGGCAAACCGTCACGCCACCGATATCCAGCGCACACTGTACCGCACTGACCCGTGCCCGGTTTTTCCCGGAAACCATATAGATATTGCTGGAAAACAAGGAGTACCCCATCTGGCGGATATCCGCGATATCCCTGGCTGAGCCATAAATAACCGACCCGGCGATACCTTTTTGCAGCGCTTTAGTGGTCAGAATGTTGCCCCAGCTCGTGCAGTCTGTACGTCCGCCATTGTCCACGACAATAACCGCCCCAGCCGGTACCTCATCAATGTAATTTCCTGCATTCATAAACTGATTTTTCTCAGGCGTACAGGCTTCATACTTGACGGTAAAAGCTGGCCCCGCAATTTTTTTACCACCCGCCTGCGGCTTAATACCGGCCAGCCCACCCGCAATATACAAACTGTCCAGCGCATCCGAGATGGCAGCCGTATCCAGCGCCAGCAGGCGCGTCTGAAGGGTATGTTGAGTTGTCATGGTTGTTTTATCCATTTTGCGTTGTCAGCGTTTTCAATACGCACCAGGCGGCGTATTCCGGGAGGTTCTGCGCCAGAAGTGCTCTGTTCATCGGGAAAGTCATCTGATGCGTTTTGCCATCCTGATGGCGAACCGACATCGTCATCTGCCCCAGGCGTTCACCGCTGCTCAGAAGATCGGTCAGCGAGGGGGCGACCGTAACGTCAATTTGCACCGGAGATTCACCCCGCCGGGAGCGGCACTCTGCAGGCAAGTATGTAGAGAGTTCGGCATCTGACGTTTGCCAGCGTACGCTGCACGCGTCCTGCAAAATTTCGCCTGCCGTTTTATTACGTTTGCTGACCAGATAAGGGCGCAAGGCGAGATCCAGACTTTGCCTTACCGGCAACGGTAAAGGGCTATGCTCAGGCGTCTCAATCTGCACAATCACATAAGGGCTTTTCCATAAAAAATGCACATCCCAGGCGGAAGACGTGACTAAGGCATTGACGATGGAACCCACTTCGCTTTCACTGATCCCAATAAGCGTCCAGCTGTGTTTTTTCCTTTCAGGCTCACGTGTCCCTTTGTCTGATAACGCATCATCCAGCATCGGCAAGGCCTGAGAAGGCGGCCCCGGCAGAACAACCAGCCGGCTTCCCGCGACGTGGGCGCAAAATCCAGGTGCTGTCCCGGAGGCGTTATCCAGTACGGTCGTCCCTTCAGGGAAACGCGCCTGAAGGCAGTTTGAAGGATCGTTTTTCACCCCAAACGCCCTGAGCTGTGTCTGAATGGTCTCCCACACCCCCTCGTCGTGAACAAGCGGTTTGCCGATGGCGTGTGCCACCGCTTCGCGGGTTTTATCGTCGGAAGTGGGACCAAGCCCACCACAAATAACAATCAGATCGTCCTGACCGATGCGTGAGGTAACGAGTGAGCTAATCTGCGAAAGATTATCTGCACAGGCCGCCTGAAATCTCACCTGATACCGTGATTTTTCAAGACGCTGGCTAATATGCTGCTGATTGCTGTTAACGTATTGCCCTGACAGGAGTTCATCGCCAATGGTGATAACGCTGGCGGTTTTACTAATGACTGGCTGGGTCAGTTCACGGAGGATCGCCTGCGCCATCTCGTCGGTCGTCGCCGTACCGCCTAAATCGTAGGTGGCAACCTTCCCGTCCCGAATAACGCGATCGACAACCTGCTGCAGTTTTTCCGCCTGCGGCCCAAAGCCCAGGTATTCCAGCATCAGGGCGATGGTGTAAAACATGGCGCACGGGTTGGCTTTCCCCTTCCCGGCCATCCCCGGCGCACTACCGTGTACGGGTTCAAAGTAAGCCACCTGACTACCGATATTGGCGCTGGGTGCCAGGCCAAGCCCTCCCATCACGCCTGCCGCCAGATCGGACAAAATATCACCGAACATATTTTCAGCGACAATCACACCAAACTCATGGGGCTTACGTACCAGCCAGAGGGCAATCGCATCCACATTGTGGATGTCCGCCGTGATATCCGGAAAACGGGCGGCTACCTGATGGAAAATCGTTGCCGCAAAATGGCCACTCTCACGCATCACATTCGGTTTATCCGCAAAAGTGACGCGGGTAAAATGGTGTTTGCGCGCATAGTCAAAGGCTGTCTGAAACAGGCGCTCCAGCCCATAGCGGGTTTGCAACCGCACGGACCAGGCCGCCTCTTCCGGGCCATACTTTTCAAGATTCGGGTGTTTAAGCCAGCCAGCAACCTCTGGCCCCACGCCTTTAAAATCCATCCCCGCGTACAACCCTTCGGTGTTTTCGCGGATCACGCAGCAGCGGAAGGGACGGCGATCGCCGGACACATATTTCACCGGGCGGATATTGGCATACAGCCCCAGCTTCTGACGCAGTTGAATCACCGGGGAAACATACTCAATCGCTTGCTGTTGCAGCGACAAAGGCAATGCCTGTTGAGCCTGTACTTTTCCCTTACTGGTGATTGCCCCCAGAAGCACCGCGTCCGCATGGGCAATCTGTTCCCAGGTTCGGGCAGGCACAGGGTTGCCTTCCCGCTCCCAGCACGTCCAGCCTATCTCGCCAAACGTCAGAGTAATGGGAAGCCCCATCGCGCTAATGACGGGTAACGCCGCTTCGCAGACTTCCTGACCAATGCCATCCCCAGGTAAAACCAGCACATTTTTTTTCATAAGGTTGCAATCCATTCGTTTAGCAGGCTGTTCATCGCGATGGGGTTATCATTCCACGGACGCATACCGGCTCCCGGAATACGTTTGTAAGTGTGCAGAGGACGGTGGCTATGGGTTTGGTTTTCCCATGAAGCCAGCTGGGATTTTTCACCCACAATCGCAAGGTATTTCCCGTCATAACGGGCGATGTCGGCACGGGCATCCATCTTCAGCAACAGTGAGAATCCCGTTAACATTCGCTGGATCGCGGACATTTTCCCGGCATCCGGCAGCGTAAATGTGGCCTCCGGGGCTGGCTGGCCTTCCGGTAAAACATAGTGATGCAGGACATCCACCGCGGGCCCAAGCTCACCTTTTTCGAGCATTGAAACCAGGCGCACCAGGCGTGTGGTTAATTTTTCGTCCGCAAAGCCTGGCGCACTGACGGTGACGACCCCGCTCACCCCACGCAAATGGGGTGCCAGCATCTGCGCTAATGTGCCCGCCATTGCAAACCCCACCAGCAGCCAGGGGCGTTGAGAGCGGGAGTTCAGCGTCTGACAAAGACTCTCTATTGCGCTCTGTGGATCATCACGTTCAATCAGGCTCAATGTGTCGATGACCGTAACCGAATATCCCTTTTGTTCCAGCAACGTCACCAGCGGGGAACAAAACGCACCACCGTCCCAGACGGGCATCACCGGTGCCAGAATGACTGCGTCCTGCGTTTTCATGCCGCCGTCTCCGTGATGACGCTATCGATGGCGCTGAATGTGTTCTCTCTGGCTTCCGACAGTTTCTCTTCAATCATTTTCCGGTGATCCACGCTCAGGTTTTTCACCCCCAGGATCATGTCGACCACGCTACGGTGCGAGGCGTTATAGCAGGCCTCAGACTCAAGCTGATGAACCTGGTTGAAGATCCATTCCGTTTGATAACGCTCTTGACCTTCATCGAAATTGCACAGCGACAGCCAGGTTTCCAGGGCCAGATTCCCCGCCCCTTTTCCCATACCGGTGAGTGAACTGTCGATAAAGGTCGCCCCGGCTTTAACAGCTTCAATGGAATTTGCCATTGCCAGACCCAGGTTATCGTGCGCGTGGAAACCCACCTCCAGACGGGTGGTACATTTAAGGATGTTCACCAGACGAGCCGTCTGTTCAGGCCGCAGGCTACCGTTAGAATCCGCAATATAGATAATATCGGCCCCGGCCTTCTCGCATTGCGCCGCAACCTCGACAAGCGTTTTCGCGTTAATTTGACTGGCACGGGTAAAGTTCATGCTGACGCTCAGGCCATTTTTTTTCGCGAACTCACATAACGCCAGCGCGGGTTGTGGATTATCGGTTTTAATACAAATACGAAGCATCGCCACACCCAGCATTTTCATGCTGATGATATCTTCCTGGTCAATATTGTGTGGGTGCGCAATAACCACTAATTTGGCTTCAGGTACCGCATTGTGGATCTGCTGGATATAACTATCGCAAGACATTCCTGTCATCCCAATATCGGGAATAGGTTTAAATGAACCGTTCCGGTAACCAATTTCAATCCATTCCACACCGCTGTCTACCAGAGCCCGGACATGCTTAATGGCGTAATCTGTCGGGAAATGAAAGTTGTTCTGATAACCGCCATCCCGCAATGTGACATCTATATTATTAATCATTGATATTACTCTCTTTGTTGGAGACAAATTCCATAAATCCAGATTGACCAAAAACATAAACGAGGAAACCGAGCACGCAGACGCAGGCAATAATGAATGCCGTCATGCCAGGCGCATGAGCTGAAAGTTTCCCAATCAGGAAGGTTGCGATGGCTGCACTACCGAGCTGTAATGCGCCCATTACGCCAGAGGCGGTACCGGATGCCTGTGGGTGTGCAGCAATGGCCGAAGCCGTGCCCAATGGAAGCAGAAAACCGTTACCGAAGGTCAGAATTGAGATGGTGATAATACTGGTCAGCAGCGGTACAGGGCTCAGGTACATCTGCAGGGCAAAAATGATGCCGCCCACAACAAAAATGCGATATCCCTGGCGAATCGTTTCTTCAATACCCACGCTGCGGGAGCGTTTTTTGGCAGTAAGATTTCCGGCCACATAGCTCACGGAAAGTAAAATATAGGTGTAACCCACATAAACCGGCGAAAGCCCCAGTCTGCCAAGCATAAACGGTGACTCGACGATATAAGCAAAGTAGGCCGCATAGGCAAAACAAGGAATGGCTGCGTAAAAAAGAAATTGTTTATTTCGTAGCACGTTAACGGTACTTACGGCTGCCGCCAGTACGCTCAGCTTTTGCCTTTTTTCGACGGGTAATGTCTCGCGCAGTGCAGAGAAACACAGCACCAGAGTCATGATGATAAATAAGGTTAAAAAGATAAAACAGGCCCGCCAGCCGAAGTGTTGAGTCAAAATACCACCTATCATCGGGGCAATCGCCGGTGACATCCCCACGAACGGGAAGATCACCAGATACAGCTGTGCCGACGATTTTTTATCCATCATGTCATTGATGATGGCGCGGCTGATGGTAATACCGGCGCAGGAGCCAATCCCCTGGAAAAGACGCAAAATAAGCAATTCGTTGATATGCGTTGAGTAAATAACGCCAACCGTAGAAACCAGCCAGATCAATAGCCCTGCGATGAGCGTTTTCTTTCTGCCAAGACAGTCGCTTAGCGGGCCATAAACCAGTTGCGAAAATGCCACACCAAATAAAAACAGGGCGATGGCATCCTGTATTTGTGCCTCCGTAACTTTATAGAATAATTGCATTTCGCCAAGAGCGGGCAAAAATATATCAGTAGAAATTAACCCGCCAACAGAAAGGCACGCGATTAATACCACCAGGGGCATGGGCAAAGTTTTATTCATCATCGTTTTAACCATAAATCGGGGTTTCACAAATCTAGCGAAATAACATCACGATGAGAACAATGAATAGCTAAACAGACTGTTGCATATTAGTAAACGCACAACGCAACGCCTTGCCATACCTGACAAATTTGCGAACACCCGGTCATAAAGCAGACTGATTATTGAATACGGGATATTTACCTCTTCGTTTTAAGAGAGTAATGTTTCTGCGTCGACATGAGAGGTAATGTGTCGACAAGTGCTATTTTCATCATTATTTGATTACTCATATTGAATAATCAATTTATTAACTCCGGCATGGCTGGTTTTATTTTTTGATGAATCAGGAGGGGGATCTACGTCATTTTCCTGAATGCTCCAGTAAAATGACCGATGTTCTGTATTAACCGGATTTACCGTGAACGGTTTGCCCGGTGAGCGTCAAGAACTCTATGTGGGTTGTCATTGACCGCCAGTTTTCAGGGTAATCAGGCAAACCACAGGAGTGTGTAAGCTCTGACATGTTTGCCTCTGCCCGACGCAGAGGCTTTTTTTATCTGCCATCAACACTATCTCTTCTTATTCAGGTGTTTTCTAACACCATTGGGAAATAAAATCATTTTCCTCTCACCGTCTGCCGCGGTAGTCTCATTGTTCCCGTCAAATTTGACGGGAGTAAGGTGAGCAACCTTTCCCAATACCAATAATTAAAAATCAGTACAGACAGGACAACTATGGAATCCACTCTCATCTCCGCACGATCCAACGAGGAGACACCTTCGCTCAATCGCGCCCGCCGCGCAGCACTCGGCAGTTTCGCGGGAGCCGTCGTCGACTGGTATGATTTTCTGCTCTACGGCATCACCGCCGCACTGGTGTTTAACCGTGAATTCTTCCCCCAGATCGGCCCCGCAATGGGTACCCTTGCCGCGTTCGCAACGTTTGGTGTAGGTTTCCTTTTTCGTCCGCTGGGTGGCGTGATATTCGGCCACTTTGGTGACCGCCTTGGCCGCAAACGCATGCTGATGCTGACCGTCTGGATGATGGGTATTGCTACCGCACTCATCGGCGTTTTGCCCTCGTTTGCCTCCATTGGCTGGTGGGCACCGGTACTACTGGTAACGCTGCGCGCTATTCAGGGCTTCGCCGTGGGCGGGGAATGGGGTGGCGCGGCACTGTTATCTGTCGAAAGCGCGCCGAAAAACAAGAAAGCATTTTATAGCAGCGGCGTGCAGGTGGGTTACGGTGTTGGCCTGCTGCTCTCCACCGGCCTGGTGTCACTCATCAGCCAACTCACCACTGACGAACAGTTCCTGAGCTGGGGCTGGCGTATTCCGTTTATCTTCAGCGTTGTGCTGGTCATCGCCGCGCTGTGGATCCGCAACGGAATGGAAGAGTCCACAGAATTTGAACAGCAGCGGGAAAAGCCGGTCGCCAAAAAACGGCTTCCGGTGATGGACGCGCTGGTTCAACACCCTGGTGCGTTCCTGAAAATCATTGCCCTGCGCCTGTGTGAACTGCTGACGATGTATATCGTGACCGCCTTTGCCCTGAACTATTCAACGCAAAATCTCGGTCTGCCGCGTGAGTTATTTCTGAATATTGGGCTCCTGGTTGGCGGGATTAGCTGCCTGACCATCCCCTGCTTCGCCTGGCTTGCGGACAGATATGGACGTCGCCGTATTTACATCACCGGGGCCCTGATTGGCACGCTCAGCGCCTGGCCGTTCTTTATGGCGCTGGAGGCGCAATCGGTCTTCTGGATTGTCTTCTTTGCGATCATGCTGGCAAACATCGCGCACGATATGGTGGTGTGTGTGCAGCAACCGATGTTTACCGAACTGTTCGGCGCACGTTATCGCTACAGTGGGGCGGGCGTGGGATATCAGGTGGCAAGCGTGGTCGGCGGTGGGTTTACGCCGTTTATTGCCGCCGCGCTGGTCACGTTCTCGGGCGGCAACTGGCACAGCGTGGCGCTGTATCTGCTCGCAGGCTGCCTGCTGTCTGCCGCCACCGCGCTCTGGATGAAAGAGACAACTCACTCCTGATCTCCTCACTTTTGTTTCACAGGCGTGTGACATACTATCGGGTATAGCCGCACACCTGTGGAACAAGGAGACAGACATGAATAATAAGGGCTCCAGCCTGACCCCTGCTCAGGCACTGGAAAAACTTAATGCGCTGTATGAACAGTCCGTCAACGCATTACGCTGTGCTATCAGCGAGTATATCGAAACCGGAAAACTCCCCGACGATAAGGCCAGAAACCGTGGCCTTTTTGTTTACCCTTCACTCTCTGTGACCTGGGACGGCAGCGCCAGCAACACCCCGAAAACCCGTGCCTATGCGCGCTTTACCCACTCCGGCTGCTACAGCACTACGGTGACCCGCCCTGCACTGTTTCGTCCTTATCTCGAAGAACAGCTCACGCTGCTGTACCAGGATTACGGCGCGCACATTTCCGTTGAACCGTCACAGCATGAGATCCCGTATCCGTACGTGATTGACGGTTCAGCACTGACGCTCGACCGCTCCATGAGCGCGGGACTGACGCGCCACTTCCCGACCACCGAACTTTCGCAGATTGGTGATGAGACGGCTGACGGGGTTTATCACCCGGCAGAATTCTCCCCGTTGTCGCATTTCGATGCCCGCCGTGTGGATTTCTCCCTGGCACGTTTACGTCACTACACAGGCACGCCAGCCGAACATTTCCAGCCATTCGTGCTGTTCACCAACTACACCCGCTATGTTGACGAATTTGTCAGCTGGGGCTGTAGCCAAATCCTTGATCCGGACAGTCCTTATATTGCCCTCTCCTGCGCAGGCGGGATCTGGATCACTGCGGAAACGGAAGCCCCCGAGCAGGCCATTTCCGACCTCGCGTGGAAGAAACACCAGATGCCCGCCTGGCATCTGCTCACTGCCGATGGCCAGGGGATCACGCTGATTAACATCGGCGTTGGCCCGTCAAACGCCAAAACCATCTGCGACCATCTGGCGGTACTGCGCCCGGACGTCTGGCTGATGATTGGTCACTGTGGCGGCCTGCGTGAAAGCCAGCTGATTGGCGATTACGTGCTGGCCCACGCCTATCTGCGCGACGACCACGTACTGGATGCGGTACTTCCGCCAGATATCCCAATCCCGAGCATTGCGGAAGTGCAGCGTGCGCTGTACGACGCCACTAAAGAGGTAAGCGGCATGCAGGGTGTAGAGGTCAAACAGCGTCTGCGTACCGGAACCGTCGTCACCACCGATGACCGTAACTGGGAACTGCGCTACTCCGCCTCTGCGCTGCGTTTCAACCTGAGCCGCGCGGTCGCCATCGATATGGAAAGCGCCACTATCGCCGCGCAGGGTTATCGCTTCCGCGTGCCTTACGGTACGTTGCTGTGCGTTTCGGATAAACCGCTGCATGGCGAAATTAAGCTACCGGGTCAGGCCAATCGTTTCTACGAAGGCGCTATCTCCGAGCATCTGCAAATTGGTATTCGTGCCATTGATTTACTCCGGGCGGAGGGAGATAAGCTGCACTCCCGTAAGTTGCGTACCTTCAACGAGCCGCCATTCCGCTAATAATAAAAGGAAAAATAATGCACACCACATCACCGTTGTCCGCCCTGCGTCAGTGGCTGGAATCAAACCATCTTGACGGGATGATCGTCCCGCGCGCAGATGCCTGGCAGAGCGAGTACTGTGCACCGTACGACGAAAAACTGGCCTGGCTGACGGGCTTTGACGGTTCCGCCGGCCTGGCGCTGGTGTTGAAAGACAAAACCCTGCTTTTTGTCGATGGCCGCTACCAGGTTCAGGCGCGCGCTCAGGTCAATCTGGATGAGGTGGAGATCCACCATCTGCATAACGAACCGCTGGCCGGGTGGTTGCAAAACAACGTTGCAGCCGGTACGCGTATCGGTTTCGAAGCACTCCTGATGACCAATGCAGACTATACGCTGTTGACCGCGACGCCGTGCGAGCTGGTTCCTCTGAACCTGTCGCCGTTTGATCCATTATGGACTGACCGCCCTGCTGCACCCGCAGGGCTTATCCGCGAGATGCCGGTCGATATCAGCGGCGAAAGCAGTACCGACAAGCGTCAGCGCGTCGCCGCCGTGCTGGCTGAGTACGACGCTGATTACCTGGCCGTCACCCTGCCGGACAACATCGCCTGGCTGTTGAACGTACGCGGTTCTGACATCCCCTGTAGCCCGGTTCCGCTCTCCTTTGCTCTTCTCAGCCGTGACGGTAACGTGGAGTGGTTTGTTAACGACAACAAGCTCGGTACGTTACCCGATACCATGCGAAACGCGTTGAAACTTGCGCCACAGGATATGTTTATCGAACGCTGCCAGCAGCTTGCGCGAGGCAAACGCGTGCTGGTCGACGCCGATTCTGCCCCGGTAGCCCTGCGCTTTGCCATTGAGCCGCAAGGGGAAATTATCTGGCAAACCGACCCCATCACGCTGATGAAAGCCAGCAAAAACCCGGTAGAGCTGGCGGGATACCGTGAATGCCATCACCAGGACGGTGCGGCATGGGTCAATTTCCTTGCCTGGCTGAGCCGTGAAGTACCGCAGCGTGTGGCTGCAGGACAACCGTTGACGGAGCTGGAGGTTCAGGCGCAGCAACTCAGATTCCGCGAGCAGCAACCCGGTTTTATTGAGCAGAGCTTTGCGACCATTTCAGCATCATCAAGCAATGCTGCGATGTGCCACTACCACTCAAGCGAAGCAAGCAATAAAACCCTTGGTCATGACCATTTTTATCTCAATGATTCCGGTGGCCAGTACCATAACGGTACCACCGACGCCACGCGTACGCTGGCATGGGGTAAGGTCGATCCGCAGCAGCGTTTGCACTATACCGCCGTGCTGAGAGGCTTTTTGTCACTGATGACCCTGCAGTTCCCGTCCGGCAGTCAGGGGCATC
This sequence comes from Enterobacter cloacae, assembly GCA_014169315.1. Taxonomy (NCBI): domain Bacteria; kingdom Pseudomonadati; phylum Pseudomonadota; class Gammaproteobacteria; order Enterobacterales; family Enterobacteriaceae; genus Enterobacter; species Enterobacter cloacae. The sequence continues at coordinate 1,796,010 of AP022133.1, read as the reverse complement.
AGCTGGATGCCTTTGCGCGTCGTCCGCTGTGGGAAATGGGGCTGGATTACGATCACGGTACGGGGCACGGTGTGGGGCATCAGTTGTTGATCCACGAGAACCCGCATCGGTTTGCCAAAAAGGTCAATCCGTGGCCTCTGGTGGCAGGCAATATCATGACCATCGAGCCGGGATACTACCAGGCGGAGAGTCATGGGATCCGTATTGAAAACCAGGTGGAAATTGTCGAATGCCGTCCGGGGTTCTGTAAGTTTGCGTCACTGACGCTGATCCCAATCGATTTGAGCCAGGTCGAGCTATCTCTTTTGAACGAGCAGGAAAAACAGTGGCTGGATGAGTATCACCTGCGGGTACGTGAAACATTGTCACCCCTGGTGGAGAGCGATGCCCGTCCGTGGCTGTTTGAGGCTACGGCACCGATTCATGTAAACCGGTAGGGATTGTGCTATCGGGTGGTGCCCTTTCCCACGGGAAAGAGTTATGGCCACCCTGCGGTGATGCCTGTCAGTTAAGCAGGGTATCCACCGCAATACCCCATTCACCATCTGTGAACGCGATAAGAGGGCCACTGCGCCCTCTTATCAATCCCCCGCAGTTCCACTGAAAGTTAAGCATGTCAGGCCAAATATTGGCGAATATCGGAAGGTGCATAGTTTTGTTCCCACAGTGCCCTCATCATCAACATATAGGGTTCAACATAAGTGAAAAAAGCTTGATAGCTTTCACAAAAATAATTGAGCTCCGGGACACCGCGTCGGGAAAGCACTATGCGATCTTTTGGGCAACCGCCGTGGCAGGCAAATTTCACTTTGCAACTTGCGCATTCTGCTACCAGTGGCAGCTTACTCTGCATAATCATTTGATTCGACACGCTTTCATGCAGCGTGGTTGTGATAGATTGATACTTATTACTTAGCGAGGATTGCGGATTAACAAAGCGATCGCACTGGCATAAATCATCATTTATTTTCGGCGAGAACACACTACCAGCGAATGATGCAAAGGCACAGTTCGATGCCGGTAACCCACACCACGCAGCGAAAGCGTGCTCAAAAATGGGAATTTTAATCGTTCCAATATCCAGGCGAATCCAGGTATAAAAAATCGTTTTCAAAAAAGTCCCCAATGCGGCGGGCGCAAGGCTTCGCGCATTCACACCACCCTGTGCAAGCGGTTCAAGTAAGGGGATAAACTGCATATGGTTGCTGCCAAGACTTTTCAGATAATGGTAGATCTGCAGTGGCTGCTGGCTACTTCTGGCGCTAATGACCGTTAGAGTATGAAATCCCACATCATGTTTTTGCAATAATCTCACAGCCTTCTCGACCGGGTGATTCATCGATTTCCCAGAAATCGTTTTGCGGAAATTATTGTACAGCGAAACATCGCCATCCACTGAAATACCAATCAGAAACTGATTTTTCCTGAAGAATTCACACCAGTCATCATCCAACAGAATGCCATTGGTAAGCAATGTGTTGAAAATATTTTTACCTTGTGCAAATTGCTGTTGTAGCGCAATAACTCGTTTAAAGAAATTAAGCCTGTCTGGCGTTAATTCAACGCCCTGCCAGGTAAAAATCACATCGTGTGATTCCTGAGCCTCAATTTTCTGACGAATAAATAGTTGAAGCATCGTATCATCCATGCAATATGCTTTGCATTCAGGGAGAAACTGTTCTTTATTGAGATAAAAGCAATCTGTACCATGTACATTACAGGATGAAGTAGAGATCTTCGCCATCATATGGCAACTTTTCATTATCGTTTTTCCTTTAGTCAGCGGCGCTATGGCAAAAAGAGGCTGCTGTATATTAGCGGGCGAATAAAACAAATTGAATGATAAAGCAAACACGCAATTTTATAATTAACAGAAGTAAACCTCATAGACAAAACCTTTACCTGTATGTTTCACATTAAATACTCATGAAATATTGCACCACAATTTAGTTCCCGAGTACATTATTTTATTTTCACAATGATCAGAAAAATGATGCAACCTCTAAAATAGATTGCATCATCAAAATTAACACTAATTATTTAACTGCTTCAACCCGCATTTCATTAATCTGTGCAGGAACGATTTTGTGCCCTGATTTCAGATAATCAATCACGACATCGGACATATTATTACCGGCGCGAACTTGTACATTCTTCCCTTTTTTAAATGCCAGGAAACCATCTCCCCCTAAAGCAAGGAATGTCGTCGTTGCAACATGATAAGTCTCCGTATCTGCAATCTCTTTGCCATTAATTGTGAAAGAAACCATGCGCTGCCCTACTGGTTTCTGCGGCATATAGTGCATTTCAGCCCCCTTTGACATTTGCAGTATGCCATTCGTGAGTGATGCTCCATGTTCCATGAGATTACGCAGATCCTTACCACTGAGATCCATCTCCGTTAACTCATTTTTGAAGGGAAACGTACTGACAATGTCACCAAAGGTAATAGGGCCAGCATTGATATCAGCACGTAAACTGCCGGAATTAATCAGCGCAATTTGTGCATTCGGCGCAGCGACAAGCATTGCATCCGTAAACAGGTTGCCAAGTTGTGAGGATTCACCGTAGGCACGGGTTAACGTGGAAGGCGATACACCCACTGGCTGACGCACGATATCCGCGAGTTTTTGATTCCATCCATCGATAACTTTCTGTGTTACTGGATCAGGTTTCCACTCATCGGCGTAAAGCGTTTTCAGCTCGAAGTTTTTCACTTCATGTGTATGGGTTGCAGGGTTAACGTCGAGTACCAATTTACCCACGTCGATACCACCACTGTCAGTAGAAAGGATTAACGTATTCCCCACCTTGATTGGTTCTGGTGTTCCTACGTGAGCGTGCCCGGTGATGAGAATATCAAGCCCTTTGACCTGACTTGCGGTCTGAATATCTTTATCCAGCGCACGTCTGACATCTGTATTACCAATACTGGACTGGCGTGCCGGAACACCTTCATGAATGAGTGCGACCGTGATGTCAACTTTACCCCGCAGCTCATCCAGATAGTGTTGCAGATATTTCACCTCATCGCGTGCCTCAATCCCCTGATCCTTGAGGGCTGCGGCTGATTTATCGAAGCGGTTGTTTTTATCATTATCGAGTCCCTGGAGCGAGAGCTCTGAAACCGTGTCATTAAACGCAAACACACCGTGTAACCCAATAACACCAATTTTTACGCCATCCTTTTCCAGAATGGTATACGGTTTGTTCCAGAACGGTATCTCACTGTCCTTATGGAACACATTCCCTAACAGAACAGGGAAATTTGCCTTACTTAACTGACGTAAGAGATTATCCCAACCATGGTCGAACTCATGGTTACCGATTGATACAGCATCAAAGGGCATCGTGTTCATAATATCAATTATTGCCTGACCTTTTGTCAGACTGCTGATATATGGCCCGGTAAAATAATCTCCGGCATCAAAATAAAACGTAGCTTTATTTTTGACTTTTTCTTGTTTTACTAATGTAGTTATATTAGCGAATCCACCAATCGCACGTTTCCCATCGGCGACATAGGGTAGTTTGTAAGTATCAACATGAGCATGGAGATCATTGGTATAAATAATCGTGACATCTTTGGCACAAACCCAAATCGGTAGCGTCAACAAAATACCCGCAGCAATTATTTTTATCTTCATAATCAATTCCTTTAAGTTAGATGAAATCTATCACATCCGTTTAAGGGCTCATCTGGAGGCATGACCCCTTTCAATGTTTGTAGTCTAATCAACTAATGCTCAAATAACCGATGACAAGCCACGCAATGTTATTTATTCAAAAAATGTAACCAACAGTTAGATAATAGGCCCACCCCGTTGAATCTATAGAGGTGATATCCCCGCTGCTGTCAAATGCTTTACTGCCTTCCTCAAATTGTCCGCCATGATAGAAATAACGAAGCGTCGCGCCGTAGTTCCAGTGAGCATAAACTAAGCTGAGCACATTGGTGGAAACTATCGAGTTGTTTGTGCGGGAGTAAAATTGTTGCTCACCACCCGATTGTTCCTTTAAGTCTGAACCAAAGTCAAAATTAGTGAAACCTACGTAACTTAGCTTCCCGCCAAATACTGTAGTAAGAGGAATCACATATTTTAATTTAAAGCGATATCCATCCCACTCGTTTTCGTTGGCAGCATTGTAATTGTTTCCCTGATATTTAGCATAGATGTTTGCAGATAACGACATCGGTAGCCCGGTCTCAATATCAGTCCCCAACCCCATATACCAGGTACTCTGACGCTGTCCTTCGTTAGTACCCGCATCATAGATGTAGTTGTTGGCAAAATACCATTCTTTAAATGGACCAAAGCTTAAGTCGAGCCCCGTTAATTTATCGATACTAAAACGTGGTTCGATTTCCATAAAAAATGGAGAGCCATTATCCCAAATACCTATATCGTTATCATTCCCTAAACCGAAAAACTTAGGCAAATCAGCATAACCGTAGAAATCAAACCAATCTACATGCGTCCATGCTCGATATTCCGGATATAAATCAGATCTTTTTAGCGGCCCAAAGCGAGTGGAGTTACTGCCTACGATATTAATACTTTGATGCCACCAGTCCGACAGATATTCATTACTTCCAGAGTCTGCAAGCGTTACCATAGGTAACAACATAAGCGCGCCTGATAAAAGATAATTTTGTTTTTTCATAAAAAAATCCCTTCCACTGAGGTTTGTCAAAAAAAATACTATTCCTGTACTAAAAAACCATACATCTTCGCCAATATAAAATGACTATTGCATTTTCAATATGTTATTACGATATGATTGAGGGAAGTACCAACCACTCAATCATATCTGAAAGCATCTACTAATTTATTAAATCTATTTAGCCGCGCTTACATCAACGACTCTCATTTCAAGATCAGGTTTTAATGGGCTATGAGCCTTGACATAATCGATGATTGACTCAGCAGAACTGGTGCTGCTGATAGTTTTGACATTCGTTCCTTTTAAGAACGCGTCAAATCCATCCCCCCCCGTAGCACAAAATGAGTGTGTCGCAACCCGATATGTTTTTGCTGGATCTACAGGTTGGTTATTAATAGTGAATTTAATAATTCGTTCACCCAGAGGTTTGTTACTGTCATATTCAACATGAACGCTTTTTGACACTTGCAAAACCCCATTGGTGAGATTAGTTGCGTGAATCATTAAATTGGTGAGTTCCTTCCCGGTGAGATCCATTTCAACCAGTTCGTTATTAAATGGGAAGGCAGTGATTACATCACCATATTTTAAATTTCCTTTCGGAAAATCAGCACGCAATCCACCGCTGTTTTGTAATCCCACGACCGCGTCTGGCGCTTTAGCCATCATTGCGTCGATAACTAAATTACCAACAGGTGACGATTCACCATAGGAACGAGTAAATGACGTCGTTGTTGACCCAATAATCTGGTCAGTAATACTTTTCAGCTTAGCATTCCATTCATCAATTTTAGCCTGAACTTTTGGATCAGGTTTATATTCGTCAGCAAATACAGTGATTAGCTTACCGTTATAGCCATCAATTTTTTTAGTCTTAGGGTTAAAATCCAATACTAATTTACCGATATCAGTACCATACGCATCTGTTGAAACAACGAGTGTGTCATTGACTTTAATTGGATCTGGCGTACCCACATGGGCATGCCCTGTGATTAACACATCAATACCCTTAAATTTCTTTGCGGTATCGATATCAGCTTGCAGCATTCTGGCGACATCTTTATTTCCGTAGCTTGATTGACGCGCCGGTGTACCTTCGTGGATAAGTAGCACGGTGATATCAACTTTACCTTTTAATGCATCAAGCCCTTTTTGAATGTAAGGCACTTCATCACGAGCCTCTGAGCCAGCGTAAGCCTTAGCGGCAATAGTGTCATAAAATGCAAATTTGCCATGCACCCCAATTACGCCAATTTTTATGCCGTCTTTTTCGACAATCGTCCAGGGTTTATTCCAGACAGGTTTATCACTGCCAGTATAAAAAACGTTGCCCAGTAAAACCGGGAAGTTCGCTTTTGATAACTGCTTAACCATATTATCAACACCGTGATCAAATTCGTGGTTCCCCACCGACACAGCATCAAAAGGCATGGCATTCATTATATCAATGATTGCCTCACCTTTGGTCAGAGTGCTTAGATATGGGCCAGTAAAATAATCACCCGCATCGAAGAAAAATACATCTTTACTTTCTTTCCTGGCATCATTAACGATGGTCGCGATGTTAGCAAAACCGCCGACTGCGCGTTCTTTATCAACAGCTGGAATTTTCCCTGGAGAGACATGAGCATGTAAATCGTTGGTATAATAAATAGTCACATCCTTCGCACTAATTGGCGCAACTAACGCTGCGGATAAGCACAATGTAATCAGACTCAGTTTTGTCATTATTTTCATAACTAGTTTCCATTTGTTATATAAATTTTAATGATATTTCCCAAAGGGTTCATGTGAATACATGAACCCTTTTATCATTAACGGTTGAATCAATAACGCTCAAATGGCTAATGTTCTACCGCTTAATTTCAATTTTTTTATTAATTGACAGTCATTGATGCTGTTGTGATGAAGCCAGATGACTCTGTATCACTAAATAAAAGCCGGCCATTATTTTTTCACATCAGCAACACGCATACCTTTGATCTGTTCATCCGTAACGGAGTTACCTGCTTTGAAGTAATCGATCACAGCGTTAGAAACGTAGTAACCGCCTGTTGTATTACGCGCTTTACCCTCAGTAAACGTGGTGAACCCATCACCACCATCGGCAAGGAAGCTCTGGGTGGCAATGTGGTAGACGGTCGCATCCTCAATCGGTTTACCATTCAGCGTAAATACGACGACACGCTGGCCGATGGGTTTACTGCTGTCGTACTTCATTTCCAGGCCTTTAGATACCTGCAAGACGCCATTCGTTAAACTTGCACCGTGTTCCATCAAACTACGCAATTGTTGACCAGTGAGATCCATCGTAGCCAGTTCGTTAGGGAACGGGTACACGCTAATGACGCCACCCATGGTAATAGTGCCTGCCGGTATCTCAGTGCGGATACCACCTGAATTGGTTAAGGCCAGTTGTGTATTTTTACCTGCTGCCGCCAACAAAGCGTCTGCAGCCAGATTTCCCAGCGGAGCCGATTCGCCATAGGCGCGAGTCAATTCAACCGGCGATTGTCCTACTGTCTGTTGCACCACTTCATCAAGTTTCTTATTCCAGCTGTCGATCACCGACTTCGTATGTGGATCGGGTTTCCACTCATCGGCGTAAATGGTTTTCAGCTCAAAGTTTTTCACTGTGAAGTGATGCGGTTTCTCTTTATAGTCCAGTACCAGTTTCCCCACATCAATACCGCCGCTGTCGGTTGAGAGGATCAGCGTATTACCGACTTTAATCGGATCTGGTGTACCGACATGTGCATGTCCGGTAATCAGGATATCCAGCCCTTTAACCTGGCTTGCGGTCTTGATATCTTTATCCAGCGCACGACGGACATCGGTGCCCCCTATACTGGACTGACGGGCAGGCGTTCCTTCATGAACCAGCAGTACCGTCAAATCGACTTTACCTTTCAGTTCATCTAAATAGCGCTGTAACCACTTAATTTCGTCCCGTGCTTCAATACCTACGCGTGTCGCCGCAGAAACGGTATCATTAAAGGCGAACTTGCCATGTAAACCAATAACACCAATTTTCACGCCATCTTTTTCAATGATGGTATAAGGCTTGTCCCAGAATGTTTTGTCACTGTTCTGATAGAATATATTACCCTGTACAATGGGGAATTTTGCCTGGCTAAGTTGTAATAATGTATTGTCCCAGCCATGATCGAATTCATGATTTCCTATTGTGGCAGCATCAAACTGCATAGTATTCATGATATCAATTATAGCCTTTCCTTTTGTCAGGCTACTGATATATGGGCCGGTAAAATAATCACCCGCATCAAAGAACCATGTTGCTTTGTTTTTCGCTTTCTCCTCTTTTACCAGGGTAGTGATATTCGCCCAGCCACCGATATCTCGTTTACCGTCTGCAATATAGGGAACTTTATAAGGTTCCACATGAGCATGGAGATCATTGGTATAAATAATGGTGACATCCCTGGCGCAGACCCAAAATGGCAACGTCAGCAAAATACCCGCTGTAATCATTTTTAATTTCATAACGTGTTCCTTTCAGCCATATAAAGATTTGTTACTTTACGTTCTGAAAGGCTTTATTATGTGCGTCCGTTCACACAACCAACCAAGAGTTATACGGCAAAATTAGCGACCTCTTAAAATCGTTGGTGACTCATGTCGACTCTGTTTACAATTAATACCTGCAAAACGTTTGGTTGTCGCAATTTAGGGCGACCAACATCTTCAGATTACAGTTGGCCAGACTACAGGCTGGGATATCCTGCATTGCACTGCCGGGCATGTGGGAGTTATCCACCTCTGTTTGATGAGCAAAAATATAGTGAATGGTTGTCTGCTCACTTAACCTCATATGCCGCTGAAAGAGGTCTTTTTTGTCCTGTATGTTATTGCAAAGAAACGATTTGCTATGGCCATAACCCGCAGGGAACACAGCGCATCCAGTGCCGCGCCTGCAAAAAAGTCTGGACGCCAAAACAACAATTACGAAGAGAAATGGTATCACCAGAACGGATTGAAACGGTTTCTCTGATTGTGCCGTTCCAGGGAAACAGTGCGGAACAGAAACTGTATGTTCTGCTCAGTTTCGATGCCACTCGCGGTAATATTCTTCATCTCTCCACTAATTTTACTCAGCATCAGATCGGTGAAACCCTGCATTATCGCTGGAGAGGGAATATTGAACCTGATTTGCATCATAGTGATATTGTAAAGCGCGTTGATATGCGCGAGACGCAGTTTTTACGCCGGAGTCAGTTCGATGAAATTCAGTATGGAAGTGCGGTACTCAAACGTAACGCCAAAGGTGCGATTCTACGCCCGGTTATTGCGGCTCATGGGCATTTTCGGGTACTGAACATCCTTTTCCCTGAGGTAAAGACACATGTTATTTCACACGAATGCTTTCTTAGGGGAGCAACTATTACTGCCTGGGCAGAGTTATTTCGCCAACGACAAAGTGAACTTTGGTTTATAGAGGAGGATATAAGTGACAGTGATGATAATAAGCCCTGGTCTTTTCAGGGAACAACATATCATGGATGGTGGAAAAATCAGTGGCAACTCTGGATACAGGAAAAAAACCGTAAGATGGTTTGCTCACTGGCGGGTGGGGATAATAGCAATGCTCAAACACTCTCTTTAGCCGCCAGCAGGCTTTATATCCACTGGTTATACAAACAAACAACTTTTACCCACAGTGCCCAGTTATCAGCGGGACGCGTAACACAAATACTCCATTCCCTGGCACAGAGCTACAATTATGAACGTACAGTAACTCATTCAGGTGATTAATATCCGGCTGACCCGCCTTATTTCTCAGCGAACCGTGAGATCCCCTAAGCGCCCAAAAAACTATGGACGTCAAAAAACCCGGTTGTCCTTTTCAGGACAACCGGGTAAAAGATAAGTTCTTCTTTTTAATGTCTCCGGATCCACAGGGATATCCCGAAACTAAAATTTGGCTCCTCTGACTGGACTCGAACCAGTGACATACGGATTAACAGTCCGCCGTTCTACCGACTGAACTACAGAGGAATCGTGTGAACGGGGCGCATATTATCGATGCTACCCGATGATGTCAAAGGCAGAATGCAGATTTTCGATCGTTTGCCGATTTATTCTCCATTTCGCGCATTTGTCAGGCATTCTGTGGTTTCTGTCACCACAGGTTCCGGTTTGGTACGGGGATATTTCCATAACCAGCGCCCACTTACCATACGCCAGTAGAACAACACGCCGCGTACAGCCCAGTCGAGGAACATCCCCAGCCAGACGCCAACCACCCCCATTCCGAGTATCACCCCCAGCGTATACCCCGCTACAACGCGGCATCCCCACATACCGAGCATCGATACCCACATCGCAAAGCGGGCATCCCGCGCCCCTTTGAGCCCGGCAGGAAGCACCCAGGAGGCCGCCCAAATCGGCATAAACGCCGCGTTCATCCAGATCAGGATTTTAACAACCTCTTTGACATCCTCTTCGCGGGTGTAGAACGCTGCCATCAACCCGGCAAAAGGTGCACTCCCCCAGGCGATCACCGTCAGGCCAATGGTCGACAACCAGAAAACATGCCGCAACTGGCGTTCCGCCTGACCAATCTGCCCTTTCCCGAGCCGTTTACCGGTGATAATGGTCGATGCGGAACCCAGTGCGTTACCCGGCAGGTTAATCAGTGAGGCGATGGAGAAAGCAATAAAGTTACCGGCGATGACGTCCGTCCCCATACCAGCCACAAACATCTGCGTGAGCAGCTTGCCCCCGTTAAACAGCACTGATTCAATGCTGGCAGGAATACCAATCCCCATCACTTCCCTGATAATGGCGAAATTGAGCGGGCGGAAATAACTTTTTAGCGTGAGACGCAGCGACGGTGTCATTCCGGTCATCAGCACACCAACAATGGCTGCAGCGCCAATATAACGTGAAATGGTTAGCCCCAACCCGGCTCCAGCGAACCCCAGCCCATTCCAGGAAAAAATGCCGTAAATCAGGATACTGCTGATGATAATGTTCAGGATGTTCATCCCGCCGTTAATCAACAGCGGAATTTTCGTGTTACCCGCCCCGCGCAGCGCGCCACTGCCAATTAACGCAATGGCGGCCGCCGGGTAACTGATTACCGTCATTTCCAGATAGGTCAGCGCCAGGTCTTTAACCTCTTTCGTCGCCTCACCGGCAACAATGTCGATAATCTCTTTACCGAAATAGTGGATCACCGCGGCCAGAATGATCGAAAAAAGGGTCATGATCATCAGCGACTGCCGGGCGGCCTCACGCGCACGTTTGGGATCAAGCTTGCCCAGACTGAAGGCAACAACGACCGTTGTCCCCAGATCAATGGCGGCAAAAAATGACATCACCACCATGTTAAAACTGTCCGCCAGCCCTACCCCGGCCATTGCTTCTTTGCCCAGCCAACTGACCAGGAAAGTGCTCAGCACGCCCATCAGCAGGACACAGGTATTCTCCAGGAAGATGGGTACGGCAAGAGGGGTGATTTCACGCCAGAACAGAACACGGTAGCTTTTGCGTTTCGCATACCAGGGCGTGCGCATGATCGCGTGGCGTATGGGGGCAGTGACGTTCAAGATGAACCTTAACAAGAAAGTTGAAACTCCATTTCAAATGATGAGGGAGAAATGCGTATCCTGCAAAGTATTTTCCATAAAAATATGTTTGGATTTACAACAAACTGACGACAGAATCAGCAATCAATCGATATTCTCTCAGATCAGGTTTGACAAAACTTTTTTCGCCGCTAATATGTGCCTCCACAACGATTCCTCTGTAGTTCAGTCGGTAGAACGGCGGACTGTTAATCCGTATGTCACTGGTTCGAGTCCAGTCAGAGGAGCCACATTTGAAAAGCCTGCTTTTAAAGCAGGCTTTTTGCTTTTCTGCGTTCTGGTAAAATTACCGGGTGTCGGCTGCACCTTACCCGGCCTGCGGGGATCGAGACCGGCAAGCGTAGCCGCGACGAAGCAGTTGCAGGACCCACCGTTTCCCCTTATGTTGAAAAAAATCATTTTAATGGTGAGAAAAATGGACTCTTTGTTTGTCTATGGCACCCTGCGTCCAGGCCACGTTAATGCGTACATCCTCGAAGACATCGGAGGAGAATGGCTGGCAGGGTCTGTTAAAGGGACGTTTTACGAACGTGGCTGGGGAGCCGCCGCGGATTTTCCGGGGATTGTGCTGGATGAAGAAGGTACCAGCGTGGAAGGTTTCCTGTTTCTCTCCCCCCACCTGGACGCGCACTGGCCAATGCTGGATGAATTCGAAGACGGTTATGATCGGGTTGAGGTGAACGTGACCACGCAAGGCGGTAAACAGATACAAGCCTGGATTTACCAGCTCCAGCCGCGTTCTGAGTGATAAAAAAAGGCTCTCTGTCACCAGAGAGCCTTTTTCACCATTCGCTGCGATTACTCGCTTTTAGCTTCGCCGTTTTTGATTTCACCCATCACTTTCAGCTTCTTAGAGATGTCGCGGCGTTCTTTGGACAGCTCAGCGTTTTTGATGATGTAGTCATCAACGCGGTCTTCGTAGTCGCTCTTCATGCTGGCGATAATGCCCTGAATAGCTTCAACGCTCATACCTGGCTTGATGTAATCGCTCAGGTTGTCCAGCAGCAGTACACGTTTCTGGTTGTCACGGATCTTCTTCTCAACGTCCTGGATTTCACGCTGCAGTTTGTTTTTGCGGCGGAACAGGCGGACGAATTCCAGAACATCCTGGAACGAAGGCTTAGTAGTTTCCATTTTTACACCCCTGATAATGTGAGATTCGGATTCGTTAAAGCAACCGTTGTAACAGTACCTTACTGACAGCGGCTGCGAATGACAATGAGTATATCGTTTAAAGCTATCATAACCCCAATTGATGCTGAATCGAAGCAGCAGGCGTCACATCTGGAGATAGCTGCTTTTTATTTGCGCAATGCGCGGCAAATGAGATGCGATAGCAGCTCCAGCTGTCGTGCCAGCTCCATGCTCAGCCAGACATATCCATGAATCGGTGTTTCTGCCACGTTGTCGCTCTGACGCTCATTAATTAACTGTTTTAGTTCAGCAACGATTTCATTCAGCCGCTCGCTATTGGCAAGTATGGGTTGCGGATTCCCTTCATAGAGTGCGTGGGCGATGGTTAACAGCGTTTGCTGCGTCATCTGCTGCGTCTCTTTCAGCGTATGCGCGTTCAGCATCAACAGATGGCTGGGACGAGAAGCCCAGTGGGCGTTGATCTGCAGTTCAAGCATACACACCAGGTTGCGGCTCACCGTCTGGATAGCTTCGAAAATCGATTTCTGAATATGAGTCTCTTTGCTGGCTGGGGTAATCAGGCCACGCATTTTGACCACATCATTGAGGATCTTTTGTAAGTGCTTTTCCAGCCGGGGACGTTCAACCAGATTAGGGGAAAAACCAGCCTGATAGACACGGTTAAACGCGGTGACGTAGTTTGCCATCTGAATACGCCAGTGCAGGAAAGCACGCTGTGGCCAGATACCGGTGAAGAGCATGGCCAGCAATGAGCCGAAAATAACATCTCCGCTTCGCCACAGTGCAGTGGTCATATCACCCGCAGGTGCGCCGACAACCACAGAGAGGGTAATGCCAATCAGCAATGCCTGATAAGGCTTTTTGCCCAACGCCAGCCAGCCGCAGAGGAACATGGCCACCGCACACCATACCAGCATCACCGGGAGTGAGATCAGCTCCAGCTTCAGGGCGATCAACCCCAGTGCAGAGCCTAAAACCGTGCCACCAATGCGTTCAAAGGCACGGGGGACGACATTACCCCAAAACGAGATAGGCCCCATGATGACCACCAGCGTGATCAGCGGCCACGTCCCTTCAGGTACATTCAGTAAACGGACCAGCACAAACGTCAGAACGAACGCCAGCGCGATGCGACACCCATGCACCACGCGATAATGCTGGTACAACCGAATTTCAAAAGACGTTAATGATTTGTCGGGACGCACACCCGCTCTCCAGCAATACGGCAAATCACGATTGTACTGTGTTTTCAGCCGGGCGGATCACACCCGGCTGAAAAACCCTGTTTTTTCCAGGCTTAACCGGCTTTACGTTCTACTGCCACATATATCTCGATGTCCCAGTATCCATCCGCATTACCGTCATTGAGGTAACGCTCGAAGCAAGGTTTAGGGGCAATCTGGTATGTGTTGTCCTGCAAAAGAGAATCAAAGAACTGGTACCACGGAGTCGCGAAATCGTAGTTTTCGACGCGCGCCATCCCAACGGCATACTCCCCCGCGGCGATTTCCGTCATCATTACCCCTTCACTGTTATCAGGGATAACGAAATTGTCCGGAACCGTTACTGCAGTATCACAGCGCAGTTTTTCAGCCGGGACTTCATCCGGGTTATCGTAGTACACCGCAACCCACTCCAGCGGCTGAACGTGACATCCATCCACCCACATCACCAGCTGTTCAAAGCCCTGTTTTACCGTTTTGTCCCACGGCCCCACCAGATGGAAGCCCGCGATCTTACGTTTCTGCTGCTGCTTGATGCTGTAGTCCATGTTACCTCCATTTATTACTGTATATTTATGGGTCTTCCCCGATCATGGTGGGAAGGCTCAGAACGCCATATTCAGCTTTCCGTAGTGGAACATCACCCCCAGTTTAAAGCGCTCCCGGTTTCGGTATCCCCTGGCTTTTATCCTCAGCAGCCTGATCTTGCTGTTAAGTGCCTCCGCATTTCCGTTTGAGACACTGTGTCGCATCGCATTCAGGATCCCGTACAGCCTTTTTCCTATCGTTTTCGCGGCATTTTTCATCATGGGAACGTCACTGTTAGCCGCCAGCGCCAACCATCTCTGCCAGTCACTCCGTCTTTCCTCGCTCCATGGCCTGTTCCAGATATCCTTTGCCAGCTCTTTCAGCGCCCAGCACTGGCTCGTCAGCTTCATCTGTGCACGCAGCCACATCAGCTTTTCCTGCCGGGATTCGGTCATCCACTTATCGCTGTACTGCCACAGGAAGCGGGTTCCTTTTGCCTGGTGTCGGCTTTCAACAGGGAGGTGCGGATGTTCATTCTGACGGGTTTTATCAACTACCTCGCCCAGTTGCTTCGCCACATGGAAGCGGTCAAAGGCGATTTTCTCAACCGCACTGGGTAAGTGGATACGCGCTGCTCTTATATAGCCCGCGTTCATGTCCATTGAGAGCGTTTTGATAGCCAGCAACTGCCCATCAGTGAGCGTGCGAAGATAGCCGGCAAGACTCTCTGTGCCGCGATCATCCGTTAAGGCCAGCGCCCGACCATCGCGATCGGAGATCACCGTTATGTAACGATGTCCTTTTTTAAAGGCGACCTCATCCACATTCATATGACGGGCGGATAATGGCTTTTTTATCCGGGCAAGACCTCGCTTAACTGCCCGGGTCATAATGCCGTCAACCGCATTCCAACTGAGCTTAAGTTGCTTCCTGACAGCATCAACGGTGCTGATTTTCAGCCATGAGAGAACGAACGATTCGAATAGCAACGTATACCGGCTTCCGGGGCCAGCCCACGGAACAGGCAACGTCAGGCAGCCATGCTCCGGACACATAATTCGTGGAACATCGGCTTCAACAATAGTGGTGAACTGGCAGGTATCAAGATGGCGCCATTTACGATGACGGTGATCGTGAACAGAACAGGATTTACCGCAGGTCGGACAGGCTAGCCGGGTGTTTTCAGCGATCTCAATAGTGACAGTAACAGAACCGGCATTTTCATCGAGAGAAAGGGACTTTACCTGCCACGGATCGGACAGGTTGAGAATATGAGCGTAGAGGGACTTTTCGTCCATGGCGGTGACCTCTGGCGATTAAATACACCATTATCATGCCTTCAGCCACCACAACAAGGGAAGACCCATATTTATACAGTAACACCAAAAAAACGAGGGTCAAGAATTTGGGCGTAAAAAAACCGCAAATGCGGGTAAGTGTTTAATGAGTAATCAATTCTTCTTATTTCCAACGCCACCAAAGCAATGAAAAACACTGGTTCGCAGAGTTTTTTTTAAGGGGGGTAAACTACCAATATTTTGGTGGTTCAAATTTCTGTCAGGCAGTGAAATGTGAGCTGAAAACCTCACTTTCGCCCTTCATAACCATCCATATATGTAGCTGAAATAGCATCTCCCATTGCTTTACGCTTATTTGCGGACGGAATGTTATTGTCGGCGTAGCGCTTGCCCGCAAAGATAGTCTCCCTCTGGATGGATTTTAGAAACGCATCGCTGCGGAACTCATTAACCCGCTGTTGCGCTCCTTCTGCAGATACACCAGAAGCCCTGTCTTTTGTTCCCATATCATGAAACGTTCTGAAGAATGGCACCGCCATCCGGATGCTGTCGGCTTTTATTACACGTAAATTCGGGTCGAAACCGTCACCTGTCGCATATACATACTGCCGGGCATTACGCTCTGCGCTTGTTTGAGGTGTGCAAGCGACGTTCATCAGCGACATCGTTAACAAGGCAAACACAAACACTAGTGAGGATTTTTCCATTGAGATCTCCATTCCTATAAACAATATCCCGATCAGCAGCTTAGCAGGAAGTTCGCTTCCAGTTACACCCCAAAATCTGGCATTGACACAGGAAAAGCAGCGGCGTAGCATTCAAGGGCTGTATATATTTACATGTGTTTATATACAGTATTTTTTTGAATTTTAATCGTCAAAGAGGAATAAAATTATGAGTGGTAACGGTGGTGACAACGCTCACAACAATGCGTTCAGTGGTGGTAAGAACCCTGGCATTGGTAATTCTGGTTCAGGCAGTAACTCCGGCACATCGGGTAATGGAGGCCAGGGAAGTCAGGGAGGCCGCACACAAAATATTAATGGATTTTCTGTGAATCCAAACAATAGTGCTCAGGTTAATGCAGCTAAAAGAGGCGATGCCGCTGGTGTATTTTCTGCCGGTGGTTCAATCGCCATCACTCAGGGAGCTGACCGCCCTTCAGGGAAAGGCTCCGGTGGAAACGGCGGTAATGGGGGTAGTTCAGGCTCACAGACCGGTAGCAATAATTCCCAGAATCAGTCGGCTGGAAATAACGCCGGTAGTACCCTCTCGACCTGGGATCGGACGGCAAAATATTACAGCGACAATGATAAAGTATCCCGCAAAGCGCTTAAAAATTTGTATGAAAAGGCCGTCAGGGATGGAGTTATGCCAAAAGCAGCCCGAGGAAATTTGCGTGAAAGCGTCCAGAAAATGCTGGATGAAGATAAAAGAATGGATGCACAGGAAGCACTGCAGAAAGCCAGTGAACTGATTACTGACATGGGGGAAAAAATCGGCATTTATCTTGGCGAAAAATATAAGGAAGTAGCCAGGGAAATTGCAGGTGATATTAAAAACTTTCAAGGCAAAACCATCCGCAACTACAATGATGCGATGGCCTCTCTGAATAAGATCATTGCAAATCCGGGGATGAAAATTAATCAGGCGGATAAAGATGCGCTTGTTAACGCCTGGAAGAGTATGAATGCCAACGACATGGCCAATAAACTCGGGAATCTGAGCAAGGCATTCAAGGCCGGAGATGTTGCAATCAAAATCGAGAAGGTTCGCGAGAAGAGTATTGAAGGATATAACACAGGCAACTGGGGTCCGCTCATGCTTGAGGTCGAGTCCTGGTATCTGAGTGGTGTTGCTGCCGGTGTGGCTATGGGGATTTTGGCTGCTATCGCGCCAATTGTAGCCACTACTGTTGGACTACCTGTTACTGCATTAACAATTGCTGGAATTATTGGTATCGGTTACCTGGCTTCATTTATTGACGACAAAATGGTTGATAAAATCAACAATGAATTAATTAAGCCAGCTCATTAATAAAAAAGGGGCAGATACTCTTTCTGCCCCTATCAAACCTATGCTCGATTATTTTTCATCTTTAAAATCATACAAACTGCGAAAATAAAACTAATGTAATAACATGTAAGGGTATAACAAACATAAAAGACGCCGATAAAAAATGCGGTCAAAAGATAATTATTCCCTGATAGAAATCTTACGAAGCGCCCAGATTCAGTCAACTCCACTTCATATGCCAACAAAAAATAACTCATGAGCAGATAAAATAATGTAAAAAGCAATAAAGCAATTATCACTTTCATTAACGGCAAAGAAGTGTTTAATTTTAAATCCTTATGAGCAATAAGGAAAAACACAACTCCATATAAAGGAGATGTTTTGACATAAAAACTCATAACACTACTTAACAATGGATTGTTAGCTGACATCAACTCTGGAACGCCATTGGAAATGTCGCTTATGAAACCCAGAATGTTAGAGCTTTGATTATTCATATAAATCAAGAGAAACAATAATAACGGCACAACCCCAACAATAAAGATATAATGCATTTTTTTCGTTGCTATATTCACTACATCCCTACCATTTCCATAATTCTTAAACATATCACCAGCCCTGTGTTATTAAAAAATCCCTCTGAGTATAGTCAGTGGTATTGATAATATAATTAGTATATTGCAGATTGGCCGATGGATCCATTTTAGCCGTAATGCTTTAAACTAAAGCCCATCGTTACCAGAATTTTATACCTCTACTTGATTACTGTCTCTTGTTCAAGTTCAGAAATAGTATGCTTCAGCCACTCCCTTGTAATAGGGGTCATTCTGCCTCCTTACTGTGTGAAAAACGCTTCAGATCAAAGTCGATGATTGCGCGCTGGTCGCGGAAAATACCGCAGCGACCATACCGGATAAGCTCACTACGCTGCACTGCGATCCGCATGTACTTCTCAGCGGTTGTGCGATGCAGGTCAAACATTGCTACGACGTCTTTCGTCGTGATGCGCCCCTGCCCCTTCACTAGCTCGATAATCCGGTTAATAACTGACTGCGCTCTTCATGCGTTTTTGGTCTTGGCATCGTTAAACCCTCCCACCAACTTCTGCCATTTTTCATCCAGCACCTTACGGGCTGACGACTCCCCACCGGATGGAAACGAAAAACCTGCACGGAGATCTGGACACCCATTCGAGCAACGGATTTCTGCAGAACCACAGTTCATTCCACGGCTTCGGATTTTTATCGAAGGTGACATACCGCAATTAGGGCACTTTGCTAAATCACTCATGACTCATACCTACCAGCAGGTCTTTATGGCGGCGCAGCTCGCGAACGGCACTCTGAAGACGCTGCAGGTATGCCAGCTTCGCTTTTGTACGGCGGATTTCGCCTGAGATAAAACGGGATGACGGAATAACCAGATCGTCGGGGCGGACAGTGAATGCCGGGATGTCCTGAACAAATTCAGTGATGTTTTTTTCTGCCGGGAGATATGCAGGCAGTGACCATGTAACACCCTTCCCCTGCCCGTTCTTGATAACCACGCCCTGGCGCTCAAAAGCCAGCATCACTGAGACCATGCCACGAGCATTGCGATTAACGGCTGCTGCCAGCGCTGCAGTGGTCATAGCACCGTTATTTCTGAGCTGTTGGCGGATCACATCAGGATCAACCGGTGCTGGTTCTTCACCTTTCAGGCGTAGAGCCTGATGCACTGGCGCAACAGCTTGCTTTTTGGCCTGCTCTTTCGCGGTTCCGACCGACCATGACCCATCATAAAAATCACACAAGCCCTGCTCTTTCTGCTCGCGCAACATGTTCAGCGCCTCCACTGGCTCGATATCCAGGCGGGCGGCAACATCACGGTAAGTAGCTTTACCCATCACTTTCAGTGCATCCAGTACGGTTTCCATAATTTTCTCCTGTTTGTTTAAATTCGTTTTAGTTTTGCTGCTTCGGCCTGCGCTTTAAGTAACTGCGCGGGGGTTGGTCCTGGCGCATGGCGTGGCGCGGCAATTTGCCTTCTCACCGGCGGGATCGGATGTCCGTCCACCACATGCTTTTCCCACTTGGCCAGCTGCATGGCAGCCAGGGCTTCGAGTTCGGTCTGGGTCATTTGCCTTTCCACTCCCGAGCGTCGCATTTCTGTGCAAATCTGATATAAGACTGGGTGATGCCACGGGAACACCTCTGAACTGTCGTAGCGGTATGACTCGTTGCGCCAGCGCTTGTATTCCGCCATTACGTCAGCAGTTCTTAGCCCCAGAGCATTGCCGCTGGCGTCCGCCACAAGAGTCACGAACTCAGCCAGATCCGGCGGCCATGAATTCCCTGCCTTGCAACGCGCCACCATCGCATTACAGACGCTCGTCGTCTGGTCGCTGGTCAAACTCCCAACCTGCGCAATCCATAGGTCCGACGGGGCCGAGCCGTTTTTGGTCTCCCAGCGGGTGGAGTAAATTTCCAGCATGAGTTCCCAGAATTTCCACGCTTTCTCCTCGTGCTCGTAATTGCTCTGCACGTGTCGCACGCGCTCGTTGTACAGCAGCGTTTGCTGTGGAGCTTGGGTCCAGTCCTGCATGAGAATTACCTCGCGGTTTTGTTGGCTTTGTGTTTTGCAGGTGCAGAGCAAATTTCTGCTCCCACTGCGTCTGGTTGAATGTCTTGCCCTCAGAGAGCCAATAATCGACAAAGCAGGCATGGGCAGCGCGTAAATCATCGGGTGTCAGGTCCGCAGGGACAGAGCGACCCCAGAGGTTTGCCTGCTTGCGAAAGTCCGCAGATGGTTTCCACTCCTTGCTCATTGGGAACTTCCCCAGCAGCTGAGAGGCAGGGAAAAACGTGCCAGGCTGACTAGGATATTCCGGTACCGGTCGCTCACTGACTGGAGCAACCAGTTCCCCCCGCGCGTTATGTGTGGGGTTTAATGACGGATCAGATCTTAATGACGGATCGGGGGCAATTTTTGGGGGGGTTAAATCGCCTGTTTCACCAATTTTTGACCCCTCAAAATTTGACCCGTCAAAATCTGCCCCCTTATTTTCAGGGTTTGAGGGGGCGTTATTTGAGGGGTTAAAAATTACCCCCTTCCCTTCCTGACCAACTGGCAAGCACCGTGAACCTTTCTTTTTGGCTCTCTTCTCTTTAATTTTTTTTCGCCCTACCGCAGCAGCGGCTTCCAGCTTTTCAACGTTGATCTGGTAGATGTTCGTTAAATTTCTGCCGCCTACCTTGCGCTCAATTTTGGTGATCCAACCACCGCTCACCAGCTCTGCCAGAGCATTTTTGACGGTAGTTTCACTCTTTGCTCCAATCTCAATCTGGAGCGTCTCAATCGCAGGCCAGGACACACCCTCTGCATTGCTGTAATCGGCAATACGGGCCATCAGAGCGACGCGGGAAATACCGAGCCCCGCCTGCGCACATCCTTCCCATACGAGACCATGTAACTTGCTGCTCACAACTTCACCTCTGTGAACTTAATTTCAAACTCTCGGCATCCTGTTTCGCTGTCTCCGGCGTAACCTTCGCGGTGATATGACACGCGGAGCTGGGACGCACGCAAAACTGTCACCATGCGTCCGCGTTCGTCGCGGTACCGCTTCCCTGGAATGATTTCACCGCGGCGATCCACTGACTCCTGAGCGGGTTCATTCTTCATCGCGTTTTTCATGCGCTCTGCCAGTGCGCTCGCTAATTCCTGAGAAGTACGCATAGTTGCCTCCGGATCTTTATGCCGCGTTGTGGTTGTGCATGACGTGAACCTTTACGCCTACCAGCTGCGCCAGTGCGTCGATAGCTTCCAGGCCCTCTCTCCTGATGACCGGTAGAGGCTTGCCAGTGAAAACCGCGTTGGTGGCTTCGATGCACTCTTTGTTCACTTTGGCCGCCCGATAGTGCATGCAGTTATTCTTCTCCAGTTCGTTGTCGATGGCGGCGCGGATGGCATAGCTCAGCGCCTCGGCCTGCTTACGGTAATTGGGCGTATCATTACGGAACGCGCGCTGGATAATCTGCTTGTTGTTGTGCAGTCGGCGTGCGTACTCGTCAGCATCTGTTACGTCGTTGAGTGACAGAAGCAAATCACCGAAGTGATGCGGGGTTATCAGCTGTGTGACCGTCTTCCAGCCCTTTTCCTGTGCCCATTCCTCCAGCTCGTATGCCAGCTTTTTGATTTCCATCAGTCAGTATCCTCCTGAGTTGTTGTGCTATTTTTTGGCTCGTAGTCAGGCCAAATTTCAGCCCAATCGCTTGGCCGCATATCAGAACGAGAGACCTCACTATTGGTGAAAGTCTCGATAACGATGCAGCGACTTGGCGAAATTGCAGCCCGCCCCGTTGCTAGTTGGGAGAGGTAAGATTTCGATATCCCAAGGTGTTGCTCCAGCGCCTTGCGGATCTTTGGCCCACCAGCTTTCAAAAAGTCATTGAGTTGCATAATTGCTCCTGTGTGTTGAGTTGTAAGTTTATAAACCACTAAACATCAATGTCAAGTTTTTGCTTGTTTAGAAATTACTAATCAAAATGACTGCATGGACACAAAAGAAATCAGGCGCAAGCGCCTAGCGGCATGGTTTTCAAGCAGAACTTTGCCGGAAAAAGAGAAGAGCTATCTTTCACAGCTGATCAACGGTAAAGCGTCGTTCGGCGAGAGAGCAGCGCGCCGTATTGAACGTGATTACGGCATGGCTCCTGGTTATCTTGATGAAGAACCTAAGGGTGAAGAGATGCGGTCCCCACGACCGTTTGACGCTCGCCATGAAGAATTGCTTGATCTTTTCGATAGCCTTGCTGAGTGGGAAAAAGAACAGCATATGGTTAACCTCAGAGCCCAGGTAAACTCTATAGACAATGAGCTCAAAGCAAGGTTGAAAGGCAAGTCCAAACAAGAAATCCTTCAGATGCTAAAAGACCTCGAGATAGACTAATCCCCTAAGACCGCCTGTAAGCGGTCTTTTTTTTCTCCAAATTCAAATACATCCAGTTTTTCACGCCTTTTTGTTTACCATTAACTTTACATAATGGTTTATTTGTTTATAAACTTAGACCAACAAAACACGCAGTAATCAGTAAACGTTCCGCCTACCCGGCGATAAGGGTAAAAATGGAGAGGCGTTATGACCAATCACAAAATCAACATCGACAAAGCGGTATACAGCGTTAAACAGCGCGAAGATGGAATATTCAGTGCGCATAACTGCAGCACGCTGCGCGAAGTGAAATCTGAAAACACAATGCGCAAAATTTTTAAGGCTCTGACTGAACGTGACCACGCCGCAGCGCTGGAAATGAATGCAGAATTGGATGCTAAAGCAGGCCATCTCCGCTGGTGTGAATTCATCGGCAGTAATGACTACCCTGCCCGTCGCGCGATTATTGAGGCTGCACATACCGAGGCGCTGGCATTTAATGAGCAATTCGATTTTTTCAACAATCCAGGCTGGCAGCGCCAACTGGTAGCAAAAGCGCACCGCGAAGCCCTGGAAATGAATGCTGAGACTGACCGTTGGCACCACCTCGCAGTAATGATCAGCATTCAAAACACCATCATGGAACGCGATGACCTTCCAGCACTGGTTGAAGCTTGCCACGCTGAAGCACTGAAAATGGACGAAGCACACGACGCGTCGTACCGCTCCGTTTCTCGCCCAGGCTGCTTTGAGGGATTGGGCAGCAACCAGAAAAATCGTGCAGTGGTGGCAGCACACGCCGAAGCACTTGAATTAAATAGCGCTATGGATCACATCATCGACGAGCGCCAGCAGATTTCAGACTGTGAGTATGACGAGCGAACCGATCACGCTCGCCTATCAGCTATGCGTGACCACTACCTTGCCAAACCCGTTTTCAAAGATGTGTATCAGCAGGCTCTTTGCCTTTGGAATTTGGGATATGTAACAAGCCTGTATGACGGAATGAATTTCCTTGAAGAATATCAGCAACACGTGCGTAAGGCTCGAGCTGCATGGGTTGTAAGATAGATATTAAATCTGTTTATTACTGGGACTAAAAATCATGAATAAACAGCAATTAACGCCAGAACAACAAATTGCATGGGCACAGGGAAAACTCGTCACATCAGTATTTCTTCGTGATGTTGCCGGATGCCATGCCGCATGGAAAGTATTAAGGAAATACAGAAATTTCGTTGTACATCGCCAACCTCACCAGGAATGGCGTAATAGTTTAAAAGTGATTTGATTTTTCCAATTTAAAAACCCATGTCTTAAACGGCAGGGATTCCCACACCATAAATTAAGGAATTCGAAATGAAAGTATGCGTAACATCTGTTGAAATGAGCCTTGCTATCGTAAATAAAGACATTGTGACCTTTAATATTAACGGCGCTATTTCTGGTGTTGTCCACTTGCCATCTTCTGGTCCTGTAACCGTTGTGCTTGATGGTGGCTACGTGCTCGGTGAGTTTCATTGCCCTGTTTGCGCTGTTAAGCACATTAGCTTGCTGTCTGTGAATTTCACAGAAGCTCAGAACGCCTGCGGCATGTCCTATTACGACCACAAGCGCCAACAGCTTAACTGATATGAATGACATCATTTGTTATTGCGCTTTTTGCTGCTGTCAGTTCATAAAATCTGAAATGCACGAACGAAAAACGGATATATATCCGTATAAGCGAATAATTTATTTATGCGAACACTGCAATGAACGACGGAACAGGCGCGACTCTTTAAAAAAGACGAAGTGCGACACTCGTAAATCAATTCGTTCTACATCCTATTTCAAACATTAGCAGAGGTCATTATGTCAGTAGAATTAAAAGTTTTCGGCGGTGCTTATTTTCCAAAGGATAAAGCACTTAAAAAGACACCCGATTTAAAACCCCTCGCAATTGCAATAAATGGTTCTACGAAGGCGATCGCAGAAGCTGTTATTTTCGGAAAGCTGGCCGCTGAGTACCCTGAACGCATCGATGATTATTTTAAGGTAAAAATCTGGGAGCATCGGGAAGGTTTGCCCTGCCCTGAGCTGGATGTTTTCTCCCCTGATTTTTTTGACACGATGGCGGTTTGGAATGTTAACGCTGGTGAACCAGCTGCGGCACCGCAACCAGAAATCGATGATAGTGAAACCTTGCAGGGTGACGAGCGTGCAACGGCTATGAAGATTGTGCGTAACCTTGATCAGGACTCCAGGGCGGCGTGCCTGGCCTTGTTCGGCGCAGTAGAGGAAATTACCGATGCGCAATACGGCCAGGTGGTGGATTTGAATAACGATGACGATGGCTGCTTCCAGCGCGAACTGGCGATGGCCTTTGTGAAAGAACCACGAGTGTTTTCTTTGAGCAGCGAACGCCAGGAAGAATTACTGGCATGGGTGCGCAAAACGATGAAGGTGTCCACTCAGTGGCCCGATATCAAAAAAGGGATCGCTAAGTGGATCGACACTCCGGCAGCTAAGCGGGAGCCAGTTACTACTGACATCAAGGCTGATACAGAAGCCAGTCTGGGGGGTAACAATCCTACCGATCGTAGCCCTGACATGGTGCATAACCTCGCGACGCTCCGTCTTGAAACCGCGCTTGGAATTTTGTCAGTCGCGATAGATTTCGATATTTACGCCATACCGTCTGAAATTATGCGCCGCGCCAAAGAAATCGAAAATGCAGGTGCCGACCCACGATTTTCTGCCTGGTGGAATAAATTACGCGGCACGCCGGGTATTCTGGATTTCTCCCGCGCTGCCATTATCGCGCTGATTAAATCCGCTCCGGAGGATCTTTACCTCAGACCGGTTGATCTGCGTGCTTACATTAACCGTAAGCTCGTCGAATCGAACCACGCTAAACCAGATCAGAAAACGATTGATATCGCATGTGGCAACATCAAGCGGGAAGCAAACAATGATGAAACCAAACCGTCTGTACATGGCGAAACTCAACCACCAGCAGTTTGCCCTGGCAAAGCTGCGCAACTCGACAAGGAACTCAAAGAGGCATTCGCTCAGAACTCAGCGCCAGAACAGCAGACCGGTGACCAGCCACGGGTTGAGAACCTGGGTGGTGGTGTCTTCTCTGTCGGTGCATTGGTAAACACCCGTCCCTCAAATGAGGTCGAAAAACAGGAAGTACCGCCAGCTCTAAGTGATCGCGAAATTGCGATTGTCCAAGCACTGAATGACCTGATTTCGGGCCGCACCGACGTCATGGGAAAAGAAGAGGCAGAGGGTGTGGTGGCATGTACCGACCATCTCGTTTCCGATGCTATCCCGCTGCTAATGGCAGATATCGCCACCACAGAATGTAGCCTGTCTCCTGATTTCTCCGACGAGGAGATCCACAACGTGGCAACAACTCTGCTTGATGGCTGGTCTGAAGATGTCAGCGTGCGTCAAAAAATCGCGCTTGATGCGATCGTGGAATACCGCCGTCCTGAACTCCCAAAGCCGGTAGTGCTCGATCCACTATCTGTCACTGCAAAACCCAAAAAGGCAGCTGAGCCAGAACCTAAGGCAAACAGTCAGCAGATGTCACTCTCCTACCTGCAACAGCTAACGATAGCTGCGCTTCAGGGTTTGTGTGCTAACCCTGCCTACTGCAATCAGTACGATGACTTACCGGGGATGGCTGCAGGGCTCGCGCAGAGTATTGAATACCTCCAACAGCAGGAAAGCTCCCGTGCGTCTGATTAACCGTTGCAAAAGCGATCCAGTTGGCCGGGAGGCCTGCGCGTTGGTGTTGAAGCGTCACCATGAGCTATTCGGTGATCACGGTAAGCAGCACTTACAAACATTTTACACCGTAAAGATCCGTGGGAGAAAAATCACGGTTGAGATTGTTAACCGCCCGCGTAGTTATGTGGCCACGGCAATGATCCGAGCCCGGCATCTGAAATGTCTTCCCGGACTTGGTCAGTGATTTTTGACAATCAAAATACTATCTGCCGCTGCGGTATCGTGGCGGCGTCATGGAGTTAAGCATGGCGCAAATCATTTTTGATGAAGAGTGGATCGTGGCGGGAAGGCTTACTGAAAAGACAGGCCTGGACGATAGGCAAATAAAAGCCTACCGACTGGGAAGCTGGATTGAAGGGATTCATTTTAAGCGAGTTCCTGCAGCACCGGGCGGAGAAAGCAAACGTGCTTTGGTCTGGTACAACTTCCCGCGGATTAATAAATTTATTCAGGATGCATGATGGACTTTCCAACTGGCGTAGAACTCCATAACGGAAAAATAAGGATTACGTTTATCTATCGCGGTATTCGCTGTCGTGAAGTTCTCCAGGGTTGGACAGTAACGAGCGGGAACATCAAGAAAGCAGGGAATCTTCGCGCGGTTATCACAAGCGAGATCCAGCTCGGCCAGTTCGACTACGCAACGCGTTTTCCCGAATCAAAAGCACTTAAAAAATTTTCATCAACAAAGCGGATAACGACATTTAAAGAGCTGAGCGATTTTTTCATTGATACAAAGGCGCTGGAAGTGTCAGAGGCTACGTTGCTCTCCCTCACGTCTGCAGTTAAGGAAGGTGCGAATAAGTCCGAGATGTGAGATCATCGTGTTGTAACCTGAACCCAGAATGAGTAACCGGATGAGCCAGCAACTGACTTTTGCCGACAGTGAGTTTTCCAGTAAACGCCGCCAGACCCGCAAAGAAGTTTTCCTTGGCAGAATGGATGACTTGCTTCCCTGGGACAAATTACTTGGCGTTATCGAGCCTGTGTATCCCAAGGCCGGTAATGGTCGCAGGCCCTATCCGCTGGAAACCATGCTGCGTATTCACTGCATGCAGCAATGGTACAACCTGAGCGATGAGGCCATGGAAGATGCCCTCTATGAAATCGCCTCCATGCGCCAATTTGCTCGCCTGTCACTGGATAAAGCCATTCCAGACCGCACTACCATCATGAATTTCCGGCATTTGCTGGAGCAGCATGAACTGGCCCGCAAAATCTTCAGTACCGTTAATCACTGGCTAGCAGAGTGTGGCGTTCTAATGACCCAGGGCACCTTGGTGGATGCCACCATCATTCAAGCCCCCAGCTCTACCAAAAACAAACACAACAGCCGTGATGAAGACATGCACCAGACCAAGAAAGGTAACCAGTGGTACTTCGGCATGAAAGCGCACATTGGCGTGGACGCCAAAAGTGGCCTGACCCACAGTCTGGTGACCACGGCGGCTAACGAGCACGACCTCAATCAGGTTGGCAAGTTACTGCATGGCGATGAAGAATTTATCTCAGCCGATGCTGGTTATCAGGGGGCCGAAAAGCGCGATGAGCTCAGCGATGTCAGCGCAGACTGGCTTATCGCCAAGCGTCCCGGCAAAGTGAATGCATTGAAGCAACACCCGCGCAAGAACAAGCTGGCCATCCGTTACGAATACCTGAAAGCGAGTATCCGAGCGAAGGTTGAGCATCCATTTCGGATAGTAAAATGTCAGTTTGGTTTCGTCAAAGCCAGGTACAAGGGGCTGGCTAAAAATGACAGTCAACTGGCGATGTTATTCACCCTGGCGAACCTGGTTCGAGTTGACCAATTGATACGGGCACAGGCGAGATCTACCTGAAATGAGGAAATTGGCCTGAAACAGGGCCAAAATCAGCCACGAAGAGACGATTTTGGGCTGAAAATTGGAAAATTGAGCCACAGGACGTCGATAAAGGACGGTTTGGGGCGTCATATCGGGAGCTGCGGACCACTTAATCGCAGCTTCCTTAATACCCTGAAGCGTGTAGTGGGAGAAAACACTCCCCTGGCTGATATTCAGCACTCTGATATTCTGAATTACCGCAAAGAACTACTGACAGGGACAATTTTTAATCCGGCCATGCCGAACACCGCGAAGCAAGGGCGCGCGCCCTCAACAGTCAATAAACAGATGGCCGTTTTATCAGAAATGCTGAAGCTTGCGCAGCGGAGTCAGTTTATATTACACGCTCCTTATGAGGGCGTTTCGAGGCTGAAGCTATCTAAATCAGATCCGGATCCGCTTTTACTTCATGAGTATCAGGCGCTGATTGCTGCCCTGCCCCGCAAACTGGCTTTAATCATCATTGTTGCCGTACATACGGGAATGAGGCCGGGCGAAATTTGTGCGCTGGCGTGGGAGGATATCGATCTGAAAAAAGGCGAAATCCACGTCTCCAGGAACCTGACTAATAAGCGGGTATTTGTTCCACCAAAAACGGATGCCGGGATAAGAACAATCACATTGCTGAAGCCTGCTCTTGATGCGCTGCTGGAGCAATACAAAATCACCGGCCACGGCCAAAAGCGGGAAATTCAGTTTCATCACCGCGAGATCGGAAAAACTGAGCAGCAAAAGCTACGTTTTGTTTTTGTGCCGGAAGAAAGGACGTCAACAAAAGACGGTTACTTTTCCAAAAACTCGATTTCGTATGGATGGAAACAGGGAACTAAACTTTCAGATATACGTGAGAGAAATCCTTATCAGTCGCGTCATACATACGCATGCTGGACACTCATTGCTGGCGCTAACCCATCGTTCATTGCAAGTCAGATGGGGCATGAGGACGCGCGAATGGTTTATGAGGTTTACTCAAAATGGATTGGTGATATGAACCAGGATCAGGTCAACATGCTGAACAATCAGATGCCGACGGCAATGCCCCCAGGACGCCCCCACGGGTTCGGAAGCATTAAAAAAATCATTTAATTTCATAGCGCTGGTTTCAAACCACATAATCAGCGTTAAACTATTCATACCATTCATATAGGGAGAAAAGATGATGCGCGTACTGGTTGTTGAGGATAACGCATTGCTACGCCATCACCTGAAGGTTCAGCTTCAGGAGATGGGACATCAGGTAGACGATGCCGAAGATGCAAAAGAAGCCGACTATTATCTCAATGAACACATACCGGATATCGCCATCGTCGACTTAGGGTTACCTGATGAAGATGGCCTGTCGTTGATTCGTCGCTGGCGCAACCATGACGTCTCTCTGCCGGTGCTGGTGTTGACCGCCCGTGAAGGCTGGCAGGACAAAGTTGAAGTGCTGAGCGCGGGTGCGGATGATTACGTCACCAAACCATTCCACATTGAAGAGGTGGCCGCACGCATGCAGGCACTATTGCGCCGCAACAGCGGGCTGGCTTCACAGGTTATCTCCATCCCACCTTTCCAGGTTGACCTCTCCCGTCGAGAGTTCTCGATTAACGATGAAGCGATCAAACTGACGGCGTTCGAATACACCATCATGGAAACGCTGATCCGCAACAGCGGTAAAGTGGTGAGCAAAGACTCCCTGATGCTCCAGCTTTACCCGGATGCCGAGCTGCGTGAAAGTCACACTATTGATGTGCTGATGGGTCGCCTGCGTAAGAAAATCCAGGCGCAGTATCCACAGGATGTGATCACGACCGTGCGTGGTCAGGGTTACCTGTTTGAATTACGCTAAATGAAACGGATTTTTCGCCACATTCTGCCCCTTTCGCTGCGGGTTCGCTTTTTACTGGCGACGGCCGCCGTTGTGCTGGTGCTGTCTCTCTCTTATGGCATGGTGGCACTGGTTGGCTACAGCGTCAGTTTTGATAAAACGACCTTTCGCCTGCTGCGTGGTGAAAGCAACCTGTTTTATACCCTGGCGAAGTGGGAAAATAACCACATCACCGTCGATATGCCGGAAAACCTGAACCAGCAAAGTCCGACGCTGGCGCTTATCTACGATGAAAAGGGAACGCTACTCTGGACACAGCGTAACGTTCCGTGGCTGGTAAAAAGCATCCAACCGGAATGGCTCAAAACCAACGGATTCCATGAAATTGAAGCCGATCTCAACACCACCAGCACGCTGATACGTGAGGATCGCTCTCTCCAGCAAAAACTGAATGAGATCCGCGCTGATAACGCCGACATGGAGATGACGCACTCCGTCGCGATCAACATCTACCCGGCGACGATGGGCATGCCACAGTTGACTATCGTGGTGGTCGATACCATACCGGTCGAGCTTAAACGTTCTTACATGGTCTGGAACTGGTTCGTGTACGTTCTGGCCGCTAACCTGCTGCTGGTGATCCCGCTATTGTGGGTCGCAGCGTGGTGGAGTTTGCGTCCGATTGAATCGCTGGCGAAAGAGGTTCGCGAGCTGGAGGAACATCACCGCGAGAAGCTCAATCCGGAAACAACGCGCGAACTGACCAGTCTGGTACGTAACCTTAACCGTCTGCTGAAAAGCGAGCGCGAGCGCTATGATAAGTACCGCACTACCCTTACCGACCTTACTCACAGCCTGAAAACGCCCCTTGCAGTGATGCAAAGCACCCTGCGTTCAATGCGCAGTTCAAAGCTTAGCGTCGACGATGCAGAGCCGGTGATGCTGGAGCAAATCAGCCGTATCTCACAGCAAATTGGCTATTATCTGCACCGTGCCAGTATGCGTTCCGGTAGTGCCCTGTTAAGCCGTGAACTACATCCGGTGGCACCTTTACTGGATAGCCTCACCTCTGCACTCAATAAGGTTTACCAGCGTAAAGGGGTGAATATCAGTCTCGATATCTCGCCGGAAATCAGCTTTGTCGGTGAAAAAAATGATTTCATGGAAGTGATGGGTAATCTGCTCGACAACGCCTGTAAATACTGTCTGGAGTTTGTGGAAGTCACCGCGCGTCAGACGGATAACGAGTTACATATTATCGTTGAGGATGATGGCCCCGGTATTCCGCACAACAAACGTGATGTCGTGTTCGATCGCGGTCAGCGCGCGGATACGTTGCGCCCCGGCCAGGGCGTTGGGTTATCCGTCGCCCGTGAGATTGTCGATCAATACGACGGTAACATAGACGCCGGTGAAAGCTTGCTGGGCGGAGCCAGAATGGAGGTCATTTTTGGTCGTCAGCAGCCCACATCGAACGATAGTTAACCCATTATGTGAAAAATGCGAGGATCTCGCACCCAGGCTCCTGAGCTTCCGTTATAATCCGACTCAGTAAGAGCCTGCGGAATAAAAAAGATGGATTATCACTTAACACTTAACTGGCCCGACTTTATTGAACGTTACTGGCAGAAACGCCCGGTCGTTCTGAAACGCGGATTCAGCAATTTTGTCGACCCTATCTCCCCTGATGAGCTGGCGGGTCTGGCAATGGAAAATGAAGTGGACAGCCGCCTGGTCAGCCACCAGGACGGGAAGTGGCAGGTCAGCCACGGTCCTTTCGAAAGCTACGATCACCTGGGTGAAAACAACTGGTCTTTACTGGTTCAGGCGGTCAACCACTGGCACGAACCAACCGCTGCCTTGATGCGCCCATTCCGCGCCCTGCCTGACTGGCGAATGGACGATCTGATGATCTCCTTCTCCGTGCCTGGCGGTGGCGTTGGCCCGCATCTGGATCAGTATGACGTGTTTATCATTCAGGGTACCGGACGCCGCCGCTGGCGCGTGGGTGAAAAAGTGCCGATGAAACAGCACTGCCCGCATCCTGACCTGCTTCAGGTTGATCCGTTTGAAGGCATTATCGACGAAGAGCTGGAGCCGGGTGATATTCTCTATATTCCACCAGGCTTCCCGCATGAAGGCTATTCGCTGGAAAATTCCCTGAACTATTCTGTCGGGTTCCGCGCACCAAGCGGGCGAGAGATGATCAGTGGCTTTGCCGACTACGTTCTGCAACGCGAGCTGGGCAGCCATCGTTACAGCGATCCGGATGTGCCTGCCCGCGAGCACCCGGCAGACATTCTGCCAGAGGAGCTGGATAAGCTGCGCGGCATGATGCTGGATCTGATCAACGAACCTGAGCATTTCAGACAGTGGTTTGGTGAATTTGTCAGCCAGTCGCGCCACGAGCTGGACGTCGCGCCACCAGAGCCACCGTATCAGGCCGATGAGATTTATGATGCACTGCAGCAGGGCGATAAACTGATTCGTCTGGGCGGGTTACGCGTACTGCGTATTGGTGAGGACGTCTTCGTCAACGGCGAGAAGCTTGATTCTCCGCACCGTCCGGCGCTGGATGCCATCGCCAGCCATCTGACGTTGACTGCCGATATCTTTGGTGATGCGCTGGAAGATCCGTCATTCCTCGCCATGTTAGCCGCACTGGTGAACAGCGGGTACTGGTTCTTCGAGGACTAAATCACCTGATCTTGCCCGGTGGCGCTACGCCACCGGGCGTTTTATCATCGATTCGCCGTCAACTCTGCGATCCGCACGATCACCTTCACCGCTTTTTCCATCCCCTCCAGCGTCACGAACTCATGCTTGCCGTGGTAGTTATAACCGCCGGTAAACAGGTTCGGGCATGGCAGCCCCATAAACGACAGCTGCGAACCATCGGTGCCACCGCGAATAGGTTTCAGTAACGGTTCGATGTCGCAATCCCGCATCGCCTGCTGTGCGATATCGAGGATATGCGGGTGCTCCATCACTTTATCGCGCATATTGTAATAGCTGTCTTCGATAATCAGCTCAATGTAGCAATCCGGGTGCAGCCCCTTGCCGACCTTCTTCGCAATTTCCATCATCTTGCGCTTGCGCGCCTCAAAGGCTTTGCGATCAAAATCGCGCACGATGTAGTGCATCTGCGCACTGTCCACCGAGCCCTTGATGCTGGTCAGATGATAGAAACCTTCGTACCCTTCAGTCAGCTCCGGGCTCTCTTCTGCTGGCACTTCCGCATGAATGCGGGAAGCCAGCGACAGCGCGTTCACCATCACCCCTTTTGCAGAGCCAGGATGGACATTGTTTCCCACAATTTTGATGGTGACCGACGCCGCGTTGAAGTTTTCATACTCCAGCTCCCCCACACCACCACCGTCAACGGTATAGGCCCACTTCGCATCAAAGGCGTCAACGTCGAAGTGCTTCGCGCCCTTGCCTACCTCTTCATCCGGCGTAAACGCCACACGAATATCACCATGCGGAATATTTTTGCCTTTTAGCACCGCCAGTGCGGTCATGATCTCGGCAATACCCGCTTTATCATCAGCCCCCAGCAACGTTTTACCATCGGTGGTGATCAGCGTCTGGCCAAGCAGCTGGTGCAGAACCGGGAACATCACCGGTGACAGCACTTCATCACCAATCCCCAGGGCAATGTCTCCACCGCGATAATTTTCAACAATCTGTGGGTTCACATGCTTACCGCTAAAATCCGGTGAGGTGTCAACATGAGAGATAAAGCCGATCGCCGGGATATCCCCGGAGACATTTGCCGGCAGCGTTCCCATCACAGTGCCTTTCTCGCTTAGCGTGACGTTGACCAGCCCTTGTGCTTCAAGCTGCTCTTTGAGCAGGTTTAATAACTTCCACTGGCCTTCGGTGCTCGGCACCTGTCGGACACCCGGTTTAGATTGGGTATCCAGCGAAACGTACTGTAAAAAACGCTCAAGTAATTTATCCATGCAGTCACCCTCACTATTCGTGACAACATTATCAATAACCATCAAAACGCAAATATTGCGTCAGGTCACTTTTATCCCGCAAACGAGAACTTTTTACGTTTATATCTTTATGCGTTAATAAATGTAGCTTATAGATCAGTGACAAGGATTGGCGATTGCAGGGGATTGCCGTAGAATGTCCGCCCTCATTACGCGTCACCAGGGTGGTTACGGTTACACACAAACCCCGCTTCAGTCTGCTGCCTGAGGCGTTTATATGGGACAGCACAAAAATTGAATACACAACGCCGTTCACGTTCACCGCTAGTGCAACTGGAACGAATTTGTAAAAGTTTTGATGGTAAAGCAGTGATCTCCGATCTCAGCCTGACCATCAATGATGGTGAGTTTCTCACGCTACTTGGCCCTTCTGGCTGCGGTAAGACAACTGTACTGCGCCTTATCGCCGGGCTGGAAAACGTTGATAACGGCCTTATCCATCTTGAAAACCAGGACATTACCCAGGTTCCCGCCGAAAATCGCCACGTTAATACCGTCTTTCAAAGTTATGCGTTGTTCCCGCACATGACCGTGTTTGAGAACGTAGCGTTTGGCCTGCGGATGCAAAAAACACCGGCAAAAGACATTCCCGCGCGCGTTACCGAAGCACTGCGTATGGTTCAGCTGGAGGAGTTTGCTCAGCGTAACCCCCACCAGCTTTCCGGCGGCCAGCAACAGCGTGTGGCCATCGCGCGTGCAGTGGTCAATAAACCGCGCTTGCTGCTGCTGGATGAATCGCTTTCCGCACTGGATTACAAACTGCGCAAGCAGATGCAGAACGAACTGAAAGCCTTACAGCGCAAACT
The DNA here is from genome assembly GCA_014169315.1 of Enterobacter cloacae. NCBI lineage: Bacteria > Pseudomonadati > Pseudomonadota > Gammaproteobacteria > Enterobacterales > Enterobacteriaceae > Enterobacter > Enterobacter cloacae. The sequence continues at coordinate 1,761,337 of AP022133.1, read as the reverse complement.
GGGTATCACCTTTGTCTTTGTCACCCACGATCAAGAAGAAGCGCTGACCATGTCAGACCGCATCGTCGTGATGCGTGACGGCAAAATCGAGCAGGACGGTACCCCGCGCGAAATCTATGAAGAGCCGAAAAACCTGTTTGTAGCGAGCTTCATTGGCGAAATCAATATCTTCAACGCTACAGTCATTGAACGTCTGGATGAAGAGCGCGTTCGAGCCCGTGTCGAAGGCCACGAGTGCAATATCACCGTTAACTTTGCCGTTGAAAAGGGGCAAAAACTCAACGTTCTGCTGCGCCCGGAAGACCTGCGTGTTGATGAAATTCACGGCAGTGACGATGCCGACGGTCTTATCGGCTATATCCGCGAGCGGAACTATAAGGGGATGACGCTGGAGTCCGTCGTCGAACTGGAAAACGGTAAGATGGTTCTCGTCAGCGAATTCTTTAACGAAGATGACCCGGACTTTGACCACTCTCTTGATCAAAAAATGGTCATCAACTGGGTAGAAAGCTGGGAGGTTGTACTGGCTGATGAAGAACACAAGTAAATTCCAGAATGTGGTGATTGCCACTATCGTCGGTTGGCTTGTGTTGTTTGTCTTTTTACCCAACCTGATGATCATCGCGACCAGCTTCCTGACCCGCGACGATACCCGTTTCGTTCAGTTGGTCTTTACGCTGGAGAACTACTCGCGCCTGCTCGACCCGCTCTATTTTGACGTACTCCTGCACTCGCTCAGTATGGCGCTGATAGCCACCGTTGCCTGTCTGGTGCTGGGTTATCCTTTCGCGTGGTTCCTCGCGCGTCTGCCGAAAAAGATACGCCCACTGCTGTTATTTTTACTGATTGTGCCTTTCTGGACCAACTCGTTAATCCGCATCTACGGCCTGAAAATCTTCCTCAGCACGAAGGGATATCTGAACGAGTTCCTGCTGTGGCTGGGGGTGATTGATACACCAATCCGCATCATGTTCACCCCGGGAGCGGTGATTATCGGTCTGGTCTATATTCTGCTGCCGTTTATGGTGATGCCGCTCTACTCCAGCATCGAAAAACTCGATAAGCCGCTGCTGGAAGCGGCGAAAGATCTGGGTGCCAGTAAATTGCAGACCTTTATTCGTATCGTGATCCCGCTGACCATGCCCGGCATTATCGCCGGTTGTCTGCTGGTGATGCTGCCCGCAATGGGTTTGTTCTACGTTTCTGACCTGATGGGCGGGGCAAAAAACCTGCTCATCGGTAACGTGATTAAGAGCCAGTTCCTGAACATCCGTGACTGGCCATTTGGCTCCGCCACCAGCATTACGCTGACGGTGGTGATGGGTCTGATGCTGCTGGTGTACTGGCGAGCCTCGCGCTTGCTGAACAAAAGGGTGGAACTCGAATGATCGGCCGACTGCTTCGCGGCGGTTTTATGGCCGCCATTTATGCATATCTCTATATCCCGATTATCATTTTGATCGTGAACTCGTTTAACAGCTCACGCTTTGGGATCAACTGGCAAGGGTTTACCACCAGCTGGTACAGCCTGCTGATGAACAATGATAGCCTGCTGCAGGCCGCTCAACACTCGCTGACGATGGCGATTTTCTCCGCCACCTTTGCCACGCTGATCGGCTCACTCACCGCCGTGGCGTTGTATCGCTATCAATTTCGTGGCAAGCCGTTCGTCAGCGGCATGCTGTTTGTCGTGATGATGTCACCCGATATTGTGATGGCGATTTCCCTGCTGGTGCTATTTATGCTGCTGGGCGTACAGCTGGGATTCTGGTCGCTGCTGTTTTCCCACATCACGTTCTGCCTGCCGTTTGTCGTGGTAACCGTTTTCGCACGCCTGAAAGGGTTCGACGTGCGAATGCTGGAGGCGGCGAAAGATCTGGGGGCCAGCGAGATGACCATCCTGCGTAAAATCATCCTGCCGCTGGCGATGCCTGCGGTGGCTGCCGGGTGGTTGCTCAGCTTTACCCTGTCGATGGATGACGTCGTGGTCTCCTCTTTCGTGACCGGGCCAGGCTATGAGATTCTGCCACTGAAGATCTATTCAATGGTCAAAGTTGGCGTTTCGCCCGAGGTGAACGCGCTGGCGACGATTCTGCTGGTGTTATCGCTGGTTATGGTGGTTGCCAGCCAGGTTATTGCGCGTGACAAAACAAAATCTCTGGGGACTTTAAAATGAAAAAAATGCTTGCCGCTGCAGCACTGGTGCTCGGTATGGGTACTGCGCATGCTGATGACAGCAAAACGCTCTATTTCTACAACTGGACTGAGTATGTGCCGCCAGGCCTGCTGGAACAGTTCACAAAAGAGACGGGTATCAAGGTTATCTATTCCACCTACGAGTCGAATGAAACCATGTACGCCAAGCTCAAAACCTACAAAAACGGCGCGTATGATCTGGTGGTTCCCTCAACCTATTTCGTCGATAAAATGCGCAAAGAGGGCATGATCCAGAAGATCGACAAAACGAAGCTGACTAACTTCAGCAACCTCGATCCGGAGATGCTCAATAAACCATTTGATCCGAATAATGACTACTCTATTCCGTATATCTGGGGCGCGACGGCTATTGGCATCAACAGTGACGCCATCGACCCTAAAACCGTCACCCGTTGGGCCGATCTGTGGAAACCGGAATACAAAAGTAGTCTGCTGCTCACTGACGACGCCCGCGAAGTGTTCCAGATTGCACTGCGTAAGCTGGGTTACTCTGGCAACACCACGGATCCAAAAGAAATTGAAGCGGCCTATTATGAGCTGAAAAAGCTGATGCCTAACGTGGCAGCGTTTAACTCCGATAACCCGGCAAACCCGTATATGGAAGGCGAAGTGAACCTGGGTATGGTGTGGAACGGCTCCGCGTATGTTGCACGCCAGGCCGGTACACCGCTGGAAGTCGTCTGGCCGAAAGAAGGTGGGATCTTCTGGATGGACAGCCTCTCTATTCCGTCAAATGCGAAAAATGTAGAGGGTGCGCTGAAGCTGATTAACTTCCTTCTGCGCCCGGATGTGGCGAAACAGGTTGCCGAGACTATTGGCTACCCAACGCCAAACCTGGCCGCGCGTAAGCTGCTCAGCCCGGCGGTCGCGAACGATAAATCGCTTTACCCGGATGCGCAAATCATCAGTAAAGGGGAGTGGCAGAACGACGTCGGTGATGCCAGTCGTCTTTACGAAGAGTATTACCAGAAGTTAAAAGCGGGCCGCTAAGCCGTGTCGCACACGTCCTCACGTCGCACAGGCGGCGTGAGGACCGATTAACTGGCTGCATTCTCCCCTGCCCAGATCGTTGCCACTCGCATGGCCCCGACAACATCCTCATCCGACAGACCCAACACGTTACACATTCTGGTCGCCTCATCCCACTCCTGCTGTTCATAGTAGCGGCAAAGCGTAACGATGTCGGCTAACAGCCCTTCCTGATGGCACAACGCATTGCTCACACTCTGTGGCACGGCAATTTGCTTCATTAACTCAGTCATCGGCAGTTCAAGGATAGTATCGAGCAACGAGAACAGGCCGCACAGGAACGCATTTTCAGCCTGCGTCGGCTCCCCCATTTTCTCGGTGATCAGTTCACAAAATTTCCCTCGCATCATACTCAGAGGGTAAAGCTCGTTAACGGTATCATTACCCGCGCTGGCCAGCACCACGACCGCAACAAATCTTCTGAGCTGGTTCTCACCGAGATACCTAAGCACTTCACTTAGCGTTAACTTACTAAAATTACAGGCACTACAGTATTTAAATGCGGTATGTTTCATATACCGCATGATTTTATAGGACAAAGTGAGGTCTGTTTTAATCAGCGACTCGATAATCCGGAAATCGGGTTTGTTGCGTCCTATTTCCATCTGCAGACGAAAAATTGCGAGCTGGTTTTGCGATAACCGCTTATATTTTATGATCTCCGGGCGGCAGAAAAAGTAACCCTGAAACAGAGAAAAACCTGCATCGCGGTATTTTTTGAATTCCTCTTTAGTCTCAACTTTTTCAGCGAGATACTTAATATGTCCGGTCAGCTTTTTACGCTGTTGCAAATAATTTTCAATTTGCTCTAAGGTATTATTTCTGACATCGAATTTCAGTATGGAAATATAGGGTAAAAAAACATCCCATTCAGGTGCAAGGGTGAAATCATCCAACGCAAAGCGATATCCGTGGGCATTCATCTCTTTCACGGCCTGCAATAATTCGTCTCCCGGGACAGCATCCTCGAGGATCTCAACAACCACGTTATCTTTATCCAGCGCTTCTCCGCTGCGATCGATTACCATTCGGGAAGGGAAATTGATAAACGACGTGTGTGTCCCAGCAATCTGCTGAGACGGGACACATAAAAACTGGTCAGAAATCATCCTGGATGTTGCATATTCCGCCGACACATCCGGAAAACGGTTTGTCATCCCATCCCTGAAAAGCAGCTCATACGCCACTGTATTCATATCCGTGTTAAAAATGGGTTGTCTCGCGATAAATGCGTACATATCCCATCCTCCTCATCGTTTTTATATTTATTAGCATCTTCTTTTTACACGAGTATAACGAGCATTATCGAGCGCTATTTTGATTTATTGCACAAAACATTAGCAACCACACTAATCAAAAGGAATTGCATTCTCAAAATTTAAATTAAATTTATCCCGCACTCTACAGAAAAATGGAGATATATCCGATAAATGATCTGTACATGCCCGGTATGTGCGACATTCCTGGAGAAAAGAGTGAAGAACGCTATGATCCAAAAACGAAAATTAAGTGTCAAAACATTGATGCTGTTATCTATTTTTATCACCGTGACGGTAGGCTTTACGGCAACGATCGGTTTTATGATGTGGCAATGGATGGCTCAGCAAGAGGTTCTGGCCAAAAAGCACATCCAGCAAATTGCGCAAGTTCAGTCTTTACAGGTCAGTAAGCAGATGGATTCAGCCCTGACAGCCGCCCGGGATATCGGCAACAGCGCCCTTGCGTTGCGTGACGCGGGAATGGCTGACCGTCAGGGGTTAAACCAGCTGCTCACGCATTATCTCACCGCGCACGGCAATTTTTTGTCCATGTCGATGGCGTTTGAACCCAACGCCTTCGATGGCAAAGATGCCACTTTTGCCGGTCAGAGCGGTGAAGATCCGGCAGGACGTTACGCCCGCTACGTCGACCGCGATACCACGGGAAAACCCGCGTTACACCTGCTGACTGATATAGAAACGCCGGGCAGCGGTGATTACTATCTGTTGCCGAAGCAGCGACAAAAAGACGTCATCATCGAGCCCTATATTTACCCCTACAACGGCGTTGACGTGATGCTCACGTCGATTGCTGCGCCCATCATGCATGATGGTCAGTTCCTGGGATCAGTAACATCCGACTTCTCACTGGCCACGCTGCAGACGATGATCGGTGCGATTAAACCCTGGAACAACACAGGCTATGCCCTGCTCCTCTCAGCAGGCAACACCGTGGTTTCCAGCCCGGATAAACGGGCCGTGGGTAAGCCTTATGCAGGTAAAATTGCCGGTAACGACGTCATCCGCGTTCCCGATCCTCTTCTGAAGGAAGAGGTGTTTATTACCTGGCAATCCATCACTATCGGCAACAGTGAAACGCCGTGGAAGCTGGCCATCGTCACACCGGTCAGCGAAGTGATGGCCGAGGCAAGGCAGTTTTTGCTGAAAGCCATCATCCTGATGGTGTTAAGTATCGTGGTGGTTAGCCTGGTGATGGCACAGATCTTTACCCGCAAAGTTGACCGCCCGGTTGGTGGTGAGCCGGCTGATGCCGCCGGTATTGCGCTGGCCGTTGCACGGGGTGATTTAAATAACGTTATCCCGGTTCGGGCTGGCGATACCCGCAGCATTTTCTACGCCCTGCATACCATGCAGATGCAGCTCAGACGCATCGTCGACAACATCAACGAGGCCAGTCACACTGTCCACGGCGGCACCAGCGAAATTTCGGCGGGTAACCTTGATCTGGCCTCGCGTACCGAAGAACAGGCGGCGGCGATTGTTGAGACAGCAGCCAGCATGGAAGAAATTTCCGCCACGGTGAAAAATAACGCCGACAATGCTCACAAGGCGACACGTCTGACCGACCATGCGGCCACGATCGCCGGTCGGGGTGAAACGCTGGTGAACGAGGTCGTGGACGTGATCGCCGAAATAGACGAGAGCGCCCGTAAAATCGGCGAGATCAACAGCATTGTGGACGGTATTGCCTTCCAGACCAATATTCTGGCGCTGAACGCTGCCGTGGAAGCCGCCCGGGCGGGCGAACAGGGACGCGGGTTTGCCGTGGTGGCTGGTGAAGTCCGCAATCTTGCCCAGCGGAGCGCCAACGCGGCCAAAGAGATCTCACATCTGATTGCGGAGTCGTCGAGCCGCGTCAGCAAAGGCGTTGAACTGGTTAATGAAACCGGTGGCATGATGAAGCAGGTCATCGAGGCCGTGTCGCATGTGCACCTGGTGATTAACGAAATTGTTCAGGCGCTGGACGAGCAGAACCGGGGGATTAGTCAGGTCAGCACCGCCGTCAATCAGATGGACAGCACCACTCAGCAGAATGCGTCACTGGTGCAGCAGATTTCAGCCGCAGCACTGTCGCTGGACGAGCAGGCGAAATCACTGGAGAAAACGCTGGCATTCTTTAATTCATAACGACAAAGGCACCCGGTAAAACGGGTGCCTTTTTACGGTTACAGCCCTTTCAGCAGCTTATCGACAAATTCCGGTACCACTTGACTTGCCAGGCCATAGTGCTTCTCTTCAAACTCGCTCCCAACCTGGCTCGGCTCAAGATTAAGTTCTACCGTGTGAGCACCATGTAGCCGCGCTTCGTGTACAAAACCTGCTGCCGGATAGACATGACCTGAGGTGCCAATAGCAATAAACACGTCCGCCATTGCCAGCGCACTGTAGATATCATCCATCCCCAGCGGCATTTCACCAAACCAGACCACGTGTGGGCGCAGGCGCGAAGGGAACTGACAGCAATGGCACCGGTCTTCCTCCAGCACATCCTCTTTCCAGTCCAGCACCTGACCGCTCCAGGCGCAGCGCACCTTCAGCAGTTCACCGTGCATATGGATGATGTTCCGGTTACCCGCTCGCTCATGCAGGTTGTCGATATTCTGCGTGATCAGCAGAAAACGATCCCCCAGCGCCTCTTCCAGTTGCGCAAGTGCCAGATGCGCCGCATTCGGCGCAACCTCCGGTTGCTGAAGCTGACGACGACGGGCGTTATAAAACGCCTGCACCAGCTCCGGATCGCGGGCGAAGCCTTCCGGCGTCGCCACATCCTCGACACGATGCTCTTCCCACAGCCCATCCGTCGCACGGAAGGTACGAATACCAGATTCGGCAGAGATCCCCGCACCGGTCAGGACCACCACTCTGGGTTTATCCATCGCTTCCGGCATCATTCTGTCCCTGAAAAAAATCCGCTGGCGCAAGCGCTCACGTAAGCGGCGTTTATTTTTGCGAAAACGGCTGAGTCGACCTAACCGACGCGACAGCATAGTAACCTCGTAAACTAATCGGTGAGATGAAGGAATGCGGCTCCGCGCATGCCTCCTGCGTCCCCGTGCCGCGCGCGTTCAATACGCGGCACGTGGGCGACCGGCAATAAATGTCGGGGCAAACGCCCGGACAACTGTTCCGTAATCGCTGTAAAGTTTGAAAGCCCACCCCCAATCACCAGCAGATCCGGGTCGACAATAGTCAGAATATTCCCCAGACACACCGCCAGCAAATCAAGATAGCGTTCGACGTGTTCACGCGCCTGCGCATCCCCTTGCTCCCACAAGGTAATGATTTGGATGGCTTCAAGTTTCTGATGATAGAAGTGTTCATAAAGCCATGCAAACCCACGGCCTGAAAGATAGTTTTCAATGCAGCCGCGCTGACCACAGCCGCAGCGCGTCAGCGGGAAATCGCGCCCCACCACCTCCAGCGCATCCACCGGCAGGCGGATATGGCCGAATTCACCCGTGATGTAACTGTGCCCGGTAATCGGTTTACCGTTGATGACGATCCCGCCACCGACGCCCGTACCGAGGATCAGCCCCATCACCAGCGGATATTGGCGGAACTCGTCGTCCCAGGCTTCCGAGAGAGCAAAACAGTTGGCATCGTTATCTAAACGCACGTCGCGTTCAAGGAGAACAGAGAGATCGGCGCGCAGCGGTTTACCGCTGGCTGCAGGAACGTTGGCGGCATACAGCGTGCCATCCTCCGTTTCGGGCATTCCCGGAATACCAATGCCGACGCTGCCTTTTACACCAAAACGAGCGTCGGCTTGCGCCACCAGCGCGGCAATGGCCGTTAAAAATTCATCGTAGCTTTCACGCGGGGTGGGAACACGAGTTTCCCACTGCAGTTTGAGGTTTTCATCAAACACGCCCAACGCAATTTTAGTGCCGCCAATATCAAATCCATAATACATAATGCATTCCTCTTTTGATTCAGCGGCCATACACTTCATCCTTCAAACTGCCTCTGCGTTGGCTTCGTCTGTTCACCCCAGTCACCTACTTAAGTAAGCTTCTGGGGATTCTCAGACTTGCCGCCTTGATCCAGCTTGAATGATTTTGTGTATAAGACAATGAATCATGACGTAATTACTGGCCACTTAATACCCTCGCCGGATCAATTCGGCTTGCGCGACGCGCCGGATACCAGCTTGCCAGCAGACTCAGTAAAAGTGCTGTAACCAGCACATAAATAACGTCCAGCCAGTGCAATTCAGACGGCAGGAAGTCAATAAAATAGATATCACCTGACAGGAACTGGTGGCCAATTAGCTTTTCAATCCCGTTAATGATTGGCGTCAGCTGAAGTGAAACCACCACGCCAATCACCACACCGCACAGGCTGCCAAACAGCCCCGCCAGCAAACCGTACCAGACGAAGATGGCGCGAATAAGACCATCTTTTGCCCCCAGGGTACGCAGCACAGCAATGTCACCGCTCTTGTCTTTGACCGCCATCACCAGCGTCGAGACGATATTAAAACACGCCACACCAATCACCAGCACCATCGCCAGGTACATAATGGCGCGGATCATCTGGATATCACGGTACATATACCCGTAAGTGCCAATCCAGCTCTTGATGTAGACATAGTTGTTGGTCACACCACCTGCATCGCGCACCAGTTTGTTGGCGTTAAAGACGTCGTTAACCTTAATGGCAATCCCCGTCACGCTGTCGCCCATGTCCAGATACTGACGCGCATCGTCCATCGGTACCATCGCGAAACTGTGATCGAGCTGGCCGCTCAGTTGAAGAATACCGGTCACGTGCAGGCGCACGCGTTTAGGCTGCTGCAGTTTATGGTCGGCGCTGGCGTTCGGGATCATGATGGATACCCAGTCGCCCTGCTTCACCTTGAGCGCATCGGCCACGCCTTTGCCCATGATGATTTGCTGCTCACCGGCCTTAAAACTGGACCACGCGCCATTCTGTACATATTTCGGCAACGCGCTCAGTCGCTCTTCCTGCACCGGGTTTACCCCTTTTACCTGAATGGCGCGCAGGTTAACGCCGCTTTCCACCAGCCCGGTAAAGTTAATATAGGGCGCAGCCGCAGCAATACCCGGCACTTTCTCTACTTTGCTGAGCGCATCGCTCCAGTTTGTCCACGGCTGGTTAACCGGTTCAATTTCACCGTGCGGTACTACCGCCAGAATGCGATTGTTCAGCTCACGCTCAAAACCGTTCATAGCGCTTAAGCCCACAATCAGCACCGCCACGCCAAGCGCAATCCCGATGGTGGAAATGACCGAAATGAGCGACACCATACCGCCGCGGCGGCGGCCACGGCTAAAACGCAACCCGATAAGTAACGATAACGGTGAAGCCATTACTCCGCTCCCATCAGGGTCAGTTCAGCATTCAGATGACCATCACGCATTTCAAGCTGGCGTCCCATACGTTTTGCCAGCTGCAGATCGTGGGTCACGACCAGAAACGCGGTCCCCTGGGAGGCATTCAGTTCGCCCAGAAGCTGGAAAATACTGTCCGCATTGCGCGCATCCAGGTTCCCCGTCGGTTCGTCTGCCAGTACCAGGCGTGGGTTATTGACCAGCGCACGGGCAATGGCCACACGCTGACGCTCGCCGCCGGACAGCTCGGACGGACGGTGATTACCGCGATGCCCCAACCCCACGGCTTTCAGCATCTCGCTGGCACGGGTGTTAATTTCTGCGGGTTTCTTCCTGCCAATCAGCAGTGGCATCGCCACGTTTTCCAGCGCAGTGAAATCCGGCAGCAGGTGGTGGAACTGGTAGATAAAGCCCAGCTCACGGTTACGCAGTTCCGCTTTTGCCGCAGAAGACATTTTGCTCATCGGCTGGCCGGAGAAAATCACATCACCTGCCGTTGGGGTATCCAGCCCACCCAGCAGGTGCAACAGGGTACTTTTGCCGGAGCCAGAGCTCCCCACAATCGCCATCATCTCGCCTTCGCCTACGCTGAAGCTCACATTGTGCAGCACGTCGGTCTGCACAGCGCCTTCCTGATAGCGTTTGGACAGGTTGTCGCATTGCAACAGGATCTTATTCATAACGTAAAGCCTCAGCGGGTTGAGTGGCGGCAGCGCGCCAGGAAGGATAAAGCGTAGAAAGCAGCGCAATGGCCATCGCAGCCAGCGCAATACCGATCACCTGCAGCGGTTCGATAGCCACTGGCAGTGCCGCACCATCAAGCAACGCACCGATGATTGGCATTAAGTTGTTAAGCTGGCTGGCAAGCAGCGCCCCCAGCACCGCACCAAGCAGCGCACCGATAATCCCGGCGCTGGCTCCCTGCACCATAAACACGGCCATGATCTGGCGCGGCGTCAGCCCCTGGGTTTGCAGAATGGCGACTTCGCCCTGCTTTTCCATCACCATCAGCCCCAGCGAGGTGATGATGTTAAACGCCGCCACCGCCACAATGAGACTCAACAGCAGCCCCATCATGTTCTTTTCCATGCGCACGGCCTGGAACAGCTCGCCCTTACGCTCGCGCCAGTCCTGCCATTTTGTCCCGTCCGGTAATTTTTGCTGGCTGAGGGTATCGACCTTCAGCGGCGCATCAAGCCACAGACGCCAGCCGCTGATGTTCCCTGCGGGGTAACGCATCAGGCGAGAAGCATCCTGAATGTTAACCAGCATCTGATAACCATCGACTTCGCTGTTGGCAGCAAACGTACCAATCACGTTGAACAGACGCTGGCTCGGCAGACGTCCCATCGGTGTAAACTGGCTGGCAGACGGCACCATCACGCGCAGCTGGTCGCCACGGTTGACGCCGAGCTGCCCGGCAAGCTGCTCACCAAGGATCACGTTATATTTACCGGCTTCCAGGTCAGTCTGTTTAACGTTGACCAGGTACGGCGTCAGCGGATCGTTTTGCGCCGGGTCAATACCCAGCATCACGCCTACTGCCACGCTACGTGCGCTTTGCAGCACGACATCGCCCGTCGTGAGCGGAGCCACGCGCGTGACACCCTGTAACTTCGCCGCGCTTTCCGGCAGCTGTTGCGGATTAATAGAACCGTTAGTTGATGAGAGAACGGCCTGCGGCATTAGCCCCAGGATGTTGTTTTGCAGCTCGCGCTCAAAGCCATTCATGACGGACAGTACCGTCACTAAAGCCATCACGCCAAGCGTAATGCCAATAGTCGAAAGCCAGGAGACAAAGCGACCGAAACGGTCCGCGGCGCGCCCACGCATGTAACGTAAGCCTATAAAGAGTGCGACAGGTTGGTACATGAAATCCGTCTGTTTGCTGATAGCAGACCCACGAGTATATAAGCGAATCCGTTAAGCGTAAATGACTGAAACCGTAAGCTTTGGTAATCATTATTCCTAAAAATTCAGATAAATCATTGGGCTACTCTTTTAACCTCCCTACAGAAGCCCTCACCTTTTCCGAAAAACGTCCCGATACAGACTGTTACTGATGACCTCCCTCACCTCCTGGGGACGAATCCCTCCCGTGCGGTTCCAGTTTGCTTATGCAAAACGATCGAGGATAATAAAGACATTGCGTATCAGTGATATGCCCCAATACTGTTGGTATATCCATAAGAGACTCTGACATAGCCATGGCTGAACACTATCGTTATTCCTTGCCCGTCAAAGCGGGCGACCAGCGCCAGCTGGGCGAACTCACGGGCGCGGCGTGTGCCACGCTGGTGGCAGAAATCGCTGAGCGCCATCCTGGCCCGGTGGTGCTGGTTGCCCCGGACATGCAAAATGCCCTGCGTCTGCACGACGAAATTCGGCAGTTCACCGATAACCTGGTGTCCAGCCTGGCCGACTGGGAAACGCTGCCCTATGACAGCTTCTCCCCGCATCAGGAGATCATCTCCTCACGTCTGTCGACACTTTATCAATTACCGACCATGCAGCGCGGCGTATTAATCGTCCCGGTGAACACGCTGATGCAGCGCGTTTGCCCACACAGTTATCTGCATGGCCATGCCCTGGTGATGAAAAAAGGCCAGCGCCTGTCGCGCGATGCCCTGCGCGCGCAGCTGGATAGCGCTGGTTATCGCCACGTCGATCAGGTGATGGAGCACGGTGAATACGCCACGCGCGGCGCGCTGCTGGATCTCTATCCGATGGGTAGCGACCAGCCTTATCGCCTGGATTTCTTCGATGATGAAATCGACAGCCTGCGCGTGTTCGATGCTGACACCCAGCGTACGCTGGAAGAAGTGGACTCCATTAACTTGCTGCCCGCCCATGAATTCCCGACGGACAAAACCGCCATCGAGCTGTTCCGCAGCCAGTGGCGTGACAAGTTTGATGTGAAGCGTGACGCCGAACATATTTATCAGCAGGTCAGCAAAGGCACGCTGCCGGCGGGGATCGAATACTGGCAGCCGTTGTTCTTTAACGAACCACTGCCCGCACTGTTTAGCTACTTCCCGGCAAACACGCTGATTGTGAATACCGGTGATGTCGACGCCAGTGCCAGTCGTTTTGAAAGTGAAACGCGCGCCCGTTTTGAAAGTCGGGGCGTGGATCCGATGCGTCCGCTACTGCCGCCGGAAACGCTGTGGCTACGCACTGACGAGCTAAACGCCGAGCTGAAGCGCTGGCCGCGTATGCAGCTCAAAACGGAATCGCTTGCCGACAAAGCGGCCAATACTAATCTGGCGTTCCAGAAATTGCCCGAGCTGGCCGTTCAGGCGCAGCAAAAATCACCGCTGGATAATCTGCGCAAGTTCCTCGAATCCTTTACCGGGCCGGTGGTCTTCTCGGTTGAGAGTGAAGGACGCCGGGAAGCCCTGGGTGAACTGCTCGGGCGGATTAAAGTTGCGCCGAAGCGCATTCTGCGGCTGAGCGAAGCCAGCGGTAATGGGCGTTACCTGATGATCGGTGCCGCCGAGCACGGGTTTATCGATACGCTCAACAACCTGGCGCTGATTTGCGAAAGCGACCTGCTGGGGGAACGCGTGGCGCGTCGCCGTCAGGACAGCCGTCGCACCATCAACCCGGACACGCTGATCCGCAACCTGGCGGAGCTGCACACGGGCCAGCCGATTGTTCACCTCGAACACGGCGTTGGGCGCTATCAGGGGATGACCACGCTTGAAGCGGGTGGCATCAAAGGCGAGTACCTGATGCTGACCTACGCTAACGACGCCAAACTCTATGTCCCGGTATCTTCCCTGCACCTGATCAGCCGCTACGCCGGTGGCGCAGAGGACAATGCACCGCTGCACAAACTGGGCGGTGATGCCTGGGCGCGAGCGCGTCAGAAGGCCGCCGAAAAAGTGCGCGATGTGGCGGCAGAACTGCTGGATATCTACGCCCAGCGCGCAGCCAAAGAAGGCTATGCCTTTAAACACGATAAAGAACAATATCAGCTGTTCTGCGACAGCTTCCCGTTTGAAACCACGCCGGACCAGGCACAGGCTATTAATGCCGTACTGAGCGACATGTGTCAGCCGCTGGCGATGGACAGGCTGGTGTGTGGCGACGTTGGCTTCGGGAAAACCGAAGTGGCGATGCGCGCCGCCTTCCTGGCCGTAGAGAACAACAAGCAGGTTGCGGTGCTGGTGCCGACCACCCTTCTCGCCCAACAGCACTTTGACAACTTCCGCGACCGTTTTGCCAACTGGCCGGTACGCATTGAGATGTTGTCACGTTTTCGCAGTGCCAAAGAGCAAACACACATTCTGGAGCAGGCCAGTGAAGGCAAGATCGATATTTTGATCGGCACCCACAAGCTACTGCAGAGCGATGTGAAATGGAAAGATCTGGGGCTGTTGATTGTGGATGAAGAGCACCGCTTCGGGGTGCGTCATAAAGAGCGCATTAAAGCAATGCGCGCCGATGTCGACATTCTGACCCTGACCGCCACGCCAATTCCGCGTACGCTGAACATGGCAATGAGCGGCATGCGCGATCTGTCGATTATCGCCACCCCGCCAGCGCGCCGTCTGGCGGTGAAGACCTTTGTTCGCGAGTATGACAATCTGGTGGTACGTGAGGCCATTCTGCGTGAAGTGCTGCGTGGTGGGCAGGTTTATTACCTGTACAACGACGTGGAAAATATCCAGAAAGCGGCGGACAGGCTGGCCGAGCTGGTGCCGGAAGCACGCATTGCCATCGGTCATGGGCAGATGCGCGAACGTGAGCTGGAACGGGTGATGAACGACTTCCACCACCAGCGTTTTAACGTGCTGGTGTGTACCACCATCATCGAAACCGGGATCGACATTCCGACAGCAAACACCATCATCATTGAACGCGCGGATCACTTTGGTCTGGCACAGCTACACCAGCTGCGCGGTCGTGTCGGACGTTCACACCACCAGGCGTACGCCTGGCTGCTGACGCCGCATCCGAAAGCAATGACGACCGACGCGCAAAAGCGTCTGGAAGCGATCGCCTCGCTGGAAGATCTGGGTGCCGGTTTCGCGCTGGCGACGCACGATCTCGAGATCCGCGGTGCCGGTGAACTACTGGGTGAAGACCAGAGCGGCTCAATGGAAACCATCGGCTTCTCGCTGTATATGGAGCTGCTGGAAAATGCCGTCGATGCGCTGAAGGCCGGGCGTGAACCGTCGCTGGAAGATCTCACCAGCCAGCAAACGGAAGTGGAACTGCGTATGCCTTCCCTGCTGCCGGATGATTTTATCCCGGATGTGAATACCCGCCTGTCGTTCTACAAACGTATTGCCAGTGCGAAAAAAGAAACCGAACTGGAAGAAATTAAGGTCGAGTTGATCGACCGTTTTGGGCTTCTGCCAGATGCCGCGAGAACTCTGCTGGATATTGCGCGGCTGCGGCAACAGGCGCAGAAACTGGGCATTCGCAAGTTCGAAAGCAATGAAAAAGGCGGCATTATTGAGTTCGCCGAGAAAAACCATGTCGACCCGATGTGGCTGATTGGTTTGCTGCAAAAACAGCCGCAGCACTTCCGTCTTGATGGCCCAACGCGCCTCCGCTTTGTTCAGGCGCTGGCGGAGCGTAAAACCCGCATGGACTGGGTGCGTAATTTTATGCGCCAGCTGGAAGAAAACGCTATCGCGTAACGGGCTCTCAATCCCCCCGGTAACACCTGTTGCCGGGGGACTATTTACAAACTCTTTGCACTTCCCCCGATCTTCCCGACATACTCATTCATCATAATTATCATTAACGCCTTATAAAACAATAACCTTATCATTTATATGGATTATGGTAATGATGACCTCTTCGCGTTTTACTCGCTGGATAACCCTGTTTGCGCTGGCCGCAACGGTGGCTATTGCGCTTCCTGCTCGCGCAAACACCTGGCCGCTTCCGCCTGCTGGCAGTAAGGTTGTGGGGGAAAACCGCTTTCATGTGGTTGAAAATAATGGTGGTTCGCTGGAAGCGATTGCCAAAAAATATAACGTCGGCTTTCTGGCACTGCTGCAGGCTAATCCTGGCGTTGACCCTTACGTACCGCGTGCTGGCAGCGTACTGACCATCCCACTACAAACTATTTTGCCGGATGCACCGCGCGAGGGGATCGTAATAAATCTTGCCGAGCTGCGTCTTTACTACTATCCGCCGGGCAAAAACGTCGTCACCGTCTACCCTATCGGCATTGGTCAACTGGGAGGCGATACCCTTACACCAACGATGATCACCACCGTGTCGGACAAACGCGCGAACCCGAGCTGGACACCAACGGCCAACATCCGTGCCCGCTATAAAGCGCAGGGGATTGACCTGCCAACTGTTGTACCGGCAGGCCCGGATAACCCAATGGGACACCATGCAATCCGCCTCGCGGCATACGGTGGTGTTTATCTGCTGCACGGAACGAATGCTGATTTTGGCATCGGCATGCGCGTCAGTTCCGGTTGTATTCGTCTGCGCGATGACGATATCAAAACGCTTTACAGCGTGATCGCACCAGGCACCAAAGTGAATATTATCAATACACCGATTAAGGTCTCCGGGGAGCCGGGCGGCATACGCCTGGTCGAAATCCACCAGCCGTTATCGAAGAATATTGGTGATGATCCGCAGACACTGCCAATCAACCTGAATGCGGCAATGATGAGCTTCAAGGCTAATGCCGGCACCGATGGCATCGTGATGGAACGCGCGATGGAAGCGCGATCCGGTATGCCGACAAATGTCACGCGGTATCACGATACCACTCAACAGTCTATGTAACGCACAACGAAAAACGCCCTGCTCATGCAGGGCGTTTTTGATTGCAGTGGCATAACTGCAGGTTTTGTCGAGCTTATTTATAGATTACAGCAGTACCGTGCAGGGTGTTAGGGCCGGTGACTGAAGTGATACGGAAAGATTTTGCCCCCATTTCGTCAGCTTTTTGCGCCAGCTGATCTTCCAGAGAACTCAGGTTTGTACCTGCGTTTGCGGAGATGGTGCCCACTTTATGCTGATCAGCAGGGGTGGATTGCACTTCAACAGCAGCGAAGCTTGCGAAAGAAAGTGAACTCAGGACAGCAGCAGCGAGCAGGGTTTTTACGTTTTTCATGATTGTTACCTTTAGGCAGATGAATATGAAGGTCGTTAGTTATTTACTTAACGATCGATAGGTAAATGATAGATGTGATCCAGATCACGCGTCAATATGTTTTTTATAACGACCGTTAAATTAATTTAAATTCTCTTATTAATCATATTGATATGATTAATTTATTTTTCAGCAATCAGCACTGGTGGTGGCACACGTTTATTTTTATAATGACTATTCAACAAACCAACAGAGGACCAACGGCAAATGACAACCGATGTCACGAGTTGCGCAAAGAAAAGCCGTGGCCGACCAAAAGTGTTCGACAGGGATGCAGCGCTTGATAAGGCCATGACACTCTTCTGGCAACATGGGTATGAAGCGACGTCGCTTTCCGATCTGGTGGAGGCCACCGGAGCTAAAGCGCCAACGCTGTATGCGGAATTCACGAATAAAGAGGGGCTGTTCAGAGCAGTGCTGGACAGATACATCTCGCGTTTTGCTGCCAAACACGAAGCGCAGCTTTTCTGTGAAGAAAAAAGTGTTGAGCAAGCATTACTGGACTATTTCACCACCGTCGCCACCTGCTTCACCAGCAAAGATACGCCTGCGGGCTGTTTTATGATTAACACCTCCGCCACCCTTGCGGCATCTTCCAGAGAGATAGCCAACACGGTGAAATCGCGTCATGCCATGCAGGAAGAGACGTTGAGCACATTTCTGGCCCAGCGCCAGCAGCGCGGTGAAATACCCGCGCATTGCCATCCACAGGCGCTGGCACAATTTCTGAGCTGCATTTTGCAGGGCATGTCGATCAGCGCCCGTGAAGGCGCAACGCTGGAAAAACTGCAAAGTATTACCCAGACCACACTGCGCCTGTGGCCTGAACTCCTCAAAGCCTGAGCAAAAAAAAAGCTCCTCAGCCTGAGCGCTTGAGGAGCTAAATTCAGAGAACATCTTTTTTACACTTTGTTATTCAGTACCAGCTGACCGTTTCCGTCCAGGGGGATCTGGGAACCAGGGTCTTTATCCATCCGAATTTTGCCCTGCTGGTCGCCAATTTTGTACGTTACGTCATAGCCCAGCATTTTTTCCGACTTGTCGTAGACAGTTTTACAGCGCTGCTGAGTCGTGGTGTATGTGTCGTTGTCCTGCATTGCCCCCTGCACCTGGTTACCGGCGTAGCCGCCACCCAGTGCGCCGACGACGGTTGCAACATCCCTGCCACGTCCACCACCGAACTGATGGCCAATCACGCCACCGGCTACCGCACCCAGCACAGAACCGGCGATACGGTTTTCATCCTGCACCGGACGACGATGAGTCACGGCAACGTTACGACACTCCTGACGAGGTGTTTTAACGGTTTCTTTAATCGGGGTAGCGGAAACTACCTGAGCATACTGCGGGCCGCGATCAAGCACATTGAGACTGGCAACGGCAGCCACACCTAACGCAGCAGCGACGCCAATCCCTATACCCGCCAACATGGATTTATTCACGGGACTTCCTCCTTTGTTGCTATTAGTAACAATTTTGCAATTAACGGCAGATTTAGCCAATCGGAAAAAGGCGTAAAAGTGTGGGGATATCGACAGAATGACCGCGTTTCGGAGAACTCCTAAGCGATCAGAGGGAGATTACCAGCATGATATGCTAAAAAATCCCTCCGGAAGCCCGGAGGGAAGAGAGGATTAGTGCAGCTTGAGACGCGGACGAATAACGCGGTTGATTCTGCCTACCAGCATCATCAGGCCCGTTTTGAAGTAGCCGTGCAGCGCGATCTGGTGCATACGGTACAGGGAGATATACACAAAGCGTGCAATGCGCCCTTCCACCATCATGGACCCCCGCATCAGGTTACCCATCAGGCTACCGACGGTAGAGAAGTTAGACAGCGACACCAGTGAACCGTGATCTTTGTAGGTGTACGCCTTCATCGGCTTGCCTTTAGCCTGTGCCAGAATGTTGTGCAGAACCAGGCTTGCCATCTGGTGTGCTGCCTGGGCACGCGGAGGAACAAACCCGCCTTCCGGACGCGCACAGGACGCACAGTCACCGATCGCATAGATTTCCGGGTCACGTGTGGTTTGCAGCGTTGGCTCTGTCACCAGTTGGTTAATGCGGTTGGTTTCCAGCCCGCCGATATCTTTCATAAAGTCAGGTGCTTTGATACCCGCCGCCCAGACCATCAGATCGGCTTTGATGTACTCGCCATCTTTGGTATGCAGGCCGCCTGCATCCGCGCTGGTGACCATTGTCTGGGTCAGTACGCGTACGCCCAGTTTGGTCAGTTCGCTATGCGCCGCACCGGAGATACGTGGAGGCAGCGCAGGCAGAATACGTTCGCCGGCTTCCACCAGCGTCACGTTCAGCGCGTCGTTGGTCAGCCCTTTATAACCGTAGCTGTGCAGCTGTTTCACCGCGTTGTGCAGTTCAGCGGAGAGCTCAACACCCGTCGCACCACCGCCAACAATGGCGATATTAACCTTACCATTCGCACCCATGCTATTGGTGTACTTCAGGAACAGGTTCAACATTTCCTGATGGAAACGGCGTGCCTGGTGCGGGTTATCCAGGAAGATACAGTGCTCTTTCACACCTGGCGTGTTGAAGTCGTTAGAGGTACTGCCCAACGCCATCACCAGCGTGTCATACGCCAGTTTGCGCTCAGGTACCAGCAGCTCACCCTTTTCGTCGCGCAGCTCTGCCAGGGTAATGGTTTTGCTTTCACGGTTGATGTCCACCACGGAACCCAGCTGGAACTGGAAATGATGATTGCGTGCGTGCGCCAGATAGCTCAGTGCATCCACACCTTCATCCAGCGAACCGGTCGCCACCTCGTGCAGCAACGGCTTCCACAGGTGACTGTGGTTACGATCCACCAGCGTAATTTTGGCTTTTTTGCCGCGACCCAGCTTCTTGCCCAACTGTGTTGCCAGCTCCAGCCCGCCAGCACCACCGCCTACAATCACTATCTTTTTCAATGGCGTAGTCAACGTGACCCCCTCAAATTATTAACCAATTGTTAATTAAAAGTTATTGAAATAACTCTTAGTTAACAACAAGTTACAGCACTGAAACCATTCAGGTGCATTGAGAATAACACGTCAGGCGCATTGGTCATACCAAAATTGATATGCATCAAGTTTTGATGGCGTAAATTTGTACAAATTTAGCAAAAAAGAAGGCCCGGCACGCTGTCACGGCCAGGCCTGGTGAGTAAGATGATGGTGCTCAGCCCAGTGTTTTAAAGGCTTTGATGCGTTGTAAATGCGGAGAGATATTCTTGAACTTGTGGGTCTGATCCTCGTCCCAGACTATTTCATAGTAATGATGCAGCAGCTCTGCAGCCCGGTGGCTGCTCAGGGCCTCATCATTGCGCGAGAGGATCACCAGACAGCGGTCGCGGTTTTTCTCGCGGAAGTTACTGACGCACTTGGTGGCAATATCGACGTACTCTTCAGGGCGATCGATTTTGCCTTCCATGTTTTCATTCGGGAACAGGTTAGGATTGAACACCACCTGGCGAATGTCGCACAGGAACCCAATCCGCTCTGCCCAGTAGCCCCCCAACCCGACACCACAAATGAGCGGGCGCTCATCAACATTGAGTTGCAACATCTTGTCCACTTCTTTGAGTAAATGCTGCATATCATGCTTCGGATGGCGCGTACTGTAGCTGATCAACCGTACATCTGGATCGATAAACTGCAGCTGCAGCACCTTCTCATGATTACCTGGACTGTTTGAGTCAAAACCGTGTAAATAGATGATCATTGTCTCTCACCACGCTACGCCTTCCGGGAGGGTTTAAAGGCTGGCTTTATGTGCCTGCCAGCGCTCATTCAGTGCTTCAAGCTGGGCATTGACCGTCTTCCAGCGCGCCGAGCCCATCAGCTCCTGACGACTAAATGAACCTTTATGATACAATTGTGTAACACGCTCTGCATTGATCGGCGACAGGTTATCCAGCACGCTGACGGCTCCTTTACGATTATTGCAGACGAGGATCATATCGCAACCCGCATCCAGCGACGCCTGCCCGCGTTCTGCATAGCTCCCCATAATCGCCGCTCCTTCCATCGACAAATCGTCGGAGAAAATCACACCGTTGAAACCGAGCTCCTGGCGCAGAACGGTTTTGAGCCAGTGCGCAGAACCGCTGGCCGGACGCGGGTCAACATCACTGTAAATCACGTGTGCTGGCATGATGGCATCCAGTTTGTTATCGGTAATCAACGAACGGAATACCGACATATCTTTGGCACGAATGTCCGCCTCCGGACGCGGATCGCGTGGCGTCTCTTTGTGCGAATCCGCAGTCACTGCGCCGTGGCCAGGGAAGTGCTTCCCGGTGGTTTTCATTCCCGCATCGTGCATACCATCAATAAAACGGGTAGCCATCGCCAGTGCAATACGCGGATCCTCATGATACGAACGTTCACCAATGGCAGCACTGATATGCCCTACGTCCAGCACCGGTGCAAAGCTGATGTCGATATCCATCGCAATCATCTCACTGGCCATCAACCAGCCCGCATCCTGTGCCAGTTTGCCGCCCTCTTCCGTACCCAACAGTGCCGCAAATGATTGTGCCGCTGGCAGGCGGGTAAAGCCTTCGCGGAAACGTTGTACGCGCCCGCCTTCCTGGTCTACAGCGACCACCAGACGATGATGGGATGCTGCGCGGATTTGCCGGACCAGTTCACGCAGCTGCTCCGGATCGTGATAGTTGCGGGTAAACAGAATCAGACCACCAACCAGCGGGTGCGCCAGAATTTCACGCTCCTCCGCATCCAGCTCAAACCCTTCTACATCCAACATGACTGGACCCACACGAACCTCTCTTATCCTTTAGTTTGTAACTGACGCCAGACGTCATCTGCCAGCGTAATAAATTGTTTGTCACCGGACTGCCGCAGGCGGACTTCGAACCAGCCTGCCATCAGCATCAATACCCACGGCCGCCAGCGCCTGACCTGATGAGCCAGAATTGTGGCATCCAGGTGGGCAATCCGGGCATAGTCGCTGATGAGCGTTTGTCGCGCGGTATCCTCTTCCGCCCACACTGCTGCCAGCTCCAGTGCCACATCCCCGTCTCCGGCATATTCCCAGTCGATAAGCCTGGTCCCTGCTGACGTATGAACGATATTCCCGGCGTGGACATCCATATGCAATGGTACCAACCGTAGCGGCTGTGGCTCTCCCGCTTTACGCAGCCGTTTAAGCTCAGCCAGCCAGAAAGGCGTTCGTCTGCCGGGTAAAGCCTGCTGCCAGTATTGTTCAAGCAGTGGTGCCAGCGTAACTCGCCACCCCAGACGCGGCTGGCTGTGCAGATGATACAACATAGCCGCAAGCGTGGGGGGATCCGGCAGCTCGCTTTTGATCTCTCCCGCAAGATATTCCACGGCCATCCAGCCCTGCATAAAAAAACACGGCTGCGGCACGAGATCCACCGGAAGACGCCTCAACGCGCGATACTGTCGACGAAAGTGGGAGGCAGGAGCGGAAGCATCATGATGCTGGCGCAAAACCAGCCGATGAGAGTCTTGCTCAATAATGCAACTCGCGCCGCCAAGCCCAGAATGGGCCTGCGGCGCGATAAGGCGATACTGAGGGAAATAACGCGTCAGAACATCTTCACGCGTGCAGTTATTGTTGCGTAACGGCACCTTTACCTGACCAGATAATTTCGCCTGTCTGAACCAGCATCAGCTGCATCTGCAGCGCTGGCGTATTCACGTTACCGGAGGCGTTTGAGTAGAGCACATACTGAGCGCCAACGTTACGGGCGATACCAATCGCCTTGCTACGCGAACCGAGGCTATCCTGTGGAGACAGGCCCAGTTGCTGTTTGGCAACTGCCAGCTGTTGCGCGGAGACCAGCGTAAATTTACCGTTATTTGCCAGGGCATTGCGCAGCGTTTCCGTCGCTTCACCCGCGTTCAGGGAACCGTTAGTACGGTTATTCACGCTGTCCACCAGCAGTACGCTTCCCGGCGTGACGCCTTGCGCCTGCAGCATTTTGCCTACCATCGGCTGCATCGCGCCGTTCCAGTCATAGTGACGCACGCGTGGTGCAGGCTGGGACGTTTGATCCTGATGTTCAATCGGGCCTGGCTGTGCCGGAATGCTCGGTACAGACGGCACGGTTGGCTGCGGCTCCGTTGGTTGTGTCGGCTGCTCTGTGCCTGGTTTGGCCTCTTCCACAGGAGCAGGTTGTTCCGTTCGCGTCACACACCCTGCAAGGAAGAGTGCAAAAGCGGTCACGAGCGCATAACGGCTCATATTTTTAATCAAGGTTCACCCCTTACAAATAAAGATAAAGCCGCACCTTATGCGCACCCAGAGAGTTGGCGCTGCCATAAAGCGTGACTGACGACCTTGCCGGAATGGTGACGCTGCGCGTCGCCTCAAGCGGGTGCATTTCAAGGCCTCTTACGTCATACCAGTAAAAACGGTAGTGCACCGTTACCGGCTCATGTCTTTCGTTGAAGAGCGTAGAGGAAGCAGAAGACTGAATTTCACTGATGGTCAACGCGGGTTGCTCTGCCGTGATACCCGCAGCAAGCACGGAAGATTCCATCACCAGCGTCTGTTCATCACTGACCGGGATCGCCGGACGCGCGCTGCACCCGACCATCACCATTGTCATTACCAGCGCCACAATACGCCCTCTTAACATGTCAAAGACCTTTGTGTGCCAGCATCGGCCCCAGGGGACGACCACCCAGCAGATGCATATGAATATGATAAACTTCCTGACCACCGTGGCGATTACAGTTCATGATCAGACGGTAACCGTCTTCCGCAATCCCTTCCTGCTCAGCAATTTTCGCGGCCACCGTCAGCATACGGCCTAATGCCACTTCATGCTCGGTTTTTACGTCATTCATGGTCGGAATCAGAATATTTGGAATAATAAGGATATGTGTCGGTGCCTGAGGTGAAATGTCCCGGAAAGCCGTCACCAGCTCGTCCTGATAGACGATATCCGACGGGATTTCGCGGCGGATAATTTTACTGAAAATAGTTTCTTCAGCCATGACCTGTTCCTTTTTTGTTTAATCTGGCGTGGTGCGTCCGCTGTTAACACACAATGTCTGTATTACTGTGTGACATAACTCAAGAGTATGAGCGAATTTCTCCTGCCCTTTCAACCTTCTCCCTCGATTTCTTTCCTTATTGCTGACCAGCTGGCTGGAGAGTAACCACTCAGACACCTGTTTCATTTTTTACGGTGGCGTTTCATCCGCTCCACATATAAAAAAGGCAGCCATTCGGCTGCCTTAGTCTCCCCAGATCACAACTTAGTTGCTGCGGATGTATTCATCCATTTCGGTTTTCAGGTTATCGGATTTCGTACCGAAGATTGCCTGAACACCAGAACCAGCCACTACGACGCCCGCTGCGCCCAGTTTTTTCAGACCAGGCTGGTCTACTTTCGCAACGTCGGCAACACTCACACGCAGACGAGTGATACACGCGTCCAGGTTAGTGATGTTTTCTTTACCACCGAACGCGGCAACCAGAGCCGGAGCCATTTCGCTGGTCACGCCAGCTTTGCTGTCTTCTGACGCATCTTCACGACCTGGTGTTTTCAGGTCCAGTGCTTTGATCAGCACACGGAAGATGGTGTAGTACAGAACGGCGTAGCACGCACCAACCACTGGGAACAGCCACAGTTTGCTGCTGTTACCGGACAGAACGATGAAGTCGATCAGGCCGTGAGAGAAGGACGTACCGTCACGCATACCCAGCAGAATACAGATTGGGAATGCCAGACCTGCCAGAACTGCGTGGATAACGTACAGGATCGGCGCAACGAACATGAAGGAGAACTCGATCGGCTCGGTGATACCGGTCAGGAACGAGGTCAACGCTGCGGAGATCATGATACCGCCCACTTTTGCACGGTTCTCTGGTTTAGCAGAGTGCCAGATTGCAATTGCAGCGGCTGGCAGACCGTACATTTTGAACAGGAAACCACCAGACAGTTTGCCTGCAGTTGGGTCACCTGCCATATAACGTGGGATATCACCGTGGAACACCTGACCTGCGGCGTTGGTGAATTCACCAATCTGCATCTGGAATGGAACGTTCCAGATGTGGTGCAGACCGAATGGTACCAGGCAGCGTTCAACGAAGCCGTAGATACCGAACGCCACAACCGGGTTCTGGTAAGCAGCCCACTGGGAGAATGCCTGGATCGCAGAACCAATTGGAGGCCAGATGAAGGACAAGAGCACGCCCAGAATAATCGCGGCCAGACCAGAAATGATCGGAACAAAACGCTTGCCCGCGAAGAAGCCCAGATACTCAGGCAGCTTGATGCGATAGAAGCGGTTGAACATATACGCTGCAATCGCACCGGAGATGATACCGCCCAGAACACCGGTGTCTGCCAGGTGTTTCGCTGCGATCTCTTCAGCAGGTAAATGCAGAACCAGCGGCGCAACCACAGCCATAGTTTTCACCATGATGCCGTAGGCAACCACTGAAGCCAGAGCAGATACACCGTCGTTATTGGTGAAGCCCAGAGCAACACCGATAGCGAAGATCAGCGGCATGTTAGCAAAAACTGAGCCGCCTGCTTCGGCCATCACATGAGAAACTACGGCTGGCAGCCAGCTGAAGTTAGCAGAACCGACACCCAGCAGAATACCTGCGATAGGCAGTACGGATACTGGTAGCATCAGCGATTTACCGACCTTTTGCAGGTTAGCAAATGCATTCTTAAACATAATTGAGAGTGCTCCTGAGTATTTGTGCTTTTTTTTACGCTTTCACGCATTGGCCCGGGGGGAGTACCGTGCCGTGGACGGGACATCTAAGCGCCCTTTATTTATTACACAGAGTAAAATAAATCCCTCTGAGTTTGTTTGACGGCTATCACGTTTCAGCTTAAGGCGGCCAAAAAACTTTCAGACATTTACAAAAAGCATTTCTGGATGTGTCTAAAAACACCATCACCGCCCCAAATGAGGCGGTGAACTTTACTCGCTTTGTTTATTAATTACGAGCCTAAAAAAAACAGGTGTATCAAACAGATTGCAGGCGGGCGGGATCAATGTGGAACAGCATTGCGAAGTTTTCCGTTGTGGTGCGAGCCAGCTCATCGATGCTAACCCCCTTCAGAACGGCCATATACTCAGCCACATCTCTCGTCATGGCTGGCTGGTTTTCTTTACCGCGGTGCGGTACCGGTGCCAGGTAAGGAGAGTCTGTCTCCACCAGAATACGATCGAGAGGAACATAACGCGCGGCATCACGCAGTTGTTCTGCGTTGCGGAACGTAACGATCCCCGAAAACGAGATATAAAACCCCAAATCAAGCAGCTTACCCGCCGTTTCTCTGTCCTCTGTGAAACAGTGTAGTACGCCACCGCAATCCGTCACTTTTTCTTCCCTGAGGATCGCCAGCGTATCCGCACGCGCATCACGGGTATGGACAATAACTGGCTTGTTCAGCTCGCGACCAATGCGAATGTGGTGACGGAACGATTCCTGCTGGCGTGGTTTTGTTTCCGGCGTGTAATAATAATCCAGCCCGGTCTCCCCCAGCGCCACCACGCCCTCTTCCGCAGCCAGACGACGTAACTCTTCAACGTCGTACTCTTCATCCTGATTCAGCGGATGCACACCGCAGGAGAACACGACGTTATCGCGAACGCCCACCAGCTCACGCATGGTGCGGTAACCCGGTAGCGTCGTTGCTACAGCCAGGCAAAATTTCACATCACGGGCAGCGGCTTTTGCCAGTACATCGTCCACGTTTTTATGCAGGGATTGATAATCCAGGCCATCGAGATGGCAGTGTGAGTCGACTAAAAACATAATGTCTCTCTCAGAGATGGGAAACGGGCGGTATCACGCCCGGTTGCAGGTAATGTTCAATACGCAGTAACTGGTCGGTCAGTAAAAGCTCTCGATTGAGACCCGTGACGGCCAAAAGTTGTTCGCGGCTCTGACAAACGTCATGGAGGATAGCGCGCAGGGACGTGCCTGACAGAGCGTTCGCCAGGGTGTTCACCAGCGGCCAGGCATCAGGGTTAGTCAACAACGTCGCCCCTTGCTGGATCTTGAACGCATCAAGGAGTAAGGAGGCCAGCCAGTGCAGACGCTCGGTAACCTGATCGCTATTGAGTACAGGCAGCAGGCTCAACCAGTCGCGGCTATTCAGTGAAGATTCGACAGCCTGGCAGAGCGCCTCACGCTGTGACCAGACATCCGGTTGCAGCATCGCCAGAGCTGCAGCCGGTGCGCCACCGCACAGGCGTAGTGCAGAGAGCGCCACGTCTTGTGACGTTGTCACTTCCCGTTCCAGCCAGCTAAGCGCCCACGATTCCTGAGGCACTGCGAGGTGATGAAGGCGACAGCGGCTGCGTAGCGTGGCCAGCAATCTGCCCGGCTCACGGCATGACAGGAAGAACCAGGTTTTTTCCGGCGGTTCTTCCAGCGTTTTCAACAGTGCGTTAGCGGCTGCTTCGGTAAGCAGTGCCGCATCTTTCAGCCAGATGACTTTTGCCCCGTTGAGTCGCGCGTGTTCGTACAATTTTTCGCTAACTTCACGCACAGCGTCAATACCGAGCGTACTTTTACCTTTCTCAGGTTCAAGTGTGTAATAGTCAGGATGTGTACCGGCCTGCATCAGCTGGCAGCCACGGCATTTGCCACAGCTTTTGTGTCCTTCCGGCTGTTGGCACATCAGAAAACGGGTGATGGCGTAAATCAACGCATCATCGCCCATACCCGGCAATGCCTGAATCAGTAACGCATGATGCCCCCGACCGCCCTGATAGCTGTTGACCAGCTGTTCAAAGTGCGGGCGCAACCACGGATACCATTTCATGCCTGTTGTTCCTGTAGCCATTGCGCGACGGTTTCCTGAATGGAACGAGTGACAACCTCAAGGGATTGCGTTGCATCAATGGTACGAATTGTGCTGTCCTGTCCGGCCAGTTCAAGATAACGCGCACGAGTACGGTTAAAGAAATCGAATGACTCTTGCTCAATGCGATCCAGTTCACCACGCGCACGTGCGCGCTTCAGCCCCACTTCCGGCGTTACGTCCAGATAGAGCGTCAGATCGGGGCGGAAATCACCGAGCACCACATCACGCAGCGTTGCGAGCATCGTCTGGTCAATACCGCGACCACCACCCTGATAAGCCTGGGTAGACAGATCGTGGCGATCGCCAATGACCCACTTACCTTCGGTCAGCGCGGGTTTGATCACTGTCTCCACCAGCTGCACACGCGCAGCATAGAACATCAGCACTTCGGCTTTGTCGGTGATAACTTCGTCGCCTACGGATTTGATATCCAGCACCAGACTACGCAGTTTTTCAGCCAGCTGCGTGCCGCCCGGCTCACGGGTGAACACCATATCCGCAATACCATGCGATTTCAGCGTCTCAACGACCACGTTGCGGGCGGTGGTTTTACCTGCCCCTTCGAGTCCCTCAATGACAATGTATTTACTGCGCATTTTTTTCCTTAAGTGCCTTCAGATAGTCCTGAACAGAGCGATTATGGCTGGCAAGGTTGGTGTTAAAGGTATGACCACCTTTTCCATCAGCCACAAAATAGAGATACGGTGTTTTTGCCGGGTGCGCGGCAGCCTGAAGCGATGCTTCGCTCGGGGTCGCAATCGGGCCCGGCGGTAAACCACTAATCACGTAAGTATTATACGCCGTTGGTGTCTCCAGATCTTTTCTGGATATCTTACCGTTATAACCCTCTCCCATGCCGTAAATCACGGTAGGGTCGGTTTGCAGGCGCATGCCGATGCGCAAACGGTTGATAAAGACCGACGCCACCTGGTCGCGCTCTGCGGCAACGGCCGTCTCTTTCTCGATGATCGAGGCCATCGTAACAAACTGATTTTGATCTTTATACGGCAACCCATCGATGCGCCCTTCCCAGGCCGCCCCGACCGCCGCGACCATTTTTTTGTGCGCCCGCTTCAGAATGGCAACATCAGTGGTACCTGCCGTATACATCCAGGTATCTGGCCAGAACCAGCCTTCTACCCACTCAGGATGTTCGAATTTCAGTACCTCAGCCACCGTCTGGTAGCGGTCATCTTTCAGGGTATGCTTAATATACGGAGCATCGCGCAGTTGTTTGAGGTAATCGCTCAGGCGCATACCTTCAACAAAACGCAGCGGGAACTGTGCCTCTTTGCCACTTTCCAGCAACAGCAGCATCTCCCTGACGGTCATTCCCGGGGTGAAGCGATAAGTCCCGGCTTTGAAGTGGGACAGCGCAGGTTCAACACGCAGTAACCACTGGAATACGCGCGGGCGGTTAATGATCTTATCGCCATAAAGCTGCTCACCCAGCGCCTGCCGCCCGGTACCCGCTTTAAGGGTAAAAATCATCTCGTCTTTAATCAGGATTTTACTGTCCGCCAGCTGGCGAACCTTCCACACTCCTGCTCCGCCAGCAATACCCAGCGTAACGACAAGGAGGAGAACAAAGCGCAACATTTTCTTCATGACTATCTGGTTTGCTCACATATCGGGGCTAAAAACTGAAACAGCTCGCGCGATGGCAGGTGGAGTTGGCCATAAGCGCGTACGGGCACAACAGGCATCAGCGCATTGCAGATAATCATTTCATCAGCTTTCTGCAGCGCCTCTTCCCTCGCACTCACTTCGACAACACGAAAGCCCGAGTGTGCCAGGTGCTGTAAGCAAAACTGACGCATGATGCCGTTCACACCGGCCTGCTCCAGTGAAGGCGTGAAAACATCACGACCCTGCCGCCAGAGTAAATTAGCCGCACAGCATTCCGTAATGAACCCTTCGCTGTCAAGAACCAGCGCCTCATCAGCGTCCGTCTGCTCAAGATGAGTACGGATAAGCACCTGTTCCAGGCGGTTGAGGTGTTTAATACCGGCAAGCATTGGGTTTCGCCCCAGACGTACCGGGCTAAGCGTCAGGGTAACGCCCTCTTTACGCCAGCGTTCGTAATGGGCAGGGTACGCGGAAACCGACAGGATCCGTGTCGGATGTTCGCAACGGGCTCCACTGTAGCCCCGCCCCCCGCTGCCGCGACTGATAAGCACTTTGAGTACCCCGCTGCTCTTCCCTGACGCCAGCTGGCACATTTCGTGCCGCAGCGTATCCCACTGTGTAAATGGGATCAGCAAGGTTTCACAGGCATTTTGCAGGCGGCGGATATGCGCATCAAGCAGGCATACATCCCCGTCAAGAATGCGCGCCGTCGTAAAGCAGCCATCACCAAACTGAGTTGCTCTGTCGCTGGCAGGCAGAGAATCTAGCTCAAGGCCATTGATTAAAAACATGGTGGCTCCTTATGCGTGGGGGTTCAGTCTGGCAGGATGTCGTACACCCGACAAGAAGAAAAGACCTAATAAAAAAGGTCCGACAAGCGGACCTTTTTTGATAGCCATCGGGCAGCCAGACTCAAATCTTTTTGAAGATCAGAGAGCCGTTGGTGCCACCAAAGCCGAAGGAGTTACACAGCGTGTACTCCATGCCACTAACCTGACGCGCTTCGTGCGGTACGAAATCCAGGTCACAACCTTCATCCGGGTTATCCAGGTTGATGGTTGGCGGTACAGCCTGATCGCGCAGCGCCAGGATAGAGTAGATAGACTCTACTGCACCCGCCGCACCCAACAGGTGACCGGTCATGGATTTCGTCGAGCTCACCAGTACGCGGCGGGCAGATTCGCCGAAGATAGACTTAACGGCCTGAGTTTCTGCTTTATCGCCCGCAGGAGTAGACGTACCGTGCGCGTTAACGTAGCCGATCTGCGCAGGGGTAATACCCGCATCGCGAATCGCATTTGCCATTGCCAGCGCGGCACCGGCACCATTTTCTGGTGGTGACGTCATGTGGTAGGCATCACTGCTCATACCAAAGCCAACGATTTCAGCATAAATTTTCGCACCGCGTTTTTTCGCGTGCTCGTACTCTTCCAGCACGATCATGCCCGCACCGTCACCCAACACGAAACCATCACGGTCTTTATCCCACGGACGGCTCGCCGCCTGAGGGTTATCGTTACGGGTAGACAGCGCACGCGCCGCACCAAAGCCACCTACACCCAGCGGGGTACTGGCTTTTTCCGCACCGCCTGCAACCATAGCATCTGCATCGCCGTACGCAATGATACGCGCGGCCTGGCCGATGTTATGTACGCCAGACGTACATGCGGTAGCGATAGAAATGCTTGGCCCACGCAGGCCGAACATGATAGTCAGGTGACCTGCCACCATGTTAACAATCGTGGACGGAACGAAGAACGGACTGATCTTACGCGGGCCACCATTCATCAGAGATGTATGGTTTTCCTCGATCAGGCCAAGACCGCCAATCCCGGAGCCGATAGCGGCACCGATTCGGGTTGCGTTCTCTTCCGTAATTTCAAGACCAGAATCCTGCATGGCCTGAACGCCAGCGACAATTCCATATTGAATGAAGGCATCCATCTTGCGCTGTTCTTTGCGCGAGATTATCTCTTCACAGTTAAAATCCTTTACTAAGCCAGCAAATTTCGTTGCATAGGCGCTAGTATCGAAATGGTCGATTAGGCTGATGCCGCTCTGACCGGCAAGGAGAGCTTTCCAGGTGGACTCTACGGTATTGCCGACAGGAGACAACATGCCAAGTCCGGTCACAACTACACGACGCTTAGACACGTTTGTCCTCCAGGGAGGGATAAAAAAAAGAGATTCGTGGGACTAAAAAAGATAAAACTCAGGCGGTCGAATGACCGCCTGGAGATGTTCACTTACGCCTGGTGACCGTTGATGTAATCAATGGCAGCCTGAACGGTGGTGATTTTCTCAGCTTCTTCGTCCGGAATCTCAGTATCAAACTCTTCTTCCAGAGCCATTACCAGCTCAACGGTGTCAAGAGAATCTGCGCCCAGGTCTTCAACGAAGGAAGCGGAGTTCACAACTTCTTCCTGCTTAACGCCCAGCTGTTCGCCAATAATTTTCTTAACGCGTTCTTCGATAGTGCTCATACTCTTAAATTTCCTATCAAAACTCGCTTTCGCGATGGTTTTCGTAGTGTATAAAATGTTGAAAAATTTGCAACTAAATCCCGGCAGGTCTTACCACGATTTTACGTTATTTTGAGGCCATTCGCCCTAATAACGCAAATATTTTCGATCGTGATTAAACCATGTACATTCCGCCGTTGACGTGGAGGGTTTCACCAGTGATGTAACCCGCTTCGTCAGAGGCTAAAAATGCAACCGCGCTGGCGATTTCTTTAGGGTCGCCAAGACGACCCGCCGGAACTGCCGCCAACGTACCCGCACGCTGATCATCGGTCAGCGCACGCGTCATGTCCGTTTCAATAAAGCCCGGAGCAACAACGTTTACAGTAATACCGCGTGACGCGACTTCACGCGCCAGCGACTTACTGAAACCGATCAGACCCGCTTTCGCCGCAGCGTAGTTAGCCTGACCAGCATTTCCCATGGTACCAACCACAGAACCAACAGTGATAATACGACCATGACGCTTTTTCATCATAGCGCGCATTACCGCTTTTGACAGACGGAATACAGATGACAGATTGGTTTCGATAATATCGTTCCACTCGTCGTCTTTCATTCGCATCAACAGGTTGTCGCGCGTGATCCCGGCATTATTTACCAGAATGTCCACTTCGCCAAACTCTGCGCGAATATTTTCCAGAACAGATTCGATAGATGCAGGTTCAGTCACATTCAGTACCAGACCTTTACCGTTCGCACCCAGATATTCGCTGATGGCTTTAGCGCCATTCTCGCTGGTCGCTGTACCAATCACTTTCGCGCCGCGCGCAACCAGTGTTTCAGCAATTGCACGCCCGATACCACGGCTTGCGCCGGTGACCAGTGCGATTTTTCCTTCAAAACTCATGGTATTCCTCTTTTATTGCGAGAGTGCCGCTGACATCGCTTCCGGCTCGTTAATCGCCGAGGCAGTCAGGGTGTCAACAATACGTTTTGTCAGACCGGTGAGGACTTTACCTGGACCAACTTCATACAGATGCTCAACGCCCTGTGACGCCATAAACTCAACGGTTTTGGTCCACTGTACCGGGCTATAAAGCTGGCGAACCAGCGCGTTACGGATAGCTTCCGGCGCGGTTTCGCATTTCACATCGACGTTGTTCACAACGGAAATCGTCGGTGCGTTAAAGACAATTTTTTCCAGTTCAATGGCCAGTTTGTCGGCTGCTGGTTTCATCAGCGCGCAATGAGATGGAACGCTCACTGGCAGCGGCAGAGCACGCTTCGCACCTGCAGCTTTACAGGCGGCACCTGCACGTTCAACCGCTTC
Organism: Enterobacter cloacae; assembly: GCA_014169315.1. Lineage (NCBI taxonomy): Bacteria > Pseudomonadati > Pseudomonadota > Gammaproteobacteria > Enterobacterales > Enterobacteriaceae > Enterobacter > Enterobacter cloacae. The sequence continues at coordinate 1,728,055 of AP022133.1, read as the reverse complement.
TTTATGGCCCGCGATAACCACCTGGCCCGGCGAGTTGAAGTTAACCGGAGAAACCACCTGGCCTTCGGCTGATTCTTCACATGCTTTCGCAATAGAGGCATCATCCAGACCGATGATGGCAGACATGCCACCCGTTCCTTCTGGCACCGCTTCCTGCATGAATTTACCACGCAGTTCGACCAGACGTACTGCATCAGCAAAGGCGATCACACCTGCACATACCAGCGCAGAGTATTCACCCAGGCTGTGACCCGCGAGCAGCGCTGGCGTTTTACCGCCCTGCTGCTGCCATGCACGCCACAGCGCAACGGATGCGGTCAGCAGTGCTGGCTGAGTCTGCCAGGTTTTGTTCAGCTCTTCGGCTGGGCCCTGCTGGGTCAACGCCCACAGATCATAACCCAGCGCATCGGAAGCTTCACGGAAAGTCTCTTCGATTACCGGATAGTTTGCTGCCATTTCAGACAACATCCCAACGGTTTGAGAGCCCTGGCCCGGGAACACAAAAGCAAATTGCGTCATTTTTTAATCCTTATTCTAGAAACGAACCAGCGCGGAACCCCAGGTGAATCCACCACCGAAGGCTTCAAGCAAGACCAACTGGCCCCGTTTGATTCGTCCATCGCGTACCGCTTCGTCAAATGCACACGGTACCGACGCCGCAGAGGTGTTGCCGTGGCGATCCAGCGTCACGACAACGTTATCCATCGGCATGCCCAGCTTTTTAGCGGTCGCAGTGATGATACGCAGGTTCGCCTGATGCGGTACCAGCCAGTCGAGCGCAGAGCGTTCAAGGTGATTCGCTTCCAGCGTTTCATCGACAATATGTGCAAGCTCGGTCACCGCCACCTTGAATACCTCATTACCTGCCATTGTCAGGTGGATTGAGTTCTCCGGATTAACGCGATCGGCGTTAGGCAGTGTCAACAGCTCGCCGTAGCTACCATCGGCATGCAAATGCGTGGAGATGATGCCCGGCTCTTCGGACTGGCCCAGCAACACTGCGCCTGCACCATCACCAAAAATAATGATCGTACCACGATCGGTTGGATCGCAGGTACGTGCCAGCACGTCAGCACCGATCACCAGCGCATACTTTACTGCGCCAGATTTGACATACTGATCGGCAACGCTCAGTGCATAGGTGAAACCTGCGCATGCAGCAGCAACATCAAACGCCGGGCAACCTTTAATGCCGAGCATGTTCTGCACCTGGCATGCCGCGCTTGGGAATGCATGTGTAGCGGACGTCGTGGCAACCACGATCAAACCAATTTGTTCTTTATCGATGCCGGCCATCTCGAGCGCACGCTGTGCCGCTTCGTAGCCCATAGTCGCAACGGTTTCATCTGGCGCGGCGATACGACGTTCACGGATACCTGTGCGCGTGACAATCCACTCGTCAGACGTATCTACCATTTTTTCCAGATCGGCGTTGGTTCGCACTTGTTTTGGCAGATAGCTGCCGGTACCAATAATCTTCGTATACATGTACGCTCAGTCACTTTTAGCTAATACAGATCCCAGGCGAGCGGCAATCCGCTGAGGGACTTGTCGCTGCACCGCCTGCACTGCCTGTTCAATCGCGACGGAAAATGCTCGCTGATTGGCGGCTCCATGACTCTTAATCACGATGCCGCGCAATCCTAACAGACAGGCGCCATTATACTGGTCGGGGTTGAGGTGACTGAATCGCCGCGTCAGGCTTTTTTGTAACCAACGCTTTAATAAAATCAGCCACCAGGACCTTTTTTTACCTTCTCCCTGGGTTTTCAGCAGAGAAAGAAACATCCGAACGACCCCTTCCATGGTCTTCAGCGTTACGTTTCCGGTGAAGCCATCACACACTAATACATCCGTTTTACCCGTCAGCAACTCATTGGCTTCGAGATAACCAATATAGTTGATGGAAGGAACCTGTTTAAGTAATTCGGCAGCATCACGAATACTATCCAGGCCTTTGGTCTCTTCTTCACCAATATTCAGCAACGCAACGCGGGGGTTTTTAATCCCGACCACATCTTCTGCCAGCACCGACCCCATCACGGCGAACTGAACCAGCATTGTACTATCACAATCGACGTTAGCACCCAGATCGAGCACCACCGTTTTGCCCTTTTGCTGGTGCGGTAACACCGTCACCAGCGCCGGGCGCTCAATGCCCTCAATAGGCTTGAGCAATAATTTCGACAGCCCCATCAGCGCGCCGGTATTTCCCGCACTGACGCAAGCCTGCGCTCGCCCTTCTTTCACCAGCTCCAGTGCTATTCGCATGGAGCTGCCACGGCTATTGCGAATCGCTTGCGATGGCCGGGCATCACTGGCAATAACTGACTGCGCAGGAATAATCTGCAGACGCGAACGTTGTTCGAAGTCAGCTTTTGCAAGTAATGGCGTGATTGTGTCGGGGTTACCGACTAAAAGAAGTGTGAGTTGCGAATTAGAATTCAGTGCCTGCAATGCTGCAGGCACTGTCACAGAAGGGCCAAAATCTCCCCCCATGACATCTAACGCCAGGGTTAGACGTGTCAAGGTATCGTCACTGCCTGGTTTGGTGTTTCCCCAGTGACCTGGGGAAATCCTCACTAAGCTTCATCACGCTTGCGCGTGATTACTTAGTGATAACCTTGCGGCCGCGGTAGAAACCGTCAGCAGTGATGTGGTGACGCAGGTGTTTTTCACCAGAAGTCTTGTCTACAGACAGGCTGGTAACTGCAGTCAGCGCGTCATGGGAACGACGCATGCCACGTTTGGAACGGGTTGGTTTATTCTGTTGTACGGCCATGGACCTTACTCCTCAATTACTTACGCTTTAAGCTGGCTAATACGGCAAATGGATTTGGTTTTTGCGCTTCATCAGGCAGTTCCCCAAAGACCATGTCCGCCTCGGACACTTCACAGTGTTCAGAATCATGCACCGGAACTACAGGCAAGGAGAGGATAATTTCATCTTCTACCAGAGCCAGCAGATCGATTTCACCGAATTCGTTAACCTCAATCGGCTCATACGCTTCCGGGAGTGCCTCAGCCTGTTCGACAGAGCGAACCGGACTGAAACAATACGTTGTGTGAACATGTTGTACGAACGGTTTCCCGCAACGCTGACATTCGAGCGTTACCGTCACCTTTGCATCACCGGTTAATACGGCAAGGCGCTGGTTATCGATAGCGAACGACATGGAGCATTCCACATCACTGTCCACACTGACTACGGATTCGGCGATACGCTCAGCCTGATCGGAAGAATAGATCCCTTCATAATCGAGGCGTTTTTGAGCCGTACGAACCGGATCAAGAGTCAGGGGTAATTTTACCTTTTGCATAGGGCGCGCATATTAACTTTGTAACGTCATATAGTCAAAGAAAAAGGCAACCAGGGCTGCCTTTTGCCAATTATTCGCACACATTGCGGCCTGTAGTTTAAAATGGCTGGCATCGATACGCTATATCCTGGTGATAAAAATATGCCAAATCTGGTTCTCGCCTCCACTTCACCCTACCGCCGAATGTTGCTTGAAAAGCTCGGGATCCCGTTTGAATGTGCTGCACCCGACGTTGACGAGACGCCACAACCTGGCGAATCTCCACGCCATCTGGTGACCCGTCTGGCCCAGGAAAAAGCACAATCGCTTGCCGTACGTTACCCTGCACATCTGATTATAGGCTCCGATCAGGTTTGTGTGCTGGACGGAGAAATCACCGGCAAACCCCATACTGAAGAAAACGCCCGCCAACAGCTCATGCGAGCGCGCGGTAACATTGTCACCTTCTATACTGGCCTCGCGCTCTATAACTCTGCCTCCGGTCACCTGCAGACCGAGTGCGAGCCTTTTGACGTACACTTCCGCCATCTCAGCGAACAAGAGATTATCGACTACGTGCGCCGGGAACGGCCACTCAACTGTGCGGGCAGTTTTAAAAGCGAAGGGTTAGGGATTGCGCTGTTTGAAAAACTGGAGGGTCGCGATCCGAATACGCTGATTGGGTTACCGCTGATTGCGCTGTGTCAGATGTTAAGGCGAGAAGAGTATAATCCGCTGACGATGTGATTGGATCGCTGCGGCCTGATGCCCTCGCCCCGGCACTCTCCCACAGGACGAGGGAGCAAACATTAAAAACGGCAACATTCGTTGCCGTTTTACCTTTACCTTAACCGCGCAGAACTTTAAGACAGCGCTTCAACTGCTCATCCAGCGGCGCTTCAATACGGATAACTTCGCCCGTATTCGGGTGGGTAAACTTCAGCGCTGCCGCGTGCAGGAAAAGACGAGACAACCCCGTGCCCGCTAACTGCTTATCAAATTCACGATCGCCATAACGATCGTCAAACGCAATCGGATGCCCGGCATACTGGGTATGCACACGGATCTGGTGAGTACGACCGGTCACCGGACTACAACGCATCAGCGTGGCAAATTCATAGCGTTCTTCAACTTTGAATCGCGTTTCAGAAGGCTTGCCTTCCTGACTCACACGGACAATACGCTCGCCGCTTTGCAGAATATTTTTCAGCAACGGTGCCTGCACCACCTTAACGTGGGACTGCCACTGGCCGCGAACCAGCGCCAGATAATCCTTCTGCATCCCTTTTTCGCGCAGTTGTTCATGGAGAGAACGCAGTGCAGAACGTTTTTTCGCCACCAACAGCACGCCGGAGGTGTCACGATCAAGGCGGTGAACCAGTTCGAGGAAACGTGCTTCCGGGCGCAGTGCGCGCAGCCCTTCAATCACACCGAAGCTCAGACCGCTACCGCCATGCACAGCCGTGCCTGACGGCTTGTTCAGCACCAGGATATAGTCATCTTCATAGAGGATAACATCACTCAGGGCCGCCACTTTCTGTAGCTTCGGTGAAACCGCTTCTTCTTCACGCTCGGCAACACGTACCGGCGGGATACGCACTTCATCACCGGCTTCGAGTTTATACTCAGGCTTCACGCGTTTTTTGTTAACCCGCACCTCACCCTTACGCAAGATGCGATAAATCATGCTCTTTGGCACCCCTTTCAGTTGGGTGCGCAAAAAGTTATCGATACGTTGCCCCGCGTAGTCATCCGCGATAGCAACCATTTTTACGGCTGGAGTCTCTGTTTTCATGGTTGGCGATTCTAAATATCGTCAGGCATTAGCGCCACTCATTTTTCTATGCTTATATTTACTTTTATCCGGCCTGCCCTCCGTTTCGCGCAATCGATTTGGTGGTTATTAAACCAATCACCGCGTTGAAGTGAAGAAACTGTGAGTAACCGGGTGATAATTGGTAAAAGTCATCTTGCTATAACCCGGCGAGCAGTGGAATAATGATGCCGTTTTCCGTGTTAAATCCTGGTTAAGTAAGGATACTGACGGAATGACCAATTTTGTCTGACCGATCATCCACGCAGCAATGGCGTAAGACGTATTGATCTTTCAGGCAGTTAGCGGGCTGCGGGTTGCAGTACTTCCCGGTATAAGGATTGTTTTCTGGAGAGTTTTCCCAGGCAATTCCCCTGATAATTGCGCTGTATTTCCGTATGAAATACAGGCAACCGACACTCTGCGCCTCTTAAGCGGGCGACAACCGTGAGGTTGGCGACGTGAATAGACACGAGGCCATCGGTTCATACCCCGGAAAGCGTCACCTTGCCCGCAGCTTTGTCGTCAATGTAAGAATAATGAGTAAGTTACGATGAAAAGAATGTTAATCAACGCAACTCAGCAAGAAGAGTTGCGTGTCGCCCTTGTGGATGGGCAGCGCCTGTACGATCTGGATATCGAAAGTCCTGGACACGAACAGAAAAAAGCGAACATTTACAAAGGCAAAATCACCCGCATTGAACCAAGCCTTGAAGCTGCATTTGTCGACTACGGTGCTGAGCGTCATGGTTTCCTCCCTCTGAAAGAAATCGCCCGCGAATATTTCCCTGCAAACTACAACTCTCATGGCCGTCCGAACATTAAAGATGTTCTGCGTGAAGGTCAGGAAGTTATCGTTCAGATTGATAAAGAAGAGCGTGGCAACAAAGGGGCCGCACTGACCACCTTTATCAGCCTGGCGGGAAGTTATCTGGTTCTGATGCCAAACAACCCGCGTGCGGGTGGTATCTCTCGCCGTATCGAAGGTGATGACCGTACCGAACTGAAAGAAGCGCTGGCAAGTCTTGAACTGCCGGATGGCATGGGGCTTATCGTTCGCACCGCAGGTGTAGGCAAATCTGCCGAAGCGCTGCAGTGGGACTTAAGCTTCCGTCTGAAGCACTGGGAAGCTATCCAGAAAGCTGCAGAAAACCGCCCTGCACCGTTCCTGATCCACCAGGAAAGTAACGTTATCGTACGTGCCTTCCGTGACTACCTGCGTCAGGACATCGGCGAAATTCTGATTGATAACCCGAAAGTGCTTGAGCTGGCCCGCCAGCACATCGCCGCGCTGGGTCGTCCGGATTTCACCAGCAAAATCAAACTGTACACCGGTGAAATCCCGCTGTTCAGCCACTATCAGATCGAATCCCAGATTGAGTCCGCCTTCCAGCGTGAAGTGCGTCTGCCGTCTGGCGGTTCTATCGTTATCGATACTACTGAAGCGCTGACCGCGATCGACATCAACTCCGCACGTGCAACGCGCGGTGGTGATATCGAAGAGACGGCCTTCAACACCAACCTTGAAGCCGCTGATGAAATCGCCCGCCAGCTCCGCCTGCGCGACCTGGGTGGTCTGATCGTTATCGACTTTATCGACATGACACCGGTTCGTCACCAGCGTGCGGTTGAAAACCGTCTGCGCGAAGCGGTACGTCAGGACAGAGCCCGTATCCAGATCAGCCACATTTCACGTTTTGGCCTGCTGGAGATGTCCCGTCAGCGTCTGAGCCCATCACTGGGTGAATCCAGCCATCACGTGTGCCCACGCTGTTCCGGTACGGGTACCGTGCGTGACAACGAATCTCTGTCTCTGTCTATTCTGCGTCTGATTGAAGAAGAAGCGCTGAAAGAGAACACCAAAGAGGTTCATGCCATTGTTCCGGTGCCAATTGCCTCCTACCTGCTGAACGAAAAACGTGCAGCGGTCAGCGCCATTGAAGCACGTCAGGGCGGCGTTCGCTGCATCATCGTACCAAACGATCAGATGCAGACCCCGCACTATCACGTGCTGCGCGTGCGTAAAGGTGAAGAGACGTCTACTCTCAGCTACCTGCTGCCGAAACTGCATGAAGAAGAGATGGCACTGCCATCCGATGAAGAACCTGCCGAGCGTAAACTGCCTGAGCAGCCAGCATTAGCAACCTTCATCATGCCGGAAGCACCGCCTGAAGCGGCACTGGAAAAACTGGCAGCAAAACCTGCGGCGCAAAAACCAGCGGCAGAAGTGGCAAAAGCACAACCTGAACAACCGGGTCTGCTGAGTCGCTTCTTCGGTGCGCTGAAAAAGATGTTTGCAGGCGAAGAAGTTCAGCCGGAGCAGCCAAAAGAGGTAACGAAAGAAGCCAAACCTGAGCGCCAGCAGGATCGTCGTAAACGCCAGAACAACCGCCGCGATCGTAACGACCGCAGTGACCGTAATGACCGTAATGACCGTAATGAGCGTCGTGACAACCGTTCTGACAATAACGAAGGCCGTGAGCAACGCGAAGACAACCGTCGTAACCGTCGCGATAAACAACAGCAGAATGTTGAAGATCGTGAAATTCGCCAGCAGGCGGGCGATGAGTCTGAGAAGAACAAACAGCGTGACGAGCAGCAGCCTCGCCGTGAACGTAACCGTCGCCGCAACGACGAGAAACGTCAGGCGCAGCAGGAAGTTAAAAACCTGAACCGTGAAGAACCTGTTGAACAGCAGGACACGGAACAGGAAGAGCGCACTCAGGTGATGCAGCGTCGTAAACCGCGCCAGCTGGCTCAAAAAGTCCGTATTGGTGGCCAGCCAGCGGAAGAGACTGCAATTGTCAGCGCGGAAGTGACCGAAAGTGCACCGAACATGCAGCTGGCTAAAGTTGATCTGCCTGCAGTGGTAGAAAACAACGTCGAGCAGGATGAAAACGGTGAAGGCCGTGATAACGCCGGTATGCCGCGCCGTTCACGCCGTTCTCCGCGCCACCTGCGCGTCAGCGGCCAGCGTCGTCGTCGTTACCGTGACGAGCGTTACCCGACTCAGTCACCAATGCCGTTAACCGTGGCGTGCGCGTCACCTGAAATGGCATCCGGCAAAGTCTGGATCCGCTACCCGGTTGCACGCCCGGAACAAATTGTTGAAGAGCAAGCGCTCACTGAAGAAGTGATTGCACCTGTCGCTGCCGTTGAAGATGTGGCCGCTGCAGCCGCAACAGTGGTTGAACCGCAGGTTGTCGACGCAGCAGCACCTCACGCTGTTGCAGTAGAAACGACCCATCCTGAAGTGATTGCCGCGCCGGTTGATGCTGCACCGCAGTTTATCGCTGCAGAAGACACGGTGGTGGCTGAAGAAGTAGCAGAAGAAGTTGAACCTGCCGCAGCGGTTGAAGAAACCACTGAAGCCGTGGCTGAAACTGCCGCTGCAGAAGTCGTTCAGGAAGCCGCTGTTGACGTTGAACCTGTTCGCGAAGCCCAGGAAGTGAAAGCGCCTGAGGTGAAACCAGAGCCGGTTGTTGCTGCCCCTGCGTCTGCACACGTTGCGACAGCACCTATGACGCGTGCCCCGGCACCTGAATATGTGCCAGAAGCACCGCGTCACAGCGACTGGGTTCGCCCTGCATTCAGCTTTGAAGGCAAAGGTTCTGCCGGTGGTCACAGTGCAACGCACCAGGCTACTGCGCCAGCTACCCGTCCGCAGTCTGCCGAGTAAATCGACATAATGTAAAAAGCCGACCTCCGGGTCGGCTTTTTTATTGCTCGCTGACGGGCTTTCTCATCCCGGCAATATCCGGCATCACCTGCTTCATCATCTCCAGGAAACGTCGCAAGCGTGCCGGGTAATATCGGGACCACGGATACACCAGATGGACGGGCAGTGCCGCTGGCTGCCATTCTGGCAGCAGATGAATTAAACGTCCTTCCCGGATATCCTCTTTTACCGTCCAGCTTGATACCACGGCGACACCCAGACCCGTCAGCACGGTATTACGCGCCACATGGAGGCTGTCAGTGCTCAAGCGCGGGGTAATGGCGATACGTCGTGGCTGCATCGAAAGACCGTCAAACAAATCCACATGCCGTTGATAAAAGGTGCTGATGGCAATCCAGGGAAGCACCAGAAGATCTTCCGGGGTGTTAACCGGGGGGAACTGCGCCAGCAACGCGGGTGATGCCACCACACAGCGCGGTACTTCAGCCAGCATGACCGACACCGTCGCGGGATCTACCTCGGCCCCGACACGGATTGCACAATCAAGATTATCGCTCAGAAAATCCACCGACTTATCATTCAGCATCCACTCGACGGACAGCTGCGGATAACGCTGTAAAAATTCCGTTAACGGTTTCAGAAGCTGATCCTGCCCAAAAGCATGCGGGGCACGCACCCGTAATACCCCAACAGGCTCATCCTCCGCCTGCCCGACTTCGTCTTCCAGCGCCAGCCAGCTATCAATCACACGTCTGGCATGCTGATAACAGCGCTCACCGTCGTCGGTGAGCTTGGTCGCATGGGTCGTACGCAACAGCAGGCGTGCCCCCAACAGGGTTTCCAGAGACTGCAAACGCCGGCTCACCGTGGCCTGGGTGGTAGAAAGCTGCCTTGCCGCCGCCGATAACGACCCGGTTTCCACGATACGCACAAAGGTGCGCATCAGCTCTACCCTGTCTATACGTTCAACTCGTTTCATATTTTCATCTGTCATACACCTAACGTATATGCGTTTTACCACCGGGCCGTCTACCGTCGCAAGACGTACTGATAAAAAATAGCCGCACACTATGACTGAGGAACGTCTTATGAACACAACAACTGCTCCCCACGCGGCAAGCCGCTGGGTGATTTTAATGCTGGCTCTGGGGGCTGGCTTCAGCGTGGCATCCATTTACTACGCACAACCGCTGTTGCCGCTGATGGGGTCAGACCTTCATCTGAGCATTGAAGGCATGGGGCTGGTTCCGACATTGACCCAGGCAGGCTATGCGCTCGGCATACTCTTCTTACTACCGCTTGGCGATCGCCACGACCGCAGAACGCTGATCCTGATTAAGAGCGTCGCCCTGGCCCTCTTCCTGCTGGGTTGTAGCCTGGCCGGACAATTGCACTCATTGCTGCTGGCAAGCCTGCTGATCGGGATGGCGGCAACAATGGCGCAGGATATCGTCCCTGCCGCCGCCATCCTCGCGCCGGAAGGGAAACAGGGTAAAACCGTGGGAACAGTGATGACAGGGCTGTTGCTGGGTATATTGCTGTCGAGAACCGTCAGCGGCGTGGCGGGTGAAGCTTTTGGCTGGCGCGTCATGTACCAGCTGGCAGCGGCAAGCATTGCGTTTGTCGGCGTGGCGATGTGGGCAGTCCTTCCCCGATTTGCCATCCACTCTACGCTCAGCTATCCCGCGTTGATGCGTTCAATGGAACATCTGTGGCGTCGTTATCCGGCACTGCGTCGTGCGGCGCTGGCTCAGGGGTTCCTGTCGATTGCCTTTAGCGCATTCTGGTCAACGCTTGCCGTTATGCTCTACGAACACTATCACTTCGGCAGCGCCGTGGCGGGTGGGTTTGGTATTGCGGGTGCCGCAGGTGCATTGGCCGCCCCACTGGCAGGGGGACTGGCGGATAAGCTGGGTGCAAGGAAAGTCACACAGCTGGGAGCCATGCTCGTCACCGCCGCGTTTGCCCTGATGTTTCTGATGCCCATTTTTGGTCTTCACGGACAACTCATTCTGATTGCCGTGTCCGCCGTCGGGTTTGATCTTGGTCTGCAGTCGAGTCTGGTGGCACACCAGAATCTGGTGTACAGCCTTGAACCTCAGGCCCGTGGACGCCTTAACGCTCTGCTGTTTACGGTGGTGTTTATCGGTATGGCGATGGGTTCTGCTTTAGGGAGCAATATCTATACCCTGGCGGGCTGGTCTGGCGTAGTGGCTCTGGCGACAGTGTGTGGTGTCATTGCACTGGCGATCCGTCTGACTGAAAGCACCCACATCACCTCTGCACCGGTAAAGGCCGCATAAAAAAATGCCCAATCCATTTACGGATTGGGCAGTCAGAATATGCCCAGTTTCAAGACATGTTCTAAGAGGTCAAGACTTTATTTATTCATCTGGAACAGCGACATACCTTGCATATCACTGAACGCTTTATAAGACGCCTTCAGGGCCGCCTGTTGCATGGAGTAAGACGAGATCACCGAGTTCCAGTCAACGTCCACCAGGTTACTCATCTGCTGAGTTTGCCCCAGCGCACGGTCATCACCCAGTGAATCCAGCTTGCCCAGTTCATCCAGTTTAATCCCCAGATCGGCACGCACGGTAAGCACGTTGTTCAGAGAATTGCTCAGACCACGGTTGGCTTTATCCATACTGGCCTTGAACGCATCCGCTTTGGTCTGATCATCGCCTACTGGCGTATTCAGTGCAGCAATGGCGGTATCCAGGATCTTAAACAGGTTAGTTTCCGGCGCGCTGCCATCCGGCTCTGGTTTCGCGTTGCTGGTAAAGCTGTCGAAAACTTCGGTTCCCGTATGGCTGATTTGCATCGTACGGGAGGCGTCAACCTGCTGGATAATTGGCGTAGTCCCGCCATTATAATTACCCGTGGTCTGGTCGAACGCCGCCGCTTCCGTTTTGTAACCGGCAAAGATGTAACGACCATTACCGTCCGTGCTGTTTGCCAGGTTCATCAGCTGATCGCGAAGACCTTTCAGGTTGGTTCCCAGCGAGGCACGGTCGTCGTCACTCAACGTTCCGTTACCCGCGTTCACAATTTTTTCCTGCGAGCTGATAATCGCCGAGGTCACCTGCTGCAGTACGTTCTCTTCCAGCGACACTTTGGTCGTTGCAAAGGTACGCGCCAGAGCATACTGGCTGTTCTGCGTTTGAGCCTGAGACAGCATAACGGCCTGAGAGGCGGCAATCGGATCGTCTGATGGGCGGTTTACCCGCTTACCGGTAGACATCTGCTCGCCGTAGCCCATCCAGAGACTTTGGGAGTTCGTCACTCCACGCATGCTCTGCTCATACATCATTTGAGTACTAATACGCATTTTTAACCTCAGCCTTAGCGAATATTAATTAACGCATCAAACAGCGTGCTCGCCGTTTGCAGAACCTGCGCATTCGCCAGGTAGTACTGCTGATAACGCTGCAGGTTACCGTACTCTTCATCCAGGTTAACCCCGGAAATAGACTGCTGCTGCTTAGTCAACTGCGTCACCACGTTGACTTTGGTTTCGCTACTGGTTTTCAGTGACGCCGTGGTGCTCCCCACGGTACTCACCAGAGCCGCATAAGCATCGTTGAAGGTCTTGTTGCCCCCCACCCGTTTAGCATTCTGCAGATCCAGCAGTTTTTGACCGTTGGTATTGTCGCTCTCACCGCTGGTACTTGATGAAGCCATCGCCAGTTTGGATTCGTCGCTGATCGCAACGTCCATATTCATGATGACGTCATTCACCGGTTTGACGAGGAAACTGTCTTTCGTGTTGGCAGAACCGCTGATATTGAGGTTCAAACCATCAAATGCCAGGTTACCGCTGGCGTCCGGCGTTGCGGTGAAGCTGGTTTTGTCAGACAGACGCGTCACCGTCCAGTTGGTACCGTTATATTCAACTTTATAGTTGGTCGCCTGAACCGCAGAGCTGTTCGTCATGGACACCGTCACCGACGCGCTACCGGTGTTTTTACCGTTACTCAGCGCTGACGGAGAGCCGAAATCAAACAGTTTACCGCCAGCATCACCGTTCGCATCGAATCCGGCTTGATGCTGGGTATTCATGGCATCGGCAAAGGCCAACGCCATCTGGTTCAGGGCGTTACGCGCGTTATCCAGGTCTCCGGAGCGGAAAGTCAACAGCCCACCCAGTGAACCGGTGGTGATCTGCTTTTCCGGGATCTCTACGCTACCGGCTGCGGCATCAACATAGGCAATGGTGGTACGCGCCGGATCGGCGCTTGATTTCACCGCAGCCAGCTGGCTGGCGGTACTACCCTGCACCAGGGTGTAACCATTAGCGAACGAGACGTTATAGGTGCCACCGTCCTGTACGGCCACTTCCACGCCCACAATCTGGTTAAGCTGGCTCACCAGTTGGTCACGCTGGTCGAGCAATTCGTTAGGTGATGCGCCTGCGCCGACACCGGTCAGACGGGAAATCTGATCGTTAAGGTTAGCAATCTGCTTCGCATAGTTATTGATCTGATCAACGCTGGTCGTAATCGCCGTGTTAACCTGCGAATCCTGGTCACGAAGATATTGATCGTTGGTTTTAAACTGGTTTACCAGGCCATCCGCTTTACCGATAACCGTCTGGCGCGCAGCCGGATCTTCGGCGTTGCTGACCAACGTCTGCATGCTTTTAAAGAAATCCTGCAGGGTGGTCGCCAGCGAATTGGTGGTATCAGAGAGCACATCGTCAATTTTTGACATCTGCTGATAACGCGTCGTCAGACCGCTGCTCTGCGTCTGCGCGGCGCGCAGCTGATTGGTAATAAAGGCATCATACTCACGCTGCACACCGGAGACATAAACCCCGTTACCCACCCAGCCACCGCCGGTCAGTGTGCTGTTAGCCGCACCCAGAATAGTATTCTGACGGGTATAACCTGCCACGTTATAGCTTGAAATATTATTACTTACGGTATTGAGTGCCGCCTGTGCAGCACCGAGGCCACTCATGGCGCTGTTAATCAAACTGGACATGGGGGTTCCTTTTATACTTTCAGACACGAGTCCTGATGAAGGTTATCGGCAACCTCCAGCGGGACTTGAGAACTTTCAGAACAGATTTTCGAGATCTGTGCTATAGGCTTTGCTGACCTTCTCACCCATTGATTTCAGTTGCTGAATCATGCTGGTGAGCTTGCGCGCATAGTTCGGATCGGTGGCATAGCCGGCATTTTGCAGCGCCTGTGCCCCCTGCTCCGGCGTCGCCGCCTGCGTGACGGCGGTATAGCGTGGGTTTCGGCTCAACAAGCCCACATAATCAGACAACGCCTCAAGATAAGAGCTGTAGACGCGGAATTTGGCTTTGACCTTCACCGCCGCACCGTTTTCATATTCGGTGGTGGTGATCTCGGTTGTCGGCCCCTTCCAGCTGGCGTTGGCCTTCACGCCGAAGATGTTAAAGCTTGGTTCGCCATTTTCCTTACGGATCTGCCGCTGGCCCCAGCCCGATTCCAGCGCAGCCTGCGCCAGGATCAGGTGATGAGGCACACCACTTTGCTCACTGGCAAGACGTGCAGGCAGAGAAAGCTGCGCCAGGAAGTCTTTGCTGTCACCTGAAAGCGGTGTATCACCGCCGTCCGTGGCCTTCGGCATCGCTTTACGTACCATCTGCGTCAGTGCCTGGTTCTGATAACTGGTCACCGTTTCCAGGTCAAACTTCATTGGCACCTGCTGCGGCTGATCCTGAGGCTGAATGCCCTGCGCGGCTTCGGTCTGTTTCACAATCATGTCAGCCAGACCGAGGCCTTTTCCGGCGGTCATCTGCTGCGCAATCTGCTGGTCATACATGCTGGTGTAGAGACGCGTCGAATCGCTGCTGAACATCCCGTCTTTCGGCAGGGTTTCACGCATACTTTTCAACATCATCTGTACAAACATCCCTTCCACCTGGCGGGCAACCGGGCGGATATTCGCCGACGGATCTTTGCCTGCTTTGGTTTTCAGTTCGTTGAGCGACTGGGCATCCCAGGCAGCACTGGTCAACAGTTTGCTATCGGTTAGCATCAGATGATTTCCAGTTTGGCGCGCAGACAGCCTGCACTTTGCATGGATTGCAGGATGGACATCAGATCCATCGGCGTCGCACCCAGCGCATTCAGGGCACGTACCACGCTGTTCAGGTTGGCACTGGCACGCACGCTTTGCAGTGAACCACCGCTCTGGCGCATATCAATCTGTGTTTGTGGTGTCACAACGGTCTGGCCACCGCCAAATGGCGTTGTTGGCTGGCTGACGTTAGCCGAGCGGTTCACCGTCACTGAGAGGTTGCCCTGTGCGACAGCACAGCTGTCCAGCGAGACTTCGCGGTTCATCACCACCGAGCCGGTACGTGAGTTGATGATCACTTTGGCATCCTGAACCGGAACGTTAACTTCCATATTCTGGATATCCGCCAGCATGCGCACCTGGCTGCTGCTACCTGATGAGGTGCGGATCTGCACGGTACGGGCATCCAGCGCGGTAGCGCTGCCATAGCCACGGCTGCGGTTGATGGTGTCGGCAATTTGCTGCGCCATGGTGAAGTCTTCATTATTCAGCTGCAGGTTAATGGTATTACCGGCACCGAACTGAGTCGGCAGTTCACGCTCGATGATTGCCCCGTTAGTGATACGCCCACCGTTCAGCTGGTTCACCTGCACGCTGCTTCCGCCTGCGGACGCGCCCGCACCGCCCACCAGGATGTTCCCCTGCGCCAGCGCATAAACCTGGCTGTCGACACCCTTCAGCGGTGTCATCAGCAGCGTACCGCCGCGCAGGCTTTTAGCGTTCCCCATTGAGGAAACCACCACATCAATGGTTTGACCCTGACGCGCGAACGCCGGGAAGGAGGCCGTGACCATCACTGCCGCCACGTTTTTCAACTGCATGTTGGTTCCCGCCGGTACGGTGATACCGAGCTGGGAAAGCATGTTGTTTAAGCTCTGAGTGGTGAATGGCGTCTGGGTAGTCTGGTCGCCCGTGCCATCCAGCCCCACGACCAGGCCATAGCCAATCAGCGAGTTTTCTCGTACGCCCTGAACGCTGGTGAGATCGCGAATACGGTCAGCCTGGGTACAGGTTGCCACCAGGGCCAGCGCCATTGCGAAGAAGAATTTAAACATGGGTCACCTCGCTTACATCGGCGATAAGTTAAGGAAGAAGCGCTGCAGCCAGCCCATATTTTGCGCCTCATTGATGTAGCCGTTGCCGACGTACTCGATGCGCGCATCCGCCACCTGGGTGGACGGTACGGTATTGGTGCCGCTGATGGTGCGAGGGTTAACCACACCGGAGAAGCGGATGAACTCGGTGCCCTGGTTGATGGCAATCTGTTTTTCACCCACAACGTGTAAGTTGCCGTTAACCAGTACCTGGTCAACTGTCACCGTCAGCGTACCGCTGAAGGTATTGCTGGCATTCGCGCCACCTTTACCATTAAAGGTATTGCCGCCAGACGCGTTCACATCAGCACGCGCATTGCCGAACAGCCCTTCGAGATAGCGTGGCACGGTATCGAAGCCAAAATTCGTTTTGCCATCGCGGCTGGCATTCGCCGACGAGCTTTTGCTCGCGCTGACGTTTTCCTGCAGCACAATGGTCAATGTATCGCCGACATTACGCGGGCGGCGATCTTCAAACAGCGGCTGATAACCGTAATTAATCGGCTGCGCGGTCTGGAAAATGGAGCCGTTTACCACTGGCGCAGGGCCAGGAACGGGTTGGGCAGTCGTCGCACCCTGGACCAATGGTTTAGACGGGATCAAAGCACACCCGCTGAGGGTGACAGCCAGAACAGTCAGTATCGGATAACGAAACGCCGCGTTTTTTTGCATTGCCTTCATCTTCGAAAACAGGGAGCCGGTGCGGCATTTACCGCACCGGTCTGCACCTTAGAGTTGCGTCAGTTTCTGCAGCATCTGGTCGGTCGTCGACACTGCTTTACTGTTAATTTCATATGCGCGCTGAACCTGGATCATATTCACCAGTTCTTCCGCAACGTTTACGTTGGAGGTTTCGACATAACCCTGATACAGCAAACCTGCGCCGTTCAGACCAGGTGTACTTTCATTCGGCGTACCGGAGGACTGGGTTTCGGTGTAGAGGTTCTCACCAATGCTTTCCAGACCGGTATCGTTCATGAAGGTGGTCAGGTTAAGCTGCCCGACCTGCACCGGGTTGGCCTGCCCCTGCTGGGTCACACTCACGACCCCATCACGCCCGATGGTAATGCTCAGGGCATTCGCCGGGATGGTGATCGCAGGCTGAACCTGGAAGCCGCCCGCCGTCACCAGCTGACCGTTCTGATCCACCTGGAATGAGCCGTCGCGGGTATAGGCTGAGGTTCCGTCAGGCAACTGAACCTGGAAGAAACCCTGACCTTTAATGGCCACATCTTTACTGTTATTGGTCTGGGACAGGTTGCCCTGGCTGTGCAGACGTTCCGTTGCCACCGGACGAACACCGGTACCAATCTGGAGACCTGACGGCAGCGTTGTTTGCTCAGAAGACTGCGCACCCGGCTGACGAATGGTTTGATAAAGCAAATCTTCAAAAACGGCACGCTGACGCTTAAAACCATTGGTGCTGACGTTTGCCAGGTTGTTGGCAATCACATCCATGTTGGTTTGCTGCGCGTCCAGGCCAGTTTTCGCGATCCATAAAGAACTGATCATAAGAAGTCCTGTTAACTCATAGCCAGAAGTTGGTTAGCCTTGCTCGCGTTTTCGTCCACGCTGCTGATAACCTTCATCTGCATTTCAAAACGACGGGCGCTGGCGATCATGTCGGTCATGGCTTCTACCGGTTTGACGTTACTGCCTTCCAGTACTCCCGACATCACACGGATGCCCGGATCGGCCTGTAACGTGGCACCGCGGGTAGCCTGTGCTGCCTGGGTCAGACGGAACATACCGTCATCGCCACGCTGCACTTCTTTGCCGTCCGCTTTAACCAGCTTCAGACGCCCGACAGGCGCAACGGTATTGGCCGGGTCGCCCGGATTCAACGCCGAGATGGTGCCGTCTGCCGCAATGGTCAGCTCTGATCCTTCCGGCACCGTAAGCGGGCCTGCTTCGCCCATCACCGGATGCCCCTGAATCGTCAACTGACCGGTGGCGCTGACCTGGATATTCCCGTTACGGGTATACCCTTCGCCGCCATCTGCCGTTTGCACCGCCAGCCAGCCGTCCTGCTGCAGGGCCACGTCCAGCGGACGCGAGGTGTAATCCATCTGGCCTGGCGTCATATCAGCACCCGGAGTGGATGCCGTCACCAGCGTACGTGTCGGCAGGGAAAGCCCTTCTACCGGCACCGCACGCAGCGCATTAAGCTGCGCACGAAAGCCCGGCGTAGAGGCGTTTGCCAGGTTGCTGGCCGTAACGGCCTGCTGATTGAGCGTCTGACTTGCCGCGCCCATCGCGGTATATATTGCGTGATCCATTGCGCTTTCCTGTTAGCCGCTTAACGCAGGTTAACCAGCGTGTTGAGGATCTGATCCTGAGTTTTGATGGTCTGCGCGTTCGACTGATAGTTACGTTGCGCGACAATCATGTTCACCAGCTCTTTACTCAGATCAACGTTAGAGGCTTCCAGCGCACCGTTAGTCAACTTACCGAAGTTACCGGTACCCGCTGTACCCAACAGCGCCACGCCGGAGGACTGGGTCGCAGACCAGACGTTGTCGCCTTCAGATTTCAGACCTTCGTTGTTCGCGAAGTTTGCCAGCACGATCTGGCCCAGAACCTGAGACTGTTCGTTGGAATATTTACCCACAACGGAACCGTCATCGTTGATCTGGTAGCTCACCAGGTCACCCGGTTTGTAGCCGTTCTGATTGGTTGCCACAACGCTGTTCGCACCGGTGTTCTGTTGCATGGAGTTCAGGAAGCTCAGGGAGAAGGTGGCCGCCGTCGCACCACTGACTGAACCTGTGGTGACATTGATTGCTGGCGTTGTGTTTGCTGTTGCGCTCAACACACCCGCAGCGTCGTAGTTGTACACACCAGCCAGGCTACCATTCACATCGAAATTCATCTGTGCCGCTTTCGTTGCAGCAGAGCCGGTAACGCTACCGTCCTGAGTGTAGAGATCCCATTTATTGTTGGCTGTCTTAACGTAGTAGACATACATGTTATGGGCGTTACCCTGGCTGTCGAATACGGTCACGGTGCCTTTTTTGTTATAGGTATCCGGGTTAGTTGCATCGAAAGGGGCCGTTTGAACAGGATCGGTCGAATTCAGGTTGATCTGCTGCGTCGCGGTGGTAGTCGATTTCGCCGCCATCAGGGTATTCGGGATAGTAATCGCCTGTGGGTTCGCACCGGTCTGAACGGTCGGGGGCGTTCCGGCAACCGGATACCCTGTCAGCTGCATACCCTGCATGTTCACCAGGTTACGGTTTTCGTCCAGCTTGAACTGACCGTTACGGCTGTAGAACACGGAACCGTTGGAATCGACCATACGGAAGAAACCGTTCTGGCTAATGGCAACGTCCAGGCCACGACCCGTGTTGGTGGTCGTACCGTCGGTAAAGTCCTGAGTGATACCCGCAACTTTTACGCCCAGGCCTACTTTGGAACCGGCAAACATGTCTGCAAATGAGGCAGAACCGGATTTAAAACCATAGGTCGCGGAGTTGGCGATGTTGTTGCCAATGACATCCAGGTTGGTGGCCGCAGCATTCAGGCCGCTGACCGCTTGAGAAAAGGCCATGACTTACTCCTGATAAGTGTTAAGGCTTAGATAATCTGCCGAACTTCGTCGAGTGTGGTGGTACCAGAGGTACCCAAATCCAGTTTGTTGTTGCCATCGCTACCTTTAATGACGCCCTGAACCAGCGCGAACTGCAGCGGTTGTGCCACCAGCTGGGTGGAGCCGTTGCTGGCGCTGATCGCCACTTTGTAGGAACCGTTTGGTGCTTTCGTGCCGTCTGTAATGCTGCCATCCCAGGTAAAGGTATGAACACCTGCGTCCAGCTTACCGATATCAATGGTACGAACCACGGCACCGGTCGCATCGGTGATCGTCGCCGTCACCTTGTCAGCTGCCTGCTGCAGCTCTACGCCAAACGGGGTGGTGGAGGTCGTGGTTGTCCCTTCCGTCGTACTGCTACCCGCAAGAACGGTGGTACCCGGGATCATCACTCCGTGACCAATCAGGTTCGCGGCCTGCAGGGATTGACTGCTGTCGATTTGACCCGAGACGGAGCCGAGGGTGGTATTGAGTTTTTCGATGCCGCTCACGGTACTGATCTGCGCAAGCTGCGTGGTCAGTTCGTTGTTCTGCATCGGGTTGGTTGGATCCTGGTTCTTAAGCTGAGCCACCAGCAGCGTCAGGAAGCTGCTTTGTAGATCGGAGGCGCTGTTAGTGGTCAGGGAACTGGAACTCGTCGAACTTTTTGTACTACTGACACCTGAGTTCGTTGGGTCATTCACATTTACGGCGATGGACATGCGTGTCTCCTTTACTGGCCGAGCGTGAGCGTTTTGAGCATCATGCTCTTCACGGTATTAAGCACTTCGACGTTTGCCTGGTAGCTACGTGAGGCAGACATGGAGTTCACCATCTCACCGACCACATCCACGTTAGGCATTTTCACGTAACCGCTGGCATCGGCGAGTGGGTTACCCGGTTCATACACCAGCTTGTCGGGTGCCTGGCTCTCGACCACGTCAGCGACTTTCACGCCGCCCGTCGCTGCGCCTGGCGCGGCATCCACCTGAAAAACCACCTGTTTTGCACGATAAGGTTGTCCGTCAGGGCCGGTCACGCTGTCGGCGTTGGCCAGGTTACTGGCCGCTACGTTCAGGCGTTTGGACTGAGCGGTTAACGCAGAACCGGCAATATCAAAAATATTCAGCAAAGCCATTGATTAGTTGCCCCCCTGCAGGACGCTCATCACGCTTTTAATTTGCCCGCCGAGCACATTCAGCCCTGTCTGGTATTGCAGGCTGTTATCGGCAAACTGTGTACGTTCCCTGTCCATATCAACGGTGTTACCGTCGAGAGAAGGCTGATCGGGAATGCGATAAAGTAAGTCGGTCGTGGGTGCGGTCATCGCCTGAGCGGGAATATGGCGAGAGGATGTCATTGCAAGTGCGACACCCGTGCCTTCGGCACGTCCACGCTCCATCACTTTTTTGAGTTCACTGGAGAAATCGATATCGCGCGCCTGATACCCTGGCGTATCGGCGTTAGCGATATTGGCGGCTAAAATCTCCTGCCGCTGGGCGCGTAAATTGAGCGCTTCCTGCTGAAAACGTAACGCGGCGTCGAGTTTATCGAGCATGTCTCCTCCGCTGATGGCAAAATTTCAGTTCACAGCTTAAATCTCAACCCGTCCGCCTTATCGACGGAATAAGCGCAAAATGCGTCGCTATTTATTCCGTTGATGCAAAACCACTGCAGGTAAAATCGTCCCACTTCTGGAAACGGTGGAATTTGCGATGCGGACGTGGAAAAGAGCCCTGGTGGCAACCTTATTGCTGTTAAGCCCCCTGGTGCAGGCGGAAGGTCTGCAGGCTCAACTGACGGCTTTTTTTGCTCAGCAACTGGCGGGTTTTAGCGATGACGTCAGTGTGACCGTTCGCACACCGCCTAATTTGTACCCCTCCTGCGAACAACCCTCCTTCAGCGTGGCCGGCACGACAAAACTGTGGGGTAACGTGAACGTTCTGGCGCGTTGTGCCAATGAAAAACGCTATTTACAGGTTGCAGTTCAGGCCACAGGCAATTATGTTGTCGCCGCCGTTCCCATCGCCCGTGGCAGCGCGCTGCAGACCAGCAGCGTGACGCTGAAGCGTGGCCGTCTGGATCAACTGCCTCCGCGGACGATGCTTGAAATTAACCAGGCGCAGGATGCCATCAGCCTGCGTGATGTTGCTCCCGGACAACCCATCCAGCTCTCAATGCTGCGTCAGGCATGGCGGGTTAAGGCGGGTCAACAGGTGATGGTGGTGGCCAACGGAGACGGCTTTAGTATCAACAGCGAAGGGAAGGCATTAAACAATGCCGCCGTGGCGCAAAATGCCCGAGTCAAAATGTCCTCAGGCCAGGTGGTTAGCGGAACCGTCGATTCTGATGGGAATATTCTGATTAACCTATAATCTTTTTAAAGATTTCGTGGCGGCTGCCGATAAATAATCAACTAATGATGATGTCAGGCGCAAACGCCGCGAACCCTCGATGAGGACCACAATATGAGCATTGATCGTACATCAGCCCTGAAGCCGGTTAGCACTGTACAACCTCGCGAAACGAATGACGCTACGCCACAGAAAACGCGTCTGGAAAAACCGTCAACCGCCAACAGCACCAGCGTGACCCTGAGCGATGCCCAGGCAAAACTGATGCAGCCAGGCAGCAGCGATATCAACATGGAACGTGTTGAAGCGCTGAAAACGGCGATTCGTAATGGTGAACTGAAAATGGACACCAGCAAAATTGCTGACGCGCTGATTCAGGAAGCGCAGAGTTTCTTACAGAGTAACTAATCGTATGAGTCGACTGTCAGAAATACTGGATCAAATGACGGTTGTCCTGAATGACCTGAAAACGGTAATGGATGCAGAACAACACCACCTGTCTTCTGGTCAAATCAACGGCAGCGCGTTGCAACGCATTACTGAAGACAAAAGTTCGCTGCTGGCGACACTGGACTATCTGGAGCAGCAGCGTCGCGCGGAACAAGATCCGCACCGCAGTGCCAATGATGAAATTATTGAGCGCTGGCAGACTATTACAGAAAAAACCCAGCATCTGCGCGATCTCAACCAGCATAACGGCTGGCTGCTTGAAGGCCAGATAGTGCGTAATCAGCAAGCGCTTGAGGTATTAAAGCCTCATAAAGAGACTGGACTGTACGGCGCGGATGGTCAGACATCCACGGCGCGAATTACAGGCGGGAAAAAGATTTCGATTTGAAGCAAAAGCGACAAATCATGCAGTG
Source organism: Enterobacter cloacae (assembly GCA_014169315.1). NCBI lineage: Bacteria > Pseudomonadati > Pseudomonadota > Gammaproteobacteria > Enterobacterales > Enterobacteriaceae > Enterobacter > Enterobacter cloacae. The sequence continues at coordinate 1,705,325 of AP022133.1, read as the reverse complement.
GGGAGCACCAGCAGGTGAACTCCCCTTTTGGCGTTTACGCCGTACGGCGGGTGAACTCTTTCACTTTAAAGCCCAGCACGGCGAGCGTGGCAAAGTAAGCGACAATACCGACCACCACCACGGCCATCAGACGCATCAGACGGTAAGGCATGGTGCCCAGTGACCACTCAGGCATCACATACATCATGCCGTACAGTGCCGCTGACATCACCAGCACCGCAATCACCAGGCGCACGAGGAAACTCGTCCAGCCAGGCTGCGGGGTGAAGATCTTCTGCTTGCGCAGCTGCCAGTACAACAACCCGGCGTTCAGACAGGCCGCCAGACCAATCGACAATGACAGACCCGCATGCTTCAGCGGACCAATAAATGCCAGGTTCATCAGCTGCGTCATAATCAGCGTCACAATGGCAATCTTCACCGGCGTTTTGATGTTCTGACGTGAGTAGAACCCCGGAGCCAGCACCTTAACGACGATAAGCCCCATCAACCCTACCGAGTACGCCACCAGCGCGCGCTGCGTCATCGCCGCGTCAAAGGCGGTAAATTTGCCGTACTGGAACAGAGACACCGTCAGCGGTTTCGCCAGGATCCCCAGAGCCACCGCGCTTGGCAGCGCCAGCAGGAAGCACAGACGTAATCCCCAGTCCATCAGACGGCAATATTCATCATGGTTACCGCTGGCAAAGCTTTTCGACAGCGACGGCAGCAAAATCGTCCCCAGCGCTACGCCCAACACCCCGGACGGAAACTCCATCAGGCGGTCAGCGTAGTACATCCAGGAAACCGAGCCGGAAACCAGGAAAGAGGCAAAGATGGTGTTGATGATAAGCGAAATCTGGCTCACGGAGACGCCAAGGATTGCGGGCCCCATCTGCTTGATCACGCGCATTGCGCCAGCATCACGGAAGTTAACGCGCGGCAGCACCAGCATGCCGATTTTTTTCAGATGCGGAAGTTGATAAGCCAGCTGCAATACCCCGCCCACGGTCACCGCCCAGGCCAGTGCCAGCACCGGTGGGTGGAAGTGTGGTGCGGCGAACAGCGCAAAACCGATCATGCTGACGTTGAGGAACGTCGGTGCAAACGCCGGAACGGAGAAACGGTTCCAGGTATTCAGGATCGCCCCCACCAGGGAAGCCAGTGAAATCAGCAGAATATAAGGAAAGGTAATACGCAGTAGCTGAGTGGTGAGCGCAAATTTGTCTGCCGTATCGGCAAACCCCGGGGCCGTCACCATAATGACCCAGGGCGCAGCCAGCATCCCGACAACGGTCACCACCGCCAGTGCCAGCGTCAGTAACCCTGAAACGTAAGACACGAACACCCGGGTCGCATCTTCACCCTGCTTGCTTTTATATTCCGCGAGGATAGGGACAAACGCTTGCGAAAACGCCCCTTCTGCAAAAATACGGCGCAGCAGGTTCGGCAGTTTGAACGCGACGAAAAAGGCGTCCGTTGCCATCCCTGCGCCAAAAACCCTTGCCACAATCGCGTCGCGGGCAAAGCCGAGCACGCGGGAAAACATGGTCATCGAGCTGACTGCTGCCAGCGATTTTAATAAGTTCATTAACGTGAATTTCCACAACCCTACGGCAAAACGCCTGCAATGCAGGCGTAATTATTGCCCGGCGGCGCGTCGCTTGTGCGGGCCTACGGACTTGCAGTCCGGGTTAGCGTAAGCGCCACCCGGCTAAATCAACAATCGGCGCTTAGTCTACCCCGATTTAAGGGAATTACTATCGACAGATGTTACAGAGGATTATTCACTCATGGCATCGCGCCAGAGCCTTTCCACAACGCGTTGCGCCATAATGGCCTGCTCGCCGGATGTTTCCGGAACCGTCTGATTTTGCACGCAAGTGATAAAGTGACGCGCACACCCGACGAAGCCGCGCTGTTCCAGCATACTCTGCCAGCCCGGAACCGGAAGCGTGACCACACCGCTGCCCTTCTCTTCCCGCCATTCACGCATGTCGGTAAGGTCATACAGCGCGCCGTCCGTGACAGCCTGCACAGACTCTCGCTGGCTACCAGCACGGCGGTGCATACTGGTCGTCACCTGGAGGTGATCGGCGGCGAAATGGTGTTCGGCATAAACCATCTCACCCTGTTCGTTGGTCAGCAACGTACCGCTTTTCAGCTGTGCATGACCGCCGGTAAGCCAGAGCGCCGTGTCCACGACATGCAGATAATCGTCCAGAAGCGTAAAGCGCAGGTCGTTAGGCCCGATGCTGTCAGTACGGTGCTTATCCATTCGCAGCGAGGCAAGATTGCCCGCCTGTGCCTTCAGTTGCTGATAAAGCGGCGCGAAACGGCGGTTGAAACCCACCATCAGCGTCAGCTTTTTGCGCGCCGCCAGCTCAATCAGGCGTTCTGCATCCTGCACGTTTTCCGCCAGTGGCTTATCCACGCAGACGTGAACACCTGCATTTAGCAGCTCACTCACCACCTGATAGTGGGTTGCCGTTGAGGTATGGACAAACACCACATCACACTCACAGGCTAACGCCGGCAACGAGCTGGCGTACGGTATCCGCCAGGTTTCACAGATACGCTCTGCCTTTTCACGGGTGGGAGACCACGCCCCCTGTAACGTCCAGTCTGACGCGGCCCCCAGGACAGGCAGCCAGGCTTTTTGCGCAATACCACCCAACCCCACCACGCCCACACGTAATTTTTTCACCATCAATCTCCTAAATGTGCCAGCAATGCATCCAGACGCTGTTTCAGCCCGGCGACCTCGTCTTCCAGCGCCTCCACACGCGCCGTCAGGCTATCATTGACGACTGCGGATCCAGCTTCTGTTGCCATTGTTGAGGCCTCTACCTCACCGCAGAACAGGTGCATATAGCGGCTTTCACGTTTACCCGGCTCGCGCGCCAGACGTACCACATAAGGGCCATCATCGCGGGTGGCAAGCCCTTCCAGGGTTTGTTCGACTTCCTGCATATCGCTGAATTCATGCATTCGGGAAGCGCGCGTGCGCAGCTCGCCCGGCGTTTGCGCCCCGCGTAGCAGCAGGGTGGTGATCACCGCCACTTCCGCCTGACTTAGCTTCAAATCACCAAATTCGGAATTACAGAAACGCTGCTCATATTTGGTCACACGGTTACCGAAACCACTGACGGTGCGCAGATAGTGACGTTTAACCAGTTCATCCAGAATGTCCTGCACGTCATGCTCACCGAGGTTCATCACCGGCTCACGGTTGGTCTTTTGATTGCAGGCCATCGTCACGGCATTCACAGAGAGCGGATACTGCTCCGGGGTGGTGACCTGTTTTTCAAGCAAGCACCCGATAACGCGCGCTTCTGTACCGCTTAACTGATATTTCATTTTTTCTCCTTAGCGACCTGCACTCCAGTCCTGGGTGGTTAATGCCGTGAGCACGTGGTCTCGCCATTCCCCATCAATAAGCAGATAGTCTTTGGCGTAGCCCTCTTTCTCAAACCCTAAACGCGCCAGCAAATTACCGCTGCGCTGATTATGCGGCATGTAGTTCGCCATAATGCGATGGATATGTTGCGTGCGTTGCATGTAGCGGATCGCCACCGTTAACGCCTCGTACATCATCCCCTGCCCCTGCCATTTCTGACCGATGGAATAGCCGAGATAACAGGCGTGAAACGACCCGCGCACCACGTTTGAAAAATTGGCAATGCCGATGATCTCTTTTTCATCCGGATCCAGCAGCGCAAAGTAGAAGGCGCTGCCCTGTTTATGAAATTCCGTAATCATGCTGAGGCGCGCCTGCCAGCCGGAGGGGTAGCAATGGCTCTCATCCCGAACGGGTTCCCAGGGTTTTAAAAACTGGCGATTCTCGGCGTAATAATCCGCCAGACGCCAGGCATCACGCTCATGCACCAGACGAACGACCAGCCTGTCCGTTGTCAGACGCACTTTTGGCACATTACTACGATAGCCAAACATTGATACCACTCCTTCCCGTCACTTCTGCTCTGCCCATTAGCTTTACTATACCTGCGCCTGCGCCGTCTGTGAAAACAGTGACATACCATTTTCACATTTTTCGATGAGAACTCTCTATCAAAGCACTCTTTTGATAAAAAAATATTGTCGTAGTCGGGGGTGGGAAAAAACATGGCGACATCGCAGAATGTTAGCGTGCTCACCGTCTCTTTTCCCTGGAGGGGAAATGTCCCGCGTATCACAGGCCAGGAGCCTGGGTAAATATTTCCTGCTGGTCGATAACATGCTGGTCGTGCTCGGCTTTTTTGTTGTGTTTCCTCTCATCTCGATCCGCTTTGTCGATCAAATGGGCTGGGCAGCATTAATGGTCGGTATCGCGCTGGGATTACGCCAGTTTGTCCAGCAAGGCCTGGGCGTCTTTGGCGGGGCCATTGCTGACCGCTTTGGCGCAAAACCGATGATCGTCACCGGCATGCTGTTACGCGCAGCAGGCTTTGCCACAATGGCAATCGCCCATGATCCCTGGCTACTGTGGTTCTCCTGCTTCCTCTCCGGTATTGGCGGCACCCTGTTTGATCCGCCGCGTACCGCGCTGGTGGTGAAATTAATTCATCCGCGGCAGCGGGGCCGCTTCTTCTCGATTCTGATGATGCAGGACAGCGCCGGGGCAGTTGTTGGCGCACTGCTGGGAAGCTGGTTGCTGCAGTACGACTTCCGTCTGGTCTGCGCAGCCGGGGCGGTACTCTTTATTCTGTGCGCCCTGTTTAATGGGCTGTTTCTGCCCGCCTGGAAGCTGTCGACAGTTAAAGCACCGGTGCGCGAAGGTCTTGGCCGCGTTCTGCGCGACAAACGTTTCGTCACCTACGTGTTGACCCTGACGGGCTACTACATGCTGGCCGTGCAGGTCATGCTGATGTTACCGATCATGGTTAACGACATCGCTGGTACGCCTGCGGCCGTCAAATGGATGTACGCCATTGAAGCCTGTCTTTCATTGACGCTGCTGTATCCGATTGCCCGCTGGAGCGAACGGCGTTTTCGCCTTGAACATCGTCTGATGGCAGGGCTTTTGCTGATGACGCTGAGCATGGTGCCGGTCGGTATGGTGAGTACACTTCAGCAACTGTTTACGCTAATTTGCACCTTTTATATCGGCTCCATTATCGCTGAACCCGCCCGTGAAACGCTGAGCGCCTCGCTGGCAGATGCCCGCGCCCGTGGCAGCTATATGGGGTTCAGTCGGCTGGGTCTGGCCTTTGGCGGTGCATTAGGCTATGCCGGAGGCGGCTGGCTGTTCGACGCCGGCAAAGCGCTGAATCAGCCGGAGCTCCCGTGGATGATGCTTGGCGCGGTAGGCATTATGACGCTGCTGGCCCTGTGGTGGCAGTTCAGCCAGAAACGCAGCACCAGCGGAATGTTCGAACCTGGCGCGTAGCCCTTCTCTCTGGCGGGATCCCTGTTCCGCCTTTATTCTCAGTTTTTTCTGCTAGTTTCTGCTATTTCACACTGACATACTGACGCTTCAGGACAGAAGCGCCGATTTTTCGTTGAGGAACACCATGAAGAAGATTGTCATTGCTGCTGCATTAGTCATCAGTGGTCTGCTGGTAGGCTGTAACCAGCTTACGCAATACACTGTCAGTGAACAGGAAATTAATCAGGCGCTGGAAAAACACAACAACTTTTCCAAAGACATTGGCGTGCCGGGGCTTGCCGATGCGCATATCGTCCTCAGCAATCTCACCAGTCAGATTGGGCGTGAAGAGCCCAATAAAGTCACCCTTTCCGGGGATGCGAACCTGGATATGACATCGTTATTCGGCAACCAGAAAGCAAACATTAAGCTGAAGCTCAAGGCACTGCCGGTCTTCAATAAAGAAAAAGGGGCCATTTACCTGCAGGAGATGGAAGTGGTCGACGCCGTGGTTACTCCAGACAAGATGAAACCGGTCCTGCAAACCCTGATGCCCTATCTGAACCAGTCGCTGAGCAGCTATTTTAACCAGCAACCGGCGTATGTCTTAAGTGAAGACAAGAGCAAGGGCGAAGCGCTCGCGAAGAAATATGCAAAAGGGATCGAGGTGAAACCGGGCGAAATTATCATTCCTTTCACCGATTAACCTGAAGGGCGCAGAAGCGCCCTTTTTTTTACGGAAAAGTGTGCAAAGGAAAACGTTTCCGCTTATGATTTGTGTCCGGCAAAAACAGCCATCCTAATGACTGATCCCTGACAAGCCGGAGCTTCCATGACTGCACAATCCCAGGTTCTTAAAATCCGCCGCCCTGACGACTGGCATATCCATCTGCGCGATGGCGATATGCTGAAAACCGTTGTGCCGTATACCAGCGAAATTTATGGCCGTGCGATTGTCATGCCTAACCTGGCTCCACCCGTCACCACCGTTGATGCCGCTATCGCTTATCGCCAGCGTATTCTTGATGCGGTTCCGGCGGGACATGATTTCACCCCGCTGATGACCTGCTACCTGACCGATTCACTCGACCCGAATGAAGTGGAGCGTGGGTTTAACGAAGGCGTGTTCACCGCCGCCAAACTTTACCCGGCCAATGCCACCACCAACTCCAGCCACGGCGTCACCAGCATTGATGCCATCATGCCGGTTCTGGAACGCATGCAAAAACTGGGCATGCCGCTGCTGGTACACGGTGAAGTGACGCACGCTGAGATTGATATCTTCGATCGTGAAGCCCGGTTTATCGATACCGTGATGGAGCCGCTGCGTCAGCGTCTTCCTGCGCTGAAAGTGGTATTTGAACATATCACCACCAAAGATGCGGCGGAATATGTCCGCGAGGGTAACGAACTTATTGCGGCCACCATCACCCCTCAGCATCTGATGTTTAACCGCAACCACATGCTGGTGGGCGGCGTGCGCCCTCACCTGTATTGCCTGCCAATCCTCAAACGCAACGTCCACCAGCAGGCCCTGCGCGAGCTGGTTGCCAGCGGCTTCTCCCGTGCATTCCTGGGTACAGACTCCGCGCCTCACGCGCGCCATCGCAAAGAAGCAAGCTGTGGTTGTGCAGGGTGTTTCAACGCGCCGACCGCTCTTGCAAGCTACGCAACCGTGTTTGAAGAGATGAATGCGCTGCAGCATTTCGAGGCGTTCTGCTCCCTTAATGGCCCGCGTTTCTACGGGCTGCCCGTCAATGACACCTTTATTGAGCTGGAGCGCAAAGCGCATCAGGTGGATGGATCTATTCCGCTGACGGATGACACGCTGATCCCATTCCTGGCGGGTGAAACCGTAAACTGGACGGTAAAACGCTAAAAAATCAACGCCCCTTGTTGTCAAATCAGCAATATACCTGTATAAATACACAGTATATTACACAGGGGGCATTTATGCGTATTGAAGTCACCATAGCCAAAACAACCGTCCTGCCTGCCGGCGCACTTGATGCGCTGGCGGGCGAACTTTCTCGCCGCATTAACAATACTTTCCCGGAAAACGAAGGTGCCGTAACGGTGCGTTATGCGACGGCGAACAACCTCTCCGTCATCGGCGGTGCAAAAGAAGATAAAGATCGTATCAGCGAAATCCTGCAAGAAACGTGGGAAAGCGCCGAAGACTGGTTCATTACCGATTAAATTTTGCTCCCTCATTGTGTTTTTTGCCGGGTCGCCCCGGCTTTTTTTTGCTCTGTTCCCAGAAAGTTCAATTTAATTCAGCATCTTCTTAAAAATCGTGAGCAAGATGGTGTTTTATTGTTCGAACAATCCTAAAGCGCAGAAAAATGTGTTGCCAGCTATTTATTTTTCCCTTCAGAACCCTTATTTATTGATATACTGAAAAAGCTTTCAGAAAAACATGCATTGAACCTCAAAGTCGTTGTCTTCTAACACGTATTAAGGGGGTTATAATGGAAAAGAATAGTGAAGTCATCCAGACCCACCCACTTGTTGGCTGGGATATCAGTACCGTAGACAGCTACGATGCACTGATGCTGCGTTTGCACTACCAGACCCCGAATCAACTAAACCGTGAAGAAGCGGAAGTTGGACAGACGCTGTGGCTTACAACAGACGTCGCACGTCAGTTTATTTCTATTTTAGAAGCAGGCATCGCAAAAATAGAATCTGGCGACTACCAGGAAAATGAGTATAAACGGCATTAATCTTATGCCAACTGTCACTCAACAGGCACCCTCGGGGTGCCTTATTTATTTCTCCCTTGTATAACCCCCCGATGTTAATTACTCTGCTAACAAAGCGTTAGTTAAGAGATCCCCATGAAATACGATTTAATCATTATTGGTAGCGGCTCCGTTGGCTCTGCTGCAGGCTATTACGCGACACAGGCAGGGCTGAACGTCCTGATGATTGATGCCCACCTTCCCCCGCATTCGGAAGGCAGCCATCATGGTGATACCCGGCTCATTCGTCATGCTTATGGCGAAGGTGAACGCTATGTCCCGCTGGTGCTCCGCGCTCAGACGCTGTGGGATGAGCTGGCAAAACTGACCGAAGAACGTATTTTCGATCGCACAGGGGTTATCAACCTCGGCCCGGCCAGTTCGGCGTTTCTCGCGACGGTCGAACACAGTGCAAACGCATTTCACCTCGATGTGGAGCGGATGGACGCCCCGGCCATCATGAAACGCTGGCCAGAGATTTCCGTTCCGGACGATTATATCGGGCTGTTTGAAGCCAACTCTGGCGTCCTGCATTGCGAAACCGCCATTAAAACCTGGGTGGATCTTGCCGCGAAAGCAGGCTGCGCGCAGCTCTTCAACTGCCCGGTGGACGCCATCACGCATCATGCTGACGGTGTCACAATGACCACCCAGGATGGGGAATATTCGGCCTCCCGTCTGTTGATTAGCGCGGGGACCTGGGTCACCAGACTGCTGCCAGACCTGCCCGTTCAATCGGTGCGCAAGGTCTTCTCCTGGTTCCAGTCGGATGGTCGTTACAGCAGCCAGAACAAATTCCCGGCGTTCACCGGCGAATTGCCCAATGGCGATCAGTTCTATGGTTTCCCGTCGGAAAAAGACGCGCTCAAAATCGGGAAACATAACGGCGGGCAGATCATCTCCTCGCCAGAAGAGCGTAAACCGTTTGGCGCATACCCTCAGGATGGTTCAGAAGCCTTTACTTTTCTGCGCAATATTCTGCCGGGCATTGGTGGCTTACTCTATGGTGCAGCATGCACCTACGACAACACGCCTGATGAAGACTTTATCATCGACACCCTGCCCGGGCATGACAATACGTTGCTGATTACCGGGCTAAGCGGCCACGGCTTTAAGTTTGCCTCCGTTCTGGGCGAAATCGCCGCGCAGTTTGCCCAGGGGATAACGCCACAGTTTGATCTGACGCCCTTCTCGCTGTCGCGTTTTAACGGATAATCCTCCACGGGCTCCGGGTGTCCGGGGTCCGTTTTCTTCACACATTTTCGCGGGGAATGATGCACAAGATCGTGAGCTTTCTTATCAACAATATTCGCGAGCATTTCATGCTCTATATTTTATTGTGGTCAGTACTGGCCATCATCGATTTTATTTACATTGTATTTTACTGAAAAGAATAACTTACAATTATTGACGTTACTTTATGTTTATTGAATAACATCACTTCATCATATAAGCCATTCACCCTGCCTCGCTTGAAGCCATTGAATTACATTTCCGGATCACTTTCAAAATAGCTGAAATAAGAAAAATAAAAATGATTATTCATTTATTTCAGTTGCAATATTTCCTCTTCCCGTTCATTTTTATTATTCTGTTTTTTTGAATGGTACTCCTTATGCAATTGCGTAACTCCCCCCAGCGCTACGGGATAATATCCATGTGCCTGCACTGGATATTTGCCCTCGCCGTTTATGCTATGTTCGGGCTTGGACTCTGGATGGTGACGCTCAGTTATTATGATGGCTGGTATCACCAGGCACCTGAATTACATAAGAGTATTGGGGTTCTGCTGATGATGGGGCTGGTCATTCGTGTGATCTGGCGACATCTGTCCCCACCGCCCGCCGCGCCGAAAACCCACAGTAAATTGACCCGCGTCAGCGCAACGGCAGCCCATATTGCACTCTACACTCTGCTCTTCGCTATTCTGATTAGCGGCTATCTTATTTCAACGGCAGACGGTAAACCCGTTAGCGTATTTGGCTTTTTTGACGTTCCGGCAACGTTTACCGATGCGGGTTCTCAGGCTGACACTGCGGGCGTTATTCATCTCTGGCTGGCGTGGAGCGTGGTGATCCTTTCCGTGCTGCACGGGCTTGCCGCCCTTAAACACCATTTTATCGATAAAGACAATACGCTCAGGCGCATGCTTGGCCGTTCGTCAGTTGACTCTGGAGCATAAAAATGAAAAAACACCTGTCAGGCATCGCATTAGGTTCTCTGTTATTTATCACCGGCTCAGCCGTCGCCGCTGATTATAAAATTGATAAAGAAGGTCAGCATGCTTTCGTTAATTTCCGTATTCAGCATCTTGGCTATAGCTGGCTGTATGGCACCTTTAAGGATTTCGACGGCACATTCAGCTTTGACGAGAAAAATCCTGCGTCTGATAAAGTCAATGTGACCATTAATACCAACAGCGTCGACACCAACCATGCTGAACGCGATAAACATTTGCGCAGTGCAGAATTCCTGAATGTGACAAAATTCCCGCAGGCCACTTTTGCCTCCACTGGGGTAAAAAGGGATGGCGATAAACTGGACATTACCGGAAATCTGACGCTTAACGGCGTAACAAAACCCGTCACACTTAGTGCTAAATTAATGGGCCAGGGTGATGATCCGTGGGGAGGCAAGCGCGCAGGTTTCGAAGCCGCAGGTAAAATTCACCTGAAAGATTTTAATATCACAACAGATTTAGGTCCGGCATCGCAGGATGTGGAGCTGATTATTTCTGTGGAAGGGGTTCAGCAGAAGTCATAATCAATACGCCCGGCAGGCTTTCACTCCGCCGGGCGTTATCGTTATTCAGGATCGGGAATACCGAGTTTGGTATTCAGCCGGCCACGGGATTTATTAAAGATCTTATTCCCGTTTTCACGCCCTGCACGACGGCGACGCTGCTCTTCTTCCGGCAACACGCTCTCTTCACTGCACAGCTCGCTACAGCAGCCGTTAAACTTCACGGCACACGTCGGACACTGAATAAACAGCAGATGGCAACCATCATTTTTACAGTTCGTGTGCGTATCACACAGCGCACCGCACTGATGGCATTGTGCGATCACATCTTCAGAAATGCGCTCACCCATACGCTCGTCAAAGACAAAGTTTTTACCGATAAAACGTACCGGCAAACCCTGTTCGCGGGCACGGCGGGCGTACTCGATAATGCCGCCTTCGATATGCCAGACCTTATTAAAGCCATTGTGCTTCATCCACGCGCTGGCTTTCTCACAGCGGATACCCCCGGTGCAGTACATAACGATCTTTTTGTCTTTATGTTCCTGCATCATTTCAACGGCTTTTGGCAACTGCTCGCGGAAGGTGTCCGCCGGGATTTCCATCGCATTCTCGAAATGCCCCACCTCATACTCATAGTGGTTACGCATATCAATGAATACTGCATCAGGATCGTCGAGCATCGCATTCACTTCTGCGGCTTTGAGGTATTCACCCACATCGCCCGGGTTGAACGCCGGATCGTCAATACCATCCGCCACGATACGTTCACGCACCTTCATACGCAGAACCCAGAACGATTTCCCGTCATCATCCAGGGCAATGTTCAGGCGTAAACCGCTGAGTGCCGGATCGAACGCGTAAAGGAAATCGCGAAAAGCGCCCACTTTACTTTCCGGTACGCTAATTTGCGCATTGATACCCTCACGTGCCAGATAGACGCGTCCGAACACATTCAGCGTGGTGAAAGCCTGGTAGAGTACATCGCGGGTCGCTTGTGGATCGTTGATAGTGAAGTATTTGTAGAATGAGATTGTCGTGCGCGGTTCGGTTTCAGCCAACATGCGCGCCTTTAACATCTCATTCGAAACGCGGTTGTGTAACACTGGCATGGTGTACAAGTCCTGCAATCGTTATTGAGAAAGAAAAATCGGTCGGCATCATATAGCAAACAATGACAATTTACATCCATACAATTTACGTTACATTTCATTCGGCCTGGCCCATCTGTCTTAACATTTGCTGTAGTAGTGCGCGTTTCGGTGACAGATATTTTGGCTATGCCTTAAAAAATGAGAGAATAAGACCTTCAGGACGTTAGAAAACAGGACAGACATGACTCAGTTACCGAAATTTACTGTCGCCCTTTTGCATCCCCGCTATTGGTTGACCTGGCTTGGCATTGGCATTTTGTGGCTTCTTGTACAACTTCCCTACCCCGTGATTTTCCGTCTGGGCAACTGTCTGGGTCGTATTGCGCAAAAATTCATGAAACGTCGCGCCAGGATTGCGTACCGCAATCTTGAGCTGTGCTTCCCGCAAATGCGCGAATCGGAACGTCATGAAATGGTCACAAAGAATTTTGAATCCGTTGGCATGGGGCTGATGGAAACCGGGATGGCATGGTTCTGGCCGGACAAACGTATGGCACGCTGGAGCGAAGTCACCGGAACAGGGATGGAGCCTGTACATACGCTCCAGGCGAATCAAACCGGTGTTCTGCTGATTGGCGTGCACTTTTTGACGCTCGAAATCGGCGCACGCATGTTCGGCATTCAGGCTCCTGGCATTGGCGTTTATCGTCCGAATGACAACCCGGTGATCGATTTAATCCAGACCAATGGCCGCATGCGTTCCAACAAAAGCATGATCGACCGTAAAGATTTAAAGGGCATGATCCGCGCGCTAAAATCAGGCGAAGTTATCTGGTACGCTCCTGACCACGATTACGGCCCGCAATCCAGCGTGTTTGTGCCCTTCTTTGCCGTTGAAGAGGCGGCCACCACCACCGGTACCTGGATGCTGGCGCGGATGTCCAAGGCGGCCATTGTCCCCTTTGTACCTCGCCGCAAACCAGACGGCTCTGGCTACCAGTTAATTATGCTCGAACCAGAGCTTGCCCCACCGCTGGACGATGCGGAGACAACCGCTCGCTGGATGAACGGCATCGTCGAGAAGTGCATTATGCTCGCTCCCGAGCAGTATATGTGGCTGCACCGTCGCTTTAAAACCCGCCCTGAGGGCGTCCCTTCTCGCTACTGATCCTCATGCGGCCACGATGGCCGCATGCTGTTTTAGCTTTAAAAGCCCCTCCGCATTGCAGCAATCATAAACCCGGCGCATAATTAGCAGGCTTATTACCTCACGGTTCCCCGTGCCCTGCACCTCATTATGCGGATAGTTATGTCACCCTCAGATGCCCCCATAAGCTGGAAACGTAACCTCGCGGTTGCCTGGCTTGGCTGTTTTCTTACAGGCGCGGCATTTAGCCTGGTTATGCCCTTCCTGCCTCTCTACGTCGAACAGTTGGGCGTGACGGGTCACAGCTCACTCAATATGTGGTCTGGCCTGGTGTTTAGCATCACGTTTCTTTTTTCCGCTATTGCTTCGCCCTTCTGGGGAGGTCTTGCCGACCGCAAGGGGCGTAAAATTATGCTGCTGCGTTCAGCGCTGGGGATGGCCGTCATCATGGCGCTGATGGGGGTGGCACAAAACGTCTGGCAGTTCCTGATTTTACGAGCGTTACTTGGTCTGTTGGGGGGATTTATCCCGAATGCTAATGCCCTGATCGCCACGCAAATTCCGCGTCATAAAAGCGGCTGGGCGCTCGGGACGCTCTCAACCGGCGGTGTGAGCGGCGCGCTGCTGGGGCCACTGGCGGGTGGGTTACTGGCAGACAGCTACGGCCTGCGGCCCGTCTTTTTCATTACGGCCAGCGTATTGTTCCTCTGCTTTGTCGTCACCCTGCTTTGCATCCGTGAGAACTTCACCCCTGTGACCAAAAAAGAGATGCTTCACGCCCGGGATGTACTGACTTCGCTGAAAAACCCACGACTGGTACTGAGCCTGTTTGTCACCACCATGATAATCCAGGTGGCGACCGGGTCGATTGCCCCAATACTGACGCTTTACGTTCGCGATCTGGCTGGTAACGTCAGCAATATTGCGTTTATCAGCGGGCTGATTGCCTCGGTACCTGGCGTGGCAGCGCTGCTCAGCGCACCACGGCTGGGAAAACTGGGCGACCGTGTTGGCCCGGAAAAAATCCTGATTTGCGCACTGGTGGTTTCCGTCCTGCTGCTTATCCCGATGTCGATGGTGCAGTCCCCGTGGCAGTTGGGTCTGTTACGTTTCTTACTGGGCGCGGCGGATGGCGCGTTATTGCCTGCAGTCCAGACCTTGCTGGTCTACAACTCGACCAACCAGATTTCCGGCCGTATTTTTAGCTACAACCAGTCATTTCGCGATATCGGTAATGTTACCGGGCCGCTTGTCGGGGCGGGTATTTCGGCCAGCTTCGGTTTCCGTGCCGTTTTTATCGTCACGGCAGGTGTCGTGCTGTTCAATGCCATTTATTCGTGGCTCAGCTTATCCCGGACGTTACGCCCTTCCTCCTCTCAGCAGACGGAGCAAAACAGAACCGCGCCTGAATAAGACAAATGCGTGATAGCTTATTTGCGCATTCATACTTGCAGGATCAGATATTCAGCTATTCTTTCCCTGAATACCTTCTCGAAAACAGGGAGACACCAATGACTATGTACGCCACGCTGGAAGAAGCTATTGATGCCGCTCGCGAAGAATTCCTTGCCGATAATCCCGGCATTGAGGAAGAAGATGCTGACGTGCAACAACTCAATATCCAAAAATATATTCTGCAGGACGGGGATATTATGTGGCAGGCTGAATTCTTCGCAGAAGAAGGCGAAGATGGAGAATGCTTGCCGATCCTGAGCGGTGAAGGTGCACAGGCCGTCTTCGATGGTGACTATGATGAAATCGAGCTACGTCAGGAGTGGCTTGAAGAAAATACCCTGCACGAGTGGGATGAGGGAGAATTTCAGCTTGAACCTCCGCTGGATACGGAAGAGGGTCAGACCGCTGCCGACGAGTGGGACGAACGTTAACTTACCCTTACTCGTAGGGACCGTGCTGGGCGTCAATCGGTAACAGTAGCGTATCGAATACCAGTGAGAATGGTAGATCGAGCACGGTCAGATAGCGCCATGCGGAATCACGTACATCCCATTTCACGCCGGGGTAGTACTGATTGCCATGACCTTGCCCTGGAATGGTGCGGCTGATGATACTGCCGCAACCGCTGAGTAAACACGCCATCATCACAACGATGATTATTCTCATGAGTAACCTCTAAAAAAATACCGGCCTCTCAGCCGGTATTTTGTTGCCGGGTGGTGCTTCGCTGACCCGACCTGCGTGATTTTCAGGCCCGCGCACGGGCAAAGAAAACCTATTTTGCCTTCAGCGCCAGTGGGTTAAGCTTCAGCCCTTCATAGTAGCCCACCCACGAAGAGTATTTCTCCGGAGCAGACCACACACGATAGTGAAGCCGGGCCATGGTGACCGGGTCGCTCAACAGAACCAGACGACGGTCGCGGTTCAGTTTTTCCGGCGTCTCATTCAGCGCTTGCTCAACGTGACGATCGCGGGCAATTTCCAGCACTTTACTTGCACGGTGACGCGCCGTCGCCATTGCCGTTGCCAGGGCGTTGAATGACGGGTTAAACACCGCGTGCATAAAGCCATCATCCAGCGTGCGGTTACGGTTCAGCTCCAGATATTTGTCCGTATCAACCAGTACCTGCGGCGGTGAATACTCTTCCGGGATCAGGAACAGCTTCCAGCGTTTGGTACGCAGCCCCACCGTTGAACGGCTGGAGATCACGGAGACAAACGGCGACAGGATCAGCGAGAAGACAATCGGGGCAAGCCAGAACAGGAAGCGCAGATCCAGCCACGCCATCCCTGCCGCCCACACCAGACCCAGCAGCAACTGCGAACCGTGACGCATAAAGGCTTCACTCCACGGCGTGGAATCATCGTCACGCTGTGGTGAGTTCCATACCACTTCCCAGCCCAGGAACGCGCTGACCACAAACACGGTATGGAACAACATACGAACCGGTGCCAGCAGCACGGAGAACAGCACCTCGAGGAGCAACGAAACCGTCACACGGCAGAAACCGCCATACTCTTTCGAGCCTTTGCACCAGATCAGGATGATACTGAGCAGCTTCGGCAGGAACAGCAGCACCATTGTTGAGGCAAACAGCGCAATCGCCAGTTCAGGACGCCACTGCGGCCACACCGGGAACAACTGGCGCGGCTGCAGGAAGTACTGTGGTTCCGTCAGGGCATGTACCACCTGTAACGCGGTGGAGAGTGCAAGGAACATAAACCACAGCGGTGCGGAGAGATAGGACATCACACCCGTCAGGAATACCGCACGGTGAACCGGGTGCATCCCTTTCACCAGGAACAGGCGGAAGTTCATCAGGTTACCGTGACACCAGCGGCGGTCACGCTTGAGTTCATCCAGCAGGTTCGGTGGCAGTTCTTCATATGAGCCAGGCAGATCGTAGGCAATCCAGACGCCCCACCCTGCACGACGCATCAGCGCCGCTTCCACGAAGTCGTGCGACAGAATAGACCCGGCAAACGAACCTTCACCCGGCAGCGGTGCCAGCGCACAGTGCTCGATGAACGGTTTCACGCGGATAATAGCGTTGTGGCCCCAGTAGTGAGACTCACCCAGTTGCCAGAAGTGCAGACCCGCAGTGAACAGCGGCCCGTAAACACGCGTGGCAAACTGTTGGCAGCGCGCATAAAGCGTGTCCATACCGGATGCTTTTGGCGAGGACTGAATGATACCCGCGTTCGGGTTAGCTTCCATCAGACGCACCAGGCCGGTCAGACAGTCACCGCTCATCACGGAGTCGGCATCCAGCACCACCATGTAGCTGTACTGATTACCCCAACGACGGCAGAAGTCATCGATGTTACCGCTCTTACGCTTCACACGACGACGACGGCGGCGGTAGAAAATCTGGCCTTCGCCCTGCACTTCGGCAATCAACTCCATCCAGGCCTTTTGCTCGGCCACGCAGATATCCGGGTTGTAGCTGTCACTCAGGATATAGACGTCGAAATGTTCCGCGTTGCCGGTCGCCTTAACGGACTCCCAGGTTGCACGCAGCCCCGCAAATACGCGGTCAACGTCTTCGTTACAAATAGGCATGATCAGCGCAGTACGGTGTTCAGGATTAAGGGGTTCATCCCCAACCGTTGACGCGGAAATGCTGTATTTGTCTCGTCCCATCAGTAGCTGCAGGAAGCCCATCAGCGCCGTCCAGAAACCGGCCGATACCCAGCAGAACAGAACGGCGAACAGCAGAAGGATGCCACTTTGCAGGATATACGGCAGCAACTGCATGAAGGAGACCCAGAAATTCTGGCCCACCATGTCAGCTGGGTTGATAAGCGCCCAGCCCTGGTAAGGCAGAATGGTTTTCATGTACCAGGTTGCAACGACCGTTTGCGCCAGCGTCAGCAACAGCAAAATGTAGCGACGGATCGTCCCCACGGTACGCCATTTCTGTTCCGATGCCTGTTCTTCTTTCGTCAGACGCGACAGATAGCGGGGCGTCACATCACGCCCGCGCAAGCGGTCCCAGAAGCGGCCTACCGGGTTGGTACGCCAGGGATCCGGGAACATAGAGGAACGCGTTGCCTTCGGCATTGCCTGCAGCTGGTCACGTCCTTCATCGTCTTTGATCAGCTGCCCTTCTGCCAGCGAGTCTGGCCATGCCTGCGCCAGACGCGCCTTCACTGACCCCAGAGGCGTATCATCATCACGGGTAAACTGACGATGTTCACCATCCAGCGCGGTTTGCACCGCACGGATGTCGCTCTCAGGCAGTGCCGCTTTTTCAATGTCCGTCAGCGGCATGGCATCAATATATTCAGTTGTATTATTCATTGGCAGGTAGCTGATAGCTCCAGGTTTCACTCAGCGGCTGATCGTCACTCACCAGCGCAGCGCGCATTTCAGTGGTCTGTTTCGGATCTTTCACTTTCACGCGCAGGGTCAGACGCCACCCTTTCGTTACCGGGTTATAACGCACGGCATTCTCAACGATCTCACCGTTATCACCGATGCTGGCCTGTGCGGTAACAGCGGTATCCGGAGACAGTTTTTTCATATCCTGCCCGGTGAAATCCACGACAAATGCAAGAGTGCCATCCGGCTGACGGATAAGATTAGACTGCTTCACATCACCCGTAGAACGGCGCGTCTGCATGACATACGCATTATCCGGCGCATGCAGTTTGTCTTCGTCACGGCTAAAGGTAATGGTGTATTTGAAGTTCATCTCTTTACCGGATTCCGGGAGTTGATCCGGCGTCCAGTAAGCAACGATGTTATCGTTGGTTTCGTCGTTGGTTGGAATTTCAACCAGCTCAACCTTCCCTTTACCCCAGTCACCTTTTGGTGTTACCCAGGCGCTTGGGCGCTGATCGTAACGGTCATCCAGATCTTCAAAGCGGGAGAACTGACGACCGCGTTGCAGAAGGCCGAAACCTTGCGGGTTTTCCATCGCAAAGCTGCTAACCGCCAGATGTTTCGGGTTGTTCAGCGGACGCCAGATCCACTCACCGTTACCGGCATGAATAGAGAGACCGTTGGAGTCATGCAGTTCCGGGCGGAAGTTGGTCGCCGGTGACGGCTGATTCGGCCCGAACAGGAACATACTGGTCAGTGGCGCAACACCCAGTTTGCCCACTTTATCGCGCAGGTACACTTTAGACTGCACGTCAACAACCGTGTCACGTCCTGGCATAATCACGAAGCGATAAGCACCTGTTGCGCGAGGGGAATCCAGCAGTGCGTAGATAGTCAGACGTTTATCCGTTGGTTTTGGACGTTCAATCCAGAACTCACGAAAACGTGGGAACTCTTCACCGGAAGGCAGTGCGGTATCAATAGCCAGGCCACGCGCAGAAAGCCCGTATACCTGCCCTGAGCCAATCACGCGGAAGTAGCTGGCACCGAGCATACTGACGATTTCGTCGTTTTTATCTTTGCTGTTGATAGGGTAAAGCACTTTGAAGCCAGCAAAGCCCAGGTCCTTCACCGTGTCTTTGTCGTGCTGCACATCACCAAAATTGAAATAACCCGGGTTGTACTTGATTTTACGTACCGTGTTCGCGGTCACTTCATTGATCGCAACAGGCGTGTCGAAGTACATGCCCTGGTGATAAAACTCAAGCTTGAACGGGGTTTTAATATTGTTCCAGTACGCTTTGTCGTGATTGAACTGGATCTGCTGATAGTCCGCATACTTCATGTCGCGGAAAACGGAGGGCAAGTTACTTTTCGGCGCTTCATAGCCCTTGCCAGCCATCGATTTCGCCTGTTTTGCGACATCATCGATGTTAAAGGCCAGTGCCGATGAGGTATACAGGGACAAGACCACTGCCGCACCCAACCAACGCATTTTCATCATCTGTGGTTTATGTTTCATAATAAGTAAGCACTTCCCCCTTTGTGTGCTTATATCGATCCGATCCATTTTAATGGAAACTCAGGCAATCCGACAACATTATCACTGCTTTGTTCAGCTCGCTGGCTCAGGGATTAAGCAAATGAAAGAACCTGCTTTTCACTTTGCGTGCTTATCCTGGAGACAGGGTGTCGGTCTTGGTGTAGGGTTGGCTTCGAATGTAACCATTATGAGTCTTAGGGATAAGGCGAAAAGTCTGAGAATGCACAAAGTTATATGAGCACAACACCCGTACAACGTGAATATTTCCTCGACTCGATCCGGGCATGGCTGATGCTATTGGGGATCCCATTCCACATTTCATTGATTTACTCCAGCCACACCTGGCACGTTAACAGCCAGGTTCCTTCCTGGTGGCTCACGCTGTTTAATGATTTTATTCACGCCTTCCGTATGCAGGTGTTTTTTGTCATTTCCGGTTACTTTTCCTACATGCTGTTTTTGCGCTATCCGATCAAGCGCTGGTGGAAAGTGCGAGTGGAGCGAGTAGGCATCCCGATGTTGACCGCTATCCCGCTGCTGACGCTGCCTCAGTTTATTATGCTGCAGTATGTAAAAGGTAAAGCGGAGAACTGGCCCAATCTGTCGCTGTATGAAAAATACAACACGCTGGTCTGGGAGCTGGTATCCCACCTCTGGTTCTTGCTGGTTCTGGTGGTGCTCACTACGGTCAGTCTGGTGATATTCGGTCGCCTGCGCCGTCACCTGAGCGATCAAACCGACCGTTTCTTCGCCAGCATTACCCTGGGTAAACTGTCACTGCTCTTTTTGCTGCTGGGTATCATTTATGCGGCCATAAGACGCACCCTTTTTATTGTCTATCCACCGATACTGAGCGACGGGTTGTTCAATTTTGTGGTAATGCAGTCGCTGTTCTATATCCCTTTCTTTTTAATCGGGGCATTGGCATTTGTTTATCCGAAGCTTAAATCGCTCTTTACAACCCCGTCACCGTGGTGCGCTTTCGGTGCGGCAATCGCCTTTATGGCCTACCTGCTGAACCAGCGTTACGGCAGCGGCGATGCATGGATGTATGAAACCGAGAGCGTCATCACCATGCTGCTCGGTTTGTGGATGGTCAATGTGGTATTCGCGTTAGGCCATCGCCTGTTGAATTTTAAATCCCACCGGGTGACCTATTTCGTCAACGCATCGCTGTTTATTTATCTGGTGCACCACCCGCTGACACTCTTCTTCGGAGCCTATATTACGCCGCATATCGCCTCCAACACGCTGGGCTTCTTTACCGGGCTGGTCTTTGTTGTTGGCCTGGCGCTCGTGCTCTACGAAATCCATCTGCGGATCCCGCTACTGCGCTTCCTCTTTTCGGGAAAAACGCAAACGAAAACCTCATAAACAACGCGGCGCACTCAGTGCGCCGCGTTTGCATTTCAGGTATCGAATTCTTGCCCACACTGGGCCAATAGTCGCTGATAGAGGTGTGTCGTTTCTTCATCGAAACAGACAAAGAACACCTGCTCTGGCATCGGTTTGAGGGACAGGTATCGGTAAACGGTTTCAACGGCGATGGTTGCCGCTGCAGCCCTGGGATAGCCGAAAACACCGGTACTGATGGCCGGGAAGGCCATCGTTTTATAGCCATTGTCGGCAGCGAGGCGCAGACAGTTACGGTATGCATCTTCCAGGATCCGTGCCTCATGCTGTTCGCCACCCTGCCATATCGGTCCCACGGTGTGAATCACTGCTTTGGCAGGGAGATTACCCGCAATTGTAATCACCGCATGCCCGGGAGGACATTCACCTTGTTGCTGACGCACCATTTTACAGGCTTCTGACAACTGTGGCCCTGCTGCACGGTGGATAGCGCCATCCACACCCCCTCCCCCCATCAGTGATGGATTTGCTGCATTGACGATCACGTCGACGTGCTGCGTCGTAATATCGCCGTGAATGACTTCAATTTGCGGTTTCATAAATACCCTCTGCTACCCGCCTTTTTCTTAAGTGTATCGCAGAGGAGGTATTGAGAAAAAACTATCGGAAAAAACCTCTTCCGCCGCCCAGCGAAGAGAGGGATCAACGATACTGAATTTGTACAACCGCAAGCGTTTTTTCAGGATTGAGGTACTTCATACTGAGAGTCGCCAGGCTGGAAGCGGTCTCCTTACCGTTCAGGGCATCCTCGTAGCTGATCGTGCGCGTTTGCATCCGGTTATTATCCGGACAAGACATCGCCAACTGTCGCTGTTGCGGTGTGACCTCACACGGATCGGCGACAATGGCTCCACGAAAATGAATCACCCCACCATCAACAACGGTTGCTGAAAAGGCCGGGGGAATAAAAGCAGATATGATTAGGGCAAGACCTGAAACGAGTTGAGCGTTATATTTAGTCATGAGACATACTCCTCAATGAAAATCGTCCTTGAGGGGCAAAGCGCTCCATTATGACAAACGCAGTATCAGGCGACTGGACAGCACATTTTTCTCAGTCCCTGATCACATCATAGTAACAACCAGCGAATATCGCCACAGCACTCAACTCATTGATTTAATGAATAATTACAGGGCCGAACCTGGCGGTGACCATTGCTGCGATAAATGAAGCGATTTTCCATCGGAAACGGTGACCGTAATCTTCACCGTATCCCCTGCACCAATATTTAAACTCAATCTTGTTAAATCAATCGTCTGATTAGCGGGTATAGAAAGGGTATTTTGCTGTTGCGACGTACTTTGTCCCCCCAGCCCTTGCCGCACAGAGAGAACCTGAACCCGACACTCACACGATTCCGTCAATATTACCTGGGGAATAATGGTCGTCATATTTCCCTGTTGCGAGGTTTTAAACGTTATCTGACTTGAGAGTGCAGCGAGGAGTATTAAGGTATTCATGATGAACTCCCGAAAAAAAACAGGGCATATGCCCTGTTTTTTTGTAGCACAGATTTCAGTATTAATACTGATGAGCTGTCACGTGGTTACCAAAACCGACCTGCTGCACAGTCACACTTGAGTTAGATGCAGTCTGATCGACAATGGCACCGTTACCACCACCGTACTGGCTAACATTCATAGTGGAGTTTTTGCTGTTCCACTGGTCAAGTGTTGCGCTGTTGCCAAAACCATGCTGGGTCAGGTTAATAGTACTGTCGTCAGAGCCCTGGCCAACGTCAGCACCGTTACCGCCACCACTCTGACGAATTGTCAGGCTGGAATTTCTTGCGTCAGTCTGCAAGGCGACAGCAGAGTTACCACCACCGTACTGGTAAATGCTCATGGTTGAATTTGGACCATTGTCATGACCGCCATGACCCCAACCGCCTTGATCAATCATACCGGCCATAGCACTACCAGAAACAACGATTGCTGCAAGTGCTGCCACTTTGATAAATTTCATGGTAAAACCCCCATCGGATTGATTAAAGTCGCCGCTAAATAACTAACGTTGGATAACGCGAATTGCCATTTGCGACTGTTTCTGCACTACAACTGCGGTTTTCTGCGTACCGTACTGCGTAATACTTGCTTTATTACCCGACCCTTGTTGGATAATCATTGCCGTATTACCATATGCACCTTGCGTAATACTCGCATCGTTCGCGCTTCCGCTCTGAGCGATATAAGCAAAGTTATAAGTCCCTGATTGATCAACTCTCGCTCTGTTGCCTACCCCATCCTGGGAAACAACGGACAGTAATTTAGCCCCGCCCTGACGAACCTGAGCGTCATTATTTACGCCCTGTTGACCAACAATGGCTGCCTGATTTAAAGATGACCGACTTAACTCATTAACCGCGAAATTATATTCAGCGTTTGCTAAATCTGAACTCGCCGCGATAACAAATCCAGGCACACCCAGTAATGTAAACATCATAAATAACGATGTGTTTTTCATGTTGTCACCCTGGACCTGGCTATATACAAAAAACATAACCTTGAAAATGTGACTTAGGGTTAAAACGACTCGTTGTTTTGTTAACGTGTCGTTACGGTGAAGAGTATGTCTGTTGAAACATTTTTAATATCTCACCCGCGTGGATTATTTTTATTTATCATGTCACCTCAAAGTATTAATTTATGCCAAAAATCGCTGTATTCAGCACCATTTGGTTTTTTATAAAAAAGTTCTGCGCGGCAGGCTGTACAAGGGCAGGACTGGTTGTCCAGCCTTTCATGACGGGCATGTTATGTGACGCAAGGATAACATTTTGATCATCACGCGATCACGAGATGCACTTTCTTAAGAGGATTTCAGCTGGATTAAAGGACTTAGAAATTTTCACGAGCTCATACCTTTACAAAGCATATCGACAATAAAAAATACCAATATAAATTATAATGTTATAAATATTTGTATGATTTTTAAAATCTGTGCAGGGCTATTAGCATG
Organism: Enterobacter cloacae; assembly: GCA_014169315.1. Classification (NCBI taxonomy): domain Bacteria; kingdom Pseudomonadati; phylum Pseudomonadota; class Gammaproteobacteria; order Enterobacterales; family Enterobacteriaceae; genus Enterobacter; species Enterobacter cloacae. The sequence continues at coordinate 1,681,553 of AP022133.1, read as the reverse complement.
TACAACTTTCCTATCAAATCGCAGCATTTCAAATGTTCATTTTTCACAAATTAATATTGATTTTTACATTTTGTTACACTTTAACACTTGCTTTAAAGTTCGTAATAGCTAGATTGAAATTAGATGTACGAGATTTGTTTTATATTTACCTCCTCCTGGAGGTTATGGTCTGATTCTACACACAGCAGTGCAACATCTGTCAGTACTTCTGGTGTCCTCTTTTCTTTATTAAGAGGATAGCTGCCAGGTGTCATAAAAAAGTGGGGTTTCATCATGTATAATGAAGTCCATAGTTTACATGGTCATACATTACTGTTGATCACCAAACCTTCTTTGCAAGCGACCGCTTTATTACAACATTTAAAGCAATCTTTATCATTGAACGGGAAATTGCATAATATTCAACGTTCTTTCGATGATATTGCACCTGGTAGCATAATTCTTCTCGATATGATGGAAGCGGATAAAAAGCTCATCCATTACTGGCAAGATAATTTAAGCAGGAAAAACAATAATATCCGAGTGCTATTATTGAATACTCCTGATGAGTATCCTTTCAGAGACATTGAAAGCTGGCCGCATATCAATGGCGTTTTTTACGTCACTGATGAAGAAGATCGGGTTGTGGAAGGCATGCAGGGCATCTTGCGCGGAGAGTGCTATTTTTCGCAAAAACTTGCCAGCTACCTCATCACACACTCCGGAAATTATCGCTATAACAGTTCAGAGTCGGCACTCCTTACGCATCGTGAGAAAGAGATCCTGAACAAGTTGCGTATCGGTGCTTCAAATATTGAAATCGCCCGTTCGTTATTTATCAGCGAAAATACCGTTAAGACGCATCTCTATAATCTTTTCAAGAAGATAGCTGTTAAAAACCGAACTCAGGCAGTCTCATGGGCAAACGATAACCTCAGGCGTTAATCACATGAAACGCACGTTGAGTTGGATTGCCGCAGCGGGCTTTCTGCTCGCTGCTGGGAACCTTCAGGCCGTCGAGGTTGAAGTTCCCGGATTGTTAACAGACCACACTGTCTCATCTACCGGACACAGTTTTTATCGTGCCTTTAGCGACAAATGGGACGGTAAGTACCCTGGGAATATAACAATCAACGAACGGCCCAGTGCTCGATGGGGAAGCTGGATAACAATAACGGCGAATCAGGACGTTATTTACCAGACATTTTTATTTCCCACGAAAATAGACTTCGATAAAAACGTAGCCTTAGCACTGGCACAAACTGAAGACGCTATTAATCGCCTGCAAATAGATAAAGCCCTATTAAGCACCAGCGATTTAGCAAAAGACGAGTTTTAGTGAACCTATATCCGGAGGCTGTCATGCGTATTGCATATGCAGTTATTTCGTTAATGCTAGTAGCACCAGTAAGCTGGGCCGGAAATATGACGTTCCAGTTCCGTAACCCTAACTTTGGCGGTAACCCCAACAACGGGGCGTTCCTGTTGAACGAAGCCCAGGCACAAAACTCCTATAAAGATCCAAGCCTTAAGAATTATAACGTAGACACTCCATCAGCACTGGACAACTTCACGCAGGCTATTCAGTCGCAAATTTTGGGTGGTTTGTTGACCAACATTAATACCGGTAAACCAGGCCGAATGGTGACCAACGACTTTATTGTCGACATCGCCAATACGGATGGGCAGCTACAGCTGAACGTGACCGATCGGAAAACGGGGAAAACATCCACCATCCAGGTTTCCGGTTTACAAAGTAACTCCACGAACTTCTGAACAACATCAAAATAAGGACAACGATCATGCAGCGCTTCCTGATATTTGTTGCAGTGTGCTTATTGAGCGGTTGTTTAACTGCTCCACCTAAAGAAGCTGCAAAACCAACATTAATGCCTCGGGCTCAAAGTTACCGTGATTTAACCCATTTACCTGCACCAACGGGTAAAATATTTGTCTCCGTTTACAACATTCAGGATGAAACGGGGCAATTTAAGCCTTACCCAGCCAGTAACTTCTCTACGGCAGTGCCACAGAGTGCCACTGCCATGCTGGTTACCGCGCTCAAGGACTCGCACTGGTTTATTCCTCTGGAACGCCAGGGGCTTCAGAACCTGTTGAATGAACGTAAAATTATTCGTGCCGCACAGGAAAATGGCACAGTGGCAATGAATAACCGCACGCCACTGCAATCACTGGCGGCGGCGAACGTGATGATCGAAGGTTCGATTATTGGCTACGAAAGCAACGTTAAATCTGGTGGCGTCGGGGCGCGTTACTTCGGTATCGGTGCAGATACCCAGTATCAGCTTGACCAAATCGCCGTAAACCTGCGCGTGGTCAACGTCAGCACGGGTGAGGTTCTGTCTTCGGTCACTACCAGTAAAACCATTCTTTCTTATGAAGTACAGGCGGGGGTATTCCGCTTTATTGATTACCAGCGTTTACTGGAAGGTGAAATTGGTTATACCTCAAACGAGCCGGTCATGATGTGTTTGATGTCAGCCATTGAAACTGGCGTCATTTTCCTGATTAATGACGGGATCGATCGCGGACTGTGGGATCTGCAGAACAAAGCAGATGTGCAAAACCCGGTACTCGTGAAATACCGCGATATGTCGGTGCCTCCGGAATCCTGATCGAAAGCGCATAAAAAAGGCGAGATAGTTATCTCGCCTTTTTTTATTCACTCAGCGCAGAAATGTTTTGTGCCTTTTCCCGTCGCGCCGCCAGCCAAAGACCGCTGTTTTTCATGGCATAGCCAAACAGCAACCCCAGCGCCAGCGAGGGAACCACCAGCTTCCAGTCACCCTGCCCTGCAAAGGTGGCACATGCCCCCATAAAGGTTCCCGGCACAAATGAAAGCAGCAGATGCTTCGCCTGAACACACATCAGGAAGGCCACAATACCTGTCATGACATAGCCCAGGATTTCCAGATGCGGAGCCAGCGCACTGCCTTTCATAATCACCAGTGCCCAGATAACGCCGCTCATCAGCGTGCAGCCAGAGATAAACAGCCCTTTTACGCCACCCTGTGGGCAGGCGAAATAGGCCGTGCAGCCGAGAAACCCGGCCCAGCTAAGCAGCCCGAGAGACACCGCGACCCATCCCCATAGCCCGGAGAGAATGCCTGTTGTGAGTGCAATACAAAGTAATATGTTCATGGCGCGCATCTTAGCAGAAGCGCGCCATAGAAATGAGATCAGAAGCACATTATGTGCAAATTGAAATGTGCTGTTGCAGAATTTATGTGACCTAAATCACTCTTCACTCTCTTCTTCTAACTCATCCCACATTGCGGCGATAGCATCGCGGGTGAGTGGAGCCAGGGTTCGCCAGAATGGTGAGATCGCATGTGCTTCAACTTTCCCGAGGAAAGTGCCACACCAGGGCAGCAGATACTCTTCGAAGAGGGTTTCGATGGCTTCGTTTTCATCGTCAGAGGCATGATCTTCAATCCAGGAAGCGGCCAGCAGCAGCGTACCAATGTGGTCGGCTGGCATATCGGTCAGCGGCATGCCACGCTCAGAGAGAAAGGCACGCACTTCTGCTTCCGTCGCCCCTTCCTGCCAGGCAGAGCGGTACGGTGACACACGGCACTCTTCGCCCACGAACAGCGCGTTGTAATCGTCCGAAATCTGTTGCATGTCACAGCTTTTTTGCAGGCGCTCCAGCAAATCATCCTGTTCCAGCGGCCAGTTTTGCGCCAGTTTCCCTTCACGGATCATCGTAAAAAGCGGAACCAGCAACGGGTCCTGCGGCTGGCGGTAATACAGCGTACCCAGCACGCGGCAGAGGATAGAAAACTCATTCATTTTTTGTTCCATTACACAATTAAAGATCGGCAAATTCATCAATCGGAGCCATTCCGCGCGACTCCAGGAAATCAAGCATACGGCGTGGCGTGACGTTAAGGATCCGCGCTTCAGGGAAACCGACGTCATTAAGAATATTCAGACACTCGCTAAAATCGCCCAACGTAAATGCAGTATGTGAATCAGAACCCAGCGCCACCATACCACCGGCATCACGCACGGCGGCAGCCACTTCGCGGCAGTTTGCTTCACTACCTTTACGCGAGTGAACAAAGGAGGAATTATTAATTTCCAGCGCCACACGGTGTTTTGCCGCCGCCTGCGCAACGGCCTGAATATCAATCGGGAACTTAGGGTTGCCAGGATGGCTGATAATATGCACGTTGCCGCTGGCAATCGTTGCAATCATCGCTGCGGTGTTGGCCTCTTTATCCTGTGGCGCAAAAACCGGCTCATGGAAACCGGCAATAATCAAATCCAGCGAGGTCAGCATCGGGCCGGTGCAGTCGATTTCACCGTCGATATTTTTAATATTCGCTTCGATGCCACGCAGTATCCCTACTCCGTCCACCAGACGTGGCCAGATCCTCATATTCACAAAATGCCAGTAGTGCGGCGCATCTGCCATATCCGGGCCATGATCGGTTATCGCAAAAAGCTTGATACCTTTTAGCTTTGCTTGCGCGATGTAATCATGGAGGGTGCTATACGCGTGGGTGCTGGCGACGGTGTGCATATGCAGGTCAACGGGATACATCTCTCTCTCCTCTGCGGTTTTTCCCAAGGATAGCAGTTATCTGTCTCGAATATTAGCAAAAACCCGGCTAACGCCGGGTTTCTCTCAGTAACCGCGCTGCCTGTCGACGTGGCCTGTCACTGCATTCCCTTGTTCCATCTCACCTATCGTATGGGAAATATAGGCCACCGCTTCTGCCGGGCGCGTAACGGCCGCCACGTGCGGCGTCATTGCCACGCGCGGGTGAGCCCACAGCGGGCTCTCTGCAGGCAATGGTTCACGGCTGTAAACATCCAGCATCGCGCCTTTGAGCTTTCCAGTGTCCAGAGCGTTCAGCAGATCGGTTTCCACCAGATGCACCCCACGCGCCAGGTTCATTAAGTAGCTCCGGTCAGCCAGTTGATTCAGGAGTGTACTGTTAATGATCCCCACCGTTTCCGTCGTATTCGGCAACAGGTTAATCAGCACACGCGTATCTTTCAGGAACGCCGGAAGTTCATCTGTTCCGGCAAAACTCTTCACACCAGGATAATCCTTGCGGCTGCGGCTCCAGCAGCGCAGCGGGAATCCCCACGGGGCAAGGGCTTCGGCCACTTTTGAGCCAAGCACGCCAGCGCCGAGAATACCTATCGTAAAATCTTCGCGCTGATACTCCGGCAGGGGTTCCCAGTGGGATTGCTGTTTGAGTGCCAGATAATCGTCAAAGCGACGGAACCAGTGCAGTACCTGGCTTACGGCATATTCCTGCATTTGCTGGCCCATTCCGGTATCTTCCAGGCGGAACAACGGGATATCTTCAGGCAGCATTTCAGGGTGCGCTTTCAGTTTACTCAGAATCGAATCCACACCGGCTCCCAGCGCAAAAACGGCCTTCAGTTTGCGTCCCTGCAGCATTTCAACTGGCGGATGCCAGACCAGCGCGTAGTCAGCATGTTCATGATCACCACGCTTCCACTCGCGAACGCGTGCGCCCGGCAATGCAGCCGAAAGCGCCTTAATCCAGTAAGACGTATCAAAAGTGGGGTGATAAAAGATAATATCCATAGTCATTCCTGCCTTTCATTGCGCTTTTTATTTTCATTTTCAACCAGATTGCCAGCATAACAAATTTATCAGCAAACCGCGTTGCTGATAAAAAAGGCACTTTCAGCACATTTAGGAATCAGGTTGTCTGAAGTTTGTCTAAACGCGCCAATTTACTGAAAAAGTGGGTTGACGGCAGTTCGGCTTTTCCTTACATTAGCGCCCGTTCCGGTAACAACGGGATGACAATATGGTGAGGTGTCCGAGTGGCTGAAGGAGCACGCCTGGAAAGTGTGTATACGGCAACGTATCGGGGGTTCGAATCCCCCCCTCACCGCCATATTCGAGAAAGAGCTCGTACGAAAGTACGGGCTTTTTTTTCGCATGTTGCACGCCTGCGGGGGGGATGAGAACACCCGACCGGGGTTCGACAACTGGCGACAGCCAGTTGGACAGATGACGAGCCTGCGAGGAATCTGCCCGAAGGGCGAGCGAAGCGAGTCAATCCCCCCCTCACCGCCATATTCGAGAAAGAGCTCGTACGAAAGTACGGGCTTTTTTTTCGCATGTTGCACGCCTGCGGGGGGGATGAGAACACCCGACCGGGGTTCGACAACTGGCGACAGCCAGTTGGACAGATGACGAGCCTGCGAGGAATCTGCCCGCACAAAAACGCCGGGAGCGTTTTTGAACAACGCCTGCGTTGGCCCCGAAGGGGCGAGGCCCATGGATGGGCCGAGTAACGGCGAGCGAAGCGAGTCAATCCCCCCCTCACCGCCATATTTGAGAAAGAGCTCGTACGAAAGTACGGGCTTTTTTTCGCATGTTGCATGCCTGCGGGGGGGATGAGAACACCCGACCGGGGTTCGACAACTGGCGACAGCCAGTTGGACAGATGACGAGCCTGCGAGGAATCTGCCCGCACAAAAACGCCGGAAGCGTTTTTGAACAACGCCTGCGTTGGCCCCGAAGGGGCGAGGCCCGTGGATGGGCCGAGTAACGGCGAGCGAAGCGAGTCAATCCCCCCCTCACCGCCATATTCGAGAAAGAGCTCGTACGAAAGTACGGGCTTTTTTTTCGCATGTTGCACGCCTGCGAATGGGGCAATAAAAAACCCTGAATGAAATCATCCAGGGTCTTCACAGAAACGTTAACACCAATCGCGATTAACGGTTTTCTTCAATATAGCGAGCCAAATCTGCCGGAGTTTTCAGCACCGTCGCAACTTCGGTCGGCGGGATCATACAACCGTACACGTCCTGCACCTCCAGTACCATGTCGACCGCCAGAATGGAGTCGAGAATGTCGGATTCAATCAGCTCATCGTGAAAACCCACTTTGCGGGATAACACTTTTTCAAACAGGGCGAGAATTTCTTGTTCCATAACCTTTCCTGGGGTAATTAATTCGTGCGGGCATGAGAGTCCAGCAACTTACGGTCAATTTTGCCGTTAGGATTCAGCGGCAAAGCGTCTTTAATGATGATTTGTGAAGGTACCATATAAGGTGGCACCACTTTCGCCAGCGATGTTTTAATGGCCTCCGGTGCCAAATCCGTCACGCAGAAAGCGGCAATACGCAACACGCTACCGCAGGATTTCATCAGCGGCAGAACCACCGCTTCACTGATACCTGACATGGCCAGCAGGCGGTTTTCAATCTCGTTGATTTCAATACGGTAGCCGTTCAGTTTGACCTGGCTATCGTTACGCCCCTGGCAGTAGATGAGTCCATCTTCATAACCCAGGTCGCCGGTTCGGTAGCCACGAAACGCTTCACTTTCCCGGTGCAGTAATTTTTCCGCGTTCTCCTGCGGTAAACCGAGATAGCCGCGCATCACGTTCTTACCCCAGATAATCAGTTCGCCTTCGGCGGTAATTTCCATTTTGCTGTCAGGCATCATCACCCCAACCGGCAACACTGCGTTGTCGCTGTTGAGGATCTCATCCGTTATCTCAACCACGGTGGTCGCGATGGTCGCTTCCGTTGGGCCATAGGAATTGATAATTTTTGCCTGTGGGAAACGGCGACGTAACTGTTTAACCAACGCTTTATTTAATACTTCACCAATGAAAATAAAGACGCTCAGGTCAGGCAAATATTCACTGTTGAACTGCGGAGAAAGCAATTTCTGATAAGCAAAAGACGGTGTTGAAACCCAGGCAGAAACAGCATTCATTTTCAGTCTGTCCAGCCAGTTATCCTGCAGGATATCTTCTTTTGCGTTCAGAACGATATGTCCCCCCATCGCCAGATTCGCCAGTAAAGGGATCAGGGAGAGGTCGAAGCTGAACACCGCGTGGTTCATTAACACCGGTTTTTCCGGCAGGAAAAAGTCCTGGCTTACCCATTTCATGAAGTGCCATACGCTTTCACGTCCAATCTGCACCCCTTTCGGTTTACCAGTGCTGCCAGAGGTGAACATGATATAAGCGAGATCCTGTTCGGCCAGCACCTTGCCCGTTTCACCGGTGGCGATGAACTGCTTTGTCGCGACATCGTAATAGTAAGGCGCATTCGCCAGGTGGCAGATCTCTTTAAGCCGCTCCTGCGGGTAGATACAGTCCACCGGGATATACGGAATGTTGTGCAACAGGCAGCTATAAATCGCCACGGCGAACTCAGCCTGCTGATGTCCGTACAAGACGACTGGCATGCCGGCGGAGGGCTGGCAACGCTGATAGCGTTGCTCCCAGTCCACCACGGCAGAGGAAAGTTGCAACCAGCTTAAGGCTTCGTCACTACCGCTGATGGCCAGTTGCTGGGGAACTGCGGGATCACGTAATGCCGCACGTAAGAAATCTTGCAGTTCCTGGAGATCGGATTGATTTTTCATAGAGGTGACATTCCACTAAAGATGTAAAGGGAGGCTGCGGCGCTTCCCAGCGTCAGAATTCGCCCCAAAAATGCAATAACCGGATGCTGTAACCCGTTGTGCAACGTCGGGTTACGTTTGGCTAACCACAGCAGCATGTTGTGAACAACAGAAATAGCGCCAAAGAGTGCGCCACTGATGACATAATGGCGTTCGAGTCCGTTCCACGCTCCCATACAGAACAGGGTGCAAAAAATACCGATATTCTGCGCCAGCGTTTTGTTCTGGCGGAAAAAGTTGAACTTCATCAAGTTCATATAAATTGGCATAAAGACCACATCGCGCAGCCATTCAGAAAGGCTAATGTGGAAGCGACGCCAGAAATCCTGCGGGTTTTTCGCAAGGATGGGAATATTGAAGTTCGCCGGAATATTCAGTCCAAATAAGCGACCGGCCCCAATAGCCATATTGCTGTAACCAGCAAAATCAAAGTAGAGATAGGCGCTATAGGCAATCGACATCACCACACCTACGGTCAGCGAGAACGGCTCATGGCTCCACCGCTGCACAACCAGCGTGTCGACCAGCATAGCGAACAAGAACTTCTGGACGATACCGGTAACTATTTGCTCTAACGCCACTAAAAACTGCTCGCGGGTAATCGCGAAGACAGGCTTACTCACATCGCTAATCCATGTCCGCCAGCGGTACATTGGGCCGGCCAGAATAACAAAGGGCATAAAGAGATAGCAGAAATAGTGCAGGAAATTCCGACCATCTTTTTTACTGCGATAAAGCAATACATCAATCGCGCGGAACGTCATGAAAGAGAGGCCGATCATTCCCCAGTGGTTATTTAAGTGTAATTTCACCAAAAACAATGGCAGCAACGTTAAGGAGACCGCTTGCCAGGTTTTTAACCACCCCTTCTCTTTTAATGTAACGAGAACATAAAAAACTAAAAAAACGGCAACCGGGACAATATAATCACCCTGGAAAATATACCCCCATCCTAATGCTGACAGCACTGAAAAGGCAGATAAATACGTCAGTCGACGATGCAACAGGCGATTAACCAGCGCAAACACCAGGGCTGATGAAAACAAATAGAAAAAAAACATTCCTGAGCTGTACATCATTCAACCTCAGAACTTTTGATATTCAAAATGCAGCTGTAAACTCATGCTGTCATCGACAGAGGTCCACGCAACGACGGTGATTGCCAGCAGGAGATAAAGGAAAAAAAGACGAATCGCGGTTTTCATCATTTAAAGCTCTCTGCAATAAAGCGAATCATAGGAACCCATGCCAGTTCAGAAGGATGCAGGCGATCCCAGTTCCAGCCGTTCTCATACGGCATAGCGTACATATCTAAATAGGGAACCTGGTTCTCTTCCAGAATGGTTTGAATTTGCTTATCAACCGGCCGGAATGTGTTGGTGTTGTAGAGCGCCCAGGGGTTAACAGGGTCGACGATAGCAATCACCTGTACATGGCGTTGTTTCAGAAGCTGGATAGTTTTCTTTAACGACGCAATCTGTTCGGGCACCACAGGTGTGTCATCCCACTGTTCCGGCTTGTCCCCCGGTTCATAAACAGACTTATCCATCCACATTGTAGCCGCGCTCTGCTGGCGTTTTTTATTCAACTCTCGCGCATGAGCCAGCTCTTTATTCCAGTCAGGAACAACAGGGGTTGTCGACTGCTGCGGCCACGGTTGTACCGTCTGTGGTTCAATATTGAGCATGGCCAGCCAGTCGTTTTTAATCATCGTACAGAAGTTGGCGAACTGATCGCTCACCTCTTCCCAGATGAGATCCGGATGCCAGCCATACACAGCCATTTGGCCAAACGTTAAATGGCTTATATCCTTCGCATCAATATGCTGTAAATAATGAGTCAGCAAAGGACGTGCCTGCGGATCTTTCATCAGCGGATTGAAAATAGACCCCGGGAAATTATCGGCAAAAATTGCTGGTGGCAGACCTTTCGAATAAAAGCTGTCAGGAGCCAGAAGTAAAACAACTTTACTGTTTGCGTTAAGGTCATCCTTAAAGCGTGAAAACAGTAAAAATTGTGTCGTGTCATCGACAAAACTATCACCATACGCCACTACAGGTTTGTGCAATTGCTTATTAAAGTAATTATATACAGCGTAATGTTCTTCTTCAGAGGTAGCCACTTCAGATGCCCCGATGAAGAAAATCGAATTCCCTTTTAACGCATGAGAAATCGTGGCTATTCTTTCCGCTTGTTCTTTTGGTGTCCCATCCATCGATTTAATCAGCGGCTGGAACTCAAGCGGTGGATCAAAGCTTGTCACCAACGGGTGAACACAGAGAAACAAGACAGCCAGAGTAGCCATCAGGATATGTAAACAAAGCGTATTTTTGATTTTCATTATAAGTAGGTAAGACTACATAGTATTCATTTATTTAAAATTTATGACACTCATTTTTCTAACACTGACACAACAAATAGCCGCGTGTTTTTCGGTTGAATTTGAGACTTATCTTTTGCGACATTCTATACCAGGTGTATATAAAAAGATGAGCGTTGCTGTGTAACGGTATGTACAGTGTCCGCGTGAACACTGTACATAAAAATAAAGTCGCCAGAAGGACGTTGTGTCACCGGTCGGGTCGCCGGACAAAAAGCATCAGTCTTCCACCATCCGCGCATACTCTTCAGTGAGAAAATCCACCAGCGCCCTGACCGACGGCAGCAAACCGCGCCGGGACGGATATACCGCATGGATCACCTCCCGTCTTGGCTCCCACGCCTCAAGTACCCGTACCAGTTCCCCTGTGGCAAGCTGATCTTTCACCATCAAAATGGGCAACTGCACTACCCCCACGCCCGCCACCGCCGCCTCCCGCAGCGCCAGCATGTCGGTGGTAATGAGGCGAGGCACATAATGGATTTCCGCTCTTGCGCCCTCTGGCCCGGTGAGTTCCCACTTATGCACCTGTTTCCCTTCTCCCATACTGAGACCCGGCCAGGCACTAAGTTCAGACGGCATTTCGGGCATCCCCTGCTGTTGGATCAGCTGTGGCCCCGCGACAAGACAATGCCCCCTGTCAGCCAACACCCGCAATACCAGATCGCTGTCATCAAACGGGCGTGGGCGAACGCGTATCGCCACATCAATCCCTTCACTGACGAGATCAACACGCCGATTTGTCGCCTCAAGCTGAAGATTAATACCAGGATAACGCGCCATAAATCGTGCCAGCATTGGCCCAATATGCACGTGTAACAGCGTTACCGGACAGGTGAGTCTGACAATACCGCGCGGTTCAGCCTGTAGCGCCGCAACGGCCTCCTCTGCGGCTTCCGCTTCCACCATCATGGCTTTGCAGTGCTGATAGAAGGTTTGCCCAACCTCTGTCACCGTGAACTGCCGGGTCGTGCGCTGTATTAAACGCACACCGAGCCGCTCCTCCAGCTGCGCAATCCGGCGGCTCAGCCTGGACTTGGGCAGATCGAGTGCCCGCCCCGCCGCCGCAAAACCGCCGTAGTCGACCACTTTAACGAACCAGACGAAGTCATTGAGATCCTGCATAAACCCCCATCGTTCTATTTTCAGAACAGTGAATGCCATTTTCACTATCTACCGGGATATTAACTCTGAATATAAGCTAATTACATCAACAGAACATCAGGAGTTAATCATGAAAAACGTAACAGGTGTTTATACCGCTCCCCGTCAGCACTGGGTTGGCGATGGTTTCCCGGTACGTTCGATGTTTTCTTATCAGACTCACGGTGAACCGCTCAGCCCATTCTTACTGCTGGACTACGCAGGCCCCTATACCTTCCCGGCCGATGGCGCAAAACGCGGCGTGGGCGAGCACCCCCATCGTGGTTTTGAAACGGTCACCATCGTTTACTCCGGTGAAGTAGAGCATCGCGACTCGACGGGCAAAGGCGGTGTAATTGGCCCTGGCGACGTTCAGTGGATGACGGCAGGTGCGGGCATTTTGCACGAAGAGTTCCACTCCAGCGCGTTCTCGCGCCAGGGAGGAGAACTAAAAATGATGCAGCTGTGGGTCAACCTGCCTGCAAAAAACAAAATGGCGGCTCCGGGCTATCAGAGCATCACGAAAGGTGAGATCCCGGTAGTGACACTGCCGGACAACAGCGGCTCGCTGAGGGTTATCGCGGGTCGCTACGGCGAGGTGACAGGCCCTGCGCATACCTACTCACCGCTGAATGTCTGGGATGTCACCCTGAATCAGGGAAGCCATCTTACGCTCAGTCAGCCCGAAAGATGGAGCACCGCGCTGGTTGTGCTGGAAGGTACCATCACGGTAAACGGCACAGCCCAGGCGGGTGAAGCCCAACTGGTCGTCATGAGCCAGGAGGGTAACAAACTACATCTGGAAGCCAGCCGCGATGCCAAAGTCCTGCTGATGGCCGGGGAACCGTTAAATGAACCTGTCGTGGGCTACGGCCCGTTTGTGATGAACAGTAAAACCGAAATCGCTGAAGCTATTCGCGATTTCAATTCCGGCCGCTTCGGCCAGATCTGAGCGTAATAAAGGAGAGGATTATGTCTACCCCTGCTAACTTCAACGGCGCACGTCCGGTTATTGATGTCAATGATGCGGTCATGCTGCTTATCGACCACCAGAGCGGGCTGTTCCAGACCGTCGGTGATATGCCAATGCCGGAGTTGCGTGCCCGTGCGGCGGCACTGGCGAAAATTGCCACTCTGGCAAACATTCCGGTCATTACCACGGCGTCTGTTCCGCAAGGGCCGAACGGCCCGCTCATCCCGGAGATCCATGCCAACGCGCCGCATGCACAGTATGTTGCACGTAAAGGCGAGATCAACGCCTGGGACAACCCGGAATTCGTTGCGGCAGTGAAAGCTACCGGGCGTAACACGCTGATTATTGCCGGAACCATTACCAGTGTCTGCATGGCCTTCCCGTCGATCAGCGCGGTAGCAGACGGTTATAAAGTGTTTGCGGTCATTGATGCCTCCGGAACCTACAGCAAAATGGCGCAGGAGATCACGCTGGCACGCGTGGTACAGGCAGGCGTTGTACCGATGGATACTGCGGCTGTTGCCTCCGAGATCCAGCGCACATGGAATCGGGAAGATGCTGCGCAGTGGGCTGAGGTTTATACCCATATCTTCCCTGCCTATCAGTTGCTGATCGAAAGCTATGGTAAAGCGCAAGAGGTCGTAAAAAATAGCGAAGTGCTCGATTCACAGCGTTAATCGCCTTCTCCACGGTGTAAAAGCCGTGGAGCTGATTATTGCTTAACCGAACAAGCACTAAAGCAGAAAATCTGCTTGACCGTTTTAGCGCAACTCCCTATAGTAGCGCCCCGTTGCCCCCCAAGCGGTCAGGCAGCAAACAATATGGTGAGGTGTCCGAGTGGCTGAAGGAGCACGCCTGGAAAGTGTGTATACGGCAACGTATCGGGGGTTCGAATCCCCCCCTCACCGCCATATTCGAGAAAGAGCTCGTACGAAAGTACGGGCTTTTTTTTCGCATGTTGCACGCCTGCGGGGGGGATGAGAACACCCGACCGGGGTTCGACAACTGGCGATAGCCAGTTGGACAGACTGAGAGCGTAGCGAACAGGCTGCCCGAAGGGCGAGCGAAGCGAGTCAATCCCCCCCTCACCGCCATATTCGAGAAAGAGCTCGTACGAAAGTACGGGCTTTTTTTTTCGCATGTTGCACGCCTGCGGGGGGGATGAGAACACCCGACCGGGGTTCGACAACTGGCGACAGCCAGTTGGACAGATGACGAGCCTGCGAGGAATCTGCCCGCACAAAAACGCCTGCGTTGGCCCCGAAGGGGCGAGGCCCGTGGATGGGCCGAGTAACGGCGAGCGAAGCGAGTCAATCCCCCCCGGTGCTTTATGCAGCTCAGTGCGGTCTAAGCCCCTCACCCTAACCCTCTCCCCAAAGGGGCGAAGGAATTATGCACTGCCCGCATTCATTTGTGGGGAACCCTCAGCCCCTGGGGAGAGGGAATAAAAAGCACAAAAAACAAAGCCCGGTTTCCCGGGCCTTGAACACAACAGCAAACTCAGTAGTACGCTTTCAACGTGCGCTGGCAGAGTGCCGAGCGCACGCAGTCCTCTTTGGTGAAGCGAACCACCCCAATCATCTCATCTTCCTCAAAACGTGACATGGCGTCGCTCAACCCAGATTTCACACCGGATGGCAGGTCGCATTGGGTAATATCGCCATTGACGATAACAGTCACATTCTCCCCGAGGCGCGTTAAAAACATCTTCATTTGCGCTGCGGTCACGTTCTGAGCCTCGTCAAGAATGACGACCGCATTTTCAAATGTACGTCCGCGCATATAAGCGAACGGCGCGATTTCCACCTTCCCAATCTCTGGTCGCAGGCAGTACTGCATGAAGGATGCCCCCAGTCGTTTCACCAGCACGTCATAGACGGGCCTGAAGTACGGGGCAAATTTCTCCGAAATGTCTCCGGGCAAGAAGCCGAGATCTTCATCAGCTTGCAGTACCGGACGGGTGACAATAATTCTGTCCACGTCCTTATGGATCAGAGCCTCCGCCGCTTTGGCTGCACTAATCCAGGTTTTCCCGCATCCGGCTTCACCGGTTGCAAAGATGAGCTGTTTACTCTCGATAGCATTCAGGTAGTGCGCCTGAGCTTCATTGCGTGCCACAACTGGAGAAGTATCACGGCTGTCCCGCGCCATGCCAATTGCTTCTACGCCACTCATCTGCACAAGCGAGGTGACCGATTCTTCTTCACGCTGTTTATGGCTGCGTGAATCCCGTCTCAGCACACGTTTTGCTTCGCGACGAGCTTTGATCACTGCTTTTTGTCTTCCCATGGATAGCACCTTGAGTTGTTGGTATTCATCACACGCGCCAGCTTCGGCACGATTATGCGCACGAACATCTGAGGGTTGGCTTCCTTGTAAGCCATTGCTTGCTTTTCCGGATGACGATACAGAACGGCTACGCGCACCATTTTGCACGTCGGTAGAATGAGGTTCTTGAGTCGAGGGGGAGAATTTAGTGGTGAGGAAATCGCTGCCGGAGTCTGAGCCTCCGCGCCGGGTGCTGCGGTTGTTATGTTTACCTTGTCCAGTACAGGACGCAACCATTCGCGATCTCCATAGTGATTCAGCATCACTGCCGGGAACAACCGCTGCCTTATATTAAGTACATCAAGAATTATCATAAATGCAACATTTATTTTACTTGAATGCAACTTTTAAGACCGCTCCTGCAGTTGAAATCAGTCTCATACAGGAATATTACAGAAATATAACAAGAAGGGAGTCATATGAAAAAATAATATCCCTGCGAACTATCGCAGGGATGTATATCAGGCTTCGATAAGGCCTTGTGCGAGATACGCATTTTTATCGCGCGGCCCTGGCAGGGCAAAGAAATAGCCGCCGCCGATGGGTTTAATGTACTCTTCCAGCGCTTCACCGTTCAACCGCTTCTGTACGGTTAAGAAGCCCTTCTCCAGATCGTGCTGATAGCAGACAAACAGTAGCCCCATATCGAGCTGGCCGGAGTTGGTCACCCCCAGTGAGTAGCTGTAGCCACGACGCATCATCAGGCTGGACTGTGTCTCCTTCGTGCGCGGGTTCGCCAGCCGGATATGGCTGTCCAGCGCAATGGCATCACCATCCGGGTCGCTGGCGTAGTCAGGTACATCATGCTCATGCTGCATACCCAGCGGCGCACCGCTTTGTTTATCGCGACCAAAAATCGTCTGCTGCTCTTTGAGCGGTGTACGATCCCAGAACTCAACGTGGAACTGGATAATCCGCACGGCCTGATAGCTGCCGCCCACCGCCCAGGCAGGTTCACCCTGATCGGCTGTAACCCAGACCACATCTTTCATTAGCGCGCCATCGCGGCTGTCCGGGTTGGCCGTACCGTCTTTAAACCCAAGCAGGTTCACCGGTGTCTCTTTCCCTTTGCTGCGGGCAGCATGGTCAGAGATAAACCCTTCCCGCTTCCAGCGAACGCTGAGCAAATCTGGCGTGTGCTTGATGATATCGCGCAGCGCATGGATAACCGTGTCCTGCGTATTGGCACAGATCTGCAGCAACAGATCGCCGTGGCACAGGTTTGCGTCCAGAGAGTCGTTCGGGAAACGCGTCATTTTTTGCAGTGCTTTTGGCTTCTGCTGTGTCAGACCGTAGCGCGCATCAAACATCGACTCACCGAGCGAAACGGTAATCGTCAGGTTATCTGGCGCGATAAACGGCCCGAGGATCCCGGAGTCCATCGGTGGCAGACGCGGGTTCGGCGTTTCCGGTGCCGGGCCACCGGCGGTGAGAAACGCAATGCGTGTCGTCAGCAGGCGGAACAGGCGCTCCAGCCCGGCTTTATCGCTCGCCAGCGAATCAAAGGCCACCAGCATCATGGAGGCCTGCTGCGGTGTCAGAATGCCCGACTGGTGTTCGCCATAAAAGGGCTGCGTCTCCATGCGGGTACCCGGTGAGTGCACGCCGGGAGCGTTTTGCGGTTTCGCCGCATGCGCCACCGGACACCCACCGGCCAGCGCAAACGCGCCGCCAAGCGCCCCAACCCCTTTTAACAATCGACGTCGTGAAGGCTCAGCGACATCATATTCATCATGTTTGTTCATCGTGCTTAGTCCAGACCCAGTACGCCACGCAGTAAAGAGAGATCTTCCGCCAGCGTTGTAATCGGGCCTTTCAGCGCGTTACGGTCAGCATCGGTCAGCTTGTCGTAGGTTTCAAAACCGTCTTTGGTGCGGTATTTCGCCAGAATGGTGTCGACTTTTTTGAAGTTGGCATCCACTTTGGCCAACAGTTCGCTGTTCTCTTTTTGCAACTGAGGACGCAACAGATCGACAATTTTCTGCGCACCGTCGACGTTCGCCTGGAAGTCCCACAGGTCAGTGTGGCTGTAACGATCTTCTTCACCACTGATTTTGCTCGCGGCCACTTCTTCGATCAGACCGGCTGCCCCACCCACTACTTTTGACGGCGGGAAGGCCAGCTCGCTAATGCGTTTTTGCAGGTCCAGCACGTCGCTGTTCAGCTGATCGGCATATTTCTCCATGCCTTTGGTGGAGTTGTCACCAAACAGGGCTTTTTCCAGACGGTGGAAACCGGTGAATTTCGGATCGGCGGCTTTCTGCTCGTAATCATCTTCACGGGCATCAATGCTGCCATCGAGGTCAGAGAACAGTTCGGCAATCGGCTCGATGCGCTCGTAGTGTTGACGGGTTGGCGCATACAGGGATTTCGCTTTTTCGATATCCCCCGCTTTCACCGCATCGGTAAAGGCTTTGGTGCTCGTAACCAGACCGGCGGTTTCTGTGGCGACCCAGGTTTTATAGGCAGTAATGGCATCACCCAGGCTCAACAAGGCCGCGCCTTTTGCGGCATCCGCCGTGGCTTCGCCCTTAACGATCAGCTTACCCTTAGGGTTCGTCAGCAAGCCGCAGGTCATGTCATATTCACCCGGCTGCAGGTTAGCGGTCATTTTCTGGCTGAAGCCAGGGGCGATGTTTTCACGCTCTTCCACCACCATCACGCCTTTGAGGATCTCCCACTCCAGCGCTTTCTGGCTATGGTTCTGAATAATAAACTGGGTCTTGCCACTGTTGACCGTGATGGTCATCGGCTCACACTGTTTATCATTCACCGTCACTTTAACCTGTGGAATATCAGCAGCCTGAGCTGCAAATGCAGATGCAATCAGCGCTGCCACACCCGCCTGTAACGCACTACGACGAAATTGAATTGCCATGACACTTCCCTTTTAAAAGTATGTTGTAACTACACGGTGCACTTCAGGGCGCAGTACGCGACGGCTGAGCGCTGGGGCGCGATGGCATAAAAAACAGCACCAGCGCCGGAATGAGATAGATGAAATACATTGCCACTTCGCTGACGCTCGGCGTTTCCTGATAGCCGAAGATACCTTCGAGCAGCGTGCCGGTCAGAGAATGGGTAGAGAGGACGTTACTGAAGTCAAACGCCACATCCTGGAAGTGATTCCACAGACCCGCTTCGTGGAAGGCGCGAATAGCCCCTGCCGCCAGCCCTGCCGCGACCAGCAGAATGAACAGGCTGGTCCATTTGAAGAACGCCCCCAGGTTAAGACGAATGCCGCCCCAGTAGAGCAGGAAGCCCAGCACCACGGCGGTGGCCAGCCCCAGCATTGCGCCCAGCGGCGGCCAGATACCGACATCCTGTTGAAACGCAGCCAGCAGGAAGAAGACAGATTCCAGACCTTCCCGCGCCACCGCAAAAAAGACCATCATGATCAGTGCCCAGCCGTGGTTATTGCCCTTCTGCAATGCGTTATCCACCGCCTGCTCCAGTTGCACTTTCACGTTGCGGGAGACTTTACGCATCCAGAACACCATCCAGGTGAGGATCACCACCGCAATCACGGCGACGATGCCTTCAAACAGCTCTTGTTCTTTCTGCGGAAATTCTCCGGTGGTTTCATTGATAAGGATCCCCAGCCCCAGGCAGAGCGCTGCGGCGAGGACAACCCCAACCCACATAACGCTAATCCAGCGTCCGCGCTGGGTTCGCTTCAGATAACTGGCGATCAGGCTGACAATGAGGGCCGCTTCAAGCCCCTCACGTAACATAATGAGAAATGGAACAAACATGCCGACACCTTAAATGTTTATCGCGGTCAACTGGTGAAAAGAAAGGTAAATTCTTGTGATAGTGATTATCATTACGGAGAAAAGAAACACAAGCGAAATGTGTGGCGTTTTGATGATGAGATGTAAAAAACTCGCAGGGTAATAGTTTCAGTAGTTATCGTTAGGTTTATAACGTATAACGAAAATGCTCATTTACGGTTAATCAGCGCTGTGGCTAAATATGCGCCTCAAAAACCAACTGAAATAAAACTATGTATAACGTTGTCCATTTCCTGCTGGCGCTGGTGATTATTCTTGCGCTTGCCTGGCTTACGAGTTTTGACCGCCGAAAAATTCGTATTCGCTTTGTTTTACAGCTGATTGTAATTGAGATCGCCCTGGCGTTCTTTTTCCTGCATGCCGAAAGTGGCCTGTTTCTGATTAAATATGTGTCGGGTTTCTTTGAGTCACTGCTTAAATTCGCCGCTGAAGGCACCAATTTTGTCTTTGGCGGGATGGGTGAAAAAGGGCTGGCATTCATCTTCCTCGGCGTGCTCTGCCCGATTATTTTTATCTCTGCACTGATTGGTATTCTTCAGCACTGGCGAATTCTGCCAGTCTTTATTCGGGTCATCGGTACGCTGCTGTCAAAACTGAATGGCATGGGCAAGCTGGAGTCCTTTAACGCAGTGAGTTCGCTGATCCTCGGTCAGTCAGAAAACTTTATTGCATACAAAGGGATACTTGGCGATCTCTCTTCCCGTCGTTTGTTCACGATGGCAGCAACGGCCATGTCAACCGTTTCCCTGTCGATTGTGGGTGCCTATATGACGATGCTCGACGCCAAATTTGTCGTGGCGGCACTTGTTCTGAACATGTTCAGCACCTTTATTATTCTCTCTGTTATCAACCCGGCACGTCCGGAAGCCGAACCGGATATCAAACTAGAAAAACTGCACGAATCCCAGAGCTTCTTTGAAATGCTGGGTGAGTATATTCTGGCAGGCTTTAAAGTGGCGATGATTATTCTGGCGATGCTGATGGGCTTTATTGCCCTGATTAGCGCCATCAACGCCCTCTTCTCCAGCGTATTTGGCATGAGTTTCCAGCAGATCCTGGGTTATGTGTTTTATCCGCTGGCGTGGCTGGTCGGTATTCCGCTGAGCGACGCCCTGAATGCCGGGAGTATTATGGCGACCAAGCTGGTGGCGAATGAATTTGTGGCGATGATTGAGCTGCAAAAAATTGCCCACCAGATGACACCGCGCGGGCTGGGGATTTTGTCCATCTTCCTGGTCTCGTTTGCTAACTTCGCCTCCATCGGCATTGTGGCAGGGGCAATTAAGGGCCTGAACGAGCAACAGGGGAACGTGGTATCCCGCTTCGGTCTGCGTCTGGTGTATGGCGCGACGCTGGTAAGCTTGCTGTCGGCGAGCGTTGCAGGGTTAGTATTGTGAGTTAATGCCGGGTAAGCGTTAGCGCCACCCGGCTGGTTTTATCAAAACTGCACGCACACCGGCTGATCAACACGCATCACCGATTCCTGCGCAAAGCGTGATTTATAAATCCCGCGTAACGCCTCAATATTCTTCTCGCTCTGGGCATCTTTACCGTGGATCAGCATCAGCGCCTTACTCTGCTCGCGTGCTACTTTCCCGTCGTTGCCCAGCCACTGCCCGCGAGCATCAAACACCGTTAAGCCATCACGAAAACGTGGCGTCACGTCCTGGTCCACAAACTGCTGCCACTCCTGGCCGGTGATCTCTTTCCCTGCCGGGCGGTTCAGCCCGAAATAGAGCGTGGTTTGCTGCATCTGGTTATCCGCTTTGCAGGTATCCGCCGCAGCGTGTTGCGATGGGGCGTTACAGCCTGCCAGCATCAATAATGCTGCCGCCATCAACCCTGTTTTAATCATCATTCTTCGCTATCCTCATTGTTATAAGTGCAGCGATATCAACGTAATTACAGAAAATTTGCAAGAAAAAGCCGGGTAGCGCTACCGCTTACCCGGCCTCCAGGAGCGAGACGGAATTTATTCCGGCTGCAGTTTTGACGGCGGTGCAGAGTGGTAATGCGCATCCGCGTCGGCAAAGCGTTTCTGCATTGCCGCTGACGGTGCTTTATCCAGCAGGCTGAACGCCACAATGCCGATACTGCCGAAGATGAAGCCAGGAATGATTTCGTACAGGCCCAGCCAGGCGAACTGTTTCCAGACGATAACGGTCACCGCACCAATGAGCATTCCCGCCAGCGCGCCGTTACGGGTCATACGTGACCACAGCACGGAGAAGAGCACTACCGGGCCAAACGCAGCACCGAAGCCCGCCCACGCGTAGCTCACCAGGCCCAGCACGCGGTTCTCAGGGTTCGCCGCCAGCGCAATGGCAACCAATGCCACCACCAGCACCATGAAACGCCCGACCCACACCAGCTCTTTCTGGCTTGCCCCTTTACGCAGGAACGCTTTGTACAGATCTTCAGTGATAGCACTGGAGCACACCAGCAGCTGGCAGCTCAGGGTGGACATTACCGCCGCCAGAATGGCCGACAGCAAGATACCGGCAATCCACGGGTTAAACAGAATTTGCGCCAGCTCAATGAACACACGCTCGGCGTTCTGGTTCACCGCACCCGCCTGCGCCGGGTTATTGTTGAAGTAGGCGATACCGAAGAAGCCTACGGCACACGCACCCGCCAGGCAGAGGATCATCCACGTCATACTGATACGACGTGCATGTACGATGGTGTGGTGGGAATCAGCGGCCATAAAGCGCGCCAGAATATGCGGTTGACCGAAGTAGCCCAGACCCCAGCCCATCAGAGACACGATGGCAACGAAGTTCAGCCCTTTCAGCATATCGACGTTTTCAATGCTCTTCTGCTTAATCACTTCCAGAGAATCAGCAAAGCCACCGACGGTGAAAATCACAATCACTGGCGTCAGGATCAGCGCGAAAATCATCAGGCTCGCCTGCACGGTATCCGTCCAGCTTACGGCCAGGAAGCCGCCTACGAAAGTGTAGAGGATAGTCGCCGCCGCACCGGCCCACAGCGCCGTTTCATAGCTCATGCCGAAGGTGCTTTCGAACAGACGCGCACCGGCCACAATGCCGGAAGCACAATAGATGGTGAAGAACACCAGGATAACCAGCGCGGAGATGATGCGCAGGATACGGCTGTTATCTTCAAAACGTCCGCTAAAGTAGTCCGGCAGCGTCAGGGCGTTGTTGTTGGCTTCGGTATGCACGCGCAGACGGCCTGCCACCAGCTTCCAGTTGATCCACGCGCCGACGGTCAGGCCGATGGCGATCCAGCTTTCTGAAATACCAGAGATGAAAATCGCACCCGGCAGGCCCATCAGCAGCCAGCCGCTCATGTCCGATGCACCCGCAGAGAGTGCCGTCACCATTGGCCCTAAACTACGTCCGCCCAGAATATAGTCGTCAAAGTTCTTCGTTGAACGCCATGCCAAAAACCCTATCAGGATCATGCCAAAAATATAAACGAGAAATGTCACCAGCATCGGTGTGCTAATTGCCATTCAAATTCTCCAAAATGTCGAGCGACAACCATCCGGGTTGCCTTGTTATATGATCACCGGAACGTAGTGATGTGTGTATGTGTTTCCATTGGGCGCGCTATCCTGCCGCATGCGCATCCCGCTGACAAACGATTTAACACTGCATTTACATCAAATTCATCCCTGGTTTTATACGTCTTTCCCATAGGTTGCACTCGCTCACGCTTTTGCGGGTTGCACCTTTTAAAAATGTTAAGTCCCGCATAAAAACAGGCTTCGGATTCAGAAGCCAGCACTTTTTTCCAGCTAACCATCCATTAACAATCCATTCATTTTCCAGCTTGCAAACCAGGTCACATTTAACACGGTTGCACAAAGTTGCAACATGATGGATATTTCACGCTAACGACAGAACACGACTACAGAACAACAGGAGTTTTGGCATGGGTATGACCACTATGGGGGTTAAGCTGGATGACGCGACCCGCGAACGGATTAAGAGCGCAGCGACCCGCATTGACCGCACGCCGCACTGGCTAATCAAGCAGGCGATTTTTAACTATCTGGAAAGGCTGGAGAGTGAAGATGGCCTGCCAGAGCTGCCAGCCCTGCTGGCGGGTGCAGCCAATGAAAGCGATGACGCCACTCCGGCAGCCGAAGAGAGCCATCAGCCGTTCCTCGAATTTGCCGAGCAGATCCTGCCCCAGTCCGTCAGCCGTGCCGCCATTACCGGCGCTTACCGCCGTGCCGAAACTGACGCAGTCCCGATGCTGCTGGAGCAGGCTCGCCTGCCAGACGCCATTGCCGCCCAGGCGCACAGCCTGGCGTATCAGCTTGCCGACAAGCTGCGTAGCCAGAAAACGGCCAGCGGCCGTGCCGGGATGGTGCAAAGCCTGCTGCAGGAGTTCTCCCTCTCCTCACAGGAA
Source organism: Enterobacter cloacae (assembly GCA_014169315.1). Taxonomy (NCBI): domain Bacteria; kingdom Pseudomonadati; phylum Pseudomonadota; class Gammaproteobacteria; order Enterobacterales; family Enterobacteriaceae; genus Enterobacter; species Enterobacter cloacae. Next base: position 1,658,123 of record AP022133.1, on the reverse strand, counting down.
GGCGTGGCGCTGATGTGTCTGGCGGAAGCGCTGCTACGTATCCCCGATAAAGCCACCCGCGATGCACTGATCCGCGACAAAATCAGTAACGGTAACTGGCAGTCACACATTGGCCGCAGCCCGTCGCTGTTCGTTAACGCGGCGACCTGGGGCCTGCTGTTTACCGGCAAACTGGTCTCTACCCATAACGAAGCCAACCTCTCCCGCTCCCTGAACCGCATTATCGGTAAGAGCGGTGAACCGCTGATCCGCAAAGGTGTGGACATGGCGATGCGCCTGATGGGTGAACAATTTGTGACCGGCGAAACCATTGCCGAAGCGCTGGCCAATGCCCGCAAGCTGGAAGATAAAGGTTTCCGCTACTCTTACGACATGCTGGGCGAAGCGGCGCTGACCGCTGCCGATGCCCAGGCGTATATGGTCTCTTACCAACAGGCGATCCACGCCATCGGTAAAGCCTCTAATGGCCGTGGCATTTATGAAGGCCCGGGCATCTCGATTAAATTGTCCGCCCTGCACCCGCGCTACAGCCGTGCGCAGTATGACCGCGTGATGGACGAGCTGTACCCGCGCCTGAAATCTCTGACGATGCTGGCGCGCCAGTATGACATCGGCATCAATATCGACGCCGAAGAGGCCGACCGTCTGGAGATCTCCCTCGATCTGCTGGAAAAACTGTGCTTCGAACCTGAACTCGCCGGCTGGAACGGCATTGGCTTTGTTATTCAGGCCTACCAGAAACGCTGCCCGTTCGTCATTGATTACCTGATTGACCTCGCCACCCGCAGCCGCCGTCGCCTGATGATCCGTCTGGTGAAAGGCGCATACTGGGACAGCGAAATCAAACGTGCGCAGATGGACGGCCTGGAAGGCTACCCGGTCTATACCCGCAAGGTTTACACCGACGTCTCCTATCTTGCCTGCGCGAAAAAACTGCTTGGCGTGCCAAACCTGATCTACCCGCAGTTCGCGACCCACAACGCCCACACCCTGGCGGCGATTTACAGCCTGGCCGGGCAGAACTACTACCCGGGTCAGTATGAATTCCAGTGCCTGCACGGCATGGGTGAACCGCTGTACGAGCAGGTCACCGGGAAAGTGGCGGATGGCAAGCTGAACCGTCCGTGCCGTATTTATGCCCCGGTAGGCACGCATGAAACCCTGCTGGCGTACCTGGTGCGTCGTCTGCTGGAGAACGGGGCGAACACCTCCTTCGTTAACCGCATTGCCGACACCACGCTACCGCTGGACGAGCTGGTCGCCGACCCGGTGCAGGCCGTTGAGAAAATGGCAGCACAGGAAGGCCAGATTGGTCTGCCGCATCCGAAGATTGCCCTGCCGCGTGAGCTGTATGGCACAGGCCGCGTCAACTCTGCGGGTCTGGATCTCGCTAACGAACACCGTCTGGCGTCCCTCTCTTCTGCTCTGCTCAACAGCGCATTACATAAATGGCAGGCCAAACCGATCCTGGAGCAGCCTGTTGCTGACGGCGAAATGCAGCCAGTGATTAACCCGGCAGAGCCAAAAGATATTGTCGGTTACGTGCGTGAAGCCACGGAAGCGGAAGTTGACCTGGCACTGGACAGTGCGGTGAACAATGCCCCTATCTGGTTCGCCACGCCGCCTCAGGAGCGTGCCGCCATTCTGGAACGTGCTGCGGTGCTGATGGAAGATCAGATGCAATCGCTCATCGGTATTCTGGTGCGTGAAGCGGGTAAAACCTTCAGCAACGCTATTGCCGAAATCCGCGAGGCGGTCGACTTCCTGCACTACTACGCAGGCCAGGTTCGTGATGATTTCGATAACGAAACCCATCGCCCGCTGGGCCCGGTGGTCTGTATCAGCCCGTGGAACTTCCCGCTGGCGATTTTCACCGGCCAGATTGCCGCCGCACTCGCGGCAGGCAACAGCGTGCTGGCAAAACCGGCAGAGCAAACACCGCTGATTGCCGCACAGGGAATTAGCATTCTGCTGGAAGCGGGCGTACCGGCAGGCGTTATCCAGCTTCTGCCAGGTCGTGGTGAAACGGTGGGTGCGAAGCTGACCACCGATAACCGCGTGCGCGGCGTGATGTTTACCGGCTCCACCGAAGTGGCAACGCTGCTGCAGCGCAATATTGCGACACGCCTTGACGCACAGGGTCGTCCAACGCCGCTGGTGGCGGAAACCGGTGGCATGAACGCCATGATTGTTGACTCCTCCGCGCTGACCGAGCAGGTGGTGGTCGACGTGCTGGCCTCCGCGTTCGACAGTGCCGGACAACGCTGCTCCGCCCTGCGCGTGCTGTGCCTGCAGGATGACGTGGCAGACCACACGCTGAAGATGCTGCGCGGTGCAATGGCCGAATGCCGTATGGGCAACCCGGGTCGTCTCACTACCGACATCGGGCCGGTTATCGACGTGGAAGCCAAAAGCAATATCGAAAACCACATTCAGACCATGCGCGCCAAAGGTCGTCCGGTGTTCCAGGCCGTCCGTGAAAACAACGAAGATGCCCGTGAATGGCAGACCGGCACCTTTGTACCACCAACACTTATCGAACTGGCAAGCTTCGACGAGCTGAAAAAAGAGGTCTTCGGCCCGGTGCTGCACGTGGTGCGCTACAACCGCAACAACCTGAACGAGCTGATTGAGCAGATCAACGCCTCCGGCTACGGCCTGACGCTCGGTGTGCATACCCGTATCGATGAAACCATCGCCCAGGTCACCGGCAGTGCCAAAGTGGGCAACCTGTATGTGAACCGCAACATGGTCGGCGCAGTCGTGGGCGTTCAGCCGTTCGGCGGCGAAGGGTTGTCCGGAACCGGGCCTAAAGCTGGTGGACCACTCTACCTGTACCGCCTGCTGGCAAACCGCCCGGAAAATGCGCTGGGCGTAACGCTGGCGCGTCAGGATGCAGAACGTCCAGTGGATACACAGCTGAAAGCGGTGCTGACTCAGCCACTGGAAGCGCTCATCAAGTGGGCCGATAAACGTCCTGAACTGCGCGCTGTTGCTCAGCAATATGGCGAGCTGGCGCAGGCAGGCACACAGCGTCTGCTGCCGGGGCCAACCGGCGAGCGCAACACCTGGACGCTCATGCCGCGCGAACGCGTGCTGTGCGTCGCGGATAACGAGCAGGATGCGCTGGTTCAACTGGCCGCCGCTGCCGCAACGGGTTGTGAAGTGCTGTGGCCGGAAGATGGCCTGCATCGTGACCTGGCGAAACAGCTGCCGAAGGCAGTTTCTGCCCGCATCCACTTTGCGAAGGCCGATGTCCTGCTGACCCAGCCGTTTGATGCGGTGATCTACCACGGCGATTCCGACCAGTTACGCGAGCTGTGCGAACAGGTTGCAGCCCGCAGCGGAGCGATTGTTTCGGTGCAGGGCTTTGCACGCGGCGAAACCAACCTGCTTCTGGAGCGTCTGTACGTTGAGCGCTCGCTCAGCGTCAACACCGCGGCGGCGGGAGGTAACGCGAGCCTGATGACAATAGGCTAACGCTGTGCTAATAAGGCTCCGGAGACGGAGCCTTTTTTTATGGGGAATGTATGAAACACTACCTGATCGCAGGTGCGGCATTGTTGCTGAGCGCAAACGCGCTGGCCGACGAGTGCGCGAACGCCAGCACCCAGCTGGAACTCAACACCTGTACGGCACAGCAATACCAGGCAGCAGATAAAAAGCTCAACCAGACCTACCAGGCGGCCATCAAACGCGCGGCAGCCCCACAACGGGATCTGTTGAAAAAAGCACAGCAGGCGTGGATCGCCCTGCGTGATGCGGACTGTACGTTTATTGGTTCCGGAACCGAAGGCGGCAGCATTCAGCCGATGATTGTGAATCAGTGCCTGACGGAAAAAACCGTGGAGCGCGAAGCCTTTCTTGCCTCGCTGATGCAGTGCGAAGAGGGCGATTTAAGCTGCCCTCTCCCACCGGCAAATTAACGCACGCGGATCCCTTCAATAATCATCCGTTGCACGTTTTCCAGCGTGCTCTGGAAAAACGCCTCATCCCGTAATGTCTTACCGGTCACCGCTTCGACCTGGGCCGCAAAGTCAGCGTAATGCTGAGTAGAGGCCCAAATCATAAAGATCAGATGATGCGGGTCGACGGGAGCCAGTTTTCCGCTGGCCACCCATTCGGCGATAATTGCCGACTTATCATCGACCAGCTGTTTTAAATCTCCCGTCAGTTCGGCCCGCAGTAGCGGTGCGCCCTGCAACATCTCCAGACAGAACAGTCGCGACGCCTGCGGGTAATCGCGTGATACCTCCAGCTTCAGGCGAATATACTCTTTGATTGCCACCAGCGGGGCGAACTCCTGGCGGAACGCCTTCAGCGGAGCCAGCCAGATATTGAGGATCTGCTGCATCACCGCAACATAAAGCGCCTCTTTGGACGGGTAGTAATAGAGCAGATTGGTTTTGGACACCCCGGCCTGCTCTGCCACCTGCTCCAGCCGCGTGCCGTGGATGCCAAACTGTGAAAACGTCTCCAGCGCCGCACTGAGGATCGCCTGTTTCTTGGCGCTCACCGCCTGCGAACGTTTACCTGGTGTTTTCACTGCACCTTGTGTCATCTGCGCTCTCCTTATTGGTTTGCCATAGCATAGCAAACGCCCTGCTTTCTCTCGACATTCTGTATGTGTGGGGCTGTGCAAAATCGAAGAAGGGAAGTGGGTTGTGTGGGGGAGAGAGTGTTGCTGGCCCTTGTTTATAGCTGACTCTATGGTTTTTTAGATGGTCGGCTTGGTGCCAGGAGCGGACATTTGTGACCAGTTAATCATGCCAGCAAGATCTTAACGAAGGCATCCCAGCGGTCTTCGATGTTGTCTTTGTTGATAGGGAGCAGCGTTTTGCGCATCGTTATCCCATCAATGGCCGCGAGATCTGCGTCTTTTTTTACCAAGTCTGGCGCGAACCAGAGTTTAAGCGTGTGCGGATCGATGGCACATAGTCCCGCGTCAAAGAGCTTGTGGATATCAGCGCGCAGCAGCAGACCGTTTTTAAAGCTCGCGCCACCTTTGCGAGCGTGGGCTTTAAGGTGTGCGGCTTCGCAGCGTACCGCAATGGCATTCGTGTAGACGCAACGGCCACCGCAGTTAAGCATCACATCTTCACGGAATTTCCCCTGATCACAACGGCGACGGCCATAGAAGGGTACATCTTCTTTATGTTCGCGTTCTTCAGCCAGCGACCGTTCGGCTCGAGGTTCTTCAGCCTGGGGTTCTTCGGCCACCACGGGTTCAGGTTTGACCGCATTCGGTTCTTCCCAGGTTCCCAGAAACATGGCAACGCGCTGGGGCATTTTGACACGATTCAAAATCCCAAGGTGCGCTTTTTCCCAGGCTAGGAATTCTTCCAAACGAATTGCTGGACAACCATGTTTAAGCGCTGGATGGGGGGATTCCTTTTTGACTGGAGCGGGCGCGGGAGCAGATAACGTCGTGCTGCTACTGCCTGTGCTGTAGCTGCTGCGGCCACCCACATGGCGTTTAACCGAATTTCCTTCGACCAGGATTTGCTTGTCCTCGTCGATCTGACGCTGGAAGAATGCCTCAATTTGGGTATAGTTCAGCTTGAAGTGGCGCATAACTGCGCCACGGAAAGCCAAACGAACTTCTTCGTTACGATTTGGCGGGCAAGCACGGTCAACGCGCTGGGAAGCATAGGTATCATTCCCCCAGGCTTGCGTACCGTAACGGCTAAATATGACCGTCCAGTTTTTCCCCGATTGGCTGCGATAAACCTTACCATCGCAGACGAACACGAACGGAGACGAAATAATAAACCCGTGAACTTCCATAGCCATTTTAATCCACCTCAACCAGCTTTTTTTCCAGTCCACCCCTTCGAGATCGACCTTGCCAACTTATTTCTGTCAACAATTGCCGTAAGCATAAATGTAGTGACCTGCATTTGAAATCGGTTCGACCTGCATTTACGATTAGCTTGACCCGCACCCCGTTCGTTAACACATAGCAACGTTAGTAATGCATCCTACGCGGTAATAACAATTGCGAGCTTCCGCTACTCGCTCAAAGCCGCCGGTCTGTGTCTGGAGGCGGGTTTGTACCACCGTGAGACTCTCAAATCTTCAACGGGTGTCTATAGTTAATCTATCGTCCCTTCGCTAATACACTCACATCATGCTCTTTTCTTTCAGAACTTATTTTCACGGGCGCATGCGTTTACTGATTGCTATGTTGGCCGGAGTCATCTGCTTTTTAGCCCTTCCCCCTGAGTTGGGAGATCTGCAACGGTTGCTGATAGGCTGGAACGTGCTGGCGTGGCTATATCTGTTCTTTATGTGGTTTCGTATGTTACGTACTGATGTGCAGGATATTCCGCATATTGCCAGAATGCAGGATGAGAGCGCGGGGCTGGTGCTGGGCATGGTGATTCTCGGCTGCCTGGTCAGTATCCTGGCGATCCTGATTGAGCTGACCTCACTAAAGCACCTCACCGGAACACCGCGCGTGCTGCATCTGCTGCTGACCAGCACCACGCTGGCGGTTTCCTGGGCCTTATTGCCCACCTCATTTGCCATGCATTACGCTCACCACCATTACCTACACCGAAGTAAAGACGTCACGCCGATGATCTTTCCGGAAAAACCAGAGGAACCGGGTTACTGGGATTTCCTTTATTTTTCCTTCACCATCGCTGTAGCGTCACAAACCGCCGATGTGGCGACCGGTACCACCGACATGCGACAAATTACGTTGCTCCAGTCGGTGGTTTCTTTTGTTTTCAATCTGGCGATTCTTGGTCTGTCGGTGAACGTCGGAGCCGGACTACTGAGCTGAACTTATCTCAATTTCCTGGTGAATGGTCAGCCATGACCTGATGATGACCAGATGTTGGTTATACATCACCGGCTGATTCCCCCTCACTCGCACTCTCTTTGCTTTGAATGAACCGGAGTGCCAGATAGAGATCGGGTGCCAGAATCATGTCATCATCTTTCATTGTTGGCCGACTTTCTTTAAACCAGCGCGTTAATTCCGTTTTCCTGCCCGCAAGGATTAACGTGATCTGTCGCCCTTTCAGGTCGCGCTTTAACTCATTAATGGTTGCCAGGACACTGATATCTGAATAGGTGAAGCAGGCAACGGCATCAATGACCACCCATTTAGGTTGTAATGCTGCACCATCAACTAAGTTCAATACCCGACGTTTAAAATAAGCCACATTAAAATAGGTCAACGGGGAGTTAAATCGATACATCAGCACGCCCGGGATCATTTTAATATCGGTTGTATTACCTAATGAGTGAATCATTCCATTTTCGTCAGTTCCCAGTAAGTGCTCAGAGGGGCGAAAGACTGTACGCAGGAACTGTAACAGGCCAAGCAACACCGCAAGCCCGATCCCCTGGATAACGCCGATAATTAAAACACAGCCAAACGTGAAGAAAGCCAGGCGAAATGCCTGTTTATTTCTTCGCCTCAGGTTCCATAGCCCACGTAAATCAATCAATGACCACGATGCATACATTAGAACAATACCTAATGCAGAAACGGGAATAAATTGTAATGGCTGAGTGAAAAATACTACCACGATACCGATGAGTAAGGCTGCGACCACGGAAACCAGCTGACTTTTCCCCCCAGTTGAATCATTAACCGCAGTCCGGGAATCGGCTCCACTGATAGCAAACCCCTGCGATAATCCAGACATGAGATTCGCAATACCCAGCGCTCTGAACTCAGCATCAGCATTAATTTCATAGCCATTTTTCGCGGCGAAACTGCGAGCGGTCAGCATCAGACTGACAAAACTGACCAACGCCAGGTTCAGCGCCGGGATCACTAAATCACGCATCAGACCTGGCTGAAACGCTGCCCAGTTAACGACGGGTAAGCCCGGCTGGAAACCTTCTCCTCCAATAGTGGCTATCCCATAATTTTGTGCAGATGTGCCCCATACCAGTGCCGTTGTTATCACAATGGCAATCAACGGTGCAGGCCAGTGGCTGCGATACGTTTTGATAGCCATTAAAATAGCTAACGTTAAAAGTGATATCCCTAAGGTTAATAAATGGCTGTCTGAAATTCGGCCTGGCAAGGCAATTATTTTCTCAATAACCTGCGCCTCATCAAGCTTAATCCCCAGAACCTTACCTAATTGCCCGACAATAATCGTTACGGCTACGCCATTAAGCAAACCAGTAAGAATGGGATGAGAAAGCAGATCGGCAAGTGCGCCCAGGCGAAATTTACTGGCAAGCAGGCACCACCCGCCCATCATTAATGTCATGATAATCGTCAGTTGCCAGTGCAGTTCGGGATTTCCGGCAGACAGCGGAACCACGACGGCCGCAATCACCGCGCAGGTTGTTGCATCAGGGCCAACAATAAGCTGACGTGAAGAACCAAACAGTGCATAAGCTATCATCGGTAAAACGCAGGAATACAGCCCTACGATTGCCCCAACACCCGCCAGCTCGGCATAAGCAATAGCAACGGGTAGCGCGACAGCCGCAACGGATAACCCGGCTTTAACATCATGTTTTAGCCAGCTTTTATCGTAGGCTAATAAATTTTGTAACCCTGGCATGTAGTTTAAAAAAAGTTTTCCGAACACGTTATTCTCCGGATATGGATATTACTCACGTCATGCTGGCACATTTCTGGTTGAGGTTCTGGTTTTCAAATGCTCCGGATTGAGGCCGCCGCCACTCAGATCCTGATAAATCTTCAACTATTTTATTATTCTGAATGGTGTTAAACATAGTTCAAAAACTATCGCTTAGCCGGAGTTGGCCCTGCCGGGTGCTGTGGTGCCGCCAGCGGGCGGCGGATGGGTGGAACGGCAGCGAGTGCCTAGAGTGGGCTTTAAGCGATGCTGATTCGTTTGCAAGTCATTTACAGGTTTTTCCAGTCAGGCAGATTATTGGCCTTTTTGCGCCATCCGTGAAACGCTGCCATCATCACGCCAAATAGAATCCCACCTGAGAGACTCCTTAATATCGCCCAGGAAGGTTGAACGCCCATACCTTGCCATGTGAAAAACCACATACCGAGTCCCCATACAAGACCAAATCCGAATCCCATAATGAATGTTATTTGCCAAAATGAAGCGAAAGGTAATGGCGGTATTCTTAGTCCTAACTTCCATAATCCACGCAACAGAGGGGGGGCATAGTTGCTGCGCCACATCTTTTTACTTTCCATAATGGCAAGTGCACGTTCCTTTTTTCGCTCAAAACACATCTTTTTCTCCCTGAATAACACTTTAACTGTTTACAGGATCTGTATTGTGATTGCCTGCATTCACATCTGAACTGTTCTGACTTCACTTAGTATTATAACTCAAAATATACCGTTTAAGTCCGCCACTCGCTCACAGCGGACCTTAAACTTCATTATGTTAAGAAGGTAACTGAACTCAATCTGCCTCGTAAGGAGCGTGAACAACATCGTCGTAATTTCTATGTTTCTCTCTGCCGTTCCGCGAGTGCATGTTTTGCTGCGCGTGATGCCCATTCATCAGATTGGTCCAGATGTTCAACCTCGGCCTCTGCTATCAGCGTGACACGGATCAGCGGAACTGAGCCAAAAGGTAAATTATCAATCCTGCGGTCATCAAGGCTGAGAATGATTCGGGTCAATGGGTGATATTCGTCTGTAAGCGTACAAAACAGGATTGCCCCATATTTTTCAACATCGTCAGCAACCTGATACCCATCTGCAACGAGATCGCCCAGACTAATCAAGAGAGAAGCCCAGTCATCCATCGGGTGGCTGATGGTAGTAGAAGCGTCTAATTCCATGAAAAGTTCGCAGCCCACGCCATTTTCCGGGTCTGCAATGCCGGCCCAGGGCGTCGAGAGGCCATCGGTGGCCAGCGTAAATGTCGTTTTGCTCATAATGTTGAGCACTCGACGATGGGGTCCGAACCAGTTCGTCTGGTTGTGTACGTTTGCGTCATCCCGTTCAGCTATAAAATCATCTGAGACGCTGCCATACCTTTCCCAAAAGGCTCGTCTTGCTATAGAGGCGGCCTCATAAATCGGGTCTTGAGGACCGCGCGGCACGATTGTCTTATCAAACAGTGTATCAACCGTAACGCGCCCGCGTATTAACGGTATTTTAGATCTTGTCCAGCGAACGATGACCTTATTAAAAGGCTGTAAATGTGATGCTTCAAGTTTCTCGACAGCCTCCCGTACCGTTCGAAGGGCGTGGTTCCCCTCTGCAATGTGACTCCCATCTGCATACATGTAGCCTCCAGTTAGTGAGGAGACGCCAGCCTGTTCGGTTATAAAGAACCATTCTCCGTTCACAGCGCCAACGGGTGCCTTGTCTAAGGCCGAGCGTAAGTCTCTTGCCGCATCAGCGTTTAAATATGCTGTCATGTCTGTCCTTTAGCTTCACGTCTTAGGTATCTTTTGTAGTTTACATTCCTGGCCCTGCGCGCCAAAGTAGCGCGCAGGTAGTCGAGAACATGAATGAATGAATGGCGACTGTTTATAAAAATACTCTCGTGGATGCAAAAGTACCAACGTCCGATTCTCGCTCACAGCGGACAGCCGTAAATCAGGCTATACCTGATCATTCCAGAAAAAAGCCGCCCGTAGGCGGCTTGTAATTATTTGCGTGGTTTACCAGCATCCGAACGCTTTTCTCGAACTCTACCATCATTGTTACGATCGCGGGGCTGTGTACCGCCGCCGGGTTTAGGAACAACTACGCCTGGATTAAGTGGTCTTCTGTCAGCCATATTTGCGTTTCCTAAAAGAATGGCAAAGTTGCCGTCTTTTTTGATACGCCTACTATCGTGACCTTTCAATCACTATGGGGTGAAATGTTGCGCATCATCAACTTTTCCATGATTCCACTCAGGGGGAACATTGCACATATGTCCATCCGCTTTGTGCCAGAAGCGGAAGTTTGCAACATGGTTTATGCCCATTGAGTAGAGGAATTTCGTGCATATTTAAGCTGAATACTGGGCGTTACAAACGCCCTCGCAGTGATTTTCTCAGATGAGGATATAAGTGGTTTAAATGCAAAATTCCTAGCCCTTGAATGTCATTAACGATCTGTTTGTAATAAAGAGGTGGTATACTCCTTAAAGCTTGAAATTATTTTATTAATTTCAATTTTTTCTATAATTATATCCTCTATAACAGGGCGTTTTATCTCTTGCCAAACGCGCCTCTCGCCATGTTCGACTAATTCAGATACCTTACCACCTAAGATTCTAACGAAATTTTTGTTCGAAACGGCAAAAAAACATGCCCCAGATTCTAAAATGATCGTGGTTGAAGCATTGAACTTACATATTCCATCAGGATATTCATCCTCTGGTGTGGGCTGTGGGTAAGCCATTTTATATAGATATTCAAAAGCTTTATCTGTTGATGCATTAAATATTTCATCATCGCATGGCATAGCTATAAGAGCATTTTCAGAATCAATGACATCATCATAATCAACGAATAAGGTTGATGTGCGGATATCATTAGGATACATACTCCCGTTCAAAAAGAAATAAAAGAAACCATTCTTTATAGAATCGCCCCACTGCGGAACGTATTCAATCCAGATTGCAAAACGATAGGGATCACCAAAAATCATAATATTCCTTTACCGAATAGTTTACCGATTTAGAGAAGTTTTGTTCGAAGCACATCAATGCTCTTAAGAATTTATGGTTTTTTATGTAGTAACCACTCATCCCAGGCATTTTGCGCATCAACATCGGGATAGCCTCGGCTTTTGATCATGTCCGTGGCAATCTCTGCAGGTAACTCAATAGCAGTAGCATTATCTCGAATCGACTCAACATCCTCTCGTGTCAATTCTCGTCCGAAGTCCTTCTCTTTGGTTTCAAGCAGCGCAACAAGGGCAGGGATAAACACAATAGCCATGATTTGCATTACTCCATAAATGATTAAATTTAATTCATTTTGGCATAGAGATCATGTCAATACATACCTTATAGCCACTATATAACTGGAAAATTTTATATTTAAGTTCGTTCGTGAGGTGCAAACGTCCGTTCCTCGCTCGTAGCGGACCTATACCTCTTCGCAACGGCATCGTAAATCTGAGTACTTCTGCAGAAGGTGGTCTCATGGTGACGGTTGATTTCCCGAACCGCACATTTAGCTAAACCGGAACAGGGTGTTTGATCGCAAATGCCGCAGATTGCTTCAAAAAAATTACCCTATTTGTTATATTGTTGTTTATTGCTTATTCACCTCTGCGGTGCCAAAAAGAACAAGATTCACCGCAACCCAGGACAGAAAAATGTTAGATTACCGCTTCCCGACAGCTTTGCAGATGGTTCTCAGCGTAGCGATGGCGGAGCAATTGGGTGAACGTTCGACGAGTGCGATTCTGGCCTACGGCCTGGAGGCGAATCCGAGCTTCATCCGCAAATTGATGGTTCCGCTGACGCGTGACGGCATTATCGTCTCAACGCTTGGCCGTAACGGCTCAATTCATCTTGGTCGCCCGCCGGAAGAGATCACCCTGCGCGACATCTACCTTTCGGTCATCGAAGATAAAAAGCTGTGGGCGTCGCGCCCTGACGTACCAGCCCGCTGCGTGGTCAGCGCTAACGCCTGCTGGTACTTTAAATCGATATCCGAAGAAGCGGAGCAGGCTTCGTTAGCGGTATTAGCCCGCCATACCGTGGCAAGTGCCCTGGAAGCGGTCAAAAACGCCGATAGCAGCGGATGCGATCCGCTCCCCGATCTTATTGCCCAGTATCAAAAAACGTCGTAACGCTTTACCTGGTGCAAAAAAAGCCGCCTTCACAGTGAAAGCGGCTTTTTATTATCTGCAATGCCCCTACGCGGGCAGCACTTCCCTTTCCACTTTGCCGCGCGTGACGAATTTACGCAGCGTCACGTAAAACACCGGCGTCAGGAACAGACCAAACAGCGTCACCCCCAGCATACCGGAGAACACGGTGATCCCGGTGACGCCGCGCACTTCTGCGCCTGCGCCGTGGCCGAGGATCAGCGGAATGGTCCCGGCAATAAAGGCGATGGAGGTCATCACAATCGGGCGTAAACGCAGGCGGCACGCTTCCAGAGCAGCCTCCATGATCCCTTTGCCCTGAATTTCCAGCTCGCGGGCAAACTCCACGATAAGGATCGCGTTTTTACAGGCCAGCCCCATCAGTACCACCAGCCCCACCTGCACGAACACGTTGTTATCGCCACCGGTCAGCCAGACGCCAAACAGCGCGGAGAGCATAGTCATCGGAACGATGAGGATCACCGCCAGCGGCAGCGTCCAGCTTTCATACAGCGCCGCCAGCACCAGGAACGCCAGCAGCACCGCGACCGGGAAGACGATCAGCGCCGTATTGCCCTGCGTGGCCTGCTGGAAGCTCAGGTCCGTCCATTCAATATTCATCCCGTTTGGCAGGATCTGCTTAGACATCGCATCCAGCTGCGTCATCGCCTGCGAGGACGAGAGCACGCGCGGGTCGGCATCGCCAATCAAATCCGCCGCCGGGTACCCATTGTAGCGGATCACCGGATCCGGCCCGTAGGTGGTCGTGATTTTCACCATACTGCCAATTGGCACCATTTCGCCCTGGTTATTACGGGTGCGTAAATTCGCAATATCTTCCACGCTGTCGCGGAACTGCCCGTCTGCCTGCGCCATCACGCGCCAGGTACGCCCGAACTGGTTGAAGTCATTCACGTACGACGAGCCAAGATAGGTTTGCAACGTACCGAAAAGATCGGTCAGCGACACGCCCTGCGCTTTCGCCTTATCACGGTCGACCTGCACGTCCAGCTGCGGAACGTTCGCCTGATAGGTTGAGATCGGGAAATGCATTCCCGGCGTCTGCATAATCGCACCGGACATGGTGTTCACCGCATTTTGCAGCGCGCCATAGCCCAGACCGCCGCGATCCTGGATGTAGAGAGAGTAACCCGACCCCTGACCCAGCCCTAAAATCGGCGGCGGCAGAATGGAGAAGCCAAAGCCCTGCTGGATTTGCGCGATTTTCGCGTTGATCTCAGCGTTAATTTCCGCCGCAGAATGTTTACGCTGATCGAACGGTTTCAGGCCAAAGAAGACCGTCCCGGTATTCGGCGTGTTGGTGAACTGCAGCGCATTCAGCCCTGGAAACGCGACCGCATAGTCCACGCCTTCGGTATTCATCCCGATTTCGCTCATTTTGCGGATCACCGCATCCGTACGCGCCAGTGACGAGCCCTCCGGCATTTTCACGCCGCCAATCAGGTACAGCTTATCCTGCGTCGGAATAAACCCGCCGGGTACCACTTTAAACATCACGCCCGCCGCGCAGAGCAGCAGCAGATAAACCACAAACACCGCGCCGCGTCGTCCCAGCGTTTTACCCACCAGCCCCTGATAGCCGTTCGAGCTGCGGTGGAAAAAGCGGTTAAACGGACGGAAAATCCAGCCAAACAGACGGTCGATAAGCCGGGTCGGGAAATCTTTCGGCGCGCCGTGCGGTTTTAACAGCAGTGCCGCCAGTGCCGGAGAGAGCGTCAGCGAGTTAATCGCGGAGATGACCGTTGAAATCGCAATCGTCACCGCAAACTGCTTGTAGAACTGACCGGTCACGCCAGAGAGGAACGCCATCGGCACAAACACCGCGCACAGCACCAGCGCAATTGCGATAATCGGCCCGGACACTTCCCGCATCGCCTGATGCGCCGCCGCAAGCGGAGCAAGCCCCTCTTCAATATTTCGCTCGACGTTTTCCACCACCACGATGGCGTCGTCCACCACAATACCGATGGCGAGAACCAGCCCGAACAAGCTCAGGGTATTCAGCGAGAAGCCGAGCAGGTAAAGAATGCTGAAGGTACCCACCACCGAGACCGGCACCGCGATCAGCGGAATGATCGACGCGCGCCAGGTTTGCAGGAACAGAATAACCACCAGCACAACCAGCACGACCGCTTCCAGCAGCGTTTGCACAACCGCACGGATGGAGTCGCGCACGAAAACGGTCGGATCGTAAGGTGCCGCCCACTTCATGTCCGCCGGGAATCGCGTGGACAGTTCGTCCATTTTCGCGCGCACCGCGTTAGACAAATCGATGGCGTTCGCCCCCGGAGACTGGAAGATACCAATCCCGACCGCGTCTTTATTGTTCAGCTGGGAGCGCAGCGCATAGCTGCCGGACCCCATTTCGATACGCGCCACATCGCGCAGGCGGACGACCGTCCCGTCCTGCGACGTTTTCAGGACAATATTGCCAAACTCTTCTTCGGTATGCAGACGGCCCTGGGCGTTAATGGAGATCAGAAAATCGCTCTCTTTCGGCAGTGGCTCAGCGCCAAGCTGCCCGGCGGAAACCTGTACGTTCTGCTCCTGCATCGCCGTGACCACATCCGAAGCGGTCAACCCGCGTGCCGCCACCTTGTTGGGATCCAGCCAGATGCGCATCGCGTATTCGCCGGAGCCGAAAATCTGAATCTGGCCGACGCCAGGCAGACGCGCCAGCTCGTCCTTCACTTTCAGCGTGGCGTAGTTGCGCATATACAGGGAGTCGTACTTACCGTTGGGCGAAAACAGATGCACCACCAGCGTGAGCGTCGGCGACTGTTTCTGGGTGGTAATGCCCAAACGCCGCACGTCTTCCGGCAGGCGCGCTTCGGCCTGCGCGACCCGGTTTTGCACCTGAACCTGCGCCTGATCCGGATCGGTGCCAGGACGGAAGGTGACGGTGGTCACCAGCACACCATCGGAACCCGCGACGGATTTCATGTACATCATGTTCTCAACGCCGTTGATCGCCTCTTCCAGCGGCGTCGCCACGGTCTCGGCAATCACTTTCGGGTTGGCACCCGGGTACTCCGCGCGTACCTGCACACTTGGTGGCACGACGTCAGGATATTCGCTTACCGGCAACAGCGGGATGGCGATTAATCCTGTGATAAAAATCAGAATCGACAGTACGGCGGCAAAAATCGGCCTGTCGATGAAAAAACGGGAAAAGTCCATGGGTTGGATTCTCGGGTAAGGGATCAGTTGAGGGCGGCGCTGGCGGTCATGGCAACGGTTTTCGCGTTAACCGGCATACCCGGCATAAACACTTTTTGTAAACCCTCGACGATGACTTTATCGCCAGGGTTCAGCCCCTGCTGCACGATGCGTAAACCGTCGGCCTGACGCCCCGGCGTGATGTCGCGGCGCTGCGCTTTCCCCTCTTTATCCACGATATAAACGTATTTACGATCCTGATCGGTCAGCACCGCTTTGTCGTCGATAAGCGTGGCTTTGAATTCCGCGCTGCCCGGCAGACGTACGCGGGCAAAAAGTCCCGGCGTGAACTGCCGCTGCGCGTTATCCAGCAGCGCACGCATACGGATCGTGCCAGTACCTGGCGTGAGCTGATTATCAAGAAAATCCACTTTGCCCTGGTGGGGATAACCCTCCTCACCCGTCAGGCCAATCTCAACCGGAAGCGCCGTGTGATTGCTGGACGCCCCCTGCCCGCTGCGGGCCAGATTTTGATAGTGAAGGTAGGTCGACTCATCCACGTCAAAGTAAACGTAAACCGTTTTCTGCGAGACCAGCGTAGTGAGCACGCTGGCGGTGTCGCCCGCAGTGACCAGATTGCCGCTGGTGATCAGCGCCCGGCTGGCGCGGCCATCGATAGGCGCGGTGACTTTGGTGAAATCCAGGTTGAGCTGCGCGGCATCAACCGCCGCCTGTGCGGCGCGAATATCGGCCTGCGCCTGCGTGGCGGCCGAACGACGCTGCTCCCACTCTTCACGGGAGACAACGTTGGTATTGACCAGCTTATCAGTACGGTTAGCCTCACTTTGCGCAAGGCTGGCCTGCGTTTTGGCTCTTGCCAGGTTCGCCTGCGCCTGTTCCAGCGCCGCGCGATAGGTTCGGTCATCAATCGTGAACAGCACCTCACCCTTCTTCACTTCCTGACCGTCAATGTAATTCACCTGATTAATGTAGCCGGAAACACGTGGACGTAGCTGAACGCTCTCCACCGCTTCAATCCGGCCGTTAAAGCTATCCCACTGGCTAATGGATTTCACCACCACGTCAGCGGCACTGACGGCGGGCGCAGGTGGCGCGGCATTTTGCGCGACGCTGTTATCGCATCCGACGAGCAGCACGGAGAGCAACATGACCCCCAGCGCGCTCAGATGAAAATTACCCCAGGTTTTTTGCAGGCTCATTATTTTTATTCCGGTATTGGTAGCCGCCGGGCAAGACGCTGCGGGAGACGCAGCGCCACTTCCTTTGTCCGGTAGCTGGCTTAAGGCCATTTGTGTCGTTCATCGCCACAAAACTGTAACAGTTGCGAATACACTATCCCGGCGATTGTAGGAAGGCGCTTAACTAAGTGCAAGAATAATTGTTGCACTTTATGTGCTATTTGAGCCGATGTGAAAAGACCCGTTTCGGACAGGGATTTAAATGCAACAATAAAACTTGCAATTACTGCAAAAACGCGCCACCTTTAAATGCAACAAACAAAGATACTTTTATACAGGCTGCGTGGAGGTAACCAGATGAACACTGGCGCATTTATGCATGATTTACTCGACTGGATCGACAACAACCTGGATAGCCGTCTGGACATTGAGTCCGTCGCCAGGCGCTCCGGCTACTCAAAATGGCACCTCCAGCGCCTGTTCAAAGAACATACGGGCTATCCCCTCGCCGGGTATATTCGCGCGCAAAAGCTGCAAAAATCGGTTGAGCGCTTAACCCGCAGTGATGAACCCATTCTGAACGTGGCGATCGCGCTGGGTTTTGACTCCCAGCAGTCCTTCAACCGCAGTTTTAAGCGCCAGTATGGTCAGGCACCAGGGGCATGGCGACGGAGTTTGGGTGGCCCGGACATGCAACAGCTACGTCAGCAGTCCAGGTAGTGCGAATAATTACCCGCCATCGACAGAAATGCCCTTTCGTATGCTGGCAATAAAATTGTCACGGATGACATCCTCCTTGCTTGCGTCCCAGGCGATGCCCACCTTCCAGCGTATTGACTCCCCGGTTAACGGAATCATCACCAGTTCCGGCGGCGCGATATGCGTAACGCTGGTGGGCAGCATGGCCACACCGATACCCGCAATCACCATCGCGACGATAGTTTGTATATCGTCAGTCAGTTGAGTCGATGAGATGAAAAGACCGTTGTCATGCAAAAAGCGGTCAATCTGCGCATTTAAACCCTGCCCTCGCTCATCATAAAGCCGCAACAGAGGGCGTTTCGTTAGCCACTCAGCAGCAGACATTGTCGGTGACGTTGCGGGCGCAATCAGAACCAGCCGGTCGGTAAATAACGGCAGGTATTCAAGCACCACGGGGGGAGGAACCCTGACAAATCCCACCTGTAGCTCATCATTTTGCAATAGCTCGTACTGCTGGAAGGAAGGGAGATCCGTCAATGACATCTCGACTCCCGGGTAGTCCCGACGAAAATCAGCGATACAGCGTGGTGCCAGATAAAAACTTGAGAGACCGAACCCAACGGCGATATGCCCCTCCACGCCTTTTGATACCCGCTCAGCATGCTGCATAAATAACTGGGTTTGCCTGACCACTTTTTCAGCCTCTGGCAGCAAACGCCTGCCGCCGGCCGTCAGTATTGCGCCGTGACGACCTCGTGAAAAAAGGGACATATTCACCTGAGATTCGAGGAGATTAATCTGTTTGGTCAATGCCGGTTGCGAGATAAACAGCGCCCGCGCCGCATCGGCATAATTTCCTTTTTCAGCCAGTATCAAAAAGGCTTTGAGCAAACGGATGTTCAATTTTTCATTCCATATGGTTATCGAAACAAGAAATGAATTGATTATACAGTTATTGGTAATCGTTATGTAATTCAGTTTCGATGACCACTGGAGACACACCATGAACGAACCTCAATCCTTAAAAGCGGCAACCGTACAGTTTCAGCATCAGGCCAATAACAAAAAATACAATCTATTGATAATGGAGAAATTTATTGAACAGGCGGCGCATGAGCAGGTGAAAATTCTCACGTTCCCTGAAATGTGTATCACCGGCTACTGGCATGTACCTAAGCTCACGGCAGCGGAGGTGTCTGCTCTGGCAGAGCCGCTTGCTGAGAGCCCTTCCCTGACGTTAATTCGCTCCCTGGCGATAAAACATCAAATGCTTATTGGTGCTGGTCTTATTGAAAGAGCCGACGATGGCCGCCTTTACAATGCGTATGTGGCCTGTATGCCGGACGGCTCAATGCATACGCATCGTAAACTCCATGCTTTTGAACATCCGGCCATCAGCAGCGGGGACAGCTTTACCGTTTTTGATACGCCCTGGGGAGTGAAAGTCGGTATCCTGATTTGCTGGGACAATAATCTGGTCGAAAATGTGCGTGCGACGGCGTTGCTGGGCGCAGATATTCTTCTCGCGCCGCATCAAACAGGTGGTACCGATTCCCGCAGCCCTCATGCGATGAAGCCTATTCCGCTGGCGCTGTGGGAGGAGCGGGAAACGCGCAAGGAAGAAATTACGGCTGCCTTCAAAGGGGCAAGCGGTCGGGAATGGCTAATGCGCTGGCTGCCTGCCCGTGCGCATGACAACGGCTTATTTATCCTCTTCAGTAACGGTGTCGGTGCAGATGATGACGAAGTGCGCACAGGTAATGCAATGATCCTCGATCCTTATGGACGGATCATTGATGAAACCTGGGCGGCTGAAGATACTATGGTGAGCGCTGAACTGGATTTAAGCCTGCTTGCAATGAGCACCGGACGCCGCTGGATCCACGGTCGTCGTCCTGATTTATACCAGATACTGACACAGCCGCAGGGCTATGAGCGTGATGCGATCAGCGCACGGTTTTCGAATATGCCCCCTGCTCGCCAGGCGTGAATGCACTTTTTAGCTGCAACATAAACCCGGAACCGCTATACTGTATATAACCACAGTATGGGGTGCGCATAATGGCTGTTGAAACAAAATTTGTTGTTGTAAGAAAAGGTGAAGAGAAAATGACATTTGCCAGTAAGAAAGAGGCTGACGCTTACGACAAACTGCTCGATATGGCAGACGCGTTCACCGACTGGCTGTTGCAAAGCGGAATGCAGATGGATGAAACGCAGGCTGAAAATCTTGGTCTGTATCTCGCCGAACAGAAAGAGACCGTGCAGCATATTCTGCGAACCAGCAAGCTTCCCGATCTCCATGCCCCAGCTGCAACGGATAATACA
The DNA here is from genome assembly GCA_014169315.1 of Enterobacter cloacae. Lineage (NCBI taxonomy): Bacteria > Pseudomonadati > Pseudomonadota > Gammaproteobacteria > Enterobacterales > Enterobacteriaceae > Enterobacter > Enterobacter cloacae. The sequence goes on along the minus strand of AP022133.1, from coordinate 1,637,972 downwards.
GAATCCGATGCGGCTGACACGAAAAAAATCAGACCAGTGAAAGCGGCCTGATTGTCAGAAAAATCATCACCGATCCTGGTGCCGTAAGCAGATAACTGCTTACGGCTTTTTTGCTGTCTGTAGGGATCCACTGACCTGCCCCCCGTTGAGTAACACACAGTTATGTTTGAAATGTGCCCTCGGCGGCCAGAACAATTTTGTACTTCCGCGGTTCGCTCGCAGCGGACCTTATAACCTTGCTTTCTGTCCGTTCCGTGCCAGGAGCGGACAGAGCTATAAACATATTCCGAAACTTAATTCCAATTAGATCATGTATCTACGGTTCAAAACCATTTCCAGCCCGCACAAAAAAAATTGTAAAATCAAGAGATTTTAATGAACAACAGGTTCTATTCACCGCTGAAGAAGCATCAGCATAAGAAATTGATTTATCATAGTTTATTCTTTGTTACAAGTGATTAAACTATTTGCTATATATTTTTGGGAGGTATTTTGAACATGCAGAACGATGCTGCAGAAGAATATTTATTCTTATAACTTTTTATGATAGTAAGTGTGGTGTAGGGCAGGTTTTGCCTAATCATTATATTTCTATAATTGGCTCAGGACAGCAACATAATGGCAACGTTACAACAAGAATTAATAGTTCGTGGCGAACAAGTTGAGCGAGTGTTTATCAACTATCAGGATAAAAAATATGTTGTGAATCGGCAATATCAACGTAAATTGATTTGGACTATTGAGGAAAAACAAAATTTTATTGACTCAATAATCAAAGGATTTCCAATACCTATCATTTTGTTAGCAGAACCTCTTGGGAGAAAAGACGGCACTCTCGAGATTATTGATGGGATGCAGCGTATGAATGCCATCATGTCTTATATCACGAACGATTTTTCGTTTAATGGATTCTACTTTGATTTAAACACATTTGCGACGACGAAAGACCTACTTGATCGCGGAGTCATTGCTCAGAAAACACCACTCCTTGATCGAAGCCAGTGTCTTGCAATTGCATCATATCCTGTCCCGCTTTCAATTTATGAAGCAGCCGAGAGAGACTCAGTTGAGGAAGTATTTCGGCGAATTAACTCGGGAGGGCGTCAGCTCTCACGACAGGAGTTGCGGGCGGCAGGTGCTACAAATGTGTTCGCGGAATGTGTTCGTAAGGTCTCCGCAAGAGTTCGCGGTGACACATCTAACGCGGATCTCTTGCTCTTAAGCGAGATGAAAAAAATTAGCATCACGAACAAGGAGTTAGACTACGGTATCAGTGCCGATAGCGTCTTCTGGATTGTTAATGGAATCTTGACGAAGGAGCAGCTTAGACAGAGCAGAGATGAAGAGATAGTGGCGGATATCGTTGCTTATATGGTCTCTGAGAAACCAGTGGCCTCGCGCACAGAGCTTCTTGATGACTATTATGGCGCAATATCTCCGGAAGCTTTAGCTAGCAAATCAAGATTCGAGGCGATTGATCAAGCTATTAAAAAGAGAAGTGGAGAGCTAGTTGATCTTGACTATCAAAGAGTGCACGATGCGATAATTCTACTTCTTAGCCAAGCTCAAACGACATTCTCTGGATTGATTTTTCCTAACGGAAATGGCGGTAATCCGGTTCCCCGTTACTTCCAAGTAGTCTTTCTCGCCCTGCATGACCTGATAATTAAAAGGGGCATGGTGGTGTCAGATAGTGCGGGTCTCATCGGGCGGCTGAAAGATTGCGGTAGGAATATTCAGGTTCAAGATGGAGGGAGGTGGGGTGCTGACAACCGGAGTAGAATGGTTGATTCAATAATTGGTTGGATTCAGGGCTTTTTTGAAAACGACCAAAATCCAGACCCTGCAAAAGTTCATTGGATTACGAAGCTCCAAAATTTACTCACTAACTCAACAACGGAGCAAGCAGCCTACGATTTTAAACAAGGTTTCTATACTTTAGACCCATCCCCCTCCTTTGATGAACGCTCCTTCGACAAAATTTTGGAGACCTGCGCTGCCATCGCTAATATCGGCAGAGGACACAAGGGCTATGTTCTTGTAGGGGTCGCAGAAAATGCGAATACTGCAACAAGAGTTCAGGAGATTTTTGGAAGCAAGGCTTTATCTTATAACGGCTTCCATATAACTGGTGTTGATCACGAAGCGAACCACGCCGGAAAGAACCCTGACCAGATGTTCCAAGACATCTCTGATCGGCTAGGACGCTCAGCACTTTCAGAGCCGCTTAAGTCCTACATAAACACTCATCTTAAATGCGTTCGATATTTCGATAAGACGGTCTTCGTCTTCGAAATCTTAGGGAAGCTGCGATTAAGTGGTCCGCAGCTCCCGATATGACGCCCCAAACCGTCCTTTATCGACGTCCTGTGGCTCAATTTTCCAATTTTCAGCCCAAAATCGTCTCTTCGTGGCTGATTTTGGCCCTGTTTCAGGCCAATTTCCTCATTTCAGGTAGATCTCGCCTGTGCCCGTATCAATTGGTCAACTCGAACCAGGTTCGCCAGGGTGAATAACATCGCCAGTTGACTGTCATTTTTAGCCAGCCCCTTGTACCTGGCTTTGACGAAACCAAACTGACATTTTACTATCCGAAATGGATGCTCAACCTTCGCTCGGATACTCGCTTTCAGGTATTCGTAACGGATGGCCAGCTTGTTCTTGCGCGGGTGTTGCTTCAATGCATTCACTTTGCCGGGACGCTTGGCGATAAGCCAGTCTGCGCTGACATCGCTGAGCTCATCGCGCTTTTCGGCCCCCTGATAACCAGCATCGGCTGAGATAAATTCTTCATCGCCATGCAGTAACTTGCCAACCTGATTGAGGTCGTGCTCGTTAGCCGCCGTGGTCACCAGACTGTGGGTCAGGCCACTTTTGGCGTCCACGCCAATGTGCGCTTTCATGCCGAAGTACCACTGGTTACCTTTCTTGGTCTGGTGCATGTCTTCATCACGGCTGTTGTGTTTGTTTTTGGTAGAGCTGGGGGCTTGAATGATGGTGGCATCCACCAAGGTGCCCTGGGTCATTAGAACGCCACACTCTGCTAGCCAGTGATTAACGGTACTGAAGATTTTGCGGGCCAGTTCATGCTGCTCCAGCAAATGCCGGAAATTCATGATGGTAGTGCGGTCTGGAATGGCTTTATCCAGTGACAGGCGAGCAAATTGGCGCATGGAGGCGATTTCATAGAGGGCATCTTCCATGGCCTCATCGCTCAGGTTGTACCATTGCTGCATGCAGTGAATACGCAGCATGGTTTCCAGCGGATAGGGCCTGCGACCATTACCGGCCTTGGGATACACAGGCTCGATAACGCCAAGTAATTTGTCCCAGGGAAGCAAGTCATCCATTCTGCCAAGGAAAACTTCTTTGCGGGTCTGGCGGCGTTTACTGGAAAACTCACTGTCGGCAAAAGTCAGTTGCTGGCTCATCCGGTTACTCATTCTGGGTTCAGGTTACAACACGATGATCTCACATCTCGGACTTATTCGCACCTTCCTTAGGTCAGGATACCCCTTCACATTTAGCTGGTAAGTGGGTTGAGCGGCAAGGAGCCCAAGTCAAAGATATCTCTCCTGAAGGAATGGTTGCACTATTTGAGCGTTTCAGATAGGCGGGTTACTTTGCACCATACATAGTAGAGCGTACACAACGCCCGCAGATGCGGGCTTATTTACTCAAGGTCACGTTACTAGCTCCTAGTTGATTAGAGCAACGTAATGCATATAAACCTCCGCTCCTCGCTCACCGCGGACCTACACCTCAAACCAGCCCTCAACAACCACTCTAGTCAGGCACTTACATTACCAGCAGGCATAGCTCTTTTTTACCAATGAAAACCATCATTAACCCCCCCACTCCCGCCCCACACCTTTCCTCGAGCCGCCTCGCATTTTCACTATTTTCACCACCATTTACCCCTGTGTATTTATCCATAGGGGGTATAATCGGTGTACTGAAACCGACAACACAAGCAGTGAGTTTTATACAGGAAAGTAGATAAACGAGATCGCGGTATAAAGATGGTGGAACACCTTTATACCGCTAACCACAAACAACTAAACCGGAGTTGAATATGGCTGCGAAGAATTTTATGCCAGAGCGGGCTGTTGCCCAAACGAAAAATGCAGTATCTGAAAATAGTGAAGAAATTCGCGATCAGGTATGCAAAAAGAACCCACGGACGTTGCATGGGGAGCCTACCCATTCCGGGCGTGTTCACGCGAGGGATGAGTCGGGTTCATCATGCGGTGAGCTGTATACGCGAATGGAGCGCAACTATCTGCCGCTGTCCGGTGACTGGCTTTCCCGCGCCGGGTTTACGTATGGCCGGGCGGTAAAAATCCGCGTGATGCCGGATTGCATTGTGATCACCCCGCAGAATTCCCGCGAGCTATGGGGATGTTTAGAAGGGTTAAGCGCAGTGTATACCAATAAGCAGAAGGTGAAAGCGTGGCTGTCGACGTTCCCGGGGGCACTGAATGATACGGGTGATTTGCCGGAGCCCAAACGCATGAACGGGGTTGTAAAACCACAATAAACGCTCACCTGCGATCCCGACACCGCAGGGCGAGGTGGTGCATCAGGATCCGTGATAACGCTAAAGCCCTTCTCCGGGAGGGCTTTACTCGTCTGCTTCAAACAATCGTTCGATTGATTTCGTGGGATAAAAAAGCGAATTGCTGTTTTCACCGGATAACGGGATAAAACCTTGCTTCAGATAAAATCTTTTTGCCTGCTCATTAAGTGCATCAACAAAAATCCCATGCACGCCCACAGCCTGCGATGCCAGGTAGACAACCCGCATAGCGTGCGTGACGAGTGTTGTCCCCCACTCATTCCCCTGCAATTCTTTATGTACCGCTAAACGGCCTAAAGTCACACCTGGGACGTTTGTATAAGGAATTCTGCGCTGCTGGGTTTTAGAGGGTAACAATGCTTTCTCAAAACAACTTCCGGACAACGTGTAGTACCCCAGCACACGAGGATGGTCACGATCTTTGAGTAGATAGCCTCTTAAAATACGCCCATTGTGCTGACGCACCAGATGCTCTGTGAGGAAGGAATTGAGTGAGGGCTCACCACAATCGAAATCCTCGAAAGTGTAATCGGTTCCCTCTGAAAACATGTCGATCGTGAGATTGGCCACGCTTCACTCCATGTTTTGAAGACGCTTTGCCGCTCGTTTTAGTCTCTCATTCGGCTCTGGCGGATTGTTTATGGCATCCATCACTGCATTCCATGATGCTTCGTTTAACACCAGACGTCGATGCTGTTCTATCACTTCTGCAGCACGTTCCGAAGCGCTGTTCACCATAAACTGGGTGATCGTTTGATTCGTCATCGCCGCCGCTTCTTCGATCATCGTTTTGTCTTCATCAGTTAAGCGAAGGTCGATACGCTGTTTTTTCAATGCTGGCATGATCTAGTCCAATATGTACGGCATTAATCCGTACATATCGTAGAATGCGTTGCGAGTTTTTTCAACAAAAACCTCATTCAACCGTCAGATCCTGAACTTCGTTGCGCCGCTTTTTGAGCTTTAACTCACTCACCAGCACCCCGGCGACAATAAACGCCGCACCAACGAGTGCCAGCAGCGGCAGACGCTCCCCGGCAATACGCCCGAAAACCCCCGCCCAGACCGGCTCACCGGTATAGATAACCGTTGCCCGCGTTGGCGACACGCTACGCTGTGCCCAGTTCATGGTGACCTGAATAATGGCGCTAAAGATCCCCAACCCCAGAGCAACCACGACAAGCCCGGTGGACATCGGTGGCACAGATTCCCCCGCTGGCACCATGGCGGCAAACGCCACCAGCGACGCCGTCGCCAGCTGCACAACCGTCACCCGCTTCACGTCCACCTTCCCGGCCCAGGCGCTAATCAGAATAATTTCCGCCGCAATCGCCACCGCGCCGACCAGGGTAATCATCTCGCCCGGCCCCAGTGCCAGAAGGTTGTTTTCCGGTCCGGCAAGCAAAATCAGGCCAATAAATGCCAGCACAATGCCAATGCAGGACATCAGCCCCGGCATTCTGCCCAGGCACAGCCACTGTAATAACGGCACCAGCGGCACATACATGGCGGTGATAAAGGCTGATTTACTGCTGGAGATCGACTGTAACCCCCACGTTTGCAGGCTGTACCCCATCGCAATCGCCACGCCTATCGCCACCCCGGCTTTCAGCTCTTTGAGGGTCAGCCCGCGCAGGGTTTTGAGCGAAATGAGCGCAACCGCAACCGCCGCCGTCGCAAAACGCAGACCCACAAAGAAGAACGGATCGCTCAACGTGACGGCGTACTGAACGGCAAGAAATGTCCCACCCCAAAACATGGTGATCAGGATGAGGATCGCTTCCTGAGGTTTGACGGAGAATTTGAAACGTGAAACGGACATGCGACACCAGAAATAAGAATCAATTCTGTAGTGTGCGATGCCTTTGGTTACAGTTCAATGTTGCAGAAATAAAAAAACCGCCGGGGCTCCCGGCGGCAGGGTATCAATCCGGCATATTACTTGTTGCTGCCGTGGCTGTTTTTTCCCCCTTTTTTGCCCGCTTCAGATGCGCGCTGAGGGTCATTTTTGAAGTTACCCCCACTGTGCTGGCCACCTTTACGACCTGCTTCTGATGCTCTCTCACGGTCTTCAGCAAAATTGCCTGAACCACCACGATGGTTTGCCATCTCTAACCTCCAGAGTGTGAAACATTAGACATCATACTGCATTCAGTAAAAGAGGATTCTTTCACCTCGCAACGAAAGGACAGCGCCTTTATCCACGCCGCGTGCAATTAAGCTTAGTGGAATAAGAATACCCGACAAGCTAAAGGTAATATCCTGCAACATGTTCCCGGAGATTCGAAATGGCTCCCTGACGGGTTATCAATAAGCCATTCTTATCATTCCAGAAATATAACCCCGTAAATGTGTTTCATATTGCTACAGCGCAAAAATAGTTAGCATATTGTTATAAATCAAAGAAATGGCGCTAATATTTGCAGTATGGCCATCACGACTTATCTTTAAATGAACGCAGCGATTCGCTGCCAGAAAACACAAACGAGGAGTGATGCAAAATGGCAAAAGTTCTGGTGCTCTACTATTCCATGTATGGACACATTGAAACCATGGCTCACGCAGTTGCAGAAGGTGCAAACCGGGTGGACGGCGTTGAGGTTGTGGTGAAACGCGTACCGGAAACGATGCAACCCGAAGCGTTTTTAAAAGCGGGTGGGAAAACGCAAAATGCTCCGCAGGCCACCCCGCAGGAACTGGCTGACTATGATGCCATCATCTTCGGCACGCCTACCCGTTTTGGCAATATGTCAGGACAGATGCGCACCTTCCTCGACCAGACCGGAGGACTCTGGGCATCGGGTGCGTTATACGGCAAACTCGCCAGCGTTTTCAGCTCTACCGGTACCGGCGGCGGTCAGGAACAGACGATCACCTCGACCTGGACGACCCTTGCACATCATGGAATGGTGATTGTGCCCATTGGTTACGGCGCACAAGAGCTGTTTGATGTTTCCCAGGTGCGCGGCGGTACGCCGTACGGTGCAACCACCATTGCCGGGGGGGATGGTTCACGCCAGCCAAGCAACGAAGAGCTGACTATCGCCCGCTACCAGGGTGAATATGTCGCGGGTCTTGCCAAAAAACTGAACGGCTAACCCAACAGGAGGACAAGCATGCCAACTCAAGAATCCAAAGCTCACCGCGTGGGTGAATGGGCAAGTTTACGCAATACCTCTCCGGAAATTGCCGAGGCTATCTTTGAAGTCGCAAAATATGACGAAAAGCTGGCAGAGCAGATTTGGGAAGAAGGCAGCGATGAAGTCCTGACGCGCGCCTTCGAAAAAACGGACAAAGACTCGCTCTTCTGGGGTGAGCAAACCATCGAACGTAAAAACGTCTGACCGTTTCCCCCCCGCCGCAGCGGGGGGTCTCTTTTATTTCGCCGCGTTATTCAACACCGTATTAAATTTCTCTACCGGGCAGAATCCGTTCTCATCGACCGGACACCCTGAAAGCTCCAGCGTGACACGCTGCGCGGGTGACTTTAGCGACAGAACATCGGCGTTACGCAGTTGCGTTGCGCTTTGATAGACATACTCGATTTTCATCAACTCCCGGTTAGCGTTCTTGTCATGCCAGCGCTGGAAGACAATTTTGCCGCCAATCGGGGTGCGTTCGTACTGGTCATGCAGCTGATAAGGTTTGAAATCGAGCGCCGTCAGCAGTGAGGCGATGTTGGAATCGTGTCCCACCAGCAGCGTTATCCTGGCGGCTTTCCCCTGCTCAGTCACCAGGGCGTTATCGATGTATTTCACCAGTGGTTTCGCCACATTGCGCGCCACCTCACCCGAGGTGAATAACGAATCCTGATAGCCATTTTTCAGCTTCGACAGCACCCGCCATTGCTGATCGGTTTTGATCTCGCCCCACGCCACCTGATCGGCCGGGAAACCTTCGTAGTACTGCAATGTGAACGCATCGACCAGCGAGTTCCCCACCTTCAGCGGCCCGGAAACACCCGGCTCTTTTTCGTAATCAGCACTGAAGGTGTCTTTGGCGTCCGTCAGCGAGCAGACCTTTTTCTCCTTGCAGGACGGTGAGTCAGCGTAATGCGTCATCTGCTCCAGCAACCTGTAGCTCTCATCGAGCTGCATTTTCTGCCGTTCCGTTGCCATCGCGTTCAATGCTTTTTCACGGAATGCAGGGGTGTTATCGGTGATGACCGGGTTAAACGTCGGGTCCATCGTGCCCATTTTTTCCTGGTGATGCACAGGAATATCGCACCCCGGGAACGCGCCGGTAATAAAGAACTGTGCGGTCGCCACGGTCCGCTGCAGACTGTTGGCGTAAGCATAAACGGCGTTGGCCGGAGGACACTCGCCCGTCGATACCATCCCCTGCGCGGCCAGCCACTCACGCATGTAGTGGCCCATATAGACTTCAAGCACGCCACCTTTGGTGGTGAGCTGGCCGCCAGGCACATCCCATTCCGGCCACTTATCCGGCGTGGATTGTTCCAGTACGCTGCCGTTATTGGCGAGCGGCGCACGCAGGTTGTGGCGACTCATAATTAAAACTTGCTCCAGTTGATACCCCTCTGGCGTCTCTTGCGCCTGCGCGCCGAACGTCATTGAAAGGGTACCTGCCACGGCAACAGCGAGTAGTGCTTTTCTCATCCCTAATTCCTCACTCGTTTTAAATGTCGCGTTAAGGAAGGTGCGAATAAGTCCGAGATGTGAGATCATCGTGTTGTAACCTGAACCCAGAATGAGTAACCGGATGAGCCAGCAACTGACTTTTGCCGACAGTGAGTTTTCCAGTAAACGCCGCCAGACCCGCAAAGAAGTTTTCCTTGGCAGAATGGATGACTTGCTTCCCTGGGACAAATTACTTGGCGTTATCGAGCCTGTGTATCCCAAGGCCGGTAATGGTCGCAGGCCCTATCCGCTGGAAACCATGCTGCGTATTCACTGCATGCAGCAATGGTACAACCTGAGCGATGAGGCCATGGAAGATGCCCTCTATGAAATCGCCTCCATGCGCCAATTTGCTCGCCTGTCACTGGATAAAGCCATTCCAGACCGCACTACCATCATGAATTTCCGGCATTTGCTGGAGCAGCATGAACTGGCCCGCAAAATCTTCAGTACCGTTAATCACTGGCTAGCAGAGTGTGGCGTTCTAATGACCCAGGGCACCTTGGTGGATGCCACCATCATTCAAGCCCCCAGCTCTACCAAAAACAAACACAACAGCCGTGATGAAGACATGCACCAGACCAAGAAAGGTAACCAGTGGTACTTCGGCATGAAAGCGCACATTGGCGTGGACGCCAAAAGTGGCCTGACCCACAGTCTGGTGACCACGGCGGCTAACGAGCACGACCTCAATCAGGTTGGCAAGTTACTGCATGGCGATGAAGAATTTATCTCAGCCGATGCTGGTTATCAGGGGGCCGAAAAGCGCGATGAGCTCAGCGATGTCAGCGCAGACTGGCTTATCGCCAAGCGTCCCGGCAAAGTGAATGCATTGAAGCAACACCCGCGCAAGAACAAGCTGGCCATCCGTTACGAATACCTGAAAGCGAGTATCCGAGCGAAGGTTGAGCATCCATTTCGGATAGTAAAATGTCAGTTTGGTTTCGTCAAAGCCAGGTACAAGGGGCTGGCTAAAAATGACAGTCAACTGGCGATGTTATTCACCCTGGCGAACCTGGTTCGAGTTGACCAATTGATACGGGCACAGGCGAGATCTACCTGAAATGAGGAAATTGGCCTGAAACAGGGCCAAAATCAGCCACGAAGAGACGATTTTGGGCTGAAAATTGGAAAATTGAGCCACAGGACGTCGATAAAGGACGGTTTGGGGCGTCATATCGGGAGCTGCGGACCACTTAATCGCAGCTTCCTTAAGTGTGACAGATTGATGACATTTTTCCCTGAAGCATTTCTCAAACTGATGATGACTTCTCGAGTTGATCGCCATATTCGGTCATCCAGGCGGCCAGCGGAGAGAGCGCATTTTGTAGAGTCAAACCCAGCCCGGTTATCTGGTACTCCACGCGCGGCGGGATCTCCGGGTAAACCGTACGCGACACCAGCCCGCGCTGTTCAAACAGACGTAACTGCTTCGTCAGCTCTTTTTGAGTGATGGGCGCAGCAGCACGAAGTAAATCGCCAAACCGTACCGGGGTATTGAGCACAATCAGCCGATAGAGGATCGGGATTGCCCACTTACCGGAGATCAGATTCACAAACCGCGTCATCGGGCAGGCATGAACCTCAGATTTTTTTTCACCGGGAATATCCTGTAGTGATGCCATAGCACACCTCTTGCCTCATTAGTATCCAATTGGTACCTGGTTTCCTTTTGATACTAACGTTTCTATAGTGCTTTCTCCAGAGACATTTCAGGAGAAGAACATGGGTCGTTTAGCAGGTAAATATACGCTGATTACCGGCGGCACCAGCGGCATCGGTCTCGCCACCGCACAGGAGTTTATTGCCGAAGGAGCACAGGTTGCCGTCACCGGACGCAACCCGGAAACCCTCGCCGAAGCACAGCGCATTCTGGGGAATAACGCCTGGGTCATCTCTGCTGATGCGGGTGATATACACGCACAACACGCGCTGGCAGAGACGCTTGCCTCCCGCTGGCCGCGAGTCGATGCGGTATTTATTAACGCCGGAGACGTGACGCACGGGTTGCTGGAAGAGTGGCAGGAAGATGCCTGGGATCGCCTGATGCGCATCAACCTGAAAGGGCCGTTCTTTTTAATTCAGGCACTGTTGCCACTGCTCAATAATCCCTCCTCGGTGATCCTGTGCGGCTCTGTGAGTGCGCGCATCGGTCTCCCCACCAGTAGCGTCTATGCTGCAAGCAAGGCGGGTTTACTGTCGCTGGCGCGTACGCTGTCGGCAGAACTGCTGCCACGCGGTATTCGCGTCAACGGCCTGAGCCCTGGCCCGGTAAAAACCCCGGCGCTCAATAAACTGGGTTTAAGCGAAGAAGCACAAAAAGCATTGCAGAGTGATATTGCAAGCCTGGTACCGCTGGGAAGAATGGGTACGCCGACGGAGCTGGCGAAAGCTGCGCTCTATCTGGCGTCCGATGAATCGAGTTACACGGTGGGAACAGAGCTGTTGGTCGACGGTGGAACGGGAAGTCTGTAGCTCAAAAAGTGCTGATACCAGTGATAATACCGACATACAGCGCCGCCCATACGCAGGCAGAAAACAGACTGACGACATAAACTTTCACCGCGTTCAGCCTGAGCATGCCCGCTGCCAGCGGCACGACATAGCGCAGTACCGCCAGAAAACGCGAGGTAAACAGCACCAGCACACCGTTCTTTTGCAGCTGGTGCTGTACGCGTAAAAATGTGTCAGCATGTCTGGAGGTGATGCGCGCGATCGGCCGCGTCTGCCCCATCAACTGGCCAATATGGTAGTTCAGCACCGAACCGGCCGTTGCCCCCATCACTACCGCAAGCCACGTCAGCCCCGGATGCAGGCTCGACTGGCTGACAGTCACCCCCGCCAGCAGCATGACCGACGCCGGGGGAAGGACAGAGGAGATCAACACGGTCGATTTACTCAACGCCATTAAAAACAACAGAGCGAACAGATGCGTCGGATAGAGCGCAAAATGATTCAGCAGATTGTCAAACCATGCCATTTTACCTCCCTTATCAATATGCCCTCCTCCATTTAAAATGAACATTCCTAAATAAACCGTCAACATGCTGCTGACAATATTCACCTAAACATTCCCTAAACGTGATTTAAATTTATAAGCAGCAAAAGAAAATAACGGTATTATCCCCCACGTTTTACAACGATCTCGTTATGGCGAGGCTCCTGTACAAATACACGTTATCGCTCTGGTGGGTTCGAGAGAACCGGCACAGGGTAAAACAGGCACTGTCGAATCAAGGCTTTGTCAGTATAACTTCCCTTGCGGGATACGGTGTACAGTGCTGAACCCAGGACGTGGGGATCTCTTCTTCGACATGCCCTGTCTTGCTCGCCCCTGAGAGATTTTATTATTCAAAGGGAATTCACTATGTCTTACGCTATTCACAACTCCATTCTGCCATTCAATGACAGCGCCATCGCGCAATATATGAATACCGATTTTATCGTCCTCAATATTTCATTATGCGTCGCACTTGCACGTGAGCAGTTTTTCGAAAAATTAAAAGACGATGATATTCCGTCGCATATTTTTATCGAAGATAATGGTCGCCTGGCGGGCATGATTGCCGTACGCAAATTATTGCAGTCCACTGATACGGGGCAGCCGGTGAAAGCGCTGATGATTTCGCAGTTTTTGCAGGTTAAACCCGAAGACGAACGCGCCGATGTCGCCGGGCTGCTGGCTCACGGTAGCACGGATGTCGTGCCGGTGGTGACACACGGCAAGCTGGTGGGTTGCCTCACCGAACGCGAGATTGCGCACCTGCTGGAAGATGATGTCACTGAAGATGCCCAGCTCCAGGGGGCCACTCTGCCGCTGGAAAAACCCTATCTGGAAACCAGCGCGTTTGACCTGTGGAAAAAGCGCTCCGTCTGGCTACTGTTGCTGTTTGTCGCCGAGGCCTACACCAGCTCGGTGATTCAGCATTTTGAAGAGGCGCTGGAATCCGCCATCGCACTGGCGTTCTTCATTCCGCTCCTGATTGGTACCGGCGGAAACAGCGGTACGCAAATCACCTCCACGCTGGTGCGCGCTATGGCGCTGGGTGAAGTGCATTTGCGCGATGTTGGCCGCGTGCTGCGTAAAGAGATCAGCACGTCGTTAATGATTGCCGTCACGCTCGGCCTGGCAGGCTGTATCCGCGCCTGGATGATGGGAATTGGGATGGAAATCACCCTTATCGTCAGCCTGACGCTGGTCTGTATTACGCTCTGGAGTGCGATTGTCTCCTCGGTGATCCCGATGGTACTCAAGCGTTGTGGTATCGACCCGGCAGTGGTTTCCGCGCCGTTCATCGCGACGCTTATCGACGGTACCGGACTGATCATCTACTTTAAAATCGCCCAGTACACGCTGGGGCTGGAGTGATCCATACCCAATAATAACGGCTGCGGGTGAATTCTTTTCTCCGCAGCCGTTAATGTCTGCTTAAGTTAATTTATCTATAACTCACCATAATGGAAATATAAGGTGGATTAACATGAAAAACAGCTACGCACGAAGCCAGATAGTCATCCACTGGCTGGTTCTCATCCTGATTGTCGTTGCCTATGCCGCCATAAACCTGAAAGGGTTTGCCGCGAAGGGAAGCCCTGAACGCGCCACAATGTCACTGATCCACTACACCGCAGGGTTCAGCGTCCTGTTTCTGATGGTCATCAGAGTGGTGCTGAAGATGAGAAACAGCGACCCGGACATTCTTCCCGCACCGCCGCGCTGGCAGGTTATCGCCTCCAAATCCCTTCACGGACTGCTCTATCTGATGTTTATTGCACTGCCGGTGCTGGGAGTGGCCTCACTCTGGTTCGGCCAGGTCGCGTGGTCTTTCTTCGGGCTCCCTCTGCCCGTCGCCGCAACCCAGAACGTGGGTATGCAGCACAGCCTGAAAGAGCTTCACGAAATTATCGCCAACGCGGGCTATTACCTGATTGGTCTGCATGCTGCCGCTGCGCTGTTCCACCATTACGTGGTACGTGACAACACCCTGGAAAGGATGCTGCCCGCAATGCGGGTCAAAAAATCCGTAAAATAGCCGTTATGCCAGCGACGTGACCGCACGGGTGAAAGCGTCAATGGCCTGAGCGACATCCTCAGCCATCACCGATTCTGCCGGATGATGGCTGACACCCCCCTTGCAACGTACAAACAGCATGCCTACCGGCCAGCGCTCCGCCATCGCGATGGCGTCATGCCCGGCTCCGCTTGGCAGCGATACCGTGCGTCCCTGTACCGCGGCAACCGCCTCCCCCAGCCGGGTTTGTAAATGCGCATCACACGGCGTGGCGGCAATACGGTAGAACTCCTCGGCGCTGAAAGACAATCCGCGGCGGGTGGCTATCGTTTGTGCCTGTGCCAACAACGTATTGAGCAGCACATCCAGCGGAGCATCCTGTGGGCCGCGAATATCCAGGGAAAGCGCAACCTCACCGGGAATAACATTTACCGCACCAGGCAGGCAGCGCAGCTCTCCCACGGTCGCCACCAGATTGCCACCGTGCTGCAACGTGGTGCTCTCGATCATCACCATCCACTCTGCGGAGGCAGCCAGGGCGTCCTTGCGATGGGCCATTGGCACGGTACCGGCATGTCCGGCCTCGCCGGTAAAGCGGCAGTTCAGGCGACGCGCGCCGTTAATGGCTTCCACAACGCCCAGTGCCAGCCGTTGCTGCTCCAGACACGGCCCCTGCTCAATATGCAGTTCCAGATAGGCACTGAAATCGTCTTTATTCCGGGCAGCAAGCGGTACCCGGGCAGGATCTAACCCGGCCAGGACCATTGCCTGTGCCACGCTGACCCCGTTTGCATCACATTTATCGAGCCAGCTCTCCGGCCAGGTACCGGTCAGGCCACGGCTGCCTAACAGGGTAATACCGAAGCGGGTACCCTCTTCGTCGCAAAAACCGACAATCTCGATGGCCTGCGCCAGACGTTTCTCTTGCTGATGCAGGCTGTCCACCACTTCAATGGCCGTCAGCACGCCAAGCATGCCATCGTAGCGTCCGGCATTACGCACGGTGTCCAGATGCGAGCCGAGTAACACCGCCGGTGCCCCCTCCTGCTCACCCTCATAGCGTCCGCAAATATTACCCACACTGTCCTGCCAGACGGTCATGCCCGCCTGGCTCATCCACTGCCCGACCAGTTGATTGGCCTGCAGATGTTGCGTTGAGAGATAGACCCGGGTGAGAGCATTCGGGGTTTCACTGATGGCAGCCAGCGCATCGGCGCGCGCCATCACTCGTTCTGCCGTCTGCTGGCGCGTGATTTGGCTCATCGCGCCGTCTCGCTGCGGTAGTGATCCCACGCGGCCTGCATCGCGGCACCTTGCGTGGTGGAAAACTTCAGGTAGTTCAGGACCGATTCCAGCGCACTCAGCGTGGTCATAACGCAGTCCTTGCGCGCGTTATAGCCCATAGTACCAATACGCCACACTTTGCCGTGCAACGGGCCAAATGAGGTGCCAATTTCGATGCCAAAATCCTCCAGCATCAGCTTACGCACCTGATCGCCGTTCACGCTCTGCGGGATCACCACGCCCAGCACGTTGTTCATCTTGTGCTTCAGATCGCCAAAGGTTTCCAGCCCCATCGCCTGAATACCTTTCAGCAGCGCATCGCCATGCAGCTTGTGGCGGGCGATGCCGTTATCCAGCCCTTCCTGCAGGATAAGCCGGGCGCATTCGCGTGCGCCAAACAGCGCCGTGGTGGCTTCCGTGTGGTGGTTCAGTCGTTCCGGCCCCCAGTAGTCCATCACCATGCCGAGGTCGAAATAGTTGGAGTAAACCATCTCATCCACACCGTTGTGATGCGCATCGGTACGGATGCCCTCTTCAATGCATTTCCGGCGGCGGATCGCCTCTTCCATGCGTGCGCTCAGGGTGACGGGCGACGTCCCGGATGGGCCACCGAGGCATTTCTGCATGCCTGCCGAGACCGCATCCAGCCCCCAGGCATCGGTCTCCAGCGCATTCCCCCCCAGCGACGCGGTCGCATCGGTGTAAAACAGCACATCGTGGCGACGGCAGATAGCACCGAGTTCCGCGAGCGGTTGCAGCATGGTGGTCGACGTGTCGCCCTGCACGGTCAACAGCAGGCGCGGACGTACGCGTTTAATCGCATCTTCAACCTGATCCGGCGTGAAGACCTCCCCCCACGGCACCTCGATGGTATGCACTTCGGCGCGACAGCGGCGGGCAATTTCGCACAGCAGATGGCCAAAACGACCAAACACCGGCACCAGCACTTTATCCCCCGGACGAATAGCCGACACCAGAATCGCCTCAATCCCCGCGCGGGAAGTGCCATCCACCAGCATCGTCCAGCGGTTTTCAGTGCGGAACACCCCGCGATAGAGCGCCATCACCTCATTCATGTAGTGGGTCATGGCCGGATCGTACTGGCCAATCAGCTGGCTCGACATGGCGCGCAGCACGCGCGGATCGGCGTTGATCGGCCCCGGCCCCATCAGCAGACGCTGCGGCGGATTGATTTGCGGAAATTGAGCGATATCCATTGTTGAGTCCTTAATTAATTTAAGCCGCGTACGGAGGAGATAAATTGCTTCAGTTCAGTGGTCTGCGGATTGGCAAACAGCGTTTTGCTGTCGCCCTGCTCCCAGACTGTCCCCTGATGCATAAACACCACGCGGTCGCCCACTTCGCGGGCAAAATTCATTTCATGCGTCACGAGAATAAGCGTCATCCCCTCTGCCGCCAGCTGTTCCAGCACCCTGAGCACTTCGCCCACCAGTTCCGGGTCAAGCGCAGAGGTTATCTCGTCACAGAGTAAAACTTTTGGCGTCATCGCCAGCGCGCGGGCAATCGCCACGCGCTGCTGCTGGCCGCCGGAGAGGTTCGACGGATAATAGTCCAGGCGATCGCCTAAGCCCACTTTCTCCAGCATCTGCTGCGCCAGCTCCCGGCATTCGGCAGCGCTTTTCTTCAGCACCCGACGCGGGGCGAGCATCACGTTTTCCAGCGCGGTCATGTGCGGGAACAGGTTGAAGTTCTGGAACACCATCCCGACCGATCGGCTGATTTCACGCGCCTGAGAGTCCCGGTCGGTGATGGTCATACCGCCGAGCTTGATGCTGCCATCCTGATACCCTTCCAGGCCGTTGATGCAGCGTAGCAGCGTGCTCTTGCCGGACCCGCTGCGCCCGATTATCGAAATCACCTGGCCCATGTCGATATCCAGATCCACGCCCTTGAGCACGTGGTTATTGCCGTAGAACTTCTGCACCTGATTAATGGTGATGAGAGGCATTGAATTGAGTCTCCAGATAACGGCTGTAGCGCGACAGCGGATAACACAAAATAAAGTAGCCCAGCGCCACCAGCGCAAAGACTTTAAACGGCTGATAGGTCACGTTGGTGAGCATCGTTCCGGCTTTAGTCAACTCGATAAAACCGATAATCGACGCCAGCGCCGTACCCTTGATGACCTGCACGGCAAAACCAACCGTCGGCGCGATGGCGATGCGTAACGCCTGCGGAGCGACCACCCGGAACAGCGTCTGACCAAAGCTCAGCCCCAGACAGCGCGAGGCTTCCCACTGTCCTTTTGGCAGTGCCCGAATGCTGCCAAACCAGATATCGAGTAAAAAGGCGCTGGTGTAGAACGTCAGTGCCAGCGACGCGGCCGTCCACGGCGAAACGTCGATGCCAAACAGCGCCACGCCGAAGAAGGCCAGGAACAGCTGCATCAGCAGCGGTGTGCCCTGAAACAGCTCAATATAGCCGCGGATCAGACGTTTTACCGTGCGCCCGCCCGTCAGCCGCAGCAGCAACAGCGGCAGCGTCACCAGCGCTCCGCCGACAAACGCCACCAGCGACAGCAGCACCGTCCAGCGCCCGGCGAGCAGCAGGTTGCGAATAATGTCCCAGTCGGTAAAGGTGGTCATCATGCCTGCACCCCCAGCCATTTCCGTCCTGCCGCCATCATCAGCTGGCGCAGGGTAATCGACAGTACTAAGTAAATCCCGGTCGTCACCAGATACACCTCAAAGCTCAGAAACGTTCTGGACTGGATGAGGCTGGCGGCAAAGGTCAGCTCTTCATATGAGACCTGAGACACGACCGATGAACCCAGCATCACGATGATGCACTGGCTTACCAGCGCCGGATAAATACGCTGCAGCGCGGGTGGCAGTACCACGCGGATAAAGGTCTGTAAGCGGGTTAGCCCCAGCACACGTCCGGCTTCCCACTGTCCTTTTGGCGTGACCTGAATACCCGCGCGGATGATTTCGGTGCTGTAGGCCCCAAGATTCACCACCATCGCCAGCAGCGCCGCTTCACCCGCCGTCATTTTCAGCCCCATGTTAGGCAGGCCAAAAACAATAAAGAACAGCTGCACCACAAACGGCGTATTGCGGATAACCTCCACGTAACCGCCCCAAATCCGGCTGAACCACGTCGCCCGCCCGCTGCGAATGGCCGCCCCGAAAATACCGATCGCCAGCCCGCCGATAGTCGCCATCACCGTCAGTTGAATGGTGATCCAAAGTCCTGCCAGCAGCTCCGGCCAGTACGGCCAGAGCGCAGAAAAGTGAAGTTGTTCTGTCATTCACAGGCCTTATGCGCCAAGGCTTGCCGGTAACGGTGCTTTCAGCCACTGCTCAGAGAGTCCATTCAGCGTGCCGTCCTTGATACCCTGCTCAATCAGCGCATCCACTTTCGCTTTCAGGGCCGGTTCGTTTTTCTTCAGACCGATAAAACACGGCGAGTCTTTCAGCATAAAACTCGGGACCGGGGCTTTATCCGCGTTCTGCCGTGAAATCGCTGCCACCACAAGGTTGCCGGTAGCCACATACTGCACCTGACCGGAGAGATACGCCGACAGCGTGGTGTTGTTGTCTTCGTAGCGTTTCACCTCGGCATCTTTCGGAGCCAGGCTGGTCAACACCATGTCTTCCACCGCACCGCGCGTCACGCCAATGGTTTTCCCGCTCAGCGCGGTGGCATCTTTCAGCTCCGCCCCTTTCGGGCCAAATACGCCAAGGAAGAATGGCGCATAGGCGCGGCTAAAATCGATCACCTTTTCGCGTTCAGCGTTTTTACCGAGGCTTGAGATAACCAGATCCACCTTATCGGTTTGCAGATACGGAACGCGGTTAGCGCTGGTTACCGGCACCAGTTGCAGCCTGAGCTTCATCTGCTTTGCCAGATAGCGCGCCATGTCGATGTCGTAGCCCTGCGGCTGGAGGTCGGTTCCCACTGAGCCAAACGGCGGAAAATCCTGCGGGACGGCAATGCGGATGGTGCCGCGTTTCTCAATATCCTGGAGCTGGTCAGCTTTTGCTGGCAGTTGTGTGAACAGACAAGCGGCCCCGGCCAGTGCAATCAACAGTTTTTTCATGGTGTTTACCCGTTACATTAACATGAAACAAAAGATTCTTTAATTTAACTTTTGCAACTAATGTGCCAGACACGGCAAAACCATAAAATTTGTTTGAATGGCAGGTAAATAGCGGAGAAAAAGAAAACGGGGTGAAAACACAAACTGTTTTCACCCCGTTTTTTTGCACTGATTTAATGCAAAGCACCAGCCTGATGCCCCATTATCGTTGCTCCAGCTCATCCAGTTGCTGGTACAGTGAGGCAATCTCATGAATGCGCGGACGTCCTTTATCAAGAATTTCATGCAGGAAAGCGTTGGCCAGCAGGTTAATCAGGCTATTGACTGAGGAATAGCTGTCATAGGCCGAGACGCTGTCCAGCGGGGCGCACAGCTGCCAGTTTGCCAGCGGAAACAGACTGTGAGCCTGTGGCTCACACATCAGCAAAACCGGAATACCGCTGTCCTGAAGCTGCTGTAGCAGCGGGCGAATAATGCGCGGACGGCGACGAAAGGCCATCATCACCACCAGATCGTCGGCGGTTAAATCCACCAGCTCTTCACTCAGACTTTGCCCCGGCTGCGGCAATACCAGGACCTGGCCGCGCGCCTGCAACAGCTGCTGACGCAGGTGTAGCGCCGCAGGATAAGCATTTCGCATTCCGATTATCACAATCCGCCGCGCCTTAACCATACAGGCCATCGCGTCGGCAAACTGCTGTGCATCCAGGGCATTCACCCACTGGGTCAGGTTCGCCATCTCCTGCTTATAGTGACGCGCCAGTAGCGTGTTGCCCTGCACTGCATCCCGGTTATCGGTCAACGGCATACCGCTCTGGCGCAGCGTGCGCAGCTCGTCACGCATGTCCTTATACTTCTCATAGCCCAGACGCTTAAACAGACGGCTTACCGTGGCTTTTGACACCCCACTCAGCTGCGCCAGCTCAGCGCTGTTGTAGCTAATAAGGTCGTCAAAGTGATCGAAAATAAAATCAGCCACGCGCTGCTCCTGCGGTGACAATGACGCATACTGCCCTTTCAGACGTTCATCAAGCTGTTCCATAAAGCCTCTGTAACTTTTGTTTCACCCAACTATACCTTTCATTATGCATGCCAGCTTATTAAAAAGATGCGTGATGACTGACATGAAACTTTTCATTCATAACTGGAACAGCTTTTGCAATGCCTTGTAACTCTTTGGGTTACGAGGACTCTCCATGCAAAGTAATGTCTGTACACACGGAATGGCCGTTGCTCCCCATCATCTTGCCAGCCAGAGCGCGCTGGCTGTCCTGCGTGAAGGCGGGAGTGCAATTGAAGCAATGGTGGCTGCCGCTGCCACCATTGCCGTGGTTTACCCTCATATGAACGGCCTCGGGGGAGATGGCTTCTGGCTCATCGTGCCGCCAGACGGTGAACCGATTGCCATTGACGCCAGCGGTGCGGCAGGTTCACTGGCCACGCTTGCCGCCTATAGCGACCTGACGCAGATCCCCCATCGCGGTCCCCGCGCGGCGCTGACCGTGGCCGGAACTGTCAGCGGCTGGGACGATGCGCTGAAGGTTTCACACGCACTGACCGGCAACGCGCTGCCGCTGGCTCGCCTGCTGGCGGACGCCATTGATTATGCGCAGAACGGCACGCCGGTCACGGCTTCCCAGGCCAGCGCCACGGCCAGCAAATTCGACGAACTTAAAGACATACCCGGCTTTGCGGAAACCTGGCTGGTAGACGGTAAGCCGCCGCAAGCCGGAAGCCGTTTTTACCAACCGGCTCTCGCCTCGACCCTAAAGCGCCTGGCTGAAGAGGGTCTGGACAGTTTTTATCGCGGTCCGCTGGCCGAATGTCTGGCGCAGGGTATGGCGAAGCTGGGTCTTCCCGTTACGCTTGCGGACTTAAACCAGCACGTTGCGCGACGAACCACACCGCTGAAATTGCAACACCAGCAAGGAGAGGTCTGGAACCTGGCTCCTCCGACGCAGGGGCTGGTGTCTCTGGCGATCCTGGGGATAACCGACCGTCTGGCGATGGCCGATGCCGACGAGGCAATGACCGTTCACCGCATCGTGGAAGCCACCAAACTGGCCTTTGGTCTGCGCGATGCCCACATCACCGATCCACGCCAGCTGAAAACCGATATCCAGAGCCTGCTGGGATCCGCTCCCCTTCAGGCGCTCGCTGACAAGATTGACGACAGCCAGGCTGCGCCGTGGGGGATGGGCAAAGGCCCTGGTGATACGGTGTGGATGGGCGTAATGGATAACAGCGGTCTTGCCGTTTCGTTTATCCAGAGTATTTACCACGAGTTCGGCAGCGGTGTGGTTCTGCCCGATACCGGGATAGTCTGGCAAAACCGGGGAGCCTCGTTCAGCCTCAACCCCGACCATCTTCTGGCGCTCGCACCGGGCAAGCAACCGTTCCATACCCTGAACCCGGCAGCCGCACGCCTGAACGATGGCCGCGTGATGGTTTACGGATCAATGGGCGGGGACGGACAGCCGCAAACCCAGGCAGCACTGTTTACCCGCTATGTGGTGCAGGGTGTGCCGCTGCAGGAGAGCGTCACCCGCCCGCGCTGGTTGCTGGGGCGCACATGGGGGCAAACCTCCGACACCTTAAAACTCGAAGGTCGCTTCTCATCACACACTCTCACCCGTTTAAACGCGCTGGGCCACGACGTGGAAATATACCCGGACTTTAGCGAAGTCATGGGCCACGCAGGGGCGATAGTCCGCCACGCTGACGGCCTGTTCGAAGGGGCATTTGACCCGCGCAGCAACGGCTCCGCCGCCGGATTCTGAGGAGATCACGATGAATACCACACAGCCCGACTGGAGTGCATATCTTGCTCAGATGGAGTCCGTTCTTGACATTGAACTGGATGACGCCCGCCGCGCAGAGCTTCAGCTTCAGTTCAACCGCATTGCCTGCATGGCCGCCCCGCTGATGGCGCTGCCGCTCGATGACCGTCTGGAGATAGCAGGAGTATACAAAGCATGACGCTACACGAGATGAGTATCAGCGCTATCCAGCAGGCACTGAGTGCTGGAGACCTGAGCGCCCATGAGATAGCCCGCCATACGCTGGATGCGATAACACGCACTCACCCGCAGCTCAACGCATGGACAACGATCACCGAAGAGCGAATGCTGGCCGAGGCCAACAACATCGATACATTGCGTCGGGAAAAGCGCCCTTTGCCACCGCTGGCGGGTGTCCCCTACGCGGTGAAAAACCTGTTTGACGTTGCCGGACATACCACCCTCGCCGGAGCAGAGCTGTTCAGCCAGCGCCCGGTCGCCGCCACTGACAGTTTTGCAGTGCGCCAGCTGCACAGCGCGGGAGGGCTACTTTCGGGAATGGTCAATATGGATGCCTACGCCTACGGGTTTACCACCGAAAACAGCCACTACGGCGCAACGCACAACCCGCACGACCTGGCACGCATTGCGGGAGGATCGTCCGGAGGATCTGCCGCCGCGGTTGCCGCCGGGCTGGTCCATTTTTCACTGGGCACCGATACCAACGGATCGATTCGCGTTCCGGCCTCCCTGTGCGGGATATTCGGGTTAAAGCCCACGTTTGGCCGCTTGTCACGTTCCGGTAGCCATCCGTTTGTCGCAAGCCTCGATCATATCGGGCCGTTTGCCCGTCGCATTAGCGATCTGGCGTCCGTGTACGATGCACTTCAGGGGCGTGATACCAGCGACGGTTTTCAGGCCGACAGCTCGCGCGAGCAGACGCGGTCCTTACTTGATCGCGGGCAGGATGGGCTGCGCTGCGCGGTGCTCGGTGGCTATTTCAACACCTGGTGTGATAATGATGCCCGCGAAGCCGTAGCGCGGGTCGCGAAGGCGCTCGAAGTGCAGGATGAGCTGCAGTTCTCCGATGCAGAACTTGCCCGTTCGGCAGCGTTTATCATCAGCGCATCCGAAGGGGGAAATCAGTATCTGCCCCTGCTTCGCAGCCAGCCTGAACGCTTTGAGCCTCACTCCCGGGAACGGCTGTTGGCAGGCTCCATGATCCCTTCTGCCTGGTATATTCAGGCGCAGCGTTTCCGCACCCACGCCAGGCTGGCGTTTAAGGCGTTATTTTCCCGGGCCGACGTGCTGATCGCCCCGGCGACACCGCGCAGCGCCACGCTGATTGGCGAGCAGATGATGGAAATTAACGGACAACCGCTGCCGGTTCGGGCCAGCATGGGGATGCTCACTCAACCGATTTCATTTTTAGGTTTGCCCGTCACTACCGTCCCGTTGCGTACTGCGCAGGGCGCACCCATTGGCCTGCAGCTGATTGCTGCGCCGTTTAATGAACAGGCCTGTCTGCGGGTGGCGCGGGTACTGGAAGAGCGTGGCATAACCGATGCCCGTCCTGCGGAGATTGCATGATGATAAACCACGATGACGTTAATCGCCCGTGGGTGGTTGCTGAAGTCACGGCGGCCTTTTACCGCTATGAAGACGCACTGGTGAGCAATAACATCGCGGTACTGGATGAACTGTTCTGGCACGATAAAAATACCGTACGCCTGGGGGCAGGAGAAAACCTGTACGGTATTGATGAGATCCGCGCCTTTCGCGCCGCACGTCCGTCCGCCGGGCTACTGCGGACGTTACGCCATACGGTGATCACCACCTTTGGGGAAGATTATGCCGTGTGCAGCACCGAATTTACCCGCGAAGGGACAGAAAGGATTGGTCGCCAGCAGCAAACGTGGGTGCGGTTTCCGTACGGGTGGCGGATTGTGGCCGCGCAGGTGAGTTTGATGTCACAGGCGTAGCCGCTACCCGGCAAAACCCACCGCTATTTGTTAAACGGATGCACGTCCCGCCAGTGATCGGCAATCTGCTGGCGGGTACAGACCCACACCCGATCGTGCTGCTGAATATAATCGAGGAACCGCTGCAGCGCGCGAAAACGCCCCGGACGCCCCAGCAGACGGCAGTGCATGCCGATGGACATCATCTTCGGCGCACTCTCTCCCTCTTCATACAGCACATCAAAACTGTCTTTCAGATAGGTATAAAACTGTTCGGCAGTATTAAACCCCTGTGCGGTCGCAAAGCGCATGTCGTTCGCATCGAGCGTATAAGGCACAATCAGGTGCGGTTTGCGGGTGCCATCGCTGCACGTCACTTCCGTCCAGAAGGGTAAATCGTCGCCATAATAGTCGCTGTCGTAGTCAAAGCCGCCGTGCTCTGCCACCAGCTGACGGGTGTGGGGGCTGTCGCGCCCGGTGTACCAGCCGGTTGGCGGTTTGCCAAACAGATCGGTCAGGACGTGCACCGCCTTTTGCAGATGCTCACGCTCCTGGTGGATATCCATATTCTGATAGTGGATCCAGCGCCAGCCGTGGCTGGCCACGTCGTAATCTGCCGCTTTGATCGCCTCCACGATATCAGGATGACGCGCCAGCGCCATCGCCACGCCAAAGACCGTCAGCGGCAGTCCGCGTTTTTTGAATTCGTTGTGGATCCGCCAGAACCCGGCACGGCTGCCGTATTCGTAGAGGGAGTCCATCGACATATGTTTGTCCGGGTAACTGGCCGCGCCGATGATGTCCGAGAGGAATTGCTCTGACCCGGCATCGCCGTGCAGCACATGGTTTTCTGCACCTTCTTCGTAATTAAGAACAAACTGCACGGCAATTCTCGCCTGCTGCGGCCACTGCGCATGCGGCGGGTTGCCCGCGTATCCACGCAGATCGCGCGGGTAATTCGGTTCAAAAAGCGCCATCACCAGCCCCCTCAAAATTAAAATGAATTCAATGTCTGAAATTTACCGCTTAACGCTTTGTTCTCCGGGAACGCCAGATCGCCGTGCTTGCTGGTTGACAGCCCCAGCGCCACCAGCGATTCGACCATTTTCACCGCCGCACTGACGCCATCGATGACAGGAACATGCAGCTCACGCGTCAGCTCCTGCGCCAGCGTCGCCATGCCACCACAACCCAGTACAATCGCCCCGCAGCCATCCTCTTTCAGTGCCTGAATACAACGGGCCCGCACCTTCTCTTGCGCCAGACCGCTACCGTCTTCCAGTGCCAGCACCGGGAGATCAATGGCGTGCAGGGCAGCACAGTGGTTCTGAAAACCATACTGATGCAGCAGATGGCGGGCGATAATCAGCGTGCGCGGCAGTGTGGTCACAACAGAAAAACGTGTCGCCACCATCGTCGCCATATGCATGGCCGCTTCAGCGATACCGATGACCGGTCCTTGCGCCAGCTCACGCGCCGCCAGCAAACCCGGATCGCCAAAGCAGGCGATAACGTGACCGTCCACACCCTGCTGCCTGCCTTTTTTGATCTGTTCGAGGACGCCCACGGCAGCAATAGCTTCATCGAAGTGACCTTCGATAGAGGGCACACCTTCCCCCGGGCACACGGCGAGGATCTCCGTTCCCGGTGCAGCCACCGCACGGGCTGCCGCGCCGATGGTTTCCGTCATTCCGGGGCTGGTGTTGGGGTTGATGACTTGTATACAGACAGACGACATTACGACTCCTTGTGGCCGGCAAACAGCCGGGCAAAATCTGGAAGACACTCGCCCGCCCGTTCAAAACAGAGGCTGGCGACGATATGTTCAAAATGGTGCATTAAGGCATCACTGAGCGGCTGGAGCGCTTTCTGGCGCAGCAGTTCCACAAGCTGTTCATGGTCGTTGCAGCGACAACCCTGACGCCACGGCGCACCCCACGTGGCAATCACCAGCGACGAGCGCTGACTCAGGCTGGTGACCATCTCAGTCAGCACCTGGTTGCCGGAAATGGCCTGCAGCTGGATATGGAAATTGGCGGAGTGGCGGATCGCCGCCGGACCGTCGTAAGCCTCATGCGCCTGCTGCTCCTGACGAATGATGGCGTCCAGTGCGGCCAGATGCGGCGGCTGACAATGCGCCATCACGTCCGGCAGGTTAGCCACTTCCAGCAAAGCGCGCGTGCGAAAGATGTGCTGCGCCTCTTCTACCGTCGGGCTGGCAACATGTGCACCACGTTTGGGCGTTAAGGTGACCATTTGCACAGCGGCGAGCCGTTGCAGCACCTTGCGAATACCCGTGCGGCTCACGCCAAACACCCCGGACAGTGCTTCTTCCGGCAATTTACTTCCCGGCAGCAGCTGATGTTCGACAATTGCGGTCATCAGCGCCTGAAAGATGGATTCGTCTTTGTCATGCAGGTCTGGCGCGGCGTGCAGACTTTTTACGTTGTTCATTAACCACTCCATTTTTTACTTTTCATCCGCAAATCGTATACATAAAAATTAAATATTGCATACAACATTTATTATTTTGGCCTGGATCCTGCAACACCGTTCGCACTCCCACTCAACGGGTTTTCATTCACAGGAGCAGGTTTCATGCCAAATACACAAAACGCGCAGCAAGGTAAGGCCGCTGATTCCAGTGCGGTTTACAGCCCACGGCTTTGCAATGAGGATCTGGCACCAACGCGTGACCAGAACTGGAGCTGGTACAACATCTTTTCTTTCTGGATGTCGGACGTCCACAGCATGGGAGGTTATGTCGTTGCCGCGAGCTTCTTTACGCTCGGGCTGGCAAGCTGGCAGGTGTTGCTTTGCCTGCTGGTGGGGATTTGCATTGTGCAGCTGTGCGCTAACCTGGTGGCCAAACCGAGCCAGATGGCGGGCGTGCCCTATGCGGTGATCAGCCGTCAGGCGTTTGGCGTCTTCGGGGCGAACATCCCGGCGGTGATCCGCGGGCTTATTGCTTTCGCGTGGTACGGTATTCAGACCTGGCTGGCTGCCAACGCCCTGATGCTGGTGGTGCTGAAGTTCTGGCCGTCACTTTCTGGCCTTACCACAGCGTCGTTCCTGGGCCTGTCGCATCTTGGCTGGATCTGCTTTGCCATTATGTGGGTGTTGCAGGCGATGGTCTTCTGGCACGGCATGAGCGCCATCAAGCGCTTTATTGATATCGCCGGCCCGGCGGTGTACGTGGTGATGCTGGCACT
Organism: Enterobacter cloacae; assembly: GCA_014169315.1. Classification (NCBI taxonomy): domain Bacteria; kingdom Pseudomonadati; phylum Pseudomonadota; class Gammaproteobacteria; order Enterobacterales; family Enterobacteriaceae; genus Enterobacter; species Enterobacter cloacae. Next base: position 1,610,441 of record AP022133.1, on the reverse strand, counting down.
GGCGGGATGGATTGTATACAAGACCGGATTCGACGGGATCTCCTTTACCCTTGCCAGCAAATCCCTGAGCACCGGTGAGCAAACCTGGCAAATGATCACCGCCACGGCGCTGGTCGTCTCCTACTTCTCCGGGCCGCTGCTCAACTTTGGCGACTTCTCCCGCTATGGGAAAAGCATGGGTGAAATCCGTCGCGGTAACCGCTGGGGCTTGCCGTTTAACTTCCTGCTGTTCTCCATCGTGACCGTGGTGATTGTTTCCGGTACGCAGTCGCTGTTTGGCCGCATGATCACCGACCCGATTGAAACCGTCAGCCGCGTGGGTAACGATCTGGCCGTCGCTGTAGGTCTGCTGACCATGATCACCGCCACCATCGGGATCAACATCGTGGCGAACTTTGTCTCTCCGGCGTTCGATTTCTCTAACTGCTCACCGCAGAAGATCAGCTTCCGCACCGGAGGAATGATTGCCGCCGTGGGATCTATCCTGTTAACCCCGTGGAACCTGTTCAACTCACCAGAGCTTATCCACTACACCCTGGATGTGCTCGGCGCGTTTATCGGCCCGCTGTTTGGTATCCTGATTGCGGATTTCTACCTGATTAAGCGCGGGAAGGTTTCCGTAAACGATTTGTTCGATGACACGCCAGAAGGCAAATACTGGTATCGCAACGGGTTTAACCCGAAAGCCATCGGCGCACTGGTACCGTCTGTTGTCGCAGGACTGGTGATCGGCTTTATCCCGGCCCTGCATGAAGTGGCGAACTTTAGCTGGTTTATCGGCGTCTTCCTCGGTGGCGTGACCTACCGCTGGCTGGCACGTGAAGATCGTGAAGAGGCCGCCGATCCGCAGTTTACCTCCCGCGTGGCAACGCAGAAAGAGTAACCCTTCCCCACCGGCCGCAGTTTTACTGCGGCCGTCCTCAGGCTGGCACCGTTTTTGCTCATTCTCATGACCCCGCTACGCAAACAATAAGGCAGGAACCATGATGAATTACCAGACGGCGATCCGCGGTACATTTTTTGATATTACCCAGGTCTGCGACAACGCAGATGCTATCGCCCATCACACGCGCCACCTTGTCGACGGGCTGCTGTTTATTCAGAGCGGTAAAATTCTGGCACAGATGACCTGGCAGGAGGGGGAACAATACCTTGATCCCCACAAAGGCTATATCGACCTGCGTGGCAAACTGCTGCTGCCCGGTTTTGTCGATACCCACGTCCATTACCCGCAAACGGAGATGATCGGCGCGTTTGGTGAGCAATTGCTGGAATGGCTGACCACCTACACCTTCCCGGTGGAGAGCCAGTTTGCCGATGAGAGCTACGCGAAAGAGATAGCGGAATTTTTCGTTAACCAACTGGTGAGCCACGGTACAACCACTGCGCTGGTGTTTTGCACGCTGCATCCTGAATCCGTCGATGCGCTGTTTACCGAGGCACTGCGCCTCAATATGCGTCTTATTGCCGGAAAGGTAATGATGGACCGGAACACGCCTGACTATCTGACGGAAACTGCCAGACAGAGCTACCGGCAAACGCGGGAGCTGATCCAGCGCTGGCACCACCGGGGACGGTTGGGTTATGCCATTACGCCCCGCTTTGCCCCAACCTCATCACCGGAACTGCTCGCGGCAGTCAGCCTGCTCAGGGAGGAGTTCCCGGACACCTGGATGCAGACCCACCTGAGCGAAAACTCTAACGAAGTGGCCTGGGTGAGCGATCTCTGGCCAGAACACGAGCGTTATCTGGATGTGTATCACCACTACGGCCTGACCGGTGAGCGCTGCGTGTTTGCCCACGGTATTCACCTGCACCACAGCGAGTGGGAGTGTCTGCATGACACGGGTTCGGCAGTGGCCTTTTGCCCTACCTCCAACCTGTTTCTTGGCAGCGGGCTGTTTCGCTTACCCGAATGCTGGCAACACAAGGTTCGAATGGGTATCGGGACTGACGTGGGGGCAGGAACCACCTTCAGCATGCTGCGTACGCTGGGAGAAGCCTATAAGGTAGGTCAGTTGCAGAGCTACCGCCTGCGCGCCAGCGAAGCGTTTTACCATGCCACACTGGGAGGCGCTCACGCCCTGCGGCTGGACGATAAGATTGGCAACTTTGATCCGGGCAAAGAGGCCGATTTTATCGTTATTGACCCGGCCGTCACACCACTACAGCGCCTGCGTAACGGACGCTGTAAGGATGTCTACGAGCAACTGTTTGTGCTGATGACCCTGGGTGACGAACGCAATATCAGCGAAACCTGGGTCAACGGCGAGCGAGTGTGGTCAACTGCCGCGGTAGGTTGACCACCCGCCAGGTGCAATCACAAACGGCAGATGAAAGTGTTCGTCTGCCGTCTCCCCAATCACAAAATCAATCTGCGCGCAGGGATAGAGCGTATCGCGTCCGGTTTGGGCAAACCAGGCTCCCAGCTCCGCCACCAGCCGGTAACGCCCCGCAGTCAGAAGCGGGACAAACTCCGTAATGCGGCCATTGCCGTTGGTCACGCCAGTGGCGACTAACGCCCCTTCCCGTTCAAGATGAACCGTAACGCCCTGCGCGGGGGTACCCGTCGAAATATCGAGAATATGCGTACTTAGCGTACTCATTCGCTAACCACTCCTTCCAGCCGTAGTAACGTAATTTCCCGCAACTGCGCCAGTGCAGCCTGCACCTCCTGCGCATCGCTGTTCTTCAGCCGCGCATCCAGCGCCTGCAAAATATCCTCCCCGCTACGGCCTTTCGCGCGGATCAAAAAGACGCGGCCAAAGCGGGCCTCATAGCGCGCATTGCCTTCCCGCAGCGCCTGGGCAAGCAGCGCATCGCGGTCATTGACGGCTCCCTGCTCCTGGCGCGAAAACGCCGCCTCGGCCTGTACACCTGCGGGTTTCTCACCGATACGCGGATGAGCAAGAAGGGCAAGCGTTAGCGCGTTCTCATCCCAGGTTTGCGCGCATGCATGGGCCGCGCGGAACAATGCGCCCCGACTGGGATAAGGACGTCCGCGCACGAGCTCATCAGCCCAGCCGGGAATTGCCACGCAGGGGAGTAACCGCGCGCGAGCCTCTTCGTGGCTCAGTTGGTTAAAAATGCGCAGTGTGATCATGGCGGCTCCGTTTCAATCATCGTCCTTAAGCATTGCACAAAACACGCCACCCTTGCCGCGGATGTGAAACTGTCGATTCCGAATATCAGAACCGGAAATTATTGATTCATAAAAAAGCACACTCACCGCGATAACGCACCTTAACAGTGCATAAAGGCCTGTCACAACGCCCTTTTCCCCACTCTGCAGCCTGGTACGCAAATTGCTCATTCTCATCACCCCCTGCAAAAGGAGAGAAGCATGAAAGCGATCGTCATTGGTGCGGGAATAGGTGGTCTGAGCGCTGCCGTGGCGTTAAAGAACGCCGGAATTGACTGTACCGTGTTTGAGGCAGTGAAAGAGATCAAGCCCGTTGGTGCGGCCATCTCCATCTGGCCAAATGGGGTGAAATGCATGCAGCACCTCGGTATGGGCGACATGATGGAGATCTACGGCGGGCCAATGCGTTTTATGGCCTACAAAGATCACCGGCGCGGCGATACCCTGACCCGCTTTAGCCTTACCCCGCTGGTCGAACGTACCGGAGGACGCCCCTGCCCCGTATCACGTGCTGAGCTGCAGCGCGAGATGCTTAACTTCTGGGGGCGCGACGCCGTTCAGTTCGCTAAGCGTGTCGAACACGTCGTTGAAGATGATGCTGGCGTCACCGTCACTTTCACCGATGGCAGCACAGCCACAGGGGATTTTCTGATTGCCGCCGACGGCAGCCATTCTGCAGTACGTCCCTATGTGCTGGGGTACACCCCTGAGCGCCGCTACGCCGGTTATGTCAACTGGAATGGGCTGGTGAAGATTGATGAAGAGATTGCCCCTGCCCACCAGTGGACCACCTTTGTCGGAGAAGGTAAGCGCGTCTCGCTGATGCCCGTCTCTGGCGGACGCTTCTATTTCTTTTTTGATGTCCCGCTTCCTGTCGGTCTGGCGGAGGATCGCAACACCCTGCGTGCCGATCTCACTGGCTACTTCCGCGGTTGGGCAGCGCCAGTGCAGAAACTTATCGAAGCACTTGATCCAGAAACCACTAACCGCATCGAAATTCACGATATCGATCCCTTCAACAGCCTGGTTCGCGGCAAGGTGGCACTCCTGGGAGATGCCGGACACAGCACCACACCGGATATCGGCCAGGGAGGCTGTGCAGCGCTGGAAGATGCCGTGGTACTGGGGGATTGCGTGCGTGGAACCCACAACATTGAGCTGGCGCTGCGACAGTACGAAGCGCTGCGCCGCGAGCGGGTGCGTGACCTGGTGCTGAAGGCCCGCAAACGCTGTGACATCACGCACGGTAAAGATATGGCGCTAACTCAGGCCTGGTATCAGGAGCTGAGAGAAGAGACCGGAGAGCGCATTATCAACGGTCTGTGCGACACCATTCAGGGCGGGCCATTAGGCTGAACGTAAGAGGGATAACCATGAAAATACAACCGACTCCACCTGCCCATTGTACATTTGAGCCAGAGGACTGGCTGCGTCTGGCACAATGCTGGCATCCGGTTGCCCGGGCATGCGACATCGGCGCTGCACCGGTCAAGGCAACCCTGCTGGATGAACCGCTGGTCATCTACCGGATTAACGATCAGGTCGTGGTCGCCCGTGACGTCTGCCCGCACCGTGGTGTACCGTTGACGCTGGGATTTCACGATGAACACGGGATTATCTGCCCCTATCATGGCTTGCGCTTTGGTGAGGATGGTCGCTGCAACCGTATTCCGTCCAGCCCCGATCAGCCCGTTCCGGCGAAGCTCAATCTGATTAACTATGCCGTGGAGGAACGTTTTGGGTTGATCTGGACCTGCCTGGCGTTTGACCCGGATAACCCTGCGCCGCTGCCCACAATGCCGCACTGGAATGACGATGGTTTTCAGCAGATCAACTGCCCGGCGTTTGAAGTTAACGGCTTTGCTGGCCGTCAGGTCGAAGGCTTTCTGGATGTCGCTCATTTCGCGTGGATCCACACCGACACCTTTGCCGACCCGGATAACCAGCAGGTACCGACATATCAGCCACAGGAAACAGCATTTGGCTTTGTCGCCGACTACTGGAGTTCAGTAAGCAATTATCCGGCGAATTCGGATACGCAAGCGCCGGAAGGCTTCCAGTGGTTGCGTCATTTTGAAATGCATCTGCCGTTTACCGCGACGCTGACTATCCACTTTCCGGGTGGATCCCGTCTGGTGATCATGAATGCCGCATCGCCCGTATCATCACGCGTCACCCGTATGTTTGCCCCCATTGCGCGCAATGTTGATCTGCATATCCCCGTGGAAGATGTGCATGCCTTCAACCTGCGCATCTTTGAAGAAGACCGCCTGATGGTGGAATCTCAGCGCCCGGAAAGGCTGCCGCTGGATCTCTCCCTTGAAGCTCACATTCCTGCAGATAAAAGCTCCATTGCCTACCGCCGTGGGCTGAAAAAAATGGGTTTTGGCGCGTTTTTCCTGGTATGACGGAGGGGGTGAGATGGGTGACATGTTGAGCGTTATCGTTGACGGGTTATGGCGTCAGGGCAATAAGAGCCTCGCTGTCAGGCTGGTGGCAGAAAACGGTGAAGCGCTGCCTGACTGGCAGCCCGGAGCGCACATTGATGTCCACCTGCCCTGCGGAATTGTCCGCCAGTATTCGCTGACCGGACCCTGCGGGGACGAGGGCTACCTCATTTGCGTGGGGCGAGAAACTGCGTCACGCGGCGGATCGCGCTATATCCACGAGACGCTGCGCCCCGGACAACGGCTGTTGATCTCTTCTCCTCGCAATGTGTTTCCGCTTCATCAGGCGGAGCGCGTTTTACTGCTGGCCGCGGGGATTGGTATTACGCCGTTGTATGCGATGGCGCTTCAGCTTGAGGCTTCAGGAACCCCCTTCACGCTGCACTATTACGTCAAAAGTCGTGAAAGTGCAGCGTTTATCCGCGAGCTATCGCGTTTATTTCACTATGGTGAGTGTGCTGTTCACGCCTCCTGCGAGGGAGAAAGCCCTCGCACGCATCTTGCACAGGATCTGTCTGCACCACATGCGGGATTACATGTGTACACCTGCGGACCCGCGGAATTTATGGCAAAGGTACGCGAGGTTGCCACGGCTAACGACTGGGCAGAAACGCACGTTCACAGCGAGGCATTCCAGCCCGTTGCGCCCCCCGCTGGCGGTGAAACCCACAACGTGTTCACGGTCACCCTGGCGTCAACGGGAGAACGCTGGTCAGTGCCTGCAGATAAAACTATCGCCCAGGTGCTGCTGGAAAATGGCGTGGCGGTACCGCTGTCCTGTGAAATGGGGATCTGCGGCGCGTGCCTGACGCCCGTTATCGATGGCGTGGTGGATCACCGGGATACCGTGCAGTCGGAAGCGGAGAAAGGTGCAGTGGATCAGCAGGTGGCACTGTGCTGTTCGCGGAGTCATTCGGGAGAGCTGGTGATTGGGCTGTAAAACGAAAAAACCCTGCGATATTGCTATCACAGGGTTTTCGAATTTGGCGGAAGCGTAGAGATTCGAACTCTAGAACCCTTTCGGGTCGCCGGTTTTCAAGACCGGTGCCTTCAACCGCTCGGCCACGCTTCCAAAGTGAGGCGCACTATAAACATCTATTAGCGCCTTGTAAAGCAGGAATTTTTCTAATTTTACGCTCTTGCGTTTACACGCCGTATAAAAGCAAAAAACCCTGCGATATTGCTATCGCAGGGTTTTCGAATTTGGCGGAAGCGTAGAGATTCGAACTCTAGAACCCTTTCGGGTCGCCGGTTTTCAAGACCGGTGCCTTCAACCGCTCGGCCACGCTTCCTAAGTGAGGCGAACTATAAACACCTCACTGCACGCTGTAAAGTGGGTTTGCATTCGTTCGCTTTAAAAATAGCCAAAACGCGTTTAATCGGTTGAATAGACAACGCATTGGCCATTTTATCAGCACAAAGTCCACCTGACGGCTTAGTGCTTTTTGATGTACATATCTCTGGTGAAGTAGTAACCCAGTTTATCTGGCGCGAATCCCCCTACCCACGGCTTCACCAGGTGCGTACGGACATAGTGGTAGATCGGGATCGCCGGGACATCACGCCCCAACAGATCTTCTGCCTGCTGGTAGAATTTACCGCGCGCTTCCGGCGTTTTCGCTTTCGCAGCGTTAAGCAACGCCTGGTCATAGTCCGGGTTACTGTACTGACTGGTGTTTTCGCTGTCGCCAGTGCGGAAGTTGTTCAGGAAGGTGGCGGCATCATCATAATCAGCAATCCATGCATAGCGCACCGCATCAAAATCATGGGTGTGCATCGTATCCAGCATGGTTTTCCACTCCTGGTTTTGCAGCTTCGCTTCCACGCCGAGGTTTTTCTTCCACATCGAGCTGGCGGCTATCGCAATACGCTGATGCGATTCGGAGGTGTTGTAGAGCAGATTAAAGCTCAGCGGATGGCTGGCGTTAAAACCGGCTTCAGCCAGCAGTTTTTTCGCCTCCGCAATGCGTTTATCCATCGGCCAGCTGGCGTAATCCGGGGCTTGTAGCTTGACGCCACCAATATCCGGCTGGCTGATAAGCCATGCCGGGCGCTGCCCCTGCCCTAAGACTTTCCCGGCAATGATGTCTTTATCCAGCGCCATGTTCAGCGCTTTACGCACGCGGACATCGTTAAACGGCGGCCGGGTGGTGTTGAACTCGTAATAGTAAGTGGCCAGTTGCGGAGAAACATCCAGCTCACTGCCCAGCGTTTTCCTGAGCTGGGCGAACTGGTTGATCGGCACCGTGTAAGCAATATCAATTTCACCCGCTTTGTAGCGGTTAACGTCTGACGCTTCAGAGGTGATTGGCAGGTACGTCACCTTATTGATGACCGTATGGGTGTTATCCCAGTAGCGTGGATTACGCTCGGCCACAATGCGTTCATTCACCACCCACTGCGACAGCTTATACGCACCGCTGGTGACAATATGCTCTGGCTTGGTCCACTTTTCGCCAAAGCGGCTAATCAGCACTTTATCCACCGGCACCAGCGACGGGTGCGCCAGCATCGCCAGGAAAGCCGCGTTAGGCTGCGTCAGCGTCACTTCCAGCGTGGTGTCATTAATGGCTTTTACACCCAGCGTGTCGGGGGCTTTTTTGCCCTGGGCAATATCGGTTCCATTGACGATGTGCATGTTGCCAGGATAACTGGCATACGGAGACGCCGTTTTAGGGTCAACCAGGCGCTGCCAGCTCCATACCACATCCTGTGCGGTGATGGCGGTACCGTCGCTCCAGGTGATGCCCGGACGCAGATGGAACGTCCAGACGGTGTTGTCCTTGTTCTCCCATTTTTCTGCCAGCTGTGGCTGGATTTCACCGTCCCGGGAGACGCTGACTAACCCGTCGAATAAATCGCTGATAATATTGAATTCGACGTCGCTTTCGACTTTATGCGGGTCGAGTGACGCCGGTTCGTTACCATTATTCCTGACCAGCTCCTGTTTCTCTGCCAGCACAGTTCCTGCTGGCACGTTAGCCGCCCAGGCCGCCGTGCTGGCGCACAGAATGGCTGCGGTTAACAAAGAGAGTGTAAAGTGGGTGCGTGCTTGTGGTTTCATTTCCTTCGCCTTATTGTCTGTTTTTTGACGATCCGGAAATAACTCTTAGCGTTCATAGAGCAATAACGCAATATTTTTCAGTAACCTATAAGAGGTTGATCTGAATAAATACGTCAAACCACTGTTCATTCTGCTAAACCGAATTTATATAGAAGAAACAACCAGCTCTGGCGCTATCAGACTGAGTAAAGATGGGTAAAACCACTTTGAGACTGGCGTACCATTTCCTATGCTTGCCGTTAATTACATCTGTCATAGAGAGTGACTCATGGATCGTATCATTACATCTTCACGCGACCGCACATCGCTACTCAGTACCCATAAGGTGCTGCGCAATACCTATTTCATGCTCAGCCTGACGCTGGCGTTTTCTGCAATCACCGCCACGGCGAGCACCGTGCTGATGCTGCCGTCTCCGGGCCTGATCCTGACCCTGGTGGGGATGTACGGTCTGATGTTCCTGACCTACAAAACCGCCGACAAACCGGTGGGCATTTTGTCTGCGTTCGCCTTCACAGGCTTCCTGGGCTACATCCTGGGGCCAATGCTGAACGCATACCTGTCTGCCGGAATGGGCGATCTTATCGGCATGGCGCTGGGCGGTACCGCACTGGTGTTCTTCTGCTGCTCGGCCTACGTGCTGACCACCCGTAAGGACATGTCCTTCCTCGGTGGGATGCTGATGGCGGGTATCGTGGTTGTGCTGGTAGGTATGGTGGCGAACATCTTCCTGCAATTGCCCGCGCTGCACCTGGCAATTAGCGCCGTGTTTATCCTGATTTCATCTGGCGCAATCCTGATGGAAACCAGCAACATCATTCGCGGCGGCGAGACGAATTACATCCGCGCAACCGTGAGCCTGTATGTGTCGCTGTACAACATCTTCGTCAGCCTGCTGAGCATCCTGGGCTTCGCCAGCCGGGATTAACCAGGACGAACAAGAAAAAGGAGAATGCCGCTGGCATTCTCCTTTTTTTATGCCTTAATTACCCCGGCAAATATAGGTGGGGTAATGCCGGTCCTGAATCAGCCACACCGAGGGCGATAGCTCTGAGATCGTAAGATAATAGCGTGCGGTCGGAGAGGCAAAGCTCCCCCACTGAGCATCGGGGGTATTGTCATTGTGTCGACGCCAGGTTTTGGTGTAGCTCAGGACAATAACCTTATCATCGTCCCTCCGCTTCCACGTAAAATCTACGTCCCTGTCAATGATCAAGTCCCGACCTTCAGTTTTTGCAGCACCTTTGTACGTAGTCAAACCGGTACCGTTGCGATGAAAATAGAACTGGGCAATGGTATTGACCTTCACTTCATTTGCCTTGCCTTCATTGCGCGTAAAGTTAAACTCAGTGCTACAGGCCAGGGCATCGCGTTTATACGCTCCACCCGTATAGATAAAGAACGCAAACGCCCCCCCGACTATTGCTCCCCCCAGTCCGAACAGAAGTTTGATTTTCATTATTCTGCCCCGCTTTTGTAGCGAATAGTTTTACACAGGCTGGTTTCACTGACCGGGCAGGAGCCAATAAATACCTCATCGGCAGTGGCAAGTGAAAAACGGGCGCTGAAATAATAAATGTTGTACTCCTCGCGGTCGCACGCGACGTTATTTTTCTTCAGCAGCTCGGCCATTTTGGATAGCACCAGCGGTCGTCCTTGATCGTTAATAAGCCAGAGGCGGCAACCGGCTATTTTTTCCTTAACGGGTTTTAGCGTCGCGGGTACAGTTATCTCAAGCTGTCGACTGAAAAACAGGCTTCCCCCTACTACTGGTGTGGTTAATAAAGCCAGAACCAGCCACCACCTTTTGGATAAGCGCTGATATCTCGACGGCCGTTCCACTAATGGCTGAAGTGTTGGTCGCGGAGCCTCAGCTAGAGCACTCTCTACGGGATGGGAAATAACGTCGGCGTCAAAGCGGAAGCCATACCGGGGCACGGTCACGATAAACTCGTGATCATCGCCCAGCGCGTGGAAGCTTTTACGTAATTCGCTTACCGCTTTATTTAGATTATTTCCCGACGGGGTAAAGCCATACTCCGCCCATACGCGTGTAATCAATTCTTCCCGGCTCAGATCTCGCCCTTTACATCGAATAAATTCCTGTAAAAGACGAACGGCTGGCGTCGAAAGCGTTAATACAGACTCGGGTTGCCCAACAATACTTATTGCACGTACTTCGGGATCAAATAACAACGAATTATTGCATATAAAAAACATCTTTTATTCTCGGTTGTTACCGCATGCTTTTTAATCCCTGATACATCGACAAGAAAACCGCCTCCTGAACTGCTTGCTTTTTCATCAGAAGGAATTTTTCTCCCCATCCTGGGTCACGGTATTTTCGCTTAACTATACAACACTAAATCCAGAAAATCAGGATAAAAAACTGTATATAAAGAGTTAACCAATACAAATTTTCACAACCTGCTGTTCTGGTTAAAGTTTCCCTGCCCTGAAGCGATACGAATGCTGACGGCATCCTGGTGTTAACACGCCGTGAATGAACCCGGAGCAGGCAGACTGAAAGTGAAACAAAAAAATAGTGTGAATAGGACAAGTGCTTTTTATGTCGCCGCGCTGTCACTGTCATTTTTCTCCGAAATGACAATGGCCAATATGAGCGTGTATCCCATGGAACTTAACGTGGACAGTTCCGGTGCGGCGCAAATAAAAGTGGCATCGAAAACGGATGATATTCAGTTCATTCGGGTGAGGCAAAAGAAAATTCTTAATCCCGGCACCCCCCAGGAAAAAGAGATTGACGTGGCATCGTGGAAAGAAGGCGGCGTAGTGGTCACGCCCGAAAAATTCGCCCTGTCTGCAGGCGCAATGCGCGTGGTTCGTCTGGTCTCCCTTACGCCTCCGGCAAAGGAGAGTACCTGGCGGGTCTATTTTGAGGGTGTAAAACAACCTGACAGCATTATTGCAGGCCATTCTGAAGAATCTGGTGCGACGGCAAAATTAGGAGTCAACGTGATTTGGGGAGCGCTCGTGCACCTCGCTCCGGAAAAAAGCGTGGTTTCGCTGTCAATCTCCCCAACACGGGGGACGTTAAAGAACAACGGTACTCTGCGCGTGCCGCTCAGGGAAATTGGTATTTGTCATACAGATGAATCCTGTAAATGGGTGAAAGAAGACGCCACGATTTACCCGGATACCGAGCGGAAATTAAAAACGCTCACACAGGTTAAAGGCCAGAAATATAAATTCCGCTACTTCAATTGGGTGAAAAAAACAACTGAAGAAGCTGACTTACCCGTCGTGCAATAACACGACATCACTGTAAAAAAACCACGTGTGGTTTGTTTAAAGAGCCAAGGTGCTCATTTGTAAATATGGAGATATCAATGCGTAAATTTATTAAACCTCTGATGATTGCTGCCGCGATGACCACGTCCGTTAGCGTTCTGGCGATCCAAAAAGATATTACCGTCAACGCCAGCGTCGATTCACAGCTGGACCTGACCCAGGCCGATAATACGCCGCTGCCAGCCAGCATCGATATGCAGTATCTACCGGGCCGCGGTCTGGAAAGCTACCGCGTGAATACCAAGGTCTGGTCAAACTCCGCCACCAGTAACGTCAAAGTACGTCTGGTAAGCGCTGCACGGTTGACCAATACGGAAGGTGATCAGGCCGTACCGATGACCGTGAAGCTGGGCGAGAAAACCCTGACCACCGCTGATGCCGAATTTACCGGTGCCGAACTGTTCCCGGGCAACATTGAAAACGGTTCTGCGGTGCTGCCTCTGACGATTTCCCAGACCACCAAAGGCATTCTGAAAACCGGCCAGTACAGCGGTGTTGTCAGCCTGATGCTGACTCAGGCGACGACCACGGAAGGCGGTGCGTAACACCACAGCACCTAAAAGAATAACGTCAGAGGGTACTCACCCTCTGACGTCAGGATGATGTCGAGGCTTGTTCATGGCGTTTCACAGAAATACTCTCCTCTTAGTTGCTTTGTTACCCGCATCTATCCAACTCGCCTGCGCTGAGATGGCCGTTCCGGCAGGGTTTGAAGACCTCGCGAAAACACAGCGCCTTTGGACAGAAGTCAACCTATACGGCGAGTCGCTTGGCCTTTTTGAAACGGATATCAATCTTGAAACGGTGAGCTTCATCGCGCCAGAAACCGTAGTCGCGGCCATCAAGCGCCAGTTTAATGACAACCCTTCCCTGATTGCCACTGTCTCTGCCGCACTGGCCGTTCCGCTTGCCCGTAACGGCAACCTGGCCTGCAGCAGCAACAGCTCAGCAACGGGATGCGATTATATTGACACTCAACACGCGGCCATTATTTATGACGAAAACAATGCCCGTATCAGCCTGTTTTTGGACAAGAAATTCCTGCCTAAACCGACAGCGGAAAACCAGTGGTATCAGCCCACGCAGGGTACAGAAAATGCGTTGATTCATCAGCAAAATATCAATTTTGTCGCCGACCGGGATTACCAGTCGGCAACGGTTCAGGGCAATGGCGCACTGGCCGTTACCCAGGATGGCTACCTGAATCTGGACTGGACCTGGCTGGGTCAACGTTCACGCCACGAGCAACAGCAGGAAATGACCGTCAATAACGCCTGGTTCCGTCAGGATTTACTGCGTCAATATTATGTGCAGTTCGGCGCGATGGATACCCGTGACCTGTTCAGCAATGCCGGGGGAAATATCACGCTCAGCCAGCTTCCACTGGGGAAAATTCGCGGCCTGCGCACGGGCTCAACGAGAGCATGGATCAATCCGGTTCAGCAGTCGAAGGGAACGCCGATCACCGTTCTGCTTTCTCATGATGCCCGCATCGACGCACGCCGGGGCAATGAGCTGCTGGCCAGTTTTTATCTCAATGCCGGGGCGCAAAACCTGGATACCCGCTCGTTCCCGGACGGGAGTTATACCGTGACGCTGTCAGTCTATGAAAATAACCGGCTGACGCGCACCGAACAGGTTCCGTTTACCCGAACGGGTATTACGCCATTTGACCGCGTCGAGTGGTTCATGCAAGCGGGAGAAACGGACAATAACGACTCACACGAACAACGCCGCGCAGTTGCACAGGCGGGTGTACGCCTGCCCGTCACACCGACGCTGGCACTGACCAGTGGCGCAACAATGATGAAAAAGCAGCGCTTTATTGAAAACGCCCTGGACTGGAGCCGTGGCTTCAATACCGGCCCCATTGACGGTGTATTGAGCACCCGGTTTAGCGGCCTCTACGGCAGCGAAGGTCAGCGCGGCAATATTCAGCAAATCAGCTACAACGACGGATTTTCACTGAGCGTCTATCGCAATGCGTTATCGGCGGACAATTGTAATACCCGCAGCACAGGATTCGACGCGGTAAACGGCTGTTATCGCAGCCTCTCGGTGATGCTCTCCGCCCCTGTCGGTGCCTGGTATGCCAGCCTTGGGTATTCGGATAACCGCAATGAAGGACGTCACGTTTCACGCCGGGAGCTGCCGGATAATGACGATCGCCACGACGCCGGTTTGCCGTGGGAGTCTGTCTATATGGCCCGCTCCCGCACGCGGGCCTGGCAGGCTGGTCTGAGCAATGCGTTTAGCGCCCGCAGCCTGAACATCAACAGCAGCATTAACCTGTTCATGCGCCAGGATGACTCCCGCGAAGGCAAGGATACAGGCGGCTACCTGAGCGTGAGTGTTTCGCTGGCGCATAACCGTCAAGGCGATGCCTCAAGCTATACCTCTCTGGGCGCAACCTGGCAGCACCAGCAGCGGGAAAAAAATCAGCTGAGCTATAACGTGGCGCATAACTGGTATACCGACGCACGCGGCGAGAATGAGTATGGTCTGAGCGCCTCGGGCATTAACGGAGATTCGCTCAACACCTCAGCCTATACGCGCCAGGGTGGACGATACGGCAACGGGAGCCTGACGATGAGCGACGCCTGGGATCGTCAGGATCAACGACATACGCTGAGCAGCAGCGGTAATTACAACTCCACCCTCGCCCTGTCGCGTTCAGGCCTGTGGCTTGGCCGCTGGAGCGACGGACGCCCTGCGTCTGCCATCGCCGTGCGGGTCGCCACGCCCGAAGATTCACAGGATCCTCGCGTCGCCGTGTCGCTGGATAACAGCGGTAGCGCGGATATTCCGGCAAACAGCCGCGCCCTCTTCGCGGTGCCGGGATATCAGCAGACCACGCTGACAATTAACGAATCGCTGAATGTCTCCCAGGGCGTCAGCAGTGAAATCACCCAGGGGTCAGGCAGCCGAACACTCTTTATGGTGCCGGGCAAAATACTCCGTCGGGACGTTCAAACGACCGCGAGCTACACCTGGCTCGGCCAACTCACCGACGAGCGTCATTCTCCGTTTATAGGCGGCGTGCCGCTGAATGTGAACGGCTGGAGCGATCTCGGCAACGGTGGGTTTAGCGCCCACAGCGATGCTCTGCTGCATAACCTTTACCTGGTGCGTCAGCAGCAGTTTTATCAGTGCGAGCTGAACGTGAAAAGTATGCGCGACGTGGTGCGTTATGTCGGATCCATCCCCTGTCGGGAATTAACCTTCTCTGCCCTGCCGGATGCCGTCCAGCAACAGGCGCAGCTGATGCTCGCCGGACGTTCGGTGCCGACTGGCCCAACCGCAATGAACGCAGAGAACTTTACCAAAGGGAAATGATGTGAATAAGTGCCTCTTTATTTTACTGTTCTTAAGCCTGTGGACCGGCCAGACGCTGGCGGGTGCCCCTGCAGGAAGAAACACCAGCGCAGAGATAAGCTACGATCGCTCGTCGCCGCCTGCACGTTTTGACATCTGGGTACATGAGCCGAGCGGCTACGACACCGCCGATCCGCAAAAATGGGGCCGCAATACCCTGACCTGCTTATCCCGCACCGACCCCACAAACGGTGCCTGTATGACCGCCCCGGTATGGTTCTCGGCGAACCCGGCCGCCCCTTATCCCATTACGCTGCGATTTACGCATGCGCTCACCAAAAAAACAGTGGATATCAAGGTGTACGGCGAACACTACATGTTTATCAACAGTAAAGTCTTTACCTTTGCCAGCTTTGTCACGGGGGGAACGGGCGATATCGCCGCATGGAACAGGGAGCCCTACTTTGATTATTACATCGTGAGAAGCGAACTGGATAAGCTCACCCTGCCTGGCATCTGGACCGCCACGCTGAAGCAGAACCTGCGTCAGTGGGGAGGTGGCAACTGCGGCGGGAACTTTAATGACGTGGATGTCGGATGTCCAGGCTATCTAACCCTCGCCAGCTGGCAGGCGACGGTGCGTATCGAGGTGGTCGATCCGGGCAATCAGCAGATTTATCTGCCTGCATTTCCGCACTCGACGCCCATTGTTAACCTCAACCTGACCAACTTTCCGGGGCGGCCCGGCGGGAGTGAGATCCAGGGTGAAAGCACAGTGGACATGTGTCTGTATGACGGCAATAACAGCGCCAGCACCCGCGCATACCTGCGGTTTGAGGACGATGGGCTCACTGCAACAGGGCGAACCGAAGGGGCATTTTCAATCCGACGCCGGGGGGGAAGCCAGACCGATCCGCGCGATCGTCTTGATTATCAGGTTCTTGTGACCAATCCGATCACCGGCGCAACAGAAACCATTGCAAACGGCAAAACGCTGGTGTGGCAAGGCACGAACGATCCGCAGTATCTGCGTCAGGTTGTGCTGCCCGGCGGTCGCGAAAGCGTGCTTTGCATCCCCGCGCCTATCATATTGAAAACGCCTTCATTTGCCGCCAGCAGCAAAAATGCGGGCGACTACACCGGCACGCTGCGCGTTATCTATACACCCAGTACGTTATAATGAGGTCACCGTGAGTTACGCCATTCTCGACAATAACCGATTTTATGCCGAAGGACTGCGCTATGCGCTGCTGCGCCGGGGCGTTCCACGACAGGTGCAAAGCGACTCCGTGCAATGGCAGCCTGGACTGCTAAACAGACGTGTTCTGGTTATTCGCTGTCGTTTTTCCGTTGCGGGAACACATCAGGCGTTGATTAATATTTTGCTCCGGCTGGAAGCTGTTCGCTGGCAAGGCAGTCTTTATCTGGTCTGTAACGAAAAAGGCTGGGCGCTAGCCACGCATCTGCGCAAACGCTTCAGCACGTTAGTGATTTACATCATTGATGACCGGATCTCCGTTGCGGATGCAGCATATTTGCTGGCAAAAGAACCTCGCCGCGTCCGCAGCCTTGACTGCTGCCTGACCGGTATCGAATTCAACGTGCTTGATTTAATGCTCACCGGGCTGACCGTGCGCCATATTGCCATCGTGACGCACATGTCCGAAAAACAGGTTTCAACGCATAAATGCAATGCCCTGAAGAAACTCAATGCCAACAACCTGCTGCAGCTGCTCCTGTAGGTCGCGGTTTATGCTCACGGCGCTTTTTTGCTACACTGCTGCCGATTATTTTCACACGACAGAAGATTATGTTCATTTTTGCAGGTCAGGAAATTGAGACGGATAACGACGGTTATCTGAAAGAGAGCAGCCAGTGGAGCGAACCGCTGGCGGAGAAAATTGCGGAAAACGAAGGCATTACCCTTTCCCCTGAACACTGGGAAGTGGTGCGTTTCGTTCGTGAATTCTATCTTGAATTCAACACCTCTCCGGCTATCCGCATGCTGGTCAAGGCGATGGCGAACAAATTTGGTGAAGAGAAAGGCAACAGCCGCTACCTGTATCGTTTGTTCCCAAAAGGCCCGGCAAAACAGGCGACCAAAATCGCCGGCCTGCCAAAACCGGTGAAATGCATTTAATAGCGAATACCAAAGTTGACGTATTCCCTGCCGGGTTGATACGGTTCGGTTAACACCTTATCAACCCGTGCGCTACGCGGCCCGCCCGCTTTCAGCCACGCCACCAGCTTCTCAAGCTGCTCCGCTTCACCACAGGCGACCACCTCCACGCTGCCGTCATCCATATTACGAGCGTACCCCGTGAGCCCAAGCTGAACCGCCTCACGCTGCGTGCTGTAGCGGAAACCGACGCCCTGGACGTTGCCGTGAACCCAACATCTGACACAATGACAAGGATCTTTTTCCATTATAAGTACCTCAAATCTGATAGCTTAAGTAAGCTTAGTACTCAACCGTTACTCTCTCACAAGCCACGTGCGGACATTATTAACGCAACGTTTTGGGTAAACAGCCGTAATGCTGTCGGAAACGAGCAGTAAAACGGGAGCTGGAAAGATACCCGCATTGTATTGCGATTTCACCGATGGGCAATCGGGTAGACTGCAACTGCGACAGTGCTACGGACATCCGAACCTCCTCCACGATTTGCCGAAAACTTTGCGATTCCTCGCGTAATCGCCTGCGTAACGTCGGCACGCTTAATGCCAGGCGGCTGGCGACATCCTGTGCGGTCCATGACCTGCCGGGAGACAGCATGATGAACTGCCGCACCTGCTCTGTCAGGTTAACATTTCGCTCAATGAGAAGCGGTCCTGCGACGCCATCATGCATTAACGCCAGCAAGAGGCCGAAAGCCTGATGTTTTTGCAACTCTTCCGGTAAATCATGGCGCACAGCGTGCAGCAAGGTATCCCACATAAAGGCCAACCCTTCGCTCAGCGGCGCACATAAAGAGTTTAGCGTTGTACGCGGCCAGGATTTCAGATGACGCGTTTTAAATTCCGCGATGATCTCGGGTGACAACATCAACAGGTCTGAATGAAATAATCCCTGCGCAGGCTGATTAATAATCTCCATTGGCGTATTTGCCGGAATAATGATTAATTCATCGGACGTTGCAACGTTGCGGCTCTCGTCCTGAATAATGACCTTGCTTCCATGCGTAATATGGCAGATAGCCGGATAAAATAGTTTTACATGATGCAGACGATGCATTTTTCTGGCACTCACCTCACCAGCGGTCAAATGTTTGTGTTGAAAATGAAAGTCCTGCACCGTGCCACCTTTATCTTCCATATGTTGCGGTTAATTGTGCTTTTTCCAGGGCGTGGCTGTTAAGCATAAAGCCGACCAATGCACCACTGGCATTTTTATCGACAGGGAGTTTATCCGCATCCAGGGCCCAGACGGTAAACTGGTAACGGTGAGGTTTGTCTCCTTCAGGTGGACATGCCCCCCCAAATCCAGAATAACCGAAATCATTCCGTCCCTGCACAGCCCCGGCAGGTAATTTCTCGTTATTCTGGTTCCCTGCCCCCGCAGGAAGATTCAGCGTTTGCACCGGGATATTGACCACTGTCCAGTGCCACCAACCGCTTCCGGTGGGCGCATCCGGATCAAATACCGTAATAGCAAAACTTTTCGTACCTGATGGCGGATTTTTCCATTCAAGTTGCGGAGATTCGTTGCCTCCATGACAGCCAAATCCCTCAAAAACCTGATGTTGCGTTAATTGATGGCCGCCGGGAATATCCCGGCTACTGATGCTGAAAGATGATGCGGCTGAAACATTAACACTCATAATGGTCAGGGCACTTACTGCTATTGCAACGCGCTTTTTCATTTGTGTTTCCTTTGGTGAGCGGGAAGCAACAATGTAAAGCCCGTTGCGATTTTGTAGTGTGCCTAAGCGATTTTATTTTGTGCCGAAACGCTCACAGGTATCCGCAGATGATTGCGTCTTACCTTCTGTGCTAATCTACGCGCCATTTCATTGGAATCGACAGAATAGCAAATTATGAGTGTACGTTTAGTGTTAGCCAAAGGGCGTGAGAAGTCATTACTGCGCCGCCATCCCTGGGTCTTCTCCGGCGCGGTTGCCCGTATGGAAGGCAAAGCCAGCCTCGGTGAAACCATCGATATCGTTGACCATCAGGGGAAATGGTTAGCGCGTGGCGCATACTCACCTGCGTCCCAGATCCGCGCTCGCGTCTGGACGTTCGATAAAGATGAAACCATTGACATCGACTTCTTTGTCCGCCGCCTGCAGCAAGCTCAGCAGTGGCGTGAATGGCTGGCAAAACGTGACGGTCTGGACAGCTATCGCCTGATTGCCGGTGAGTCCGACGGCTTGCCTGGCGTGACCATTGACCGCTTTGGCAACTTCCTGGTGCTGCAACTCCTGAGCGCAGGTGCAGAATACCAGCGTGCCGCGCTGATTAGCGCCCTGCAATCGCTGTTCCCGGAATGCGCTATTTACGACCGCAGTGACGTGGCCGTGCGTAAAAAAGAGGGAATGGAGCTGACTCAGGGCCCAGTGACGGGCGAAGTGCCGCCAGCCCTGCTGCCTATCGAAGAACACGGCATGAAGCTGTTGGTCGATATTCAGGGTGGCCATAAAACGGGCTATTACCTCGATCAGCGTGACAGCCGCCTGGCGACCCGCCAGTACGTTGCCGACAAACGCGTGCTGAACTGCTTCTCCTACACTGGCGGTTTTGCGGTATCGGCCCTGATGGGCGGTTGCCGTCAGGTGGTCAGCGTGGATACGTCGCAGGAAGCACTGGATGTGGCGAAACAGAACGTTGAGCTGAACAAGCTGGATCTCAGCAAAGCTGAATTTATTCGCGATGACGTTTTCAAACTGCTGCGCAAATACCGCGATCAGGGAGAGAAATTCGACGTTATCGTTATGGATCCACCAAAATTTGTGGAAAACAAAAGCCAGCTGATGGGCGCGTGCCGTGGATATAAAGACATCAACATGCTGGCTATCCAGCTGCTGAACCCGGGCGGCGTGTTGCTCACCTTCTCCTGCTCTGGCCTGATGACCACAGATTTATTTCAGAAAATCATCGCCGATGCCGCAATAGATGCTGGTCGTGATGTACAATTTATAGAGCAGTTCCGTCAGGCCGCCGATCATCCGGTGATCGCTACCTACCCGGAAGGGCTGTATCTGAAAGGGTTTGCCTGTCGCGTCATGTAACTTGAAAAGAGAAATATTGCCCACACATAGTGTGTAAGTAATGTTTCCCGGGAGGTGACTATGATTGCCAGCAAATTCGGTATCGGCCAACAGGTCCGCCACACCTTGCTTGGATATTTGGGTGTGGTCGTGGATATCGACCCGGAGTATTCCCTTGATGAACCGTCAGCGGATGAGCTGGCGGTTGACGCAGAGCTTCGCGCCGCGCCCTGGTACCATGTGGTCATGGAAGGCGATGATGGACAACCCGTCCATACCTATCTTGCCGAAGCGCAGCTGAGCGGTGAACTGCAGGATGAGCATCCGGAACAACCCACGATGGACGAACTTGCTCAGACTATCCGTAAACAGCTACAGGCTCCTCGCCTGCGGAACTAAGCGTATAAAAAAGCCCGGTAACGGGCTTTTTTTATTGTTATTTTGCCAGCCCCAGTCGGGGGATCTCAATCGCCGGGCATCGGTCCATCACCACCGCCAGCCCAGCCTCACGCGCCAGCACCGCGGCCTGCTCGTTAATGACACCCAGTTGCATCCACAGCGTTTTTGCACCAATGGCAATGGCCTCCTGGGCAACGCCCCATGCAGCCTCGGAATTACGGAAAACATCCACCATATCCACTTTTTCCGGTATGTCATTTAGCGTGGCATATCCCGGCTGGCCCAGCAGCGTTTTACCGGCAACTTTCGGCGAAACAGGGATAACATGGTAGCCCTGATCGAGAAGGTATTTCATCACCCGATAGCTTGGACGATCGGGTTTATCACTCGCCCCCACCAGCGCAATTGTGCGCGTAGACGTCAAAATCCCGGCAATATCGTTCTCTTTCATGGTCTTTCTCCTGGCTTTTTTCAAAGTGTACGTCAAACCGGACATCTCAACCATCCATCCCACACAGATGTATGAGGGCAAAACGGTGGAATATGTCTATATGTTAGTAAACATGATTATCGAAAAATTTAGATACATTATTACGATGAAAGTAATTTCAACAGGAGCACCCTATGAAAATCGGTATTGCCTCTGCTGTGATTGCGTTAGTAATGCCGGTTTGCGTCTTTGCAACCACGCTGCGGCTTTCTACCGACATTGATCTGCTGGTGCTGGACGGTAAAAAAGTTTCCAGTTCATTACTGCGCGGTGCAGACAGCATCGAACTTGATAACGGGCCACATCAGGTGGTATTTCGGGTAGAAAAAACGATCCGCCTTACTAATCATGAACAGAGTACGTACATCTCCCCACCGCTGATTGTCAGCTTTAACACCCAGCGAATCAGCCAGGTTAATTTTAACCTGCCGCGCCTTGAAACCGAAAAAGAGTCTGCGGCCTTTGATTCCTCACCGCGCATTGAGTTGCTGGATGGGGATTCGATGCCGATCCCGGTCAAGCTGGATATTCTGGCGTTAACGAAATCACCGAAGGACACAAATTACGAAGCCGATACGGAAATTTATAACAAAGCTGGTAAACGCGCTTCTCTTCCCCAGTTTGCAACCATGATGGCAGACGACAGTACATTGTTATCCGGGGTATCGGAGCTGGATGTTATTCCTCCTCAGTCCCAGACGCTTACGGAGCAACGTTTAAAATTCTGGTTCCAGCAGGCCGACCCCGATACGCGGGCCCGCTTTTTACAGTGGGCGAAGCAACAGCCTTCGTCGTAAGCCACATTTTTTTCTCCTCCCTCTTGCAGCAAAAGGCGGTTCCCGTCATCGTGTAGCCAGTTAACCCGACGGACGAGATTATGGAACTGACAACACGCACGCTCCCGGAACGCAAACACATTGCCCTGGTTGCGCACGATCACTGTAAACAAATGCTGCTCAACTGGGTTCGCCGCCATCAGCCATTGCTGGAAAAGCACGTCCTTTCGGCAACGGGCACCACCGGTAACCTGATTCACCGCGAAACGGGTCTGGAAGTCAATGCCATGCTGAGCGGCCCAATGGGTGGCGATCAACAAGTTGGCGCACAGATTTCGGAAGGAAAAATTGATGTTCTGATTTTCTTCTGGGATCCGCTGAATGCGGTTCCGCACGACCCGGATGTAAAGGCGCTGCTGCGTCTTGCCACGGTGTGGAATATTCCGGTGGCGACAAACCTGTCCACGGCAGATTTCATCATTGAGTCGCCGCAGTTCAACTCACCGGTTGAGATCCTGATCCCGGATTATCCGCGCTATCTGGCTGAAAGATTGAAGTAAACGGTATTGCCGGGTGACGGTTTCGCCTTGCCCGGCCTACAAAAACCCGCCCTTTTGCCTTACGGCTTCCTCGCCAGCGGCACATCAATACTCTTCAGAATATCAACAAACGTTGATGGCTCATCTTTACTGAACAGCAGCCACACGCGATGACGTGCGCGGGTTAGCGCTACATACAGAAGACGGCGCTCCTCCGCATCCGGGAAATCTTCCGGTGCTGGCAGTAACGCCTGCTCCATTACCGATTCGCGGGCCGGGGCCGGAAAACCGTCGCTGCCCTCTTTTAGCCCTGCCACAATCACATAATCGGCCTGCTGTCCTTTGCTGGCGTGGATGGTCATAAAATCGAGCTTCAGCTTCGGCCAGCGGGTGGCGGCTTTTTCCAGCGCGGCCGGTTTAAGATGGTGATAACGCGCCAGCACCAGAATACGTTCATCAGGCTTTGCATAGCCGCTGAGTTTGTCCAGAAGCGACTCCAGCTGGTCGTCTGCCAGCAGGGTGACTGCTTTTTTATCCCCTGGCGTGAGGCTATTAAGCGGCTTGGCCAACTGGTGGGGGTTTTGCTGAATAAAGCGGTTGGCAATTTCACCAATTCGGGAATTGAAACGGTAGGTCGTGTCCAGATCGCTGCGATCGCCTTCACCAAAATAGTGGTGGAATGCCGTCGTAAGTGAGAGCTGTGCGCCGCAGAAGCGATAGATAGCCTGCCAGTCATCGCCCACGGCAAACAGCGACGTATGCTTATTTTGCGCCCGTAACGCCGCCAGTAGTGCGGCACGTTGCGGAGAGATGTCCTGGAATTCATCCACAAGGATATGTTTCCACGGACTCACAAAGCGCCCTTTTTCCAGAATAATAATGGCCTGGTGAATCAAACCAGAGAAATCGACGGCATTTTCGTCTTTTAACGCCGTTTTCCAGGCTTTCAGCAACGGTGCCATTAATTTGACGCGCTTTGAAAACACGGCGCGGATCGCCTCCGGTGCGCTTTCAATCATCTCCGCCTGAGAGCCGCCGTGCATACGCATCAGGCTCACCCAGCGTTCGAGGCGCGAGCCCAGTCGGCGTGCCAGTTTTTCATCCTGCCAGAAGCTGCCCTCCGGGACATCCCAGAGCAGTTCCTCCTCCAGCCACTGACGCCACCCCTTTGCCTGCGCCTTTTTTTCACTGCACTGCTGCCGCCACGTTTTAATAAATAACGCCTGGCGCGCCTGGGCGTCATTTTCCAGTTTGCTGATGGGCGGTACTTTTTTGCTGCCCTGCTGGATAATATGCAGCGCAAGGGCATGGAACGTTCTGGCGGTGATATCCTGCGTGTGCAGACGTTCCTGAATACGTTCGTCCATCTCCTGCGCCGCCTTGCGGCCAAATGCCAGGAGTAAAATCTGATCGGCAACGGCTTCACCGGTTGTCAAAAGCCAACCCGCACGTGCCACCAGCACCGACGTTTTGCCGCTCCCGGCTCCTGCCAGTACCAACAACGATTGTTCGCCATTCACCACGGCACGCGCCTGCGCGGGATTGAGCGGCGACGATTCGATGGTGCTGAAGAAATCGGCATACTGGCTGAGCATGGCGTTAGTCCACGCCTGGTTATGCGCCAGCCGGCTTTTATCAATATCGCTCAACCAGGCCTGACACTGTTGCCAGACGTCACGGCAGTTTTCAAACTCATTAAGACGCGTCACAGGTAACGGCAGCGCCGTGAGCGCCTGCCGGATCGTGTGCTGCAATCCGGCAGTTTGCTGGCGGGTCAACCACTTTTGTTGCTCGTTACTCTGTGCAATGTCGTCCAGTACCTGCTGCAGCACCTGGGCTGCAATGACGCTCATGTCGTGGCTCCACTGCTGCCAGAGCGTATTCAGATGATGGTGGAAGCGCTGGGTTTCTGCCCACTCGGTACCGTGCAGGCGTACGACTTTATCGGCAGGCAAAACAAACTCCAGCTCCCCCCACACCAGCCCGCGTTTGCAATGGATCGCCAGAAGCTGGTTAAACGGAATGAGATATTCGTGGCGTTCACCGGAGACTTTCACTCCCGCATTCAGGAGGACCACCTTGTCATATGGGTGTTGCGCCAGGCGTTTGCCTAATGAAGTTGCTTTCAGTTCCATGTCCAGCTAAATCCACGAAGAGATAATTTACCTGACAGTTTAACTGCCAGTTTTAAGGTGCTCCAGCCTAAAAAAACGTTACAATCAGTGGGCGTTAATCATATCGAAAGGAACTGAGGGTTTATGCGTACCGTTCTGAATGTTTTGAATTTTGTGCTGGGCGGTTTTGCCACCACCCTTTCCTGGCTTTTTGCCACGCTGGTAAGCATCGTATTTATTTTTACACTCCCGCTGACCCGCTCCTGCTGGGAAATCACCAAACTCTCATTTATTCCTTATGGGAATGAGGCTGTCCACGTAGACGAACTGAACCCGGAGGGGAAAAACGCGCTGATGAACACGGGCGGCACCGTGCTGAACGTTTTGTGGCTGGTTTTCTTCGGCTGGTGGTTATGCCTGATGCATATTTTTGCGGGTATTGCACAGTGCGTGACAATTATTGGTATTCCGGTGGGGATCGCGAACTTTAAGATCGCCGCCATTGCCCTGTGGCCCGTCGGGCGCAGAGTCGTTCCGGTAGAAGTGGCACAGGCAGCGCGTGAAGCGAATGCGCGTCGTCGTTTTCAGTAAATAAGGACTGGCCGCGCTCATGCTAAGCCCACTGCTTCGCCGTTACACCTGGAACAGCACCTGGCTTTACAACGTCAGGATTTTTATCGCACTTTGTGGCACCGTTGCGCTGCCGTGGTGGCTGGATGACGTTAAGCTCACCATTCCACTCACGCTGGGGGTCGTGGCGGGAGCGCTGGCAGACCTTGACGACCGGCTGGCCGGGCGTCTGCGTAACCTGGTTATCACCCTTGTTTGTTTCTTCATTGCCTCCGCCTCCGTTGAACTGCTGTTTCCGTGGCCCTGGCTGTTTGCCTTAGGCCTTACGCTTTCAACCAGTGGGTTCATTTTGCTTGGCGGTCTTGGGCAGCGCTATGCCACTATCGCGTTTGGTGCCTTGCTGATTGCCATTTACACGATGCTGGGTGTTTCACTTTACGAGCAGTGGTACCAGCAACCTATTCTGCTGTTGCTGGGTGCTATCTGGTATAACCTGCTGACATTAACCGGGCATCTCATCTTTCCGGTTCGCGCTCTGCAGGATAACCTCGCCCGCAGCTATGAGCAGTTGGCCCACTACCTCGAACTAAAATCCAGGCTGTTTGACCCGGATATTGAAGAGGAAAGCCAGGCACCGCTTTACGATCTGGCGCTGGCAAACGGCCAACTGGTTGCCACCTTAAACCAGACCAAAGCCTCATTGCTTACCCGCCTGCGCGGCGATCGCGGCCAGCGCGGCACACGAAGAACGCTACACTACTACTTTGCCGCCCAGGATATTCATGAACGTGCCAGTTCCTCACACGTTCAGTATGCCGCCCTGCGCGAGAAGTTCCGCTACAGTGACGTGATGTTCCGCTTCCAGCGCTTACTGTCCATGCAGTCTCAGGCCTGCCAACAGCTGGCGCGCTCCATTTTGCTGCGTACCCCCTATCAGCATGACCCCCGTTTTGAACGTGCGTTTAACCATCTTGATGCAGCAATCGATCGCGCACAGGCCAGCGGAACCTCGCCAGAACATATCAAAGCGCTGGGTTTTCTACTCAATAACCTACGGGCAATTGATGCCCAGCTGGCAACCATTGAGTCCGAGCAGGCGATGGCCCTGGCGGGTAATGATGTGGACAATCAGCTTGCTGATGACAGCGTTCACAGCTTTAGTGACATGTGGTTACGGCTGAGCCGCAACTTTACGCCGGAATCAGCACTCTTTCGCCATGCGGTGAGGATGTCGCTGGTGCTGTGCGTGGGGTATGCGTTTATCCAGATAACCGGGTTACAGCACGGTTACTGGATCCTGCTCACCAGTCTGTTTGTTTGCCAGCCAAACTATAATGCCACCCGACACCGTCTTGCGCTGCGTATTATTGGTACGCTGGTGGGTGTCGCTATCGGGCTGCCGGTGCTGTGGTTCGTGCCTTCCGTTGAGGGGCAGCTGATCCTGATAGTGATCACCGGTGTGCTGTTCTTCGCCTTTCGTAATGTGCAGTACGCCCATGCCACCATGTTCATCACGCTGCTGGTATTACTGTGCTTTAACCTGTTGGGTGAAGGGTTTGAAGTTGCCCTGCCCCGCGTGCTCGATACGCTGATTGGCTGTGCTATCGCCTGGGCGGCGGTCAGCTTTATTTGGCCTGACTGGCGTTTTCGTAATTTACCGCGCGTGTCAGACAGGGCGATGAATGCAAACTGCCGCTACCTCGATGCCATCCTTGAGCAATACCACCAGGGGCGCGATAACCGACTGGCTTACCGTATCGCCCGCCGCGATGCGCATAACAGCGATGCTGAACTCGCCTCGGTGGTCTCTAACATGTCAACGGAACCTCACGCCACGGCAGAAATTCGCGAAACGGCATTCCGCATGCTCTGCCTGAACCATACTTTTACCAGCTACATTTCTACGCTGGGCGCTCACCGCGAGAAACTGACAAACCCGGGTATTCTCGCCCTGCTGGATGATGCCGTCTGCTACGTAGATGATGCACTTCATCATCTACCTGCCGATGAACCACGGGTTCAACAGGCGCTGGATGAACTGTCTCAACGCATTGCGCATCTTGACCCGGGTAGCGACAGCAAAGCACCGCTGGTTCTTCAGCAGATTGGCCTGCTTATTGCCCTGCTGCCTGAAATTTGCCGACTGCAACAGCAAATCGCTACCTGGAGGAGTGATTCTCCTGTGGCTCAGGCAACGCATTAAACCACTCCGTCAGCTCCCGGCGAATGACCGCCGGGAGCGCCGCCTCATGCATACCGGTGATCGCTCCTTCAAGCGCAAACAGGACTTTCACACTCAGATCTTTGTTTTTCATCCGGATCTTCAGCCAGCTGGCTCTGGCTCCCAACGCTCGTAGCGTTTCCTCATTTGTAATACCGGCTTCGAAGAGCAGAACTTCAAGCTGGAACGTCAGGTTTGGCAGATCCTTAAGACGGTGGCGCTGGTGACGCTGGGAGCGCTCTTTTCTTGCCGCATCGAGTGCAAAAGAGGAAAGCTGAAGCAGCCGTTCTCTGTCCTGCCAGAGTCCGTCATCGACACGATAATAGTTGAGAAGCACCGGACGCCCCCGTTTCATTAACGTCAAAAAAGAAGAGGTGTGTTTTACACAGTACTTAGCACTTTGTTCACAGGCCCGAAGGTAAAGCTCACCCTCTGAAACCATCGCGAAGACGGCATCATCCACGGCAAGGGTATACCCACCGAAAAGTGCACGATGATGAATTTCACCTAATGGGGAGAGGTATTCCTGCGATCTATAAATCCGATCATAAGATATCTTTTTCATGATATTTCCCTTAAAAATCATAAAATAACAACGAAATTTCTTACTAGCGGATCCGTTAGCAGAAAAATAGGCAACTTATCGCCGTTGAGCAAGATGATTTTTCCGGACACGCCAAGAATGAATGAATTTTGCGAGTCGCTTTCCGAAAATGAGGTTGATCTTTATGCATACAGGGGTTACTGTATATTCATACAGTAACTACAGGGCTGGAATGAATATGTACACTTCAGGCTACGCAAATCGCTCAACATCTCTTTCTTCTACCGCAGGCAATGTCGCGCAGAATTCCGTCGGGCGCGTTTCGACAGGGCTTATCAGTGAAGTGGTTTATCGTGAAGACCAGCCTTTGTTGACTCAACTGTTGTTACTGCCGTTATTACAACAACTTGGCCAGCAATCACGCTGGCAGCTCTGGCTGACGCCGCAACAAAAACTGAGCCGGGAATGGGTTCAGTCCGCTGGCCTGCCGTTGGCGAAGGTCATGCAAATTAATCAACTCTCCCCTTGTGATACGGTTGAGTCGATGATCCGTGCATTACGCACCGGGAATTACAGCGTCGTGATTGGGTGGTTATCAGACGAATTGACGGAAGAGGAACATTTCCGACTGACTGAAGCGGCAGAAGAAGGGAATGCGATCGGGTTTATCATGCGTCCGGTTCGACCAGATTCTCACCGCAGAGGACAACTTTCCGGGCTAAAAATTCACTCAAATTTGTATCATTGAGTAAATTTAAGAGTTTTCCTGGAATTTTTTTCGACACCCGAATGAGGATTTAGTTCCAGAAGCTAAATCTGCGGAAAGGCTTGTCTGGTGCGGTTCTCCTTAATTTTATTGCACAATATCCGTTCAAAAAATGTTAAATAATGACTACACGGAACTTTTTTTTTCATATGCCTGACGGACTTCACACTTGTAAGTTTTCAGCGACGTTGTAGACTTTACATCGCCAGGGGTGCTCGGCCTAAACCGAAGATATCGGTAGATTTATATTTGACCACGCCCCCCGGTGAAGGATTTAACCGTGATTTCTCGAATGAGATTTACATGGCGAATTTTGGATGATAACGAGGCGCAAAAAATGAAAAAGACAGCTATCGCGATTGCAGTGGCACTGGCTGGCTTCGCTACCGTAGCGCAGGCCGCTCCGAAAGATAATACCTGGTATGCAGGTGGTAAACTGGGCTGGTCTCAGTTCCATGATACTGGCTGGTACAACAGCAAACTGAACAACGATGGCCCGACTCACGAGAGCCAGCTTGGTGCAGGTGCGTTCGGTGGCTATCAGGTTAACCCGTATGTTGGTTTTGAAATGGGTTACGACTGGTTAGGTCGTATGCCATACAAAGGCGACACCGTAAACGGCGCTTTCAAAGCACAGGGCGTACAGCTGACCGCTAAACTGGGTTACCCAGTAACTGACGATCTGGACGTGTACACCCGTCTGGGCGGCATGGTATGGCGCGCTGACTCCAGCAACAGCGAAATCGGCAGCGATCACGACACGGGTGTTTCCCCAGTATTCGCTGGTGGTGTTGAGTGGGCTGTTACCCGTGACATCGCTACCCGTCTGGAATACCAGTGGGTTAACAACATCGGCGACGCTAACACCGTTGGTGTTCGTCCTGACAACGGCATGCTGAGCGTAGGTGTTTCCTACCGTTTCGGCCAGCAGGAAGAAGCAGCACCAGTTGTTGCTCCAGCGCCGGCTCCAGCTCCAGAAGTACAGACCAAGCACTTCACTCTGAAGTCTGACGTTCTGTTCAACTTCAACAAAGCGACCCTGAAACCAGAAGGTCAGCAGGCACTGAATCAGCTGTACTCCCAGCTGAGCAACCTGGATCCTAAAGACGGTTCTGTAGTGGTTCTGGGCTTCACCGACCGTATCGGTTCTGACGCTTACAACCAGAAACTGTCTGAGAAACGTGCTCAGTCTGTTGTTGATTACCTGATCTCTAAAGGTATCCCAGCTAACAAGATCTCCCCACGTGGTATGGGCGAATCTCACCCAGTTACTGGCAACACCTGTGACAACGTGAAAGCTCGCGCTGCACTGATCGACTGCCTGGCTCCAGATCGTCGCGTAGAGATCGAAGTTAAAGGCATCAAAGACGTTGTAGCTCAGCCAGCGGCATAAGTTATCGTCTTATAAAAAAACCCCGCAATGCGGGGTTTTTTATTGCCAGAAGAAACGCAAAAAGTTACTTTTTGCCGAGCAGAGCCTGAAGATCACTCTTCAGCGTCGACATTTGGCTGGCATACTTCTCTTTATGCTCTGCATCTTCAATTAGCTGTACTACCGTTTCCGACAATGTTTTTCCACGCCTTTGTGCAAGCCCCGCCAGGCGCTGCCAGACAATGAATTCCAGGTCGATTGATTTTTTGCGGGTGTGCTGGTGCTCAGCATTGAAATGCCGTTTTCGACGCGCACGGATAGTTTGCTTCATCCGGTTTAACAGTGCCGGATTGATGTGTTTCGCTATCCAGCCGTTCACCTGTACCGGTTCATTTTCGAGGGTCAGCAAAATATCCACGGCGTCTTGCGCTGCGCTGGCTTCGATGTAGCAGGTGATCAGCTCCCCTTCACGGTGCTTTTTGACCAGGTACTTCCATTTCCAGCCGCTTTCGAGATTTTCCAGTTGTTGATATTTCATTGCGATCTCAGTGTTACCACGTAACTCTGTTCAGAATATCAGTTTTTTAGCAATCTGCTGAAAAGAAATCATATCCTGTGAATGAATGCCGCGGATCCACCTTTCGAAAAAGCCAATCCTGCTTGGGTAGTTCCACCCGCTACGGTATACTCCACGGTTTTACATCTGACTAAAAAACATCAACTTTGACCATTACGAAACTTGCATGGCGTGACCTTGTTCCGGATACCGAGAGTTATCAGGAACTGTTTGCACAGCCAGATCTCGCAAAAGAGCACGAATTCATACTTAGCGATACGCAACCGCGTTTGCATTATGCGCTGGAGCAGGTGTTAAGCCCGTGGGCAACGTCTCCCTTCATGCTGCTCAAAGCCCCGGAAGAAGCGGAGTATTTGACGCTTCTGGGGGATGCCATGCGTCAGTTGCGGCCGGAAACACACTCTGCCTTTGGCGGCCAATATCACATCTCGGGGCATGATATCGCTTTCGAACCGGCAAAACAGGCCGATGGCAGTTTTGCTGTTGAGGGTGAAGTGGTTACCGCCAACTGGGTCGAAGCTGAGCAACTTTTTGGTTGCCTTCGCCAGTTTAACGGTGAGTTATCGCTGCAACCGGGGCTGGTACACCGCGCAAATGGTGGCGTATTAATCATTTCCCTGCGCACCCTGCTTTCCCAGCCGTTATTGTGGATGCGTCTGAAAACCATCGTTAACCAGCAGCGTTTTGACTGGGTTGGCTATGATGAGTCTCGTCCTCTGCCGGTTTCCATTCCGTCCATGCCGCTGTCGCTTACCGTCGTGCTGACGGGCGATCGCGAGTCTCTGGCTGATTTCCAGGAGATGGAGCCAGAACTGGCTGAGCAGGCGGTTTACAGCGAGTATGAAGACAACATCCAGATAGCTGACGCTGATGATATGGCGCAGTGGTGCCAGTGGGTAATGGCCGTTGCAGAACGTTTTGCATTGCCAACCCCTGCAGCTGATGCCTGGCCGGGTTTAATCCGTGAAGCGGTTCGCTATACCGGTGACCAGGAGACACTGCCACTCTGCCCACTCTGGATCGGCAAACAGCTACGTGAAGTGGGGGTTATTAGTGGTGAAGGGTCATTCACCGGGGAACAGCTCACTCAGATGCTTGCCCAGCGCGAGTGGCGCGAAGGTTATCTTGCTGACCGCATGCAGGATGAAATTCTGCTGGAGCAAATTCTGGTAGAGACCGAAGGCGAACGCATCGGGCAGATCAACGCCCTGTCGGTGATTGAGTTTCCGGGACACCCGCGCGCGTTCGGTGAACCTTCCCGTATCAGCTGCGTTGTGCATATCGGTGACGGTGAGTTCACTGACATCGAGCGTAAAGCCGAGCTGGGTGGAAACATTCACGCCAAAGGCATGATGATCATGCAGGCGTTCCTGATGTCAGAGCTTCAGCTTGAGCAGCAAATCCCCTTCTCCGCCTCGCTGACGTTTGAACAGTCTTACAGTGAGGTTGACGGTGATAGCGCCTCTATGGCAGAGCTGTGCGCCTTAATCAGCGCTCTGGCGGAAGTGCCGATCAACCAGAACATCGCGATTACCGGCTCAGTCGATCAGTTTGGCCGTGCTCAGCCTGTTGGTGGCCTGAACGAGAAAATTGAAGGTTTCTTCTCTATTTGCCAGCAGCGCGGACTAAACGGTAAGCAAGGTGTCATTATTCCGGCCCCTAACGCGCGCCATTTAAGCCTCAGCCAGGCGCTTCTGGATGCGGTAGAACAGGAACAATTCACCCTCTGGGCCATTGAAGGTATTGAGGATGCACTCCCCTTACTGACAAACCTGGTATGGGATGGCGAAGGGCAAACTACCCTGATGCAGACTATCCAGGAGCGCATTGCGCAGGCAACACAGCAGGATGCTCGTCACCGTTATCCGTGGCCGTTACGCTGGTTGAGTTGGTTTAGTCCGAACTGATCGGACTTGTTCAGCGTACACGTGTTAGCTATCCTGCGTCCTTCACTAAAATAAGGCTTACTGAGAACATGGTAGATAAACGCGAATCCTATACAAAAGAAGACCTTCTTGCCTCTGGTCGCGGTGAACTGTTTGGCGCGAAAGGCCCACAGTTACCGGCCCCGAACATGCTGATGATGGATCGTGTCGTGAAAATGACCGAAACCGGCGGCAACTTCGATAAGGGTTACGTAGAAGCAGAACTCGATATCAACCCGGACCTGTGGTTCTTCGGTTGCCACTTTATTGGCGATCCGGTAATGCCTGGCTGTCTGGGCCTCGATGCCATGTGGCAGCTGGTTGGTTTCTACCTGGGCTGGCTCGGTGGTGAAGGCAAAGGCCGCGCACTGGGCGTAGGCGAAGTGAAATTCACGGGTCAGGTTCTGCCTTCTGCGAAGAAAGTCACCTACCGTATCCACTTCAAGCGCGTTGTTAACCGTCGTCTGATTATGGGCCTGGCGGATGGTGAAGTGCTGGTAGACGGTCGTCTGATTTACGCTGCGAACGACCTGAAAGTGGGTCTGTTCCAGGACACCTCTGCTTTCTGATTAGCGCGTTAGCCGCTTCAGAAAGGCGAAACCTCCGCACTGCGGAGGTTTCTTTTTTTAAAGAGACGCTATCAAGCAAGTACTGCCCTGTCTCCGATGGCTTCTCGCCAGCCCCCTAACCATTGAGACCTTTGATTCAAAGTCTGATAGGGACACATTTCTTTAGAACGTCCGGCGATGCCAGCCTGATAACCACGTTGATGAGCCCTTTCCAGGCGATCTCGTTTCTGTCTCTTCATGCCTCGTTTCCCTCATTCTTTTGTCTGGTGGAAAGAAAACAGTGATTGCAAAGTGTGCAACCACAGATAACGAATACCCTGAATCCGCCCCAGCGTCAATGTTGAAAATTCATACTGGTGTCATATTTGTGAGCTATACGGAAGATCATTTGTACAAAAAATGTGACATGGCACAAGTAACAATCTGAAGGCAAAACGAAAAAAAAGCCGCAATCAGAGAAACCCTGACAGCGGCTTTTGTCGATGAATTTTACTTATGGAAGCCGGGAAATTTCTCGGGCAATGCTGGTCGACTCTTGCGCCCAGCCCTGTGCCAGAACCTTGACCATTTCATCGTAACCATCTTTTTGCTGCTTCATTTCAAGATGGAAAGGACGTTT
This sequence comes from Enterobacter cloacae, assembly GCA_014169315.1. Classification (NCBI taxonomy): domain Bacteria; kingdom Pseudomonadati; phylum Pseudomonadota; class Gammaproteobacteria; order Enterobacterales; family Enterobacteriaceae; genus Enterobacter; species Enterobacter cloacae. Next base: position 1,576,473 of record AP022133.1, on the reverse strand, counting down.
AATCAGCTGTCCCTGATGGTTCAGCAGCCACTCACCGCTGACCACAACGTTGCCGTCATAGCGACCGTGGAAGCCGGTAACGGTCACATTCAGCGTATCCTGGTCAGTACCGAGCGGCTGTGAAGCAACCACCCAGCCAGGCAGCTGGCTACCCAGATTCGCCACCAGCGTATTACGTAGCTGTTGATCCAGCGGGCTTGCCCACAGGTTATTAGAGGCAATGACATACTGTACATCGCTGGTCTGGTAGACCACACCGTTACCCGCCAGATAATCCGGTACCGCAACCTGTTCAACCCACAGCAGACGGTTTCCCTGGCTGGCCGTGCTTTGCCCCCCGTTCTGCGTAGCAAGAGGCAACTGATAGTAGCTCTTGTTCTCTACACCCGAACTGCACGCCGTCAAAAGCAGAGCGCCAACAATCAATAGCCACTTATTCATTCTTTTGCCCTCTTCGGCTCAGGATCCTTTTTATCTTTCGCTTCAAACACCAGCGCGTTGCTCTTCTCGTTAAGCGTTTTCAGAACGGGCTGCAGTTCACGCAAGACCTGATCAAGACGTTGCATATCTGCCACCATCTTGTTGTATGCCGCCGAACCCGGCTGGAAGCCCTGCATACTGCGGTTAAGTTCACGCAGCGTTTTCTGCATATCCTGCGGTAGCTGCTGCATGGACTGGCTTGCAGTGATCTTGTTGATGTTATCCAGCGTGGTTTGCAGACGGCGCATCGTCGCCTGACTTTCGCTCAGTGAGTTTGTTGCCGCTTCAATCATCGGATTCAATGGCAGATTGTTAATCTTATCCAGTGTTTCCATCAGACGCTGCTGTATCTGCGCCAGACCGCTGCTGACCGTTGGAATGATCTTGTAACCACCAAATTCGCGGATACCCGTCATCGCAGGTGCTTTAGGATAGAAGTCCATATCCACATACAGCGCACCGGTCACCAGGTTGCCAGTCTTCAGCGACCCGCGCAGACCACGTTCCATCAGTTGGGAGATATGCGTACCAATATCCTGATTTTCACCAATCTGATTAACCAGACGCTCAGGCTCAATGCGAATCAGAACCGGAATGCGGTAATCATCATCCAGCATCTGCTGAAGTCCCGGTACGAAGAAGGGGACTTGTCCCACCGTACCCAGACGAATTCCGCGGAACTCAACCGGTGCACCAGGTTGCAGACCACGTACGGAATCTTTGAAGAACATCAGGAAATCAACGTGATCGGTGTATAGCGCATCCTGAATGCTTTTTTGATCGTCAAAGAGTCGGAAGGCCGTATTCTCAGCAACCGGCTGCCCCAGTTCCAGGCCTTCGGGTACGTCAAAACTCACCCCACCACCAAACAGCGTTGTCAGCGACCCCATTTCAACACGCATGCCAGCGGAGGTTAGATCCACTGCGATACCGCTGTCTTTCCAGAAACGAACATTGCTGGTGACCAGCCGATCGTTGGGTGCGTTGATGAACAGCTGATAGCTGATAGCTCTTTTCTGCGGGTCAAAGGTACTTTTCTCAACCGAACCGACGCGATAACCGCGGAACAGCACCGGATCACCCGCCGTTAACTGGCCCGCTTTTTTGCTGTCGAGGATCACGCGGATACCTTTCGCATCAGGCGGTGCAAGTGGTGGAGAATCAAGAAGCTGGTATTTCCCCGGCGCATTCCCTTTAGAGCCCGGCTGCAGTTCAATATAGGCACCAGACAACAGCGTACCTAAGCCGCTGATCCCTTCTCGCCCGACCTGCGGCTTAACCACCCAGAAAACCGAATCACTGTGCAGGAGTTTTTCCATACCCGCATTCAACCGCGCCTTGATTTCAACATGCGTTAAATCGTCGGTCAGGATTGCGCTTTCAACGACACCCACATCCACACTACGGCTCTTGATGGTCGTTTTACCGCCCTCAATCCCCTCAGCATTGGTGGTAATAAGCGTCACTTCCGGTCCCTGATGGCTGTAATGATAAAACAGGATCCATGCACCGATCAGCGCAGTCACGATGGGGAAAATCCACACCGGTGACCAGTTCTTGACCTTCTGCACTTTCGCCTCTCCACTCTTATTTTCCATGCTCTTACTCTTCCTCATGGCTTGATTCAGGCTCACGATCCCACGATAAACGAGGGTCGAAGGTCATGGCCGCAAACATGGTCATAATCACGACCAGTGCAAACATTGATGCCCCCATCGCCGGATAAATACTCATCAATCCGCCCATCCGCACCAGTGCAGAGAGAACGGCAATAACAAACACGTCAATCATTGACCAGCGTCCGACAAACTCGACCACTTCATAGATCAGGTGCATTCGTTCGCTGTCGCGTTTTCCGTGCCCTTTTGCATCCCAGCAGAGCCACGCAATCGCGATCATTTTCAAGGTTGGCACCATAATACTGGCGATGAAGATAACGCCGGCGACAGGATAAGACCCTTCCCCCCACAGCAATATCACCCCGGCCAGGATCGTCGAGGGCATTTTGTCGCCGAGCAAATCAGTTATCATAATCGGCAAAATATTGGCGGGCAGATAAAGCATAATGGACGTCACCAGCAGCGCCATTGTCCACTGCAGGCTATTTTTACGGCGCACATGACCTTTCGTTTCGCAGCGCGGACACACGTCCAGATCTGCCGGCAGCACAGCGGTGCAGCACGGGCAAGAACGAAGCCCCTGACGGATACCTGGCACACCCACTTTCACCGTCTGCGCCAGCGTGGGAGCTGGTGCAATATCGTCCCACGCCCAGCGCCGGTCAACGCACTGGAAAGCGCGTAACTGCAGTACGCAGTACAGGCACCAGGGAATAAAGCTACTGCCAATCCCAACGTCACCGTAAGCCATCAGCTTCACGAAGCTGACCAGAATACCGGCCAGAAAAATCTCGGCCATCCCCCAGCTTTTTAACTGGAACAGGATCCGTGCAAGTTTAATCTTAAGGAAGCTGCGATTAAGTGGTCCGCAGCTCCCGATATGACGCCCCAAACCGTCCTTTATCGACGTCCTGTGGCTCAATTTTCCAATTTTCAGCCCAAAATCGTCTCTTCGTGGCTGATTTTGGCCCTGTTTCAGGCCAATTTCCTCATTTCAGGTAGATCTCGCCTGTGCCCGTATCAATTGGTCAACTCGAACCAGGTTCGCCAGGGTGAATAACATCGCCAGTTGACTGTCATTTTTAGCCAGCCCCTTGTACCTGGCTTTGACGAAACCAAACTGACATTTTACTATCCGAAATGGATGCTCAACCTTCGCTCGGATACTCGCTTTCAGGTATTCGTAACGGATGGCCAGCTTGTTCTTGCGCGGGTGTTGCTTCAATGCATTCACTTTGCCGGGACGCTTGGCGATAAGCCAGTCTGCGCTGACATCGCTGAGCTCATCGCGCTTTTCGGCCCCCTGATAACCAGCATCGGCTGAGATAAATTCTTCATCGCCATGCAGTAACTTGCCAACCTGATTGAGGTCGTGCTCGTTAGCCGCCGTGGTCACCAGACTGTGGGTCAGGCCACTTTTGGCGTCCACGCCAATGTGCGCTTTCATGCCGAAGTACCACTGGTTACCTTTCTTGGTCTGGTGCATGTCTTCATCACGGCTGTTGTGTTTGTTTTTGGTAGAGCTGGGGGCTTGAATGATGGTGGCATCCACCAAGGTGCCCTGGGTCATTAGAACGCCACACTCTGCTAGCCAGTGATTAACGGTACTGAAGATTTTGCGGGCCAGTTCATGCTGCTCCAGCAAATGCCGGAAATTCATGATGGTAGTGCGGTCTGGAATGGCTTTATCCAGTGACAGGCGAGCAAATTGGCGCATGGAGGCGATTTCATAGAGGGCATCTTCCATGGCCTCATCGCTCAGGTTGTACCATTGCTGCATGCAGTGAATACGCAGCATGGTTTCCAGCGGATAGGGCCTGCGACCATTACCGGCCTTGGGATACACAGGCTCGATAACGCCAAGTAATTTGTCCCAGGGAAGCAAGTCATCCATTCTGCCAAGGAAAACTTCTTTGCGGGTCTGGCGGCGTTTACTGGAAAACTCACTGTCGGCAAAAGTCAGTTGCTGGCTCATCCGGTTACTCATTCTGGGTTCAGGTTACAACACGATGATCTCACATCTCGGACTTATTCGCACCTTCCTTAAGGGAAGATGGCATCCGGACACGGTTGACCAGAAGCAGGATCACCACCAGACAAAACGCCGGGACAATCTGTACGAAGAGCAGGAAAAAGGTGCCAAGACTGGCGTAATCTTCTGAGAACATCACGCCCGGGATTTCGAGTAAATCCACCTGGCTGGTGATCCCTCCCACCTTCATATAAATGAAGGGGAAGAGATTGGAGAGCAACAGCATAAACAATGCTGCCAGAGCATAAGCAGTGGGACGCTGCCGTGGCGCGTCCCACTCGGTTGTCAACGTTGCGCTGCAGCGTGGACACAGTGCTTTATGTCCGTGACCAAGCTCTGGCAACGCCACGAGCATATCGCATTGCGAGCATAATATATGCCTGTCGGCGTGGTGCTGGTCACACATATTTTATCCCTGGTTATGCGCCGTTTTTCAGAGACTCAAGGTACTCCCAGCGCTCAAATGCTTCTTCCAGCGCCTGCTCGGCCTGGGAGAGTTCAGCCAATACTTTCTGAGTATAGTCGTGTGGCTGCGTAAAGAATGACGCATCTGCGACCTGGGTTTGCAACGCTTCAACGGAGGCTTCCAGCTCTTCAAGGCGTTGTGGCAACCCTTCCAGTTCGCGCTGCAGGTTATAGCTCATTTTAGCAGGAGATTTTTTAACAGTTTCTGCTTTTGCGGCAGCAGGTTCAGGTACATTTCTGGATTTTGCCTGTTTTTGCGCCAGAGATTGCGACTGCTGCCCTTTTGCATCGTGATAACCGCCTACATACTGTCCAATTCGGCCTTCACCTTCGAAGATCCAGCATTCGGTCACGGTGTTATCAACAAACTGACGATCGTGGCTAACCAACATCACGGTTCCCTGATAGCCGTCAATCAGTTCTTCCAGTAATTCCAGCGTTTCGACATCCAGGTCGTTCGTCGGTTCATCGAGGATCAACAGGTTGCTTGGCTTCAGGAACAGACGCGCCAACAGAAGACGATTTCGCTCACCGCCGGACAGCGCACGCACAGGTGTCATCGCGCGTTTAGGGTGGAACAGGAAATCCTGCAGGTAACCCAGCACGTGGCGCGGCTTACCGTTAACCATGACCTCTTGCTTACCTTCGGCCAGGTTATCCATCACCGTTCTGTCCGGATCCAGTTCTGCACGGTGCTGGTCGAAATAGGCCACTTCAAGCTTCGTACCGCAGTGAATTCGGCCACTGTCGGCCTGCAGTTGCCCCAGCATCAGCTTCAGAAGCGTGGTTTTACCGCAACCGTTCGGACCGATAAGGGCAATTTTGTCCCCACGCTGTACCTGGGCGGAGAAGTCTTTCACCAGCACCTTGCCGTCAACCTGATAATTGACGTTTTCCATTTCAAAGACAATCTTACCGGAACGGGATGCCTCTTCGACCTGCATTTTGGCACTGCCCATCACTTCGCGACGCTCGCTGCGTTCACGACGCATGGCTTTCAGGGCGCGAACGCGACCTTCGTTACGGGTACGGCGGGCTTTGATACCCTGACGGATCCACACCTCTTCCTGCGCCAGCTTGCGGTCAAACTCCGCATTTTGCAGCTCTTCAACACGCAGGTTTTCTTCTTTTTCCAGCAGGTAGGTGTCGTAATCGCCCGGATAGGTGACCAGCTTGCCGCGATCGAGATCGACAATGCGCGTCGCCATATTGCGAATAAACGAACGGTCGTGCGAGATAAAGATGATGGTGCCGCTGAAGGTTTTCAGGAAGCTTTCCAGCCAGTCAATCGCTTCAATATCCAGGTGGTTCGTGGGTTCGTCCAGCAGCAGCACTTTCGGCCCGCTGACCAACGCACGCCCCAGCGCCGCTTTACGCAGCCAGCCGCCTGACAGCGACGACAGCTCCATATCCGCTTCAAGACCAAGCTGTGCCAGTACCTCGTTAATGCGGTTTTCCAGCTGCCACAAGCCGTGGTGATCCAGCATCTCCTGGACTTTCGCCAGTTCGTTGAGGTTCTTGTCGCTTGGATCGGTCATCACCAGATGTGAAATCTCGTGATAACGCTTCAGGTATTCAGCCTGTTCAGAAATACCTTCGGCCACGAAATCGTAAACGCTGCCAGTCACATGACGCGGTGGATCCTGTTGCAGGCGGGAAACAATAAGATCCTGCTCGTAAACAATACGTCCGTCATCCAGACCCTGTTCGCGATTAAGAATTTTCATCAGCGTGGATTTGCCTGCGCCATTACGACCGACCAGACAGACACGCTCGTTATCTTCGATATGCAGTTCCGCATTATCAAGAAGCGGTGAATCGCTGAAAGAGAGCCATGCACCGTGCATACTAATTAAAGACATTTATTTTTCCTTTCAGGCCGCGGTAATCAACCAGCAGTTATGGATCTGACGGTTACGGGCGAAGTCCTGAGACAGCGTTTTTTGGCTGATTTCTTGTGCTTTCAGTCCCAGCGCCGCCAGGCCGTCGTGATCCATACGGAAGCCGCGTTTGTTGTTCGAGAACATAATAGTGCCGCCTTTACGCAGCAGGCGTTTCAGGTCTGTCATCAGGCGCAGGTGATCGCGTTGAACGTCAAAGCTATCTTCCATGCGCTTGGAGTTAGAGAACGTTGGCGGATCGATGAAGATCAGGTCGAACTGTTCATCAGTATCACGCAACCAGCCCAGCACGTCGGCCTGCATCAGACGATGCTGACGGCCAGTCAGGCCATTAAGGCGCAGGTTACGCTCTGCCCACTCCAGATAGGTACGGGACATATCCACCGTGGTGGTGCTGCGTGCGCCGCCCAGTCCTGCATGCACGCTGGCGCTGCCGGTATAAGAGAACAGGTTCAGGAAGTCTTTGCCTTTGCTCATCTGGCCCAACATACGACGGGCGATACGGTGGTCAAGGAACAGGCCGGTATCAAGATAATCGGTCAGGTTCACCCACAGGCGCGCGTTATATTCGCCCACTTCGATGAAATCGCCCTTTTCGCCCATCTTCTGGTACTGGTTTTTCCCTTTCTGACGCTCACGGGTTTTCAGCACCAGTTTGTTCGGCGCGATACTCAGCACAGCGATGGTTGCGGCAATCACGTCCAGCATACGCTGACGCGCTTTTTGCGCATCGATAGTTTTTGGCGGCGCATACTCCTGCACCACAACCCAATCGCCGTAACGATCAACCGCCACGTTGTACTCCGGCAGATCGGCGTCATACAGGCGATAGCATTCAATACCTTCCTGCTTCGCCCATTTTTCAAATTTCTTCAGATTCTTGCGCAGGCGGTTGGCGTAATCTTCCGCCACGCCAGATGGTTTACTGTCTGCCGCTTTTTCTGCCAGATGGTAGTTCTTCTGCACACATTCCAGCGGGCCGTTTTTCGCTTTAAACTGGCGATCGGCACGCAATTGCAGGCAGCTCAACAGCTCTGGCGAGGCGCTGAACAGGGACAGATTCCAGCCGCCAAAATAGTCTTTCATATTTCGGCCCAGCAGGCTGTGCAGGGCAATCAGCGCCGGTTCGCTATCGAGACGCTCGCCGTACGGCGGGTTGCTGATAACCGTACCGTAAGGCCCTTTTGGCAGCGGATTGGTTAAGTTCGCGACGTCTTTCACTTCAAAGGTAACAAGCTCACCAATCCCGGCACGGCGGGCGTTGCTGCGCGCACGTTCAATAACGCGAGGGTCGCTGTCAGAGCCGTAGAAATGGGAGGTGTACTCCGCCAGGCCTTTACGCGCGCGGGTCTGTGCTTCGGCTTTGACCTCTTGCCAGATAGCTTCATCGTGCTGTGCCCAGCCACCAAAGCCCCAGTGGCCACGGTGTAACCCCGGCGCACGATCGGTTGCCAGCATCGCCGCTTCAATCAGCAGCGTACCGGAACCACACATCGGGTCGAGCAACGGCGTACCCGGCTGCCAGCCGGAGCGCATCACAATGGCGGCGGCCAGGGTTTCTTTGATAGGTGCCATACCGGTGCGATCGCGGTAGCCACGCAGGTGCAAGCCTGCCCCGCTCAGATCCAGGGAAATACTGGCAGTATCACCGTTAAGCCACACGTTAATACGCAGATCCGGGTTTTCGCGATCGACGTTCGGACGTTCCTTATTTTTACGCGTGAAGCAGTCAACGATGGCATCTTTCACGCGCAGCGCACCGTACTGGCTGTTGCGGATCTCATCGTTCACGCCGTTGAAATGCACGGCAAAGGTGGCATTCGGGGTGAAGATCTCTGTCCAGTCGATCATCTGTACGCCGGTGTAGAGGTCAAGATCGCTATAGACCTTGCACTCTTTCATCGGCAGCATGATGCGCGACGCCAGACGGCTCCACATCAGGCTCTGGTAAATAAGCCGCGTGTCGCCCTCAAAATGGACACCACCCTGAACCACCTGGCACTCTTGCGCACCCAGGGTTTCCAGTTCAGTTTTTAACAGCTCTTCCAGCCCACGGGCCGTACTGGCAAACAGAGAATTCATATCGTCACTTTTACTCTAAGAAAATTGTCGCGCATTATAGCTAATATGGCGTGTATGTCATAAAGTTGAAGGCTTATTTTCATTCGAGGGACTGTGCAGTGGCGACGTTATCCAGGCTTTTTATCCATCCAGTGAAATCCATGCGCGGTATCGGCGTATCTCACGCGCTGGCCGACATGAGCGGATTTGCCTTCGATCGTATTTTTATGGTCACCGAGCCTGACGGCACGTTCATTACGGCGCGCCAGTTCCCACAAATGGTGCGTTTTACCCCTTCCCCACTGCATGACGGTTTGCACCTGACCGCGCCGGATGGTGAAAGTGTGGTGATTCGCTTTGCTGATTTTGCACCTGTCGATGCGCCAACGGAAGTGTGGGGTAACCATTTCACCGCGCGTATCGCACCCGATGAGATTAACCGTTGGCTAAGCGGGTTTTTCTCCCGTGAAGTCCAGCTACGCTGGGTGGGTCCGGAGCTGACACGGCGCGTGAAGCGCCACGATGCGGTCCCGCTCTCATTCGCTGATGGCTTCCCTTTCCTGCTGACCAACGAAGCCTCGCTGCGTGATTTGCAAAGCCGCTGCAACGCCAGTGTCCAGATGGAGCAGTTTCGACCAAACCTGGTGGTGACCGGTACGGAAGCCTGGGAGGAAGACACCTGGAAAGTGATCCGCATCGGCAGCGTGATTTTTGACGTCGTGAAGCCCTGCAGTCGCTGCATTTTTACAACGGTAAGCCCGGAGAAAGGCCAAAAGCACCCTTCCGGTGAACCGCTGAAAACCCTGCAGTCATTCCGTACCGCGCAGGATAATGGCGATGTGGATTTCGGCCAGAACCTCATCCCGCGTTCAAGCGGCGTGATCCGCGTGGGTGATGAAGTGGAAATTCTCGCCCGTGGGTCCGCCAGGGTTTACGGCTCAGGCAATGAAGAAGAATCAACCGACGTTGAAAGCGAAGCCGAGTCTGTGGTGGATATTCACTGGCAGGGTAATGTCATCCGTGGCAACAATCAGCAAGTGTTACTTGAACAACTGGAGCAAGCGGGGATCCGCGTACCTTACTCCTGTCGGGCAGGTATCTGCGGGTGCTGTCGGATCAAACTGGTTGAGGGCGAGGTCAGTGCGCTGAAAAAATCAGCCATCGGCGATGACGGTACCATTTTATGTTGCAGCTGTATCCCGAGAACGTCGGTGCAGCTGGAAGCTTAAACAGCCTGTTCGAGGCTGAACGAATCCACATGAAGCTGCGGCTTCAGTCTGTCGTTCATCACCTTAATCGCATCACCAAGCTGCATCATTCGCCCGGCAATGGTTACGCCGGGCTGTGCCAGCAAACAGAGGGCGGCATTTTCGCCAGGCTCAACCACCAGCAGGTTAACCTCTTCTGCAGTATCACTCAGGCTCACACTGGCCGCATCGCCTGTTGCTGGCGTCCAGCTCATGCCATGTGCCAGAAAATGCCAGCTTTTCGGCATTTGCGGTTTCAGGAAACGGATCGCTACCAGCGCATTTAATACCAGCTCAGCGCGCTGTTCTTTGGACAGCACCAGATCCCGGCATTTTTCTTCAAACGAGAAATAAAGTGCAGCATCGTCAACGCAAAAGCCTGACGGTGAGAAAGCGTCCGGAGTTAACATTCGGCGTGCAAAACGAGAACGAAACAACATGCCATTGGCTAAATCGAGCATCATTCGATCATGCTCGTCGCAAAAATACCAGCGCCAGTTATCGTCAGGTTTAATTCGCATGTGTCTCTCCCGTCCCCAAACACCCTGTTCTAAAAATGTCCTGATTGTTGCTTCATTTATAACGTCATTTAATAAAAGACCATAATGTCTAAATAAGCAACAATGACGGAATATAAAACAACCAGGGCTGGAAATAAAGCCCTGGTTGTCTGATTAGGAGAAAAGATTAGATGTAAGTAACGATTTCTTTAATCAGAGGCGGCCCTTTAAAAATAAAGCCGGAATAGATTTGCACCAGTGACGCACCCGCCGCCATCTTCTCACGGGCAGCAATCACGGAGTCGATCCCCCCCACACCAATAATCGGCAGACGACCTTTTAATTCGGCGGACAAGGCACGAATAATTTCTGTGCTTTTTAATTGTACCGGACGACCACTTAACCCACCCGCTTCGTCGCAGTTTTTCATTCCCTGAACGAGAGAACGATCGAGTGTCGTATTGGTCGCAATCACACCGTCGATATTATGGCGGACTAAACTATCAGCAACCTGGATCAATTCTTCAGCAGAAAGATCCGGGGCGATCTTAACCGCGACCGGAACATATTTATGGTGGATCGCCTGCAGCTCATTTTGTTTATTTTTTATGGCGGTCAAGAGATCGTCCAGCGCTTCGCCATATTGCAAAGTGCGCAGGCCCGGAGTATTCGGTGATGAAATATTCACCGCAATATAACCAGCATAGGCATAGACTTTTTCCATACAAATCAGGTAGTCATCTTTACCATGCTCAACCGGCGTGTCTTTATTTTTACCAATATTGATGCCTAATACGCCATCAAAATGGGATCTTTTGACGTTCTCAACCAGGTGATCAACGCCGAGGTTATTAAAGCCCATGCGGTTGATCAGCCCCTCTGCTTCAACCAGACGGAACAGACGCGGCTTGTCATTACCCGGTTGCGGGCGTGGGGTGACAGTACCGATTTCAATGGAGCCGAACCCCATTGCACCCAGAGCATCAATACACTCGCCATTTTTGTCCAGACCAGCCGCCAGACCCAGCGGATTCTTAAAGGTCAGGCCCATGCATTGCACAGGTTTTTCCGGCACGCGTTGACGCACCAGTGCAACCAGTGGTGTACCGGTAATACGGCGTAATTGCTGGAATGTAAATTCATGAGCGCGCTCAGGATCGAGCTGGAAAAGGGCTTTACGAACGAAGGGGTAGTACATGAACTCTCCTGGATTCCCGGTGTGCAAACCGGGAGGGGATTATGTGCGATCCTGCCCGGAAAGGGAATTGACCTGCGGCAAAAAATCAACGGAAAACGCAATCGTTTACCTCTACGTACACTTCTTATGCAATTTTCTGCATTTAAATTTCATATAAATCATTTAGTGGAATAACCCCGCAATGTCACACTCCTGAAAATTGTTATCAATGTTAGATAAAAGCAAACAATTAGTTATAAGGAGCAATCATGCGCGTCATTACCCTGGCAGGAAGTCCTCGCTTTCCTTCTCGTTCCAGCGCACTACTGGAATATGCCCGCGAAAAGCTCAATGCCCTGGATGTGGAAGTGTGCCACTGGAACCTGCATAACTTCGAACCCGAAGATCTGCTCTACGCGCGCTTTGACAGCCCGGCACTCAAAACCCTGACAGAACAGCTCAAAGACGCTGACGGGTTAATCGTGGCGACGCCCATTTATAAAGCCTCTTTTTCCGGCGCGCTGAAAACCCTGCTCGACCTGCTCCCTGAACGCGCCCTGGACGGTAAGGTGGTTTTGCCGCTGGCAACAGGCGGGACAGTTGCCCATTTGCTGGCGGTGGACTACGCCCTGAAGCCGGTACTGAACGCGTTAAAAGCGCAGGAGATCCTGCACGGTGTCTTCGCTGATGACTCGCAGGTTATCGACTACCAGCACAAACCTCACTTTACGCCGAACCTACAAACCCGCCTCGATGGTGCGCTGGAAACCTTCTGGCATGCCCTGCACCGCCGGGATATCCAGGCACCTGCGTTTGGTCTGCCGCAAGGAGTCGCACATGTTTAACACCCTGACACGTATCGGGCTGGCAGGTCTGATTGCCCTCTCGTCGCTGGCTCATGCAGCACCGGAAAGTCTGCGCATCGGCTACCAGAAAGGCAGCATCAGCATGGTGCTGGCAAAAAATCATCAGCTTCTGGAAAAACGCTTCCCGGGCACAACATTTTCCTGGGTTGAGTTCCCGGCAGGGCCGCAGATGCTCGAAGCGCTTAACGTCGGAAGTATCGACCTCGGCAGCACCGGAGATATTCCGCCGATCTTTGCTCAGGCTGCCGGGGCCGATCTGGTTTACGTGGGTGTTGAGCCTGCAAAACCGAAAGCGGAAGTGATACTGGTTCCTGAAAATAGCGCGATTAAGAACGTTGCGGAACTCAAGGGCCACAAAGTGGCATTCCAGAAAGGTTCCAGCTCGCACAACCTGCTGCTACGCGCCCTGCAGGAAGCCGGGCTGAAGTTCACCGACATTCAGCCCGTCTATCTGACACCTGCCGATGCGCGCGCCGCATTCCAGCAAGGTAACGTAGATGCCTGGGCTATCTGGGATCCGTACTATTCCGCCGCATTACTGCAGGGTGGTGTGCGGGTGTTAAAGGATGGTACCACGCTGAAACAGACCGGCTCGTTCTACCTCGCCGCGCGTCCGTATGCAGAAAAGAATGGTGCTTTTATCCAGGGCGTCCTCGATACCTTTACGCAGGCCGATGCCCTGACGCAAAGCCAGCGGCAGGAGAGTATAACTCTGCTGGCAAAAAGCATGGGATTACCTGAGCCAGTGATCGCCAGCTATCTTGACCACCGCCCCATCACCACTATCCGCCCTGTGGACGCACATGTTGCTGCACTCCAGCAACAAACCGCCGATCTCTTTTATCAAAATCACCTCGTTCCAAAGCAGGTGAACATTCGCGAACGTATCTGGCAACCCGCTGGCACTGAAGGAACCCAATTATGAGTCTGAATCTTTTCTGGTTTTTACCCACCCACGGTGATGGACACTATCTTGGCACAGAAGAGGGTTCCCGCCCGGTTGATCACGCTTATCTGCAACAGATTGCCCAGGCAGCGGACAGGATCGGTTTTACCGGCGTGCTGATCCCCACCGGACGCTCCTGCGAGGATGCCTGGCTGGTCGCTGCATCGATGATCCCGGTGACTCAGCGTTTGAAATTCCTGGTCGCGCTGCGTCCTGGCGTGGTCTCCCCTACCGTGGCAGCACGTCAGGCCGCCACGCTCGACCGGCTCTCCAACGGGCGGGCGCTGTTTAACCTGGTCACGGGAAGCGATCCCCAGGAGCTGGCGGGCGACGGTGTGTTCCTCGATCACACGGAACGCTATGAAGCATCCGCCGAGTTCACCCGCGTCTGGCGACGTCTGCTTGAAGGCGAAACCGTCACCTTTGAAGGTAAACATGTGCATGTTCGCGATGCAAAACTCTACTTTCCGCCGGTACAACAGCCGCGCCCGCCGCTCTACTTTGGCGGTTCTTCCGATGTGGCGCAGGATCTGGCCGCTGAGCAGGTTGATCTCTATTTGACCTGGGGCGAACCACCTGAACTGGTTAAAGAAAAAATAGCTCAGGTACGCGCCAAAGCAGCAGCTCATGGTCGCAAGGTGCGTTTTGGTATTCGCCTGCACGTGATTGTGCGTGAAACAAATGCAGAAGCCTGGCTGGCGGCCGACCGGCTTATCTCGCACCTGGATGAGGACACCATTGCCAGGGCGCAGGCCGCCTTCGCCAAAACCGATTCCGTGGGGCAGCACCGGATGGCGTCATTGCATAACGGTAAGCGCGAGGATCTGGAAATCAGCCCCAATCTGTGGGCAGGTGTGGGCCTGGTTCGCGGCGGTGCAGGTACCGCACTGGTGGGCGATGGCCCAACCGTCGCGGCGCGGATTAATGAGTACGCTGAGCTGGGTATCGACAGCTTTATTCTCTCTGGTTACCCGCATCTGGAAGAGGCGTACAACGTGGGCGAGCTGTTGTTCCCGCATCTGGATGTCGCCATCCCGGAAATTCCGCAGCCTCGTTCGCTCCAGCTTCAGGGCGAAGCGGTCGCCAACGAGTTTATTCCGCGAAAAGCAGCACAAAGCTAAGGAGCACCTATGTCTGCCACCGCGCAAAAATGGCTGCTGCGTGCTGCCCCCTGGTTTTTACCCGTCGGTATTGTGGTGCTATGGCAACTGGCCTCCTCAACCGGCTGGCTGTCGAGCCGCATTCTGCCCTCTCCGGAGGGCGTTGTAGAAGCGTTTTGGACGCTGAGCATGAGCGGAGAGCTGTGGCAGCACCTGGCTATCAGTTCGTGGCGTGCCGTGATTGGCTTTTCAATTGGCGGAAGTATCGGCCTGATCCTCGGCCTTATCAGCGGCCTTTCCCGCTGGGGAGAACGGTTACTGGACACCTCCATTCAGATGCTGCGTAACGTGCCACATCTGGCATTGATCCCGCTGGTCATTTTGTGGTTTGGCATTGATGAAAGCGCCAAGATTTTTCTTGTGGCGCTGGGGACGCTGTTCCCCATTTATATCAATACCTGGCACGGGATCCGCAGTATCGATCGCGGGCTGGTGGAGATGGCGCGCAGCTACGGTTTATCCGGTTTAGCCCTCTTTATTCATGTGATCCTGCCGGGTGCTCTGCCTTCTGTTATGGTTGGCGTGCGTTTCGCACTCGGCCTGATGTGGCTAACGCTGATCGTGGCTGAAACTATCTCGGCCAACTCCGGTATTGGTTATCTGGCGATGAACGCCCGCGAGTTCCTGCAAACGGACGTGGTGGTGGTCGCCATCATTCTTTATGCCCTGCTCGGCAAACTCGCCGACGTCAGCGCCCAGTGGCTGGAGCGTAGCTGGCTGCGCTGGAACCCGGCTTATACCACTCTGGAGGCCAGAGCATGAATACTGCCCGACTGAATCAGGGGACACCGCTGCTGTTGAATGGCGTCACTAAACGCTACGGTGAAAACACCATTCTTAATGCACTGGATCTGCATATTCCCGCCGGGCAATTTGTGGCCGTTGTCGGTCGTAGCGGCGGCGGAAAAAGCACTTTGCTGCGCCTGCTGGCCGGTCTGGAGACTCCCAACGGCGGGGAGATTCTGGCGGGCACGACACCGCTGGCGAATATTCAGGACGATACCCGCATGATGTTTCAGGACGCACGCCTGCTGCCGTGGAAAACGGTTATCGACAACGTCGGGCTGGGTCTGAAAGGCAACTGGCGGGAAGAGGCCAGGCAGGCGCTGACCACCGTTGGGCTGGAAAATCGCGCGGGTGAATGGCCCGCAGCATTATCAGGCGGACAAAAACAGCGCGTGGCGCTGGCGCGGGCACTGATTCATCGCCCTGGCCTGCTGCTGCTGGATGAACCGCTTGGGGCACTCGACGCCCTGACGCGTATCGACATGCAGGATTTGATTGTCTCTTTATGGCAGGAGCACGGATTTACGGTATTGCTGGTGACGCATGATGTCAGCGAAGCCGTGGCGATGGCCGACCGCGTACTGCTGATAGAGGAGGGAAAAATTGGGCTGGATCTGACTGTCGATATTCCGCGCCCACGTCGCGTGGGGTCAGCAAGACTGGCAGAGCTGGAAGCGGAAGTGCTGGATAGAGTGATGAAGCGTGGAGAAACTGAGTTACAGCGAGTGAAAGCTAATGCCTGATGCCCTCACCCCATCCCTCTCCCACAGGGAGAGGGAGGGTTAACTTTTATATCAGGCCAGTGCCTTGGTGATCTTCTCAAACAGATCGCCAGACAGATTTTCCAGCCCTTTCAGTTGCTCAAGCGCGGCACGCATTTTCGCCTGACGCTTCGCATCGTAGCGTTTCAGACGGATCAGCGGCTCAATCAGACGAGACGCCACCTGCGGGTTACGGCTGTTCAGCTCGGTCAGCATCTCTACCATGAACTGATAACCGCTGCCATCTTCTGCGTGGAAAGCTGCCGGGTTGCTGCTGGCAAACGCACCAATCAGGGAACGCACGCGGTTCGGGTTGCTCATGGTGAAGGAGCGGTGCTTTAACAGACTGCGTACGGTACTCAGAACATCGGCAGACGGGCTGGTAGACTGCAGAATGAACCACTTGTCCATTACCAGACCATCCTGGTGCCATTTGTCATCGTACTCCTGCATCAGCGCATCACGGCACGGCAACTCAGCGGCAACGCTTGCAGCCAGAGCCGCCAGGGCATCGGTCATGTTATCGGCTTCGTGGTACTGCTTGCTCACCAGCGTGTTTGCCAGTTCCACTTCACCGAAGGCCAGATAGCGCAGGCAGGTGTTGCGCAGGGAACGTTTGCCGATATCAGCATGTTCCACGCGATACTCATCCAGCTTGTTGGCGTTGTAAATCGCCAGGAATTCGTCTGCCAGCTCGGTCGCCAGCGTACGGGTCAACGCTTCACGCACCGCCACGATAGCAATCGGGTCGATAATTTCGAACAGTTCAGCGATTTCGCTCGCAGAAGGCAACGTCAGAATTTCAGCCGCCAGCGCCGGGTCAATCTTCTCATCCAGCAGAATAGCGCGGAACGCGTCAGCAACATGCACAGGCAGAGACAGCGGCTGACCCTGTTGATGGCGGTTCACGTTCAGCTTGATGTAGGTCGCCAGCAGACTTTGTGCCGCATCCCAGCGAGAGAAGTCGTTGCGCGCGTGACGCATCAGGAACGTCAGCTGTTGATCGCTCCACTTGTACTCCAGTTTCACCGGTGCGGAGAATTCGCACAGCAGCGCTGGCACCGGCTGGAAGTAGACGTTATCAAAGATAAAGGTCTGCTCTGCCTGGGTCACGTTCAGTACATGATGTACCGGATGACCGCCCTTCTGCAGGGGGATCACTTTACCTTCGTTATCGTACAGTTCAATGCTGAACGGGATGTGCAGCGGATGTTTCTCTTCCTGCTCAGCCGTTGGCGGCGTGCGCTGGCTGATAGTCAGGGTGTAATGCTCGGTTTCCGGGTTGTAATCATCTTTGACGGTCACAACGGGCGTACCGGCCTGGCTGTACCAGCGGCGGAAGTGAGAGAGATCGACGTTAGACGCGTCTTCCATCGCCTGCACAAAGTCGTCACAGGTGGCTGCGCTGCCGTCGTGACGCTCGAAATAGAGCTGGATCCCTTTCTGGAAATTCTCTTCGCCGAGCAGGGTGTGGATCATGCGGATAATTTCAGATCCTTTTTCATACACCGTCAGGGTGTAGAAGTTGTTCATCTCGATGACTTTATCCGGGCGGATCGGGTGTGCCATTGGGCTGGCATCTTCCGCAAACTGCAGACCACGCATGGTACGGACGTTGTTAATACGGTTCACCGCACGCGACCCCAGATCGGAGCTGAACTCCTGGTCACGGAAGACGGTTAAGCCCTCTTTCAGGCTCAACTGGAACCAGTCGCGGCAGGTCACACGGTTACCGGTCCAGTTATGGAAATACTCATGGCCGATAACACGTTCGATATCGAGATAATCTTTATCGGTTGCGGTATCGGTACGCGCCAGCACATATTTGGAGTTGAAGATGTTAAGCCCTTTATTCTCCATCGCGCCCATGTTGAAGAAGTCGACGGCGACGATCATATAGATATCGAGATCGTATTCGAGGCCAAAGCGCTCTTCGTCCCACTTCATGGAATTAATCAGCGACGTCATCGCCCACGGCGCACGGTCGAGGTTACCACGGTCAACAAACAACTCCAGCGCCACATCGCGGCCGGAACGGGTCTTGAAGGTATCGCGCAGCACGTCAAAATCACCGGCCACCAGCGCAAACAGGTAACACGGTTTCGGGAACGGATCCTGCCACTGTACCCAGTGACGACCATTTTCCAGCTCGCCTTCACCTACACGGTTACCGTTGGAGAGCAGGAAGGGATAGAGAGTTTTATCAGCGATAATTTTGGTGGTAAAGCGCGCCAGCACATCCGGACGATCCAGATACCAGGTGATGTGGCGGAAACCTTCCGCTTCACACTGAGTACACAGCGCCACACCGGACTGGTAAAGCCCTTCCAGCGCAGTGTTCGCGGCGGGGCTGATTTCATTCACGATGCGCAGCGTAAAGTGTTCCGGCAAGTTGTTAATAACCAGCTGGTTGTCTTCTTCTTTATAGTCAGACCACGCTTCATCATTAATGTGCAGGGAAACCAACGTCAGATCTTCACCATCAAGACGCAGCGGGACGGCCGTCGCGCTGTGGCGCGTCACCTGGCTTACCGCCGTTACAACGGTTTTTGTGGCATCCAGGTCAAAAGTCAGATCGATATCGCTAATCAGGTAATCCGGCGCACGGTAGTCGTGGCGGTATTTGGCTTGTGGCTGTTGTGTCATAGAAAACCTTATGCATCGTTTGTCGAGTAACGATTCAATATATTCCTGTTGTGTAAAACGCGCTATGCAGAATGTTCATCTTTTCAGGTGCAAGCACCTTTTTTCGCTACATTTTTATAACATGGGGCACAAAATGCCCTCGACCATAAAGGCAGCTTATGTTGTGATCGGGGTTCAATAAATCACTAAACAAGGTATACTCCGGAGTTGTTTATTGTACTAAACGCTCCTGTGAGAGGATGCTACTGCGCACCTATGACTCAATTCGCTTCTCCTGTTCTGCATACGTTGCTGGATACCGACGCGTATAAACTGCATATGCAGCAAGCCGTTTTCCACCATTATTATCATGTCCATGTCGCGGCGGAATTCCGCTGTCGGGGCGACGACTTGCTGGGTATCTACGCAGACTCTATTCGTGAACAGGTCGATGCTATGCAGCACCTGACGCTGCAGGACGACGAATATCAGTGGCTTTCCGGCCTGCCTTTCTTTAAAGCTGACTATCTGAACTGGCTGCGCGATTTTCGCTATAAGCCGGAGCAGGTCATCGTCACCAATGATAACGGTAAGCTGAATATTCGCCTTGAAGGTCCGTGGCGTGAAGTGATCATGTGGGAAGTGCCGCTTCTGGCGGTGATCAGTGAGTTGGCTCACCGCTACCGCTCTCCGGAGATGGGCGTTGAGCAGGCGCTCGCCTCGCTGGAGAATAAACTGGTTGAGTTCTCGCAGTTAACCGAAGGGCTGGATATATCCCGGTTCCGGTTGATGGACTTTGGCACGCGCCGCCGCTTCTCGCGCGACGTTCAGCAGGCTATCGTTGAGCGTCTGCAGCAAGAGCCCTGGTTCGTTGGCACCAGTAACTACGATCTTGCCCGCCGCCTGAACCTGACGCCAATGGGTACCCAGGCGCACGAATGGTTCCAGGCCCACCAGCAAATCAGCCCCGATCTGGCTAACAGCCAGCGTGCTGCATTGGCCGCATGGCTGGAAGAGTACCCGAATCAGCTGGGAATTGCCCTCACCGACTGCATTACGATGGATGCTTTCCTGCGGGACTTTGGCCCTGAGTTTGCTGAGCGTTATCAGGGTCTACGCCATGACTCCGGAGACCCGGTTGAATGGGGTGAAAAAGCGATAGCCCACTACAAGAAACTGGGTATTGACCCGATGAGCAAAGTGCTGGTCTTCTCCGATAATCTCGATTTAGCAAAAGCGGTCGACCTCTATCGTCATTTCGCCTCAAGAGTGAACCTGAGTTTCGGGATTGGTACCCGTTTGACCTGTGACATCCCCCAGGTGAAACCTCTGAACATCGTGATAAAACTGGTGGAATGTAACGGCAAGCCTGTCGCGAAGCTCTCCGACAGCCCGGGTAAAACCATCTGCCACGATAAAGCATTTGTGCGTGCTTTGCGTAAAGCCTTCGACTTACCGCAGATAAAAAAAGCCAGTTAATCCCCCTCGGGAGCCTTGCAGGCTCCCCTTCTCTTATTTATTTCCGATTTCTTCTCTTTTGACTGCGAAATCTGCTTGTCTGATGGCAGATGCCAGGTAACATAGATATCCCCCCATGTAAGGGCGGACAAGTGTTTATTTTTTCCGACTATTAACAGAGAGAATATTATGAGCGTTGTGCCTGTAGCCGACGTACTCCAGGGCCGTGTCGCCGTTGACCAAGAAGTCACCGTGCGCGGATGGGTGCGTACTCGTCGAGATTCTAAAGCTGGCATCTCCTTCCTCGCCGTCTATGACGGTTCCTGCTTTGATCCTGTACAGGCCGTCATTAATAATTCTCTGCCCAATTACAATGATGACGTTCTGCACCTGACAACGGGCTGCTCCGTTATTGTCACCGGGGTTGTTGTTGCCTCTCCTGGTCAGGGTCAGAGTTTCGAAATTCAGGCATCTGCGATTGAAGTGACTGGCTGGGTTGAAGATCCGGACACCTACCCGATGGCGGCAAAACGCCACAGTATCGAGTACCTGCGTGAAGTCGCGCACCTGCGTCCGCGTACCAACCTGATTGGTGCGGTTGCTCGCGTCCGCCATACTCTGGCACAAGCGCTGCACCGCTTCTTCGACGAGCAGGGCTACTTCTGGGTGTCGACCCCACTGATCACCGCCTCCGATACCGAAGGTGCTGGCGAAATGTTCCGCGTTTCTACGCTGGATATGGAAAACCTGCCGCGGACACCGGAAGGGAAAGTGGACTATGACAAAGATTTCTTTGGTAAAGAGTCCTTCCTGACGGTCTCCGGCCAGCTCAACGGCGAAACCTATGCCTGTGCGCTGTCGAAGATCTACACCTTCGGCCCAACGTTCCGTGCGGAAAACTCTAACACCAGCCGTCACCTGGCGGAATTCTGGATGCTGGAGCCAGAAGTGGCATTCGCCAACCTGGACGACGTGGCAGGTCTGGCAGAAGCGATGCTGAAATATGTCTTCAAAGCGGTGCTTGAAGAACGCGCTGATGACATGAAATTCTTCGCTGAGCGCGTAGACAGCGATGCGGTTGCTCGTCTGGAACGTTTCGTCTCTGCCGACTTCGCGCAGGTTGATTACACCGACGCGGTGGCAATCCTTGAAAAATGCGGTGAGAAATTTGATAACCCGGTTTACTGGGGTGTTGACCTGGCTTCCGAGCATGAACGCTATCTCGCAGAGAAGCACTTCAAAGCGCCGGTTGTCGTGAAAAACTACCCGAAAGACATCAAAGCCTTCTATATGCGCCTTAACGAAGACGGTAAAACCGTTGCCGCGATGGACGTACTGGCTCCGGGCATTGGTGAAATCATCGGTGGTTCACAGCGTGAAGAGCGTCTGGATGTGCTGGATGCACGTATGGCGGAAATGGGTCTTAATAAAGAAGACTACTGGTGGTACCGCGATCTGCGCCGCTACGGCACCGTTCCACACTCTGGTTTCGGTCTGGGCTTCGAACGTCTGATTGCCTATGTGACTGGTGTTCAGAACGTCCGTGACGTTATTCCGTTCCCACGTACGCCACGCAGCGCGACCTTCTAATCCCCGCGCAATTTAAAATGGCCAGTTTCTACTGGCCATTATTTTATTCTGCATTGTCAATTTTCGTCAGTTCAAAGTCAGCATCTTTAAACCACAACCCCGTCATAACCACTACCTGTTACGTTTTGTTTCCGTGAAATATCTGTGAACAAAAAATAAACCATACTCTTATTGCAGTTAATCCATCTCTGATTCTTTAGCACAAAATTCAACCGAATTCATAGCCATCCAGAAGGCTGAATAAGATCATAAGAAAAAATGAGTCGTTTAGCCTCTGTTTATAGGAATTGCCTTTAGCCAAATTAAATATAAGCAATTCATATAGATAGCAATAAACACGTCGTTTAATTAGCCAACTAGTTCTGAAATTTGAGATGGTTCACAAAGTTCCCTAAAATACACATTTAGTTACATATAATTTCTTTTTGTTACCCAATCTTGAGGATTGTAGCATTTTCAGGCTAGCGAAACGGTTCTATGAATGGAAAGATGCCTGTCAGATACATAAAGACACCAAACTCTCATCAATAGTTCCGGAAATATTTATTGACAGAATTTATTGACGGCAGTGGCGAGTGTCATAAAAAAACCAATGAGGGTAATAAATAATGATGAAGCGCAATATCCTGGCAGTGGTTATCCCTGCCCTGCTGGTAGCCGGTGCAGCTAACGCTGCAGAAATCTATAACAAAAACGGCAACAAACTGGACTTCTACGGTAAAGTTAACGCCGAGCACGATTTCGTGACCTCTGGTGACAACACCAACAACAACGACGCAACTTATGCGCAGCTTGGTTTCAAAGGCGAAACTCAGATCAACGACCAGTTGACCGGTTATGGCCAGTGGGAATACCGCTTCATGGCGAACCAGGCTGAAGGTACTGCTCAGTCAAACAAAAACCGTCTGGCCTTCGCAGGTCTGAAAGCGGGTGACGCTGGCAGCATCGACTACGGTCGTAACTACGGTATCGTATACGACGTAGAATCTTACACCGATATGGCTCCGTCCTTCTCCGGTATGACCTGGGGCGGTAACTATGTTGATAACTTCATGACCAGCCGTAGCACCGGCCTGCTGACCTACCGTAACAGCGATTTCTTCGGTCTGGTTGACGGTCTGAGCATGGGTATTCAGTACCAGGGTAAAAACGACCGTACTGACGTTAAAACCGCTAACGGTGACGGCGTAGGTTACTCTCTGGGTTACAACTTCGGCGAAGGCTTCGGTGCAATCGCATCTTACAGCAACGCTAACCGTACTCTGAAACAAAAAGCTGACGGTGAAGGCGACAAAGCTGAAGCATGGGGTCTGGGTCTGAAATATGACGCCAACAACATCTACCTGGCAACCACCTATGCTGAAACCCGCAACACCACCCGTACCGGTACTGACGGTGACGCTGGCTTCGCGAACAAAACTCAGAACTTCGAAATCGTTGCTCAGTACCAGTTCGACTTCGGTCTGCGTCCTGCAATCTCCTACGTTCAGACCAAAGGTAAAGACCTGGCTGGCGTGACCAACTCTAAAGGTACCTTCAAAGGTGGTGATGCAGATCTGGCTAAATTCGTCCAGGTTGGCGCAACTTACTACTTCAACAAAAACTTCAACGTGTGGGCTGACTACTACATCAACCTGCTGGACAAAGACACTGCATACGCTGAAACCGTTGGCGGCCTGAACGGCAACGACGACATGGCAGCTGTTGGTGTGACTTACCAGTTCTAATCAGTACACCACTTTGTTATATGCTTAATGAACAGGGCTTCGGCCCTGTTTTTTTTATGCCTGATAGTAAAAAATGGCGACTTTTGAAAAGCCGCACGCTTTTCGTCGCAAACGGTTGGCATTTTGTAAATCTACCGTTAACCTGATAGCGGATTTCACTTCTGTCATCACAATGGAACTTCGTCATGTTTGAGAACATTACCGCCGCTCCTGCCGACCCTATTCTGGGCCTGGCCGATCTGTTTCGTGCCGACGACCGCCCTGGCAAAATCAACCTGGGTATTGGTGTATATAAAGATGAAACCGGCAAAACTCCGGTACTGACCAGCGTTAAAAAAGCTGAGCAGTATTTGCTGGAAAATGAAACCACCAAAAACTACCTCGGTATTGATGGTATCCCTGAATTTGGTCGTTGCACTCAGGAACTGCTGTTCGGTAAAGGCAGCGCAATTGTGAGCAGCAAACGCGCTCGCACAGCACAAACCCCTGGCGGTACCGGTGCACTGCGCGTTGCGGCGGATTTCCTTGCGAAAAACACCGCTGTTAAGCGTGTGTGGGTAAGCAACCCGAGCTGGCCGAACCACAAGAGCGTCTTTAACTCTGCAGGTCTGGAAGTGCGCGAATATGCCTATTACGATGCGGCAAACCACGCTCTGGACTTCGATGGCCTGCTGGCAAGCCTGAGCGAAGCCCAGGCGGGCGACGTGGTGCTGTTCCACGGTTGCTGCCATAACCCAACCGGTATCGATCCGACGCTGGCGCAATGGACTCAACTGGCTAAACTGTCCGTTGAAAAAGGCTGGCTGCCACTGTTCGACTTCGCATACCAGGGCTTTGCTCGTGGTCTGGAAGAAGATGCAGAAGGTCTGCGCGCGTTCGCGGCCGTGCATCAGGAGCTGATTGTTGCGAGCTCTTATTCCAAGAACTTTGGCCTGTACAATGAGCGCGTAGGTGCCTGTACGCTGGTCGCCGCTGACGAGCAGACCGTTGACCGTGCGTTCAGCCAGATGAAGTCTGTGATCCGCGCCAACTACTCTAACCCACCAGCACACGGTGCATCTGTCGTTGCGACGATCCTGAGCAATGACGCGCTGCGCGCTATCTGGGAACAAGAGCTGAACGATATGCGTCAACGCATTCAGCGTATGCGCTTGCTGTTCGTGAACACCCTGGCAGAGAAAGGGGCTGACCGTGACTTCAGCTTCATCATCAAACAGAACGGCATGTTCTCTTTCAGCGGCCTGACAAAAGAACAGGTTCTGCGTCTGCGTGAAGAGTTTGGTGTGTATGCTGTGGCCTCTGGTCGTGTGAACGTTGCAGGCATGACGCCGGACAATATGGCTCCCCTGTGCGAAGCGATTGTCGCAGTGCTGTAATTTGCACCCACAAAAAAGCCTGCATCATGCAGGCTTTTTTTATCTCATTCAGATTTACCAGACAGGCATTTCATCCTGAAGGAACGGGTTATGTAATCGTTCATAACCCAGCGTCGACATCGGGCCATGCCCAGAGATAAACGTCACGTCGTCACCCAGCGGCAATAACTTCTGTTTAATCGACTGAATCAACTGCCCGTGATCGCCGCGCGGGAAATCACTGCGTCCTACCCCACCTTTGAAAATCACATCGCCGGAAATCAGCAGACGAGACTGGTCATCAAAGAAGACGATATGGCCTGGCGTGTGTCCAGGACAATGCAACACCTGTAAAGTCACATTCCCTACGTTAATGCGATCTCCTTCGTTCAGCCAACGATCGGGCGTCAACGGCAGACACTCATCAAGACCAAACATGCGGCTTTGGGCGGGTAAACCCTGCAGCCAGAACTCATCTTCTTTTTCCGGGCCAATCACCGGCACACCATAGTGCTGCGCCAGCTCTGCCGCTGCGCCAACGTGGTCGAGATGACCATGCGTCAGCAAAATCTGCATCAGCGTTACACCACTGGCGGCGACTTCCTGCTTGATTTTCTCAGCGTCACCGCCGGGATCGACAAGCGCGGCCAGTTTGGTTTGCTCGCACCAGATTAATGAACAATTCTGGGAGAACGCGGTAACCGGAATAATACGATAGTTCATACTGCTCCTGTGTTTCGTTATTACCAGTGCCGAACTGGACCGGTATCAATATGCACAAAGTTGCTGCTAGGGTAATATCCTACACCACCTGCGCGCATAGATAACGCAGCTTTGCGAATATTGGCTAACGAAACACCTTCAATATGGAAGTCCATTGCCTGTCCCTTCGTGTG
Organism: Enterobacter cloacae; assembly: GCA_014169315.1. Classification (NCBI taxonomy): domain Bacteria; kingdom Pseudomonadati; phylum Pseudomonadota; class Gammaproteobacteria; order Enterobacterales; family Enterobacteriaceae; genus Enterobacter; species Enterobacter cloacae. The sequence continues at coordinate 1,550,821 of AP022133.1, read as the reverse complement.
ATAGCTTTTTTTCGCTACCCCGCGACTGTGGGCACGCAGTTCGTTATTGGTATCAATGGAACGATAGCCAGAAACGAGCTGTACCGGCTTGCTGGTACCCAGCAGGCCCTGAAGGCGGAACAACTGATCAAATAATCCTGGGTCGATGGCTTTTATTTTATTCGCGCGGAAATCACGGAAAAAATGGTTTAGTCTTGCTAATTCATCCTGAATATAGCCTCTGCCATCGAAGAACTCCGCTTTTAGCGACTCACCGGTATGAAGATTGTTGAGCGTTAAAATACGCGGACGAGGTGTCGAGAGGGTGGCAAATGCTGGCGTCGGCAAGATGGCCGCTGCGCCAAGCGCAACACCACCTAACGCCAGCAGTTTGCGGCGATTAGCGTCAAATTTGTCCATGATAATCAGGTCTACAGGTCAATGTTTATCGTATATATGCTTAGCGCACGAAGGGCACCTTAACTGGCAAAGGCCACTACGTCAAGGCACCCAACCCCAGCAAATACGCGGCCTCCAGCCATATTGCCGCGTATTCGCCATAACTTACGACACCCCATTTTCCCGAACTACTTCATTTACCTGATTAATTGTTCAGCTTTTGACAAAATTTGTGCGCCCGATCGCAGTGAGATCATAATTGTAAATATCTGTACGATACTGGGTACGTCCATCTTCGCCAACAAATGCCGTCAGGTAGTAAAGATTGACGGGAATGTTGTGTCGAATATTGACGTAACGTGTATCTCCTTGTTTCAAGGCATCGGAGATACGCGTATCGTTCCAGCCCGCATCCTGCAACAGCATATTCGCCAGTTCCGACGCTTTATTCACGCGCACGCAACCGGAGCTAAGTGCTCGCGTATCTTTCTGGAACAAATTGTGGTTCGGCGTATCGTGCAGATAAATCGCTTCTGAGCTCGGCATGTTGAATTTATAGCGTCCCAGCGAATTGCGCGCGCCAGGAGCCTGCTGGAAATGGAACGGTAGATTAGATGCCGTAATGGTCGACCAGTCTACCATCGAAGGATCAATCGCCTCTTTGCTGTTCCAGCCTCGCATCACCGTGTACCCATGACGTTCCAGATACCCCGGGTCGTTCCAGACCTTAGGCAGAATGTCTTTACGCGCCAGCGTTGGTGGCACGTTCCACGGAGGGTTAACCACCACGTTATTCAGCGCGCTGCTCATCAACGGCGTTTTGCGGTCAGGACGCCCGACAATCACCCGCGAGGCCAGCACTTCGCTACCGTTCTGGTAATAAACCAGGGAGTAAGCGGGAATATTGACCATGATGCCTGTAGATAACGTACCCGGCAGCAAACGCAAACGCTGGATATTCAGCGCCAGCACCCCGGCTCGCTGTGCAGGAGAGACATTCAGCCAGTCACGCGTTGACTGACCGATCACACCGTCATCCCCTAATCCCTGAGCGGCCTGGAACTGCTTAACCGCCGCCACCAGTTCGCGGTCGTAAGCCGCCGGTTTATCGCTAAGCGCTACCGTTTTCGTCTCTTTCGCCGCTGCGGAGGGGCTGACAACAACGCCTTGCGGGTCATCGCCAGGCAGCGCAATTTTTGGCCCGCCGTTCAGAATGCCTGAACGGCGAAGGATCTCACGCAGTGCCGGAACATCGCTGCTCCACTGCCCCGGACGAAGCGATCCCGTTCCCCGTAACTGCGGCCACGGCCGGGAATCAGCCACCAGCGCAAGTAACGATTGATGCATCGTTGCATATTGTGGATGTGCCGGGGCAAGGCTGGCGATAAAACGCGGCAGCTCGCCATTGTCCAGCGCCAGTTGCCACTGGTTAATGACCGACAGCGCAGGCGTCGCCAGTTTGTACGGTTTGTCACTGTATAACCAGCGGTTGCCATTCACCGGGATCCCCGCCACAAACTGGAGGTAGCCCATCATGGCATCGGAGAGCACAACATCCCGCGCCAGGCCCGTCACGGCAGGGTCGGTCAGGCGTTCAACCCAGGTGGTAAACTGTGGCTGAAAACCGGCAATCGCCACTTCTGCCAGCTGTTGCTGGAAGGCTCGTACCGCCTCGCGATTTTCCCACATCGGTTTCATATCGCGCGCGGCATAAAGCAGCGTGAGCTGGTTAATATAAGCAGGCGTGTAGCCGGATGGCAGCCCGGACTGGAGCTGCTGACGAAGAGATTCTGTGTCGATACCTTCAGGTAGCGGCTTAATACCGGCCATAATGGCCGTCGCGGGCGACTGATCCAGCGGCTGCGACAACGACGTTGGCTGTGCGCCTATCGTCGCAGAACTGTCAGTCGGTACCATTTCAGGCTCGTCGGCCTGTGCGGTGAACAGTGGAGCAAACGTCACTGCCAGGCACAAACTCAGCGCTGACAACTGACGACCACGAATTTTCTTTAGCAACATCCCTTGCCCCCTGTTTTCTCACGACATGCCCATCACATTGGGGCTTTTCTTCATTATAGGTAGGCCAAAAACGGGTTGCCTTACCTTATGTAAAGAAGTTTAAAGATAACGTAGCCGTAAGCACAAGTTAAGTGTACAAAAAAAAGCGGCGCTTATGCGCCGCTCATTGTAACAAAACGCCTCAGGAAGCGTCCGCCGTTCCCGGCAACGACTCCGGTGGTTGCGGTGCAAAACCACGCAACCCGACAACGTGTACATGTTCACTGTTCTGGAACACTTTACGCACCAGCTTATAGGTAGTGCCTTTTTCCGGGCTGATATTTTCTGGCGCAGCAATGATGAGCTGCATATCCAGACGATCGCACAGCTCAAACAGCGTCGCGATGGAGCGGGCGTCAAGACGCGCGGCTTCGTCAAGGAACAGCAGACGGCATGGGGAGATATCTTTACCACGCAGACGACGCGCTTCATCTTCCCAGCTCTGTACCACCATCACCAGAATCGACATACCTGTGCCGATAGCTTCACCGGTAGACAGCGCACCGGACTCCGCACGCAGCCAACCGTCAGAACCACGGTTAACCTCAACTTCCATTTCCAGATAGTTGCGGTAATCCAGCAGCTCTTCGCCGATGGTTTGCGGCGTACGTTGCCCCATATCAATCTGCGGATTCAGGCGTTGATACAGTTTCGCCAGCGCCTCGGAGAAGGTCAGACGGTTGCTGTTGAACAGATCCTGATGCTGTTCATGCTGCTCAGACAACACATCCAGCAGCGTTGCATGCGCTTCGCGTACGTTCACGTTCAGACGCACGCTGTTTACCTGGCCAAACGACACGCTCTGCAGTCCCTGGTTCAGCTGGCGGATACGGTTCTGCTCGCGCTGAATGGTTTTGCGAATGATGTTCGCCACGCTGCGGGAGCTGATAGCCAGTTTCTGCTCGCGGGAGGTCAGCTCTTCCGTCAGGCGGCCCAGTTCGATTTCCATCTGTTCAATGGCTTCAACCGGATCGTCGGTACGGATGATGTCCTGACGAATACGTTCACGCAGATGCTGATAAACGGCAACGAAGAACTGAATTTTACGCTCAGGACGTTTCGGATCTTCTGACATGCGCAACACGTCACGCAGGTGTTCGTTATCCGCCACCGCCAGACGCAGCGCACCCAATGCCTTATCCGACATGGAGCGCAGTTCATCCGCAGAGAGATAAGCCAGCTCGCGACGGTGCAGACGACGTTCAACGTTATTGTCTTTCACCATGCGCATCACGGCGCACCAGCCCGCCTTCGCGGACACGACCTGCTCGCGCATTTCGTGATAATCGCGCTCCAGCTTGCGCAGGCGACGGGTCAGGTTATCCATTTCCGCTTCACAGAAGGTCAGCGCTTTTTCCAGCTGGTTGCGGCGCGCACGGTTATTGCTGAGCTGGCTGTGCAGTTCATCACGACGAATACGCGCTCGCTCTTCTGCACCGCTGTCGGCACGCACGCCGATATCCTGCAGCTCTTTTTGCAGATCGTTTAACAGCTCTTTCTTGGTGTCATAAGAACTTTTCAGTGAGGCCAGAACCTGGTTGTACTGACTCAACTGAGCCGCGTGGCTACGCATCGCTTCACGGGCACGGGTACGTTCCGCCTCTGCCTGCTCAAGGCGCTGGCGCAGCTTTTCATTCAGATCGCTGTTGCCGCTCAGCATTTCCGCCGAATCGGAGTAACCGAAGTGAGCACGACGCTGCACGACTTCCGTCAGGGCAAACGCCTGCTGACGCGCTTCGCGCTGCACCTGCTGAGACCAGGCATAATCTTCTTTTAACTGTTCAAACTGCTCCGGATCGCTCTGAAGAACGGAGACAACCGGCTCCAGTTTCGCCAGTTGATTGCCGTGTTGCTGCACGAAACGTGCCGCTTCCTGGGCTTCGTCCAGGCGTTCCTGGATTTCATCCACGCGATCGGCCAGCGTTTCGTCCGCCAGCAGGTTCAGACGCGGCAGAATGCGGTTAAGAGCGGCTACGCCCTCTTTCGCCTGTTCGAACTGAACACGGCTCTGTTGGTTGTCATTTTCATGGTTGGCAATCGCACGCTCCAGCTCACCCCGGCGGGTGTTGAGCTTGCGAATTTCCGCTTCAGGATCAGCGTCAAAGGCCACGGCCAGATGGCTGCCAATAAAGCGGCTGAAGGCCTGGTGCAGACGCTGGGTTTTCTGCACGTCAAACGACAGCGTCGCAAAACGTTCAGACAGCGTTTCACGCTCGGCATGCAGGCTTTCAATGCGGCTTTCACGCGCAGCGCGGCCAAACAGGGGAAGTTCAGGGAAGCGTGAGTAACGCCACTGACGGTCAGCGATTTTCACCACGACCGCTTTTTCCAGCTCGTCAACGCTAAAGACGCTGTCATCGAATGACTGCGGATCTCCTTCGATCAGATAGAGATCTTCCGGGCAATCTTCCAGCCCGGCAAGCTGCTCAGAAATCAGCGACAGATCAGGAACCACAATCGCATTACGCGACGGGCCATACAGCGCAGAGAAGTACGGCGCATCATCCAGACCCACGTCGTCATAAATTTCGGACAGCAGTACGCCGCCAAAACGTTCCGCCAGGGTATTCAGGCGTGCATCTTCTGCGCCACCCGGCTGGCTTAAGCGTTCAATCTCTTCGTCGACGTCACGTTTACGTGCGCCGACTTCGTCACGCTCAACAATCGCTTCACGCTCTCGCTCCAGCAACTGCTGCAGATATTCGGTCACTTCCTGGCTGGATGCAAACTCAGCACCGCACTGCTCGCTGAGCTGGTTCAGGCTACTTTGGGCGGCAAGCCAGACTGGCGCACGCTGCAACAGCGTTTGCGAGCGGGACTGCAGCTGCTCCATCTCCTGGCGCAACGTCATTCGCTGTTCGCTGGCGCTGGAGACGGTGTCAGAAAGTGCTGCAATGCGCGCTTCCAGCTCCTGATGCAGCGCCTCGAGATCGTCGATGTTGTAATGTTTACCCTGGCGCTTGCAGAATTCCGCCAGCAGACGCTCGGCTTCCTGCTGCTCGCGCAGGCGCTGTTCCAGCTCGTTCAGACGCATACGCAGCGGCTGAACCTGCTCGGCCAGATGGCGCTGGTTAACACCGTCGCGCAGCAGTTCACGGGCAACGTCCCACGCTTCGTTACGCGCCAGCGGGCCGTTAATCGATGCCACCAGTTGGTAAGCTTGCTCAAACTGACTGTGCGCCGTTTGTGCCACGCTCATTTTCTGATCGAGCGACAACAGTTTCTCGGTGGCTTCCTGTTCTTTCGCCTGGAAGGTATCCAGCCATTCGTCGGCGCTGTCCGGCGTTAAATCCGGCAGATGGCACAGCTCTTTCGCACGCTGTAGCGCCTGCAATGCCTGGGTGTACTGAATCGCGCGGGTCTGCTGCACGTCCAGCGCCTGCTGGTAATCTGCAAGCTGGCTTTTCAGCTCATCCACTTCCAGCTCAGCGGCTTCGGCGCGGGCTTCGTTCTCTTCCTGCATATCGGCGGCTTCGGCCACCACTTCATTTTGCTCTTCGAGACGAATTTGCAGCTCATCGAGATCTGCTTCGTAGCGCTCGATTTTTTCCTGCTGGCGCAGTGCGGTTTGCACCAGGTTCAGATGATCGCTGGCGGCCTGGTAATCCGCTTCCAGATCGCCCTCGGCACCGTTGTGCTCACCCAGCTCACGCGCCATTTCGACATGCTTATACTGCTCGGCCACCAGCTGTTTGCGCGAGGTAAACAGTTCACGGCGGTACTCTAAGGCCTTATCGAGATGAACCCGGCGCTCATTGGCGTGACGCATATAGTCCGCCGCCACATAGTTGGTGGCTTCGCTGATCAGGTGTTTAAACAGGTCGCGGTCGGACTGGGTAACGCGGATGGCTTCCAGCGTCATGCGGTTTTCACGCAGCGCGGCTTCCATGTCCTGGAACGCCTTACGCACGCCGCTGTTTTCCGGCAACAGGTAGTCACGCAGGGAACGGGTAATGGCGCTGGAGATACCGCCATACAGGGAGGCTTCAATCAGACGGTAGTATTTACTACGGTCAGAGGCGGTACGCAGACGACGAGCCACAATCCCCAGATCGAACATCAGGGAGTGATAGTCGGTAATCGAGTTAAACTGCTTAAACTGTACGCCTTCAATGGTTTCGAGCTTGTCTTTCAGCTCCTGCAGCGTCAGCACGCGCGCCTGACGTTCGTTCAGGGTTTCAGTCAGCAGTGCCGTTGGCTGCATGGACGTTGGCAGCCCCTGGATCGCGAACGGTTTGATATCCACTTTACGGTCGCGACCTGCAACCTGTTGCAGACGCACGCCCACGACCACGCGCTGATGACGGGAGTTGATCACGTCCAGCACCGAATAACAAACGCCCGCTTTCAGCTTACCGTGCAGGCCTTTATCGCGGGAGCCGCTTGTCGCCCCCGCTTCGGTGGTGTTACGGAAGTGCAGCAGCGTCAGATCGGGGATCAGCGCCGTAACAAATGCCGCCATTGTGGTGGATTTACCCGCACCGTTACCGCCGGAGAGCGTCGTCACCAGCTCATCCAGATCGAAGGTTCGGGCAAAGAAGCCGTTCCAGTTAATCAGCGTTAGTGAGCGAAATTTACCGCGTTCAATCATTACTCTTCCTCCCCGCTATCCGGCTGATTGTCTTCATGCTCATCATTGAGCTGCAAATGGTTTTCCACCGGCATCGCTTCCCCGTCGCGGATCATGCGCAGCTGCGCTTCACGCGCGTCGTCGCCCGCACGGACATCGGCACCGAAGCGGAAGACAGATTCCGTAATACGAAATTTGCTGCTGTCGTGACCCATAAACCAGACCATACCCAGACGGCGCAGACGGTTCAGAGAAGAGCGAACTTTTTCCTGTAGCTTCTGACGGTCAAGATCCGAGCCCGTTGAACGGTTGTTCACCAGCTTGAGCAACTTGTTCTCATCAGCCAGTGTTAACAGCTCATCGTAAAGCTCCTGCTGGGTGAAAATACCTTCATTCGCCAGACGCTCCGGGCTGAGATAGAGGTAGCACAAGATTTTGCCAACCATCATATCCAGTTCGGAGAGCACAGAACGCGGGATAAGCGTCGTGGAGCGTGGGCGCAGGTAGAAAAACCCTTCCGGCGCGCGGATAAGCTCAACGTTATAGCGTGCGTAAAACTCTTCCAGGTACTCCTGGAAGTCCATCAAAAAGGCGTGATTATCCAGCTCGTCAAGGCCAATGTGACGACCGGCACGCAGCTGGCTGTCCAGCGCCGGAAATAACGGATTCGCCAGCGCCTGTGCCAGCTTAAGTGGCATCACTTGTTCAATATTTGTCAATGACATGCGCCTGTACCTTGGCTCCGTAATCGTTAATCGGCTGCCACTTCGGCGGCAGTCCGGTGAAATCTGCTTGTGCGACCCCCAGGCGTACCGCCTGGTCTACAACAATGCGGGCAATGTCGAAGTGGCGCGCACGAGGATATTGCGCCAGATAGTCGCGCACCACGAGCCCAAGATCCAGAGGCACTTGTCTGGTTTTATAGACAGCGAGCTGTTCTTCGATCATGGCCGCAAGTTGCTCGCGAATTTCGTTAAATTCTTCGAATTCCAGATCCGGTGGCAGTTCACCGGTAACCTCTTCATCGCGCAGCGCCATCTCTTCGTCACGCATATCGAGCAGACGATCGGCATTGGCGTAGGTGAGCGCCCACGGTGCATCGAAATAGCTTTGTACCGACTGACGCAGACGCTGAGCAAAGACGCGATTTTTATCCATATCAATCGCGGTACGGATAAATTTGTGCACGTGGCGGTCATAGCCGATCCACAGGTCGATCGACTGCTGACCCCAGCTAATAATGCGATCGAGTTTGCTCTGCAAATCGAAGACCAGACGGTCGATAAAATGCAGGTCATCGTGCGCCAGAGTCGCATCCTGAATGCGCAGCAGGTTAGCCTGTAGCTTATCCCCCGCCGCTTCCAGCGTATCCTGCAGTTCTCGCAGCGTGCCGGAGGTTTCTGACAGTAACAGTTCACAGCTGGAAATGGCCGCACGCCAGTCTTTATTCAGCAGCTGCGCGATATCGTCTTTCACCTGTTGTTGCTGTTCGTCCATCAGACGCTGGGTCAGATCGATGCTGTCGAAGATCTCCGCCACCGAGTATTTCAGCGGCGCATAAACATTGCGGTGCCAGTGGAATTCATCACCGTTTTCATCCGCTGCATCGGCGGCACGCTTAAGTTCGCCCGCAACAATAGAGAGCTGCATGGACAGGCGCAGCGTGGAAAACTCGCGCTGGCGGATGTAGTAATCGGTAATGCCGATACCCAGTGGCGTCAGACGATAAATGGCGTTTCCTTCCGCCTGCTCGCTGGTAAAGCGGTTCAGCAGACGTTGACGCACCATATCGTTGATTGCGTTGTTGGCACGCACGCTAATGGTTTCGCTGGTTTGCTCAAACGCATCACTGACATGGCGGAACGCGTCCACCAGTTCACCCTCGCTCATTTCGCCATCCAGCCGTTCGCCGTTCAGCGTGGCAACCGCCAGCAGGAAAGAGAGTCTGTCTACCGGCAGCGAGATGGAGAAATCGTTTTTCCTGGCCCAGGCAACCAGTTCGGGGACTGTCTGGGAAAATTCACTCATAGGTTATCCTTGCATCTGCGGCTTGTGCGCGGTGACGTGAATATAGCGGCCAAGGCTGACAAAAGGCTCCTGACGGCAATACCGCGTTTCTAATTCTGTTAAGGTGTCAAAACAGTCACGCTGTTTGTGTTTTTCACGCAGATAATCATGAAACACCCTGACGCCCGTCTTCCCGGTTACCTGCCAGCCAATCTCTTCCAGCCAGCCATAGACCTGCTGGGGATCGCGCGGGTAGTCCGGGGAAAGCGTGCGCTTTTTCTTTTTTGGCATCCCGACCTGAACATAATCGAAGTTACCCGCGACCATGTTGTGCATCAGGAAGCCGTTAGCATTGTAGAACATCAGCGACAACGTGCCGCCCGGGCGCAACATCGACCAGAGCGTCTGTAACACGCTTTGTGGATCGGCAACCCATTCCAGCACAGCATGAAACAATATCAGATCAACCTGGGTTTCCAAATGCTGTGCAATGTCCTGAGCGGCGCATTGTATAAAATGCATGTTGTCGCTCACACCTTTCTCTGCCGCCGCACGCGTCGCCCGCGCGACCATCTCGGCAGAAAGATCGCAAAGCGTGACGTGATGACCGCGCTGCGCCATTTTTATGGCCGTCTGCCCTTCACCGCCTCCGGCGTCCAGCACACGCAACGTTTGACCACCGAATGTAGCCAGGATGTTGTCCAGATCCTGCCAGAGGATCGTCTGACGTAGCTGCCCTTTCGTGGTGCCATAAATGTTGCGCGAAAATTTTTCCGCGATGTCATCAAAATTGCGATCCCGCATTGGGAGAGTTCCACTCGCTAACTGCAAAACCGCTATTTTGTCACACCCGAGCGGAGAATGAACCTCTCTGGTGTAATATCACTGACAATCGCCTGCTATATGGTTAAAAAAGGAACCAAAAAGGATGCTTTTTACCCTGAAGAAATACATTGGAGGGATGATGCTCCCCCTTCCACTGCTCCTGCTCCTCATCGCGCTGGGGCTGGGGCTGGTGTGGTTCAGTCGCTTTCAGAAAAGTGGCAAAATACTCATTACGCTGGGCTGGCTGGCGCTGTTGTTGCTGAGCCTGCAACCGGTCGCGGATGGCTTATTACGCCCGGTCGAAAATAAGTACCCGACATGGCAGGGAAATCAGAAAGTGGAGTACATTGTGGTGCTGGGCGGCGGGTACACCTGGGATCCGAACTGGGCACCCAGCTCAAACCTGATCGGCAATAGCCTGCCCCGGCTGAACGAAGGCATTCGCCTGTGGCTGGCCAATCCAGGATCAAAAATGATCTTCACCGGCGCGGCAGCAAAAACGAACCCCGTCAGTACGGCTGAAGCGGGTGCAAGAGTGGCTGAATCACTCGGGGTTCCGCGTGCCTCTATCATCACGCTGGATAGCCCAAAAGATACCGAAGAAGAAGCAGCAGCCGTGAAACAGGCGATCGGCGATGTCCCGTTTTTACTGGTAACGTCTGCCTCACACCTGCCAAGGGCAATGATTTTCTTTGAAAAACTTGGGCTTCATCCACTCCCCGCCCCTGCTAACCAGATGGCCATCGACGCACCGCTCAACCCGTGGGAACGGGCGATACCGTCCCCGATGTGGTTGATGCATAGCGATCGCGTCGGCTACGAGACGCTCGGACGCCTCTGGCAGTGGCTCAAAGGCACGTCAGGCGAGCCAGGGCAGGAGTGATTTTTTCGCAAGATCGAAGTTGGCGCGATTGAAACGGCCGGTATTCACCAGTTGCGCCACTTCATCCCAGAGCAGGTAGAGCCAGCGCCGCCAGAGGAACGCTTCCGCGACGGGCGCGCGCTGTAAATAATGCCACAGCAACCCCTCTGCTGACCCGCTGTCGCTCAACCGGAACAACTCATATTCACGCGGTGCCCAGAGCATAACCCCTGGCCCCAGCATTGCCAGCAGTTGGTCACTGCGGGAGTCTTTCAGCATGCTGCGCAGGGTAAAATTACCGTGTATCAGTACGCAGTTGTCGTTAAATCCGTCGAACAACGTCGGTAAACATTCGCGGGTACGAAACAGAATACGTTTGTCCTGCATCGTTAAACCGGTGTTGCTGAACTGATTGAGCGTCCCCCACAGCACTTCGACCCGCTGGCGATACCACAGCGGCCACAGGTTTTCCTGGGTGCTGTCGACTGGGCCAACCAGCCCACGACTGTCCTGCCGGTGCCAGGCGAGTAGTGCTTCAACAATCTGGTCTTTCAGCTGTTCCCAACGTTCTGGCGTACGCGCCGGAGCCTCAACGGACACCCCGCGTAAACGCTCAATCAACAGAACATCCGGACCGGGGTGTTCCTCATGCGTCATCACGCCGTAAACTGTCGGCATGCGGACTGTCCCTTCCCGTGCCAGCATCGAAATTTTCCAGGCGAGTTGTCTGGCGACACCCGGCGAGGTAAAACTTCGGGCCATCAGTGGCATCGGGTTTCCCTGACTGTCATACAACGACCAGAGTGCGGTATCTGCCTTTTCATTGACACACTCAACCCGGCTTAATTTCTCACCAAGTAAATGGCTAAGTTCGGCACGCAACTGTTCCATATGAGATTACCCCCATTAAGACTACTGCTTTTATAATGAGCGTGCAGACGGCAGATGTCACCCGGAAGAGATCAATTATGGATAAGAAAGGGGAAAAATAGCCAGGCGGGAGAACATCCCCCCAAAAGGAGGGATGCAGGCGTTATTAACGCAATTCTGCGCGAACACGCTCGAGATCGTCAGGGGTATCAACGCCCGTGCCAGGAACTTCCTGCGCCACTGCGACGTGGATTTTTTCGCCATACCAGAGCACGCGAAGCTGCTCCAGCATTTCGATATGTTCCAGCGGGCTGGGTGCCCAGGTAACATAACGACGAATAAAGCCTGCGCGATAACCGTAGATCCCAAGATGACGCAGGAACGTGTCGCCAATCGTTTCTTTGGACACGGCAAAGCGATCGCGATCCCACGGAATGGTGGCGCGGGAGAAATAGAGCGCATAACCCTCTGCGTCCATCACCACCTTCACGGCATTCGGGTTAAATGCTTCTTCCGCGTGATGAACAGGTACCGCGAGCGTAGCCATACCGACCTGACGCTGCGCCAGGTTTTCCGCCACCTGACGGATAATGACCGCCGGGATCATCGGCTCGTCGCCCTGCACGTTCACGATGACCGTATCATCGCTGAAACCGCATTTTTCGACCACTTCAGCCAGACGCTCAGTACCGGACTGGTGATCGGCGCGGGTCATGCATACTTCTCCGCCTGCCGCTTCAACCGCACGCGCGACGTCCGGGTGATCGGTTGCCACAATAACGCGGTCAGCACCGGATTCACGGGCACGCTCAAGCACATGCACAATCATCGGCTTACCGTTGATATCCACCAGCGGTTTACCCGGCAGGCGCGTTGACGCATAACGTGCCGGAATAATGACGACAAAACTCATGGTTTGCTCTCTTCTGCCACCAGGGAACGGGCTTCATTTTCCAGCAGGACCGGAATACCGTCACGCAGCGGGAAGGCCAGACTGTCCAGCTTGCAAATCAGCTCTTGTTTATCCTGGCTGTAGTAAAGTTTGCCGTTGCACACCGGGCAGGCAATAATTTCAAGTAAACGGTGATCCATAGTTCCTCCGTATGGGTAATCGCTAAAGCTTAACACATTCCCTTTTCAGGGAGTGCCTGTTTCCCAGCCACTTCGACAGGTTGTAAATAACCCGTCTGGCACACGACCCAGCGTCACGTTGCTCGCCCCCTGCCAGAGCGCAAAGTCGCTAATGGCGGACGTTAACCCTTTTTCCAGGGCTGCCGTCACTTTTACCCCGTCTTCAAGATAGAGCGCGATAATTTCAAGCGTGCCGGTTTTACGGTGCATTTTGGCATCCATACGCCCCACCAGTTGCCCTTTATGCAGCAGAGGTAAAACGAAGTAACCGTACTGACGTTTTGGTGCGGGGGTGTAGCACTCCAGCCGGTAGCTGAAATCAAACAGCTGTTCGGCGCGTTTTCTGTCCCATACAACCGGATCGAAAGGCGACAACACCGCGCTGTGGGTAGCCTGAAGTTTTCCTTCCTGAGCCTGCGGCAACAGCGGAAGTAGATCCGTATGCAGCCACATATCACCCAGCGTTTCCACAGAAACGGGAACCACACACTGCTCGCGTTGCCACTTCTCGAGCAACGGCTTCAGCGCAGGCTGGCGAAGGCGATAGTAATCCGCCAGCCATTGTGGCCGGAAAATCCCCAGACTACGGGCGCTGTTCTCCAGCATGAGAGCTTCGGCAGAATCCTGGGTGAGCAGATCGCGTCGATCGTCCCAGTGTGGCATTACACGGTGTGTCAGGTCATACACGCGCTGAAAATTACGTCGCTCAACCACCATCACTTTGCCTGATGTAAATAACCCTTCAAGATGACGTTTGTGCGGCTTCCACTCCCACCAGCCGCTCGCACCTTTTCGTGGATGTTCAAAATCAGCGGAGCGTACCGGGCCGTTTTCCTGAATATGCGCGATAAGCTGCTCAATTTCAGCCGCGTGCTCGTGCATCCATTCCTGGCGGTATTTCCAGCCCATCTTGTCCGGGGAGAGCATACGATGGCGAACCAGCGCAAAATCGCTACGCGGCAGGAAGCAGGCCTCGTGCGCCCAGTATTCCATGAGGTCGCCCTGGCTAAGCGCATTGTCCAGCCACTGTGGCTGATAATGTCCCAGACGACTAAACAGCACCAGATAAGGGCTACGCGCCACAATATTAATGGTGTCTATTTGCAGCAATGACATGCGTTGCACGGTAGAGAGGATATCGGCGGGTTGCGCACGGCGACGGGGCTTTTTAAGCAGCCCCTGCGCGGCAAGGTGAAGATTACGTGCAGCTGAAAGCGAGAGTTGCGGTAAAGACATGCGTTTTCCTGTCAGTCAAAGCGCCATCAGAACCGTGTAGGCTGTTAATGCACTAACGCAATCAGTTCCTTAAGCAATTGTTCCGGCTGCTCACCGCTGAGTTCAGCGTCAACCGGCAGATACCACCAGTTTTCTTTCGCAAAGGCGCGGCATTTCACCGCATCTTTTTCTGTCATGATCAGCGTCTGTCCGGGTACCGTCAGCGCATCCACCTGCTCTGCCACCAGCGCCTGATGGTCGGCCAGCGGCACACATTTATCCAGACGAGCACCGCACTGTTCCAGCGTCGAAAAGAAACGTGGTGGATGACCAATACCCGCCATCGCCACCAGCGCAGGCAATTGGGCGACGGCCTGGCGTTCTCCGGTCAACAGGTTCACCGCCATTCCCGGGTGAAGATGCATCGGGATTTCACCCGACTTTGCAACGCCTCCGTTAACAATCACCGCATCAACGGAGCGCAGACGCGAAGCGCGTTCACGCATTGGCCCGGCGGGCAGCCACCAGCCGTTACCGAAACGGCGAACCCCGTCGATCACCACAATCTCTTTATCACGCGCCAGGGCGTAATGCTGCAGGCCATCGTCAGTGATAATTATTTGTACTTCATGTTCAGCAAGAAGCGCCTGAACAGCGTCGCTGCGCAGCGGAGAGACCGCCACTGGCGCGCCGGTACGTTGGTAAATCAATACCGGTTCATCCCCCGCTTCGGCGGTGGTTGTTTCCTCCGCCAGCAGCAGTGGGTATCGCGCCGCTTTACCACCATACCCACGCGAGACAACACCCGGGTGGATACCGCGTTTTTGCAATTGTTCGACGAGCCAGATCACCACCGGCGTTTTACCGTTGCCGCCGGCCGTAAGATTACCCACAACCACAACCGGAACCGGTGCGCGCCAGGCACGCTTGATCCCCAGACGGTAAAGCTGACGAATGATGCCGCTCACCAGGCCGTACAGCCACGAGAGCGGCAAAAGCAGCAGCCACAGCGGGGATTCACCGGACCAGATGCGTGCAATCATTGGCCGAACTGCATCTTGTGAAGCTGGGCGTAAACGCCACGGTGTTCCAGCAAATCAGCATGGCTTCCGCGTTCAACAATCACGCCATCTTCAACCACGACGATTTCATCAGCCTGTTCGATAGTCGACAAACGGTGCGCAATCACCAGCGAGGTACGGTTCTTTTGCAGTTCATCCAGCGCCGACTGAATGGCACGTTCAGATTCCGTATCCAGTGCAGAGGTCGCTTCGTCCAGAATCAGGATTGGGCTATCACGCAGCAGAGCACGGGCAATGGCGATACGCTGACGCTGGCCGCCGGAGAGCAGTACACCGTTCTCACCAATGATCGTATCCAGGCCGTTATCCATCTTATTGATAAAGTCCATCGCATACGCCATGCGAGCGGCATTCTCAATCTGCTCGCGGCTGTACTCTTCGGTACGCGCATAGGCGATGTTGTTCGCGACCGTATCGTTGAACAGATGCACGTTCTGAGATACCAACGCAACCTGGTTACGCAGCGACTGCAGGGTGTACTCCCGCAGGTCGTGACCATCTAACAGGATCTCACCTTCGTTAATGTCGTAGAAACGGGTGATCAGGCTGGCAATGGTGGATTTACCTGAGCCGGAACGCCCCACCAGGGCAACGGTTTTACCCGCCGGAATGGTCAGGTTGATATTACGCAAGGCGGGTGTTTCGCGGCCAGGATAGCTGAAGGTCACATTACAGAACTCAACATCCCCACGGGCACGCTCAATCACACGTTTACCTTCGTCTTTCTCCTGTTCGGAATCCAGAATGCTGAACAGGGTCTGACAAGCTGCCATCCCACGCTGGAACTGGGCGTTAACGTTAGTCAGCGACTTAAGCGGACGCATCAGCGCGATCATGGATGAGAAGACAACGGTGATAGTCCCCGCCGTCAGGGTCTCCATGACGCTCGGGAAGCTCGCCGCATACAGAACAAACGCCAGAGCCAGAGAAGCAATCAGCTGAATCACCGGGTCAGAGATGGAAGAGGCCGAAACCATTTTCATCCCCTGCAGACGCATTTTGTTGCTGACCTTATCAAAGCGGTGGGTTTCGACTTCCTGGCCGCCGAAAATCAACACTTCTTTATGCCCTTTCAGCATCTGTTCAGCGCTGGTGGTCACCTGCCCCATTGTGTTCTGCATATTCTTACTGATGTTGCGAAAACGCTTCGAGACAACGCGAATAGCAATAGAAACAACCGGTGCCAGCACGATAAGGATGATTGACAGCTGCCAGCTGTAATAGAACATCATCGCGAACAAACCGATAATTGATGCCCCTTCACGCACAACGGTAATCAGCGCACTGGAGGACGATGAGGCCACCTGCTCTGAGTCATACGTGATACGAGACAGCAATGTCCCGGTCGATTGCTTATCAAAGAAAGAGACCGGCATGCCCATCATGTGACTGAACAGACGACGGCGCATGGTCATAACCACTTTTCCTGATACCCAGGAGATACAGTAACTGGAAATATAGCTGGTGATACCGCGTAAGATCATCAGTCCGATAACCACCAGAGGCATCCATAGCAACACTGAGCGATCCGTTTTACCAAAACCGTCGTCCAGTAACGGTTTAAGAAGCGATAGCATAAAAGTATCGCTGGCTGCGTTGAGGATTAACGCTACACCCGCCACGATCAAGCCTGGTTTAAAAGGTGCAATCATCGGCCAGAGTCGGCGGAATGTTTGCCACGTGGAGAGATCTTTGTCGTTATGCATTCAAAAAACCAGCATTTGTTGAAATAGCCGCATATTCTACCCGTTATCTACGGGCGCGCCAAACCACTGATGATACCAACGTGGTAAATATTGATCTCGCAAACGTCGGATTTGCCAGTCATGTTGTGAAAAAGTCACAGATATTTGTCCAGATTGGGGGGTATCGTACCAAATATAGCCCTCTTTTCTGTAACGTCTGACCACTTTGCCTGACGGAAATCGCCACGCGTTATAACGTGCTGCCGAGGCCAGCGCGATTTTTCCTTCCACCCGCTGTACCAGGGGGGCTGATGAAGACGTATTACTGCCATGATGGGGTACCTGAATGAGTGTTGATGCAAGATAACGCCAGCGGTGACTAAGCATCGCAAGTTCAGCCTCTGCCTCAATATCACCGGTCAGTAGCACGCTTTGTTCACCATCATCAATTTTAACCACGCAAGAACGCTTATTGCCTTTAGCAGACAGATTTTCAGGTGGCCAGTGGACGGTGAATGTTAACCCCTGCCACTGCCATTTCTGCCCACGAAAACAAGGAAGATGCCCCACCCAGCGTAATGAACTTCTTACCCACAAATCGGGCCATGTCTTTTGCAACGACGCCAGCCCTCCAGCGTGGTCGAGATGCTCGTGACTCAGAATGATGCCTTCAGGCCGCAGGTGGTGCCAGCGAAGCCAGGGAACGAGCAGTTGTTGTGCGCTATCACCACCTGGCCAGGCCAGACCGGTATCATATAAAATCGCTTTACCCTGCCGTTCAATAACCATTGCCAGCCCCTGCCCCACATCCAGCATATGCAACGTCCAGCTATCGGTTTTAACCGTTCGCCAGAAAGGGAATGCCAGCATCAGTGTTCCTGCCATGCAAACTGCCGAAACCGTTTTCCAGGCACAAAAACGCCAGCCGATCAGAGCAAGCCAGGGCAGCAATGTCAGGTATTGCCAGCGTTCATCAACATTCTGCCAGCCATCCGGTAAACGCATCAGCAACCAGAACAATCCTTCCAGAGATTTATCTGCCGCAAACCAGATGGCCGTTTCCAGTGACGACAGCGGGAGCAAATGTAGCAACATACCGGCCAGGATCAACGGAACAGAGATAAACGTGACCAGAGGAACGGCAAAGAGATTCGCCACCAGAGAAGAGATGCTGAAACCATGAAAAATCAACACCTGTAATGGCAGGAGCAACAATAGCATTCCGACCTGTAAATAGATCATATTCACCAGCGGTCGCATATGGCCAAACCGGTGCCAGCGCGGAAGTGGCAGCCACTGATACCAGAAAATCAATGCCGCCACGGCAAAGGCTGACAAGGCCAGGCTTTGCGAAAGTACGGCTAAAGGATCGAAGATCAGAATCGCTGCCACGCAGCAAAACCAGACTTGCCAGGGGGTCCAGCGACGGGCGCTTATCCGCAAGGCCGCCAGCACCGCAAGCGAGATGACGGTGCGCAGTGCAGGTGGTTGCAATCCGGTGAGCCATGCATAAAAGGCCGCAAAGAACAGTCCGCCCAGAACGGGCATCTGCCAGTAAACCCAGTTGCACGGCAAGAAAAACTGGATACCCCGGACAAGTAACCAGGCGATGGATGCCGCCAGCGCAATATGCAGGCCCGAAATCGCCATCAGATGCAGTGTGCCTGTTTCACGCATCAGGTTTTTTATTTCTCGCGGTACATCCAGGCGCTCCCCCATTCCCAGCCCCAGGATCACCGCTCCCCACGGATATGAAGACAACGTATTTTGCAGTGACATCAGATATCGGGCACGCAGGCTGCAGCGATCGTCGACAATTTCAGCCTGAGTAAACCGGCCGCTCAGCGTTTGATGTCGGGCAAAAGCGCTTTGTTGCGCATCATAGCCGCCGTCGTTTAGCTCACCGTGTACTGCCCTGAGGTGCAGCGTCATGGCCCAGCGCTGACCAGCACACACCTTTTGCGGCAGGTAATTGCCATACAGCATTACCCCCGTGGAAGCACTCCAGCGTTTGCCGTTGAGAGTCACAATCTTCCCCTGATGCGTCATTGCCCCATCGGTGGCCGTAATCTCTACCACTGCCCGCTGTACACCCGTGGTTAAATGCTGCATCGGCCATACGCTTTCTTGCGCAGCAAGAATACCCCAGACGCAAAATAACAACCCAATACCGACAAACCTCAGCTCAACTTTTCGCTGGATAGCCAGCACTATTCCGCCAGCAATCATTATCCAGACGATATGGCGTGCTGGCAGTTCAGGTAGCCAGAGTAACGGGACTATCGCCAGAATGGCGCACACACTAATAACGGGAATTCCCATTGCTACCTCCCTGTTTCAGGGCGGTAGTATGTAAGCAGGCAGGGAAAGCGTCAGTGGGAAAAAATACGGGTTACAGCAGACGCTGTAATGTTTTTAACGGGTTGCAGAAAAGCGAGGCTGAAATTGCGGCGCATCTTCAGAATGAAAGTGAGACAGACAAAAAAAGCACCCGCAGGTGCTTTCTCTTTTAACCCAGTTTACACCTGACGGTTAAACTCAGTTGCCGTAAATATTGGCGCGATCGCGCAGTTCTTTACCCGGCTTAAAGTGTGGAACGTACTTGCCTTCCAGCTCGACTTTATCGCCAGTCTTCGGGTTACGCCCGGTACGTGGAGCACGATAGTGCAGAGAAAAACTACCGAAACCGCGGATTTCAATGCGCTCGCCCTGGGCAAGAGTGGTGGCCATATGCTCCAGCATCTCTTTTACGGCATCTTCCACTGCTTTTGCAGGGATGTGCGGTTGCTGACTGGCAAGTCTTTCAATCAATTCTGACTTGGTCATGATTCCTCCGGTTCCTTTCAAACCAATTAGCTGAACAGCTCATTAAACAAGGGCGGCCGTAGCCGCCCTTTGTTATTGATTACAGGACGAATCCTGCAATCTGTCAAGTCTGCTCCTCATCCTTATCGCTGTAAATGCGTTACAGCTCAAATGATGTTGAGAACTTGATATTACTCGCCTTTAGCTGCTTTGAAAGCTTCAGCCATTGCGTTGTTAGAGAAGTTTGCATCTTCCTGTTTGTTAACAGTTGCGATTGCATCTTTCTCATCAGCTTCGTCTTTAGCACGAACAGACAGGCTGATTGCACGGTTCTTACGGTCAACACCGGTGAACTTAGCTTCAACGTCGTCGCCAACGCTCAGAACCAGAGTTGCATCTTCAACGCGGTCACGTGAAGCTTCAGAAGCGCGCAGGTAACCTTCAACGCCGTCAGCCAGTTCTACGGTTGCGCCTTTAGCGTCAACTGCAGTCACTTTACCGTTTACGATTGCGCCTTTCTTGTTCAGTGCAACCCAGTTGTTGAACGGATCTTCTGCGAGCTGTTTAACGCCCAGGGAGATACGTTCACGCTCTGCGTCAACCTGCAGAACAACTGCAGCGATTTCGTCGCCTTTTTTGTATTCACGAACTGCTTCTTCGCCTGCAACGTTCCAGGAGATGTCAGACAGGTGAACCAGGCCGTCGATGCCGCCGTCCAGGCCGATGAAGATACCGAAGTCAGTGATAGACTTGATTTTACCTTCAACACGGTCACCCTTGTTGTGGGTTTCCGCGAACTGCTGCCATGGGTTGTTTTTGCACTGTTTCAGGCCCAGGGAGATACGACGACGTTCTTCGTCGATATCCAGAACCATCACTTCCACTACATCACCAACGTTAACAACTTTGGATGGGTGGATGTTTTTGTTGGTCCAGTCCATTTCGGAAACGTGTACCAGACCTTCAACGCCTTCTTCGATTTCAACGAAGCAGCCGTAGTCAGTCAGGTTGGTAACGCGACCAGTCAGTTTAGTACCTTCTGGGTAACGCTTAGCGATAGCAACCCATGGATCTTCGCCCAGCTGTTTCAGGCCGAGGGATACACGAGTACGTTCGCGGTCGAACTTCAGCACTTTAACAGTGATTTCGTCGCCAACGTTCACGATTTCGCTTGGGTGCTTAACGCGTTTCCACGCCATGTCGGTGATGTGCAGCAGGCCATCAACGCCACCCAGGTCAACGAATGCGCCGTAGTCAGTGAGGTTCTTAACGATACCTTTGACTTCCATGCCTTCCTGCAGGTTTTCCAGCAGCTGATCGCGTTCTGCGCTGTTTTCGGATTCGATAACGGCACGACGGGATACAACAACGTTGTTACGCTTCTGGTCCAGCTTGATTACTTTGAACTCAAGCTCTTTGCCTTCCAGGTGCAGGGT
This sequence comes from Enterobacter cloacae, assembly GCA_014169315.1. Classification (NCBI taxonomy): domain Bacteria; kingdom Pseudomonadati; phylum Pseudomonadota; class Gammaproteobacteria; order Enterobacterales; family Enterobacteriaceae; genus Enterobacter; species Enterobacter cloacae. The sequence continues at coordinate 1,529,897 of AP022133.1, read as the reverse complement.
GTCACGGACTGGACGAACGTCTACCAGTGAACCTGGCAGGAACGCACGAATACCATTCAGCTCAACAGTGAAGCCGCCTTTAACTTTGCCGTTGATAACACCGACCACAGTTTCAGCTTCTTCGTAAGCTTTTTCCAGCGTGATCCAGGCTTCGTGACGCTTAGCTTTTTCACGGGACAGCAGGGTTTCACCGAAGCCGTCTTCCACTGCATCCAGTGCAACGTCAACTTCGTCACCAACCTGGATTTCCAGCTCGCCCTGGGCGTTTTTGAACTGCTCTGCCGGAATGGCGGACTCAGATTTCAGACCGGCGTCAACCAGTACTACGTCTTTGTCGATAGCAACAACAACACCACGAACGATGGAACCCGGACGGGTTTCGATTTCTTTTAAGGATTCTTCAAACAGTTGAGCAAAAGATTCAGTCATGTTTAATCTTCAGGTTAATATTAACGTCCACCTGGCTCCGTGCCGGATGGGGTTGTTTCACATACCCGCCGTCAATCCATTGCAGCGGGGGTACTGCTAAATCGGTCGCGATTACGCGAGTGCCAGTTTTTGGCGCGCATATTGTAGCGCTTTTTCAATCACTTGCTCAATAGTTAAACTGGTTGAATCCAGCACTAATGCATCTTCAGCAGGAACAAGTGGAGCGACAGCGCGGTTACGGTCGCGATCGTCGCGCTCTTTTATCTCGGACAAAAGGCGATCAAAGTTAACACTAAACCCCTTCTCCTGCAACTGAAGCATGCGGCGTTGAGCACGTTCTTCCGAGGAGGCGTCAAGGAAAATTTTTACTGGTGCATCAGGGAAGACCACGGTTCCCATATCACGTCCGTCGGCGATCAAACCCGGGGCTTCACGGAATCCACGCTGGCGACGTAAAAGTGCCTCACGAACACGCGGGAACGCTGCCACCTGGGAAGCCGCGTTAGCAACTTCCTGGGTACGAATTTCGCCACTGACGTCTTCCCCTTCCAGGATCACTTCGAGGTTACCGTCGGTCGAAACAAAACGCACATCCAGATGCGCAGCCAGCGGTACCAGTGCCTCTTCAGACGCAACATCAACGTGGTGATGCAGCGCAGCCAGAGCCAGCACGCGATAGATTGCTCCCGAATCTAAAAGATGCCATTGCAATGCTTCCGCCATCGCTTTGCACAGAGTACCTTTCCCTGCGCCACTAGGCCCATCAATGGTGATTACCGGGGCAACTGCCGTCATCTTTTTCTCCTTAATTAAGGCATACCGTTAACATGAACGCCGCGCATTATACGCGCCAACGTGTGCAACTGTTACCCTTGCGTGCAAATTACGGAATGATTGAAGCAGAGTGTAGAAGAAACGGGCGAGGATGAACGTCAGAAAGCGTAAGGAAATGCCGCATCGGATGATGCGGCAGGGATCCATCAGGCCAGCGTGCTAATACGCGCCAGCTGCTCGAAATAGTCCGGGAAGGTTTTTGCCGTACATTTCGGATCGAGGATGGTCACTGGCGTGTCGGACAGCGCCACCAGCGAGAAACACATTGCCATACGGTGATCGTTATAAGTGCCGATTTCCGCGAACTGCAGTTTTGTCGGAGGCGTGACGCGAATGTAGTCTTCGCCCTCTTCCACTTCAGCACCAACTTTACGCAACTCGGTTGCCATCGCGAACAGGCGGTCAGTCTCTTTTACGCGCCAGTTGTAAATGTTACGCAACGTCGTGGTCCCTTTCGCGAACAGCGCAGCCGTCGCAATGGTCATCGCCGCATCCGGGATATGGTTCATGTCCATATCGATGGCATTCAGCTCGCCGTGAGTACAGGAGATAAAGTCATCGCCCCAGGTGACGACAGCACCCATTTTCTCCAGCACATCCGCAAAGCGGATATCGCCCTGTACGCTATTACGGCCAATACCGGTCACTTTTACCGTACCGCCTTTAATCGCACCGGCCGCCAGGAAGTAGGACGCCGAAGAGGCATCGCCTTCAACAAGGTAGTGACCCGGAGACTGGTACTGCTGCGCACCGCGAACCACAAAGCGCTGATAAGACTGGTTTTCAACCTCAACACCGAAGGTTTTCATCAGGTGCAGCGTGATATCAATGTACGGCTTAGATACCAGATCACCTTTAATGGTGATGACCGTATCCTGCGGAGCCAGCGGTGCGGTCATCAGCAGTGCAGTCAGGAACTGGCTGGAGACGCTTCCGTCAACCTCAACGTTACCGCCGGTAAAGCCACCACGCAGACGTAACGGTGGATAATTTTCCTGCTCCAGATACGTAATTTGTGCGCCGCCCTGACGCAGGGCATCCACCAGGTGACCGATTGGACGCTCTTTCATGCGCGGCTCGCCGGTCAGCACAATGTTGTTACTGCCCAGACACAAGGCAGCCGCCAGCGGACGCATCGCCGTTCCGGCGTTGCCCAGGAACAGTTCAAGCTCTTCAGCCGAACGCAATGCACCGCCGTTGCCGGTCACTTCGCAACGGGTACGATCGTCAGACAGCGTGTAATGAACTCCCAACGCTTTCAGCGCATTGAGCATATGGCGTACGTCATCGCTGTCCAGCAAATTCGTGAGGACGGTGGTGCCGTTTGCCAGAGCTGCCAGCAGCAGAGCGCGGTTCGAGACACTTTTTGAACCAGGCAGATTAATGGTGCCATCTACCCGCGCGATAGGTTGTAACGTCAGGGATTCCATGAAACTTAACTCTCAACTCGACATAATAAAAACCCCGCAGCACAAGCTGCGGGGGTGAAAACAGCGCAATTAACCGTGACGACGTTCGAAGTCGACCATGAAGTCGGTCAGTGCTTTTACGCCTTCCAGCGGCATGGCGTTATAGATAGAGGCGCGCATACCCCCTACCACGCGGTGGCCTTTCAGCGCATGCAGGCCCGCTGCAAACGACTCTTCCAGGAAGACTTTATCCAGATTGCTGTCTGCCAGCTGGAACGGCACGTTCATGCGGGAACGGTTCGTTTTCGCCACGTCGTTGCGGTAGAAATCACTCTTATCAATCACACCGTACAGCAGTTCCGCTTTTTGCTGGTTGATCTTGTCCATCTGCGCCACACCGCCGTTTTGCTTCAGCCATTTAAAGACCAGGCCCGCCAGATACCAGGCAAACGTCGGTGGGGTGTTGAACATGGAGTCGTTATCGTTCAGCACGGTGTAATCCAGAATCGACGGGCACGCAGTGTGTGCTTTGCCCAGCAGATCTTCACGCACAATGACCAGCGTCAAACCCGCCGGACCAATGTTTTTCTGTGCACCGGCGTAGATCACACCGTAGCGGCTCACATCAATTGGCGCGGAGAGAATGGTGGAGGAGAAATCGGCTGCCACCACCACATCTTTGCCAAAATTCGGCGTTTCATCGATGGCAATACCGTCGATGGTTTCGTTCGGGCAATAGTGCAGATAGGCTGCGTTATCAGAAAGCTGCCACTCGCTCATTGGCTTCACGGCACGCAGGCCATCAACGGTAATTTTGCCGTCAATAACATGTGGCGAGCAGTATTTTTTGGCTTCTTTCACTGCGCTTGCAGCCCAGTAGCCAGCGTCAACATAGTCAGCGGTCGTTTTGCCGCCCAGAATATTCAGCGGAACGCCAGCAAACTGACCGCGTCCACCGCCGTGGCAGAACAATACTTTGTAGTTCGAGGGAATATTCAGCAGATCGCGAAAATCCTTTTCTGCCTCTTCCGCCACCTGAATAAACTCTTTACCACGGTGGCTGATTTCCATCACCGATGTACCAAGACCGTTCCAGTCACAAAGTTCCTGTTGAGCCTGTTTAAGCACGTCTGCCGGTAACATCGCCGGACCTGAACTGAAATTAAAGACTTGAGCCATTTCCCCTCACCACGCTAAAAGCCATAAGTTATAACTGTGGATATCGGTTTTATCATTCAGTGACACGCGCCGCAATGTCTAAAACTTATGACCGGCGAAATGTGTCTGTCGTCACACAATACAATCTGCCACCTTGCTGTCACAAAACCGATAAAATGGCTGCCAGGTGATCGATTTGCCCCGGCTAACCTTCGTCCATCCTGGATTCACGCGGCGTGGACATTATTGATTGTTCTTCTGCCCTATAGCCCTGCCTTTTATTTTCGCCGAAGATAGCACCTGTCATGCAAAACCCGTATCATTGCGCGCTTTACGTACGATAAAAGTGAACGCCATGACTCAAACGTTTATCCCCGGCAAAGACGCCGCTCTGGAAGATTCCATCGCTCGCTTCCAGCAGAAACTGACCGACCTGGGCTTTAATATCGAAGAAGCCTCCTGGCTGAACCCGGTGCCTCACGTCTGGTCTGTGCATATCCGCGATAAAGACTGTGCACTGTGCTTTACCAACGGTAAGGGCGCGACGAAAAAAGCGGCTCTGGCCTCTGCGTTGGGTGAGTATTTTGAACGTCTGTCGACCAACTATTTCTTCGCCGACTTCTGGCTGGGTGAAACCGTCGCAAAAGGCCCGTTCGTTCACTATCCAAATGAAAAATGGTTCCCGCTGACCGAAGACGACGAACTGCCAGCAGGCATTCTGGATGCACGTCTGCGCGCGTTCTACGATCCGGAAAACGAACTGACCGCCAGCATGTTGATTGACCTGCAGTCCGGCAATGAGGAACGTGGTATTTGCGCCCTGCCGTTTACCCGCCAGTCCGATGACCAGACCGTCTATATCCCAATGAATATCGTCGGCAACTTGTACGTGTCTAACGGCATGTCCGCCGGTAACACCCGCAACGAAGCGCGCGTGCAGGGTCTGTCTGAAGTCTTCGAACGCCACATTAAAAACCGCATTATTGCCGAGTCTATCAGCCTGCCTGAGATCCCGGCTGACGTCCTGGCACGCTATCCGGGCGTGGTAGAGTCCATCGCTAAGCTGGAAGCGGAAGGTTTCCCAATCTTTGCCTATGACGGCTCTTTGGGCGGTAAATATCCGGTTATCTGTGTGGTGCTGTTCAACCCGGCTAACGGAACCTGCTTTGCTTCCTTCGGTGCACACCCGGACTTCGGCGTAGCGCTGGAGCGTACCGTGACCGAGCTGCTGCAGGGTCGCAGTCTGAAAGATCTCGACGTGTTTACCCCACCAACGTTTGACGACGAAGAAGTGGCCGAGCACACCAACCTCGAGACGCATTTCATCGACTCCAGCGGTTTGATCTCCTGGGATATGTTTAAGCAGGACGCGGACTACCCGTTCGTGGACTGGAGCTTCGCCGGTACCACTGAAGAAGAGTTCGCCACCCTGATGGCTATCTTCGACGCAGAAGATCAGGAAGTTTATATTGCTGACTACGAGCACCTGAGCGTCTACGCATGCCGCATTATTGTTCCAGGCATGTCCGACATTTATCCGGCGGAAGATCTGTGGCTGGCGAACAACAGCATGGGCGCACATCTGCGTGAAACGCTGCTGGCCTTGCCGGGCAGCGAGTGGGAAAAAGAAGATTATCTGAACCTGATCGCCCAACTGGACGATGAAGGTCACGATGACTTTACCCGCGTACGCGAACTGCTGGGTCTGGCGACCGGTAAAGACAACGGTTGGTATACCCTGCGCATTGGCGAGCTGAAAGCGATGCTGGCGCTGGCTGGTGGCGACCTGGATCAGGCGCTGGCCTGGACCGAGTGGACAATGGAGTTTAACCAGTCCGTCTTCTCTGCCGAGCGCACCAACTACTACCGTTGCCTGCAAACCCTGCTGCTGCTTGCGCAGGAAGAAGATCGTCAGCCACTGCAATATCTGAATGCATTCGTGCGTATGTACGGTGCAGAAGCGGTGGAAGCAGCCAGCGCGGCGCTGAGTGGTGAAGAGCCGTTCTACGGACTTCAGGCTGTTGATAACGATCTGAAAGCCTTCCCGGCTCATCAGTCGCTGTTGAATGCTTATGAGAAACTGCAGAAAGCTAAAGCGACTTACTGGTCAAAATAAGCGCACATAACATGAGTAGCAGTAGGCGTATTCAATCGTCTGGGCTATATTACGGGGCGATTTCATTGCCCCGTTTTTTATTTTCTTCGGCAATGACTGTTAATTGTCATAATAAAGTTAAACACGGGTAAATATAATAATGCTTACCCGGGCTTTGCTGTTACTTTTTATGGTAAATACTCCATTTTAATTAACTGTCCAGGAGATGGTCGAACGAAAAAATTCAACTCTTTTCATAACTTTTAAAATTTATTTTTATACGGATAATCAAATACTTACTCCGCATTTGTTGTAAAACCATACGCATTGCGGGCCTATAAGCCAGGCGAGATATGATCTATATCAATTTCTCTTCTATAATGCTTTGTTAGTATCTCGTCGCCGACTTAATAAAGAGAGAGTTAGTGTGAAAGCTGACAACCCTTTTGATCTATTACTCCCAGCTGCGATGGCCAAAGTTGCCGAAGAAGCGGGTGTCTATAAAGCAACGAAACATCCGATGAAGACGTTCTATCTGGCGATCACGGCCGGTGTGTTCATCTCTATCGCTTTCGTCTTCTACATCACTGCGACCACCGGTACTGCCGCGATGCCTTTCGGCATGGCCAAGCTGGTTGGCGGTATTTGCTTCTCACTGGGTCTGATTCTTTGCGTGATCTGCGGTGCAGACCTCTTCACCTCAACGGTGCTGATTGTGGTGGCGAAAGCCAGCGGAAGAATTACCTGGGGCCAACTGGCGCGCAACTGGCTTAACGTCTATGTTGGTAACCTGATTGGTTGTCTGCTCTTTGTTCTGTTGATGTGGCTCTCTGGCGAGTACATGACCGCCAACGGCGGCTGGGGACTCAACGTCCTGCAAACCGCTGACCACAAAATGCACCATACATTTATCGAAGCTGTTGCTCTCGGCATCCTCGCAAACCTGATGGTCTGCCTGGCGGTCTGGATGAGCTACTCTGGTCGTAGCCTGATGGATAAAGCCATGATTATGGTTCTGCCGGTTGCGATGTTTGTTGCCAGCGGCTTTGAGCACAGTATCGCAAACATGTTTATGATCCCGATGGGTATTGTAATCCGCAACTTTGCGAGCCCGGAGTTCTGGACTGCAGTTGGGTCAACTCCGGAAAGTTTCTCTCACCTGACTATTATGAATTTCATTACTGATAACCTGATCCCTGTCACTATCGGGAACATTATCGGTGGGGGTCTGTTAGTTGGGTTGACATACTGGGTCATTTACCTGCGTGGCGACGACCATCATTGATGGTTATCTCAGGCAGTAAATAAAAAATCCACTTAAGAAGGTAGGTGTTACATGTCCGAGCTTAATGAAAAGTTAGCCACAGCCTGGGAAGGTTTTACTAAAGGTGACTGGCAGAATGAAGTAAACGTCCGTGACTTCATTCAGAAAAACTACACCCCGTATGAAGGTGACGAATCCTTCCTGGCTGGCGCAACTGACGCGACCACCAAGCTGTGGGACAAGGTAATGGAAGGCGTTAAACTGGAAAACCGCACTCACGCGCCAGTTGATTTCGACACTTCCGTTGCTTCCACCATCACTTCTCACGATGCTGGTTACATCAACAAAGCCCTTGAGAAAATCGTTGGTCTGCAAACTGAAGCGCCACTGAAACGTGCAATCATCCCGTTCGGTGGTATCAAAATGGTTGAAGGTTCCTGCAAAGCGTATAACCGCGAGCTGGACCCAATGCTGAAAAAAATCTTCAGCGAATACCGCAAAACCCACAACCAGGGTGTATTCGATGTTTATACCAAAGACATTCTGAACTGCCGTAAATCTGGCGTTCTGACTGGTCTGCCAGATGCGTATGGCCGTGGCCGTATCATCGGTGACTACCGTCGTGTTGCACTGTACGGTATCGACTTCCTGCTGAAAGACAAATACGCTCAGTTCGTTTCCCTGCAGTCTGACCTGGAAAACGGCGTAAACCTGGAAGCCACTATCCGTCTGCGTGAAGAAATCGCTGAACAGCACCGTGCGCTGGGTCAGATCAAAGAGATGGCTGCTAAATATGGCTGCGATATCTCTGGTCCTGCTACCAACGCTCAGGAAGCTATCCAGTGGACTTACTTCGGCTACCTGGCTGCTGTTAAGTCTCAGAACGGTGCAGCAATGTCCTTCGGTCGCGTATCCACCTTCCTGGACGCTTACATCGAACGTGACATCAAAGCAGGCAAAATCACAGAACAAGACGCTCAGGAAATGATTGACCACCTGGTCATGAAACTGCGTATGGTTCGCTTCCTGCGTACGCCTGAATATGATGAACTGTTCTCTGGTGACCCAATCTGGGCAACTGAGTCTATCGGTGGTATGGGCGTTGATGGCCGTACTCTGGTTACCAAAAACAGCTTCCGCTTCCTGAACACCCTGTACACCATGGGTCCTTCTCCGGAGCCGAACATCACCGTTCTGTGGTCTGAAAAACTGCCTCTGAACTTCAAGAAATTCGCCGCTAAAGTGTCCATCGACACCTCTTCTCTGCAGTACGAGAACGATGACCTGATGCGTCCGGACTTCAACAACGATGACTACGCTATCGCTTGCTGCGTAAGCCCAATGATCGTTGGTAAACAAATGCAGTTCTTCGGTGCGCGTGCAAACCTGGCGAAAACCATGCTGTACGCAATCAACGGCGGCGTTGATGAAAAACTGAAAATGCAGGTTGGTCCTAAGTCTGAACCAATCAAAGGCGACGTGCTGAAGTTCGACGAAGTGATGGACCGTATGGATCACTTCATGGACTGGCTGGCTAAACAGTATGTTACTGCGCTGAACGTTATCCACTACATGCACGACAAGTACAGCTACGAAGCCTCTCTGATGGCGCTGCACGACCGTGACGTTATCCGCACCATGGCGTGTGGTATCGCTGGTCTGTCCGTTGCTGCTGACTCCCTGTCTGCAATCAAATATGCGAAAGTTAAACCAATTCGTGACGAAGACGGCCTGGCTGTTGACTTCGAAATCGAAGGCGAATACCCGCAGTTTGGTAACAACGACTCTCGCGTTGATGACATGGCGGTTGACCTGGTAGAACGTTTCATGAAGAAAATTCAGAAACTGACTACTTACCGTAACGCTATCCCGACTCAGTCTGTTCTGACCATCACCTCTAACGTTGTGTATGGTAAGAAAACCGGTAACACCCCAGACGGTCGTCGTGCTGGCGCGCCATTCGGCCCAGGTGCTAACCCAATGCACGGTCGTGACCAGAAAGGTGCGGTTGCCTCTCTGACCTCCGTTGCTAAACTGCCGTTTGCTTACGCTAAAGATGGTATCTCTTACACCTTCTCTATCGTGCCAAACGCGCTGGGTAAAGACGACGAAGTGCGTAAAACTAACCTCGCGGGTCTGATGGATGGTTACTTCCACCACGAAGCGTCCATCGAAGGTGGTCAGCACCTGAACGTGAACGTCATGAACCGTGAAATGCTGCTCGACGCGATGGAACATCCTGAGAAATATCCTCAGCTGACCATCCGTGTATCAGGCTACGCAGTACGTTTTAACTCCCTGACTAAAGAACAACAGCAGGACGTTATCACCCGTACTTTCACTCAGTCCATGTAAGTGGAATTGACTGAAATCACGCGTTAAAAAGCGTACAATAAAGGCTCCACGCAAGTGGGGCCTTTTTAGCACCCTCTCCACACCAGTCTCTTTTGTCCGCTATCTATACTTTATGGATAACAGCCAAAACAGACTTAAACACAGCCGGTTTTGAGCTGTGCATACACAGGCCCCGGACGGGCCGATGCTGGAGATATCACCGCAATGTCAATTATTGGTCGCATTCACTCCTTTGAATCCTGTGGCACTGTCGATGGCCCGGGTATCCGTTTTATTACCTTCTTCCAGGGCTGCCTGATGCGTTGCCTGTACTGCCATAACCGTGACACATGGGATACGCACGGTGGCAAGGAAGTGACCGTTGAAGATTTGATGAAAGAGGTGGTGACCTACCGCCACTTTATGAACGCGTCCGGCGGCGGCGTGACTGCATCCGGCGGTGAGGCGATCCTTCAGGCTGAATTTGTACGCGACTGGTTCCGCGCCTGCCACAAAGAAGGTATCCATACCTGCCTCGACACCAACGGGTTTGTGCGCCGCTACGATCCGGTCATCGATGAATTGCTTGAAGTGACCGATCTGGTGATGCTCGATCTCAAACAGATGAACGATGAGATCCACCAGAATCTGGTGGGTGTTTCCAACCATCGTACCCTGGAGTTCGCGAAATACATCTCAGGGAAAGGTATCAAAACCTGGATCCGCTATGTTGTTGTACCCGGCTGGTCAGATGATGATGATTCTGCGCATCGTCTGGGCGAATTTACCCGGGATATGGGTAACGTTGAGAAAATAGAACTTCTGCCCTATCACGAGCTGGGTAAACATAAATGGGTGGCGATGGGTGAAGAGTACAAACTCGATGGCGTTAAGCCGCCGAAGAAAGAGACGATGGAACGCGTTAAAGGTATTCTTGAGCAGTACGGCCACAAGGTCATGTATTAATAAAAGGCCCGGTGAGAACCGGGCCTTTTTGTATTCTATTTGAAGACGCCATTGATAATGCTGGTCACAATCGCCGTACTCAATGCCACTAAGACCAGATCATCACCTACCACTCGCCACTCATAACCCGGATACGAAGGAAGCTGATCCAGCATAGAGGCAGGGACAGTTTTCTTAGCAATCCCCGGAGGAAGCGGTTTGCCACGAGCAAGGTTTTTCGCAATGCCTGGAGGCAATGAATCATACCCCGTTAAACCATAGTTCAACGCCAGATGGCGGGCATGATCGAAGCTGACGCGTGCATCAACATCATCGCTGACGTTTTTGCTCGATTTACCATGCACCTGGCTTGCGTTATTTTGTTTATTACTATGATTGCCAGAATTTCCGTTCCCATTATCACCGGAATTCCCGTTTCCATGATTGCCGCCATTGCCTTGTCCACCGCTGTTGCCGTGGCCACCACCATTCCCATTCCCATTCCCGTTTCCTGGGTTAGCCATGACCGGCGCAGTTGCGAACGTTAAAGACAACACTACTGCCAGAGCTGTAGTGGAAAAACGACGTATAGACATGATTACTGCCTTTTAGTGGTAGAACGTATTTGAATTATCGCCTGGCGCAATAAACAAACAATACGTAAAACTCTTATATGTGATGAGAACAAAAAAGCCTGTCATCGACAGGCTTTCATTTAATCAGGCATGTGCCACTGGGGTTGGATGCTCACCCGCTTTGCGCAGCAGCATTAAGAGGTATATAAACGACACGCTGGCGATCATAATAAAGAGCAGGTTGTCGGAATAATTCTGCATCAGCATGGCGGTAAACGTCGGCCCCAATAAGCTGCCGATGGTATAGCTTAATAACAGCGCCTGGTTCATCGCCACCAGTTGGTGATGTTCCACCTTCTCACAGGCCCATGCCATTGCGACCGGATAGAGCGTGAAACCCGCGGCTCCCAGAATAAACAACGCGGGAGCCATCGCAGCGTTGCTGAGCATGGCGAGACACCCCATGATCACCACAAAGACCTGCACGCGCAGCACCAGCAGGCGGCCAAAACGGTCCGCCAGACGGCCAACTGGCCACTGCCCGACAATACCTGCACTGACCATCACGGCCATCCAGAACCCGATCCCGGAATCACTAACCCCCTGATGGTTCAGCCAGAGCGGCATCAGGCCATAGAGCGACCCCAGCACAATGCCAGAGATAATACAGCCGTTCACTCCCAGACGCGCCTGACGCAGCTTCAACATCGGCCAGACGTGGGTCGTCGCTTCCTGATGCTCACTGCTCTGGTTCACAATACGCGTGAAGAGCAGAGGCAGGATCGCCGCCAGCGTCATACCCGTGACCCACGGCAGAACACTCATCAAATCAGTTGGCAGTTTGTTGACCATCAACTGCCCGAGCACGGTACCGACATAATAGACCATCATATAAGCCGCCAGCAGGCGGCCACGGTTGCGCGAAGTGCCACTGCACATTAGCGCACTTTCTACGACTACCCAGATCATCGCGCAGCCTACACCGGCAATAAAACGCCAGGCCATCCAGCTCCAGAAGCCAACCATCAGCCCCAGCCCGGCGCACCCGGCGGCGAAAATCAGCGACGCCAGATAATAGCTACGGTTAAAACCAAAACGTTTAATCAGGTTCCCTGTCACCAGGGTTCCCAGCAGGTTTCCCGTAAAAAACGACGAGCTAACCATACCCACCTGCCAGGTCGGTAAGTTTTCATGGGCGAGCCACAGCGGGACGAGCGTGTTTAACACCGCGATCGCCAGGGTCAGCAAAAGCAGGCCACAGAGCAACAGAAGCACTGGCCGGGTATAGGTGGTCATGGATTAAAAACCGTGAGGAAATTCAGATTTCGTGCGCATCATGCCACTGGCAAAAACAAAGTCAATCCACCGGTTCTGGCTGTGCGCACGATAAGTCCCTTGTCGATTTAAAAAACTCATCCTGCTACTGCAATATCTGTCATTAATATTAATTATGTATATGTTTTTATTTATTAATGGTCAGAATCTACACCTGATGACAGTCGAAAAATTTCATGATCGGAAAAAGAAAAGCCGGGCACTAAGTCCCGGCTTTATATAACAAAAACTGGAGTTAACTGGCGACGGCCATCCCAACGGTCATATGCAAACCGTAGAACACCCCACGGCCAATCAATTCACCGACCAGCACCAGCACAAACGCCAGTGACAGCAGCGGCAGCGCGGGTTGATAGCCCTTGATCTGAGGCGTAATCCAGCAGACTAATGCCGCCACCAGCAACACCACGCGCCAGGCCATCAGCGAACCGTAATCCGGCACCAGTGCAGAAGCCTGTTGAATGGAGCTGTGAATGGTTGCCAGTTCTGCCCCCTGCATCAGAGCAACAACCGCACTCACCACCAGCGCCAGCAGCGAAACAACCGGCAGTAAACGCATTGCCCAGCCATCAACACCCGCAACGCGTAACAGCAGGAAGCCGAGAAGCGGCCCGCCGATAAACATCGTCAGGAAGAAGCTCATCGGTGTCCAGACGCTGTACCAGGTCGGTACGGTGTCGATAGTGTTATAAACCCGCACCATCATCCACACGAACACCACGCCCAGCACCATCGTGACCACAAGCCACACGCTACGCAGACCCGCAGGCAGTTTTTTCAGCGCGGCCAACAGCCAGCCCAGACCACCCACAGCAAAGAAGATTGCCCCGCTGGCGATTTCGTTACTGAGCGAAGACGCACCTACGCGGTTCAGGGAGTTGAACGCGCGCATTGGCGAGCCGAGGTGTAACGTAGAGGCGATAAACCCGATCCCCATCAATACCCACAGGCCAAACATGCTCAATACCAGACGTTGCTGTTGTTCGGCATTCAGATTGCCTTTTAACAACGCAAGGGCGAGAACAATGAAACCGCCCGCAACGCACTGTCCAAAGACCGTGAAGATCATCAGCGGCCATTCATGCCATCCACTTCCCATCTCACACCTCCTTCGGGTTTGCCAGATAGCCGGTGGTATCACCCGTCGGGCGGCTGTTGGCGTTAGGTTTAATCACAATGCTCGGCTTCGTGAAGTGCGCCGACGGCAGCGGCGCGACGGCAGCAAGCTGGCCGTGTTTTTTACGCAGCTCTTCTATCGGACCGAAGTCCAGCGCACGCAGCGGACAGGACTCCACGCAGACGGGCTTTTTGCCGTCTGCGACGCGGGTATAGCAACCGTCGCATTTGGTCATGTGGCCTTTGGCGGCATTGTACTGCGGCGCACCATAAGGACAGGCCATATGGCAGTAGCGACAGCCGATGCAGACATCTTCGTCCACCACCACAAAGCCGTCCTCACGCTTATGCATCGCCCCGCTCGGGCACACTTTGGTACACGCCGGATCTTCGCAGTGGTTGCAGGCAATCGACAGGTAATAAGCAAAGACATTCTGATGCCAGACGCCATTGTCTTCCTGCCAGTCGCCGCCCGCGTATTCGTAAATACGACGGAAGCTGACGTCCGGGGTTAAGTCTTTGTAATCTTTGCAGGCCAGCTCGCAGGTTTTGCACCCGGTGCAACGGCTGGAATCAATATAAAATCCATACTGGGTTGTCATCGGTTACTCCTTACACCTTTTCAACCTGAACAAGGTTCGTGTGGGACGGGTTGCCTTTCGCCAGCGGTGATGGGCGCTGCGTGGTCAGTACGTTAATACTGCCTGCCTGGTCGATACGGTTTGCATCCGGGTTGTACCAGGCCCCTTCCCCCAGCGCGACAACGCCTGGCATCATGCGCGGTGTAACCCTGGCTTCAATGTGTACCTCTCCACGACCGTTAAAGATGCGTACGCGATCGCCATTGCTGATACCGCGCGCTTTCGCATCTATTGGGTTGATCCACATTTCCTGACGGCAGGCGGCTTTCAGTACGTCTACGTTGCCGTAGGTTGAGTGTACGCGTGCCTTATAGTGGAAACCGGTCAACTGCAGCGGGAATTTCGCCGTCAGCGGATCGTTGTAGTTTTCGAAACCAGGCGTATAGATTGGCAGTGGATCGATAACGTCCCCGTCCGGAAGCTCCCAGCTGGAGGCGATTTTCGCCAGCGCTTCCGAATAGATTTCGATTTTGCCTGACGGCGTCATCAACGGGTTGGCGTGAGGATCTTCACGGAATGCCTTATACGCCACGTGGTGCCCTTCCGGGTCACGCTGTTTATACATCCCCTGCTTGCGGAAGGTATCGAAGTCCGGCAGGTCAGGGATGGCTTTACGGGAGAGTTCATGCAGATGACGCATCCACCCTTCCTGAGTACGCCCCTCGGTAAACTGCTGCTCAACGCCAAGGCGTTTTGCCAGCTGGGAGGTCATCTCATAGATGGTTTTGCACTCAAAGCGCGGTTTGATGGCCTGATCGGTGAAGATCACATAGGACATGTTCCCGCAGGAGGCATCAAGCGCAAAATCCATCTGTTCAGAGGCGGTGCAGTCCGGCAGCAGAATATCGGCATATTTCGCCGACGAGGTCATGTGGCAGTCGATCACCACAATCATCTCGCACTTCTTGTCATCCTGCAGAATTTCATGAGTACGGTTAATTTCAGAGTGCTGGTTGATAAGACAGTTACCGGCATAGTTCCAGATCATCTTGATCGGCACATCCAGCTTGTCTTTACCCCGCACACCGTCACGCAACGCGGTCATTTCCGGGCCACGTTCAATTGCATCCGTCCACATAAACATGGAGATGCTGGTCTGAACCGGGTTATCCAGCGTCGGCATACGCTCAAACGGCACGTCATAAGAGCCTTCGCGCGCACCGGTGTTACCGCCATTAATACCAACGTTGCCGGTCAGAATGGAGAGCATCGAAATGGCGCGGGTCGCGATTTCACCGTTTGCGTGACGCTGCGGCCCCCAGCCCTGGCTGATAAAGGCCGGTTTGGCTAAACCAATTTCACGCGCCAGTTGAACAATACGTTCGACCGGAATACCGGTGATGGTAGAGGCCCACTCTGGGGTTTTCGCCACACCGTCACTGCCCTGACCGAGAATGTACGCTTTGTAATGCCCGTTAGCCGGTGCGCTGGCGGGCAGGGTTTTCTCGTCATAACCAACGCAGTATTTATCAAGGAATGGCTGATCGACAAGGTTTTCGGTGATCATCACCCACGCCAGCGCGCTGACTAATGCGGCATCGGTACCAGGACGGATAGGGATCCACTCATCTTCACGCCCTGCACCGGTATCGGTATAGCGTGGATCGATAATAATCATACGTGCATTGGATTTCGCTCGAGCCTGCTCAAGGTAGTATGTCACCCCGCCGCCGCTCATGCGCGTTTCACCCGGGTTATTACCGAACAGCACCACCAGCTTACTGTTCTCAATATCAGAAGGGCTGTTACCGTCTGCCCAGCCACCATAGGTGTAGTTCAGACCTGCGGCAATCTGTGCAGAAGAGTAGTCACCATAGTGATTGAGATAACCGCCGCAGCAGTTCATCAGACGTGCTACCAGCGTTTTTCCCGGTGGCCAGGAACGCGTCAGCGTACCGCCAAGAGTCCCGGTACCATAGTTCAGGTAGATGGATTCGTTGCCATACTCTTTGATCAGACGCTGCATGTTGGTGGCAATGATATCGTAGGCTTCATCCCAGCTAATGCGTTCGAACTTCCCTTCCCCACGCTGACCGACGCGTTTCATCGGATACTTCAGGCGATCCGGGTTATAGACGCGGCGGCGCATTGAGCGGCCACGCAGGCAGGCACGAACCTGATGTAATCCATCGTAGTTATCGTCGCCAGTATTGTCGGTTTCGACATACTTAATTTCACCATCCACCACATGCATACGCAATGGACAACGACTACCACAGTTTACGGTACAGGCACTCCACACCACTTTTTCCGGGGCTGTCGCCGGGGACAGAGCATCCGCCGCTGATGCCAGTCGGGTAAAGGGGAGCGTGAAGGCACTGCTGGCAACAGCCAGGCCGCCAATTGCCGTGGTTTTCATCAACCCACGGCGAGTGACCTCGGCAGCCATTAACGCATCAGGCGCTTTGATTTTCATAGAGACTCACTTTGGTTGCTCACAAAAAAAAGAGAGGCGGCCCAGGCCGCTATATAGCCTTATATACAACGTATTTCTTCGTTATCAGCGCGTTATGCTGACTTTCATTCGGAGGAGTATTACCACTTTAGAGGGAGGGGTTATTGCTTCGTATCAAATCAGAGGCATAAAAAAAGCGCCCTCAGGCGCTTTTTTGTTTTACGACAAATTAACCGATGTACTGCTGGCCTTTCATGTACGGGCGCAGCACTTCAGGGATCTCAATACGACCATCCGCCTGCTGGTAGTTTTCCAGCACCGCGACCAGCGTACGACCCACTGCCAGACCAGAACCGTTCAGGGTATGCACCAGACGGGTTTTCTTGTCAGACTTGTTACGGCAGCGTGCCTGCATGCGACGCGCCTGGAAATCCCAGACGTTAGAGCAGGAAGAGATTTCACGGTAGGTATTCTGCGCAGGAACCCAGACTTCCAGGTCGAAGGTTTTGCAGGCACCGAAGCCCATGTCACCGGTACACAGCGCCATACGGCGGTACGGCAGACCCAGCAGCTCCAGCACTTTTTCAGCATGGCCGGTCATCTCTTCCAGCGCATCCATAGACTCTTCAGGACGCACGATCTGCACCATCTCCACTTTGTCGAACTGGTGCATACGGATCAGACCACGGGTGTCACGGCCATAAGAGCCGGCTTCTGAACGGAAGCACGGAGAGTGCGCCGTCAGTTTGATTGGCAGGTCATCTTCGTCGATGATCTCATCGCGCACGAGGTTGGTCAGCGGTACTTCTGCCGTTGGGATCAGCGCATAGTTGCTGCTGTCAGCTTCCTCGTCCAGCGGACGGGTATGGAACAGATCGCCAGCAAATTTCGGCAACTGACCTGTACCGTACAGCGTATCGTGGTTCACCAGATACGGTACGTAGGTTTCGCTGTAGCCGTGCTGTTCAGTGTGCAGATCCAGCATGAACTGCGCCAGTGCGCGGTGCAGGTGGGCAATCTGACCTTTCATCACCACAAAGCGAGACCCCGTCAGCTTAACCGCTGCGGCAAAGTCCAGTCCTGAGTGCATTTCACCCAGCGTCACGTGATCGCGAACGTCGAAGTCGAACGCGCGAGGAGTGCCCCAGCGTTTCACTTCAACGTTGTCGTTTTCGTCTTTACCGACAGGCACGCTGTCGTCAGGAATGTTCGGGATCGCCAGAGCAATATCACGAATTTCTGCCTGAAGAACGTCCAGTTCCGCTTTCGCCTGGTCCAGCTCTTCACCCAGTTTGTTCACTTCCAGGCGTAATGGCTCAATGTCTTCCCCGCGCGCTTTCGCCTGGCCGATGGACTTCGATCGAGAGTTACGCTCTGCCTGCAGATTTTCAGTTTGTACCTGCAGAACTTTACGACGCTCTTCAAGAGCGCGCAGCTTATCTACATCCAGCTTAAAGCCCCGGCGTGCCAGTTTGTCAGCGACTGCGTCTGGCTCATTACGCAGCAGATTGGGATCGAGCATGCTTATCCTGTGCTTATCGAATTAAAATAGGGAAATGTAACCACAGCCTGCGGTCACAGGGATACTATGCCAACATTACCGCAACGATTGAACTAACGGTAGCGTTTTATAGGGCTATTTTGATCCTGTCCGGCGAGCCAGGCGAGCTTTTCGCCAATCTTGCCTTCAAGACCTCTGTTTGTAGGGTGATAATAGCGGGTTTGTGCCATCTCCTGAGGGAAATATTCCTCTCCGGCAGCGTAGGCATTGGGTTCATCGTGGGCGTAGCGGTACTCCTGCCCATAACCCATCTCTTTCATCAGTTTGGTCGGTGCATTACGCAGATGAACCGGAACATCATAGTCCGGACGTTCACGCGCGTCAGACATGGCCGCTTTAAATGCAGTGTAAACCGCATTACTTTTCGGTGCACAAGCCAGATACACAATCGCCTGCGCAATGGCGCGCTCACCTTCCGCTGGCCCGACGCGGGTAAAACAGTCCCACGCGGAAAGTGCCACCTGCATGGCGCGCGGATCGGCATTGCCGACATCTTCAGAGGCAATCGCCAGGCAGCGACGCGCAACATACAGAGGATCGCCACCCGCACTGATAATGCGCGCGTACCAGTAGAGCGCCGCATCCGGCGCACTGCCGCGCACGGACTTATGCAGAGCAGAAATCAGATCGTAAAAACGATCGCCTTTATTATCAAAACGCGCGCTGCGTTCGCCGGCAATTTCAGTAAGCAACTCCGGTTTCAGCATTCGCTTACCAGCATCGTCAACTTCAGCCATATCGGCCATCATTTCCAGCGTGTTCAGTGCCCGCCGCGCATCACCGTTGACCAGCTCCGCAATTGCCCGGCGCGTCTCGTCCGGCAGAACGATATCCTGCCCGCCGTAGCCGCGCGCTTTGTCGTCCATCGCCTGCGTCAGAACCTTTTCGATATCGTCAGTCGTGAGCGATTTAAGCAGGTACACACGGGCGCGGGAAAGCAGCGCCGAATTCAGTTCAAATGACGGGTTTTCCGTGGTCGCACCGATGAAGAAAATTGTGCCGTCTTCAATATGCGGCAGGAAAGCATCCTGCTGGCTCTTATTGAAGCGGTGGACTTCGTCCACAAAGAGGATGGTACGACGTCCGGCATTACGGTTCTGCCGCGCTCGCTCGATCGCCTCGCGGATCTCCTTCACGCCAGAAGTGACGGCAGAGATGCGTTCCACATCGGCGTTCGCATATCGGGCGATCACTTCCGCGAGTGTCGTTTTACCGGTTCCGGGTGGGCCCCAGAGGATCATCGAGTGCAGATGCCCGGCCTCAATGGCACGCGGCAATGGCTTGCCCGCAGCCAGCAAGTGCTGCTGGCCGATGTACTGCGCTAAATTTTCTGGCCGCATACGGGCGGCCAGAGGTTGAAACGCATTATCTGAAAAATCGAGCGACAGGTTGCCCACTCACGCCTCTTACTTACGTTGGTCGTCCACCGTTACGCCCTTCGGCGGGGTAAAGGTGAATTTTGATGCATCAACAGCGCCGTTTTGCTGAGATTTAAGCTGATAGCTGCTGCGCTGATCGTCCTGCTCAACAGCACCAAACTGATTGATGGTGCCATTGGTGCTCACGTTAATCGTGAACTGCTTAAGGTTGCCGTTGCTGCCTTTTGGCGTCAGGACAAACTCATCACCGCTTTGTTTGATATTGTACTGCTGCCAGTCGCTGGACTGGTTACGGGCAATCAGCATAAAGGGTGTATTGCTGGTCGCATCTTTCAGCCAGGTGGCGGTCGCCTGCTCAACAAACGGGTTGAAGAACCACAGGGTCTTACCGTCAGACACCAGGATGCTCTCATCCGGCTGGGTCATATGCCAGTTAAACAGATTCGGGCGTTTTACCCACAAATCACCCTGGCCTTCCTGCACCGCGTTGCCGCTGCCGTCAGTCACTTTTTGCGTGAAGCTGGCATGGAAGCTGCTCACTTTATCCAGTCGGCTTTTAAGGTCGCTGGCAGCATCAGCCCAGACGCTGCTGGCAACAAAACTGGTGAGTAATGCACAAGCGATTGCAATTTTTTTCATTGTTATTCCTTAAAATACGTCATCCCGATACGGGGTTCTGTCATCTATTGTGAACCTGCCCGCAGGCAGGTGACAGAAGAAAATGCTTAAATTTTGCTGATTTACCCTTCTTTGCAATCGATGAAAGGTCAATCAAACGGCGGTGGAGCCAGTACCTCACGGTTACCGTTATGCCCCTGCTCGCTCACGATGCCCTGGGCCTCCATCTGCTCGATGATACGCGCCGCACGGTTGTAGCCAATGCGGAACTGACGCTGTACCCCGGAGATAGACGCTTTACGTTTTTCGGTGACGAAGTTAACCGCCTGGTCGAATAACGGATCCAGCTCTTCGCCGCCGTCAAAGCCACCACCACCGCCTTCGCTTTCGCTGTCGGAGGTAATACCGTCAACGTACTGCGGACGGCCACGCGCTTTCCAGTCCTGTACCACCGCATGCACTTCCTGGTCACGAACGAACGCGCCGTGAACACGCACCGGAGAGGTTGAGTTCGGGCCGGAGTAGAGCATATCCCCCATCCCCAACAGTGACTCTGCACCGCCCTGGTCGAGGATGGTACGCGAGTCAATTTTACTCGATACGGTAAACGCAATACGGGTCGGGATGTTTGCTTTAATCAACCCGGTGATGACGTCTACTGATGGACGCTGCGTCGCCAGAACGAGGTGAATACCGGCCGCACGCGCTTTCTGTGCCAGACGCGCAATCAGCTCTTCCACTTTCTTACCGACGGTCATCATCAGGTCGGCGAATTCATCCACCAGCACAACGATGTAAGGCAGTTTTTCCAGCACCGGATGCTGGGCATCCATGCTGTCACCCGGCTTCCAGTATGGGTCCGGAATCGGACGGCCCATACGCGCCGCCTCAGCGATTTTCTCGTTATAACCGGCCAGGTTACGCACGCCCAGCGCCGACATCAGCTTATAGCGACGTTCCATCTCATTGACGCTCCAGCGCAGGGCGTTGGCGGCGTCCTTCATATCGGTCACAACTTCAGTCAGCAGATGCGGGATGCCTTCATAAACCGACAACTCCAGCATTTTCGGGTCAATCATGATGAAACGCACATCTTCAGGCTGCGCTTTATAGAGCATGCTGAGGATCATGGCGTTCACCCCAACGGACTTACCGGAGCCGGTGGTACCCGCGACCAGCAGGTGAGGCATTTTCGCCAGATCGGCAACCACCGGATCGCCCGCGATATCTTTACCCAGCACCACGGTCAGTGGAGATGGATTATCGCGGAAGCGGGTGTTGTCCAGCACTTCTCGCAAATACACGGTCTGACGTTTCTTATTCGGCAGTTCAAGCCCTACGTACGGCTTACCCGGGATAACTTCTACCACACGCACCGCCACGGTCGACAGGGAACGCGCCAGGTCGCGGGACAGGTTAGAAATACGCGCCGCTTTTACGCCAGGGGCCAGGTTCAGTTCGAAACGGGTGATCACCGGGCCAGGAGAGTAGTTCACCACATCCGCCTTGATGCGGAAATCAGCCAGACGCGCTTCGACCAGACGCGCCATCTGCTCCAGCGCAAAGGTATCAACCGGTTCAACTTCAGACGGTGGCGGCGTTAACAGATCCAGCGACGGCAATGGCGTACTCGGGCGTTGCAGCGGCCGGCTGTCACCGTTACGCATCAACAGTGGATGAATAAGGCTTTCCTGCGGCTGTGCCGGAGGCTGCTGGAACTGCGGCGGCTGCGCGTGAGTCTGAGGAGTCGGCTGTTGCGGCTGCGCATACGCCTGCTGTGCAGGAACATGCTGTGCCAGTGGCTGCTGGCGCACCGGTTGCTCAGCTTCCGGCATCACGCTCGGGGTGAATAACGGCTCACCAGGGCCATCATCCACCAGATCTTTCATTGGCGAGAATTCAAAATCTGACAGCGAGAACGGGTTCGCACCGGCAGGTTGTTCACCGGAATAGCGCTGCTGCTGCGTTGCCGCAAACTGGCGCGCTAACTCGGCTTCCGCCGCATCCTCTTCGTCTTCAGGAACATGAGGCGATGGCGCATCGTGCTGATACTCTTCACCGTAGCGCTGATGCTGCTGCGCGGCGAACTGACGTGCCAGCTCATCCTGCTGCAGTTCATCGGCGTCGTCTTCATATTCAGACTCGCGCGCTTTTTCCTCAGCCATACGCTGGGAAGGCAGCTTGATGCCGTAAGAGGCCAGCTCACGACGCGTTGGTACGCGAACACGATTAGGACGAGGCAACTGCGGGCCAATCCCCTCTTTCACCTGAGGACGTGGCGCGCCACCAGCTGCCAGGCTAAAGACTGGCGCAGCAACAGCGGCCGCTGCCGTGGCTTGCTTCACGCTTTCAGCCACCGGAGCAACAACAGGTGTAGGATCAACGGAAGGAGCAGAAACAGCAGGAACCTGTACGGCAGGTTCAGGAACGGGCTGATACCAGGCCGCCAGTTGCTCGCGCTCACGGGCCCGACGCTCTTCAACTTCTTCAAAGTAGTACATTGGCGGACGGGACGGTTTCGTCTCTTCCACCACTTCAGGTTCGGACTGCGGCTCTACATATGGCTGCACAGGTTCGACCGGTTCAGGCACATATGCCTGATACGGCTGGGCGGCAGGTTGCTCGTATTCCGGATACCCCTGCGGTTCATACGCAGGTTCAGGCGGCTGATAAGGTTGTTGCCACTGTTCCTGCTGTACCGGCACATAGCTTTCTGGCTCCGGTGCGATGACCGGCTCCGGCGTATGGACACCCGGCGCACTCTGCCAGTCAACCTGAGGCTGCTGCATAGCCAGCTCTGGTGCAGGAACCGGCGCGGATGGCATGACGGCTTCAGCAGGTGCAGCAAACGCCTGCGCTGCCGTGGTGGCCGCTGCAGCGACCGCAACCTGCCCGGTGACAGAGTGACCATTGAGTAGCGGATCGTACTCGTCAAAATCACCTGGCGTGGCGCGGCTCCCGGAGAAGAGCACATCATCAGGATCGACGGCCTTACCTGCAGCACGATATTCAACCTGCTCCTCTTCATCCATGCGTTTGCCGGAGAAAAGTGCAGCATCGGTTTTACGGCCCAGCGGGTTGGCAAATTTTTCGGCTACGCGCTGACGGCGCGCCAGCGCCCCACGCAGAATACGGGCACGGCGAGATTCGCGACGCTGCACCGGGGCATCGTCGTCCTCATCGTACTCATCTTCATTGTCGTCTTCATCAACCCATGTGTCATCACGACGGGTACGGTTGCTGGCAAAAGTGAGAATATTAAGGATAAAACTGCCGATCTTTTCGGCGATACTCACCCATGACCAGCCCGTGAACAACGTCAACCCAGCGGCCCAGATGCAGAGCAATGCCAGGGTTCCGCCACTACTGTGGAGCATCGGCTGTAGCGCGGTGCTCAGCAAGCTGCCGATCACCCCACCGGAAGCAAAGTACCAGATATCATCGGCGTTAATCGCCGCCAGCCCGCAGGAGGTCAGGATCAGTGCCAGCGCGCCAATCAGGCGCAGCGAAACAGCGAAATAATCGATGTAGTCATCGTTCTGCCGATGACGCCAGGCAAACCAGCATCCGCCAATCATAATGACGGGAAGGGTGTAGGCCATCACACCGAAAATGAAAAAGAGCGTATCCGCAAGCCAGGCTCCGGGAATGCCGCCTAAATTATGAATAGGCTCATGCCATGCGGTTTGTGACCAGCTTGGATCGGAGGGGTTGAAACTGAGTAAGGCTGCCATCAGCCAGACGGCAAAAAGGGCAATAACAATCAGCAACGCCTCAAGGAGACGACGTCCGCTGCTTAGCTTCGATAGTGTGACTTCTTTGTCTTCAGTGTATTCCTGGCTCAAGAAAGGCTCTCCAGGTATCAGGCATATCCTGCCTGTTTGCTAAAACGGACAACAGCGCCGGGTATCCCCGGCACTGTTGCTGTATGGATTAACAGGAGTGTAATCAAACTACGCTGATTTTGCACCTGTTCCGTGTTAGCGCGTCTTAATAACCAGACGATTGCTCTGTTTGACCTCTTCCATCACCACATAGGTACGGGTGTCGTTCACACCAGGCAGTCGCAGCAGGGTTTCACCCAGCAGCTTACGGTAGGCGGACATGTCTGGCACACGGGTTTTCAACAGGTAGTCAAAATCACCGGAAACCAGATGACACTCTTGAATTTCTTCAAGTTTTTGTACAGCGGCGTTAAATTGCTCAAACACATCCGGCGCACCACGATTCAGAGTAATCTCAACAAATACCAGAAGTGAGGCATCCAGATAATGCGGGTTCAGCAGAGCCGTATAGCCCTGAATAAAACCCTGTCTTTCCAGTCGACGTACACGCTCAAGGCACGGCGTCGGGGAAAGTCCCACACGTTTTGAAAGCTCGACGTTGGAAATACGCCCATCCTTTTGCAATTCATTAAGAATGTTACGATCGATACGGTCGAGGTCTTTGCCAGGGCGCTTCTTGCTATCTACCATTATTATTGTCTCTCTGTATTCCTTCCCTACTCCTGCCTGGACCCTGTGCACATCACTGTTCAGAGCCTGTACCCGTTATTCATCACATCGCCTGGTTATGTATTATATCCGTCATACTTCAAGTTGCCTGCGCGTTGGCTTTTCTCACTCACCCCAGTCACGTACTCATGTACGCTCCCGGGGATTCGCTGCGTCGCCGCCTTCATGCAACTCGAATTATTAGGCTATAGACGCGATGCGGATTCGGGTTCTGTTGGTAAGAAGTCCGTTGCCCGAAGGGCAGTCACCGACATCACGTATGGCGTCTGTCCACACCATGCGTAGATTTCACTAACCCGGTAAAAATGGCATTTACGTGCATGCCTATGCGGCACACAGTTAATGCGTTTTTTTTCTTCCTTGAATGTTTTCGCAAAAGCGCAGGTGATTGTCAAAGCAAAACATCGATTTTTAGTACAACATGCCGGATATTCATTGCGGTCGGGTATTAATCCTCATTTTATTGCCTTATAAACAACCGGTTTTCAATAGCACACAGTATGTTATCGCCCGCCATTCATCGTCAGCGTCTATTGCACATATTGATATCAAAATTGCTGTGCTCTTTTTTTACGGCAACAAATTCCCTACAATCCTGCCAAATGTCTGCCAACAACAATGGGGATCTCATGGGCACGGCCAAACACAGTAAGCTGCTAATTCTTGGTTCTGGACCTGCGGGATATACCGCGGCGGTCTACGCTGCACGCGCTAACCTGCAACCGGTGTTAATTACCGGCATGGAAAAAGGCGGTCAGCTGACCACCACCACCGAAGTGGAAAACTGGCCAGGCGACCCGAACGACCTGACCGGGCCGCTGTTGATGGAACGTATGCACGAGCATGCGACCAAGTTCGAAACCGAAATTCTGTTCGACCATATTCACAAGGTCGATCTGCAGAACCGTCCGTTCCGTCTGACCGGCGACAGTGGTGAGTACACCTGTGACGCGCTGATCGTTGCCACCGGTGCATCCGCCCGTTACCTGGGTCTGCCGTCTGAAGAAGCGTTCAAAGGCCGCGGCGTATCTGCCTGCGCCACCTGCGACGGTTTCTTCTACCGCAACCAGAAAGTCGCGGTCATTGGCGGGGGTAACACCGCAGTGGAAGAAGCGCTTTATCTGGCGAACATCGCCTCTGAGGTACACCTGATCCACCGCCGCGACACCTTCCGTGCGGAGAAAATCCTGATCAAACGTCTGATGGATAAAGTGGCGAGCGGCAACATCGTGCTGCACACCAACCGTACGCTGGAAGAAGTCACGGGCGATCAGATGGGCGTTGCGGGTCTGCGTATCCGTGATACCCAGAACACCGATACCGTGGAATCGCTGGAAGTGGCTGGCCTGTTTGTGGCGATCGGCCACAGCCCGAACACGGCGATCTTCGACGGTCAGCTGGAGCTGGAAAACGGCTACATTAAAGTGCAATCCGGCATTCACGGCAACGCAACCCAGACCAGCATCCCGGGCGTATTCGCCGCAGGTGACGTCATGGATCATATTTACCGTCAGGCAATCACCTCCGCCGGTACCGGTTGTATGGCCGCGCTGGATGCTGAACGCTATCTGGACGGGCTGGCCGAACACGGTAAATAATCTTTACAAGTCAGTAACAAACGTAAATAAAGGCGGCGATAAGTCGCCTTTATTGTCTCTCCGTTGTAACATTGCGCTGCCCAATTTCTAATAACGTCACCTGCAAAGTACGCAATGGAAAAAACCCGTCAACAAGAGTTAACACGCTGGCTGAAACAGCAAAGCGTTCTTTCCCGCCGCTGGCTCATGATTTCCCGCCTTCTGGGACTGATCAGCGGTCTGTTGATTGTTGCCCAGGCATGGCTGCTGGCCCGCATTCTTAACCACATGATCATGGAGAATATTCCGCGCGAAGCACTCCTGATGCCGTTTATCGTCCTTGTTCTGGTTTTTGTTCTGCGCGCCTGGGTGGTCTGGCTGCGTGAACGCGTCGGTTTCCATGCGGGGCAACATATACGCTATGAAATCCGCCGTCAGGTACTCGACCGTCTGCAGGAAGCCGGGCCCGCCTGGATCCAGGGTAAGCCTGCCGGAAGCTGGGCGACGCTTATCCTTGAGCAAATTGACGATATGCACGACTACTATGCCCGCTATCTTCCTCAGATGGCGCTGGCCGTTTGCGTGCCGCTGCTGATTGTGATCACCATTTTCCCGACCAACTGGGTAGCGGCGTTGATCCTGCTGGGTACCGCCCCGTTGATCCCGCTGTTTATGGCGATGGTGGGAATGGGGGCTGCAGACGCTAACCGCCGCAATTTCCTGGCGCTGGGTCGTCTGAGTGGCCATTTCCTTGACCGTCTGCGCGGTATGGAAACCTTGCGTATTTTTGGCCGTGGTGAAGCGGAAACTGAAAACATCCGCCTGGCGTCGCAGGATTTCCGCCAGCGCACGATGGAAGTGTTACGCCTGGCGTTTCTGTCGTCTGGCGTGCTCGAATTCTTTACCTCGCTGTCGATTGCACTGGTGGCGGTTTATTTCGGTTTCTCCTACCTCGGTGCGCTGGATTTTGGCCACTACGGTACGGCAGTGACGCTGTCTTCGGGCTTCCTGGCGCTAATCCTGGCTCCGGAGTTTTTCCAGCCACTGCGCGATCTCGGTACCTTTTATCATGCTAAAGCGCAGGCCGTTGGCGCGGCCGATAGCCTGAAAACATTCATGGAAACGCCGCTGGCACACCCGGAACGGGGTGACGTTACGCTGAATACCAAAGAACCAGTGACAATTGAGGCGAGTGATTTTTCTATTCTGTCGCCTGAAGGCAAAGTGCTGGCAGGCCCGCTGAACTTTACCCTGCCTGCCGGGCAGCGAGTGGTGCTGGTCGGTACCAGCGGTTCAGGTAAAAGTTCGCTGCTTAATACACTGTCCGGCTTTATGGCTTACACCGGTTCGCTACGGATTAACAAAACCGAGCTGCGCGATCTCGACCCGGATGCCTGGCGCAAACAGCTAAGCTGGGTGGGACAAAACCCACAGCTACCGGCCGCCACGCTGCGGGAGAACGTGCTTCTGGCTCGCCCGGATGCACGCGAAGATGAGCTGCAATCCGTCCTTGACCGCGCCTGGGTCAGCGAGTTTCTGCCCCTGCTTGTGCAGGGGGTCAACACTATCGTTGGCGACCAGTCTGCCGGGCTGTCCGTAGGCCAGGCGCAGCGTGTAGCCGTTGCCCGTGCTCTTCTTAATCCCTGCCAGTTGATGCTGCTGGATGAGCCCGCCGCCAGCCTGGATGCACACAGCGAGCAACGCGTAATGCATGCCCTTAACGCAGCCTCATTGCAGCAAACCACCCTGATGGTCACACACCAGCTGGAAGGCATTGCCGACTGGGATCAAATCTGGGTGATGGAAAACGGTCAAATTGTTGAGCAAGGCGATTACGCCTCTCTCGTTACCGCGCAGGGGCCATTTGCCACCCTGCTGGCGAATCGTCAGGAGGACATCTGATGCGTGCCCTGCTCCCGTATCTTGCGCTGTATAAACGCCATAAATGGATGCTGACGCTGGGCATCGTACTGGCGATCGTCACTCTGCTTGCCAGCATTGGCCTGCTGACGCTCTCCGGCTGGTTCTTATCGGCGTCTGCCGTCGCGGGCGTCGCCGGGTTATACAGCTTTAACTACATGCTCCCGGCCGCGGGCGTGCGTGGCACCGCCATTACCCGTACCGCCGGACGCTATTTTGAGCGGCTGGTCAGCCACGATGCGACCTTCCGCGTGCTGCAACACCTGCGCATTTACACCTTCAGCAAACTATTGCCCCTCTCCCCTGCCGGGCTGGCGCGTTTTCGCCAGGGTGAATTGCTCAACCGCGTGGTCGCGGATGTCGATACGCTGGATCACCTCTACCTGCGCGTCATTTCGCCGCTGGTGGGCGCATTTGTGGTGATCGCGGTGGTTACGCTGGGGTTGTGTGTTCTGGATGTTCCCATTGCGCTGACGCTCGGCGGCATCATGCTGTTGACGCTGATGATTCTGCCGCCGCTGTTCTACCGCGCCGGTAAATCCACCGGGGAAAATCTGACTCGCCTTCGCGGTGAATATCGTCAGCAACTCACCTCCTGGTTACAGGGGCAGGCCGAGCTGACCCTTTTTGGTGCCAGCAAACGCTACCGCGCCCGTATGGAAAGCACGGAGTTAAACTGGCACGAAGCGCAACGTCGCCAGTCTGAACTGACGGCGTTCTCCCAGGCCTTGATGATGTTAATTGGCGGCGTGGCTGTCATTGCTATGCTGTGGATGGCTTCTGGCGGAGTGGGCGATAACTCACAGCCCGGCGCACTGATTGCCCTCTTCGTCTTCTGTGCGCTGGCGGCCTTTGAGGCACTGGCACCGGTGACGGGGGCATTCCAGCATCTTGGGCAGGTTATCGCTTCTGCCCTGCGCATCACGGAGATTGCCGGGCAAGAGCCGGAAGTGACGTTCCGCGACGGGCAAACCGTTGTGCCAGAGCGCGTCACTCTGACACTGAATGACGTCACGTTTGCTTATGACAAGCAGGCACAAAACGCGCTGGAAGGCATCAATCTCGTCGTGAACGCAGGCCAACACATTGCGCTTCTTGGCCGCACGGGTTGCGGTAAATCGACGCTCCTGCAGCTGCTGACCCGCGCCTGGGATCCGCAGCAGGGACAGATCCTCCTTAACAATGTGCCACTGGCAGACTTCAGCGAACAGACGTTGCGCAAGACTGTCAGCGTGGTACCGCAGCGTGTGCATCTCTTTAGCGCAACGCTGCGCGATAACCTGCTGCTTGCCGCGCCAGATGCCTCTGATGCGCTGCTTAGCGTGGTGCTGGAGCAGGTTGGGCTGCATAAGCTGCTTGAAGATGACGGGTTAAACAGCTGGCTGGGTGAAGGGGGTCGTCAGCTCTCCGGCGGTGAGTTGCGCCGTCTGGCAATTGCGCGAGCACTGCTGCACGATGCCCCGCTGATGTTGCTGGATGAGCCGACAGAAGGGCTGGACGCCACTACCGAGAGCCAAATCCTTGATTTACTGGCCACTGTCATGGCCGGTAAAACCGTGCTGATGGTGACACACCGACTGCGCGGACTGGCGAGTTTTGATCAGATAATTGTGATGGACAACGGGCACATTATTGAGCATGGTAGTCACGCAGAACTGTTGGCGAAACAGGGTCGCTACTACCAGTTTAAACAGCGTCTGTAGACTATATTTGTACCGATCCTCACTCGCGTATTGGAGTTCTGCTGTCATGCGCCTGGTCCAGCTTTCTCGTCATAATATTGCGTTCCCTTCTCCGGAGGGGGCGCTGCGTGAACCCAATGGGCTACTGGCGCTTGGCGGTGACCTCAGTCCTGCACGGCTATTGATGGCTTACCAGCGCGGGATTTTCCCGTGGTTTTCCCCCGGTGACCCTATTTTATGGTGGTCGCCCGACCCGCGTGCTGTACTGTGGCCAGCCCAGTTTCATCTGAGCCGCAGCATGAAACGTTTCCATGCGAAATCACCGTACCGTGTAACGCTCAACCACGCGTTTGGTCAGGTCATTGAAGGTTGTGCCAGCGATCGTCATGAAGGCACATGGATAACCCGCGATATTATCGACGCCTATCACCGCCTGCATGAGCTTGGCTACGCCCATTCAATAGAAGTGTGGGAGAAAGGTGAGCTGGTTGGTGGCATGTATGGCGTGGCACAGGGTACGTTGTTCTGTGGCGAGTCGATGTTTTCCCGCGCAGTTAACGCCTCGAAAACTGCACTGCTGGTTTTCTGCAACGAGTTTGCCCTACGTGGCGGACAGTTGATGGATTGTCAGGTACTTAATGAGCATACCGCCTCGCTCGGTGCCGTAGAAATCTCCCGTCGTCACTACATTGAGCACCTGGATACCTGCCGCCAGGAGAAGCTTCCGCGCGACTTCTGGGTACCAAGGACACTCTTTATGCCCAATGTCTAAATGTTTTCCGCACATTTTTCATGAGGGTGTTATAATTACGCCGCAGAGTAGCTTCTGCCTGTTGCCCCGCCGCCGTTTGGGACCTTCGCTTCAGATAACGTCCTGACGTTTATCCTGTCGTCTCCCCTTTACGAATGCGCTTTTCGTTCGGTAGTACCGTGACGCTTGGGCAATGCGCCGAAACTGTTTTGCTGCGTTTTAATCGCGCAATTCTTTACTTAATTGATGAATTTCGGCATTATCTTGCCGGTTCAAAACTTGGTAGTGATACCCCAGAGGATTAGATGGCCAAAGAAGACAATATTGAAATGCAGGGTACCGTACTTGATACGTTGCCTAACACCATGTTTCGCGTAGAGCTGGAAAACGGTCACGTGGTAACTGCGCACATCTCCGGTAAAATGCGCAAAAACTATATCCGCATTTTAACGGGCGACAAAGTGACTGTTGAACTGACCCCGTACGACCTGAGCAAAGGCCGCATTGTCTTCCGTAGTCGCTAATTGTTTTCGCCTGTAATGGCAGATGAATATATACAAGGTCGGGATAATCCCGGCCTTATTTTTTTGTAGGCCACGACACCTTTAATCCCTCCGCTCTTAATGCGCAAAAAGTATCCATTCCATAAGTCATGACAAATGACTATACTTCCCTATGACAAATGACATTCATCAGGAGGTACAGATGAGAACATGGGTTCCCGCGCAGAAACCTGCTGACAACGCACTTTGGCGTTTTGCAGGTTTGCCTGCAAACAGAGGTATGCGGCTGATTGAATATCTCAATCAGGGCTTGCCCGTCAGCGTACTTGACAACATTCATGAATGGACCGCGATGTCAAAAGCGGACATTTTACGCGTGACAGGGATTAACGAGCGCAATGTCGCGCGCCGCAAAAGTGCGGGCCGTACGCTGACGCCCGATGAAAGCGAACGCGTGGCTCGTTTCGTTCGGGTACTGGATACCGCTGTCGATTATTTTGGCAGTAAAGACGAGGCATGGAACTGGCTGCAATCACCGGTTCGCGGGCTTGGCAATATAGCACCTGTCGACCTGATTGCCACAGAAACCGGCGCACTGGAAGTCACCGACCTGATTGGCCGTCTGGAACACGGAGTGCTGGCATGATTTTTTATCGTCTGGTGACGGGACGTTATGCCAGCGAAGCGTGGAGTGGAAGCGGTGCAAACCAGTATGGTGGCCGCTGGAATCATAAAGGACACCCTGCGGTGTACGTCT
Organism: Enterobacter cloacae; assembly: GCA_014169315.1. NCBI lineage: Bacteria > Pseudomonadati > Pseudomonadota > Gammaproteobacteria > Enterobacterales > Enterobacteriaceae > Enterobacter > Enterobacter cloacae. Next base: position 1,498,105 of record AP022133.1, on the reverse strand, counting down.
CCACATCCATCTCGCTGGCAGCGCTCGAAATTCTGGTTCACGTTAAAAGGGATACCGTACTGAATCAATACCAACTGTTCAGCATCGATATCCCGGACGATCAGATTGATCATCTGGATAAAGAGTGGCTGCCCGGGGACTGGCAGGAAAATCCAGCTCCGGTTTCAACGATGGACCTGGGAACCAGCTGGCTACAGGCCAGTGATGCACTGGCACTTATTTTACCTTCCTGCATTATTCCTTATGAAAACAATGCCATTCTCAACCCATTGAACCCGGCATTTCAACAGGCTTTATCCTCCGTTCAGCGCCACTCTTTTGTATTCGATACCCGGCTGGCAGAAAAAACCGCACCCTGAAACAGATGCGGTTGTTATTTCTCAGAACCAGGGAACCGTCGCTGTCGCGCTTAGCCCGTAAGTCGCCCGTAGAAAGATCCCCCAGTCAGCGAGCCGATCCTTATTTAATAAGAGTTGCTGACCTTATTTTCCACTTCCCATTTTCCTGAATCAGGCAATCTGCAACGACATGCTCCTGCTTCTGTCCGAATGCGATATAGATGTTTGTGCACACAGCGTCAAAATCAGATGAAACTACCGCAACATGATCCCAGTCATTACCCCAGTCCTGGGCTTTTATAAACATGTCAGCATCTGGCATGTCTTTATCATTACTGTCACCTGAATAAAGTTTTTTTATCGCTGCGATCGTTTCTGATGCTACGTAATCACCCATAGTGTCCGGGTTGAGGACAGGTGCATTATTCTGATTAAGCTGACTGATATACCACTGATTAAATTTTATGGCTATGGTAGCGGGTTGATTGTGTTCACTTGCCACAGCAATTGAAGACAGCGTGAAAATGATTATCAGGAGCGATCTCATTAGTTATCCCTGAAAATTTCATAATGGGGTTTTAATTATTCACTAAAGTGGCCCGCATACTTTTTGCTTCTCTCGTGTTTGGGATGTCCAGGCCACTACAATTTCTTATCACGTCCGTGACGTAATGGGTGCAAGAACCCGTACTGATGCAACAAATCAGATTCAGGGAATAATATGGATTACGGTTTTTTCACGACAAGGCATAATCACATCTGCGGCCATTGAATGCGCTATGTCATGCAATAACCCCGTAAGATGCGGCAACATATCGCGATCAAAATGCGAAATCAGCAATACGTGATTTAATGCCCGGCAGTAATCGCATTTGGTTTCGGTATCTTCCAGCATCCACTCTTTATACCGCGGCGGCTCCTCTGCGTCTTCAAATTCCACCACCTGAAAATCGCGCATTGATTCTGTGAGTCCCGTTTTAACTTCTTCCAGATAAGCGCCCAGACAGCGGCAAACGGGCTGGGTTTGAGGAAGCGAAGTGCAATCCAGCAGGATTTCGGTGAGCAACTTACAACGCTCGGCAAGGGTTGGGAGATCGGGGTTGAGGGAGAGTTCGCTGTAGAGTTGGGAGAAAGATTGGTTTTCCATATCATAATTTCCATATTTAGAAGCCGAAAACTACCACCAGAAACGCCAACTTCAGGTGGCAGACTGAACCGGTTTGGCGTACCGACCATATGGAAAATCGGCGCTTCAAAAGAAGCCCCAGTTCAGCCCACCATATTTGAAGATACGGATTATACCGCAGCTAAAAAAAGAGTGAACGAAACCAGTAACGTTGCTGTGAGCAACATCTTTCCATATGTGTGTATCAGGACGCCAATCCCGGCACCTGATTTTGCAGGTGTGTCGCCATTTTACTACTGTGAATTTATCCAGCAATCAGCATCATTAAATACTGGAAAGCGCCTCGCAAAATTCCTCTGCGCCCTGATGCCCTCACCCTAGCCCTCTCCCACAGGGAGAGGGAACAGATAGTGCGGTCTGCCAGAATCAGGCATAAAAAAACCGGGCAAATGCCCGGTTTTTAAGTTTAACGTTCAACTCAGTGAGCCGCTTCCGGCTTATGCTTCGCCGCACTCTGGAAATCGTACGTCAGCTCATTCTTCGCCTGATCCAGCGCCACGGTCACCTGACCACCGTCCACCAGCGAGCCAAACAACAGCTCGTTCGCCAGCGGTTTCTTCAGGTTATCCTGAATCACACGCGCCATCGGACGCGCACCCATCGCACGGTCGTAGCCTTTCTCAGCCAGCCAGTTGCGGGCCTCCTGGCTCACTTCTAGCGACACGCCTTTCTGATCCAGCTGAACCTGCAACTCGACGATGAACTTATCCACCACCTGATGGATCACCGCGGTAGAGAGGTGATCGAACCAGATAATGTTGTCCAGACGGTTACGGAATTCCGGCGTAAAGATCTTCTTGATCTCTTCCATCGCATCGGTGCTGTTATCCTGGTGGATAAGGCCGATAGATTTACGTTCAGTTTCACGCACCCCGGCGTTGGTGGTCATCACCAGCACCACGTTGCGGAAGTCCGCCTTGCGCCCGTTGTTGTCGGTCAGCGTCCCGTTGTCCATCACCTGCAGCAGGATATTGAACACATCCGGGTGCGCTTTCTCGATTTCATCAAGCAGCAGTACCGCGTGCGGATGCTTGATCACCGCATCGGTGAGCAGGCCGCCCTGATCAAAGCCCACGTAGCCCGGAGGTGCACCAATCAAACGGCTGACGGTGTGACGCTCCATGTACTCAGACATATCAAAACGCAGCAGCTCAATGCCCAGCGCTTTGGAGAGCTGAACCGTCACCTCGGTTTTCCCGACACCGGTCGGGCCGGCGAACAGGAAGGAACCAACAGGTTTATGATCATGCCCCAGTCCGGCGCGAGCCATCTTAATCGCTTCGGTTAAGGCCTCAATGGCTTTGTCCTGACCAAAGACCAGCATTTTCAGGCGGTTGCCGAGGGTACGCAGCGTATCACGGTCGCTCTGAGAAACGCTCTTCTCAGGGATACGCGCGATGCGTGCCACCACCGACTCAATATCCGCCACGTTAACGGTTTTCTTACGCTTGCTGGCTGGCATCAGACGTGCCCGCGCGCCCGCCTCATCAATCACGTCAATCGCCTTATCCGGCAGATGACGGTCGTTGATGTATTTCACCGCCAGCTCCACCGCCGCACGCACCGCTTTGGCGGTATAACGCACGTCGTGGTGGGCTTCATATTTCGGCTTCAGACCGTTAAGGATCTGCACCGTTTCCTCAACGGACGGCTCCGTCACGTCGATTTTCTGGAAGCGGCGCGCCAGAGCACGGTCTTTTTCGAAAATGTTGCTGAACTCCTGGTAGGTCGTGGAGCCAATCACGCGGATCTTGCCGCTGGAAAGCAGCGGTTTGATCAGGTTAGCAGCATCCACCTGGCCACCGGAGGCTGCACCTGCACCGATGATGGTATGAATTTCATCGATAAACAGAATGCTGTTGGTGTCCTGCTCCAGCTGTTTTAACAGCGCCTTGAAGCGTTTTTCAAAATCACCACGGTATTTGGTGCCCGCCAGCAAAGAACCGATATCCAGCGAGTAGATGGTGCAATCGGCAATCACTTCCGGCACATCGCCCTGCACAATACGCCAGGCAAGGCCTTCGGCAATCGCGGTTTTACCCACGCCAGATTCCCCCACCAGCAGCGGGTTGTTCTTACGGCGACGGCACAGCACCTGGATAGCGCGCTCCAGCTCTTTATCGCGGCCAATCAGCGGGTCGATACCGCCAACGCGAGCGAGCTGGTTAAGGTTGGTGGTGAAGTTTTCCATACGATCCTCCCCTCCTGCTTGCTCTTCATTGTTATTGACCTGATTGCTGGAGTCCGACGCCGGGTTAGGCTCGTCTTTCCGCGTTCCGTGAGAGATAAAGTTAACCACGTCGAGTCGGCTGACTTCGTGTTTGCGCAGCAGATAGGCCGCCTGGGACTCCTGCTCGCTGAAGATGGCGACTAATACGTTTGCACCAGTCACTTCGCTACGTCCGGAAGACTGGACGTGGAATACCGCACGCTGCAAGACACGCTGGAAGCTGAGCGTCGGCTGCGTGTCGCGCTCCTCTTCACTGGCTGGCAGCACCGGTGTGGTTTGTTCGATGAAGGCTTCGAGTTCCTGACGTAGCGCCACCAGATCCACAGAGCAGGCTTCCAGCGCTTCGCGGGCGGATGGGTTGCTAAGCAGCGCGAGCAGTAAATGCTCGACGGTCATAAACTCATGTCGGTGCTCACGCGCTCTGGCGAAAGCCATGTTTAAACTGAGTTCCAGTTCTTGATTGAGCATAGGCACCTCCCCCAATTTTATGCCTTATCAGGCCTTTTCCAGCGTACATAGCAACGGATGCTCGTTCTCCCTCGCGTAGTCGTTCACCATCGCCACTTTGGTTTCCGCCACTTCGGCTGTAAAGACGCCGCAGATAGCTTTGCCACGATAATGAACGGTAAGCATCAGTTGCGTTGCACGTTCTACATCATAAGAAAAGAACTTTTGTAGCACGTCAATAACAAATTCCATCGGCGTGTAATCATCGTTCATTAACATAACTTTATACATGGATGGCGGTTTTAGCGCGTCACGCACTTTATCTTCCGCCAGCTGGTCAAAATCCAGCCAGTCGTTAGTCTTACCCATTTTGCATAATCACTTTGAATCTACCTCAGATGTTAGATAACAATCATCTATTACTGTCATCCGCGATGTCTGTCACAAACCGTAGCAATAGCGTTAACTGCTTCAAACTTTGGTTGATTGTTGTCCCAACTCCAGCGCCAAACGCTTGACGGCTTCTTTCGTTTATCTAAATTGTACAAGCGTGAGATGGCGAGGTTTTGAACAGCCCCCACTCCACCACCGGTTCATTCCATCTTAATTTATAAGATTTACGAAGGATGTCGAAGCATGGAAATGGGTACTGTTAAGTGGTTCAACAACGCCAAAGGGTTTGGCTTCATCTGCCCCGAAGGCGGCGGCGAGGATATCTTCGCTCACTATTCCACCATTCAGATGGATGGTTACAGAACGCTCAAAGCCGGACAATCCGTCCGGTTCGATGTACACCAGGGGCCAAAAGGCAATCACGCAAGCCTTATCGTGCCCATTGAAGCAGAGACGGTTGCATAGCTCTCTGTTTCATTGTGTACATCCCGCAGGCAAAATGCCAGCCCGATCGGCTGGCATTTTTATTTTCGGGTTATTCCCGAGCCAGCGCATCCACCGGATCCAGCCGCGCCGCATTTCGCGCCGGCAGCCAGCCAAACAAAATACCGGTAACGGTTGAGCATAAAAACGCCGTCAGGATCGCCACCGGTGAGAAGCCAATCTCCCAGCCGGGTAAAAAGAGCTGAAGCATAAAGGCGATCATCATCGAGAGTGCAATGCCCATCGCACCGCCAACCAGACACACCAGCACCGCTTCAATCAAAAACTGTTGCAGCACATCGCTTGCCCTGGCTCCAACCGCCATGCGGATACCAATCTCCCGCGTGCGCTCCGTCACCGACACCAGCATGATATTCATCACCCCGATCCCACCAACAACCAGTGAAATCACCGCCACCAGCGTCAGGAACATCTGAAGAGTACGTGTGGTCTTTTCCGCCGTTTTCAAGAGGCCATCCATGTTCCAGGTGAAGAAATCCTTCTTCCCGTGGCGCAGGGTTAACAGCCGCTCAAGCTGCTGCTCGGCCAGCGCACTGTCGTAGCCCTCTTTCACGCGCACGGTGATGGAGTTGAGCCAGGACTGCCCCATGATCCGCCCGGAAATGGTGGTATACGGCAGCCAGACGCGCAGGATTTTACTGCTGCCAAACATCGACTGTTTCTCTTCCGCCACACCGATAACCGTCGCAGGCATGTTCCCGACGAGGATCACTTCGCCCACCACGCGGGTTTTATTGGGGAAGAGCTGCCTGCGTGAGTTGGCATCCAGAACCACCACCTGCGCCCTGCCCGCCAGTTGCTCGGCATTAAAGGTAGCCCCTTCGCTAAAGGTCATGCCGTAAACAGTAAAGTAGTCGCCGCTGACGCCGTTGGCGCTGGCCGCCACGTCGACATTGCCTACGCGCAGACGCAGGTTTTGCGACACCGCAGGTGTGGCTGAATTCACCCACGGCTGCTTCTGGATGGCCGTCAGGTCGTCATATTTCAGCGCCTGCTGATACTGCGGTTCGTCATCACCAAAATCTTTGCCGGGGTAGACGTCAATGGTGTTGGTACCAATGGCACGGATATCCGCCAGCACCAGCTGTTTTGCCGCGTCGCCTACCACCACTATCGACACCACCGACGCGATACCGATGATAATGCCGAGCATGGTCAGCAATGTGCGCATTTTATTGGCCGCCATTGCCAGCCAGGCCATTGTCAACGCTTCGCGAAAACTGCTGGAGAACTGCCCCCAGCCGGACGAGGTGGGCAAAGTCTCTTTCTGTACGGCATCCTTCGTCCGTCGGGCTGGCGGGTTACTGACCAGCTCGCCGTCATAGATCTCAATAATGCGTTCGGCCTGCGCAGCCACCAGCGGATCGTGAGTCACGATGATCACCGTATGCCCCTGGTCGCGAAGCTGGTGGAGGATCTCCATCACCTCTTCGCTGGAACGGCTGTCGAGCGCACCTGTGGGTTCATCGGCGAGGATGACTTGTCCACCGTTCATCAGCGCCCGCGCAATACTGACGCGCTGCTGCTGGCCGCCGGAAAGCTGCGACGGTTGATAATCCACCCGCTCCGCCAGCCCCAGACGCGTCAACAGCTCTCGTGCGCGCTCAAGGCGTTTTTTCCGCTCCACACCGGCATACACCGCCGGAACTTCAACGTTCTGTGCCGCACTCAGATGCGAAAGCAGATGATAGCGCTGAAAAATAAAGCCGAAATGTTCACGGCGCAATTTCGCCAGCGCGTCATCATCCAGCGTGGAGACGTCCGCCCCGGCAACGCGATACGTCCCGCTGGTCGGTTTATCCAGGCAGCCGAGAATGTTCATCAGCGTCGATTTGCCGGAACCCGACGCGCCAACAATCGCCACCATCTCGCCCGCCTCGACGCGCAGGGAAATACCCTTCAGCACCTCCACCGGGCCATCACCCGACGGATAACTGCGACGGATGTTATTTAACTCAAGCAACGCCGTCATTTAACGGCTCCGGGCAGACTTTCGCTGGTGACAACCTCCTCACCCTCTTCCAGCCCTTTCACTACCACCACATCAGTGTCGTTACGCGCGCCAATCACCACTTCACGTTCACGCGTTTCGCCATTGCGCAGCACTTTCACCTTATAGCGGCTGTCCCCGGCGGCTCCGCCCAGCGCAGAGAGTGGAATGGTCAATACGTTTTTCACACCGGTCAGCTGAATATGCACCTGCGCGGTCATGTCCAGACGCAGCACACCTTGCGGGTTTGGCACTTCAAAGCGGGCATAGTAGAAGATGGCATCGTTGACTTTTTCCGGCGTTGGCAGAATATCTTTCAGCACACCTTCATAGCGGGTCTGCGGATCGCCCAGCACAGTAAACCAGGCGCTTTGCCCCGGTTTAAGGTGAATCACATCCGCTTCAGAAACCTGTGCTTTCACCAGCATGGTGCCCATATCCGCCAGCGTCAGAATGTTCGGTGCCTGCTGCGCCGCAATCACGGTTTGTCCCTGCAGGGTGGTTATCTGAGTGACTTCCCCAGCCATCGGTGCCACGATTTGCGTGTAGTCGAGGTTGGTTTTTGCCGTATCCAGCGAGGCCTGATTGCGCTTAATTTGCGCGTCGATAGTGCCAATCTGCGCCTGTTTTACTGCCAGCGCCGTTGTTGCGGTATCCAGATCCTGTTGCGATATCGCCTGCGTTTTAGCCAGCGCCTGCTGACGGGTCAGCGTGACCTGAGCAAGATTACGTTCCGCCAGGGCCTGGCTGCGCTGCGCACGCAACTCCATCAGCGTCGCTTCCACTTCGCGGATCTGGTTTTCGGCCTGTTCAGGATCGATAACGCCAAGCAACTGACCTTTTTTCACCTTATCGCCAATCTCAACCGACAGCGTTTTCAACTGACCGCTCACCTGAGCACCCACATCAACCTTGCGCAGAGCATCAAGTTTGCCCGTCGCCAGCACGTTTTGTTGCAGTTCACCCGGACGAACAATCAGCGTCTGATATTGCGGCACGGGCGCATTCAGCACTTTCCAGAGCCAGAATCCGCCGACTAAGGCCACCACCGCCAGCAGCAGAACCAGCTTTCTGCGTTTTCCCTTAAGATTCATAAATATTCCCAATGAATGTTCTGGCAATCATAACTGTTGATTCTATCTAAACCGCACCTCAACGAAACCTCAAATTTCTGGAATCGTCACAATTTGTTTACGAGACGTTGATATACCTCCTGTTGAAATAAAGATCTTCCACAAGAAGGGATCTAACATGTCTTCCATCGTCGATACACCTCATTCACACTTGCCACAGCCTAAATCCGGCTGGCAATTATTTAAAAGCCTGGCCTCCGGGACAATCACGCCCGGGCTTGCGTGGCAAAACCCGTCCTATCGACGTAAGTTTGTACTACGTTCTCTGGCTACACCGTTCAGCACGGCACGCCTGCTGGCAAGCCTGGCAAAACAACCTCGCCTGATGCAGATGTTACATGTGCAGCCAGGGTTACCGTGCCGTCTGCATCGCCCGTGGCTGACCGTAAATATGGATCGCCGACATACGCTGGAATCGCTTAGCTGGCACTATCAGACAATGAGTCGTCAGCTTCCGTCGACGCTGCTAAATGGCTATCTTTCTAAACAGGGTATAACGTTGCTGACGTTAACCGGTAAAGATGAGCAGCAATTTACCATCCGCCTGTGCGCCGATGCGTTTCTGGATAAAGAAGGCGAAGCCACTCTCGCTTTTTGTGACCAACAGAACACGGTGCTGGCAGAAATGACCTTCACCCTGTGCCCGTTTGAAGGGAAAACGACGCTCTTTATCGGTGGCCTGCAGGGGGCAAAAGCCCATGTTCCACATGAGCTGATCCAGGGCGCGACCAAAGCATGCCACGGCCTGTTCCCGAAACGTCTGCTGGTTGAAGCCGCCATGACGATCGGAGCCGTCTTCCCGGTGGAGCAGATTGTCGCGGTCAGTAACGCCACCCATATCTACCGCAGCTGGCGCTATCGTAAGAAAAAAGAGGGAAAACTGCTGGCCGATTACGACAGCTTCTGGCTCTCCATCGGCGGCCAACAGCAGGACAACGGTAACTTTGCGCTACCGCTGACCATGCCACGCAAACCGATGGAAGAAATTGCGAGCAAAAAACGCTCGGAATACCGCCGCCGCTATGAGCTACTGGATAGCCTGATCGACCAGGTAAACCAGGCCACCCACGGTTAATCCGCTCTCCCGCGAGCCAGCCAGAGTACGCGGGAGAACATTTTGCGCAGCAGCGTTGGAACAGACTCCACGCCTCTCTTCCCGGCTTCTATTGCCACTTCAATAGCCAGATCGGGTTTTGACGAACGGTGGATCGCTTTGGCGATCACCCGGCGCATATTCATAGGCACATCCACCGGCACCATCGCAACGCGGTGGAAAACATCGTCGAACCCCTGACGATACATAAAGTGTTCCATATCCATCGCTGGCAGCATGGTTAAATGGTCACGTTCTTCTTCCCGCTCGTTATTCAGCAGGCTGCGGACCGTAGAAGCATATTTTTTACCGGCCTCGTCACCGTCCACCAGTACGTGCCATTCAATGCCCATCCGACGGGCGAATCTAATCAGTGGCTTTAACCCTGACTGGGCAAACTCGATGACCTTAATACCTTCCGCATCGAAATGGTGTCCACACTGGCGCGCCAGTTCGTTGATAACCCAGGTTTCCGTTTCCCCTTCAACCAACAGCCAACAGCGCGCAAACAGCGACGATGCACGGTTAAAGCGGATATGAAACGCGATACGGCGTCCATCTTCCGCGTTTAGCCCACCCGGCCCAAGCCGGTAAGCAGAAACGCGTGATGATTCACGCACCAGGCGGCAGACATATTCGACCGGCGTAAGCGATAACAGCTCACCAGAGTTGGTAGTCGTAATGCGCTGGAGGGGCAGCAGGTTCAGTAAGTGCCACGCAACGGAGAGCATAATCGGGTGCAGGCGCGTTTCCGGGTCTTCCACCAGCAGCAGCGGACGTGCATCGCGATCCAGGTGGATAGTACCTTTAGCCTGCAAAAGCGTGGAGAACAGCCCCAGTAAGATCACCCGGTGCGTTCGACCGCCAGGCCTGTCGATCATCCGGTTAATGATGTCGAGATAACGCCAGCTTCGCTGTTCATCGTGAGAACGGCGGCGCATCAGGCGATTACGTGACTGCGATGTCCCCTGCTCGGAAAAGTAGTGCTCCAGCAGTTGTACCATTGCGGACAACCCCTGGCGAATTTGACCATCGGTAAGATTCTGCGGGCGCGAAACCAGCTCACGCGCCAGGAAATCCAGCTCGCGGGCGGTGACTTCCACTTCCGGCATATTCGGCACCGTACCGTTACGGATACGCCGCATAAAGCGTGCATCTCGCAGGCGCAGTACCGGCGTCAGGCGGATCAAATGACGGGCCAGTTCGTCAATGTCATTTAACGGAATAGTGTCGCCTTTGGCATCCAGGAATTCGCGCAAGGTTAGCACGCTGCCGTTCTCGGCCAGCTCACCTTCCAGCCGGTAGAAAATACGATGAAAATCATCATTGCATTGCACCCAGCACTCTGACATCGGGCGGAAGCGGCGCACACGGTGACGCCCCGGCTCAGATTCACGGAAGGTCAGAATAATGTGCAGATGCTTCTCGCGCCCCGCCACATCCCCAGGCGGGAACCAGAAATCATCATGCACGAAGTGGTAGAGATCATCCTCGGGCGAAAGCAACAGCGTAAGTGCATCCAGCAGGCTGGACTTACCCCAGGCATTCTCCCCAATCAGAACATTGTTCTGCTCAAGAAGCAGAGATAAGCGGTTGATACCGCGAAATCCGACTATTTCCACACGTTCGAGAAGCATAAATCCCCCGAGAAACGATCACTTTTTCCTTCAAGTTATCAGGAGTATAACGGCACAAAGCCCGGCAGGACACTGTAATACACCTCGATTATTCCGAAGTAGCCAGAAAAAACCAGAATCTTCCTGTCAGATTTAATTTGAATTAGGTATAGCTGCACAAGATACTACCGCCCGAGAATTGGTCTATGCTGTATTCACTACCAATTTGAACAAGGATTGACATCACATTGCCTTAAATCAAACTTACAGAGTTTATTTGAGTGGCGAAGGGGTGTTGTTGGTTTTTAAAATAATGGCTCTTTGAGTCGTCATCCCTTTTATGGCGATATAGCCTGCACGCAAGCAAGCGTGCGGAATTTTATTATTGAGGTGGTTATGTTCAGGAAATTAGCAGCGGAATGCTTTGGTACATTCTGGTTAGTGTTTGGTGGCTGCGGTAGTGCTGTTCTGGCAGCAGCATTCCCGGAATTAGGAATTGGTTTTGTCGGTGTCGCGCTGGCATTTGGCTTAACCGTATTAACCATGGCGTATGCCGTGGGACATATTTCCGGTGGTCACTTTAACCCGGCAGTGACATTAGGCTTATGGGCGGGCGGTCGTTTCCCGGCCAAAGACGTTATCGGCTACATTGTTGCCCAGGTCGTCGGTGGTATTATTGCTGCGGCGGTTCTGTATGTCATCGCCAGCGGCAAAGCAGGCTTTGACGCAGCAGCCAGCGGCTTTGCCTCTAACGGCTTCGGTGAACACTCTCCAGGCGGCTACTCCATGCTGTCTGCCATCGTCATTGAAATTGTGCTGACCGCAGGCTTCCTGCTGGTTATCCACGGTGCAACAGACAAACAGGCACCGGCGGGCTTTGCCCCTATCGCCATTGGTCTGGCATTAACGCTTATCCACCTGATCTCTATTCCGGTCACCAACACCTCTGTTAACCCGGCGCGTAGTACTGCAGTCGCGATTTTCCAGGGCGGCTGGGCGCTTGAGCAGCTGTGGCTGTTCTGGGTGATGCCAATCATCGGTGGTATTTTGGGCGGCTTGCTGTACCGCACTCTGCTGGAAAAACGTGATTAATTGTTTTCTTCCTCTCCCCGTGGGAGAGGGTCGGGGTGAGGGCATCTTGCCGCACAACCCCACCTGAATACAGGCCGGGTAAGCGTTCACGCTACCCGGCTTTCTTTTGCCGCTTTACTGGACAGCCTTTATTGGGTAGTGTTTCTGGCGCTTAACAGATACTTAACAGACATTCAAAAGGACCGGCTGTTCATGTTTTCAGGACTCCTCATCATTCTGCTGCCCCTGATTGTGGGCTACCTTATCCCGCTGCATCGAGAATCAGCACTAAGGCTCATCAATCGTTTTCTCAGCTGGATTGTCTACGTCATTCTTTTCTTTATGGGGATTAGCCTGGCGTTTCTGGATAACCTGGCCGCCAATTTGCTGTCGATCCTGCATTATTCTGCCGTAACTGTTGTGGTTATTTTGCTGTGCAATATTGCCGCGCTGTTCTGGCTGGAACGCTCTATTCCATGGAAAAATAATCATCATCAGGAAAAACTGCCTTCCCGTATTGCAATGGCGCTGGAATCGTTAAAATTATGCGGCGTCGTGGTACTCGGTTTTCTTCTGGGACTCACCGGATGGTCCTTTTTACAACACGCCACGGAAGCCAGCGAATATACGCTGATATTCCTGCTGTTCCTGATTGGTATACAGCTGCGAAATAATGGCATGACGCTGAAGCAGATTGTCCTCAACCGCCGGGGAATGATTGTGGCCGTTGTGGTGATTGGCAGTTCAATGGCCGCTGGGGTGATTAACGCCTTTATTCTCGACCTGCCGCTGAAAACCGGCCTGGCAATGGCGTCGGGTTTTGGCTGGTATTCCCTTTCCGGTATTCTGCTCACCGAATCTTTCGGCCCGGTCATTGGCAGCGCCGCTTTCTTTAATGACCTGGCACGCGAGCTGATTGCCATCATGCTGATCCCGGGACTGGTGCGCCGTAGCCGCTCTACCGCGCTCGGTCTGTGTGGTGCGACCTCAATGGACTTTACCCTGCCGGTGTTACAACGTTCTGGCGGCCTGGAGATGGTGCCTGCCGCCATCGTACACGGCTTTATTTTGAGCCTGCTGGTACCTGTTCTGATGGCGTTCTTCTCCGCCTGATACTTCTTTGGCGGTAGTCAACCTGCCGCCAAAATTGCGCTAAATCAATATCCCTCTATTTTGTAGCAGAAAGAACTTTTCTCCGTTCTGGCACAGGCATAATCTAAAACATGTATATCAAATATAACTTTAACAGGTGTGATTATGTTTTGTGTGCAATGTGAACAAACCATCCGTACTCCGGCAGGTAATGGCTGCTCCTACGCGCAAGGTATGTGCGGCAAAACGGCAGAGACGTCAGACCTGCAGGATCTGTTGATTGCTTCCCTGCAAGGACTTTCCGCATGGGCATTCAAAGCCCGTGAATACGGCATTATTGACCACTACGTAGACAGTTTCGCCCCTCGCGCATTTTTCTCCACGCTGACTAACGTAAACTTTGATTCTCCTCGCATTGTGGGTTACGCCCGCGAAGCCATCGCCCTGCGCGAAGCGCTCAAAGCACAGTGTCTGAATGCAGACGCCAGCGCCCGCGTGGATAACCCAATGGCGGAGCTGCAACTGGTGAGCGATGACCTGGGCGAACTGCAGCGCCAGGCGGCAGAATTTACCCCGAACAAAGACAAAGCGGCGATTGGCGAGAACATTCTCGGCCTGCGTCTGTTGTGCCTGTACGGCCTGAAAGGTGCGGCGGCCTATATGGAGCACGCGCACGTTCTCGGCCAGTACGACAACGATATTTATGCGCAGTACCACAAAATTATGGCGTGGCTGGGTACCTGGCCTTCCGACATGAACGCGCTGCTGGAGTGCTCGATGGAAATCGGGCTGATGTGATCCTACCCACGTAATATGGACACAGGCCTAAGCGAGGTTCTTGTTTTCAAATTGTTCCGGACTGAGGCCGCCACACCAACTGTGCCGCCGCCACCGATTGTAATCACATTCGATATAATTAAACACCGTTGCCCGCATTATTTCCCGGCTGATAAAGTGTTCTCCATGGATACATTCCACTTTCAGCGAATGAAAGAAGCTTTCCACGCAGGCATTATCGTAGCAGCAACCTTTTGCGCTCATACTTCCACGCAGATTATGCCGTTTCAGTTGCGCCTGATAATCTGCTGAACAGTACTGGCCTCCACGGTCCGTGTGAACGATAACGTTCCGGGGCCTCTTACGCCGCCACAGCGCCATCTGCAGGGCATCGCAGGCCAGTTGCGCCGTCATGCGTGGCGACATTGACCAGCCAATAACGGCACGTGACCACAGGTCAATGACCACTGCCAGATACAGCCAGCCTTCATCTGTACGTAAGTACGTGATGTCTCCTGCCCACTTCTGGTTCGGGCCACTGGCGTAAAAATCCTGCTCCAACAGATTTTCTGACACAGGCAGGCCGTGTGCGCGGTAGCTGACCGGGCTGAACTTCCGGGAGGCCTTTGCCCTCAGTCCCTGACGGCGCAGGCTTGCCGCCACGGTTTTTACGTTAAAGGGGTAACCCTGAGCACGCAGTTCATCCGTCAGGCGTGGGGCACCGTAACGCTGTTTTGACCGGGTAAAAGCCGCGAGGACAACGCTGTCGCAGTGTTGGCGGAACTGCTGACGCGTGCTTATCCTTGTCCGCCGCTGACACCACGTATACCAGCCGCTGCGGGCCACCCGGAGCACGCGGCACATTGCTTTGATGCTGAACTCAGCCTGATGTTTTTCAATAAAGACATACTTCATTTCAGGCGCTTCGCGAAGTATGTCGCGGCCTTTTGGAGGATAGCCAGCTCTTCATCCCGTTCTGCCAGCTGGCGTTTGAGACGTGCAATCTCGGTAGACATCTCCAGTTCACGTTCAGAAGACGTCTGCTGATTTTGCTGTTTACTGCGCCAGTTGTAGAGCTGTGATTCATACAGGCTGAGTTCACGGGCTGCGGCAGTAACACCGATGCGTTCAGCAAGCTTCAGGGCTTCACTGCGAAATTCAGGCGAATGCTGTTTACGGGGTTTTTTACTGGTTGATACTGTTTTTGTCATGTGAGTCACCTCTGACTGAGAGTTTACTCACTTAGCCGCGTGTCCACTATTGCTGGGTAAGATCAATGAACTTCAAAGTGATGAGCATTCTGGATGCCGGTGAAACCAACACCTACGGCCACCCGACCCCAACTCAGGTCAACGTGAAGGCGACCGAAGGTAAGTGCATCCTGATCTCCGGCCATGACCTGAAAGATCTCTACAACCTGCTGAAGCAGACTGAAGGCACCGGCGTTAACGTTTATACCCACGGGGAAATGCTGCCCGCGCACGGCTACCCTGAACTGCGT
The DNA here is from genome assembly GCA_014169315.1 of Enterobacter cloacae. Taxonomy (NCBI): domain Bacteria; kingdom Pseudomonadati; phylum Pseudomonadota; class Gammaproteobacteria; order Enterobacterales; family Enterobacteriaceae; genus Enterobacter; species Enterobacter cloacae. Next base: position 1,482,734 of record AP022133.1, on the reverse strand, counting down.
AAGTTCAAACATCTGGTCGGTAACTACGGCAGCGGCTGGCAGAACCAGCAGGTTGAGTTCGCCCGCTTCCCTGGCCCAATCGTGATGACCTCTAACTGCATCATCGACCCAACCGTAGGCGCGTATGACGACCGCATCTGGACCCGCAGTATCGTTGGCTGGCCGGGTGTGAGCCACCTCGAAGGCGACGATTTCGGCCCGGTTATTGCCCAGGCACAGCAAATGGCGGGCTTCCCGTACAGCGAAATCGAACACCTGATCACCGTCGGCTTTGGCCGCGAAACTCTGCTGGGCGCTGCAGATTCGCTGATTGACCTGGTCAGCCGTGAAAAACTGCGTCACATCTTCCTGATCGGCGGCTGTGACGGCGCGCGCGGCGAACGTAACTACTTCACCGATTTTGCCACCAGCGTACCGGACGACTGCCTGATCCTGACCCTGGCATGCGGTAAGTACCGCTTCAACAAACTGGACTTCGGTGACATCGAAGGTCTGCCACGTCTGGTGGATGCCGGTCAGTGTAACGATGCTTACTCTGCCATCATTCTGGCCGTCACTCTGGCTGAAAAACTGGGCTGTGGCGTGAACGATCTGCCGCTGTCACTGGTGCTCTCCTGGTTCGAACAGAAAGCGATTGTCATCCTGCTGACCCTGCTCTCTCTGGGTGTGACCAACATTGTGACCGGCCCAACAGCACCAGGCTTCCTGACGCCGGATCTGCTGGCCGTACTGAACGAGAAATTCGGTCTGCGTTCCGTCACTAACGTTGAAGATGATATGAAGCAACTGCTGAGCGCGTAAGGAGCTATTGATGACGATGCCAACCTCACAGTGTCCGTGGCGGATGCAGGTTCATCACATCCGTCAGGAGACGCCGGACGTGTGGACGCTGTCACTGCTGTGTCATGACTACTATCCGTATCGTGCCGGTCAGTATGCGCTGGTCAGTGTCCGCAACGCGGCGGACACCCTGCGCGCCTACACCATCTCCTCTACGCCGGGTGTGAGCGAGTACATTACGCTCACTATCCGTCGCATTGATGACGGCGCTGGCTCTCAGTGGCTGACCCGTGACGTGAAACGTGGTGACTATATCTGGTTGTCTGACGCGCAGGGGGATTTCACCTGTGACGACAAGGCAGAGGATAAATTCCTGCTGCTGGCCGCTGGTTGTGGCGTAACACCGGTGATGTCAATGCGCCGCTGGCTGGCTAAAAACCGCCCGCAGGCCGACGTGCAGGTGATCTTCAGCGTCCGTTCACCGGAAGATGTGATTTTTGCCGACGAATGGCGTAACTATCCGGTCACGCTGGTTGCTGAAAACAATGCTACCCACGACTTTGTGGCCGGTCGCCTGAGCCGCGAGCTGCTGCAAAACGTGCCGGATATTGCCTCACGCACCGTGATGACCTGCGGCCCTGCGCCGTATATGGACATTGTCGAAGAGGACGTGAAAGCGCTGGGTGTCACCCGCTTCTTCAAAGAACAGTTCTTTACGCCTGTGGCGGAAGCGGCGACCAGCGGTATGAAGTTCACCAAACTGCAACCGGCGCAAACCTTCTTTGGCCGCGTGGGCACCACGCTGCTGGAAGCGCTGGAAAGCAACAACGTGCCGGTCGTTGCTGCCTGTCGTGCTGGCGTGTGCGGTTGTTGTAAGACGAAAGTGGTGGACGGTAACTACACCGTGACCAGCACCATGACGCTGACCGACGCGGAAATCGCCGAAGGGTATGTACTGGCCTGCTCATGTCACCCGCAGGGTGACCTTGTTCTCGCATAAACGGTAAACGTTCACTCGTAGGCCCGGTAAGCGTTAGCGCCACCGGGCTTTTTTGTCGGGGGGTACTGCGTTTACCCGACCGACAATGACACTACCGCCACGCGGGGTCTTTCCCCACTGCGTAACGCCCTGCCCCTAAAAACGCTATCGCGAGTGAACCCATAAAGAAGTAGACCAGGCTCTCCATCGCCCACGCGCCTACGGCGTCGAGCGCAAAGGTTTCACCCGTGCCCACCATCAGCCATGCCACCACCATCGTAAATGCCAGTACCAGCGCTGCGGGACGTGTAAGGAAACCAAGAATGATCAGGATCGGTGCCACGACTTCGCCAATCAAGACGCCATAAGCAATGAACCCCGGTAGCCCTTTTTCCACCAGCAAATGACTGATGAACCCAACGCCGCCCAATAATTTGTGTAATCCGTGAAACAACATCAGCCCGCCAACGGCAAGTCGTAACAAAAGTTTGCCAAGATCGTCGCACGCTAGCTTTTTATTAACAGCAGTTAACAATGATTTAACCATTTGGAATGATTCCTGTTTTCACCCGTGGTATCACCAGATTATGTCGGATAATGACATCTGAAAAGCACCCGTTAATAGGGGGGATTTGGCAGGCAATGCAGAGGCTTTCTTCTAAGCTTGTAAACGATATGACAAAAAGGAGCGGGACACTCATGAAACAAACCGTGGCTGCATACATAGCAAAAACCCTCGAACAGGCTGGTGTAAAACGTATCTGGGGCGTCACTGGCGACTCCCTGAACGGACTCAGTGACAGTCTCAACAAGATGAAAACCATTGAATGGATGCCAACCCGTCATGAAGAGGTTGCCGCCTTTGCCGCCGGAGCCGAAGCGCAACTCACGGGTGAACTGGCCGTCTGTGCCGGGTCATGCGGGCCGGGAAACTTACACCTGATCAACGGCCTGTTTGACTGCCACCGCAACCATGTGCCGGTGCTGGCGATAGCGGCTCACATCCCCTCGACGGAAATCGGCAGCGGCTATTTTCAGGAGACCCATCCTCAGGAGCTGTTTCGTGAATGCAGCCACTACTGCGAGCTGGTTTCCACACCGGAGCAGATCCCTCAGGTACTGGCGATTGCGATGCGCAAAGCCGTACTGAACCGGGGAGTTTCCGTCGTGGTGTTGCCGGGCGATGTGGCACTCAGGGCAGCACCGGAAAGTGCCAGCAGCCACTGGTATCACGCGCCGCAGCCGGTGGTTACGCCCACCGAAGAGGAACTGAAAAAACTGGCGCAGTTGCTGCGTTACTCCAGCAACATCGCCCTGATGTGCGGCAGCGGCTGCGCGGGGGCACATCAGGAACTGCTGGCGTTTGCCGGTAAACTGAAATCCCCGATTGTCCACGCCCTGCGCGGCAAAGAACACGTGGAGTACGATAACCCGTACGATGTGGGCATGACCGGGCTGATTGGTTTTTCCAGCGGTTTCCACACCATGATGAACGCCGACACGCTCATTTTGCTCGGCACTCAATTCCCTTATCGTCCGTTCTACCCGACGGATGCCAAAATCATTCAGATTGATATCAACCCGGCCAGCATTGGCGCGCACAGCAAAGTCGATATGGCGCTGGTGGGTGACATCAAATCCACCCTGGCCGCCCTGCTGCCGCACCTTGAAGAAAAAACAGATCGGACATTCCTCGATAAAGCCCTGAGCGATTACCGCGATGCGCGTAAAGGCCTGGACGATCTCGCCAAACCGAGCGATAAGGCCATCCATCCGCAATACCTGGCACAGCAAATCAGCCATTTTGCTGACGACGACGCCATCTTTACCTGCGATGTGGGCACGCCAACCGTCTGGGCAGCGCGCTACCTGAAAATGAACGGTAAGCGCCGCCTGCTGGGCTCGTTTAACCACGGCTCAATGGCCAACGCCATGCCGCAGGCGCTGGGAGCGAAAGCCACCGCGCCAGAGCGTCAGGTGGTGGCAATGTGTGGCGACGGCGGGTTCAGCATGCTGATGGGTGATTTCCTGTCGGTGGTACAGATGAAGCTCCCGCTTAAAATCGTGGTCTTTAACAACAGTGTGCTGGGCTTCGTGGCGATGGAGATGAAGGCCGGTGGTTATCTCACCAACGGTACCGAACTGCACGATACCCATTTCGCCCGTATCGCTGAAGCGTGCGGCATCACCGGTATCCGCGTGGAAAAAGCCGCTGATGTGGACGAAGCGCTCCAGCGCGCCTTCACCATCGACGGACCGGTGCTGGTGGATGTGGTGGTCGCCAAAGAAGAGCTGGCAATCCCGCCGCAGATCAAGCTGGAGCAGGCCAAAGGATTTAGCCTCTACATGCTGCGCGCCATTATCAGCGGACGCGGTGATGAAGTGATCGAACTGGCAAAAACCAACTGGCTCAGGTAAAACATTTCACATGACCTCTGACATTAAAGGGATGTGAAATGATTGATTTACGCAGCGATACTGTTACCCGCCCGGGCCGTGCCATGCTCGAAGAGATGATGGCCGCCCCGGTCGGGGACGACGTCTATGGTGACGATCCAACCGTCAACGAACTGCAGCGTTATGCCGCAGAACTGAGCGGTAAAGAGGCCGCTCTGTTCCTGCCAACCGGCACCCAGGCGAACCTGGTGGGGCTACTCAGCCACTGTGAACGCGGTGAAGAGTATATCGTCGGCCAGGGTGCACATAACTACCTGTATGAAGCGGGCGGCGCAGCGGTGCTCGGCAGCATTCAGCCACAGCCGATTGATGCCGCACCGGACGGCTCCCTGCCGCTCGATAAGGTCGCCGCAAAAATCAAAGCTGACGATATCCACTTCGCCCGTACAAAACTGCTCAGTCTGGAAAATACCCATAACGGCAAAGTGCTGCCGCGTGAGTATCTGAAAGCCGCATGGGAATTTACCCGCGAGCGCAAGCTGGGGCTGCACGTTGACGGTGCGCGCATCTTTAACGCCGTGGTGGAGTATGGCTGCGAGCTGAAAGAGATCACCCAATATTGTGACTCGTTCACCATTTGCCTCTCTAAAGGCCTGGGTACGCCGGTAGGTTCCCTGCTGGTCGGCAATGCGGACTACATCAAACGCGCCAACCGCTGGCGTAAGATGACCGGCGGCGGAATGCGTCAGGCGGGGATTCTGGCGGCGGCAGGGTTATATGCCCTGAAAAACAACGTGGCGCGCCTGAAGGACGATCACAACAACGCGGCATGGATGGCGACTCAATTGCGCGAAATCGGTGCCGACGTGATGCGTCACGACACCAATATGCTGTTTGTCCGCGTGGGTGACGAGCACGCTGCCGCGCTGGGTGAATTTATGAAAGCGCGTGGCGTGTTGATTAATGCCTCTCCGGTGGTGCGTCTGGTTATGCATCTCGATGTTAGCCGTGAACAGCTGTCAGAGGTGGTGAAACACTGGCAGGCATTTTTACAGCGTTAAGTAAGGAGCATAACGTGCCGCAACGTATTCTGGTGCTTGGTGCCAGTGGGTATATCGGTCAGCACCTGACGTCTGCGTTAAGCCAGCAGGGGCACCAGGTGCTGGCAGCGGCACGCAGCATTGAGCGCCTGCAAAAACAAAATTTGCCCGGCGTGACCTGTCACAGCGTCGATCTCAACTGGCCACAAGAACTTCCTGCCCTGCTGGAAGGGGTCGATACGCTTTACTACCTGGTCCACAGCATGGGTGAAGGTGGGAATTTTATTGCCCACGAGCGTCAGGTGGCAATGAACGTCCGTGACGCCCTGCGGCAAACGCCGGTAAAGCAGGTGATATTTTTAAGCTCGCTACAGGCTCCCGCAAATGAACAGTCCGATCACCTTCGCGCCCGCCAGCTCACGGCTGACACGTTGCGCAGCGCGAATATTCCCGTCACCGAACTACGGGCGGGGATCATCGTGGGAGCCGGTTCCGCCGCATTCGAAGTGATGCGCGATATGGTCTACAACCTGCCGGTACTCACGCCACCGCGCTGGGTGCGCTCGCGCACCACGCCAATTGCGCTGGAGAATTTACTTCATTATCTGGTGGCGTTGCTGGATCACCCAACCGACACACATCGCGTACTGGAAGCCGCTGGCCCTGAAGTGCTGAGCTATCAGGAACAATTTGAACATTTCATGAACGTCAGTGGCCGCCGACGCTGGCTGGTCCCTATCCCCTTCCCGACCCGCTGGATCTCGGTCTGGTTTTTAAATGTTATTACCTCGGTGCCGCCAACCACCGCGAAAGCGCTGATCCAGGGGCTAAAGCACGATCTACTGGCAGACGATCGCGAACTGCACGCGCTGATCCCACAGACGTTGATCCGCTTTGACGACGCGGTTCGCAACACGCTGAAAGAGGAAGAGAAACTGGTGAACTCCAGCGACTGGGGTTATGACGCACAGGCATTTGCCCGCTGGCGACCGGAGTATGGCTATTACCCAAAACAGGCAGGCTGCACGGTCAAAACCTCTGCCAGCCTCGCGGCGCTGTGGGAAGTCGTGAACCAGATTGGCGGTAAAGAGCGCTATTTCTTCGGCAATATCCTCTGGCAAACGCGTGGCGCGATGGATCTGCTCGTCGGCCATCGGCTGGCGAAAGGCCGTCCTGCTCACCCGTATCTTGAGGTGGGCGATACGGTCGACAGCTGGAAGGTGATTATCGTCGAGCCGGAAAAACAGCTGGCGCTGCTGTTCGGTATGAAAGCGCCAGGGCTGGGTCGACTCTGCTTTACCCTCAAAGACAAAGGCGACCACCGTGAACTGGATGTGCGCGCCTGGTGGCATCCTCACGGTATGCCGGGTCTGTTCTACTGGTTGTTCATGATCCCCGCGCACCTGTTTATCTTCCGCGGAATGGCCAAACGTATTGCGCAACTGGCAGCACAAAAGCAGGAAAAATGCTAAATAAAACTCTTATTCTTTCACCTTTCCCATTGCATAGCGCCGTAATTCACGAAAGAATGCGCACGAAATTCTTTTTCAACACAGTGGATTGATATGAAGGTACTGGTTACCGGGGCGACCAGCGGCTTAGGCCGAAATGCGGTCGAGTTTCTGCGCAACAAAGGCATCAGCGTCAGGGCGACCGGTCGCAATGAAGCAATGGGTAAACTTCTGCAAAAAATGGGTGCAGAATTTGTCCACGCCGACCTGACGGAGCTGGTTTCTTCTCAGGCAAAAGTGATGCTCGCCGGTATTGATACGCTGTGGCACTGCTCCAGTTTTACTTCCCCGTGGGGCACGCAGGAAGCCTTTGATCTCGCCAACGTGCGCGCCACGCGCCGTCTGGGCGAATGGGCCGTTGCATGGGGCGTACGTAACTTTATTCATATCTCTTCACCATCACTCTATTTCGACTATCACCACCACCGCGATATTCAGGAAGATTTCCGTCCGGCGCGTTTTGCCTGTGAGTTTGCCCGCAGCAAGGCGGCCAGCGAAGAGGTGATCGACCTGCTGGCGCAGTCGAACCCGCATACGCGGTTTACCGTGCTGCGTCCGCAAAGCCTGTTCGGCCCGCATGACAAAGTGTTTATCCCGCGTCTGGCGCAGATGATGCACCACTACGGTAGCGTGCTGCTGCCACGGGGTGGCGATGCGCTGGTGGATATGACTTATTACGAAAACGCCGTACACGCCATGTGGCTGGCGAGCCAGCCGGACTGCGATAAGCTGGTGTCAGGCCGCGCGTACAACATCACTAACGGCGAGTCCTGCACGCTACGCAGCATTGTGCAGCGGCTGATTGACGAGTTGCAGATCCACTGCCGTATTCGCTCTGTGCCCTACCCGATGCTGGATATGATCGCCCGCAGTATGGAGCGTTTTGGCAGTAAATCCGCCAAAGAGCCCGCGCTGACGCACTATGGCGTCTCAAAGCTCAACTTTGACTTTACGCTGGATATTTCACGCGCTGAGAACGAGCTGGGGTATAAACCGATTGTGACGCTGGATGAAGGGATTGTGCGCACGGCGGCGTGGTTACGCGATCACGGGAAATTGCACCGCTAAGAGACCCGGCCTCATGTAGGCCTGGTAAGCGCTACGCCATCCGGCAAAAGACAGGGAGTGCGACCTGATGTCCTCACCCTGCACCTCTCCCATAGGGGAAGAGGCAAAAAAAAATATTACGATAAAAAGAATAAGGTGTTGTCTGTTCCTCCGGCGATTTCGAAAATAAAAAAATGGTATCATTTCATCCTCTGCGATTCCGCAATAGAATTGATCGACATAATGATTTCACGTTATCCTGAACATGAATATTTATTCCCTAATCAGGGTTACGGTCAAAAGGTCAAACGCTGGAAAGATAAATTAGCTTCTGGTTTGAATGGAAAATATTCACAGGAACTAACAAAACATATGTCCAGCGATATGCTGTCTGATAATGTTGAACGCTTCTGTAAAAAACACCAGGTGATTAAATTTATCCCACGAGATTTCCGCCGAACGTTTAAGACTCTGGCTGGACAACTGAAAATCACAAAAGAAATTCGTGAAATAATACAACACCATGCTTTACATGACGTTTCATCTGTACACTACAACAGATATGATTACAATGAAGAAAAATTAGAAGCGCTTTTAAAATGGGAAAGTAAACTGCATGAGTTAATGAAGTTCTAAATCAGTTATTCCACAGTAATTATCACCACCGGGAATGATATGCAATATATAATTCTCGGTGGTGATAATTTGATTTTTAGTTACTTTTTCCCACGTAATAAATGTGATCCCCCCCCAATTCTCATATGTAAAATGTATAATATCTTACAGCCAAAATGACACTTAATTATTAACGATTCAACTAATGGAGAAGGTGAATATTATGGCGAGAGGATATTTTTTGACTGTGGGCTGTAAAACATCATGTGGTGGTACAATCACTACAGGTTATGCGCATCATACATTATCAGGGCAACCTACAGCCAGAAATGGAGATAAATACATATGCGGAGTTGATAAACAGGTTCATACCATTTTGGGCGGAATTCCGTTCTATTCTATAGATGGTGTAGCAGCAGCAGGTACTTTGCATAGTCGGGGAAGTTGTGATTGTAAATGTGAATTTATCCCTTCTGATTTTTCGATGTCTTATGATGATGAGCCTGTATCCAGACCTCAAAGACTTCAATCGTCCATATCAACCCCGATAGCACCAAAACCGGCGTCAACACCAACTTTCTCTCCTCAGCCACCAGCAGCCACACCTCCAAAACCAATTTACCCTGTGCCAGTAAAAGAGGAAGAACAACGCGAACCAGTAGATGCGGGATTTTGCGTATTACCCTATGAGGCTACTCCCTCAACATATGAATCTTATATTTTTGTTAATCCCCCGGAGGGAACGCGTGAGCTGTATAAGAAATTAAATCCCGATATAAAGAAAAAACCTGGTTCAATTTTGATTATTGCAGATCCAGAAAAGCAGGATGCAGATCAAATCAAACATATCGAGAAAGCCAGAGATAAAATTGATAGTGCACTGGAATCATTAACATTAGATGAAGCAAGATTTTTGTATCAAAGCAGACATGTAATAGATATGTTTACATCATATGGTTCTGACTATGGTGGCATTCTTAGTGATATGTCAGAAAAATATTTTGGAGAAATTGAAAATACATTAAAGAAAATTCAGGATGCATATAAAAATCAATATATAACGCATGGGACGTTAATTAGTGAGCAATTTTTTGCAGAACGAAAACAATTATTCAAAAAACTGGATTGGATATTTTTAAAAATATTTAGGGAGCACATTGGTCTTGCTCAATATGATGATATGAAAAAAGCACTAAGATTATCTTCGTCTTCAATTGTCCATAAATGGAATCAGACAGGGGTTAACGATATTGAAGGTTATGCAACATATATAGAAAAATCGGCAAAACTGGCTAAGCTAATGAAAAAATTCAATGCAGTTAGTATTGGTCTATCTGCATTGAATGGTGCTAATTATATTTATGATGCCTGTACAATTGGTAGAGATTGTGAAAAAACGGCTTATACCGAAATTGGCAAGTTTTCAGGAGGTTTGTTAGTTCCTGCGATGTTTAATGCTTCAATCGAGTCTGGTGCAACCGCAATATGTTCAGTAGTATTGACTGCATTAAGTGCTCCAGAGGGCGGCGTTGGAGGGATTGCTTGCGGGATCGTTGTACAGGCAGCGGCAGCATTTGGCGTAAGCAAGGCTGGAGAAAAGATAGGTGAAACATCCGGTGAGGTAATATACAATGCGACAAAATAAAACAGGGGAAAAGTAAGAGTTATTATTTTATCTATAGGGCATAGAGAGAAAATGATTAATAAATCATCAATTACTTTAAGTTTAATAGGTATAGTATTTTTAGGAGGTATAATTATATACATTCTAATGTTTATAGCCAATAGAAATTTTTATACTATATGTGATTTATATAAAAATAAATTTGGAAAGTTACCATTGAGTACAGATTTATTTTATACATCATCACCATTTTTTTTAGCGGGATATAATATGAAGATGAGTTTCATATTATGGCCTATGTTATATAATAAAAAGTCCAAATATAGTGAAAATATTAATGATGTAGAGTTTATACGTTCGCTTCCTAAAAAACTCACCAGAATATACGTGATACATTTTTATTTTAGCATGATTATTGCCTTTTTCGCTTGTTCACTTGCGGTAATGTTATATGCAATAAAGTAAATGTTTCATCATACTGGTGATAATGGTATACACGAACTAAAACGGCAACCTTTCGGTTGCCGTTTGTTTTTACAGAGCCGTCCAGGCGTCAGACCATGCCAGACCTGCGCCTGGTTCATAGTATGCCGGGGCGTTGTTACACCAGCCGCTGTACGGGAACGGTTTGCACTGGAACAGTTTACCGTGGTTGTTCACGATATCACCTGCCTTGTACTTGCTGTTCGCGCTCCACGCTGCGTAAGAGCCGGAAGTGCCTTCGTCTTTCGACGGCGTGGCCGCTTTCGCTTTCACGTTCAGCAGATAGGTCGTCGTGCTGCTCAGTTCACCGTCGCTGACGGTCAGGCTCACTTCAATCTGCTGAGCCGTAGCAGACTCCGGAGCCGTGAAGGTGACAACCGCTTTGTCCTGGCCGGTCACCGTGGTGCCGTCCTGGGAACGCCAGGTGTAGGTCAGCGTGTTACCATCCGGATCGGTTGAACCTTCCGCACTCAGGGAAACCTGAGCACCGGCTTCAACCGCGCCGACCGGGCCGGCAATCTGCGCGACTGGCGCATGGTTTACCACCGCCGGTTCAGCCGGGGTCTCGTCTGGCGTTGGCGTTGGCGTTGGTGCTGGCGTCTCGTCAGATGGCGCTGGTGTTACCGGTGTTTCATCAGCAGGCGTGACGGAAGAACCGTCATCGTTGATGATGTTAACGTTGTAGAATTTCTTCACGCAGTTAGTGTAATCACCCTCTTTGAACGCGCTGAATGGCGTCTGGTAGCCCACCAGCTGGCAAGAGTACGTCTTGCCGTCTGGCGTGTCCGCGCTCCATCCCCAGTCCTGCTCCCAGTAGATCTTCAGCGCACCGGAACCCCCTTCATCAAACTGCTTCATGTTGGCACAACCCAGCACTTCATTAGCCGGAACAGGCACTTTCAGGTAGTTAGCAAACTCCTTGTAGTACTTGATACGGTTCTGGGACTGAGCGATTTCAGTCGGGCCGCCGCACTCTACGCCACCGTTGATGATCTGGGTAGTCACGCCGAAGCCCGGTACCAGACCGTTGGCTTTATCGTGATCGTTCGGCTGCCAGGTTCCGTCGATAACCTGAAGCATGCTTGGTTTTGGCGGCTGCGGATAGGCGAAGAAGAAGATGGCACTCGCCAGGTTCAGCCAGGTATCAGCCACCAGCTCCGGTTTGTCGAGCAGAGTGCGAACGGTACCGAACATCGCTTCAGAGAACGGACCGTAGTTGTAGTTGTAAGACAACTGTTTAGCACCGCGACCAAAGTAGCTCACAAAGTCGCCATCTTTGTCTTTACCGCACGGCCAGGTCTGGCCCTGCCAGATTTCCGGGTTACATTCGCCGTTGTAACCCCCTTTCTGCCCTTCACTCCAGCCCATCTCACGGACGTGAACCAGCGCCTGACGCCATTCAGCCTCCGGACGCCAGCTTTCATGGCCGCCGGTTTCCTGGGCAAAGTGCGCAAACATGGTTGCCAGCTCTTTACGGCAAATCGCGTCGCTGTCGCGTCCGTCATTATAGGACTTACACAGCGCCGGGAATTTGCCCACCGCTTTCAGGAAGTTGCTGTAGGTGTAAGAGGCTGCGCGCATCGGGAACAGGTATTCCCAGTCGCTCTCTTTCACGATACCTTCAACACGTTTTACGTTATCCGGGTTAGCCGCGCGACCTGGTTCGATCATTTCAACCTGCGCGTTATCCAGCGTACGGATGGTGTCCTTTACGGAAGCCATCAGTGGGAAACTGGTCAGCTCATGTTCTTTTTTCGCCAGATCGCTGGCTTTCATGGTGTACGGTTCGCTGCTGGTCGCCTGCAGTGATGCAGCCTGAGCCATAAACGGAGCAATACATGCTCCTGCAACGAGTACGCTCAGAAGAGTCCTTTTAGTCATCTCAAATAATCCTGTTTTTAAGCAACAATGGTTAATGCAAACCCGGTTTATGTATTATTCCGTTAATAAATAAACCTGAGCGTGCAGTTCTTTTCATTTTCTGAAGAACACTGAACGGTATTCTTCAAAAAACAAAAATCAATATTCATAGGTACTACGCGGTTTTATTTCCTGATATTTACGCCAGACCTTATGGGCATAAATCATCCGTTGCGGATAATTTTCTTTTTTCAATCCGACATTATAGGCACCCACTGCTTCCCAGTTATAACCGTATACTTTAATCATATTTGATAATATTGAGGCACCCACCATAATGGAGGTGCAGGGCTCAGTTATCAGACGGCGCTCATCAATCCCATATCGCTGTAACTCTTCAAAATGCGTGCTATTAATTTGCATTAACCCTACATCATGTGAACCATCACGGTTCCAGCCGATAGCGTAAGGGTTCATACCCGACTCCACTTTCGCGATGGCAAATAATAAATACGGATCGACATGATAATAATGCGCCGCTTTATCCCAGCAGTTTGCAAATACGCTTTGGCTAACTAACAGTAATAATAAAATTATGCGTTTCATTTCTGCACCTGTTTACGTTATATCCCATCCTCTCCTTGCGCACGTCACTGTTATTTTAGAATTGACCACACCCGAAGCGGGGTGTGGTCGGGTATTGCGGGCGAATATCGCGCCCGCAATTTTGGTTCAGAAGATTATTTGCAGTCCGCAGACGCGCCTTCTTTCACCCATACATCGCTGTTGCCTGGCTTATCACCACGGGTCCACCATTTCGCACGGTATACAGAACCCTGATACGTGGTGGTTTCACCGCCGTTATAAACGATGTCTGAACGCCAGTTCATTTTCACCTGGCTGACCAGTTCCCACGCGTCGGCACCAAAGCCAGGTTTGTTACCCTGAGTCCAGTACTTCGCTTTCCACACCAGATTATCGCTGCTGACGGTATCGCCGCTGTTGTAAACCTTGCTGGCGGACCATGCCGCATATTTGCTGGCATTGGCGTCAACCGGGTTGTCACAGCTGCCTGTCGCAGAACCTTCGTCAGCTGGCGGTGTTACGTCATCAGCTGGCGGAGTCACGTCGTCAGAAGGTGGGGTAACGTCATCTGCTGGTGGGGTCACGTTATCTACGGCTTTCGGAGTCACGGTGACCTGTACGTTGGACTGTACGCTGGTCTTACCGTCAGAAACGATCACGCTCAGGGTGTAGCTGGAGTCTGAACTTACCTCTGGTGCCGTGATTGTGACGCTGGAGGTATCCGTACCGGTGGCATGCATATCGGCAGGAACGCTCCAGGAGTAGGTCAGCGCATCACCATCTGGATCCGCAGCCTGTGCGTTCAGGGTAAAGCTCTGGCCTGCTTCCAGGGTCACGGCTTCCATCTGGTTCACAACCGGTGCCTGGTTAGCTTTCGGCGCTTTGTTCACGACCTGTACGTCAACCGCATTGCTCAGCCCTTTCGCGTCAGTCACGGTCAGGCGGAAAGCCAGCGTCTGGTTGCTGGTGACAGCCGACACGTTGAAGGACGCTTTCGCTTTCGTGCTGTTGCTGATGGTTACCGATGGACCAGAGATCTGCGTCCATTTGTAGGTGATCGCATCACCATCCGGATCGGCAGAAGCGGAACCGTCCAGCGTTACGGTGGCCGGGCCAGTGACGGTCTGGTCAGCCGCCGTCGCAACCGGTGCATGGTTAGTCACAACCGGATCAACCGGTGCAGAGCCACCCATCAGGCTTTCGTTCATCGCATTCAGAATATCGCCGTTATCCGAGTCGATAGACCAGGAGAACAGGCCGCCCAGGTGTTTCGACAGAACGTACTTACCTTTCGCGGTCGCCGAGCGGGCATCTTCATAGGAGATCAGATCGCCGGTGGATTTGTTAAAGACGTAAGGCGCTTCGGCGTCAGCGTCATAGCCATATTCCCAGCCAGGCTTGCCTTTGTATTCGTTGACAATCTGACGATAGTCAACCACGCCGGGTTCCCAGGTCCCCTTCACAGGACCTGTTGCGGTACCCGTGAACGGATTGTTACCCGTCTGGCCATGCACGCCGGTCCAGCCACGACCATACATCCCGGTCCCCACAACGATCTTACCTGGCTGTACGCCCTGTTGCAGCAGCGCATCCACACCATTAGCCGTGGTGTAGTTGGTATCCGGACGCCATGCCGGAGCATGCAGTGCCGCCTGATGGCCCAGTTCAGTGTTGCTCCACGCGCCATAGAAGTCATAGCTCATCAGGAAGATGTGATCGAGGTACTGCTGAGCGGTGGTGTAATCCACGTCGTCGATCTTATCTTTGCCGGAACCAATCGCCGTGGTCAGTTCATAGGTACGGCCTGTTTCCGTCGACAGCTCATTCAGCATTGCACGCAGATCGTGCATCAGGGCCGTGTAGGTTGCTTTATCCTGCTGAATGTTACCCAGCGTTTCATTCACGCCACCGCCACCAGGGAATTCCCAGTCGATATCCACACCGTCAAAGAATTTCCAGGTTTTCAGGAAATCTTTCACAGAGGAGACAAAGCGCGCGCGAATAGCAGGATCGTTCATTTTGAAGAACGGATCGGACATGGTCCAGCCCCCGATAGATGGCAGGACTTTCAGGCCCGGGTGCGCTTTTTTCAGCGCCATCAGCTGACCGAAGTTACCTTTGTATGGGTCATCCCAGTTGGAGACGCCAGACTGTGGTTTCTGCAGGGCAGCCCACGGATCGTGGATCGCCACGGTATAATCCGGACGGCCTGCACAGGCACGCTGCAACGCCGCAAAGCTATTGCCATTTTCGACGGTTTTCAGGCCATCGTTGATGCCGTCGCCGCCACAGACGGGAATAAAGCCGTACAGAATGTGGTTCAGGTTGGCGGCCGGGATTTTATCCACCGGGAAGTTACGACCGTACACACCCCATTCAGGGAAGTATGCACCAACCACTTTATCCGTATGCTGAGCGAAGGTTTTGTTGTTTTCCTGCAGCGGTGTATTCAACGGCAGCAAATGGCTACCGTCGGTGTCCGCGACAATAATCAGCTTACTGGCGCTTTTGGTGCAACCGCTGGCGTTACAGAGTTCAACCTGCTCCTGGTAACGACCACCTTTTTTCACCTTAAAGGTCGCAGAGCCAGAGGCACTGCCCGCACCAGACCACACGGTTTGCCCGTCCAGCAGCACTTTCGCTGACGTCGGTGCATCACCGCTCCAGACGTTCCACTCCACCTTCACATCCACGCCATCGTTATGTACTTTGACGAGGCTGTTATAGTCCTGCGCGGCCTGATCGACTTCAACGAGGGCAAATTTATCATTGCCGCTGCTAATAGTCGGTGTACCTGGCGCAGCTGCAAATGCAGAGCTGGTTGCCGCTGCAATAAAGAGCGCCAGATATTTCGGCTTCATAAATTTCATTTTTATTTCCTGATAAATTTATTCACAAAGATTCGATCCCATATCTTCCTTTAAAATATGGGGTACTTTTCGCATAACTTGCATTTAAACCAAATCATTTGTAACGCGTGATATTTCTCCATCAAAAGATAAAAGCCTGAATTCCGTTTGGCTTATATCTGTCACGATACACTGAAAGAAAAGAGCCATCTTTTCATTTTCTCGTCGAAAAGATTTTTAAAAAAACTTGACCTGAATATTCAAATAATGAAAGCGAACGATTGGCCCATAAATACCACTATTCCGGCAAATGCCAGATAAGGTCCGAAAGAAATAGCGTGGTTATTTTTATTTAAATTATTAAATGCAAAATAGCCGACAATACCGCTTAACGCGGCAGCTAACGCAATGACGGGTATCTCCTGCCAGCCGCACCAGGCACCTAACGCGGCCAGAAGCTTAAAGTCACCATACCCCAACCCCTCTTGCCCGGTTGTCAGACGAAACGTCCAGTACAGAAGCCAGAGCGAGAGGTAACCCACCGCAGCCCCCAATAACGCATCGCGTAACGGTAGCGCATGGTCAAATGCATGTATCAACAACCCCGCCCACAGTAGCGGCTGCGTCAGGCAATCCGGCAGAAGCTGATGCTGCCAGTCAATCATCGCCAGCGGCAGTAAAAAGGCCGCCAGCACCCAGATCGAGAACAATGCCTGAACGCCGGGTATGCACCAGGCCGTCAAACCCAAAAACAGCGCAGTAAAAAGTTCGATTAAAAATAACCGCAGTGGAATTGCCGTCTGGCAGCAGCGACAACGCCCGCGAAGCACCAGCCAGCTGATAAGCGGTATATTTTCCCACGCGTGAAGTGAATGCTGGCACACCGGACAGTGCGACGCAGGGAAAAGGAGATTGCCGCAGTTTTCCTCATCCATCACCATTCCCGGCACACGCTCTGCGACCACGCCAAGAAAGCTCCCCAGGATCGCGCCGAGTCCTCCGCTCATGACAGCAAACCCGACAGGATAGCTCTCCCGCGCGAGTATCAGCGTATTCATACTGCCTTTTTCCAGGTCAACTGGATTTCGGCTTTAACATCGCTGAGATGATCCACCGGTGTGAGATTCATTTTCTGTAGCCTTACGCCCGACGTCAGATTGATCTCTCGCAACCAGTTTTTTAATTCATAAACGTTAACCCGGTTAATGGCAAACGCCAGCGTCTGACCATCCTGGCGGACATCCGTCAGCGTTAAGTTAATCTCGTGCGCACTGTTCTCCACCACACTACGTGGATTATCTGTTTTAATTTTTTGTACCGGGAGATGATGCCTGTCAATTTCTGCTTTCATCAAGTTCAGCGTTTCTGTTTGTCGTGCCAGTACCGACTGACTCTCTTTAATCATGGTATCCAGTGGGATCACCCCGGCGTAATAAACAACAGCACTGCATATTGCAGCCAAACATATTTTTAATATTGCTTTTTCTCTGGCGCTGTAATTCTGGTAACGAGATTTGAGCTGTGTGATTCGTGCCTTCATTTATATTTCCCTGTGATCATGGCGGTATACGGCGCATCCTTTGAAATTGGCTGTAAAGAGAAATCAAAATGCGTACCGGCCTGATGAATAAAATCCTGTAATGCCTGAGCGTTTTGCGCACTGACGCTCAGCGTCAATGCACCTTGCGCGTCATCGTATTCAAGCAGATTAATTTCCATCGCCGGGACGGACTGCCGGGCTTTTTCCAGCGCGTCCAGTTGAAGGAAAATCCCCTTTCTCTGCTTCTTCATGTTCTGACCAAAGTGGTATTTGATGTTGGTCTGCTGTCGCATGCTGGGGAAGTGGTGCTGATAAAGCTGCACGATCGCCTCCTGAACCTGGTTTTCCTGCTGCACCAGCGTCCACGCCATTGCAATACGCGGCCCTGACAGCAAGCCAAGCGACAAAAGGCCCATTGCCACGACAGCGGCTTTTAGCCCTTTCGTCGCCCCGCGGTTTGCCGCTTTAGCGCTAAAGGCACCGTGCAGGAGATTGACTCGGCAGTTTTGCCACTGCGGCTGGATCAACACTAACGGGTGCTGCCACGCCAGCTGTTCATCCGCCTCAACACCGGCAGGGATGTCACCATAGCAGCACACCTCTCCTTCACCGGTTTTTTGCATGAGCAGCGGCAACAGGCTCGCCTCAACGTTACAGGCGGTATGGGGGGATAAGCGCAGCCAGTAGTTTTCCTCCAGCGCGATAAGCGTACTTCCACCTGCGGCCACAGGCAGCAACCAGGCATCCGGCAATACCTGAATGACCTTCAGGCCCGCCTCATGAAAACGGGCCAGCCACTGATGCAAGATCCCGGTATCAATGGCCACCGCATCCACTTCGCCCCCCTTCTTGTGGAGTACCGTCCAGTGAAGATTATCCACCTCGCCAATCAGCGTCTCCTCCGCCATCCACGAGAACGCCGCCGCCTGCGATGCCACTTTTTTCGGCAGCGTAAAGTGACGGAAGATCATCTCGCTGGCAGGCAACAGCAAACAGACGCGGGATGCCAGCGGGTGTTCAGCAAGGATCGTCAGTGCCTCCTGGCTGTCCAGCGTTGTCACCTGCTGGCTGCCGAATTCACACCACCCGATTTTCCCGTCCTCACGGCTGTCGGGACGAATAAAAAGTACCTGTTTCATAGCGTTCTACTTTTCTTATTCAATCATTCGGTAACGACGTTGCCACGTCACAATTTCACCCGCTTCGTTATTCACCTGAAGCTGGCTCACCACGCGAAGCGTTAGCTCATCGGTATTGCCGGTATAGTTGACGCGGAAATACCGACTATTGATGGCGAGCTGTTCTGCCACCTGCGGTAACTCATCTTTCAACTGCGGGAAAGCCTGTTCCAGCGCTTTGCTGAACGTTTCCATACTTTCCCAGCCGGTTTCAGGACGCGAAGCGATCAGGCGAGCGGCATCATCTGCATTTATTTTTCCAGGAAACATGGCGGCCAGTACGGCGGCCTGTTCCGGTTTAAGGGTATTCACATCCACCTTGCTGGCCGTGTCCGGCAGCGCGCATAACAGCTTGCTCACTTTCGGGTACGCTGCGGCGGGAAACGCAGGTAACAGCTTTATCTCTGCAATGGTGCGCATCATCTGGTTTGCCGGCAGGCGGGCAGGCACAACAGCCGCCCAGGCATCCGTCTCTGCTCCCTCTTTAGCCGTCGTCGTATCGCCATCCAGGTAATCCACCAGCTGCAGATAGATCTCTTCGGCCGTGGTCTGGCTGATACCGCTGTCCGTCAAAACGTGTTCGACAATCTGTTCCTTGCGCGGTTTTTCCGGTACGGCGGGGGCATTTTGCCCCTGAGCAATCTTGTCTGCGGCAAGCAGGTTATTAACGTTGAAGCAGTCCTGCGCATCCTCCACCTGGCTTACCACCGTATAATCATCGCCCTGAGTTTCCAGCGGCTGATGCCAGTCACCGTCAGGCGCGAGCGCTTTGCTTTCACCGCTGGCATCGGTCTGCAGCCGGTTTTTCACCACCTTTTCCTGCTCCTGCATCGCCCAGCGCAACTGCTGCTGGCTCACCTGATAGTGGGTTTTCTGCAGGTTGCGGCAGAACTGCTGGCTAATTTTGGCCGCCAGTGCCGACATCATGACCAGCAGGATCAGCACAACTAACAGGGCAACCCCTTTCTGTTTATACGATCGCCTCATGGTTTGACTTCCGGTGCCGGGGCTGGCGCATCTGTTCTCTCTTTTGGTGCGCTGACAGAGGCCTCTGGCCTATCTCCGGGAGTGGTAAACACCCATCGCCAGGTGTCACCGTTTTCCATGGTGAGCGTCAGCTCCACGCCATCCGGTTGATGGGCACTGTCCGTCCAGCTTTTCAGCCAGCCGTTGCGATAAAAGCGCCATTGCAGTGATTTCACCTCGCTGACAATCGGCACCTCTTCCGGTTTGACGTCCGCAGGGCTATCAATGGCTGGCCAGACATCCCGATACAAGCGACCTTCGTCCAGCCGCCAGCGCACGCGCTCCAGCTGAACAGTTCCACTCACCCCGTTCAGGGTCGTCAGTTCAATGGCATCGCCATCCTGACGAAACAGATCCGGTTCATTACGCGGCGCACGCGCCTGGAGCTGGAAAAAATCGCGCTCCATCAGGCTCCAGGCACGCTGAAGCTGGTTGAGCTTCGCCGCGCTGGCATCGGTTGCCGAGCTGGTGCGCATCGCCCCGTCCAGGATTTGCCAGGCCAGGGTGCTGATCACCGCAAAAATGGTCAGCGCAATCATGATCTCCAGCAGGGTAAATCCTCGCTGGCGTCGGGTCTTATTCACTTGCTCTCTCCCGGCGGGATGATCTGCAGCGCGATAACTGGCTGGCTTTCATCGCCTTCCGCATAAACGCGGATCGTGTTCGCCCAACCGTTGTTGGCCGTTTTCACCCGCTGTTTGCGCCAGTTCCAGCTGCGTCCCCCCATGATTTCCGTTCCCTGCTCTTCGGCATCAGGGAAATCGCTTTTGGTCAGCTGGGCTTCCGCGAGCTGGTTTTCCGCGACCCAACTGGCCTGCAGCGTATCGGCCAGACCGTGGGTGAAGCGTACGTTCAGGGAAACCGAGTTCATCAGCGCCAGCGCGGCGGTGGAGAAGATGACCAGCGCCACCATCACTTCCAGCAGCGTCATCCCGTGTTGCTTAACCTTGCCTTTAGTCATCGTTCTCTACCGATACCGGGGCAGCACCTTGCGACACCACGCGAAAGTGATGCTGTTTGTCGTAGCTTTGCAGCGTCAGCGTAAAGCGGCTGATCTCACCATCAGGCAAAAAGACCACCTGCGGTTCGGCCTCTGGCGTCGCCGCCAGACGCTGTGGAGAAAGCGAAACATGCATCTCTTCCGGAAAATCGCCGTTGGTGGTAATCCGTCCGGCGGATAACGGTACCCAGTGGCGTTCGCCGTTTTTATCTTCAGGCGTGACCAGCTGATACTTATCCGCCGTCAGTACCAGACCCACGATATTTCCGTCCATCACGGCGCGGTCTGAACCATAATCAACAAGGGCTTTTAATTGCTGGCCAAATATATCCGCACCGCTGCGTGACGGTATTGTTGACACCACCATCATGGCGCAACTGGCAAATATCACCAGCGCCAGAATAATTTCCAGCAACGTAAAGCCACGTTGTTTTTTCATTATTTATCTTTTTTATCCAGTGACCAGTTGGTGATGTCATCTGCAGTATTTGCTTCACCATCCGGACCAGCGGAAAATACATCTACCGCACCATGTTCACCCGGGCTCACCATCAGATAATCATTACCCCACGGGTCCTGCGGCAGGCGGCGAATATAGCCATCTGCGCGGTAACCGTTCGGAACTGGCGCGATTTCAGGTTTGGTCACCAGCGCCTGAAGCCCCTGCTCCGTGGTCGGATAGCGGTGGTTATCCAGCTTATACATATCCAGAGAACCTTCGAGGGCGACAATATCGCTGGTTGCTTTTTGTGCATCCGCTTTTTCTTTGTTACCCATTAAATTAGGCACCACCATACTCGCCAGTACACCGAGAATAACAATGACCACCATTAATTCGAGCAATGTGAAGCCCGCCTGGTGAGCCAGGTGTTTTCTTTTTATAGCCATGATTTAACCTACCATATTATTAAGTTGCAGAAGCGGTTGTAATATTGACAGGACGATGAATAAAACAATCGTCGCCATTGATACCACCAGCGCCGGTTCAAATACCGACAGTGTTAATGTAATGCGATGCTGTAAGGCCGATTCCTGGTTTTCCGCCGCGCGATCCATTAAATTGCCTAATTCACCGCTCTCTTCACCGGAGGCAATCATATACAACATGGTGGGTGGAAAGAGTCTCGCCTGTTCCAGCGCCGCATATAATGATGCCCCCTGGCGCACAGTATCCGCCGCCTGCTCCAGCACCTGCCGGGCATAAAGGTTTTCGATACCGTCCATCGCGATATACATCCCTTCCAGCAGCGGCACGCTGCTTGCCTGCAGAATACTCAGCGTGCGGATATAGCGGGCGCTGTTGATGGCGCACACCAGCTTTTTGATCGGCGAACCATTCACCAGCCAGCTGTTCCATTTGAAGCGGTTTTTGGCATTTCTGAGCCAGGCCCTGAAGCCGACGAAACCACCACCCAACACGCCGACAATGTAAATGCCATACGCCTGCAGGAAGTCGCTCACCGCAATCAGCGTGCGGGTGGTAATGGGCAGTTGCTGTTTCATGTGGGTGAACTGTTCAATCACCTGCGGCACCACCGCCACCAGCAAAATGCTGATCACCGCGATGGCCACAACGGTCAACGTAATCGGATAGACCATTGCCTGCGTCAGCTTGCTTTTCATCTTCTGGCGCTGCTCGTTGTACTCCGCCAGTTTTTCCAGCACATCGCCCAGATGACCGGTTTTTTCACCGGCCATCACCAGCGTACAGTAGAGTTTGTCGAAGGTGCGGGGAAACTGGCTGAATGCGTCGAACAGGGTGTGTCCTTCCACGACTTTCTCGCGGATCTCCACCACCATCGCCGCCAGCTTTTTATCTTCCGTCTGCTTAGAAATGGCCTTCAGCGCGCTCTCCAGCGGCAGCGCGGCATTGACCAGCGTCGACAGCTGACGGGTAAACATCGACAACACCGGCGTGGAGAGCTTTGCGCCCGTTTTCGCCTTGCCAGACTCCGCTTTCTCCCGGGTTTCGGTGATGCTGACGGGCATAAGCTTCTGCTCACGCAGCCACTGGCGAACCTGCTTTTGCCCTTCGGCCTGCTGGGTACCGCGCCGTGTTTTACCTGCCGCATCCGTCGCCGTCCACGCGTAGAGGGCCATTACTCATCCCCTCCGCGTTCGGCGGTGACGCGCATCACCTCTTCCAGAGAGGTCACGCCGTTGATGACTTTCATCAGCCCGTTTTCACGCAGGCTGTAGGCCTGCTTAAAGAGCTGCGTTTCGATGGACATTTCATCTTTATCTTCGTGGATAGCCCGGCGCATGGCGGTATCGACAACCAAAAACTCGTGGATACCCGCACGCCCCTGATACCCACTCTGACGGCAATGTTCGCAGCCCACGGCGCGATAAATCGCGTGTGGTGGTGTGTCCATGAAGCTGAACAGTGCCTTTTCATTGTCATCCAGCGGACTGGTGGTACGGCAATGAGTACACAGCCGACGCACCAGACGCTGGGCAATGACACCGAGCAACGATGATCCAATTAAAAACGACTCCAGACCCATATCACGCAAACGGGTAATCGCCCCTGCGGCGCTGTTGGTGTGCAGCGTAGACATGACCAGGTGACCGGTGAGCGACGCCTGCACCGCAATTTGCGCGGTTTCCCCGTCACGAATTTCGCCGATCATCACCACGTCCGGGTCCTGACGCAAAATGGCGCGCAGCCCGCGGGCAAAGGTCATGTCCACGCGCGGGTTAACCTGCGTCTGCCCCACCCCTTCCAGCTCATACTCGATCGGGTCTTCCACGGTCAGAATGTTACGTTCGTGTCCGTTAAGCGCCGACAGAATGGCGTACAGGGTGGTACTTTTCCCGGAGCCAGTCGGCCCGGTGACCAGGATAATGCCGTGCGGACGGTCAATCAGTCCTTTTAACCTCTCCAGCTCTTCGTCAATCAGGCCGAGCTTATTAATATCCGGCTTCAGGTTACTTTTATCGAGCAAGCGCATAACCACCCGCTCGCCATACTGTGACGGAATGGTCGACACACGCACATCGATCGCCTTGCGGCCAATGCGCAGTGAAATACGACCATCCTGCGGCAGACGCTTTTCGGCGATGTCCAGTTTTGACATCACCTTGATACGCGACACCAGCAGCGGCGCGAGTTTGCGCGCAGGCTGTAGCACCGGGCGCAGCACGCCGTCGACGCGAAAACGGATGCTCAGCGTGCGCTCGAAGGTTTCGATATGAATATCCGATGCCCCCTCTTTCACCGCCTCGCCGAGAATGGCGTTAATCAGGCGGATCACCGGTGAGTTTTCGTCGTTATCCAGCAGATCCTCGTTATCGGGGATCTCCTCGGTGAGCGCCATGAGATCAATATCCGCATCCATGTCATCCACCAGCTGTTGGGACACACCGCTGCTTTGCTGCCAGATTTTTGCCAGCATCTCCTCGAACGCCTCAGGCGTCAGGATCACCGGGATAAAGGCGCGCCCCAGCACCCGGCGCATTTCCAGCAGGGCAAACGCTGGCGCATCGTCACGAATATAGACATCGTTTTGGTAAAACAGGATGCCGTTATCCTTTGCGTAGCTACTGCTACAGAGCGCGTTACTCAGCTCGTCCACGTTGCACCTCCTGCTACTCTTTGAACGGGTTACGCGGCGTGGAGGCGCTGGCTTTTACCGCCGTGGTGCTACCCTGGCCCGGGAATGCCGGTAAAACGGCGTTATCTGACGGCTCGATAATCCCCAGCTTTTTCTCTTCCACGCGCTGCTGTTGACGAGCACGGATCTGGTCGTATTTCTCTTTCGAGGCCGCGCTGTAGTTGTCGTCGTCGCGCAGTACGGTGGTATGGATAAAGACCATCAGGTTACGCTTCGCCGTGTCCTGCGAGGTGTAGCGGAACAGCTGCCCGACAAGTGGAATATCCCCCAACAGAGGCACTTTGGAGACCGACTGTTTGGTGACGTTTTCCATCAGGCCGCCGAGCACCACCGTCTGCCCGCTGTGTACCATCACTTCGTTATTGATGGTGCGGGTGTTGAAGGTTGGGCCAAGGCTGGCATCTTCTGTTGCACTGTTGTCTACGCTGGAGACTTCCTGCTCGATCTTCAGATGGATCATGTCGCCATCGTTGATCTGTGGCACGATTTTGAGCTTAGTACCGACAGTTTTACGCTCAACAGAATTAAAGACGTTGTCGCCGCTGGTGGTTTGTGAACCGGAAAGTACCGGCACATCCTGACCGACGTTAAACGACGCTTCTTTGTTATCCAGCGTCACCACGCTTGGCGTGGAGAGAATGTCGTTTTTGCCATCGGTCGAAAGCGCGGTCATCAGCGCACCGAAATCACCGTTAAAGAAGCCCGTTGCCAGACCGGTAAAACTCGCCCCTTTCATCGTGCCATTTTTAATCTGGCTAATCGGCAGGCCGGTAGAGCCAAACTGTACGCCGCCGTGCTTGCTGGTCCACTGCACGCCCAGATCCAGACCATTACCGTCCTGAACCTCAGCAATGATGGCCTCCACCAGCACCTGAGGACGGCGGATATCGAGTTTGTCGATCACCTTCTCCAGCGAATTCATCACGTTAGGTTGCGCGGTGATCACCAGCGAGTTGGTCGATTCATCGGCGGTAATATTCAGGTCAGTCGACGCCGCCGCGGTTTTACTTTTTGCCGTGCCCGGTTTATCTTTCAGCTGCTCGCCAATCCCGGTTAACACCGGAACCACTTTGCTGGCATTGGCATATTTGAGGTAGAACACGCGGGTGTTGCCCTCATTGCTCTGTTCGCGGTCGAGCTGGCCAATCAGCGAGCGGGTTCGCGCGCGCGCATCTTCCGGGCCGCTGATCACCAGGCTATTGGTTTCGTCGTCGGCCACCACTTTGGTCGCCAGCTGCGGTGCGTTTTGCCCTTTCTGCTCTTCGTTGTTGAGGTTATTCAACATATCCGAAAGCGCTTTGGCCGAGGCATAGTGCAGCGGCACAATTTCACGGCGCTGAACGCCATCTTTGTCGACGCGCTGTACCAGATCGACCAGGCGGTTAACCACGGAGGCTTTACCGGTCAGCAACAGCACGTTTGACGGTTCAAAATGCACGACGTTACCGATTCCGGAGGCGTCGTTTAACTGCCGCAGTAGCGGAGCCAGTTCACGTACCGGGACGTTCTCCATCCTGACCACACGGGTGATTATCTCATCGCCCTTGCCCGGATTTTTGCTGTCCGCAACGGGAACCCCGGCAGTACGCGCCACGCTTGAACGCACGACTTTCACCATCCCGTTATCCATCGGGATCACCGACAAACCATACAAATCGAGCACGCTCAGGAAGAACTGGTAATACTCATCTTCCGTCAGCACGTTGTAGGTTCTGACCGAGACCGTTCCCTGAACAGAGGGATCGACCAGAATGGTTTTATTTAAATTACGGCTCACCGTATCGATAAACTCGCGGATATCCGTATTTTTAAAACTCGCGCTAAAGTTAGCTGCGAACAGCGAACCCGAATATAACGACAATGCGGTCAGCGCCACGCACGCCCAGGGAAATTTCTTCATGTCTGTACACTTGTTAATTGTTTAGAACATTAACCCGAATATTTTCAAGGTGAGCGTGACGTCTGACGACGACCTCCGCTTCTTTCATTTTCGGCCAGTTAGCAACAATAGTTTTTGCATCACGTTCATTGGTCATATCGACAGAATTCACTTTTATCGCTACGTCCCCTTTTTGCAGCCCTGAATGCTTGTAGAAAGCGGACGCATTTCCTGGGTTAATGTTGTAACCTTCCAGTTGGCCCTTTTCGATTACGGGTTTTAACACCAGATAATCATTCAGATGTACGCTATCAGCACCGGCATCTTTCGTTGATTTAGCGACCGGGCCGCTTTCAACACCGCCCTTAAAATAATCAGGACGCTTTAATGCCAGTACCTGCGGAGTACCTTCATAATTAACCACCACATTATCTTTATTGATCTCCTGAATATAAGCATCGCCAAAACCAGACAGCGATTCCCCTTCACGATAGCTTTTCTGCCCACCCGACGTTTTAATCACAGCAAAGGAAAGCCAGGGATCGTCACTGCTGACAATCCCTTCTATTTCCGCCGCCAGAGGGGCTTTTACCGCAGCCGGTAAATTATCCTGACGCACTGCCGCTGTAAAAAGTGTAAACGTATTTTCTTCGGTACGTTTTCTCAGTGGCTGTTCATCTGAATTAGCCAACTTATTCGTAACTTTTTTATAATCTTTAAACGTCATATACCCTTGCTGACCGCAGAAAACCAGCAGCGCAAACATAATACAAGTGGTGATCCACTGTGACAGAAATGAGAATCTCATTTTTCACCTGGCCTTTAGCAAAGCAAAAATAAGCAGCGTCGTACTGCGCCAATATGTGAGGAAATAGTAATTACCCGCCCCGAATGCGACCACTGACTTTGCCACCAACTTTCATAAAGAAAAATATTGACCGTATAAAAACCAGATGTTAGGGCTCACCAGGAAGATATTTTTACCCTGTGTGCAAATTGACCATTTCCGGTGCTTACCTTACTTTCACGTCCTGTTGCTATGCCCTAAATAATTCGGGTTGCAGGCAGACGGCAAGCGAGCGAATCCCCGGACGCATAGAAAACTATGTGACCCGGGTGAGCGAACGCAGCCAACGCACCTGCGACCTGGAGTGTGACGGGTATATTCCTAATCAGAGACGGTAAATCGTTATGTATCAGAGCCACTTTTGTTTTAAACATCCGCCTTTCAGGAAGATCACCCGATTATCCGGGGATTTTCTGGTGCCTTATCATCAGGACGTGTTTAACCTGCTGAAAGAGAAAACCCAACAGGCGGGGATCACCGGGCTTTTTTATCATGACAGTCATCTGTTGGACTCGTTCAGCGACGTGCTGAAAACCAGCAACAGTGCCGTACTTTCCATTAATGCCTTTCCTAAACTGAGTGCCAGTAGCCTGCTGTACAAACTCAGCCCGGGAACAAAAGAGAGCAAGAACCGTATTCAGGCGGTGGATGCCGTGTTGCGCCAGTGGCAGGAAGAGCCGTCCTCACGCAAAGCGAAAGCCAAAATCCTGACGATCGCCCACAGCGAAGCCATGAAAGATAACTGCCGGGAAGTACTGGGGATGCTGCTCACGCGCGCCCGGGAGCTGGATTTCCGGTTGTCCGTCGTGCTGATGGGTTCTGCCGATCAGGACACCGCGCTGATGCAACAACCTGAACTGCGGGAATACATCCATACCCGTCATACTTTACGCCCCCTGACCTGCCGCGAATATCTCAGCTATGTGCAGGCGCAGTGTGAAGAACACGGGTGCGAACACGCCCCGTTACCCGCGGCACGCGTACGCAAAATGCATGCGCTGACAAAGGGAAACATCATCCAGTTGAATGAGCTGGCACATCTGTCGATGCTGGCGGCGTGGACGGAACGCGCGGAGAGTGTCGGCGCGCGCCATTTGCGCCTGGCAGCCGGTGAGATCCTGCCGGCAAAAAACCACGGTAAGCGCCTGGCAACCACTGGATTATTGGCCTCTGTGCTGTTCGCGGCCTGCGGCTGGTATTTGACCGCTTCTGTGAATGCAAGACTTCCCATCCGGCTACCCGTTCCGGCCAGTTGGAAACACCAGACGCCGGGCGCAGTCCGCCCCGTGGTACCGGTTATCGACAACGAAATGGTCAATCAGGCGGATGCGATGCACCAGCTTTACTTAATTTGGGGGTATGACACCTCGGCAGAAGAAGCATTGTGTCAGAACGCCGCGAAGGTAAACCTGATGTGTAAACAGGGGAATGCCTCACCGGACGCACTGGCGCATGAAGGTTATCCGTGGATCAGTGAACTGAAAACGGGCGGTCATCTTAACTATGCCGTCGTCGCCCGCGTCGGGGACAATTCAATCGATCTGCTGATGAACAACCGCACCTGGCAGGTGAGCCGTAACTGGTTCAGTCAGCATGCGACCGGCAATTATACGCAGCTGCATCGCCTGACGCCGGAGGGTAAAAACGCCATCAGTACCGCCAGTGACAGCAAAGATATGACCTGGCTCGATCAGCAATTAAGCCAGGTGCTCGCCCAGCCCGAAACACATTCCCGGAGCTGGACGGCGGAGATGATGAAACGCACTCGCGAGTTCCAGCAAAAAATGAACCTGCATGTGGACGGCATTCCTGGTGAAGATACGTTGATGCAGCTTATGCGTGAAACCCATACGACGCCGAGCGTGCTGATCCAGGTCCCTCAGACCACGACGGCGGTGAAACCGCAGGAGAAGAATTCCTGATGTCTACAATCTGTCTTGCGGCCCAGCGCAGCTACGCAACCGGGGAGGCCGTCTGGTTTTCGTACCGCTTCCCCAGCCTGAAGAAAATTGCCGGTAACACGTTATTGTGGATGCTGGGACTATGCACCATGCTGGTGGCCGGACTTTACGCACATGTTTACTGGAACCTGCGCCACCCGGCAGCCGAGCCGGTTAAGGCGAGCGTCGCCAAACCGGAAACACAGCTTTCGGATATGCATTATGTGTACGTGAGTAAGCCGTTCCCGCATCCGCAACCCAAACCGGAGCCGCCAGCAAAAGCGATCCCTGCCATGCAGGATATGCCGATCAATAGTGATGCAGCAGACTGGCAGCAGGCACCTGACGGGGATATTCCGCGCGACACGTCGCACGATACCCTACCGGGAACCGAGGCACACGAGGATGCCCCCGCAAACACGGGCCAGGAAGATGCGTCAGTGGCCGAATTATTAAAGCAGGCATTAAAAGAACAGGAGCAGGATTATTCACAAGGCAAAATTCCCGCGCCACCGGTTGATGAAACGCAGGATAATTCACGGGCAAATGTGGGACATCAAGAGAACACCCGGTCTCCCTCAGGTAAAAAAGGAGACCAACTGGGATAATTAATATTTTTCCGGCAGGGTGGTGATGTTAAGGAGTCGACCCTTTTCCACCACAATATATTGCCCTTTTTTCAGATCGGACAGTATTTTGATGATGGTACTGCGCGCCAGGTTAGTGTATTCCTGAATATAGTCATAAACGTTGATATCACGTTGATGATAAATAATCAGTTCATTTATCTCTAACAAAAACTCGCGCACAACAGAGTAAGCACTGCGGGCAACCAAAACGTCATCACGTTTGCTCAGCATGCAGATATACCAGGAGAGCACCTTAGTGAGCTGTGGCCACAGGTTTTTCTCCGTCATCAGCTGAGCAAAAACCACTTTCGGGATAGAGCGAACCACCGCATTCGTCCGTACCATGCCATACATGTGGGACGACTGGTAATAAATTGATGACAGGCCAAAGATACACTGACCTTGTAGCATGAACATACACAGTTCGTCTGATTCGCGGCGGAACTCAACTTCACCGCTGACAATGATATGAATATAGTCATTATCGCTGGTTGTTATTTTCTGCCATTTCTTTAAGGTTTTTTCTTCATAGCCCTCAGTTGCAGAAATAATGGCGTCCAGTTCACTGTGAGGGCGTAATTTTTTACCGTAAATGCTTAACATTGTTATACCCGTTTTAAGATGTTTATTTAAGATGTGAGAACCCGCAGTAACAATACTGCGAGCATTCCATTTGAAATAAAAAACCAGGCCGAGAAATAATCTCTGATTATAAGATTTATTGTGTGATTGCTTAGCGAGCTATGTGTCTATCATAGATTCGGGTAATATTAAGTCAATTAACTATAATTTAAACATCATTGAACCTAAGATTAATCTTAGGCTTATTCTGGACAGGATCCCCACTCAAACCCTGAAAGACGGGGGAATTACTCCTGCCCGTATTTCTCTAAAAGCGCTTCGGCGATGGCCATCGTTTCGACATCCGCGACACCGTTCCACAGCGAGGGGCGGTAATGCATCTGAAACGCTGTAATCACTCTTTTCTGCTGCTGCTCTGTCGCGTTGTCAGGGACTTCATAACCATAACGCGCCAGCAGATCGAGCAATGCCGCACGATCCACGTCCTGATTACGTGGGCGGCCATTGATGTAAAACGCGACGCGAGCGGGATCTGGCCAGGCACCTATCCCCTGCTTTGCCAACGCCTGCCACGGAAACAGCGGGCCAGGATCGTCCTTGCGCTGCGGTGCAATATCAGAATGCGCCACCACGTTCTGCGGTTTGATGTCGTAGCGGGCAATAATATCTTTGGCGAGAGGGATCAGTGCCGCAATTTGCGCGGGCTCGAACGGTGTGAAGGATTTCGTCCCCCCGGTCTTTTGCCAGCCACGGTTTTCCAGCTCAATACCGACAGACGTATCATTAATGCGGTTAGTGCCGCGCCAGAAGCTGATACCCGCATGCCAGGCCAGTTCGCTCTCTGGCACCAGCTGCCAGATGCGCGGTTTACCATCAGGAACAGGCGGGTTCGCGGGGATCAAATAGTGGGAGCTGACGTTTTTATCCGTCAGCGTTGCCAGCGAGCTGTCAAAATCATCGGCGGTGTAGTGGAGCACCAGCACCTTTATGCGTGGGTAGGCTGCCTGCGCCTGATGACGGGTATCCAGCTCATAGGTACCTTTATCAACAATGCCTTTTTCCGTGGCACAGCCTGCCAGCAACAGCGCCAGCAGGAAGGTTGAGAGCGTACGCTTCATCGACGGGTTTTCACCGCCGTACCGCTTACGCTCACCATCAGCATGCTGGCATCTTTACCGACCGTTTCGTAGTCAATATCAATCCCTACAACCGCATCTGCGCCCAGTGCCTGCGCCTGCTCGCCCAGCTCTTTGAACGCAATTTCACGCGCTTTACGCAGCTCTTTTTCGTAAGCGCCAGAACGCCCACCGACGATGTCGCGGATCCCGGCAAAGAAGTCCCGGAAGATGTTCGCCCCGAGAATGGCCTCGCCCGTTACCACACCGCAATATTCAATAATCGGTTGTCCTTCCAGGGTTGGCGTCGTTGAAAATTGCATACTTTATCTCCTTCTTTAGCGTTCAATGCGTTAGCGTGTTGCTCAGGCAGCATTATCGGTTCGTTACGCTATGATTGAAAGGATAGTTAATAAATAAGGAAATCAACATGCGCTACTCTGCTTTAACGCTTTTAGTGCCCTGTGCGCTGGTGCTCAGCGCCTGTACCACCACGGTTACGCCAGCCTTTAAGGATATCGGTACCCGCAGCGGCCCATGTATTGATGGCGGCCCGGATACCGTGGCGCAGCAGTTTTATGATTATCGCATTCAGCACCGCAGTAACGACATCACGGCCCTGCGTCCGTACCTGAGCGATGGTCTGGCAAAGCGGCTCACCGATGCGTCGCGCGTTCCGCAGCATAACGCGTTGCTGAAATCCGATCCGTTCTCCAGCCGGGCTACGCTGCCAGACAGCGCCGAGGTTGCCAGCGCCTCGACAATCCCGAACACCGATGCACGAAACATTCCCCTGCGCGTAAAACTGACCCAGGGCACCCAGACCTGGCAGGATGAAGTGCTGATGATCCGTGAAGGTCAGTGCTGGGCGGTGGACGACGTACGCTACGTTGGCGGTAGCGTTCATGCCCCGGCAGGTACGCTTCGCCAGTCGATTGAAAACCGCTAAACCAACCGTTATAAAATTGTAACCCCCGTAAAATGTGCGGCATTTCATACGGAATGCCGACATTTATACTTGTCGCCCTTGCGGTTCACTATTTTGTGCTATGTTTAGAGAGGTTTGCGGGTTATATTTAACTTTTAACGCAGAAATATTGCATAACTATTCTGTCAACGGTACTATCTGCGGCTTCAATGGCTATAGATTGCCTGGATGAGTAAAGACTGCCCCGATGAGTATTAAACTAAACGGCATTAACTGCTTTTACGGCGCACACCAGGCGCTGTTTGACATCACGCTGAACTGCCCGGAAGGCGAAACGTTGGTTTTGCTTGGCCCAAGCGGCGCAGGTAAAAGTTCTCTTTTGCGTGTCCTTAATCTGCTTGAAATGCCCCGTTCCGGTACGCTGGCGATTGCCGGCAACCATTTTGACTTCGCGAAAACCCCGTCAGAAAAAGCGATTCGCGAATTGCGTCAAAACGTCGGCATGGTCTTCCAGCAATACAACCTCTGGCCTCACCTGACCGTCCTGCAAAACCTGATTGAAGCGCCTTGTCGCGTGCTCGGTTTAAGCAAAGATCAGGCGATGGCACGTGCCGAGAAGTTGCTGGAACGTCTGCGTCTTAAACCGTACAGCGACCGTTATCCTCTGCACCTTTCAGGTGGTCAGCAACAGCGCGTGGCCATTGCCCGTGCTCTGATGATGGAGCCTGCGGTTCTGCTGTTTGATGAGCCGACCGCAGCGCTGGACCCGGAAATTACCGCCCAGATCGTGAGCATCATTCGTGAGCTGGCGGAAACCAACATTACACAAGTCATCGTTACCCATGAAGTGGAAGTGGCGCGCAAAACCGCCAGCCGCGTGGTTTACATGGAAAACGGGTATATCGTTGAGCAAGGTGATGCGAGCTGCTTCACGAACCCGCAAACCGATGCCTTCAAAAATTACTTATCTCACTGATGTGTTAGGGAAAATGATAATGAAAAAAGTATTGATTGCCGCGCTGCTTGCTAGCGTCAGCCTTTCCGCTACCGCAGCCCAGACCATTCGTTTCGCTACCGAAGCGTCTTATCCTCCGTTTGAATCCATCGACGCCAACAACAAAATTGTTGGCTTCGACGTGGATCTGGCTAACGCCCTGTGTAAAGAGATCGACGCCACCTGTACCTTCAGCAACCAGGCGTTTGACAGCCTGATCCCAAGCCTGAAGTTCCGCCGTATCGACGCCGTGATGGCGGGTATGGACATCACCCCTGAACGTGAAAAGCAGGTGCTGTTCTCCACGCCGTACTATGACAACTCCGCCCTGTTCATTGGTCAGAAAGGGAAATTCACCTCTATTGATCAGCTGAAAGGCAAGAAAGTTGGCGTGCAGAACGGTACCCCCCACCAGAAATTCATTACCGATAAGCACCCGGAAATCACCACCGTTCCGTATGACAGCTACCAGAATGCGAAGCTGGATCTGCAGAATGGCCGTATTGACGGTGTGTTTGGTGATACCGCCGTGGTGACTGAATGGCTGAAAGCGAACGACAAACTGGCGGCTGTTGGTGACAAAGTGACAGATAAAGCGTACTTCGGTACCGGTCTCGGCATCGCCGTGCGTCAGGGCAACACTGACCTGCAGCAGAAATTCAACGCTGCGCTGGAAAAAGTGAAGAAAGACGGCACCTACGAAACCATCTACAAAAAATGGTTCCAGAAGTAATTCCTGATGAATGAAATTTTTCCTTTAGCAAGCGCCGCCGGGATGACCGTCGGCCTTGCCGTTTGTGCACTGATTATCGGCCTCGTGCTGGCGATGTTCTTTGCGGTATGGGAATCAGCGAAATGGTTCCCTGTCGCCTGGACGGGTTCCGCGCTGGTGACCGTGCTGCGTGGATTACCCGAGATTCTGGTCGTCCTGTTTATCTATTTCGGTTCCTCACAGCTGCTGTTAACGCTGTCAGACGGCTTTACCATCAATCTTGGGTTTGCGCAGATCCCGGTGCAGATGCAGATTGAAAACTTTGACGTCAGCCCGTTCCTGTGTGGCGTGATCGCCCTCTCCCTGCTCTACTCCGCCTATGCCTCGCAGACCCTGCGCGGCGCGCTGAAAGCGGTACCGCAGGGGCAGTGGGAATCTGGCCAGGCGTTAGGTTTATCGAAAGCGGCTATTTTCTTCCGTCTGGTGATGCCGCAGATGTGGCGTCATGCTCTGCCGGGTCTGGGTAACCAGTGGCTGGTACTGTTGAAAGACACCGCGCTGGTGAGCCTGATAAGCGTGAATGATTTGATGCTGCAAACCAAAAGTATCGCCACCCGTACCCAGGAACCGTTTACCTGGTACATTGTGGCGGCCGCTATCTACCTGGTGATCACGTTGCTGAGTCAGTACATCCTGAAGCGGATTGACCTGCGTGCAACACGTTTTGAACGGAGACCAGGCTGATGCTTGACTACTTACCCGAGCTGATGAAAGGGCTGCACACCAGCCTGACGCTGACCGTGGCGTCCATCATCGTGGCGCTGATCCTGGCACTCATCTTCACCATCATCCTGACGCTGAAAACGCCAGTGCTGGTGTGGATTGTGCGCGGCTACATCACCCTGTTTACCGGTACACCGCTGCTGGTGCAGATCTTCCTGATTTACTACGGCCCGGGCCAGTTCCCGTCGCTGCAGGAGTATCCGGTTATCTGGCATCTGCTCTCTGAACCGTGGCTGTGTGCCCTGATTGCTCTCTCCCTGAACAGTGCGGCCTATACCACCCAGCTGTTCTACGGTGCTATCCGGGCGATCCCGGAAGGGCAATGGCAGTCCTGCGGTGCGCTGGGCATGAGCAAAAAAGACACGCTGGCTATACTGCTGCCGTACGCCTTTAAGCGTGCGCTGTCCTCGTATTCCAACGAAGTGGTGCTGGTATTCAAAAGTACTTCTCTGGCCTACACCATTACGCTGATGGAAGTGATGGGCCACGGACAGCTGCTGTATGGACGCACCTACGACGTGATGGTGTTCGGTGCAGCGGGTCTGGTGTATCTGGTGGTGAACGGTCTGCTGACGTTGATGATGCGTCTGATTGAACGTAAAGCGCTGGCGTTCGAGCGCAGAAATTAATCACTCAGGTGCATAAATCTATATTCCCGATGCGGGTAACCTTATGGGTTGCCCGCTTTTTTTTGTGATAAAAATAATATTTAATCATTTTTATTGCATATAAATTCAATCACTGGCATTGTACATCCATGCCGCAGACACGGCGCATAATGACAAGATTGACAGACGGGAGTATTCAATGAAAAAGTTAGTTCTGGCCGCATTACTGGCAACTTTCGCCGCTGGCGCATCCGCCGCAGAGAAAATCAATTTCGGTGTTTCTGCTACCTACCCACCGTTTGAATCACTGGATGCCAGCAACCAGATTGTCGGGTTTGATATTGACCTGGCAAAAGCGCTGTGCAAACAGATGCAGGCCGACTGCACATTCACCAACCACGCATTTGACAGCCTGATCCCGTCTCTGAAATTCAAGAAATACGACGCGGTGATCTCCGGTATGGACATCACCCCAGAACGTAGCAAACAGGTCTCCTTCACCGACCCGTACTATGCAAACTCTGCGGTAGTGATTGCCAAAAAAGGCGAGTACAAATCCTTTGGCGAGCTGAAAGGCAAACGCATTGGGATGGAAAACGGCACCACGCACCAGAAATACCTGCAGGACAAACATCCTGAAGTGAAAACCGTGGCCTACGACAGCTACCAGAACGCGATTATCGACCTGAAAAATGGCCGTATCGATGGCGTGTTTGGTGACACTGCCGTGGTCAACGAGTGGCTGAAAACCAACCCGCAGCTGGGTACCGCCACTGAAAAAGTGACCGACCCGCAGTACTTTGGCACCGGTCTGGGTATCGCGGTTCGTCCGGATAACAAAGCCCTGCTGGAAAAACTGAACGGCGCGCTGAAAGCAATTAAAGCGGACGGGACGTATCAGAAAATCAGCGAGCAGTGGTTCCCGCAGTAATACTTTGTTGTCGGGTGGCTCGGCCTCGGGGGGTCTGTAGCCCGAGCCATCCGGCAACGTCTCACAGTGGTACAAAGAAGCGAAAACGGGCTCCGCTCACCGAATCCATCAGCCTGATCCCACCGCCGTGCAATTCCAGCATCCGTTTCACAATTAACAACCCTAACCCCCCGCGATTCTCCCGTAACGCCTGTGGGTTTAACGCAGAAGGACGCTGAAACAGCCCGTCGCGCAGCGCAGCATCAATGCCTGCCCCGCTGTCCGCCACTTCGACCTGCAGCTGCTCGTTCTCCTGCCACACCGCCATGCGGATCTCGCCACCCGGGGGCGTATGACGTATCGCGTTATCCAGCAAATTGGTCACCACCCGCTCAATCATCGACACGTCGGCGTTTAAAAGTGGCAGAGGCCCCGGCACATCAATATGCAGATTCAGCTCACGCGTGCGCGCCGCCAGTTCAAACTTCTGCGCCACATCGGAAATCAACTCTCCCATCGCAAAGCGCTCGCGCTGTGGTTTTATACCGCCGTGCTCAAGACGCGCCAGTTCAAACAGTTGCTGCGACAGATGCCGCACCTTTTGTCCCTGGCGCAGCGCGGTGGTGAGATATTGCTGGTGCTCCTGCGGCGTCAGCGTGGCGGATTTGAGCGACAGCGTCTCCAGATAGCCCAGCAATGAGGTAAGCGGCGTGCGCAGATCGTGCGAAATATTGGCAATAAACTCCCGGCGCTGACGGTCGCTATCGGCCAGGAGATCCCATTGCGTGGTGATTTTGCGCGCCAGCTCGATAAAGGTATTGCGCAGGATCGCCACTTCATCATTTGCCGCGGGCTCCGGCGGTTGTGCCGCCAGCTGTTTGATGGCAGTCATGCTGTCCTGCTCCAGCCCGGCGACCTCCAGCGTCAGGCGTTTCACCGGACGCGTCACCCAGTACCAGACCAGCAGCCCCGCCAGCAGGCCAAACAGCGCCACCAGCAACAACGACCAGAGTGCCGTGCTCCAGAGCGCTTTATGCCAGGCCATCTCTGCCAGCGCATTTGACTCTTCGCCCTGCAAAATAATGTAGAGATAGCCTTTCAGCTCACCGTCCTGACGCAATGGGGTAACGCTGAAGACTTTCTGCCCCTGGCTACGGGGGTCGTCTCCAAAAACCGGCATTGCCGCACCGTTGAGGAAGGTTTGCAATGGCGCAATATCGATTTTTTGCCGCTGAATATGGCCCGGAGGTGCTGCATCGGCCAGCAGATCGCCGTCGGGAGAGATGACATACAGCTCAACGCTCGGGTTAAAGGTCATCAGCCGATCGAACAGCGGTTTCAACACGCGGCGGTCGACGCTGCCCTGGGCGTCCAGAATCGGTTCACGCTGCACAATCTGTTGCGCCAGTCCCCCGGACAGCCGCTGCACCATTGCGTTGCCGTACTGCATGCTGCTGTAGAGCTGCACCGCGCAGGCAACGGTGGCGCAGAGCATCAGCAGCAGAATAAACAGCACCGTCAGCCGCTGGCTCAGGTTAAAGCGGCGCATCTTGATTCAGCTCCGCAAATTTGTAGCCTTTACCCCAGACGGTACGAATGATCTCCGGCTCGGCGGCATCTTTTTCAATCTTGATACGCAGGCGGTTAATGTGGGTGTTGACGGTATGTTCGTAACCCTCGTGCTGATAACCCCAGACCTGCTCAAGCAACGCCAGACGCGAGAAAACCTCGCCAGGATGACGGGCAAAGAAGTACAACAGTTCGAATTCGCGCGGGGTGAGATCGACCTCCTGCCCGTGCAGGCGTACCGTTCGCGCAAGCGGATCGAGCGTCAGGCCGTGAGCCTGAACGTGTCCGGTGGTCTGCGCCTGCCCCATCGCCTGCTGGCGGCGAAACAGCGCCTTGATGCGTGCAATCAGCTCCTGCACTGAGAACGGTTTTGCCAGGTAATCATCAGCGCCGGTTTCCAGCCCGGTAATGCGGTCGGTTTCGCTACTACGGGCGCTGATGATGATCACCGGCAGGTAACGGGTCATCTGGCGGATACGGCGACAAATTTCCAGTCCGTCGACATTAGGGAGCATCAAATCGAGGATGACGGCATCCCACGGCTGTTTTTCCAGCCGGTGCAAGGCACTGCCCCCATCGGGTTCGTGGGTAATGGCGTAGCCTTCATCTTCTAAATTGAGGCGCAGAAGCGCCGCGATATCGTGGTCATCTTCCACCAGCAGGATCTGCTTCATGGACAAGCCTTCATTCAATTCTGATGACTTAAGCTTACCTGATTTCGCAGAGGGGAAGAGTTCACATTTTGTTTAAGATTTCACGAGCAATGTCAGCACTTCATAATGCGCGGTATGCGGGAACATATCGAAAAGCTGAACGCGTTCGATACGGTAGCCTGGAAGATGGGCAATGTCTTTTGCCATTGTCTGCGCGTTGCAGCTGGAATAGACAATGTAATCCGGTGCCATCTGGCTCAGGTAATCGCACAGGGCTTTCCCGATGCCACGCCGTGGCGGGTTGACCAGTACCAGCTCCGGCACATTGCCCTGGCCGGTGGCGAACTGGGTTGAGTCCAGCGCCTGGAAATGAAGGTCTGTTAACCCCAGCTCAGCGGCGGACTGTTTTGCACAGGCAATCGCTTCTGCAGAAATCTCAATCCCGGTCAGTTGCATTTCAGGGGTGGCACAGTGCAGACCGAATCCCCCCACGCCGCAGAATAAATCCCACATATGGCGGATATTTAACGCGCGGACCCAGTCGCGTGCAGTGGCGTACAGCGCACTCGCAACCGTCGGGTTTGTCTGGAAGAAACTTTGCGGACGGATCCACAGCGGCACACCGTTGAAGTTTTCTGCCAGCGCATGCTCCCCGGTGAAGAAAACTTCTGTGTCCCCTTCCATGATTGCCATATGCACCGGCTGAATATTCGCGGTAATGACCTTTAACTGAGGAAGCTGCTGCTGAAGCCACGGCAGCGCCGCACGCAATTGCTCAAGCTTAGCCTCTGAGCGCAGCACAAAACGCAGCATCATACCGCCGTCAATCTGGCTCTCGGTCAGAAGCAGGTATTTCAGCTCGCCGCGCTTACGGGCAACGTTATAGGGCGTTAACCCGGCACGGGCAATGAACGGCTTCAGTGCGGCAAAAACAGGTTCAAACGACGCAGGATAAAGCGGACAGTCGGTTAAATCTTCCGGTGTACCGTCGCGGTGCAACATCCCCAGCAGCGGTTTTTCAACGCTGCCGCTGACCACCATTTTGGCCTTATTACGAAAACCCTGCTCTGGCCCACTAACGGGTGCGCACCACTCTCCCACCGCGTGTTCAGCCAGCAGCTGTTGCAGGTCGGCCATTTTGGCGGTGAGTTGTTGGGGAACCGGCTGTTCTATCCACTGACAGGAGCGGCAGCGACCGGCGTCATAGAGTGCGCACTGCATATGAAGACCTTAAGAATCACGAGGGCTGCGATTATACACATTATTGCAGACGGAAGAACCGCCGACTGGAAGCGGGCACAAAGAGCAGGAACAGCACCAGCATATCCGGGAGTTTCTGCATCACCAGTGCGCGTAAAATCTCGCGCTTCGATTCCCCCGCAATGCTGAACAGTTCCGGGTAGCCATAACCCAGTGACGCCGCCCACAGGTAGCCTGCCGCAACAATTTGCGTCAGCAGATAAACCCAGCGCGCCCAGTTGCGCCCTTTGACCAGTGAGAACGCGCAGTAAATCTCGATAAACACCAGCACCAGGCTGCTTAAAAAGACCAGCGTCAGATTCCACGTCTGCACGCTGCGGTGAATGAATTCCCCTATGCCGCGCGCGCCCAGGGTGTTCAGAATCATCAGCACATCGAGACAGCGGATCATAATAATGGCGAGCGCCGCCACCTGCACCAGCGCAGGAACATTCGGACGAGCGTGCGTAATACGTGATTTTTTTAATAATCCCAATGTTTTACTTCCCTGAAAAACAGTGCCGCGTCATGCGCGGCACTTCACTGGAAATTTTAAATGCTTCAGCCGCGTCTTGCACGCTGGATATCACGCACGCGTTGTTTTTCCGCGCGCGCCATCAAATACCAGGCGATAAATCCGACAATTCCGACCACGCCGAGGATGATGGACGCCAGGGCGTTGATCTCCGGGTTTACCCCCATGCGCACGCTGGAGAAGACCAGCATTGGCAGCGTCGTGGCTCCCGGGCCGGAGACAAAGCTGGCGATGACCAGGTCGTCAAGTGACAACGTAAACGCCAGCAGCCAGCCGGAGATCACCGCAGGCATGATCATCGGCAGGGTAATGATGAAAAAGACCTTCAGCGGTGTTGCGCCGAGATCCATCGCCGCCTCTTCAATAGAGCGATCCAGTTCGCGCAGACGCGAAGAGATCACCACCGCCACATAGGCGGTACAGAAGGTGACGTGCGCCAGCCAGATGGTGAGCATACCGCGATCCGCTGGCCAGCCGATGGCATGCGCCAGGGCGACAAACAGCAGCAGCAGCGACAGACCGGTGATGACGTCCGGCATGACCAGCGGTGCCGTGATCATAAAAGCAAAACCGTTCGCTCCGCGAAAATGCCCAAAACGCACCATCACCATTGCCGCAATAGTGCCGAGGACAGACGCCATTGTGGCGGCACAGGCGGCAATGGTCAGGCTTAGCACCACCGCACTCATCATCGCATCATCGTGGAACAGTTCACTGTACCAGCGCGTCGACCAGCCCGCCCACACCGTCACCAGTTTCGAGCTGTTGAACGAGTAGATCACCAGCATCAGCATTGGTGCATACAGGAAGGTAAACCCAAGCACCAGGATCAGAATTCGCCACGGGGAGCGCACTACCGGTAAGTTGTTCATCCGTGATCTCCCATCTGTTTTTGCTGATGCTTGTGGAACCACATGATCGGCACGATCAGCAGCAGCAACATCACAATCGCCACCGCCGACGCCACCGGCCAGTCGCGGTTGTTGAAGAACTCTTGCCACAGCACGCGGCCAATCATGATGCTGTCCGGGCCACCAAGCAGTTCCGGGATCACGAACTCCCCAACCGCCGGAATAAACACCAGCATCGAACCGGCGATAATCCCGCCTTTGGTCAGCGGAACAATCACGCTAAAGAACGTCTTCAGCGGGCGGGCTCCCAGGTCAAGTGAGGCTTCCACCAGCGAATAATCGATGCGCGTCAGGGCGGTATAGATTGGCAACACCATAAACGGCAGATAGGCGTACACAATCCCGATATACACTGCGAGATTGGTATGCAGGATCGTCAGCGGCTGGTCGATAACCCCCAGCCACATCAGGAAGTTATTCAACACGCCGTTGTTTTTCAGGATCCCCATCCACGCGTAAACGCGGATCAGGAATGACGTCCATGACGGTAAAATGACCAGCAGCAGCAGAAT
Source organism: Enterobacter cloacae (assembly GCA_014169315.1). Lineage (NCBI taxonomy): Bacteria > Pseudomonadati > Pseudomonadota > Gammaproteobacteria > Enterobacterales > Enterobacteriaceae > Enterobacter > Enterobacter cloacae. Next base: position 1,441,257 of record AP022133.1, on the reverse strand, counting down.
GTTGCGTGTCGATGGCTTACTGTGCGCCACTGCCCACGCCAGCGGGTAACCCAACAGCAGACAGCAGATCGTCGAGATCGCCGCCACCTGCAATGACTGCAAATAGGCTTCGAAATAGAGCGGATCGTCCGTCAATTGCAGGAAATTGCCGACATTCAGCGTCAGCGTCAGTTGTCCATCGGCCCATTCCATCAGGTTGGTATATGGCGGAATAGACCGCGCCATTTCTGCCAGGCTTATCTTGAAAACAATCAGGAACGGCAGCATAAACAGCAGGATCAGCCACACGTAGGGCATGGCGATCACCAGCTTGCGGCCATGTGTCATCTGTATGCGCGCCAGCCAGTGTGCAAAACCGCCCGGTTTTTCTGCGCGGGCTGGAGGTTCAAGTGTACTCATTGGCCGCTCCTTATACCGTCAGCACTACGCAACTGTCTGCATCCCAGCACAGGCGCACTTCGTCACCCCAGGTGGGTAGCCCTTTACGGTAGCGATGTTCGTTTTGCAGCTGAGCGCTGAGCATCTGTCCGCTCGTCAGTCGCACATGGTAAATAGAGAGATCGCCCAGATAAGCAATGTGTACCACTTCCCCGACGGCAAAGTTATAGCCATCGGCTGGCGGCTCTTCACAGAGCATGATTTTTTCCGGGCGCAGAGCGATATAAACCGGAACGTTGTCTACCACAGAGGCATCCGGGTCCACCTTCAGCGGGTGTACCAGCCCCGGCGATTCAAGCACCAGACCGTCGTCATGGCGCGCCTTCACCAACCCTTCGAAGACATTCACCGAGCCGATAAACTCGGCGCTGTAGCGGGTGGTCGGGTGCTCGTAAATCTCCTCCGGCTCGCCGATTTGCACAAACTTACCGCGATTCATAATCGCGATACGCCCGGCCATCGTCATCGCCTCTTCCTGGTCGTGGGTCACCATCACGCAGGTCACTCCCACGCGTTCGAGAATATCCACCACTTCCAGCTGCATACGGTCGCGCAGTTTTTTATCCAGTGCGCCCATCGGTTCATCAAGCAACAGCAGTTTCGGACGTTTCGCCAGGCTTCTGGCCAGCGCCACACGCTGACGTTGACCGCCAGAGAGCTGGTGCGGCTTACGTTTTGCGAACTCCTGCATATGCACCAGGCTCAACATCTCCGCCACTCGCGCGGTAATTTCGGCTTTCGGCAGTTTATCCTGCTTGAGGCCAAAAGCAATGTTCTGCTCAACCGTCATGTGCGGGAACAGCGCGTAAGACTGGAACATCATGTTGATTGGTCGTTGATACGGCGGTACGCGGGAGAGGTCGACACCATCCAGCACAATCTGTCCGGTGGTGGGCTGTTCAAAACCTGCCAGCATACGCAGTAATGTGGATTTACCGCAGCCAGATGCCCCGAGCAGGGCAAAAATTTCACCTTTGTAGATAGTCAGGCTGACGTCATCCACGGCATGCTGGCCATCAAAAGATTTGGTGAGGTTACGGATTTCAAGAAGCGGGGTCAGCGCTTTACGGACTTTCGCCTGCGGGCGGGGGATCGCGTCATTCACGGGGTGCTCTCCGGCATAAATCAAAACTGGTGCAAACGCACCATCAGGGTGCGCATCGCCGGGCAGCACTAACGCCTGCCCGGCCTGGAACTCACTGAATATTATTTACCGCTTTTCACTCTGGTCCACGCACGGGTGCGCACGCGGTCAATTTTTGGATCCTGAACCTTCAGGGTAAACAGCTTGGCGAAGACATCCGCAGGCGGATAGATGCCCGGGTTATCACGCACTTCCGCGCTGACCAGCGGTACAGACACTTTGTTACCGTTAGCGTAGAACACGTGGTCGCTGATGTGGGCAATCACATCCGGACGCATCAGGTAATTGAGGAACTGATAAGCTTCATCTTTGTTTTTCGCATCAGCAGGCATCGCGAAGACATCAAAGAACGCCAGCGCGCCCTCTTTTGGAATGAAGTAGGAAATATTCACGCCATTTTTCGCCTCTTTCGCACGGTTAGCCGCCTGCCAGACATCCCCCGCCCAGCCGATAGCCACGCAGATGTCGCCGTTTGCCAGGTCGTTAATGTACTGAGAGGAGTGGAAGTAGCGAATATTCGGACGCAGCTTCAGCAGCAGATCGGTAGCCGGGCCGGTGTAGTCATCGGCTTTGCTGCTGTTCGGATCTTTGCCCAGGTAGTTAAGTACGGTGGCGAAAATCTCTTCCGGTGCGTCGAGGAATGACACGCCGCAGCTTTTCAGTTTCTCAAGGTTTTCAGGCTTCAGCACCACATCCCAGCTATCGAGCTTGACGTCTTTACCCAGCACCGCTTTGACTTTATCAACGTTATAGCCGATACCAGTGGTCGCCCACAGGTAAGGCATCGCGTATTTGTTGTCCGGGTCGTGTTTAGCCACCAGCTTCAGCACGTCAGGATCGAGGTTTTTCCAGTTCGGAAGTTTGCTTTTATCCAGCGGCTGGAAGACACCTGCCGTCAGCTGACGCTCCAGGAAGCTTGCAGAAGGTACCACGAGGTCAAACCCGGTACTGCCTGCCATCAGCTTTCCTTCCAGCACTTCGTTGGAATCGAAAACGTCGTAAACCACTTTAATGCCGGTCTCTTTTTCAAAATTGGCGACCGTGTCCGGTGCAATATAGTCAGACCAGTTATAGATATGCAGCGTTTTTTGTTCCGCAGCGAGCGTACCGACAGAGACAGCCATCAGAGCACCCGCAACCAGACCCGATAACCATTTTTTATTCAAGGCGATCATATTGTTATTCCTTCTGAAAGCTCGTTAACAAACGAACTAAAACTATGCAATCTGAAGATATGCAAAAACCATGCATATTTTGTCGCTCTGACCGAAATAAAATAACAGACTCTATCCGGCAGTATTCGCTCGCTTTTTTAAGCATCGCAAGAATAACTGTAGCCCGTGTCTCCGGCTATAGCCCAGACGAAAAAACGCCTTTTATCAATTTTTTATGCACGTTATATCTACGTGATAAGCCGAAACCGCTTTCAGGGAGGTGAAATATTCTTTAAGGAAAGGTTAAAAGCAGCAGAAAAAATGGTGTTATGCAGCCGCTCTGGCAGCGACTGCGCGGATATCAGACAGGTTTAGTGGAGAAAATTGGGAGATGCATCATTATTCTCTGCATCATCTTCAGTGCTATACAGTAAATGATGTGCATTGGCTTCCATCATTACCATCGAAATTTGCTCTTCGCTCTGGCGCATGAACCAGGAGAACTGTTTGAAGGAAAGTCCCGCTCCGGCGAATAAAGACTGGCAAACGACCAGTTTTGGCAGATTATCATCCTGTATGTCGAGAAATGCTTTGACCGTCAAAGAACTGGCATTGATAGCCGACAGATCGGATGCCAGTGCCAGTAACGCAGACGGTTTCACTTCAGCCAGCGCAGAGAAGAGGATCACGTCGTTGATGAGATCGATTTTGGCATCGAAAATGCCATCGAAATTTTGCATATGAGGCAAATGCAGCGCCTGGCAGGAATCACATTCAAAAAAGGTGATACCAGCATCATCAAGCCATTGACGTAATGTATCCAGTGTAGGAACGACCTGTAAATCCATCGCTGTGCAGCCTCTTTAATAAAAACTTCGCATATAACCGTCATACTTCAAGCTGCATGTGCGTTGGCTGCGCTCGTTCACCCCAGTCACTTACTTATGTAAGCTCCTGGGGATTCACTCCCTTGCCGCCTTCCTGCAACTCGAATTATTTAGGGTATAGATTACGCAAAAAGTGCGTTCAATGCTATTTAACCGCCCGTTTTTAGACAGTAGCCCGGCGTCGCATGACGCTCGATCCATGAGATCATTTTACCCGCAATATCGACCCCGGTCGTTTTTTCCACCCCTTCCAGCCCTGGCGATGCATTAACCTCCATCACCAGCGGCCCGCGGGACGCACGCAGGATGTCCACACCCGCCACATCCAGGCCTAACGTTTGCGCCGCTTTTACGGCAATTTCGCGCTCACGTGCGGTGATATCCGCCACGCGCGCCACACCACCACGGTGCAGGTTAGAGCGGAAATCCCCCTCTTTCGCCTGACGCTCAATGGCCGCAACGACCTCATCGCCGACCACAAAGCAACGGATGTCACGCCCTTTGGCTTCTTCAATATATTCCTGCACCAGGATATGGGCATTGAGGCCGCGAAACGCGTCAATCACGCTCTCTGCCGCCTGCCGGGTTTCCGCCAGCACGACGCCAATCCCCTGAGTGCCTTCCACCAGCTTGATCACTAACGGCGCACCACCCACCATGTCGATCAGATCGCTGGTGTCATCCGGAGAGTGAGCAATGCCGGTCACGGGCAGATCGATCCCCTGACGGGCAAGCAGTTGCAGGGAGCGAAGTTTATCGCGGGCGCGTGAGATGGCGACGGATTCATTAAGGGGATAGCTGCCGAGCATTTCAAACTGACGCAAGGCGGCCGTGCCATAAAAGGTAATCTGCGAGCCAATGCGCGGTATAACCGCATCAAATCGTGGCAGCTGGCGACCTTTATAGTGAATGGACGACGCTGCGGGATCGATGTTCATATAGCAAGACATTGGATCGAGAATGTCAACCTGATGGCCGCGTTTCGCCGCGGCATCTCGCAGGCGTTTACATGAGTAGAGCGTTCCATCCCGGGACAAAATGGCAATTTTCACCCTGCACCTCTCTAAAGACATAGGAAAAGCCTGCGTATCATATACACAAAATCATGCAAGTTGTATCACAGCAGCCTGAAGGATGAGGTGCATACACGCAGGCAGGCGCAGAAGGAATGGACTAGCGCGTTGCCCAGCCCTGTTTGTGCAAATAGTCGAGAATAAACGGGCGATTTTCTTTAATGATGGTACGACGGATATGGTCACTCCACGTGTCGCGGCGGTTATTGCTGCCGCGCGTCATATAGTAGTGCGCCAGCTCCTCGTCGTATTGTGCCAACACGTCCCGATCGATCGGCTGATAGTGGTTTTCATGCATGATTATCGTGGCGGGCAGGCGCGGCTTCACGTCCGGGTTATCCGCCGGCCACCCGAGGCACAGGCCGAACAGTGGCAGCACATGTTTAGGGAGCTTCAGCAGTTCGGTCACGCTGTCAATATTGTTACGCAGGCCGCCGATATACACCCCACCCAACCCCAGTGATTCCGCCGCCGTCAGCGCGTTTTGTGCCATCAGGGCAGTATCGACGACACCCAACAGCAGCTGTTCCGCCAGGCCCAGTTCAGCTTCAGGGCAAATCTGCAGGTGGCGGTTAAAGTCGGCACAGAACACCCAGAACTCAGCCGCCTGAGCCACATGCTTCTGTCCGCCCGTCAGCGTCACCAGCTGTTCGCGCATTGCCGGGTCGGTAATGCGAATAATAGAGCTGCATTGCAGGAAGCTGGAGCTGGAGGTTCCCCTTGCACTGTCAATAATCGCTTCACGCTGCGCCCGGGTAACCTGCTGGTCGGTGAAGTGACGAATCGAACGGTGGGAACGGAGCAGGTCAATGGTTGGCGTCATTCTCTCTCTCTTTAACTGTCTGAACACGGTCTAACAGCCAGTATAGGAAATGTTGTGTGCCGTGTAATTGGCGAAACATAGCCTGACTATATCAAAGTGACAGGCGAAACCTTCTTTCCATGACAGCGGGTTATCGTGCAATATAATCGTCATTCGCCGTCAGGCTTGTTTTTTGAGGAGAGAGAAATGTTTGCAGTGATTTTTGGCCGTCCAGGATGCCCTTACTGCGTGCGCGCAAAAGAACTGGCAGAGAAACTGACCGAAGAGCGTGATGACTTCAACTTCCGCTATGTGGATATCCACGCGGAAGGTATCAGCAAAGCGGACCTGGAAAAAACTGTCGGTAAACCGGTTGAAACCGTGCCGCAGATTTTCCTCGATCAGAAGCACATTGGTGGCTGCACCGATTTTGAAGCTTACGCAAAAGAACATCTGGGTCTGTTTGCTGCAGAGTAATGCGAAGACGCCCTCACCGTGAGGGCGTTTTTATTTGTGCCGCCGCCGGTGGAGCATGCTGCGCACAAACAGGAAGCACAACGCCCCAAGCGCGCACCAGAATACCCCGCTCAATAACCACGCCAGTTCCTGCCAGAACGATCGCGAGGTGACAAACACCAGTCGTAGCAACAGCAGACACAGTGGAGCCGCCAGCATCGCGCCCAAAAGAGGCTTAACGACCTCCCCGCCACGGGAGAGAAAGCTGGCCGCCGCCCCCGGCAAGGTAAAAAAGAGCAAGCCCAGCTCGGGATGGCCGGAAGCCCTAAACGCCCCTTTGACATGGAAGGCTAATGACAGACACACTGTCGTAAACAGTAAAAAGCAACTGACCACACCCGCCCAGTTTCGCTTTATGTTCAAACTATCCTCCTGACTTCATCTCTATCAAATACGCTTTCGTCCAGTGGACGCCCAGTCAGATAAAGCAATGTGGCAATCCTTGCCAAAGTACACATCTGTTAATGCGATAATAGGTAGCTGTCGATAGCTAATACGATTAAACTAACCGGCAGCTATGGTTTTAGAGAATTAATGAAGGGAGCCGGGAATGTTGAAACGCTCCCCTGATGTTCAAAACAGTAGCCCAAATAGCCTCTTCATTCAACAACTTACTGGTAAACAAGAAGTTAGCCTCCGTGAATATAAACGTCGCAGACTTGTTAAATGGGAATTACATCCTGTTATTATTTGTGGTACTGGCACTGGGTCTTTGCCTGGGCAAATTGCGCCTGGGTTCAGTTCAACTTGGTAATTCCATTGGCGTTTTAGTCGTCTCTTTATTATTAGGCCAGCAACATTTCAGCATTAACACGGACGCGCTCAACTTAGGTTTTATGCTGTTTATTTTTTGCGTTGGGGTGGAAGCAGGGCCGAACTTTTTTTCAATTTTCTTCCGCGACGGCAAAAATTATCTGATGCTGGCGCTGGTGATGGTCGGCAGTGCGCTGCTGATTGCGTTAGGGCTGGGTAAACTGTTTGGCTGGGATATCGGGTTAACGGCCGGTATGCTGGCAGGCTCGATGACCTCCACACCGGTTCTTGTGGGTGCAGGAGATACTCTGCGGCACTCAGGTATGGCGGGCTCACAGCTCTCTACCGCTCTCGATCACCTGAGTCTGGGCTATGCCCTGACCTATCTGATTGGCCTGGTAAGCCTGATTGTGGGGGCGCGTTACCTGCCAAAACTCCAGCATCAGGATTTACAGACCAGCGCCCAACAGATTGCCCGCGAGCGCGGTCTGGACACGGACACCAAACGTAAAGTCTACCTGCCGGTGATCCGCGCCTATCGCGTGGGGCCGGAACTGGTCTCCTGGGCCGACGGGAAAAATCTGCGCGAGCTGGGCATTTATCGCCAGACGGGCTGCTATATCGAACGTATTCGCCGCAACGGCATTCTGGCAAACCCGGACGGTGACGCAGTACTGCAGATGGGCGATGACATCGCGCTGGTGGGTTATCCGGACGCTCACGCGCGCCTTGACCCCAGCTTCCGTAACGGCAAAGAGGTATTCGACCGCGATCTGCTCGACATGCGTATCGTCACCGAAGAGATTGTGGTGAAAAACCATAACGCCGTGGGTCGTCGCCTGGCGCAGTTGAAGCTGACCGACCACGGCTGCTTCCTGAACCGCGTGATCCGTAGCCAGATTGAGATGCCCATCGACGATAACGTGGTGCTGAACAAAGGTGACGTTTTACAGGTAAGCGGCGATACCCGACGCGTAAAAACCGTTGCTGACCGCATCGGCTTTATCTCCATTCACAGCCAGGTCACCGACCTGCTGGCCTTCTGCGCCTTCTTTATCGTGGGCCTGATGATCGGGATGATCACCTTCCAGTTCAGCAACTTTAGCTTCGGCATCGGTAACGCCGCCGGGCTGCTGTTTGCCGGGATTATGCTCGGCTTCCTGCGAGCGAACCACCCGACCTTCGGCTATATCCCGCAGGGTGCGCTGAATATGGTAAAAGAGTTCGGCCTGATGGTGTTTATGGCGGGCGTTGGCTTAAGCGCCGGTAGCGGCATTGGTCACAGCCTGGGTGCTGTCGGCTGGCAAATGCTGGTCTCTGGCCTTATCGTCAGCCTGGTACCGGTGGTGATCTGTTTCCTGTTTGGTGCATACGTGCTGCGCATGAACCGCGCCCTGCTCTTCGGCGCGATGATGGGCGCACGTACCTGTGCTCCGGCAATGGAAATCATCAGCGATACTGCACGCAGTAACATCCCGGCGCTGGGCTATGCCGGCACCTACGCCATCGCCAACGTCCTGCTGACGCTGGCCGGTACGCTGATTATCATCATCTGGCCAGGGCTGGGACTCGGATAACACTCAGGTTTGCGCATACCAGAAAAAAATTTTCGTTATGCGCAGAACTTTTTATTCAGGGGGCAGTCATAATTAGTGCCACTGCTTTTCTTTGATGTCCCCAATTTGTGGAGCCCATCAACCCCGCCGTTTTGGTTCAAGGTTGATGGGTTTTTTGTTGGGTGAAATTTAGTGCGTCCCAAATTAACCACTTAGAGAACCATCTGGGGACACAGTGGTTGCAACGCTTCAGCGATGACAGTAACTGACATTCCCGTATAGAGATCCCTCCGGCACGCAACCACTCGCAGGGAGAATGGCACGCCCCCACACTACAGATGTTCCCATCGCATTTTTATCGCACACTCTAATTGCTTCGGCTGGTGAGCAAATCACCATTCGCTCCGGGGACACCATGTCCCGATAGCAGTGTTACCGTGGCACCAGTCCTGGATTGTAAGGCAATCCCTGCGGTTTACAGGGTGGTGCCTATACTCTGGTTGATATGTGTATAGTACACACCCAGGGCTTTGTAACTGATACGATATAATTTATAGAATATGAAAACGCCTTTTGGCTTAGAATGAAAAACGATGGGCATCACCACCAAATGCTGTGTTAGCATCAGAAAAAATTTAACCTGAATATGATTATGAACATCAGAAATGACCTCCACGGCCTAACAATATTCCGCTTTATAGCTGCTTTTTATGTGTTTTTATTTCATTGTAATCTTAGATATAGGGCCGATGTCTCTGACTGGCTTCAATCGGTGATCGGCAATGGCGCTATAGGGATGTCTTTCTTCTTTGTTCTTTCTGGCTTTGTCATGGCATGGGCATCAAGAAATGGGATTAAGGAGAATTACTATCGCTCCAGAGTTGCCAGAATATTTCCTGCGTATATTCTAATGGGGTTAATTACTAGCCCATTCCTTTTTGAATACGATCTGAAAAATGCCACGACCTATGTTTTATTATTTTTAAGCGCATCACAATCGTGGTTTCCGGATAGCTTTAGCCAGTGGAATTTTGGCGGTTCATGGTCCGTCTCAACCGAAATGTTTTTTTATATCGTTTTTCCACTCCTATTACCTACAATAAAAAGAAGACCTATCTTAGCATTGATTATCTCAGTCTTAATATCATCAATCATCATACCAACATCTATGATTCTGACTAATGGTGCAGCTTTCCCACATTATTACGTAAGCCCTATGCATCGCCTACCAGAGTTCATCTCTGGCGTAGCGATTGGTTGTATTTTTACTCAAGGTTTTCGCTTCACTCGATTTAACACCAGTCTTTTTATATTCGCAATAATATCATTACTTTACATTTCACCATCTCACAATAATGGTTGGATGCAAAATAATTATATAACCCTTCCCGCAACATGCATTGTTATTTATTACCTTGCCAGCACGGCGATTAATAAAAACCCCATTACTCTCCCATTAATATATCTAGGTAAAATAAGCTATTCATTTTACCTAATGCAACTACCTATAATGATTTATATAACAAAATATCATGACAGCCTTGCATCACTCCCAATATGGCTCATCTGGACACTTTTGGCAGCCATTAACTTAGTGATGGCATCAGCTTGTTACCATTTTGTTGAAGACAATAAGGCTATAAAATCCTTCGTCCTGAACTGGAGACGTAAACCGAATTCATCCTTTGAATTAAGCTAGTTCAAGCTTTTCAGCCCTACTAAATGACGGGCTGACGGAATCGTTATCAGGCGTGCTGAATGTGCTGGCTGAACACGGGATCTGGGTAACCACGCTGGGAACCGGGTTCATCACCGCCTTACTGCGCAAGGATGTAGAGTCCTACGAGCAGCTGGAACTGACACAAGAGCATTTCAATGATGACCAGCTCATTGATTACGTACTGCAATACCCGATTCTGATTAACCGCCAGATTGTGGTTACGCCTCCAGGAACGCGTCTGTGTCGACCTTCTGAAGTGATGCATCCGGGAAAAAAATCCAGGACAGTAATACCTTGATTGCCCTGCCAATATGCGCAGGGCAGTGTCATCCGGTCGCCAGGCATATTTGCATCAATCCCGTTCCTGCCCATAATTTTGATCACATTCATTGGGTGAGGATGTGCCACTATGCAGCTCAAAAACAAAACCGCCGTCATTTTTGGTGGCAGCGGTGCTATCGGCAGCGCTGCTGCATATGCCCTGGCACGTGAAGGCGCACATGTCTGGCTTGCTGCCCGCACTCAAACCAGACTGGATCGTGTGGCTGACCGTATTCGCGCCGCTGGCGGTTCAGCCAGTACCCTGATCTTCAACGCCCTCGACGAGTCCTCACCACTGCCGGATCTTGCCCACATTGATATTGCCGTGAATGCCACTGGCTTTATGCACGATCAGGGCAAACGCATCGAAGCGTTAACGCTGGCTGAATTCAGACAGGGGTTCGATCCCTTTCTGACCGCGTACTTCAACATTGCCAAAGCTGTCTCGCCCCGTATGGGTGGCGAGCATGCCGGAACAATGATCACCGTCGTTGCGCCTGCCGCAAATATGGCGATGCCGGGCCATCCCGGGCATATTATCGGGTGCGCGGGCACTGAAGCCTTTACCCGGGCGCTTGCCGCTGAGTTAGGGCCAAAAAATATTCGTGTACTGTGTATACGTTCGCATGCGATTGCCGACGCGGTTCAGGCGGGTTCTTATGTGGGTGAACTGTTTGCCATTAAGGCGCAGGAGCTGGGAACTACCGTGGATCAGTTTTTAGGCGGCGCGGCACAAGGCACAATGCTTAAACGCCTGCCCACGCTGGCGCAGGTGGCGAGCACCATCGTGTTTCTGGCGTCCGATTCAGCAAACGCCATGACGGGAACAACCGTGAACATGACGGCTGGCGCGACCACTCTCTAACCGCCGCTCTCTCCTGCAATCCGCCCTACCATCGCGCGGATCTCCTCCCGCGATAAGGGCTGCCTGTCCGTCACAAAGTGCAGCGTCATCCCTTCAATAAACGCGTCCAGCGCGCGGGCGGTGGCAGGCTCGAACCACTGCTCAAGGGTTGTCTGGCTCATCTTCATCCAGTCCTGCATCACCGTTTTAAGCGCCGCGCTGCGGTGCATAAAGGCATACAGCTGGTACATCAGCGCCATATTGTGCGGCGTGGTGACCTGCGAGCTGTAGATCAGGGTCGTGATCGATTCACACGCCATTACCGGGCCGTTCACACCCGAGAAAAAATCCCGGTACTGCTTTGACATCTGGCGGGTAAACCACGTAAAAGCCTCTTCAAGCAGCGATTCCATACCGTCAAAATAGTAGGTCATCGACCCCAACGGCACCCCCGCGCAACTGGCGATTTTCCGGTGCGTGACGGCATGAATACCGTGCTCAGCAATGGTGTCCAGGGTCGCCTGCAGGATCTTTTCCCGGCGATGGGGGTCGTTCGGTGGTCTGCTCATAAAATCCTCACGTGGTTTATGTACAAATGTACACAAACTTGCTAGTGTTGTCGCTATTGTTGTACTTCTGGTGTTTACCCCGATGATTCAGACCTCACCCCGTAAAGCCCTTCAGCTGCGTATGTGGGCGCTGTTTATGTTCTTCTTTATCCCAGGGCTACTGATGGCCTCCTGGGCGACACGCACCCCGGCAATCCGCGATATTTTGTCCGTCTCAACGGCAGAGATGGGCATTGTGCTGTTTGGCCTGTCGATAGGCTCCATGAGCGGCATTCTCTGCTCTGCATGGCTGGTGAAGCGCTTTGGTACGCGTACGGTGATCCGCACCACGATGTGCTGTGCAGTCGCCGGGATGCTGGTGCTGAGTGTGGCCCTGTGGTTCGCCTCACCAGTTCTGTTTGCCCTGGGGCTGACGGTATTTGGTGGTAGCTTCGGTGCGGCAGAAGTTTCCATCAACGTTGAAGGCGCTGCCGTAGAACGCGAGATGAACAAGACGGTGCTGCCGATGATGCACGGTTTTTACAGCCTCGGCACGCTGGCGGGCGCAGGTGTGGGGATGGCGCTGACGGCATTGGGTATTGCCGCGAATCTGCACATTTTACTGGCGGCGCTGGTCTGTATTGTGCCGATCCTGACCGGCATCAGAGCCATTCCTGACGGCACGGGTAAGAACTCCTCTGACGAACAAAAAACGGTACAAAAAGGGCTGCCGTTCTACCGCGACATTCAGCTGATGCTGATTGGCGTGGTGGTGCTGGCAATGGCCTTTGCCGAAGGCTCTGCCAACGACTGGCTGCCACTGCTGATGGTGGACGGTCACGGGTTTAGCCCAACGTCCGGCTCGCTTATCTACGCCGGGTTTACGCTGGGGATGACCGTCGGACGCTTTACCGGCGGCTGGTTTATCGACCGCTACAGCCGCGTCACGGTAGTACGTGCCAGCGCCCTGCTCGGTGGGTTAGGCATCGCGATGATCATCTTTGTCGATGTGGACTGGATTGCCGGAGTCTCGGTGATCCTGTGGGGACTGGGTGCCTCACTGGGCTTCCCGCTCACCATTTCTGCCGCCAGCGATACCGGCCCGGATGCCCCGACGCGCGTCAGCGTGGTCGCCACCACGGGCTATCTCGCCTTCCTGGTGGGCCCTCCGTTGCTCGGCTTCCTCGGTGAGCACTACGGGTTGCGCAGTGCCATGCTGGTGGTGTTAGGGTTAGTGGTTATTGCAGCGCTGGTGGCGCGCGCAGTGGCAAAACCGGAAACAGAACAGACGACACTGGAGAAGGGATATGAGCGTTAAACTGATTGCAGTCGACATGGATGGCACCTTTCTGAGCGACGCGAAGACCTATAATCGCGAGCGTTTTCTGGCGCAGTATGCGCGCATGAAGGAACAAGGTATTCGCTTTGTGGTCGCCAGCGGTAACCAGTATTACCAGCTGATTTCGTTTTTCCCGGAGATCGCGCATGAAATTGCGTTTGTCGCCGAAAACGGCGGTTGGGTAGTCAGCGCCGGGGAAGATGTCTTTAACGGCGAACTGTCGAAAGACCACTTCAACACCGTCGCCACCGTGCTAAGCGGTGTCCCCGGCATAGAGATTATCGCCTGCGGGAAAGGCAGTGCTTACACCCTGAAAGAGTATGACGAGGTCTTCAAAGACATCGCAGCGAAGTACTATCATCGCCTCGAAATGGTGAATGATTTCGACAACCTGAACGATATTTTCTTCAAATTCGGGCTTAACGTCTCTGACGATGACATTCCGCGCATTCAGGCAATGCTGCATGAAAAGCTCAACGACATCATGGTGCCCGTCACCACTGGCCACGGCAGCATCGACCTGATTATCCCCGGCGTGCATAAAGCCAACGGGCTGCGAATTTTGCAGAAACGCTGGGGGATTGACGACCGCGAAGTGGTGGCCTTTGGCGACAGCGGCAACGACGTGGAGATGTTGCATCAGTCAGGGTTCAGCTTTGCGATGGCCAATGCCCGGCCGCATATTAAAGCAGCCGCCCGCTTTGAAGCACCGCACAATAATGACGAAGGTGTACTGGCTGTGATCGAGAAGGTGTTGAACGGGGAAGCGCCATTTCATTGACGCTGTGCGGTCTGGTTCCCTCTCCCACAGGGAGAGGGAACAAAAACTTATGGCTGTAGCGCATTCCCGACGCGTTTATCTTTCAGGAACACCACCATCAGCCCCAGCCACAGCACACCATTGGCAAGGTTGAACAGGCTGAACAGCCCATTGCCGCCCATCGCGTAAGCGTGCTTGCTCACCTCGATACCGACGGTGAAAATCAACATCTGCAACATCCCCATCGCCGCAGACACGGTACCTTTACTCATATCACTGGCAAACAGCGTCAGACGCACCAGCCCGGCGTTCGCCAGGCCAATACCAAAGGCATAAACACTCAGCCCCGCCGTCATCCACAGGTAAGCATGCGACGATGCCACTGTAGCAACGGCCGCCATAATCAGCCCTGCCACAATCGGCCAGCCGCCCATAATAATCAGCGAACGCACGGTACGACGAGACGTCAGACGAGCCAGCGTCAGGTTACCGATTATCAGCGCACCAAAAATCGGTACCTGCAACATGCCGTACTCGTAACTGCTGAGCTTCTCGCCGCTGATGATAATCACCGGAGACTGGGCAATCCATGCCAGCAACGGCAGGCTGACGAACCCCAGCGCCAGTGCTCCCGCAACAAAGCGAACGTTTTTCAGCACCAATTTGTAATCACGCCCCAGCTCTTTGAGCGACAGCGTTTCACCCAGCCGGGTAGCCGTTTCCGGCATCGCGCGGTGCAGGCCAAAGAAAGCGATGGCGGCAAATGCGGCAAACAGCACAAACATCCCTTCCCACGGCGCAACATGTATCCACGCGGCTCCCACCAGCGGCCCCAGCAGCGGGGCAATTAGCGCCACATTCGCCATCAGCGCGGTAATTTTGATACACATCGCCTCTTCAAATGACTCCTGGATCGCGGCGTATCCCACAGCACCGATGAAGCACAGGCTCACCCCCTGCAGGAAGCGCAGCAGGGTAAATTGTTCAATGTTTTGCGCCAGCAGCGTGGCGAGGCAGGTCACGATAAACCATACCACACCCGTTAACATTACCGGGCGACGGCCAATACGATCCGACAGCGGGCCTAACAGCCACTGCAAAAACATACCGCCAGCCAGATAGGCGGTCATCGACGTTGGCACCCACTCAATCCCTGCGTTGTACTGTTCCACAACGGCCAGCATACCCGGCTGGATCATATCGTTGCCGATATAGGTAGAGAATTCGTAGAGCACCAGACACAGAGGGAAAAGTAACGCCTGACGACCCAGACGCGTACCGGAAGAAGAACGGTTTAACATGCAATCTCTTTATGGTGAAAAATCGCGGCGAGTGTAATGAATTGCCGCAGTCTGAAATAGTAAGTTATCGAGAAGAAACAGAAATAAAGCTTATATCGTCTTTGTTTAAGGTTTCCTTAAGTTGACACTATTATGATAACTCCATTTCATGTCACCGATCAAAATTATGGCACAGACCTCCAGCCGTTCAGAATTGTCTAAGTTACCAACAATTAAGACAACACAACTTTACCGTTTACCCGCTCGATTTTATGGTTATCAGCTTTTCGTGCTGATCGCCCTCGCCGTGCTGTTTACCTGGCTATCTCGCGATGAAACGCTCGATAAATGGATCACCGGCTTTTGGTATGACGCGGCAACCCAGAGTTTTCCGCTGCAGAAAAACCATCTGCTGGATCTGCTGAACCACCGGATGGCGAAGTACATCGCTATCGCGTTGGGCGCAGTGGCGTTGTTATACGGCGCTTACAAACGCAACGCAAAGCTGGTGACGGGTGCGCTGTTGATGGGGCTTGGTGCGCTGGTGGTTGGTGCGCTGAAAAGTATTAGCCATCACAGCTGCCCGTGGGATCTGGTGGAGTATGGCGGTAAGGCCGTCTCTTACCCTCTGTTCAGCGCGGCTCCGGCAGACAGTGGTCCTGGGCGCTGCTTCCCCGGTGGTCATGCCTCCAGCGGCTTTATGGTGATGGGCTTGTTTTTTGCTTTCTGGCGCGATCGTCCACGTCTGGCCTGGTGCTTTGTCGCCCTGGGCGTGGTGTTAGGGCTGGCAATGGGTTACGGGCAGGTCATGCGCGGGGCACATTTCTTCTCTCACAACCTGTGGGCTGGGTGGTGGGTCTGGTTTTCCCAGGTGGTGGTCTACGGACTGGTATCCACCCGGTTTGCTAAAGGGTAATGACACTATGTTAGAGCATTTGAATTACGGGCTGTTTTATCTGATCAACGCCACCCCGGCGTCACCGGAGTGGATGATCGATACAGCCACTTTTTTTGCAAAGGATCTGATCAGCATTGTTCCTGTCCTGGCCGCTATTCTCTGGCTGTGGGGTCCACGCGACCAGGTGACCGCACGACGTCAGTTGGTTATCAAGGTCGGGATGGCACTCGTCGTGAGCGTGCTGGTGAGCTTTATGCTGGGACATCTGTTCCCGCACGATCGTCCTTTCGTCGCTCACGCAGGCTATACCTTCCTGCACCATGCGCCGGATGATTCCTTCCCGAGCGATCACGGCACGGTGATCTTCACCTTCGCGCTGGCATTCCTGTTCTGGCATCGCCTGTGGTCTGGCGCACTGCTGATGGTGGTTGCAGCGGCAATCGCCTGGTCTCGTGTTTACCTGGGCGTCCACTGGCCACTGGATATGGTGGGTGGCTTCCTCGTGGGGCTGATTGGCTGCGTAAGCGCGGCGATCCTGTGGAGTCTCGTTGGTCAGGTGCTCTACCGCGGGCTGTCCCGGGTTTATCACGTCCTGTTTGCCATCCCGATCCGCAAAGGCTGGGTGCGTGACTAACCCCAGTCCGACAGGTTACACTTGAGCCCCCGCCCTGCGGGGGTTCACTTTTTCAGCCCGAGGATCTATGGAAACACGACGCGATGACCGCATAGCTCAGCTGCTACAGGCGCTGAAGCGCAGTGATAAACTGCACCTCAAAGAAGCTGCAACCCTGCTCGGCGTCTCTGAGATGACCATTCGTCGTGACCTGAACAGCGAGAGTGCCCCCGTCGTTTTGCTGGGTGGGTATATTGTGCTGGAGCCGCGTAGCGCCAGCCATTATCTGATAAGCGATCAAAAAACGCGCCTGGTTGAAGAGAAACGCAAAGCCGCGCGGCTTGCCGCTTCACTGGTACAGCCCCACCAGACGCTGTTTTTTGACTGCGGAACCACCACGCCGTGGATCATTGAAGCAATCGACAGCAGCATCCCTTTTACTGCCGTATGCTATTCACTGAACACCTTCCTGGCGCTGCAGGAAAAACCCGAGTGTCGGGTGATCCTCTGCGGCGGAGAGTTCCACGCCAGCAATGCGATTTTCAAACCCCTGAATCTGCAGGACACGCTCAGCAATTTATGCCCGGATATCGCTTTTTATTCTGCGGCGGGAGTGAATGTCCGTCAGGGCGCAACCTGCTTTAATCTGGAAGAGTTGCCGGTGAAGCGCTGGGCGTTAAACGCGGCGCAGTACCATGTCCTGGTGGTCGATCACAGTAAGTTTGGCAAAGTACGTGCGGCAAGAATGGGTGAACTGTCGGGCTTTAACGCTATCGTGAGTGATTGCCGACCAGATGAAGAGATCGTGGCACACGCGAAGGCACAGCAGATTAAGTTGATGTATTGAGTCGTACGGTGCGGCCTGATCCCCCCTCCCACAGGGAGAGGGGGAAAAGAATGCAGGCCGTCACCCGACAAAAAGCTTAGAACCAACTCCCAAACCACGTGTGGAGTTTCATCATCACGAAATCCCACATCCGGCTGAAGAAGCCGCCCTCTTCTACCGCTTCCATCACAATCAGCGGACGCTGCTCAATCGATTTGCCGTTAAGCTGGAAGTCAATCGTCCCGACCACCTGGCCTTTTTTCAGCGGCGCGGTAAGCTGGCTCTCGGTCAGGGTGTAGCTGGCTTTCAGGTTTTTCAGCTGGCCGCGCGGAATGGTTACCGAACCGCCCTCACCGGCCCCCAGATTAACCTCGCTCTTGTCACCAAACCACACGCGCTGGCTGACAAACGTGGCATCCGGTTTAATTGGCGTCACGGTTTCAAAGAAGCGGAAGCCCCAGGTCAGCAGTTTTTCCGATTCGTTAAAACGAATGCGGTCAGTCTTCGTCCCCAGTACCACCGAAATCAGGCGCATATCGCCCTGAGTCGCGGAAGCCACCAGGTTGTAACCCGCACCGGCCGTGGTGCCGGTCTTCATCCCGTCAACGTTGATGTTACTGCTCCACAGCAGGCGGTTACGGTTAGGCTGGCGGATCTTATTGAAGGTGAACTCTTTCTCTTTATGGATGGCATATTCATCCGGCACGTCGTGGATCAGCGCCTTCCCGAGCAACGCCATATCGCGCGCGGTGCTGAACTGGCCCGGTGCATCGAGGCCGTGAACCGTTTTAAAGGTGGTTTTGTTCAGACCCAGCTTTTGCGCGTAGCCGTTCATCAGGCCGATAAACGAGTCCTGGCTGCCCGCGACATAATCCGCCAGCGCAATACAGGCATCGTTACCCGACTGGATAATCACCCCTTTATTCAAATCTGAGACGGAAACCTGATCCCCGGGCTTCAGGAACATCACAGACGACCCACGCAGTGCAGGGTTGCCGGTCGCCCAGGCATCTTTTCCGATGGTAACCATATCCTCAAGCTTGATCTTGCCCGCTTTTAACGCCTGGCCGACCACATAGCTGGTCATTATTTTGGTCAGACTGGCCGGGTCAAGCTGTTCGTCGGCATTGCCTTCCGCCAGCACTTTTCCGCTGGAATAATCCATCAGGATCCAGGCGCGCGCATCAACCGGCGGCGCTTCAGGCGCAGCCTGCTCAGCCGCATAAAGAGTTGGTGCAAACAGGAAAAGGAGCGCAGAGCCTGCCGCCAGGCTGCGCAGAGAAGTCAATTTTCGCGTCATAAATGCCACCCGAGTATCCATTCAAATAATTATGTCACATCACCGTATCGCAAGAAGCGATGAGTAATAGCGCACTAAAACGGTTAAAGAAACCTAAACCAGGTAAAGTTTTTAAAGTTTATGCAATAACATTCGGATACGCTTTGATTCGAACGATTTTTTTGTCTTCTGTTGCGTAATTGTTAGGTTTATCTCACCATGACAAATCGCTGGCTCTGATTCACATCTCAGGTTGTTTGACTATTTCGGGAGTTAATATGATTACGCTGTGGGGCAGGAACAATTCGACCAACGTTAAAAAGGTGCTCTGGACGCTGGAAGAGCTGGATTTACCGTTTAAGCAGGTGATGGCGGGCATGCAGTTTGGGGTCAACAAAGAGGCGGAGTATCTGGCCATGAACCCAAACGGTCTGGTGCCATTGCTGCGCGATGAAGAGACCAACGCTACGCTATGGGAGTCCAACACCATTGTGCGTTACCTCGCGGCTCAGTACGGCCAGGGGCGTCTGTGGGTGGAAAGCCCGGTGCAGCGTGCTCAGGGTGAAAAGTGGATGGACTGGGCAAACCAGACGCTCTCTCCCACCCACCGTGTGATCCTGATGGGGTTAGTCAGAACGCCGGAAGCCGAACGCGACTATCCCGCTATCCATGCCGCACAAGATGCCTGTGAAGCCCTTTTCGCAATGATGGACAACGAACTGGCGAAGCACACGTGGTTCTCGGGTGAGACATTTGGCGTGGGGGATATTGCTGTTGCGCCCTTCGTCTGGAACCTGACCAACATGGGCCTGACGTGGACGCCACGTCCGCATCTTGAGCGCTGGCTCCGCCAGCTTAGCGAGCGTCCGGCGTACCGTCATGCTGTGATGATCCCGGTAAGCTGATTACGCACCGCCGGACGGGCTCATTTTCAACCGCGACCCGTCCGTCTCATCGGTCAGAACATACAGATAACATGTCATCAGAAGGGGGAGTTGCCTCCCCCGGGCTTAGTGCTGTTCAAGCGTCGCGTGCTCGTTCAGACACATGATGCAAAGAGAGATCGTAGTCAGGCAGTGTTCGAGCTTCTCCGCGTTGACGGCTATAAACGTCGGGCAGTCGTGGCGTCCGGTCATCAAACATACCCCTGCAATGGAGAGCACCTCAGCGGCTCGACGCAGAGCAATCAGCTCGCTTTCAGCGTATTCCGCTTTCAGGATGGGTGCTTTTTCACGCATGAAATTGCAAAGTTCAAAGAAATTATCACGCAGATGTTCGCTTTCGCTGACTGACATATACCCTTTTGCCTTCCTCAACTGCAGGTATGCGGCAAGGTCGATTCGGGCGTTGATCAGCTTGTTAAGCAGATCGCGTTTCAGTCTGTCAACGGACATGCTATTTCCTCCTCTGTCAGCCATTATGCACCTTCAGAATAAGTTCATTTTTTGTACAGTTTAATGCTTCAGATCAATAAAACATAACTGATTAACATCATTTACAATGTTACAACTTTAAGCCCTGCGGGGCACAAATTCCCGGCATGTGCTATTTTTTCTACAGGATTGAATGGCCTGCGACAGCGCCAGTGCTGGAGGGATTATGTCGACAATACCGGTGTCCGAAAAAATATGTTCGCTTTCAAAGATTGACCTGAATCTGCTCACCCTCTTTTGCTTAATCTATAGCGTGGGTAGCATTTCTAAAGTCGCCGACATGCTGGACATTTCCCCCTCTGCCGTCAGCCAGTCGCTGCGAAAACTGCGCGAAATGATGGGGGACAACCTTTTTGTTCGTAGCGGAAACATGCTGCTGCCGACGGTGTTTTCCGATGAGCTTTACGACAACACGGTTCCGATAATCGACAAGCTCTCCACACTGTTACCTGGCTCAACGCCCTCGCCCAAAAAAAGAGTCACTCTGTATACCGAATCCTTTGTTTCTCCGCTGGTGGTACCTGAATTAACGGAAAAGCTCCTCGAAACGAATTCTGACATTAGCCTGCTACATCGCACTGCCGACCTGAACGAACAAAAAATTACCGAGCTGCTCAACATGCGCCAGGCCGATGTGGTGTTCTCCACCCTTTCGGTGGAAAACAGCAACATCAGCTGCCAGAAAGTGTGCAAGGTGAACCTGGTGCTGGTGGCCGCACAGGATAACTCGCTCTACGGAAACGTGATTGATGAAGAGTCGTTCAGAAATGCCAGTCTGGTGGGCTATAACACCAAAAATGAAAAAATCATTTATTACCGCAGTATTGTTGACAAAAAATTCCGCTCCAGCGACCGCTGTCTGCTCACCACCTCTTTTGCCTCCATTCTGATTATCATCGCCAGAACGCAGTGCCTGGGAATTATCCCGGAGCGCGCCTTCGCCACCTACTCGGAGATGTACAAGCTCAGGCGAATTGACACACCGTTCCCACTACCGCAATTCAGCATTTACTCCTCATACAGAAAAGAGAGCAATACATTGCTCTCTTCTGTGCTGAATGATCTGCTGCTCCAGACGACCTAGAGCCGCGTTTTGCCGATATGCCAGATAGTGTCGGCATATTCCTGAATAGCGCGGTCAGACGAGAAATACCCCATATTGGCAATATTGTGCATTGCCCGGGCTGTCCACTCCCGTGGCTGACGGTACAGCTCATCCACCTGATCCTGACACTCAACGTAGCTGCGATAATCCGCAAGCACCTGATAATAGTCGCCAAAATTGATTAATGAATCCAGCAGGTTACGGTAACGCCCTGGCTCCTGCGGGCTAAATTTCCCGGTGCCAATCTGCGTCAGCACCTGGTGCAGCGCTTCATCCTGCTCAAAGATATCGTGCGGGTTATAGCCGCCACGGCGCAGCATTTCCACTTCTTCTGCCGTATTGCCGAAGATGAAGAAATTGTTCTCGCCAACATACTCACGCATCTCAATATTCGCCCCATCCAGCGTACCGATGGTCAGCGCGCCGTTAAGTGCAAATTTCATGTTGCTGGTACCAGAGGCTTCGGTCCCCGCCAGCGAAATCTGTTCAGAGAGATCGGCTGCCGGAATAATCATCTGTGCCAGGCTGACGCTGTAATCCGGGATAAAGACCACCTTGAGCCGGTTACCCATCTGCGGATCGTTATTCACCACCTGCGCCACGTCGTTAATCAGACGAATAATTTGCTTCGCCATAAAGTACGACGAGGCGGCCTTACCGGCGAAGATATTGACGCGCGGGACCCAGTTCACCTCCGGATCGGCCTTGATGCGGTTATAACGGGTGATGATATGCAGCACGTTCAACAGCTGACGCTTGTATTCATGAATACGTTTCACCTGCACATCGAACAGCGCCCCGGGGTTAACCACGACGTTAAAGTGCGTGGCAATGTAGTCGGCAAGACGCTTTTTATTTTCCCGTTTCGCCCGACAAATAGCCGCGTTTACCGTTGGATAATCAATACAGGATTTCAGATCGCTGAGCTGGTTTAAGTCGGTTCGCCAGGCCGGGCCAATGTTGGTATCCAGCACGTCGGAGAGCGACGGGTTGGCAAGCGCCAGCCAGCGACGGGCAGTCACCCCGTTGGTCACGTTGGTAAAACGCGTCGGGAAGATGCGCGCAAAATCAGCAAACAACGACTGCGCCATCAAATCAGAATGCAGTTCAGAGACGCCATTTACCTTATAACTGGCTACGACCGCCAGCCATGCCATGCGCACCACGCGGCCATGCGATTCGTCGATTAGCGATACGCGGCGCAGCAGCCCGCTATCCCCACCATGCACATCACACACTTTCTTCAGGAAACGGTCATTAATCTCGAAAATAATCTGCAGATGACGCGGCAGAATACGGCTCAGCATCTCTACCGGCCAGGTTTCCAGTGCTTCGCTCATCAACGTATGGTTGGTGTAAGAGAAAATCTGGCTCGTGATATCCCAGGCCTTTTCCCAGCTGAATTTATGCTCATCGATCAACACGCGCATCAGCTCCGGAATGGAGAGTACCGGATGCGTATCGTTGAGATGAATGGCCACTTTCCCGGCCAGGTTATCCCATGTTTTATGCAGCATATAATGGCGATTCAGGATGTCCTGAATCGTCGCCGAGGCCAGGAAGTAGGCCTGACGCAGACGCAATTCGCGCCCGGCTTCCGTCGAGTCATCCGGATAGAGTACCCGCGAGATTTTGTCGTAGTGATAGCTATTTTCCTCCGGCAGGGAAACATCCTCCTGCGCAAGGCGAGCGGAATTAATCTCACTATTCACCTGGACATTCCACAGACGCAGCGTATTGGTGGTATCCGTTTTATAACCGGGAATAATCTGGTCGTGTGCCACGGCCAGGATCTCTTCAGTATCAACCCAGCGGGTTCTACCACCTTCGTGCTGAAGCCGTCCGCCAAAGCGGATTTTATAATGGGTATTATGGCGTTTAAATTCCCACGGGTTACCATATTCCAGCCAATAATCCGGCGTCTCTTTTTGGCGACCATCAATAATACTTTGTTTGAACATACCGTAATTATAGCGAATACCGTACCCGCAACCCGGCAAGCCAAGCGTAGCCAGCGAATCCAGGAAACAGGCCGCCAGACGGCCCAAACCGCCATTGCCTAACCCCGGGTCGTTTTCTTCATCGATAAGTTCTTCCAGGTCCAGCCCAATGGACTCCAGCGCGCCTTTGACATCATCATAAATCCCCAGAGATAACAGAGAATTGGATAATGTCCGACCAATTAAAAACTCCATTGAAAGGTAATAGACCTGCCGCTCGTCCTGAGAAAATTGCGCGCGGTTAGACCGGTGCCAGCGCTCGACCAGCTGGTCGCGCACGGCGTACAGCGTGGCATTTAGCCATTCACGGTTGGTGGCAATGACCGGATCTTTACCAACGATATAAAGTAATTTTTCGACAATCGTTTTTTTCAGCGTTTCAATGTCGGTGCGATAAGCTGTGCGAACAACGGAATTTTGCATAGGAAACCCTCTTCAGGCAACTGAATAAATTTGGGGGTAAACAGGTAAAAGTGGAATCTGGAATAATGCAGGGATTACAGTTTGCGTTTATTAATTTTATTTTTAATGGCAAGTTTTAATTCAGATCTAATTTTGCGCGGGGTCAGTCCGGTCGCAACCGCAATGTAAGGCAGGTTTACGCCGTGAGCGTGAAGGGTTTTGGCCATAGCAACTTTGGATTGCACATGAATATCTTTCATTAATAACCTCATCAGTGTTGTTGATGGGATGAAAGATACCACCTGCTTCTTTTTTAGCCAATTAGCAACGCTTAAAGCCGGGATAAGTAATTCTAAACAGTGTTGGTTAGCAAAGCGGTTAACCCGGACCAGGCCACATCAGCACACAGACCTGTATAAATCCCCTGCAGAACGCTGTAAAATCCCGCCCTGACAACTCCATAATTGATGAATTTTTAACCTATGAGCAATGTTACGCACCAGCCGAAAATCGGCTTCGTCTCCCTGGGCTGCCCGAAAAACCTGGTGGATTCTGAACGTATCCTGACCGAACTTCGCACCGAAGGCTATGACGTGGTGCCAAGCTACGACAACGCCGACATGGTGATCGTCAATACCTGCGGGTTTATCGACAGTGCGGTTCAGGAGTCTCTGGAAGCCATCGGTGAAGCCCTGACTGAAAACGGCAAAGTCATCGTGACTGGCTGCCTGGGCGCAAAAGTGGATCAAATCCGCGAAGTACACCCGAAGGTGCTGGAAATCACTGGCCCACACAGCTACGAGCAGGTGCTGGAACATGTTCACCACTACGTGCCAAAACCAAAGCACAACCCGTTCCTGAGCCTGGTACCGGAACAGGGCGTGAAACTGACGCCGCGCCACTATGCATACCTGAAAATTTCCGAAGGCTGCAACCATCGCTGCACCTTCTGCATTATCCCGTCTATGCGTGGCGATCTGGTGAGTCGTCCGATTGGCGAAGTGCTGGCAGAAGCTAAGCGTCTGGCCGACGCGGGCGTGAAGGAACTGCTGGTCATTTCCCAGGATACCTCTGCCTACGGCGTGGACGTGAAGCACCGTTCCGGCTTCCACAACGGTGAACCGGTAAAAACCAGCATGGTCGGCCTGTGCGAACAGCTCTCTAAGCTGGGTATCTGGACGCGTCTGCACTACGTCTACCCTTACCCACATGTTGACGACGTCATCCCGCTGATGGCAGAAGGTAAGATCCTGCCGTACCTGGATATTCCGCTGCAGCATGCCAGCCCGCGTATTCTGAAGCTGATGAAACGCCCAGGTTCCGTTGACCGCCAGCTGGCGCGCATCAAACAGTGGCGTGAAATCTGCCCGGATCTGACCCTGCGTTCCACCTTTATCGTCGGCTTCCCGGGTGAAACCGAAGAAGATTTCCAGATGCTGCTGGACTTCCTGAAAGAAGCGCGTCTGGATCGCGTAGGCTGCTTCAAATACAGCCCGGTAGAAGGCGCAACCGCCAACGAACTGGCTGATCAGGTACCTGAAGAGGTGAAGGAAGAACGCTGGAACCGCTTTATGCAGCTGCAACAGCAGATTTCTGCTGAACGTCTGCAGGAAAAAGTGGGTCGCGAAATTCTGGTGATTATCGATGAAGTCGACGAAGAAGGCGCGATTGGCCGCAGCATGGCGGATGCCCCTGAAATCGACGGCGCGGTGTACCTGAACGGGGAAACCAACGTGAAGCCGGGTGATATCATTCGTGTGAAAGTTGAAAACGCCGACGAGTATGATTTGTGGGGTAGCCGGGTTTAATTCCCCCCTCACCCTGACCCTCTCCCCACTGGGGAGAGGGGAAACCTACCCCTTAATCCTCGTATCCAGCGCGTCGCGCAGCCCATCCCCCAGCAGGTTAAATGCCAGCACGGTCAGGAAAATCGCCAGGCTCGGGAATATCGCCACATGCGGTGCGATCACCATATCCGCCCTCGCCTCATTCAGCATCGCCCCCCATTCCGGCGTCGGTGGTTGTGCCCCTAACCCCAGAAACGACAGGCTGGCCGCCGAGATAATCGACACGCCAATACGCATTGTGAAATAGACCACGATGGACGACACCGTCCCCGGCAGAATATGGCTGAACAGGATGGTGGCATCACTGGCCCCCATACTGCGCGCCGACTCGATAAAGGTTTGCTGTTTAAGTACCAGCGTGTTGCCGCGCACCAGACGGGCAAATGCCGGGATCGAGAAGACCGCCACGGCAACAATCACGTTCGCCATACCGCTGCCCATAATCGCGACAACAGCGATCGCCAGCAGAATGCCGGGGAACGCAAACAAGACGTCGCATATACGCATGATGATCCTGTCCCACCAGCCTTCGTAATACCCGGCAATCAGGCCAAGTACGGTGCCTGTCGCCGCGCCAATCAGTACCGCAAAGACCCCGGCGGCAAGAGAGATCTGTGCCCCCACCAGCACGCGGCTGAAGATATCGCGCCCGAGTGAGTCCACGCCGAACCAGTGCAGCATTGATGGCCCGTCATTCAACCGATCGTAATCAAAGTAGTTTTCGGCATCAAACGGAGCCACCCACGGGGCAATGATCGCCACCACAATCAGCAACAGCACAAACAGCCCTGCCGTCATGGCGACCGGCTGGCGACGAAAACGCCGCCAGAACTCAAACCACGGGGTGCGGATATGATCCGGTTTAAGCCCCGGCATAGCGTTTAAAACGGCCTGACGACGCCAGTTTAACAATCGCATCTTACTTGTACCTGATGGCCGGGTTAATGGCGGCGTAGAGCACGTCCACCACTAAGTTGATAAGAATAAACTCCAGTGAGAAAAGCAGGACTTCCGCCTGAATGACCGGGTAATCACGCATGTCGACTGAATCGACCAGCAGACGCCCCAGCCCTGGCCAGTTGAAGACCTTCTCCACTACGATAGAGCCGCCCAGCAGGAAGCCGAACTGCAGCCCCATCATCGTCACCACCGGGATCATCGCATTACGAAAACCGTGCTTGAGAATGACCCATTTTTCACTCACCCCTTTTGCCCGCGCGGTGCGGATGTAGTCTTCACTCAGCACATCAACAAACGAAGCGCGGGTAAAGCGCGCCATTACCGCCGCAACGGCAGCGCCCAGAGTCAGAGAAGGCAGGATATAGTGCTTCCAGGTATCAGCCCCGACGGTTGGCAGCCAGCCCAGCTCCACGGAGAAAATCTGCATCAGCAGCATCCCGAGCGCAAACGCCGGGAAGGAGATGCCCGTTACCGCCAGTGCCATACCGAGTTTGTCCGGCCAGCGGTTACGCCACACGGCCGCGACAATCCCGGCACTCAGACCAAACAGCACCGCCCAGGTCATACTGGCGATGGTCAGCCAGAACGTCGGCATAAAGCGGCTGGCAATCTCTTCCGATACCGGACGACGCGACACCATTGAGGTGCCAAAATCACCCTGCAGCACATTGCCAATGTAGTGCAGGAACTGCCGGTACAAAGGCTGATCAAGGCCCAGTTGTGTACGTACCCGTTCAATGACCGTAGCATCTGCCTCCGGCCCTGCCACCAACCGGGCCGGATCGCCTGGCAACATATGAACAAACAAAAACACCAGCACCGCCACAATCAGCAGCGTCGGGATAAGCCCCAGCAGGCGTTTACAAACATAATTCAGCATGCCTCTCCCTCTCATCCCACAGATCACCGCCTGCAGGCATGAGTTTTCTTATTTCAAATCTGCATCATCGAAGCTAAAACCCGTATCCGGCATGATGTAGAAGCCAGTCAGCGCCTTGTTATGGGCTGATACCAGTTTTTCCACCACCAGCGGGACCCACGGTGACTCTTTCCAGATGATATCCTGAGCCTCTTTATAGAGGCGCGCTTTCTCTTCCGGTTTGGTGGTTTTCAGCGCGTTGGCCAGGTTTTTGTCCACCTGCGGGTTACTGTAGAACGCGGTGTTGAACAGGGTTGGCGGCCAGTTCTGCGAGGCGAACAGCGGCGAGAGCGCCCAGTCCGCTTCGCCGGTGGAGGCCGACCAGCCGGTGTAGAACATCCGTACGCCGCTCTCTTTCTGCCCTTTTCCTTCCACTTCTGCCGCACGTTGTCCGGCGTCCATCGCGGTAACCTGCGCCTTAATACCCACCTGCGCCAGCTGCTGCTGGGTGAACTGCAGTACCTTCTGCGCGGTACTGTGATTGTGCGACGACCACAGCGTGGTGCTAAAGCCGTTCGGGAAGCCCGCTTCTTTTAGCAACTCGCGCGCTTTAGCCGGATCGTATGGCCACGGTTGATAATTTTGCGAATAGGCGATGGTCGGCGGCAGGACGCCAGTTGCCGGGGTCGCGAAGCCCGCAAAGGCCACCTTCACCAGCGCCTGACGGTTAATTGCATAGTTGATGGCTTCACGCACCTTCGGGTTATCAAACGGTTTCTGCGTGATGTTCATGCTGATATAGCGCTGCATGATGGACGGGCTGGCCACCAGCTCCAGCTTGCTGTTTTTCGCCAGGATCGCCGCCTGCTCATACGGGATCGGGAAGGCAAACTGCGCTTCTCCGGTTTGCAGCATCGCCGCGCGGGTGTTGTTGTCCACCACCGGACGCCAGGTAATGGTATCCAGCTTCGGCAACCCTTGTTGCCAGTAACCGGTATATTTCTTCACCTTCACAAAATCGGTCTGATTCCAGGTAACCAGCTCATACGGGCCGGTGCCGACCGGATGGAAGCCAATCTCTTTACCGTATTTTTTCAGCGCCGCAGGCGAGATCATTGCCGTTGCCGGGTGCGCGAGAATATTGATAAAGGCCGAGAACGGCTCTTTCAGGGTGATCTTCACCGTCGCCGGGTCAACCACCTGGGTGCTGGCAATGGTTTTATAGAGGTTGTAGCGCTTAAGGCTATTTTCCGGGTTGCTGGCACGGTCGAGGTTCACCTTCACCGCCTCAGCGTTAAAATCCGTGCCGTCCTGGAACTTCACGCCGGTTCTGAGCTTAATGGTATACACCAGCCCGTCGTCAGAGACGGTATAGCTCTTCGCCAGCACGTTCATCAGCTTCATCTCTTTATCCAGGCCAAATAGCCCCTGATAGAAAGATTTGGCGACCGCCTGCGAGAGCGTGTCGTTAGCGTCATAAGGATCGAGGGTCGTGAAATTCGATCCAACCGCAACCACGACATCTTTGGCAGCGAACGCGGGTGCGGCGGCCAGGGCTGCCGTCACGCTCGCGGCTAACAGCCATGTCCGGGCAACAAATTTAACCATTGTGTTCTCCTGCCTGTTGTAAGTTATAACCGCGAGAATGCATTGTCCTGACGCGGAGGGGCGACAAAATGACCCGGGCCGACTTCACGCAGCGTCACTCGCTCCATACGCTCGCCCCGTTTACGAATATTGCCCGGCATTTCGTCCTGCAGCAGCACGCGCTGGGCATGACGATGCTCAGGATCGGCAACCGGTACAGCAGCCATCAGCTTACGGGTGTACGGATGTTGCGGGTTTTCAAATACCGCCCGCCGTGGGCCAATCTCAACAATCTGCCCCATGTACATCACCGCCACACGATGGCTGATACGCTCGACCACCGCCATATCGTGCGAGATAAACAGGAACGCAATCCCCATATCCCGCTGCAAATCGAGCAACAGATTAATAATTTGCGCGCGGATGGAGACATCCAGCGCCGAGACGGATTCGTCCGCAATCACCACTTTCGGGTTCAGCGCCAGCGCGCGGGCAATGCAGATGCGCTGCCGCTGGCCACCGGAAAATTCGTGCGGATAACGCCAGGCATGTTCCGGTTTCAGTCCCACGCGCTCCAGCAGCCAGGCGACACGACGCTGCGCGGCGTCACCGTCGAGCAGGTTATGCACACGCAGCGGCTCCATGATCGAGTACCCCACCGTATGGCGCGGGTCGAGGGAGGCATACGGATCCTGAAAAATAAACTGAATATCCCGCCTTACCGCCTGCAGCTTACCGGAAGGCAGGGTATCGATACGTTCACCGTTAAAGGTGATGCTCCCTTCCTGAGACTCCACCAGCCGCAGCAGCGCCCGGCCAGTGGTGGATTTGCCACAGCCGGACTCCCCCACCAGCGCCAGCGTTTCACCGGGCCAGAGATCAAAACTGACATTTTCGACGGCGTGGACTTCGCGCTTCACGCGATTAAACAACCCGCTGCGCAAGGGAAAACGCGTCACCAGCCCCCGGACTTCCAGAATCGGTTTACCCGGCACCACGGTGTCCTGTTCAGTTTCCTGAGTACCGGGTTCACCCGGCGATATCAGCGGAAAGCGTCGCGGCAAATCGCTGCCGTTCATTGCCCCAAGACGGGGTACCGCCGCCAGCAGCGCCTGGGTATAGGGGTGAACAGGCGTATGAAAAATCTGCTCTACGCTGCCCGTTTCCACGGCATTACCCTGGTGCATCACCAGTACGCGATCGGCAATATCCGCCACCACGCCCATATCATGGGTGATGAAAATCACCCCCATCTCCATTTCCTGTTGCAGCACTTTAATAAGCTGCAGGATCTGCGCCTGAATGGTGACATCCAGAGCCGTTGTGGGTTCGTCCGCAATCAGCACCGCCGGGCGGCACGACAGGGCCATCGCAATCATCACCCGCTGGCGCATCCCGCCGGAAAGCTGGTGCGGGTAGCGCGATAAAATGGCCTGCGCCTCCGGAATACGCACCCGTTCCAGCATCCGTTTCGCTTCAAGGAGCGCCTCGTCGCCGCTCAGTCCCTGATGCAAACGGATGGACTCGGCAATCTGTTCACCGACCGGAAAAACCGGGTTCAGCGAGGTCATGGGCTCCTGGAAAATCATCGCGATATCCGCCCCGCGCACACCCTGCATCTGCGAGGCGCTCAGTTCGTTTAAATCGATTACCTGTCGGTTACGGCGGCGCAACAGCATTTTGTCACTGGTCACCTGCCCGCCGGTTTGTTCAAGCAGGCGCATCAGCGCCAGCGCGGTGACCGATTTGCCCGAGCCAGATTCACCGACAATCGCCAGCGTCTCGCCACGATTAAGCGAAAACGATAAATTCTGTACGGCGGGGATAAACTGCCGTTCTTCCTGAAACGCGATATTCAGATGATGAACGGCCAACACTTCGCGGTTGTCCAGCGCTTCACTGTGCGGCACGCTTTGCCCCCTTATTCACGATAGATCCCCGTACTGGGCTCATCACCCGCATAGCCCCAGGCACGGTACATACCTTCACTGTTAAACGGCAACGCCACGTTTCCTTCATGATCCACGGCAATTAACCCACCGACGCCGCCCAGCGCAGGCAACTTCTCCATCACCACACGTTCACAGGCCTCACTCAGGCTTAATCCGCCGTAATCCATCAGTGCGGTAATGTCATACGCCGCAAGGGTGCGAATAAAGACTTCGCCCGTCCCGGTACACGACACCGCCGCTGTGGCGTTGTTGGCGTAGCATCCTGCCCCCGGCAGTGGGCTATCACCTACCCGGCCCGGCAGTTTGTTGGTCATGCCGCCAGTCGAGGTGGCGGCCGCAAGGTTACCGGCTTTATCGAGCGCAACCGCCCCTACCGTGCCCATTTTGGTGGTCTCATCCAGCGGTGCAGTGTGGTCAAGCTGTGTCACACCCGCTGAACGAGCCTCCAGCAGTTGTTGATAACGCTCCGGGGTCGAAAAGAGATCGGGCGAGACCGCCTCCATCCCGTGTTCAAAGGCAAACTGTTCCGCTCCGGCTCCCGTCAACAGGACATGGGGACTCTCTTCCATCACCAGACGTGCCGCCAGAACGGGGTTACGCAGGTGGCTCACGCCAGCCACTGCCCCCGCTTTCAGAGTGATACCGTCCATCACACAGGCGTCCAGCTCATGGGTTTCATCGCGCGTAAACACGGAGCCGATCCCCGCATTAAACAGCGGACACTCTTCCAGCAGACGCACCGCCTCGGTGACCACATCCAGCGCGCTCTCGCCTGCCTCCAGCATCCGCTGGCCTGTTTCTACAATGGCGTAAAGCGCGTCGATATAGCATTTTTCCTGCTCAGGGCTGAGCTTTGCGCGGGTAATTGCCCCTGCACCACCATGAATTGCGATAACCGCATTAACCATTTCACATCACCGTTAGCCGACTTGCCGCTTTTGCTATAAATATCATTATCGTTGATGATTCTTCAGATAATTTTTGAATATAGAAAGACGCAACAACGATGTAAAGGGTACTCCAGGCGGGTCATACTGTTAGTGGCACTTTTCTGCCATAATGGACGCTTTCGTTGTTACTGTGCAGGAGCCACCTATGGATTTTACCGCCGGACTGATGCCGCTTGAAACGGCACTCACGCAAATGCTCAACCGAATCTCCCCGCTGCATGATCACGAGACGCTGCCGTTAGTGCGCTGTTTTGGTCGTATTGCCGCACGCGATATCGTCTCCCCGCTTAACGTGCCTGGGTTCGATAACGCCGCGATGGACGGCTACGCAGTGCGCCTGGCGGATATCCAGACGGGCCAGGCGCTGCCGGTAGCAGGTAAAGCGTTTGCGGGTCAACCGTTTAAGGGTGAATGGCCGGCTGGCACCTGCGTGCGCATCATGACCGGTGCCCCGGTTCCGGCGGGATGCGATGCCGTGGTGATGCAGGAAGAGACGGAACAAACCGACGGCGGCGTACATTTTACCGCCAGCGTCAAAGCGGGCCAGAACATCCGCCGTGTCGGGGAAGACATTACCCTCGGCGCAACGGTTTTTGCCGCCGGACAGAAGCTGACAGTGGCCGAGCTGCCGGTGCTGGCCTCGCTTGGCATCGCCGAAATCGACGTCATTCGTAAGGTACGTGTCGCCGTCTTCTCCACCGGTGACGAGCTTCAGCTGCCCGGCCAGCCGCTAAAAGAGGGGCAGATTTACGACACCAACCGCCTGGCGGTACATCTGATGCTGGAGCAGTTGGGTTGTGAAGTCATCAACCTTGGCATTATTCCCGACGACCCGGAAAAACTGCGCGCCGCGTTTATTGAAGCGGATAAATCCGCCGACGTGGTGATAAGCTCCGGCGGCGTCTCCGTGGGGGAAGCGGATTACACCAAAACCATGCTCGAAGAGTTGGGGGAGATAGCCTTCTGGAAGCTGGCCATCAAACCGGGCAAACCGTTCGCGTTTGGTAAGCTGGAGCACAGCTGGTTCTGTGGCCTGCCGGGTAACCCGGTCTCTGCGGCATTGACCTTCTACCAGCTGGTGCAGCCGCTGCTGGCGAAGCTTTCTGGCAGCAATGTGGCTCCACTTCCGGTGCGTCAGCGCGTGCGTGCGGCAACACGGCTTAAAAAATCACCGGGTCGTCTTGATTTCCAGCGTGGGATTTTGACACGCAACGCCGACGGCGAGCTGGAAGTGAGTACTACCGGCCATCAGGGCTCGCACATTTTCAGCTCCTTCAGTCAGGGAAACTGCTTTATCGTGCTGGAGCGCGAGCGCGGCAGCGTGGAAGCCGGCGAATGGGTTGAAGTGGAAAGCTTTAATCATCTGTTCGGAGGCTGACGATGGCGGCAGAGCTGAACGACCAGGAGATGATGCGTTATAACCGTCAGATTGTGCTGCGCGGTTTTGATTTCGAGGGTCAGGAAGCGCTCAGGGCGGCGCGGGTGCTGGTCGTCGGTCTGGGCGGTCTGGGCTGCGCAGCTGCGCAGTATCTGGCGGCTGCGGGCGTGGGTAGCATGACGCTGCTGGATTTCGATACCGTATCGGTATCAAACCTGCAGCGCCAGACGTTGCACAGCGACGCGACGGTGGGCCAGCCGAAAGTCAACTCTGCCCGGGCGGCACTGGCGCGTATCAACCCCAACGTTCAGTTTACCCTGATTGATGCCATGCTCGACGAGGAACCGCTGTTCGCACAGATTGCGCAGCATGACCTCGTGCTGGACTGCACCGATAACGTCACCATTCGTAACCAGCTCAACGCGGGCTGTTTCGCCCATAAAGTACCGCTGGTCTCCGGTGCGGCGATCCGCATGGAGGGGCAAATCAGTGTCTTCACGTACGCCGAAGGTGAACCCTGCTACCGCTGCCTGAGCCGCCTGTTTGGCGAAAACGCGCTGACCTGCGTGGAGGCGGGTGTGATGGCTCCGCTCGTCGGCGTGATTGGCTCACTGCAGGCGATGGAAGCAATCAAAGTGCTGGCGCACTACGGCACGCCAGCAGCAGGGAAAATCGTGATGTATGACGCGATGACCTGCCAGTTCCGCGAGATGAAGTTGATGCGTAACCCGGGGTGTGAGGTTTGCGGAGGTTAAAGCAAACGGCAACCTTCAGGTTGCCGTTTTAGTGTTTGCTCCCTCTCCCTGTGGGAGAGGGTCGGGAGTGAGGGCATCAGGCAGCATCCGTCAGATAGACGTCCGCCCAAACGCCCCCTGCCAGTCCTGCTCAAACTTCACAATCGCCGCATCCACTGCTGGTGACGTAATAAACTGCTGCGCCACGTCCAGCGGCAGCGTGATGGACTCACAACCCGCCAGCAGGCAATCCAGCGCCTGACGTGGGGTTTTGAAGCTCGCGGCCAGCACTTTTGACTGCGGGGCATGCAGCGTCAGCAGTTGTTGCAGCTCGATAACCGTCTGGATCCCGTCCCCACCCTGCGCATCTACGCGGTTAACGTAAGGCGCTACGTACTCTGCTCCCGCCAGCGCGGACAACATCCCCTGAGCAGCACCATACACCGCCGTACCCAGCGTCGGGATCCCTTCGGCTTTCAGCATCTTAATTGCCCCCAGCCCTTCCGCTGTCACCGGTACTTTCACGACCAGGTCATGAATAATTGCACGCAGTTTATGCGCATCATCCACCATCCCTTCGGCGGTGGTCGCCATCACCTGCGCGAACAGACGACCTTTACCACCCAGCGCGTCATGTAACTCTGGCAGCAGCACGTCGAGCGGTGTTTTACCCGCTGCCACGATGCTTGGGTTGGTGGTCACGCCCGCCAGTGGAAAGATACGTGCCAGCTTTCTCACTGCCGCAACATCGGATGTGTCGAGATAAAGTTCCATGATGTAACCCTCAAAATTAGCCTGCACTTACCCTATCACGGCAAAACCCGCTCAAGAGTTGACCCACATCAAGATAACTTTCATTCGAAAGTAATTTAATCTTCATATGCAAATAAGGGGCGAAAAAATGATCTTCAATATTCAGCGTTACTCCACTCACGATGGCCCAGGTATTCGTACCGTGGTGTTCCTGAAAGGTTGCTCGCTGGGCTGTCGCTGGTGTCAGAACCCGGAAAGCCGCTCCCGCACGCGGGATGTGCTGTTTGATGCACGTCTGTGCCTCGAAGGTTGTGACCTGTGCCAGCTGGCTGCCCCGGGCTGTATTGAACGAGCGCTGAACGGCCTGGTCATCCACCGGGAAAAACTGAGCGAAGAAACGCTCAACGCCCTCACTGACTGCTGTCCAACGCAGGCGCTTACCGTATGCGGTGAAGAGCAGCAGGTCGCAGACATTATGGCCACCGTACTACGTGACAAACCGTTTTACGATCGCAGTGGCGGTGGGATCACCCTTTCCGGTGGCGAACCGTTTATGAACCCGGAGCTGGCGCACGCCCTGTTTAAGGCCAGCCACGAAGAAGGGATCCACACTGCCGTCGAAACCTGCCTTCACGTACCGTGGCACTATATCGAACCCTCATTGCCTTATGTCGATCTGTTCCTGGCCGACCTGAAGCACGTCGATGGTGACACGTTCAAACAATGGACGGACGGCTCGGCAAAACGGATCCTGGATAACCTGAAACGCCTTACTGCCGCCGGGAAACAGATAACCATCCGCGTACCGCTGATCCAGGGCTTTAACGCTGATGAAGCTTCCATTACTGACATTATCAATTTCGCTGCCGACGAACTCAACGTCCACGATATTCATTTTCTGCCGTATCACACGCTGGGCATGAACAAATACACCCTGCTCGGCCAACCCTACTCTGCCCCTGACAAACCGCTGGATAACCCTGCACTACTGGACTTTGCACAGCAGTATGCCTGCCAGAAAGGGTTAACCGCGACCTTACGAGGATAAACTGATGACAACCCTGAATCTCAACACGCTAAGCGACCGTATTAAAGCGCACAAAACCGCCCTGGTGCATATCGTCAAGCCGCCGGTGTGTACCGAACGCGCACAGCACTACACCGAAATGTACCAGCAGCACATGGACAAGCCTGTTCCGGTACGCCGGGCCCTGGCACTGGCACATCACCTGGCAAAACGCACCATCTGGATCAAACACGATGAGCTGATCATCGGTAACCAGGCAAGCGAAGTGCGCGCCGCGCCGATCTTCCCGGAATATACCGTCTCCTGGATTGAGAAAGAGATCGACGATCTGGCGGACCGCCCGGGTGCAGGTTTTGCCGTAAGCGAAGAGAATAAACGCGTCCTGCACGAAGTCTGTCCGTGGTGGCGCGGCCAGACGGTGCAGGATCGCTGTTACGGGATGTTCACCGACGAACAGAAAGGCCTGCTGGAAACTGGCATTATCAAAGCCGAAGGCAACATGACCTCCGGCGATGCACACCTGGCCGTTAACTTCCCGCTGGTGCTGGAAAAAGGTCTCGACGGGATGCGCGCCAAAGTGGCAGAGCGCCGTTCCCGCATCAACCTGACCGTGCTGGAAGACCTCCACGGAGACCAGTTCCTGAAAGCGATCGATATCGTACTGGAAGCCGTAAGTCTGCATATCGCACGTTTTGCCGCACTGGCACGCGAAATGGCCTCCACCGAAACGCGTGAAAGCCGCCGTGATGAACTGCTGGCAATGGCAGAAAACTGCGACGTTATCGCCCATGAACCACCCAAAACGTTCTGGCAGGCGCTGCAGCTGTGCTACTTCATCCAGTTGATCCTGCAAATTGAATCCAACGGCCACTCCGTGTCGTTTGCCCGTATGGATCAGTATCTTTATCCGTACTACCGTCGTGACGTGGAGCTGAACCAGAACCTCGACCGCGAACACGCCATTGAACTGCTGCACAGCTGCTGGCTGAAGCTGCTCGAAGTGAACAAGATCCGCTCCGGTTCGCACTCCAAAGCCTCTGCGGGTAGTCCGCTGTATCAGAACGTGACTATCGGTGGTCAGAAACTGGTGAACGGTGAGCCAATGGATGCCGTGAACCCGCTCTCCTACGCTATCCTGGAGTCCTGCGGCCGTCTGCGCTCTACCCAGCCTAACCTGAGCGTGCGTTATCACGCCGGAATGAGTAATGACTTCCTCGACGCCTGCGTGCAGGTGATCCGCTGCGGCTTTGGTATGCCAGCATTTAACAACGATGAAATCGTGATCCCGGAGTTCATCAAGCTGGGCGTTGAGAAAGACGACGCCTACGACTATGCGGCGATTGGCTGTATCGAAACGGCGGTTGGCGGCAAGTGGGGCTATCGCTGCACCGGCATGAGCTTCATTAACTTTGCCCGCGTGATGCTGGCCGCGCTGGAAGGCGGCCGTGATGCCACCAGCGGCAACGTGTTCCTGCCGCAGGAGAAAGCGCTCTCCGCCGGTAACTTCAATAACTTCGGGGAAGTGATGGCGGCCTGGGACACCCAGATCCGCTACTACACCCGTAAATCCATTGAGATTGAATATGTGGTAGACACCATGCTGGAGGAGAACGTCCACGATATTCTCTGCTCGGCCCTGGTAGATGACTGCATCGAACGCGCGAAAAGCATCAAGCAAGGCGGCGCGAAGTACGACTGGGTCTCCGGCCTGCAGGTGGGGATCGCTAACCTCGGTAACAGCCTTGCCGCGGTGAAAAAGCTGGTGTTCGAACAGGGAACGATTGGTCAACAACAGCTGGCGGCTGCCCTGGCGGATGATTTCGACGGGCTGACCCACGAGCAGTTGCGCCAGCGTCTCATCAACGGCGCGCCGAAATACGGTAACGACGACGACAGCGTGGATATGCTGCTCACCCGTGCTTACGAAACCTATATCGAAGAGCTGAAGCAGTACCATAACCCACGCTACGGTCGTGGCCCGATTGGCGGTAACTACTATGCAGGTACCTCCTCCATCTCTGCGAACGTACCATTTGGTGCAGCAACGATGGCAACACCAGACGGACGTAAAGCACATACGCCGCTGGCTGAAGGGGCAAGCCCGGCCTCCGGTACTGACCACCTCGGCCCAACGGCGGTGATTGGCTCCGTAGGTAAACTGCCAACCGAAGCGATCCTCGGCGGCGTGCTGTTAAACCAGAAACTGAACCCATCAACGCTGGAAAACGACAGCGACCGCCAGAAGTTAATGGTGCTGCTGCGTACCTTCTTCGAGGTGCATAAAGGCTGGCATATTCAGTACAACATCGTTTCGCGGGAAACACTGCTGGAAGCGAAGAAACACCCTGACCAGTATCGTGACCTGGTGGTGCGCGTAGCGGGTTACTCGGCGTTCTTTACTGCCCTGTCGCCGGATGCGCAGGACGATATTATTGCGCGTACTGAACATACGCTTTAATTTGCATACACAAATCCCCGGCATACATCGCCGGGGATTTTTTAATTTTACACCTCTGATAATAAGATATTTCTTTCCGTCCCCACTACCATTTAATTTATTAGCCATTCCTTTTACGCTTAAATAAAAACCATTTCCTTCATTTAATTTGATTAATAACAAGTTAACACCTCAATTTTATCATTAGGCTTCTTCCTGATTAAACACCTCACTCAGGGAAGCAAATGAGCAACATTATTTATTTAACGCTTGAGGGTGATATTCAGGGAAAGATTTCAGCAGGCTGTGGTTCACAGGCCTCTGTTGGTAACCGCTATCAGCTGGGGCATGAAGATGAAATCTTTGTCTTCAGCCTGACGCAGGCGGTGGCTGGGGTTAATGGAGGTATCCATCATCACGCCCTGCAATTTTGCAAACTCCTGGATAAAAGCTCTCCATTACTCAATAACGCCATTAATAATAATGAACGTCTAAAACTGACGTTTGATATTTACCGTACTAATAAATACGGACACATGGAAAAGTTTTATCTTATCGAACTTCGCGGTGCAACACTACAGTCTGTTTATCAGACCGTCAAGATGAACAATATGCCCTACGAATATATATCGGTGAATTACGATTATATTCTGAGCCGGCATCTTATCGCTGGTACCGAGTTCGATTACCTGCTGACGCCGGAAAATTATCACCGCCTTTTCCCGGTGTCGCAGAAAATTCTCCTGCCCGAAGAGCCACCAGAGCGTAAGGTGACGCTGGTGCTAGGGATCTTCTTTGACGGCACGGGTAATAACGCGGTGAATACCCGGAACATGCTTGAGGCGCTTACGGCACAGTACTTTGATATCAATAGCCTGGATGCGGAAACCATTCTCGCCAGAAATGCATCGGAGAAAATGGGCATCAGCGGGATCGGAGCGGGTAGCTATCTGGGGTATTACACAAACATTCATTGGTTAAATGAATTGTATGAACAAAACTTTCTTCCAGACAGCAGCTACATCCAGGGTGCTATCTATGTCGAAGGAATAGGTACCCGGGCGGGGGAACCCGATAATCCGATAGGACTGGGTCTGGGCACTGCTGAGACCGGGATTATCGCAAAAACTGACGCTGCAGTGGTGCAGTTGGAAGCTGGGATAAAGAAAACGCTCTCCCAACAAAACGGTAAGTTTGCTGTCAAAAACCTGCTGTTTGATATCTTCGGCTTCAGCCGAGGTGCGGCGGCAGCACGGCACTTCGCCAACCGCATCCAGTCTGAAGAACGCGCTATCATCAATGCAATCTCGAACGGGATGAAAGAATATAATTATCGCGGCGCATCTGCAGGCAAAACCCGTTTTCTCGGCATCATGGACACCGTGGCGGCGGTCGGCACGCTGGCAAACGGTCTTAATCCGCATAGCGCCGATACGGGCAATGTCGACATCCGTCTGCGTCCGGGTGTTGCGGAAAAGGTATTCCATATCACCGCCCAGCACGAGTGCCGCTATAACTTCGCCCTTAACAGCGTTGCCCCCGCGTGGCCCGAGCTGGCACTCCCGGGTGCCCATTCCGATATCGGTGGTGGTTATCTGCCCCAGCTGCGGGAGAACCTCTTTCTCACTCGTCCTCAGGTGGAAACCCTGTCTCAAAACCAGCCGGGATCGCAATCGCACGTTTACCAGCAGGCGATGGCGCAGCTGCGCGTGCTGGAACATTCCCCAGCCATTATGCCCATTATTCGTACCAACGCCATCACCCCGGACGTATGGGAGGATGATTTCGCCCCGCCAGACAATCACAGTCAGCCTAAGAAACGCACCTTTGCCGCGCTGACGTTGCGCCATCGTACGGTGAGTTATGACTGGTCGAAGGTCGCGCTGCGGGTAATGGTCGATGCGGCAGTTGAAGCCGGAGCGTTATTTGCTGACCCAGACACCATTAAACAGCACACCTTACCTGATGAGCTGAGACCGTTCAGCGAACGCGTCCGCGTAATGGGAAAAGCGGCTCGTCAACATACAACCGTAACCGGTTTTACGCCTGAAGACGTCGATGCGATTGCTCAACACTATATCCACTGCTCGGCCCACTGGAACGCCGTAGAGCTCAGACAGAACGGAGAATTACAGGGCGGTGCATCAGCCAGCGAAGCCATCAGCTTTGTCAACCGGCCGGACGAGGGCTGGACAAGAACGATTTACAACATGGATGGAAACGAAAGATGAAAAAGCATTACCTACTGACTCTAATACTGCTCCTGGCATTGACTGGCTGTAGCCCTAAAAAGAGCCATCCGCTACAGTCCAAACAGGCCGCTAATGGTGATTGGGCACTTCCCTACGATTACTGGGATTTTTCTTTTATCACTCCTTATGAGCTTCCGGCGGAAGCTCTTCATGCCCGGGTGATAGACACGGATGGTTATCTGTATACCTTTAATACGCTCGACCCAACCTCTCCTGACTCCGAATCCGTGGATAAATGGACGGATGTCACCTTTGGCGGAAGCGTTAATTTCAACAAAGTCAAAAAACCCCCACAGTACATTGTCTTCTGCTGGGAGTCCTATATTGACCAACAAACCTACGAAACCAGCGCCGTTTTCGGCCCCGACACCTGGCTGCGTATGAAAACACCTGCCGATCATATCTGGAATAATGGAGACTTAGTCTGGTACAGCAGAATGGTGTTTGGCCTGTCTCCCGGTGGCAAGGTCAAAATCTGGTTTTCAGATGTTGCCGGACGCCCCAGTATTCCCGTCAAACCCCTGAAAATAAGAACCCGCTCCGGCAAGGATCTGACCCTCTGCAAAGACTATGTCGTGCCCGGCGGCACGTTCAACGTTATCCCGTCCACCCAGAATTTCATCAAAGGCAAAACCTACCCGTACGGGAACTGGGAGTAACAAACAGATAAAAATGCTGCCCCGGCAGCATAAAAAAGTTGCCGTATTCACGCCTGAAGAGCGGAACAAGAAGGGTTTACAACATGGATGGAAAAAAACGATGAAAAGACATAACGCAATAGCACTTGCGCTGCTGCTGGCATTGACTGGCTGTAGCCCTCAGAAACCCCAACCTTTACAGTCAAAGCAGGCCGCCAGCGGAGACTGGACGCTCCCTTACGGCGAGTGGAGCTTTTCCTTTGTCACCCCCAAATATTTGCCGGCAGCAACGACGCATGTACGCA
The DNA here is from genome assembly GCA_014169315.1 of Enterobacter cloacae. Taxonomy (NCBI): domain Bacteria; kingdom Pseudomonadati; phylum Pseudomonadota; class Gammaproteobacteria; order Enterobacterales; family Enterobacteriaceae; genus Enterobacter; species Enterobacter cloacae. The sequence goes on along the minus strand of AP022133.1, from coordinate 1,399,887 downwards.
TAATTGATACGGATGGGTACCTTTATACCTTTAACACGCTCGATCAAACTTCCCGTGGTCCTGATTCTGTCGATAAATGGGCTTCAGCCGTTCATGGTTCCAGCGTCAACTTCAACAAAGTCAAAAAACCCCCGCAGTACATTGTCTTTTGCTGGGAGTCCTATATTGACCAACAAACCTACGAAACCAGCGCCGTTTTCGGCCCCGACACCTGGCTGCGCATGAAAACGCCAGCCGACCATACATACCGCTCCGGTGCCCCCGTCTGGTACGACAATCTTCTCTTCGGCCTGTCCCCCGGCGGTAAAGTCAACATCTGGTTCCCGGATGTTGCAGGACGCCCCAGCCTTCCCGTCAAACCACTGAAAATAAGGACCCGCGCCGGCAAGGATCTGACGCTCTGTAAAAACTATGTCGTGCCCGGCGGCACGTTCAACGTTATCCCGTCCACGCAGGATTTCATCAAAGGCAAAACCTACCCGTACGGGAACTGGGAGTAACAAACAGATAAAAATGCTGCCCCGGCAGCATAAAAAAGTTGCCGTATTCACGCCTGAAGAGCGGAACAAGAAGGGTTTACAACATGGATGGAAAAAAACGATGAAAAGACATAACGCAATGGCACTTGCGCTGCTGCTGGCATTGACTGGCTGTAGCCCTCAGAAACCCCAACCGTTACAGTCAAAGCAGGCCGCCAGCGGAGACTGGACGCTCCCTTACGGCGAGTGGAGCTTTTCTTTTATCACGCCCTATAAATTACCTGCAAAAGCGCTTCATGTGCGGGTAATCGACACCGATGGTTATCTTTATACCTTTAACACACTTGACTCGACTGATCGCGATCCAGATTCCGTAAACAAATGGTCAGATGTGACCTTTGGCGGAAGCGTTAATTTCAACAAAGTCAAAAAACCCCCGCAGTACATTGTCTTTTGCTGGGAATCCTATATTGACCAACAAACCTACGAAACCAGCGTCGTCTTCGGGCCGGAAACCTGGCTGCGGATGAAAACACCCGCCGATCATATCTGGAGTAATGGGGACTTAGTCTGGTACAACAATATGACCTTCGGTCTGTCCCCCGGCGGTAAAGTCAACATCTGGTTCCCGGATGTTGCAGGACGCTCCAGCCTTCCCGTCAAACCACTGAAAATAAGGACCCGCGCCGGCAAGGATCTGACGCTCTGTAAAAACTATGTCGTGCCCGGCGGCACGTTCAACGTTATCCCGTCCACGCAGGATTTCATCAAAGGCAAAACCTACCCGTACGGGAACTGGGAGTAACAAACAGATAAAAATGTTGCCCCGGCAGCATAAAAAAGTTGCCGTATTCACGCCTGAAGAGCGGAACAAGAAGGGTTTACAACATGGATGGAAAAAAACGATGAAAAGACATAACGCAATAGCACTTGCGCTGCTGCTGGCATTGACTGGCTGTAGCCCTCAGAAACCCCAACCGTTACAGTCAAAGCAGGCCGCCAGCGGAGACTGGACGCTGCCTACCGGGGAGTGGTTTTTTTTATTTATCACGCCCTCTGAGTTACCTTCAGAAGTACTGCATGCGCGCGTCATTGATACGGATGGCTACCTGTATACCTATAATACGCTTGATTCTACTTCTTCTGATCCCAACTCTGTTGACAGATGGCCGGAGTATGCTCATGGCTATGGTGGCCAGTTTAATAAAGCCAAAAAACCCCCACAGTACATTGTCTTCTGCTGGGAATCTTATATTGACCAACAAACCTACGAAACCAGCGCCGTTTTCGGCCCCGACACCTGGCTGCGGATGAAAACACCCGCCGATCATATTGGTCCTACCGGCAGAACAGTCTGGTACAACAGAATGGTTTTCGGCCTGTCCCCTGGTGGAAAAGTTAACGTCTGGTTGTCTGATGTTGCCGGACGCCCCAGCCTTCCCGTCAAACCACTGAAAATAAGAACCCGCGCCGGCAAGGATCTGACGCTCTGTAAAAACTATGTCGTGCCCGGCGGCACGTTCAACGTTATCCCGTCCACGCAGGATTTCATCAAAGGCAAAACCTACCCGTACGGCAACTGGGATTAACAAACAGATAAAAATGTTGCCCCGGCAGCATAAAAAAGTTGCAGTATTCACGCCTGAAGAGCGGAACAAGAAGGGTTTACAACATGGATGGAAAAAAATGGTGAAAAGACATAACGCAATGGCACTTGCGCTGCTGCTGGCATTGACTGGCTGTAGCCCTCAGAAACCCCAACCGTTACAGTCAAAGCAGGCCGCCAGCGGAGACTGGACGCTCCCTTACGGCGAGTGGAGCTTTTCCTTTGTCACCCCCAAATATTTGCCGGCAGCAACGACGCATGTACGCATAATTGATACGGATGGGTACCTTTATACCTTTAACACGCTCGATCAAACTTCCCGTGGTCCTGGTTCTGTCGATAAATGGGCTTCAGCCGTTCATGGCCCCAGCGTCAACTTCAACAAAGTCAAAAAACCCCCACAGTACATTGTCTTTTGCTGGGAATCCTATATTGACCAACAAACCTACGAAACCAGCGCCGTTTTCGGGCCGGAAACCTGGCTGCGCATGAAAACACCCGCCGACCATACATGGGACGAGGATACCGTCTGGTACGACAATATGACCTTCGGCCTGTCCCCCGGCGGTAAAGTCAACATCTGGTTCCCGGATGTTGCCGGACGCCCCAGCCTTCCCGTCAAACCCCTGAAAATAAGAACCCGCGCCGGCAAGGATCTGACGCTCTGTAAAAACTATGTCGTGCCCGGCGGCACGTTCAACGTTATCCCGTCCACCCAGGATTTCATCAAAGGCAAAACCTACCCGTACGGGAACTGGGATTAATAATACCCTTGCCTAACAGGCAACGACAAATACGGTAACCTCGGTTGCCGTTTTGCTTTTACTTTCGAATGAAATTAAATTTGTGCTCCCCGTCACCTTGTTATTAGAATGTTGCTGGTCGCAGTAATATTCAGGAGCGCAAAGTATGACCGTAAAAGTTATCGTCACCGATATGGACGGAACTTTCCTTGATGATGCCAAGCAGTACGATCGTGACCGCTTTCAGGCGCAGTTTGAACAACTTAAAGCCCGTCATATTGAATTCGTTGTCGCCAGCGGCAACCAGTATTACCAGCTCATCTCCTTCTTCCCGGAACTGAAAGATCAGATCTCCTTTGTGGCGGAAAACGGCGCTCTGGTGTTCGATCACGGTGAGCAGATTTTCCACGGTGAACTGACCCGCCATGAATCACAAATCGTCATTGGTGAGCTGCTGAAAGACAAAGGGCTTAATTTCGTGGCCTGCGGGCTGGAAAGCGCCTACGTCAGCGATAACGCCCCTGAAGCGTTCGTGGCGCTGATGTCGAAGCACTATCACCGTTTAAAACGCATCAGCAATTATCGTGACATTGACGACGTACTGTTCAAATTCTCCCTGAACCTGCCGGACAGCGATATCCCGAACCTTGTCGACAAACTGCATGTGTCGCTGGACGGTATTATGAAGCCCGTCACCAGCGGCTTTGGATTTGTGGATTTGATTATCCCGGGTCTGCACAAAGCTAACGGCATCAGCCGACTGCTGAAGCGCTGGAAGATATCGCCACTGGAGTGCGCAGGCATTGGTGACAGCGGTAACGATGCGGAAATGCTCAGGCTGGTGAAATATTCCTTCGCAATGGGCAACGCGGCGCAGAGCATAAAAGAAATCAGTCGCTACAGCACCGACGACAACAACCATCAGGGCGCGCTAAACGTTATTCAGGCCGTGCTCGACGACCACTCCCCGTTCGATGCCTGATTTCTTCTTCGCCGGAGCCACGCTCCGGCACTTCACTCTTTTTCCATCCTGTGTCACACGTCAAATTTTTAAACTTGCATTAACTTATTTTTAACTTAAAGTATCGTTTGTAGATATTTTTAGTTTCGAATGAAAGATGCGGGGTCGTTATGACGTTAACCTTTACCAGTGAAATTCTGCCTGCGGACCACAAAGCGGCGATCCGCCAGATGAAACGTGAGTTACGGGCACAGATCGGCGACGTACAAGCGGTATTCGATCAACTCAGCGATAAAATTGCGACCCGCGTGGCGGAAATTAATGCGCTGAAAAATAAAGGCGAACCTGTCTGGCCAGTGATCCCGTTTGCTGATGTGAAAAACGGTACCATCACTGCAGAACAGCGCGAGGCGGTGAAACGCCGTGGCTGTGCGGTCATCAAAGGTCACTTCCCGCGCGAGCAGGCGCTGGCGTGGGATAACGCGATGCTCGACTACCTCGCTCTCAACCAGTTTGATGACGTCTATAAAGGGCCTGGCGATAACTTCTTCGGCACCTTAATGGCGTCTCGCCCGGAGATTTACCCGATCTACTGGTCGCAGGCACAAATGCAGGCGCGCCAGAGTGAAGAAATGGCCCAGGTACAATCGTTCCTGAACCGTTTATGGACATTCGAGAGCAACGGCAAGCAGTGGTTCAACCCGGATGTCAGCGTGATTTACCCGGATCGTATCCGCCGCCGCCCACCGGGAACCACGTCGAAAGGGCTTGGCGCGCATACCGATTCCGGCGCGCTGGAGCGCTGGCTGCTTCCGGCTTACCAGCAGGTGTTTGCCCGCGTCTTTGACGGTAATGTGGACAAATACGATCCGTGGAATGCCGCACACCGCACTGAAGTGGAAGAGTACACCGTGGATAACACCACCAGGTGCTCCGTGTTCCGCACTTTCCAGGGCTGGACGGCGCTGTCGGATATGATCCCGGATCAAGGTCTGTTGCACGTGGTGCCGATCCCGGAAGCGATGGCGTACATTCTGCTGCGTCCGCTGCTGGACGATGTGCCGGAAGATGAATTGTGTGGTGTTGCACCGGGTCGCGTGCTGCCGATTTCCGAAAAATGGCACCCGCTGTTAATCGAAGCGTTAACCAGCATTCCGGCACTGGAAGCGGGTGATTCGGTGTGGTGGCACTGCGATGTGATTCACTCCGTCGCACCGGTTAAAGATCAACAGGGCTGGGGCAACGTGATGTACATTCCTGCTGCGCCAATGTGTGAGAAAAACCTCGCCTACGCGAAGAAGGTAAAAGTCGCGCTGGAAACCGGCGCATCACCGGGTGATTTCCCGCGTGAAGATTATGAAAAAACCTGGCAGGATCGCTTTACCGTGAACGATCTGAACATCCACGGCAAGCGCGCGCTGGGCATGGCTTAACTGTCATATAGCCCTTCCCGCTCGACGGCGGTGCGTCGTTTCCCCTGACGTATCCGCCGTACGGACTCCCGTACGGTCAGCGTGCCATTAAGCAACAGCGTCCCTACTGGCGCATCCGGGCGCATCAGCCTCTGCTGGAGCATATGTACCGCTTCGGTACCCAGTTCATCACGCGGAACATGTACCGCGGTAAGCTGAACATCCTGGATCGCCGCCAGGTTGAACCCATCAATACTCATCACCGAGACATCCTGCGGCACGCGCAGCCCCTGCTTTTGTAACGCGCTGATAATACCCGCCGCCATAAAATCGCCACCGGCCAAAAAGGCCGTCGGTAAATCTTTCCCCTGCTTTTGGCTGAGCCAGTCGCTGACCAGTTGCTCCGTTTCACGTGCGCTGAAGCTTGGCACCACCAGCAGATCGCGTTTGTCATTGAGCTTCAGGTTGTGAGACTGCCATGCATCGCGGATCCCCGACAGGCGTAGCTCCATCGTGTAACGCCGCAGGCAAAGTACGTTCATCACCTCGCGGTGCCCCATTTCAAACAGGTATTCCGCCGCCCGCTCGCCAATAGCACGGTGATCGGGCGTGACGGCAGGCAGGCGCATGCGTCGGTCGCGGCAGTTAATCAGCATGCACGGTTTACCGACATCGACCGCCAGATCGTGGATATGCGGATCGTCGATACCAAGAAGAATAGCGGCCTGGGTGTCCTGTTCGTTCATGCGTGCCAGAAACAGTTGTGCGTCGCTGTCATTCTCTTCCAGCGCGCAATAGCGAAGGCGAACCTCATGTGAAGCAAGGCCTTTACTCACGCTCTGGATCACACGGTAGTAAAAGATGTCAGACCGCTCGTCAAAAGCCCGCTGAGGTGCAAAGACCACCAGACTATTGAGCAGCAGCCGACCAGCCGCCAGACCATCCATCACCCCCAGCTCGCGCGCGCATGTCAGCACTTTACTGCGCGCTTTCTCACTGGTGTTGGCTTTACCTGCCAGCACGCGGGAAACGGTGCTGATGGACAACTGCGTGCGGGCGGCAATTTCGGTAATTTTTAGCCTTTTGTCCATTTTGTGATCTGGCTCCATTTGCGAAATGACAAAATTTTCATAGCGTAACCATCAGGCAATTACTGATGTCACAGGCATCATGCCAAATAGCCGGCATCAGTTATGAGAAAATTTTCACAAAATTCACTATTTCCCGCTCATTTTCTCCCTTAAGGTGAACTTGTCACACAACTTCCATACTAGTTGCATACCAATTTGAAGCATTAAAACCGATAACTATCAAAGCCATAAAAATCTGTGTGACACCTGAAACAATTATTCCTTACCGATCGTCTTGTGGAGAGAGAAATGAGTCAGGACATCAATAACACGACAGAGGCAAGCAAACCGCGCCGCATTATTAAAAACCTGCGCTGGTACGTGCTGGTGCTGTTTTTACTTGGCGTGACCGTTAACTACATCACCCGAAATTCATTAGGGATCCTTGCGCCAGAGCTGAAAGACAGCCTGGGGATCACTACCGAACAATACTCCTGGATCGTCGGCGCGTTCCAGATTGCCTACACCATTTTCCAGCCTCTGTGCGGCTGGCTGATTGACGTGATTGGCCTGAAGATTGGCTTCATGGTTTGCGCCGGGATCTGGGCACTGATGTGTATTTTCCATGCCGGAGCCGGAAGCTGGCTGCACCTCGCGATCCTGCGCTTCTTTATGGGTGCTTCAGAAGCTGCTGCCACACCAGCTAACGCTAAAACCATTGGTGAATGGTTCCCGAAATCAGAACGTCCTGTTGCGGCCGGCTGGGCAGGCGTGGGCTTCTCGGTGGGTGCGATGCTGGCACCGCCTATCATCTACTTCGCGCACGCTTCATTTGGCTGGCAGGGTGCGTTTATGTTTACCGGTGTGCTGGCGCTGCTGTGGGTGATCCTGTGGTGGGTGTTCTATCACAACCCGGAACAGCACCCGAATCTGGGTAAAGAAGAGCTGACCTTTATCAAGCAGGATAATGAACCACCCGCGGTAAAACTGCCCTTCCTGACTGCGCTGAAAACCGTCTCAAAGAACAAACGTTTTTACGGTATCGCCATCCCGGCCTTTATGGCGGAACCGGCCTGGGCGGTGCTGAGCTTCTGGGTACCGCTGTATCTGGCGAAAGAACACGGCATGGATCTGAAGCAAATTGCGATGTTTGCCTGGCTGCCGTTCCTCGCCGCCGACCTCGGCAGCGTGGCGAGTGGTTACCTCACCCGCCTGTATACCCGTCTCTTCGGTTGCACCCGCGTAAACTCCGTGGTGGCCAGCTCCGTAACCGGCGCATTTCTGATGATCTCTTTAGGCGTGGTCGCCATTACCCGCGACCCGTATATCACCATCGTGCTGATTTCTATCGGCGGTTTCGGGCACCAGATCATCTCCTGCATGTTGAGCGCCCTGGTCGTGGAGTCGTTTGATAAAGGCCAGATGGCAACCGTTAACGGCATGCGCGGCTCGGCGGCATGGATCGCCAGCTTCCTGTTCTCTCTTTTGATTGGTGTTACCGCCGACACAATCGGCTTTAACCCGCTCTTTATTGCCATGGGTTTCTTTGACCTGATTGGCGCTGTTTTCCTGGTGGCATTTATTGCTGAACGTCGCGCCAAGCGCGCCTGATAGTGGATGTATTGCATATGAAAACCCTGAAAAACTGGACCGTAGATAAACAATCGGCAAACCATCTGGAACTGCTGGTCGATAACCAGCACCGTCTGTGTCTGTATGTGCTGGAAGAGAATCTGTTCCGCGTGCTGATTAAACGCAAAGGTGAACTGGCGCTCGACCGCACCTGGAGCATCGCACCGGAGCAGGATGTGCCGTGGGAAGGCCGTCGTCGCGACGACCTGAGCGGCTTCACCTGCCCGGCCTGGACGATGACGCAACAGGACAACGTGTTGACAGTGGCAACCGAACAGCTGCGCGTCACCGTACATCAGCCGCTGTGGCTGGAGTGGCACTACCGCAACGACGCGGGTGAATGGCAGCCGCTGGTGAATGACCGTCCGACAAGCGCCTATCTGCTGAACGCCCACGGCGACGGCGTGGCGCATTATCTGAGCCGTCGTAAGGACGAGCGATTCTACGGTCTGGGTGAAAAAGCGGGCGATCTGCAGCGCAACGGTAAACGCTATGAGATGCGTAACCTCGATGCGATGGGCTATAACGCGGTCAGCACCGATCCGCTGTACAAACATATTCCGTTCACCATTACCCGTCGCGACGACGTGAGCTACGGCCTGTTCTACGACAACCTGAGCAGTTGCTGGCTGGATCTGGGTAACGAAATTGATAACTACCATACGGCGTATCGTCGCTGGCAGGCGGAAGCCGGCGATATTGATTACTATATGTTCACCGGGAAAAAGGTCCTGGATATCACCAAAGCCTTCGTTCGTCTGACCGGGAAAACGCTGTTCGGACCCAAATGGAGCCTGGGCTACAGCGGTTCAACCATGCACTATACCGATGCGCCGGACGCGCAAAACCAGCTGATGAACTTTATTCGTCTGTGTGAAGAGCACGCCATCCCGTGTGATTCGTTCCAGCTTTCCTCCGGCTATACCTCAATCAACGGCAAGCGCTACGTCTTTAACTGGAACTACGACAAAGTGCCGCAGCCGAAAGTGATGAGCCAGGCGTTCCACGATGCAGGGCTGCGGCTTGCCGCGAACATCAAACCGTGCCTGCTACAGGATCACCCGCGCTATAACGAGGTGGCAGAAAAAGGGTTGTTTATTCGCGATTCAGAAGCGAACTCACCAGAACGTTCCAGCTTCTGGGATGACGAAGGTTCTCACCTCGACTTTACCAACCCACAGACGGTTCAATGGTGGCAGGAAGGCGTGACCACTCAGTTGCTGGAGATGGGGATAGACTCCACCTGGAACGATAACAACGAATTTGAAGTGTGGGATGGAGAGGCCCGTTGCTTTGGTTTCGGCCAGGCAATCGCCATCAAACACATCCGGCCAGTCATGCCGCTGCTGATGATGCGTGCATCAATGGAAGCGCAGCAGCGCTTTGCCCCGGAAAAACGTCCGTACCTGATCTCCCGCTCCGGTTGCGCCGGGATGCAGCGCTACGTTCAGACCTGGAGCGGCGACAACCGTACCAACTGGGATACTTTGCGCTATAACACCCGTATGGGTGTAGGAATGAGCCTTTCAGGACTGTTTAACGTCGGTCATGATGTCGGTGGTTTCTCCGGTGATAAGCCTGATGCCGAGCTGTTCGTGCGCTGGGTACAGAACGGCGTGATGCATCCGCGCTTTACCATTCACTCGTGGAACGACGACCACACGGTGAACGAGCCGTGGATGTATCCGGGCGTCACACCAGCCATTCGCGGTGCGATTGAGCTGCGGTATCGTCTGCTGCCGTATCTCTACACCCTGCTCTGGCAGGCGCATGTCGACGATGAACCGATGCTGCGTCCGACCTTCCTTGACCACGAACACGATATTCAGACTTTTGAAGAGTGTGACGATTTCCTGCTCGGCCGCGACGTACTGGTCGCAAGCGTGGTGGAAGCCGGCCAGCGCGAGCGCCGCGTCTGGCTGCCGGATAACGAAACCGGCTGGTACGATTTTTACACCCACGAGTGGTTCTCCGGCGGCCAGTGGATTGTTCGTGACGCCCCGCTGGAAAAATTGCCGCTGCTGGTCCGCGCCGGTGCGGGTCTGCCGCTCAGCGAACGTATCACCCATGTGAGCGCTGAAAAAGATGATACCCGCGAGCTGAAATTGTTCCCGGTGAGCGGTGTCGGCTCCACATCCGGCTTGCTGTTTGAAGACGACGGTGAAAGCTGGGGCTACCAGAAAGGGAATGCACTGTGGGTCGAGTGGGAAATGGAATGCAATGCCACGACCATTAACCTGAAGGTGAAATCACGCGGGGATTATCGTCCGGCGTGGAAGGCACTGAAGGTATCGTTACCGGCGGGGGAAAAGCGCAAGCTGCTGGTGAACGGTGAAGAAAGGTGTGATTGGGTGGTGTAGTGCGGCCTGATGCCCTCACCCTGACCCTCTCCCACAGGGAGAGGGAACAGAACGTAGGCCCGGTAAGCGTAGCGCCACCGGGCTTTTTTTAGCCGTCGATACCTTTGCTACGCAGATAATCTTCGTAATTACCGGTGAAGTCCACCACGCGCTCTGGCGTAATTTCAATCACACGGGTTGCCAGCGAGCTGACAAACTCACGGTCGTGAGACACGAACACCAGCGTTCCCTGATACATTTCCAGCGCCATGTTCAGCGATTCGATAGATTCCATATCCAGGTGGTTGGTTGGTTCGTCCATCACCAGGATATTGGGTTTTTCCATCATCAGCTTACCGAACAACATACGGCCCTTCTCACCACCGGAGAGCACTTTAGCAGGCTTTTTGATGTCGTCCTGGCTGAACAGCAGACGACCCAGAATGCTACGTACCGCCTGCTCATCGTCGCCTTCCTGCTTCCACTGGCTCATCCAGTCGAAGACGGTCAGGTCGTTTTCGAACTCGTACTCGTGATCCTGCGCGTAGTAACCAATCTGCGCGTTTTCAGACCATTTAACGGTACCGTTATCCGGCTGCAGTTCGCCCACCAGGGTTTTCAGCATAGTGGATTTACCCACGCCGTTAGCCCCCAGAATGGCAATCTTCTCGCCCACTTCCAGCAGCAGGTTGAAGTTTTTAAACAGCGGGCCATTTTCGAAGCCTTTTGCCAAGGCTTCCACTTCCAGCGCATTACGGAACAGTTTCTTATCCTGCTCGAAGCGGATAAACGGGTTCTGGCGGCTGGAGGCTTTAACTTCGTCAAGTTTGATCTTGTCAATCTGACGGGCACGAGAGGTTGCCTGACGTGATTTAGAGGCGTTCGCACTAAAGCGGCTAACGAAGGATTGCAGATCCGCAATCTGCGCTTTCTTCTTGGCGTTATCGGCCAGCAGACGTTCACGCGCCTGGGTTGCCGCCGTCATGTATTCGTCGTAGTTACCCGGATAAACGCGCAGCTCGCCGTAGTCCAGATCCGCCATGTGCGTACAGACCATGTTCAGGAAGTGACGGTCGTGCGAGATGATGATCATGGTGCTGTCACGCTCGTTCAGCGTCTGCTCCAGCCAGCGAATGGTGTCGATATCCAGGTTGTTCGTTGGTTCGTCGAGCAGCAGGATATCCGGGTTGGAGAACAGCGCCTGTGCCAGAAGAACACGCAGTTTCCAGCCCGGAGCAACTTCGCTCATCGGACCGTAATGTTGTTCAACCGGGATCCCTACGCCCAGCAGCAGCTCGCCCGCACGCGCTTCCGCAGAGTAGCCATCCATTTCGCCATACAGCACTTCAAGGTCAGCCACTTTGTAGCCATCCTCTTCGCTCATTTCGGCCAGCGCGTAGATGCGATCGCGCTCCTGCTTCACTTCCCACAGCTCCGCGTGCCCCATGATCACGGTGTCGAGCACGGTGAATTCTTCAAAGGCGAACTGATCCTGACGCAGCTTACCAATACGCTCGTTTGGATCGAGCGACACGTTGCCGAGCGTCGGCTCTAAGTCACCACCGAGGATCTTCATAAAGGTGGATTTACCGCTACCGTTGGCACCAATCAGGCCGTAACGGTTGCCGCCGCCAAATTTGACGGAAATGTTTTCGAACAGCGGCTTACTGCCAAACTGCATAGTGACGTTGCTGGTAACTAACACGGGGAGATTCCTGCGAAAAGTGTGATAAACACGGCATTATGCCACAATTCCGAAATGAGATCCCGTATTGCAACTCTCCACTAAACTTTAACAAAAGCGAAAAAAGTGTGATTTCGTACACATCTGAATTCCCTGTTAGTGGGAATGCACATATAATGCGCTCCCATCACAGACTCAGACTTATCAACTAATCGCCAGAGTGGCTCAGATACCTCGCACAACATGAACATGAAATTAACAACGCTTTTTGCGGCGGCGTTTGCCGTAGTAGGTTTTTGTAAAACCGCGTCTGCGGTGACTTATCCCCTGCCGACAGACGGAAGCCGTCTGGTAGGTCAAAACCAGGTTGTCACCGTTGAAGAAGGCAACACCCAGCCACTGGAGTATTTTGCTGCGCAGTACCAGCTTGGCCTGTCCAACATGCTGGAAGCTAACCCGGGCGTTGACCCGTATCTGCCAAAAGCCGGTACGGTTCTGAATATCCCTCAGCAGTTGATCCTGCCCGATACCGTTCATGAAGGTATCGTGATCAACAGCGCGGAAATGCGTCTCTATTACTACCCGAAAGGCACCAACACCGTCATCGTGCTGCCAATCGGTATCGGCCAGTTGGGCAAAGACACCCCGCTGAACTGGACGACCAAAGTTGAGCGTAAGAAAGCCGGCCCAACCTGGACGCCAACCGCGAAAATGCACGCCGAGTACATTGCTGCGGGCGAACCACTGCCAGCCGTTGTGCCAGCAGGCCCGGATAACCCAATGGGTCTGTATGCCCTGTACATTGGCCGTCTGTATGCCATCCACGGTACCAACGCCAACTTCGGTATCGGCCTGCGCGTAAGCCACGGCTGTGTGCGTCTGCGTAACGATGACATCAAGTTCCTGTTCGATAACGTGCCAGTAGGTACACGCGTCCAGTTCATCAACGAACCGGTGAAAGCGACCTCTGAACCGGATGGCAGCCGTTACATTGAAGTGCACAACCCGCTGTCCACCAGCGAAGACCAGATCAACAACAACGAAACCGTACCGGTTACGCTGAACAGCGCGGTGAAGTCCGTGACGTCTCAGGCTGATGTCGATACCACCGTTGTTGACCAGGCCGTTCAGAACCGCTCTGGTATGCCAGTACGTTTAAACTAATTACACTCGCTTACCCATTAAGACCCCGATACATCGGGGTCTTATTTTATCCAGCGCCTTACCCTCATTCTGTCTAAAAAGCAATTATTGCTATAATCCCTTTCAAGCCACTTTCTGTTAAGTCAGCAGGGTTACATCTTTTCAACCAGGTGTTATGATGCACGAGCCTATAAAATCAGTTTTTTCTGCATTTATAGGGTCGTATATTCTTTCTGGAGCACACTTAGTTCAATGATCAGTATTAACTTAACAACAACGAAATCGCGCCTTTATCTCTGTTCGCAAACAGTGTGGTCACTGGCGAACCAGAGTACCAAGGTCGATCAAATTGTTGTGTGGGTTTCCAGTACACCTTATCTCAGTGACGAAGGCATCACTGAAGAGCCTGCATGGGCTGAGAAAATACGCCAGACCGGAACTCATTTGGTTTTTAAATGGGTCAAAAACACCGGGCCTTACCGAAAATTGTTCCCGGCACTACAGGTCGCGGCCGAAGACGATATTCTGATCTACGCCGACGATGACGCCATCTATAACGAAATTTGGGCGGAAACGCTTCTGGATGATTTTTATCGCCACAATCAGGAGTATGTGGTGGCTGCCCGCGTGCGTAAAACGGTAAAGAAGAAAAAAGAACTTCTTGATACCTATCGTAATTTCCCACTCATTACCGTGCCGAAAGTGGTCGAACGGGACTATATCATCACCGGTCTTGGCGGTGTGGTGCTCAAGAAAAAGATGATCCCGGAATATTTTCATTTCAACGAAGATTTCCTGACCGTCTGTCCGCGTGCAGACGATATTTGGATCAGTAAACTTATTCAGTTAACAAAAACACCTGTTTATGTTTCGGCGCAAAGCATTCGATTTGTCCATGAAATAATCCATGACTACGGATTATCCCGTGACAATACCAGCAAAATAAAACGTTCACTGCTCCAGAAAATACGTTTTACGTTTAAGCCCGGGCAAATTCACTATCTGTGCCAGAATGATGTCTATATAAAAGACACCGACAGTTACTTCGAGTCGTGCGCCTGATCGCCTGATTACCCGTTATTCACGATCACAATTCCGCCGTGGTCGTAACGATAATGACAATGCGCATACTCCAGCGGTGTGCCATCTTCCAGATAGATCACCTGCTCCACCTCCAGAACCGGATCGCTGTGCTCACAGACCAGGTGTTGCATATCCAGCGCATTTGGTTTTAGTGCCCGCACCACCCGGTAAGACCCCATGATTTTGAGCCCCAGCGTCTCCTGCACATAGCGGAACACCGAGCTTTCAAGGTGACTTTTGTTCAGGCCCGGCACCAGGTTGAGCGGCATAACGGTTGAATCCAGCGACATCGGCTCACCGTTGAGCAGACGCAGGCGAATGAAGTCGTAGATCGGCGTATCCGCGTTAATCATCAGCGAAGACTGCTCTTTCTCATTGGGAAAACGTAGCTCGAAATGCACCACCTGGCTGGATACCGTGCCCAGATGTTCCCAGGTTTTTGTGGCACCAAAGTAGTCGCTGCCGGAAAGATCCCACTGGGAAAGCTGCAGGAAATTTTTGCGGATAAACGTCCCCTGCCCCTGGCGGGTATACACCAGCCCTTCAACAATCAGCTGGCGCATCGCCTGCTGAATGGTCATCCGGCTGGTGCTGAATTCCGCTGCCAGGGCAAACTGATCCGGCAGCGGTTCGTTGGCGGCATATTGCTGGCTGATAATGCGTTTCTTAATTTCCCGCGCTATGGTGATGTACTTCGCCGCCATCGTCCTTCCTTTCTGTTAGTTTTCTATCCCGCTGTTTTTTAATGCCACTCTCTCGGCAATTTTGAGGAAAGGCAGGTAGAAGAATACACCAAATATAATGATTGCCAACTGCACCACCACTGCCCGCCAGTCGCCCGCCGTCGCCAGCCAGGCGCTCAGGATCGGAGGGGTCGTCCACGGGATCATCACCACGCAGCGCGACATTAACCCCAGCGTGGTACAGAGCCAGGCAAAGTAAATACCGATGGCAGGCAGCAGCACAAACGGGATCATCAGCGGCAGGTTAAAGACAATCGGTAAACCGAAGATAACCGGTTCGTTGATGTTGAACAGGCCTGGAGCCAGCGATAAACGGGCCACCTGTTTTGCTGATTTTTGCCGCGAGAAGATAAAGATCGCCAGCAACAAGGAGATAGTGCTGCCAGTGCCACCCACCATGCCAAACGTCGGTACGAAGATGTTATTGATAATATGCGGGATCGGCTGACCATTCGCGAAGGCCAGCATATTCTCATTGGTGTTAATCAGCAGGAACGGTTCCAGCACCACGCTGTTCACCACCGACTGATGGATCCCCAGCGTGAACAGGAAGTTACCAAAGCTGTAGATAAACATCGTCCCCGGCAGGCTGGTATTGATAAGCCTGAGCGGCTGCTGGATAAAGGTTGTGATGAGATGGATCAGATCCGTATGCAGCACGTTCGCCAGTACCGCCGCCAGCACGGCAAATAAAGAGAGCGTGAGGATTGTTGGGATCAGCGCGGTAAACGATTTGCTCACCGCCGGGGGGACGTTTTCACCCAGTGAAATATGCAATGCTTTCAGCCGGGAAATGGCGATAAACAGCTCCGTCGACAGCAACCCAATCAACACCCCGGCGAAAATTCCGGTAGAGCCGATATTGGCGAACGTCAGTACCTGGGTGACATTCACCGTGGTGTCACTGCCGACGGGTGTGAGCTGTAAACGCATCGGCATCATAATAATAAAACTGCTGACAGCGATAACCACTGCCGAGACCGGATTGTCGAAATCTTTGTTACGCGCCAGTGACCAGGCAATCATCGGGGCCAGCAACAACGCGGCAATATTCAGCGTACCGTTGATAATGGCCTCGCCCCACACTTTAAACTGCGTCAGCGTGTCGCCTGCAAAAACCCACGGAAAGACCACGTTGTTCACCAGCACCGCCAGACCGGCGAGGATGAAAATCGGCATCACCGTGGCGAAGGCATCGCGCAGGGAGCGAAGATGCACCTGGTTTGCCAGGCGCGCCGAAAACTCAACAAATCTGTCAACAAAGGACTGCATATTCGGTGTTATTTTTGTTTCAGACATAGCGGATATTTCCCATCAATCAGTCACAAAAACGGCCCGGCAGCGTACGGCTTACATTTCGCGTCCGTTGGTATGGATAACCTGTTTCAGCCACGCGTAGCTCTTCTTCGGCACACGTTTCAGGTCTTTCAGGTCATGGTTTTCACGGTTGACATAGACCACGCCGTAGCGCTTACGCATGTCTCCCTGTGAGCTAAGAATGTCGATTAAGCCCCAGCCGAGATAGCCAATCACCTCTGCGCCATCCTCAACCATCGCGGCTTTCATGGCATCAATGTGCGCCCGGTGGTAGTCGATACGGTAAGTATCCTCGATCGGGTTCACACCGTCCCAGGACTCAATCACCCCGATACCGTTTTCAATCGGGAATACCGGCATCCGCCAGTCGTTGTAGTAGCGGGTAATGATGGTGCGAAAGCCCAGCGGATCGATCTGCCAGTTCCACTCGGTCGCTTTAAGGTAAGGGTTATTTTTCTCGCCGTGCAGCAGGTAATCGTTAACCGGCGTACCTTCCGGAATAGCATCACTGTCCAGCGTTTTGCTGGCGTAATAGCTAAAGGCCATAAAGTCATTCCTGGTACGCCCCAGCAGGGCAAGATCTTCGGCCCGGTAGATATCACCAAAGCCCTCCTGTTCCACCACCGCCATCACCGCCGGACTGTAGCCCTGACCGGCAAAGACACGCAGCAGGTTCTGATTGAGAAACTCGTCATATTGTTGCGCACAGAAGATATCGCGCGGTTTGCAGGTGGCCGGGTAAATCAGCTGGTGCGCCAGCATACCGCCCATCAGCTGACCCGGTCTGGTCTGGTGCAGATACCCGGTCAGCGCCATGTGCGCCACCATCGTATGGTGCTGTAGCTCATACAGCTCGCGCAGGGTTTTCTCGCCTTTCATGTAGCCGGAAATGCGAAACGCTTCCGGCATATGGAAGATGTTCTGTTCGTTGAAGGTCAACCAGTACTTCACGCGATCACCGTAGCAGTCGATCATCTTTTTACCGTAGCGGATAAAGGCGTCCATCACCCGACGATCGTTAAAACCGTTGTACTCCTGCGCCAGTGCCAGCGGCATATCGAAATGGTAGAGGCAGATCATCGGCTCAATACCGCGGGCGATCAGATCGTTGATAAAGCGGTCATAAAACGCGATGCCTTCATCGTTGAAATCCCCGTCACCCTGCGGACAGACGCGGCTCCAGGCTATCTGAAAGCGGTAGCAGTTCATGCCCAGATCCTGCATCAGATCGAAATCTTCCCGATAGCGGTGGTAGGAGTCGGTCGCCACCTTCCAGTCGGAGATGTTTTCCCCGGCTTCGCGAATGTCGTACACCGACATCCCCTTTCCCCCCTCGTTCCATGCCCCTTCCGTCTGCATGCTGGATACCGAATTACCCCATAAAAAGTTGACTGGCAGTGATTGGTTCATGGTTTCTCCCTATATGACTAGTCATTTAAATTTCATGACTAGTCATATAGGCGAAGATGAAAAATCAATCAAAGAGAAGGATCGTTTTTTGTGAGATGGGCAGAAAAAAAGCCCCAGTAAGCGAAGCCCACCGGGGAAAAGAAGGGTTACTGCTGTGCTAACTGATTACGACGATATTCGCCCTGTCGCTCCAGCATCCAGCCCGGATATTCCCGTGGCAGTGCGCTCACAGCATCAAGTTGTTTAAGTTCTTCTTCGCTTAACCGGATCCCGGTTGCGGCAATGTTGTCATCCAACTGGTCGACCCGTTTCGCGCCAATGATCACACTGCTGACCACTTTCTGATGCAGCAGCCACGCCAGCGCGATCTGTGCAACGGAAACGCCTTTGCTTTCGGCAATGGTGCGCATCACGTCAACACAGTCGAAGGCACGCTCTTTCTCCACAGGCGGGAAGTCAAACTCCTGGCGACGTCCACCGGCTTCGCTCTGGCCGTCGCGGTCATATTTTCCGCTCAGCAGGCCACCCGCCAGCGGGCTCCAGACCATCAGCCCGACACCTTCGCTCTGCATCATCGGCACCAGCTCGCGCTCCAGGTCACGACCGGCAATGGTGTAATACGCCTGCAAAGAGGCAAAACGTGCCAGCCCAAGACGCTCGGAAATGCCCAGCGCTTTGGCAATCTGCCATGCCGCCCAGTTAGAGACGCCGATATAACGCACGTGGCCGTGCTGCACCAGGTTATCCAGCGCATAAAGCGTCTCTTCGATGGGCGTCGCGGGGTCAAATCCGTGTAGCTGGTAGAGATCGATATGATCAAGCTGCAGGCGACGCAGGCTCTCTTTCACGCTGCTGATAATGTGATAGCGTGAGCTGCCGCGTGAGTTCACGCCCGCCGTACCGGTCTCGCCAAACACTTTAGTGGCGACAACAACATTTTCACGCGGGATCTTCAGGTTTTTCAGCGCCTGCCCGGTGATCTCCTCCGAGCGACCTTCTGAATAGACGTTCGCGGTATCGATGAAATTGATCCCGGCATCCAGCGCGCGACCCACCAGCTGCTCGGCTTCACGTTGCTGCAGCTGGCCAATCTTGCCCCACATGCCACCTTCACCGCCGAATGTCATGGTGCCGAGGCACAGTTCAGAAACAAACAAACCGGTATTGCCGAGTTTTTGATAACGCATAAGACATTCCTCGCATTTTGTTTGATGAGTGCCTGATAGTTATACCCGCCCCTCAGCGAACGCGAATGTGGCGTTTCTGTCCGTTTCTTGCCCAATCCTCTGAATCTTTTTCCATGCAGGGTTTGACAGTTCATTACAGGAGACGGCTATACGAGAAGGAATAAACCGAAACCAGCCGCCACAGCCCAAACCAGCATCGGGAGTGACCATAAATGGAAGCGCCACCAGATACGGCGGTCATTCGCCATTCGCAGGGCAATCAGGTTGGCAAGCGAACCGGGGAGTAACCCAAATCCACCGATATTAACCGCCCAGGCCAGCAGCGTGTCAGGGGGAACATAGTTGAGCAGTAAGATGGTCGAGGGAACGTTACTGATAAACTGCGACAGGCCAATCGCCGCCAGCCACAGCCCCGGCTGCGACAGGCTACTGACGCCATGCAGAACGTTTTGCAGCACCGGAAGCTGGATAAGCAAATGGACATCAATAAACATGGCTATAAAGACCAGTAACAATGTCCAGTCGACGCTCACCAGCACGCGTCTTGCGAGGAACAGGAATCCGCAGGCCACCAGTAACACCCCAGCCAGTTCCTGTTTCAACTCCAGTGCCGTGAGGAAGACGATATAAAGGCCCAGACAACTCCAGACCAGACGAGGCAGCCATTCCGGGCCCGGGGTTCCGCTATGGTACTGCAGTTTTGTATCGGGGAACGCCAGCCAGCAGACCACCAGCAGCGAAAGCACCATCACCAGCGCCAGCGGTGCCATTTGCCAGGTAAAAGCGGCAAACGACAGGCCTGAGCGACCCCAGAGAAGAATGTTTTGCGGGTTACCGATGGGTGTCAGAAGCGAACCGGCATTCACGGCCAGTGCCTCAAAGATGATCAGGCGGGAGACCGGGATCTCGCAGAGCCTCCGCAGCGTGAGCGTCAGCGGCACCACAATGAACAGCGCCACATCGTTAGTCAGGAAGGTGGACAATACCGCAGCGGAAAAGACCATAAACAGGGCCAGTTTGCGCTCAGTGGCAAAGCGGCGCACCATTTTACGCCCCAGTACATCAAAGTAACCGCTCAGTTCCACCCCTTTGGTGAGCATCATTAAGCCGCTCAGGGTAATTATCGTACGCCAGTCAATTACCGCAGGCCAGGTCTGTGGCGCGAACGGTACAAAAGCACTCAGCCCTGCACCAATAATTAATAAAAGATGAAAAAAACGATCGCGAGCCAGTGCCTGGAGTCCGGGAAGCCTCATTCTGCAGAAATCCCGGCGTTGAGTGTAAATTCGCGGAATTTCGCCAGCGTCTCTTCACTGACATGGTGCTCTATTCCTTCCGCATCACGACGGGCAATTTCCGGGCTGACGCCCAGCACCAGCAAAAAATGCTCGACGATTTGATGGCGCTCACGGCTCTCCTGCGCCAGCTTTTCCCCTTCCGGCGTCAGGAATACACCGCGCCAGGGGATCATTTCAATTAAGCCCACAGATGCCAGCCGTTTTAACATCTTGGCAACGGTGGGTTGCGAGACACCCAACCTGGCCGCCATATCAACCTGACGGGCTTCCCCCACTTCACGGATCAAATCGGAAATCAGCTCGACATAATCATCGATCAGTTCACGCCGGTGCGCTTCACGTACCTGGCGAAAACCTTCGACATGTTCTTCGACATTCACCAGTTGCGTCGTTTTTATTATTGTTGGCTTACCTGCGCGACGGTTCATTGCACTTCCTCAGTAGGGTGACGCTTCCAGCGCCCGGAATCGAGAACACACATTGTAAACCATCACTTCACAAGCACAAAAAATTAACGAAATAGCCATAGCTATAAAATATAGCCTGTGCTATATCTGTACGTAATGCAGTCACCTTTCACGGATCGAAGGGGTCAAAAATCAGGAGGTCTTATGAATGAATTCAAGAGGTGTATGACCGTGTTTACTCACTCTCCTTTTAAAGTACGCTTAATGCTGCTGAACATGCTGTGCGATATGTTTAGTCAGAAACCGCATCAGGACGATAAACCTTCCCACTAAGCGGCGTCGCGGTACGCCGCTTCATTTTTCCGTCATAATTCTTCCGTAAACTGGCTCCAGGCCGCGTAATTCCCGATCTTTTTCACGGATTTGCAATCCCCTTCGCAAAACATCTGCTTAGCAACTGTTGACCTTAGTTAACGCTCGCACTATCTTCTTGCTGCCCTGCACAATTTGCGGCTCGCTGAAGCGGACCCTCATTCCCTCTCCACGCACTGTCAGGCAGGTTTTGACCCTCGACGCCAGGGTGAGCACATGGCGTTTTCATGCATGATAGTGACCTATGAATTTAACCCTGAAAGAAACACTTGTTACCCGCAGCCGGGCCTTAAGCCCGTGGACGGGGTTCTACTTTCTGCAATCGTTGCTGATTAACTTTGCGCTGGGCTATCCTTTTAGCCTGCTCTACACCGCGGCCTTCACCTGCATACTGCATTTACTGTGGCGGAGCGCTCCGCGCGTGCAGAAAACGTTAATCGGGCTCTGTTCGCTGGTCGCCGCCTTCTATTTCCCGTTTGGCCAGGCCTATGGCGCGCCAAACTTTAATACCTTGCTGGCACTACACTCGACCAATATGGAAGAGTCGACAGAGATCCTGACGATCTTCCCGTGGTACAGCTATGTGGTTGCCCTGTTCATCTTCGCGCTTGGCGTTATTGCCGTTCGCCGCAAAGCGGAAGAGAAAAAAACATGGAGCAAAATTGAACACCTGTGTCTGGTATTCAGTATCGCCACTATTTTTGTCGCCCCCGTGCAAAATCTTGCCTGGGGAGGTGTATTTAAGCTGAAAGATACCGGCTATCCGGTATTCCGTTTTGTAAAAGACGTCGTCGTCAACAATCAAGAGGTTCTCGACGAACAGGCACGCATGGCCGAGCTTTCCACAATGAAAGACACCTGGAACGTGCTGGCCGTAAAACCGAAGTACCACACCTATGTCGTGGTGATCGGCGAAAGCGCACGCCGCGATGCGATGGGCGCGTTTGGCGGACACTGGGACAACACGCCGTTTGCGAGTACGGTCAATGGCACCCTGTTTACCGATTATGTGGCGGCCAGCGGCTCGACGCAGAAATCACTTGGCCTGACGCTGAACCGCGTGGTCGATGGTAAACCGCAGTACCAGGATAACTTTGTCACTCTGGCTAACCGTGCAGGTTTCCAGACATGGTGGTTCTCCAACCAGGGTCAAATTGGCGAATACGATACGGCCATCGCCAGTATTGCAAAGCGTGCCGATGAAGTGCAGTTCCTGAAAAACGGTGATTTCCAGGCCGATAAAAACACCAAAGATGAAGCGTTGCTGAAAATGACGTCTCAGGTCTTTGCCACTCAGCATACCCAGCCTCAGTTGATTGTTCTGCATCTGATGGGCTCACACCCGCAGGCATGCGATCGCACGCAGGGAAAATACGCTGAGTTCGTGCAATCCAGAGAGACCTCATGCTACCTCTATACCATGACGCAAACCGATGATTTGCTCAGCAAGCTGTACGACCAGCTCCGCAATACTGGCAACAGTTTCTCGCTGGTCTATTTCTCGGATCACGGGCTGGCGTTTAAGGAACGTGGCAAAGAGGTACAGTACCTGGCCCATGATGACCAGTTCCAGCAGAACTTCCAGGTGCCGTTTATGGTGCTGTCGAGTGATGACAAAACGCACCGCATCATCAAAGCGCGTCGTTCCGCGAATGATTTCCTGGAATTCTTCTCGCAGTGGACGGGGATTACTGCGGAACAGATTAAAAATAGTTACCCGTTTGTCTCAGGTAAGAAGGCTCCCCCAGTTTACATTACCAACTTCAAGTTACAGAAAGTTGACTATACCCATCTGGGAACGGATGTATTCGATATAAAGAGTAAGTGACATCTTCCACAAGCCCAAAAGGCTGCACGGACGCCCCCCCTCTCCTCTTTGGGGAGAGGACTGGGATGAGGGGAAATAGCAAAAAAAAATCCGCCACATTGGGCGGATTTTTTATTGGCTCACCGGAGTGATTAGAAGCGGTAACCTACGCCCGCGATCCAGGTGCCAACGTCAACGCTGCGGATACGGCTCTGCTCATAGGAGAAGTCCAGAGCAACGTTTTCGATTGGGTTGAACTGCAGACCCGCACCGTAAGAGAAACCGTAGTCGCTGGTGCTTGCAGTGCGGTTAGCACCTTCGTTTTCGGTCTGCTGGAATTTACCGTAGCCAACACCAACAACACCGTAGATGCTTGCCCAGTCGTTCAGACGGTAAGCAGGACCTGCGGTAATACCGTAGTACTGGCTCTTGTTATAAGCGCTGTCGTCGAAACGGTCTTTTTCAGTGTAAGTAAAGGAACCGATCACACCCAGCGGGCTGTTGTCCTGCTCGTAGCGGTATTTCAGGTTGAAACCGTTAGCTTTGTTCATCACGCCCTGCATATCGCTCTGAGCGTAACCACCGGTAACGGTAGAAGTAGCAGCTACAGCGGTACCTGCGGAAACAGCCAGAACTGCGGCCAGTGCTGAAAGACATGCAATTTTTTTCATAACCACCTCAAATGTGCTTCAAGTAAATCCGTAAGTTTTCAATATATCAAAAATTCTTGTGAAACTCTTTGTGATTCGTGATGTCTAACAAAACCTTTCCTGTAACAGAACATTTCCAGCTTTAGCTATCTCATTCAAATAACATAGAATTTCCACTTCAAAACACCAATAGTGCGCGCCTGTGCTGTTACATTCATCCAGATTATTCCTAATCAGACAGACGATAAATCCACCCGCGCTTAACCATTTTACGGATCTCACACCGTTTTTTTTCAACGGGGCCTCAACCGTTACGGCATATTTCCATTAC
The DNA here is from genome assembly GCA_014169315.1 of Enterobacter cloacae. Classification (NCBI taxonomy): domain Bacteria; kingdom Pseudomonadati; phylum Pseudomonadota; class Gammaproteobacteria; order Enterobacterales; family Enterobacteriaceae; genus Enterobacter; species Enterobacter cloacae. Next base: position 1,376,213 of record AP022133.1, on the reverse strand, counting down.
ACTGCAGCTTTTACCCCACTTGACATAAACTGACGGGAGAAAGGATGCCAGGGTCACCCCGCAAGGCTTCAGTATGGTTGCCGGTTGCTGTAATATTCATCGCGATGTTGTCCATTCAAAGCGGCGCATCGCTGGCAAAATCGCTGTTTCCACTGGTCGGTGCGCCGGGCGTCACAGCGCTGCGTATCGTATTAGGGACCCTGATTCTGGTGGTCATCTTCAAACCCTGGCGATTGCGCTTCAGAAAAGAGCAGCGTTTACCTCTGCTGTTTTACGGGCTGTCGCTGGGGGCAATGAACTATATGTTCTATCTCTCCATCCAGACCATTCCTCTGGGGATCGCCGTCGCGCTTGAATTTACCGGCCCGCTGGCCGTAGCGCTCTTTTCTTCTCGTCGTCCGGTCGATTTTATCTGGGTTGTGTTAGCCGTTCTGGGGCTATGGTTCCTGTTACCGTTGGGTCAGAATGTCTCACACATTGATCTGAAAGGTGCGGCGCTGGCACTGGGTGCAGGAGCCGGCTGGGCGGTTTATATCCTTTCTGGCCAGCGCGCCGGGGAAGAGCATGGCCCGGCGACCGTCGCACTGGGCTCATTAATTGCTGCCATCGTCTTTGTTCCAATCGGCATGGCGCAGGCTACGGCATCCATCTGGCAATGGTCGGTCATGCCCATCGGGCTTGCTGTCGCCATTCTGTCAACAGCACTTCCCTATTCTCTGGAGATGATTGCCCTCACGCGTCTCCCGACACGCATATTTGGCACACTGATGAGCATGGAGCCTGCACTGGCCGCCATCTCCGGTATGGTTTTCCTCGGAGAAACCCTGACATTCACCCAGACGCTGGCACTCTGCTCCATTATTGCCGCATCTATGGGATCCACGCTCACCCTGAATCGGGAGAGCAAAGTCGAAAAAGTCGATATTAACTGACGCACTCTATTCTGCATGGCTAAATAGCCATGCAGAATAGAGTCCAGAACCGCTCACTGAATTATTTCCTCACATCTTTGACATCACCAAGAAATAAAATTGCAGATAACAACACTTACCAACGCAATTATAAAAACCATCTCATAAAATAAAAAATCACCATAAAAACAATGCACTAATAAAAAACAATGTGCTTTACTATTAAAGCGATAGGCAACACCAAAACTGTACTGCATAAATCCGGTGCTATACTCAACCTCGTTAATTCATGGGGCACTAACATCAAGAGGATATGAGATTATGAGTACCGCTAAGCTGGTGAAAACAAAAGCGTCTAATCTGCTTTATACCCGCAACGATGTATCAGATAGCGATAAAAAAGCGACGGTTGAGTTGCTTAATCGTCAGGTGATCCAGTTCATTGACCTGTCGCTGATCACCAAACAGGCCCACTGGAACATGCGTGGTGCAAACTTTATTGCCGTACATGAAATGCTGGATGGCTTCCGTACAGCACTGACCGATCATCTTGACACAATGGCAGAGCGTGCCGTGCAGCTGGGGGGCGTAGCCCTGGGCACTACGCAGGTTATCAACAGTAAAACGCCGCTGAAAAGCTACCCGCTGGAGATCCATACGGTTCAGGATCACCTGAAAGAGCTGGCCGATCGTTATGCGGTTGTCGCCAACGACGTCCGCAAAGCCATTTCTGAAACGAAAGACGAAGACACCGCTGACATTTTCACTGCCGCCTCTCGCGACCTGGACAAATTCCTGTGGTTTATTGAATCTAACATCGCGTAATTCCTGAGCATTTTCTCCCAAACCCTCGCCACCGGTGAGGGTTTTGCACATTTATGGTGCGCATTTTTTTCCTGAGACAGTGCAAAAGTGAAGAAAATGTAATAATCACCTCACACAACCGTTAATGGAAGATTGTTTTTTCGTCAGAATTTGCGCTAAATAGCACCCCGTCAGTTGCATCAAACGAAACGCACCAAAATGGTGCTCCATCCTGGTGCAACAGAACATCATTGCCACATTTATTGTGCAATGCATGACACCATCCCCTTTGAAAAACAATGGCTTGTAAAGTTGGCACGATTTTTTCATTGTGCCTGTTGTTCTCGCAGGGGATCGCCCCGTGGATATAAAAGGAAATGCTATGAAGTCTGTATTAAAAGTTTCACTGGCTGCACTTACCCTGGCTTTTGCGGTGTCTTCTCAGGCTGCCGACAAACTGGTTGTAGCGACCGACACGGCGTTCGTTCCGTTTGAATTCAAACAGGGTGATAAATACGTTGGTTTTGATGTGGATCTGTGGGCTGCGGTAGCAAAAGAGCTCAAACTGGATTACACCCTGAAGCCTATGGATTTCAGCGGTATCATCCCGGCACTGCAAACCAAAAACGTTGATGTAGCACTGGCAGGCATCACCATTACTGAAGAACGCAAAAAAGCGATCGACTTCTCCGACGGTTACTACAAAAGCGGCCTGCTGGTGATGGTGAAAGCCGATAATAATGACGTAAAAAGCGTGAAAGACCTCGACGGTAAAGTGGTGGCAGTGAAGAGCGGCACGGGTTCCGTTGATTACGCGAAAGCTAACATCAAAACCAAAGACCTGCGTCAGTTCCCGAACATCGATAACGCCTACATGGAACTGGGCACCAACCGTGCTGACGCTGTTCTGCACGACACCCCTAACATCCTGTACTTCATCAAAACAGCAGGTAACGGCAAGTTCAAAGCGGTAGGTGAATCTCTGGAAGCACAGCAGTACGGTATTGCGTTCCCGAAAGGCAGCGACGATCTGCGTACCAAAGTTAACGGCGCGCTGAAAACCCTGAAAGAGAACGGCACGTACAACGAAATCTACAAAAAATGGTTCTGTACCGAGCCTAAATAATTATTCTTAAAAAAATAATGTTCACTCGGGGGCGACCTTTCGCCCCTGATATTTTTGAAACACGGTAACAGTAACAGGAAACTATCATGCAGTTTGACTGGAGCGCCATCTGGCCTGCCATTCCTATCTTGCTTGAAGGCGCTAAAATGACCCTGTGGATTTCGGTCCTCGGTCTGGTTGGTGGGTTGATTATCGGTCTTGTCGCCGGTTTCGCCCGCACCTACGGCGGCTGGATTGCAAACCACATCGCACTGGTTTTCATCGAAGTGATCCGCGGCACCCCTATTGTCGTCCAGGTCATGTTCATCTATTTCGCCCTGCCAATGGCCTTTACTGACCTGCGCATTGACCCGTTCAGTGCCGCCGTCGTGACTATTATGATCAACTCCGGTGCCTACATCGCGGAAATTACCCGTGGTGCCGTTCTGTCGATTCATAAAGGTTTCAGCGAAGCTGGTCTGGCATTAGGCCTGTCCCGTCGCGAAACGATCCGCCACGTTATTCTGCCACTGGCGCTGCGCCGCATGCTGCCACCGCTGGGTAACCAATGGATCATCAGTATTAAAGATACGTCGCTGTTCATTGTTATCGGCGTTGCTGAACTGACCCGTCAGGGCCAGGAGATTATTGCGGGCAACTTCCGTGCACTGGAAATCTGGAGTGCGGTAGCCGTTGTCTACCTGGTCATCACTCTGGTTCTGAGCTTCGTTCTGCGTCGTCTTGAAAGAAGGATGAAAATCCTGTGATTGAATTTAAAAACGTTTCCAAGCACTTTGGCCCAACCCAGGTGCTGCACAATATCGATTTGAACATCAAACAGGGTGAAGTGGTGGTCATTATCGGGCCATCCGGCTCCGGTAAGTCCACTCTGCTGCGCTGCATCAACAAGCTGGAAGAGATAACCAGCGGCGATCTGATCGTCGATGGTCTGAAGGTGAATGACCCGAAAGTGGATGACCGTCTGATTCGTCAGGAAGCGGGCATGGTGTTCCAGCAGTTCTACCTGTTCCCGCACCTCACGGCGCTGGAAAACGTGATGTTTGGCCCACTGCGCGTGCGCGGTGCCAACAAAGCGGCTGCAGAAGCGCTGGCAAAAGATCTGCTGGCCAAAGTTGGCCTGGCAGAACGTGCGCACCACTACCCTTCAGAGCTGTCCGGTGGTCAACAGCAGCGTGTGGCGATTGCCCGTGCGCTGGCAGTTAAACCGAAAATGATGCTGTTTGATGAGCCAACCTCGGCGCTCGACCCTGAATTGCGCCACGAAGTGCTGAAAGTCATGCAGGATCTGGCAGAGGAAGGAATGACGATGGTTATCGTCACCCACGAAATCGGCTTTGCTGAGAAGGTGGCTTCCCGTCTGATCTTTATTGATAAAGGTCGTATCGCGGAAGACGGTAATCCGCAAGAACTGATTGCAAACCCGCCAAGTCAGCGTTTGCAGGAGTTCCTGCAGCACGTGTCGTAATACGCCAACGTTCGAAAAAGCCGGGTATGCGAATGCAGAGCCCGGCTTTTTTTTTCAGAGTGTTCTCTGGCGTATCGTTCACCACACAGCCGCCGTAAACCGGGGGAACAAGCCGGAGAGTGGCGACGCCTTCCCCGGTCTGCGGATTATTTACGACGTTTGTTATCGTCCATAAACGACCAGGCGATAAAGCGGCTCTGTTTCTGGCCTTGCGCCATCTCTTTCTTCACCACTTTCACCGCGCCAGCTTCGCTCAATGCACGGTAGAGTGGCGGCAGGTTATCGCCACGGGACACCAGGGTTGTAAACCATTTAACCTGACGGCCGAACGGTTTACTTTCTGCAATCATGCGCAGAATAAACGCTACTTCACCGCCCTCGCACCACAGCTCCTGCTGCTGGCCACCGAAGTTCAGCGCGGCATCTTCATCCTGACCCAGATTGCGACGCTTACGCTCGCTGCCCGCGCGGGCGGCAGCCGCTGAATCATGGAATGGCGGGTTGCACATTGTGGCATCGTACTGTTCATTCTTGTGAATAATGCCGTTGAAAATGGCATTCGCCTCTTTCTGCCTGCGCAGACGAATGGCCCGGCTTAGCCCCGCATTCGCGTTAACGATCGCCTGCGCGCTGGAAAATGCCTCTGCACCGATTTCACTGCCGGTAAAGCGCCAGTGATATTCATGGACACCGATCAACGGGTAAATCAGGTTCGCCCCGGTACCGATATCCAGCACGGTGGCCTGTTGCGGGATCACGCCGTCATGATCTTCTGCCAGGAGATCGGCAAGATGGTGGATATAATCGGCACGCCCCGGCACGGGCGGGCAGAGAAAGCCTTCCGGAATATCCCAGTGCGTGACACCGTAAAAATGCGCCAGCAGCGCTTTATTCAGCATTTTGACCGCCAGCGGGTCAGCAAAATTGACCGAAGGTTCACCGGCAGGCGTCTGCACAATGAAGTCCTGCAGCGGAGGACAGCTTTGGCACAGCGCCTTCATGTCGTAGCGGCTGCGGTGGCGATTTCGTGGGTGCAATCCCGGCTTTTGGGAAGTCATGGCATTCTCCTTTAAACAGCGGCGTAAGATACCCTTTGCAGACCCAGCGGTAAATATCTCTGTTCAATACGCAAAAACACGCCATAAATCAGCAACCTCTATGTCTATGATCTGTCAATAAATTGACAACTATTATTGTTCAAAAAATAAGCAGATCATCATCAAATTTTTGCGCTAAATCACACTCTCCAGGCTTCTAAACTTAAGGTGAGTCACCCGTTGTTTCCCCTGAGGATGTGATTATGAAAAAGTATCTGACCCTTGTTGTTATCGCTGGTGCACTTGCAACAGTATCATTCTCCGCCTGGTCAGTTCAGTCTCTGACAAACAGCACGGATACCAGTCAATTGCGACCTGCAGGCTCGGTTTCTGTCAGCAATGCGAGCAACCTTGACGACCTACAGGATAAGCTGGCTGAAAAAGCACGTGAGCAGGGTGCGAAAGGATTTGTGGTGAACTCCGCCGGAGGGGATAACCATATGTATGGTACCGCCACTATCTATAAATAAGCGCCTTCCTGCCATCAGACTGCATCTGCCTGCCAGATGCAGTTTCTCTTTTCTCGCTCCCCGGTTGTATAATTTTTAATCCCATCTGACTTACACAGGAGGATGCAATGGCTTCCGGTTGGGCAAATGACGACGCCGTTAACGAACAAATCAACAGTACAATTGAAGATGCAGTTGCTCGCGCTCGTGGTGAAATACCACACGGCGAAAGTTTATATGAATGTGAGGAATGCGGAGATCCTATCCCGGAGGCTCGCCGTAAAGCCATTCCTGGCGTGCGGTTATGCATTGCCCGCCAACAGGATAAAGATTCAAAAAACTCATCATATGCGGGATATAATCACAGAGGTTCAAAGGACAGCCAGTTACGTTGACTTTCCTTTACCTAAGTAAACCCTCTGAGTTGTTTCCTTTACGCTCACGATTTTTAGCTGAACACGTAGCAAAATGTGCCCTTCTCCATCGCTCTGTAAAGTGCAGCAACAAGAAGTGTAAATTACCCTCCTGAATTTATTAATATTCAATAAGTTATTTGTCATTCAGTTTTTTTGACCGACCACGTCAATTCTCTTCGATTTTCTCTGGTGAAAAAAAGCGTGATACTCATCACATCGACGGAACACCGTCCCCTAACAGAAACCTGCGAGAGATTAACAATGAAAACCATCAAATATGCTGTTGCTGCTGTTGCCCTGTCTGCTCTTTCTTTTGGCGTATTCGCTGCAGAGCCTGTCTCTTCTGCCCAGGCGCAGAGCATGAATAAAATCGGTGTGGTGAGTGCAGAAGGCGCAACCACGCTGGACGGTCTGGAAGCCAAACTGGCTGAGAAAGCCGCGGCTGCGGGTGCAAGTGGTTATACCATCACTTCCGCAAACAACGGCAACAAGCTGAGCGGTACCGCGGTTATCTATAAATAACCGAACGCATTATGCTCCACCCTCACCGAACCCTCTGGTGAGATGCTCCAACCCTCATTGACCCTGTTTGTTACCCTTGCTTGCCCGTCCGCCACTGGACGGGCTTTTTTTTTTGCCTAAAACGCGCGTTCTACACGCTGCATACCAGCCTCGACCGTTTCCACTTCCCCGGTGGCCAACAGGCAGCAAGCCATCTGCAGTTTAATCGAGTGCGGAACGGGAACATGGCCGGCAAGACATTGCTCAATCCATTGTGCAGTTGAGTGGGGATCTTTTACCTGCGGCAGAATGACGTCAGTATTCTCTTCCCCACGCTCAAGCACAGCGCGAGTGCCCGCAGCATCGATAAGCATCAGTTGCGGACAACGCAGCGGATTGGCGTACACCTCCCCTTCCGTGCCATGCATCAGTAAGGCTCTGCCACCGATATCCTCAAAAAATTTCCCGACGCGGGTCACATACTCAGGGTGTGACACGCTGGAAAGACGCAGCGCGGCATCTTCAGCAAACGGCGTCACCAGTTTCGCCAGCGTGTGCGCACTGTTACGCACGCCCATACGCCAGCGCATATCCAGCTGCTTTTCCAGCGGCGGGCAAAGCGCTTTGATAGGGATATAGACCGGTTGATGTCCATCCAGCTTCGCCTGCGCCTGTCCGGCATGCAGGGTGGGTTCGATACCCAACATGTCAAATATGGTCTCCGTCAGCACGCGGGTTGGATCTTCACTGACGCCATGCACCACCACCGGGAACCCGAGCTTGTGCAACAAAATTGCCAACAGCGGCGTCAGGTTCGCCAGCTTGCGCGCACCGTTATAGGTCGGAATAACGATCGGCATCGGTTTGGCCACAGGCGGCGTTAAGCGCAGGGTTTGTGCCTGCATCGCCTCATAAAAGCCTCGCATTTCAGCCTCACCTTCCCCCTTGATACGCAGCGCAATCAGAATGCCGCCCAGCTCCAGCTCGGGTACATCACCGTTCAGCATGTGGGTATACAGTGTACGTGCAGTTTCATGGTCCAGGTCGCGGGCATGATTTTTTCCGCGCCCTACCTCTTTGATAATTTTGCGGTAATCCACGACATCTCTCCTTACGGCATCATCTTGTTAACAATATAGCCCTGATGAAGACCTGGCCGATAGTATTTTATCAACACACTGAAATGATGAGAAAAAGCCAAACACAAGCAGAATTTAAATTATTTGTGATTTCTACAGAAGATTCTTAGACATGCATTTTTTGATTAAATAACCAGCGGAAAGTCATTGAGCGTCAACGGTGACAACGTCCAGGCAACGTTGTCACCCGACATACACCAGGATTTAATATGAACAAGGTCGCTTTAGGGTTATTTATCGCTGCAACGGTGGGATGTTCTGCATCTGCATTTGCGGCAACAAATGGTGAAGGTCAAATTAACTTTACTGGCGAAATCATTGATTCCGCATGTCAGGTCGTTAATGGGTTAAGTAATCCGCTGAATGTCCAGCTTGGCAAAGTATCTAAAACGGTATTTACCGGCGCAGGCTCCACCAGCACATTAACGAAGTTTGATATCCAGTTAACAAATTGTCCGGAAACGGTGACATCTGCTGCCATTAATTTTGGTGGTACACCAGATGCTAACAATAATTCTACTCTGGCATTATCGCCAGATGTGGATGCGGCAACAGGTGTTGCTATTCAGTTGGTTGATTCAGCAGAGCAGCCAGTGAGTTTATATACACCTTCCCAGCAATATCCGTTAGCGTCAGGTACGACTGTCAATAATCTGGAGTTCGGTGCGCGTTATATTCAGACTCAGGCTGCAGTGACTGCTGGCCCGGCTAACTCTGTTTCAACCTTCACCGTCATTTATAACTGATATTATCAATTCAGAGATATTAGCGCTGTTCAGGGGCTGATATCTCTTATTTTTTTTGAGAAATATTTATGCGTCACGGTTATTTACTGAGTACTCTTTTACTGGTCGCAGCCACTGCACATGCAGGTGTCATTATCAATGGCACACGGCTGGTTTACCAGGGAGATAAAAAGGAATCATCTCTTGGTCTTTCAAACCCAGATACAACGGATTATCTGGTGCAGTCCTGGGTTGATTCTGGTGGTAAAAACCGGGCCAAAGCCCCCTTTCTGATTACTCCGCCTCTGTTTCGTCTGGATGCAAAAGAAGATAATGTTTTGCGCGTTGTGCGTACAGGTGGGAATTTACCGGAAGATCGCGAGTCGCTGTACTGGTTAAATATCAAAGCCATTCCCTCTTCAAAACATGTTGAAGGGATGAATACCCTGCAAATCGCCATCAACACCCGCATTAAATTGTTGTATCGCCCCTCCTCGATTCAGGGTAAGCCGGAAGATGTGGCAGATAAACTGGAATGGCATCGCGAAGGCAATGATCTGGTGGTCAATAACCCAACGCCTTTTTATATGAACTTCCAGAGCGTCACGCTGAATGGACAAAAAGTGAAAAAAGCAACCTGGGCCGTCCCGAAGACAGAAACACATTTTCCCCTTCCAGCGAATATGGGTGGGAATACCGTCGCATGGTCAATTATTACCGATTACGGCAGCATCAGCCACACCTGGTCTACATCACTCCATTAATCACTCTGTAAGCCGGTAATGTTAAATAATCATGTATAGCAATAACAAGCCTTGCACTTGCCAGATATTCTCATTGCTGCTCCTGTTGTGGGTGCTGGCAATGGCTATCTTTGCATCGCAAGTCCAGGCTGATGATTATTTTAACCCGGCATTACTGGATATTGACAATCCTCAACAGACCAGGACCGATCTGTCTGTTTATGAGAAAGGCCCGGGACAAGCACCAGGGAAATATCAGGTTTCGGTCTTTATCAATAATAATAAAATTGACACGCGCAATGTCACATTTAGATTACGAAAGGACAGTAGCGGAAATAATTCACTCCAGCCTTGCTTTACTTCGGATGAGTTAAAAAGTCTCGGAATTAAAATCAAAAAGTACCCCCGGTTAATCGCCAAAGGCCAGTGCGCAGACTTAAACGCGATCCCAGGGGCGTCCGCCACCTTTCATGTTCGTAACCAGCAGTTACTGCTTAGCATTCCACAAATCGCACTGGGTAAAGTTCCACGTGGCTATATTGACCCAAAAGAGTTCGATGAAGGGATCACTGCCGGACTGCTCAATTACAGTGCGACAGCAAGCCAAAGCCATGCGCGTCAGCAGGGTGAGGAAGATACCAGCAGCCAGTATGTGAATCTCCGGCCTGGCCTTAACATTGGCGCATGGCGGCTGAGAAATTACTCGACATGGAACCGCAGCACCACGGGTAAAGAAGAAGAGCAAAAGTTCTCGTCCGTTTATACCTACGCCCAGCGCGATATTGCGGCGATGAAAAGCAGTTTGACGGTCGGGCAAAGCTCTTCTCCGGCTGACGTTTTTGACAGCGTACCCTACACCGGCGTACAGCTTAATTCCGACAGCGACATGCTCCCGGACAGCGAGAAAGGCTACGCGCCGATTATTCGCGGTACCGCACACAGTAATGCGCTGGTGATGGTGCGTCAGAACGGTTACATCATTTATCAAAATACCGTGGCTCCCGGGGCATTTGAAATTAACGATCTCTACCCAACCGGCAGCAGCGGCGACCTTCAGGTGACGGTGAAAGAAACCGACGGTAGCGAAAGCCATTTCGTGGTGCCCTACGCCTCCGTACCGGTGCTGCAACGTGAACATAACCTGCGCTATAGCGTCACTGCCGGTCGTTATCGCTCGTACGACAGCGACGTAGAGAAAACTCCGTTCGCCCAGGGCAGCGCTATCTATGGTTTACCCTACGGTTTTACGGCCTATGGCGGCGTGCAGCAGAGCAGCCATTACCAGTCGCAGGCCATCGGTGCCGGTAAAAACATGGGCGATCTTGGCGCTTTTTCAATCGACGTTACGCGTGCAAAAGCCTTGCTGAAAAAGCAGCAGGCCAGTAAAGGTCAGTCCTGGCGCGTACGTTACAGCAAAGATTTCGCAGGGTCTGGCACCAACTTCTCTCTGGCGGGCTATCGCTATAACAGCAAAGGTTTCTATACCCTGGAAGACACGATGGAGTCGTACACCCGCTCAGACGACTGGTCTGCCCCCCAGCAGCGTCGCGCGCGCACAGAGGCCACCATCGACCAGACGCTTGGTGAAGGCTGGGGATCGGTGACGCTAAGCCTGGTCAAAGAGACCTACTGGAGCCAGAGCCAGGACATGACCTCCATGAGCGTCAGCTACAACAACAGCTGGCACGGCGTGAGCTACAGCCTGAGCTACAGCATGAACAAGAATACTAACGACAGCGATGAAGATGGGGAGTCCGTCACCAACGACAACCAGCTTTCCCTGAGTGTCTCCGTACCGCTGGATCACTGGATGCACAACACCTGGGCGACGTACAACCTGAACAACACCAAAGAGGGTACCACGCAGAACATTGGCCTGAATGGCACGGCCCTGCAGGAAGACAATCTTAACTGGAATATTCAGGAAGGGCTGAGCACAACCGGCAGCGGTAGCTCCACCAGCATGAATGCCGACTATAAGGCCACCTATGGCGAAGTGAGTGGTGGCATCAGTCAGGATAAATATCAGCGTACCGTCAACATGGGTCTGCAGGGTGGCGTTGTGGCACATGCCAACGGTATCACGCTAAGCCAGCCGCTTGGGGAAACCATCGCCCTGGTGAAAGCACCCGGTACACATGGTACCCATATCACCAACCAGACGGGCGTCGAGACCGATTTCCGTGGCTATACCGTCGTGCCATTTGTCACAGCCTATCGTCATAACACCATTGCGCTGGATACTGAAACGCTACCAGACGATGCCGACGTGACCCACGCCGCGCAGATTGTTACCCCAACACGCGGTGCCGTGGTGCGGGCCAGCTTCAACACTCGCGTGGGGCGTCGGGTACTGATGACGTTGACGCAAAACGGTAAACCGCTGCCCTTTGGCGCAACGGTCACCACCGACGATAAGGACAGCGAGTTTATTGTTGGCAACGACGGCCAGACTTACCTCTCCGGTTTACCTCAGCACGGAAAACTCTCCGTTAACTGGGGACAAGGTGCCAGCGAGCATTGCGTCGCTGAATACGCGCTAACGGATGAGAAAGATAAAACCAGCATCATTAATGCTGCCGCGCAGTGTCAGTGATCCACCGTTCAGGCTAAATATTATGCAATTGATTAAGCAATGCTTTTTTTTACTGATTCTGGGAACTGCAGCGTTATTTATGCCGCATGCGAAAGCGACCTGTACCACTCCGGATATGCCGAAAATGATTAACGTCGCCTCGATTTCGGTCTCCACAACGCTGGCTGTAGGGGCGATCATTCCCGGTTCGGAACAGACAGTGCATGTGGCGGGAAACTGCGATCAAAACATCGATAGTGGTCTGGAAATTGTCTCCTGCTATTACGGCACGGGTGCGGAAATCCCGGGCATGACTGGCGTTTATGACTCGGGCGTACCTGGCATTGGCATCGCGTTGATGAACGACAAGGGCCAGCGCATCAGTGGTGCGGGTGGCGTACAGTGTGATTCTCGCGGCACCCCCATTGGCTACGTCTCCAGCGACGGGCAGCAATCCTTCAGTTTTGACGTCACACTTGAGCTGGTGAAAACCAGCAATGAGATCGCATCAGGAATGTTGGCTCAGGCACAAACCCAGTTTGGTATTGGCGTATTTGGCCATGAGGGGATTGGCGAACCCAACGTTATCTCCTACGCAGGGAATGTCACATTTAACGAAGTGACCTGCTCGGTATCGCCAAAAAGCCTGACGATCACGTTAGGTGATTTCCCGGTCAGCGATTTTACAGGCACCGGCACGCTGACACCCGGTAAAACGTTTTATGTTGACGTCAATTGCACCGACACCGTTCAGCCTGAAGCGATGGTGACGAGTGCGAATGGCTACGAGACAGATTTTCCTGGCGTTATCAAACTGACCCCAGAAACTGGTGTCGCAACCGGGGTGGGAGTTCGTATGTTATATGATGGCGAAGTCCCTGTTTTCGGTACCTACAGGGACACCGCCGCAGTGGCACAGGCCAACCAGACGCTGGAGATCCCCTTCGAAGTGGCTTATGAGCAGATAGCCGCCGACGTAACCCCTGGTACTGCCAACAGCATTGCCACCATTACACTGGGCTATAAATGAAAAAGTATCTTCTGATTTTGCTTTTTGGCCTGGCGTATAACGCTATTGCGGACGATATTCAGGTAGAGATGCGGGGGAACATCTTCGCGAACACCTGCTCCGTAGACAGTGCCAGCCAAAATTTAACGGTCGATCTCGGCCAGGCGACGTCCGGGGATTTTAAAGACATCGGTGACACGGGAGTCTGGAAAAACGTTGATCTGACGCTCTCGAAATGCCCGGTCACCACAACGCTTGCCACCGCCACGTTTCACGGACAGGCGGACGGAGCACACCCGACGAAATTTGCGAATACCGGCACAGCTGGCGGTCTGGCTCTCGAACTGGCCGATCGCCCGGATAAAATGCTTATCGCCCCGGAGGCCAGTTTTAGCGTGCTGATTAATCAAAGCGATCATACGGCAGACTTCCCCTTAGCTGCGCGTTATTACGCCACCTCGATGCCCGTCACTGCCGGCACATTCAACAGCATCGTACAGGTGACCTTTACTTACCAGTAGGGCTGCGCCCCCTGGTACGGATGCTTTTTTTACGCCCCGCAGCCCGTTGTGCCGGGCGTTTTTTTACCTCAGGCACCTCCGGTTGCTCGATGGGGAAAACGGGCAACGCATTCAATAACCGCTGACCGTAGTTTTTGGTAAGCAACCGTTTATCATAAATCACCACCTCTCCCCAGCAGCCGTGGCTACGGATCAGACGCCCCACCTGTTGAATCAGGTTAAACGACGCAGCGGGCAGACTTTGCACCTCAAACGGATAGCGATTCAGGCTTTTCAGCCACTCTCCTTCGGTGATCACCACCGGGCTGTCGATGGGCGGGAAGGCTATCTTGTGGATATGTACCTGAGTGAGGTAATCCCCCTTCAGATCCAGACCTTCGGCGAAAGACTGCAACCCCACCAGCACACTGCGCTCACCGTTATCAATGCGTTTGCGGTGTAACTCAACCAGCCGATAGCGCGGCTGGTCGCCCTGAACAAGCAGGAGTAAACGCAGGTCGGTGACGTGTTCCAGAAAACGCTGCATCGCACGTCCGCTGGCAAACAACACCAGCATGCCAGGGTATTTTTTGCTCTCTACCTGTTCGCGAAAATAGGCCGCCATCTCAGCAATGTGCTGCTCTTCGTTGTCGATAAGCGGCTCGTACTTCATACGCGGGATCACCAGCTTACCCTGCTCGCAGTGATTAAACGGTGAGTCCAGCGCCACAAAGCGGTCGCCAGCTTTTTCTCTCAGACCGCTCATCTCCTGCAAACGGGAGAAGCTGTTCAGGGAGCGCAGCGTCGCAGAGGTCACCACCACATGTGGTACGCTGCGCCAGATGAGCTTTTCCAGCTGGTCGGCCACGCGAATGCCCACGCAGTGGAAGAAAAGATGTACCTGCCCGTCTTTCGCTTCACGGGTGGCCCATTTGGTGACCGGTGCGCCGGAGGCCTGTGCCATGGAGGCCAGTCGCCAGAGCTTGCTTTGCGCTTCGAACATGCCGAGTGCGCGGTTCATCTGCAACAACACGCGATGCAGACGCACCACGTCATGGGTGCCCGTTTTCTCACTGAGATCGTTTAAGAACATCTCCGCCAGCCCGCGCAGCTTTTCAAGATGCTTTGCCAGCTGCTGGCAAATCTCCATCACCTCTTCCGGCAGTTCGCCCATGGCAAAGCGGTGCTCCGCTTCCTGCGTCGCCGGAAGGTAAAGGTTCAGGATATTGTTCAGTGACGAAATGAGCGTGTACCCCTCTTCACAGTGCTCGCTCAGCCGCTCAGGCACCGCCAGCGGCGGCGTAGTTTTCGGGCGGAACTGCTCCATGCAGGTTGCCACCAGCTTGCAGAACAGGTCGAGCTGTAGACGGAACCACGGGGCGGTAATTTCAGCGCTCATCTCCAGCGCATCCCGCGCCACATCAGGCAGATGATGGCCTTCATCGAGCACCAGCAACAAGTTTTTGGGTTCCGGCAGGACCGCTTCACTCTCCAGCGCGGCCATGACCAGAGCATGGTTTGCCACCACCACTTCTGCTTCCTGAATTTCACGCCGTGCAACAAAAAACGGGCACTCACGATAGTAGTGACAGTTGCGGTTCAGACAACTGGCTTTATCAGTGCTGAGCCTGCGCCACAAGTCGTCGTCAATCGCCTGATTGGTATGATCGCGCAGTCCATCCCATTTGTAGCTGTCGAGATCGGCTTTCAGCTTCGCACACCGATCCTGTTCAGCCTTATTGTTTGGCGTCAGTTCATCATCGAGAAACGCCAGCAGATCCTGCTGGGTGGGTTCGCTACTGGCGAGCGCCGCCAGGTTGCGTGGGCAGACATAACGCCCGCGACCAAAAGCGGCGGTAAAACGCAGTTCGGGAATAATTTTGCGCAGCAGAGGCAAGTCTTTGCTGTAGATCTGATCCTGCAGCGCCACATTGGCGGTGCTGACCACCAGCGTCTTTTGTTCTTCCCGCGCAATGGCAATGCCCGGGATCAGATAGGAAAGGGTTTTCCCGACGCCCGTCGGGGCTTCAATCGCCAGATGTCGTCCGTCGTCCCCGGCAAGCGTTTTTGCCACGTCAGCAATCATCTGCCGCTGTGGCGCTCGGGGGATAAAATCGGGGATCTGTTGTTGTAGCGCCTTATACCAGGCACCAATTTGCGCTTTGAGCGCCGCGGTTAAAGCCATCGGAAAACCTGAAATACTGTATAAACAGCCACTATTGTGGCACTTTCTTTCCGTTGCCGCAAAAAGAAAAGCCCGGCTTTACTGCCGGGCTTCCAGATTACTGCGCGTTAGCAGGTTTACGCGGGCGGCGTCGGCGCTGCCCTTCCCCTGCCGGTTTCCCTTCACCACTGCGCCACGGGTTTTCACCCGCCGGTTTAGCATCGTTGTTACGACGCGGAGGTTTAGCGGATGATTTTGGCGCACCGCCTTCAGAGCGACGCGGTTGCTGACCACGACCGCCGCCACCCTGACCGCGACCACCGCCCTGACGACCGTTCTGGATCGGCTCCGCTTTGATGGATGGATCCACTTCATAGCCCGGGGTTTCGATACGCGGGATCTCTTTTTTCAGCAGACGCTCAATGTCGCGCAACAGTTTGTGTTCATCGACACACACCAGAGAGAGCGCTTCACCGGTGGCCGCCGCGCGGCCGGTACGACCAATACGGTGTACGTAATCTTCCGGCACGTTTGGCAGCTCATAGTTCACCACGTGTGGCAGCTCTTCAATGTCCAGGCCACGCGCGGCAATGTCGGTGGCCACCAGCACGCGGATATCACCGGATTTGAAATCAGCCAGCGCGCGGGTACGTGCCCCCTGGCTCTTGTTGCCGTGGATCGCCGCACTGCGAATGCCGTCTTTGTTCAGCTGCTCTGCCAGGTGGTTTGCACCGTGCTTGGTACGGGTAAAGACCAGCACCTGCTGCCAGTTACCCTGGCCAATCATCTGGGAAAGCAGTTCCCGCTTACGCTTTTTATCAACAAAGTGTACGTGCTGCGTGACCTGCTCAGAGGCGGTGTTACGACGCGCTACTTCGATTTCCAGCGGGTTGTGCAGCAGCTTTTCAGCAAGTGCCTTGATGTCGTCGGAGAAGGTCGCAGAGAACAACAGGTTCTGACGACGCGGTGGCAGCTTAGCCAGCACGCGGCGGATATCGTGGATAAAGCCCATGTCCAGCATGCGGTCGGCTTCGTCCAGCACCAGAATTTCAATTTGATCCAGCTTCACCGCGTTTTGGTGTTCCAGATCCAGCAGACGGCCCGGCGTTGCCACCAGCACGTCCACACCACCACGCAATTTCATCATCTGCGGGTTGATGCTCACCCCACCGAAAACCACCAGCGAGCGAATGTTGAGATAGCGGCTGTACTCACGCACGTTCTCACCAATTTGCGCGGCCAGTTCACGGGTTGGCGTGAGGATCAGCGCCCGAACCGGACGGCGGCCTTTCGCGTGCGGCTGGTTTTTTACCAGCAGCTCTAACAGCGGCAGAGTAAAGCCTGCGGTTTTACCGGTACCGGTCTGAGCACTGGCCATCAGGTCGCGGCCTTCCAGCACGGCAGGGATCGCCTGCTTCTGGATCGGGGTTGGCTCGAGGTAACCCTGCTCTGCAATTGCACGCAGGATTTCCGGGTTCAGGCCAAGGGAATCAAAAGACATAAAAACTCCGAACCGCCCCGACCGTCACAGGTGTAGTTTTCAGGGAGATATAACGATAAAGGAGAGGACAAAAACCACAATGTCGCGAAGCAGCGGAGTGTAGCAGCTTTTGTGACATGGCGCATAAAATATCCCTCAGCACGCCCTCGACGATACTGCGAATAAGGCATAATCTTAATCAATCGATTGATTAATTTTTAATGCCGCCATGAATATAACCCCGACCACCTCTAAAGGTGAACAGGCCAAAAGCCAGCTTATCGCCGCCGCACTGGCGCAGTTTGGTGAGTATGGGTTACATGCCACCACGCGTGATACCGCCGCGCAGGCCGGGCAGAACATTGCGGCCATTACTTACTATTTTGGCTCAAAAGAGGATTTGTACCTCGCCTGCGCGCAGTCGATCGCCGATTTTATCGGCACGAATTTTCGCCCGCACATTGACGAGGCCTCCAGGCTGTTCAGCCAGCCGTCACCCGATCGTGCCGCTATTCGTCAGCTTATCCTCAATGCCTGTCACAATATGATCCGCCTGTTGACGCATGACGATACGCTGAACCTGAGTAAATTTATCTCCCGTGAGCAGCTCTCCCCCACTGCGGCCTATCAGCTGGTTCACGATCAGGTCATTGCCCCGATGCACACCCACCTGGCCCGGCTTATTGCGGCCTATACCGGGCGTGATGCCAACGATACAGAAACCATCTTGCATACCCACGCCCTGCTGGGCGAAGTGCTCGCCTTTCGTCTGGGGCGGGAAACTATCCTGCTACGTACTGGCTGGACACAATTTGATGAGGATAAAGCCGCGCAGATTAGCCAGGTCATCACCTGTCATCTCGATCTGATCCTGCAAGGCTTAACGCAAAGGAGCCTGAAGTCATGAAAAAACCTGTCGCCATCATTCTGGTGGTTGTTGTTCTGCTTGCCGCAGGTGTTGGTGGCTGGCTGTGGTATCAGAGCCATCAGGACAAAGGCCTGACGCTGTATGGCAATGTCGATATTCGTACCGTGAACATGAGCTTCCGCGTCGGTGGTCGTCTGGCGTCGCTCACCGTGGACGAAGGCGATACCATTAAAAGCGGGCAGATGCTGGGAATGCTGGACAAAGCGCCATACGAGAATGCGCTGATGCAGGCAAAGGCAGGGGTGTCTGTCGCTCAGGCGCAGTATGACCTGATGCTGGCAGGCTATCGCGATGAAGAGATTGCCCAAGCCGCCGCAGCCGTTAAACAGGCACAGGCGGCCTATGACTATGCGCAGAACTTCTATGCGCGTCAGCAAGGGTTGTGGAAAAGTCGCACGATTTCAGCCAATGACCTGGAAAATGCGCGTTCCTCCCGCGACCAGGCGCAGGCAACACTGAAATCCGCACAGGATAAATTAAGCCAGTACCATACCGGTAACCGCCCGCAGAATATTGCTCAGGCAAAAGCCAGCCTTGAACAGGCACAGGCGCAGCTGGCCCAGGCGGAACTGGATCTGCACGATACCACACTGGTTGCCCCCTCTGACGGCACGCTGATGACCCGCGCCGTGGAACCAGGCAGCATGTTAAGCGCGGGCAGTACCGTCTTAACACTGTCACTGACCCGTCCGGTGTGGGTACGCGCCTACATTGATGAACCCAGCCTCGGCCAGGTGCAGCCGGGCCGGGAGCTGCTGCTCTATACCGACGGTCGCCCGGACAAGCCGTATCACGGCATCGTCGGGTTTGTCTCCCCGACTGCCGAGTTCACGCCAAAAACCGTTGAAACACCGGATCTGCGTACCGCTCTGGTGTACCGCCTGCGCATCATCGTGACCGATGCCGACGACGCCCTGCGCCAGGGTATGCCGGTAACCGTAAAATTCAACGACGGGAAACGACATGAATGACACGGTTATCCAGCTCAACAATCTGGTAAAACGCTTCGCGGGCCTGGATAAACCGGCCGTTGCCCCGCTGAACTGTACCATCCAGAAAGGCTATGTGACCGGGCTGGTCGGCCCGGATGGTGCAGGCAAAACCACGCTGATGCGAATGCTGGCGGGGCTACTGAAGCCCGATGACGGCAGCGCCAGCGTACTCGGCCTCGACCCCATCCACGACGACAGTGCGCTCCACGCCATGCTGGGTTATATGCCACAGAAATTTGGTCTGTATGAAGACCTGACGGTGATGGAAAACCTGAATCTGTACGCCGACCTGCGCAGCGTTACCGGTGAGACCCGGCAAAAAACCTTCGCTCGTCTGCTGGAATTTACCTCACTTGGCCCATTCACTGGCCGGCTGGCAGGCAAGCTCTCCGGCGGGATGAAGCAGAAGCTGGGGCTGGCCTGTACACTGGTGGGAGAGCCGAAGGTGCTGCTGCTGGATGAACCCGGCGTGGGTGTCGACCCGATTTCACGCCGCGAACTGTGGCAGATGGTGCATGAACTGGCAGGTGACGGAATGCTGATCCTCTGGAGCACCTCTTATCTCGATGAAGCCGAGCAATGCCGCGACGTGCTGCTGATGAACGAAGGCGAACTGCTCTACCAGGGTGAACCCACAACGCTGACGCAAAGCATGGCCGGACGCAGCTTCCTGCTGCACAGCCCGCAGGAGTCCAACCGCAAGCTGCTGCAGCGGGTGCTCAGGCTACCGCTGGTCAGCGACGGGATGATTCAGGGCCGCTCCGTGCGCGTGATCCTCAAAAAAGGGGCCACGGCAGCGGATATTCGCCACGCACCGGGCATACCGGAAATAGACCTTGAAGAGACAGCGCCACGCTTTGAAGATGCGTTTATCGATCTGCTGGGCGGCGCGGGCACATCGGAATCACCACTGGGCGCTATCCTGCACACGGTCGACGGTACGCCCGGTGAAACGGTGATCGAAGCGAAATCCCTCACGAAGAAGTTCGGCGATTTTGCTGCCACCGATAACGTCAATTTCGCCGTGAAGCGCGGTGAGATTTTTGGCCTGCTCGGCCCAAACGGGGCAGGAAAATCCACCACCTTTAAGATGATGTGTGGGCTGCTGGTCCCCACCTCCGGCAAAGCGCTGGTGCTGGATATGGATCTGAAGGTCAGCTCCGGTAAAGCGCGTCAGCATCTGGGTTATATGGCGCAGAAATTCTCGCTGTACGGCAACCTGACGGTCGAGCAAAACCTGCGCTTTTTCTCCGGCGTTTACGGCCTGCGCGGACGGGCGCAAAACGAGAAAATCAGCCGCATGTGTGAGGCCTTTGGCCTGTCGAACATAGCGTCCCACGCCACCGACGAACTGCCGCTTGGATTCAAACAGCGGCTGGCGCTGGCCTGCTCGCTGATGCATGAACCGGATATTCTGTTTCTCGATGAGCCGACCTCGGGCGTGGATCCCCTCACCCGTCGCGAGTTCTGGTTGCACATCAACAGCATGGTGGAAAAAGGGGTGACGGTGATGGTCACTACCCACTTCATGGATGAAGCGGAATACTGCGACCGCATCGGGCTGGTCTATCGCGGCAAACTGATTGCCCACGGTACACCGGACTCGCTCAAAACGCAGGCCGCAGACGACAGCCAGCCCGACCCAACGATGGAGCAGGCATTTATCACCCTCATCCACGACTGGGATAAGGAGCATACCGATGCGCAGTAACGCTATTTCGTGGCGCAGGGTGCGCGCATTGTGCGTCAAAGAGACACGCCAGATTGTGCGTGACCCCAGTAGCTGGCTGATTGCCGTGGTGATCCCCCTGATGCTGCTGTTTATCTTTGGCTACGGGATCAACCTTGATTCGAGCAAGCTGCGGGTGGGCATTTTACTGGAACAGCAGAGCAAAGAAGCGCTGGACTTCACCCATGCCATGACCGGATCCCCCTATATTGACGCCACCATCAGCGACAATCGCCAGGCGTTGATCCAGAAGATGCAGGCCGGGAAAATTCGCGGGCTGGTGGTGATCCCGGTAGATTTCGACGCCAATATGGCGCGGGCGAATACCGACGCCCCCATTCAGGTGATCACCGACGGTAGCGAGCCAAACACGGCTAATTTCGTGCAGGGTTATGTGGAAGGCATCTGGCAGCTCTGGCAAATGCAGCGAGCCGAGGACAGAGGCGAAACGTTTGAACCGCTGATCGACGTGCAGACACGTTACTGGTTTAACCCCGCCGCCATCAGCCAGCATTTTATTATTCCGGGCGCGGTCACCATCATCATGACGGTAATTGGCGCGATCCTCACCTCGCTGGTGATTGCCCGCGAGTGGGAGCGCGGCACAATGGAAGCACTGCTCTCGACTGAGGTGACGCGGGCAGAGCTGCTGCTCTGCAAACTCATCCCCTACTACTTCCTCGGCATGCTGGCGATGCTGCTTTGCATGCTGGTGTCGGTATTTATCCTCGGTGTGCCGTATCGCGGCTCGCTGGTGCTGCTCTTTTTCATCACCAGCCTGTTTCTGCTGAGCACGCTGGGGATGGGGCTGCTCATCTCGACCGTGACCCGTAACCAGTTTAACGCCGCCCAGGTGGCGCTCAATGCCGCCTTTTTACCGTCGATTATGCTGTCCGGGTTTATCTTTCAGATAGACAGTATGCCCGCCGTGATCCGCGCGGTGACGTACATTATTCCGGCGCGTTACTTTGTGAGTACGTTGCAAAGCCTGTTCCTGGCGGGGAATATTCCGCTGGTGCTGATTATCAACACCCTGTTTCTGATGGCCTCGGCGACGATGTTCATTGGGTTGACGTGGGTGAAGACCAAACGGCGACTGGATTAAGGAGCGAATATGTTTCACCGTTTATGGACATTGATCCGCAAAGAGCTACAGTCGCTGCTGCGCGAGCCGCAGACCCGTGTCATTCTGGTTTTGCCGGTGTTGATACAGGTTTTTCTGTTCCCGTTCGCCGCGACGCTTGAGGTGACGAACGCTACCATTGCCATCTACAACGAAGACAGTGGCAAACATTCTGTCGAACTGACCCAGCGTTTTGCCCGGGCGAAGGCGTTTACCCACATCCTGTTGCTGAAAAGCCCGCAGGCGATCCAGCCCACCATTGACACGCAAAAAGCGTTGCTGCTGGTCCGGTTCCCGGCAGATTTCTCCCGCAACCTGGACACTTTCCAGACCGCACCGATGCAACTCATCCTCGACGGGCGTAACTCTAACAGTGCCCAGATAGCGGCTAATTACCTGCAACAGATAGTGAAAAATTACCAGCAGGAGCTGATGGAAGGTAAAACCAAACCCAATAACAGCGAGCTGGTAGTGCGCAACTGGTACAACCCAAATCTGGATTACAAGTGGTTTGTGGTGCCGTCGCTGATCGCCATGATCACCACCATTGGGGTGATGATTGTCACGTCACTTTCCGTCGCCCGCGAGCGCGAGCAAGGTACGCTTGACCAGCTTCTGGTTTCCCCTCTGGCAACCTGGCAGATTTTCGTCGGCAAAGCGGTTCCGGCGCTGATTGTCGCCACCTTCCAGGCCACTATCGTGCTGGGAGTTGGGATCTGGGCATACCAAATTCCGTTTGCCGGATCGCTGGCGCTGTTCTACTGCACGATGGTGATTTACGGGCTGTCGCTGGTTGGTTTTGGTTTGCTGATCTCGGCGCTTTGCTCGACACAGCAGCAGGCATTTATTGGCGTGTTCGTCTTTATGATGCCGGCGATTTTGCTCTCAGGTTATGTCTCTCCGGTTGAGAACATGCCGGTGTGGTTACAGGATCTGACGTGGATAAACCCGATTCGTCACTTTACGGACATCACCAAGCAAATCTATCTGAAGGATGCGAGTCTGGACATTATCTGGGGAAGTTTGTGGCCGCTACTGGTCATAGCGGCCACGACGGGGTCAGTGGCGTACGCGATGTTTAGACGAAACATTGCGTAGCTTTTTCTCTTTGGTAAGTAAAGAGACAACCGCAGGCCCTGCAAGAATGGCCAGACCGGCCAGGGCCAGCAACAGGTTGTTTTGCAGCACGCGTGACAGTAGCCACAGAACGATCATCGCCGCACCAAAATACCAGGTGGTGGTGAGCTCTTCGAGCACATCACCCACTTCGCGCCAGCGTGCTTCATGGTGACGCTGTAAGAACAGCATCGACAGCACGGTTACGCCGTAAAGCACACATAATCCCAGGCCAACACGCACCAGCGTGCCGCTCATCCAGCCCATCACCAGTACGGCCACGACCAGTAAATGCAACATTATCTGCCAGCAACTCAGGCCAGTTGCGACACGAACGCGTTGTTGCCACTTCATGGCTTCTCTCCTGAAGAATATTTCTCTGCTTATTCAGACTACCGCACTTTACGGAAAATTCCGTAACACCGCATCTTTTTGTGACGCCGACTACACTTTATTTTCATCAGGATAGTCATCCTGGAAGGCGTTTATGGCCCATAAAATACCGCTTTCTCGCGTAACGTGCTGACAATAAACATTCATGATAGCTTCATCGTATTTAACTGCTGCTTCATTTTATCAGCGTGGAGATCCACCTATGAGATGCGTCTGGCGGGAAGGTAACCGCATTACGCTGCTGGAAAATGGTGATAACTACTATCCGGCGGTTTTTGATGCCATCAGCCGCGCGCGGGAGAAGGTGATCCTCGAGACCTTTATCTGGTTCGAAGACGACGTGGGGAGACGGTTGCATGCCGTGCTGTTGCGCGCCGCACTGCGTGGTATCAAAATCGACGTATTACTTGATGACTATGGTTCACCGGATCTTAGCGATGATTTCGTCAACGCGCTCACCTCGGCGGGCGTGGTGTTCCGCTACTACGATCCTGGATCTCGCCTGTTTGGTATGCGCACTAACCTCTTTCGCCGGATGCACCGCAAAATTGTGGTTGTGGATGAAGCGATGGCGTTCGTCGGCGGCATTAACTATTCCGCTGAACATATGTCCGACTATGGAGCAGAGGCCAAACAGGATTACGCCATTCAAATTGAAGGCCCCGTGGTTCAGGACATCTTGCTGTTCGAACTGGAAAACCTGTCGGGTAAAGAGGTCTCCCACCACTGGTGGGTACGCCGCCATCGCCCCGAAGAGAACCGGCATCCCGGAGAAGCGCAGGCGCTGTTTGTCTGGCGGGATAACGCTGAGCACCGGAACGATATCGAACATCACTACCTGAAAATGCTGGCGAAGGCGAAGCATGAAGTCATCATTGCCAATGCCTATTTCTTCCCCGGCTATCGCCTGCTTCACGCCATGCGTAACGCCGCCCGACGCGGCGTGCGCGTAAAACTGATTGTGCAGGGTGAGCCGGATATACCGATTGTGAAGGTCGGTGCGCGCCTGCTCTACAACTATCTGGTGAAAGGCGGCGTACAAATCTATGAATATCGCCGCCGACCGCTGCACGGCAAGGTCGCGCTGATGGACGATCACTGGGCGACCGTCGGCTCCAGTAATCTTGATCCGCTGAGTTTATCCCTTAATCTGGAAGCCAACCTGATCATTCACGATCGCCAGTTTAATCAGACCCTGCGCGATAACCTGCAGGGTCTGCTCGACAATGACTGTGTGCGTGTGGATGACTCGATGGTACCGAAACGCACCTGGTGGAATCTCGGAAAAAGCGTGCTGGCGTTCCACTTCCTGCGTCATTTCCCGGCGATGGTGGGCTGGCTGCCCGCTCATACACCAACGCTGGCACGTGTGGCTCCCCCTGTGCAGCCCAAAATGGAAACTCAGGATCGCGTAGAGGTGGAAGACGGAGAGAAAACCTGATGTTGACGGTTATTTGATACTGAAGAGCCGGAAGAAGAATGAGAAGGCGTTACAACGGGATTTAAGTCGGGTGGCGAAGCCGCCACCCGGCAAAACAACCTTAGCGACGGTTGCCCAGAATACGCAGCAGCATCAGGAACAGGTTGATGAAGTCCAGATACAGCGTCAGCGCACCCAGAATGGAGTATTTGCGCAGGTTTGAGCTGTCGCGCACGTCAATCTGCTCGCCAATGTTCTTCAGCTTCTGCGTGTCGTATGCCGTCAGCCCGACGAAGACCAGCACCCCAATGTAGGTCACGGCCCACATCAGCGCTTCGCTCTTCAGCCACAGGTTAACCAGCGACGCCAGCACAATCCCAATCAGCCCCATCAGCAGCATACTGCCAAAACCGCTCAGGTCACGTTTGGTGGTGTAACCCCACAGGCTCATCGCGCCAAACATCCCACCGGTCACCACAAACGTACTGGCGATGGACGAGTAGGTATAGACGATAAAAATGCTGGAGAGCGTTAGCCCCGTCAGTGCCGAATAGAGCATAAACAGCGTGGTTGCCATTCCGGCGCTGAGCTTCTGCACCATTCCCGACAGGACAAACACCAGCGCCAGCTGTGCAATAATCAGCCCAAAGAAGGTGATTTTGCTGGAGAAGATAAACATCATCAGTTCAGGCGTATTGGCCGCATACCACGCGATAAACGCCGTCAGCAGTAAGCCGACCGTCATCCAGCCATACACCTGAGCCATATACGTCTGCAGTCCGCTACGGGTCTGCTGTACTATCGAATCGGAACGCGGAAATCGGTCCATGATTCACTCCTGATTAAGTAGACACACACGTTAAGACTAACACATTTGCGTAAACCAACTACCAACGGCCGGCCGCTTGTTTGTCGCTGTCACGCGACTCAACCCAGCGGTCCCCCTCTGGTGTTGCTTCACGCTTCCAGAATGGTGCTTTGGTCTTGAGGTAATCCATAATGAATTCCCCTGCTGCGAACGCGCTGCTGCGATGGGCGCTGGTGACCCCAACAAAAACAATCTCTTCACCCGGCCACATCTCACCAATACGGTGGATAACCGTCACCCGTCCGAGCGGCCAGCGGCTGCGCGCCTGCCCGACAATCTCCGCAAGCGATTTTTCCGTCATGCCCGGATAGTGCTCAAGCGTCAGTGCCTTCACGCTGTCGCCGAGGTTGTGGTTACGCACTTTGCCGGTGAAGGTGACAACCGCACCATCTTCATCACGTTCGGCCAGCCAGCTGTATTCTGTTCCGACATTAAAACGCGCGTGGTCGACCAGAATTCGGGTTTCCGCCATTTCAGCCTCCTGTGACCGGCGGGAAGAAAGCGACTTCATCCCCTGCCGTGAGCGGATGGGTAAACTCGACCAGCGTCTGATTCACCGCGGCCAGCAACTTACCTTCATCCAGCGCCAGCGCCCAGCGGTCGCTTTGCGCGGCCAGATGCGTGCGAAGTGCGGCAACATCGTCAAAGGGAGCATCGAGCGTCAGGCTGTCGGTATTGACCAGCTCGCGTACCTGCGCAAAAAAGAGAACCTTAATCATGGCTGTCCACCTTAAAATCACCGGATTTGCCGCCACTTTTCGCCAGCAGGCGAAGCGGGCCAATCACCATGTCTTTCTGCACGGCCTTGCACATATCGTAGATGGTCAGCGCAGCAACCGACGCCGCAGTCAGGGCTTCCATCTCAACACCGGTTTTACCGGTTAAACGACACAGCGACTCAATGCGCACCCGGTTATGCTCTGGCTGCGCCTGAAGATTCACCTCCACCTTGCTCAGCATCAGCGGATGACATAACGGGATTAAGTCCCAGGTCCGTTTCGCCGCCTGGATCCCGGCAATGCGGGCGGTGGCAAAGACATCGCCCTTGTGGTGGCTGCCGTCGATAATCATCGCCAGCGTCTCTGGCAGCATGGTGACAAACGCTTCGGCGCGTGCCTCACGTACCGTTTCCGCTTTGGCGGAGACATCCACCATATGGGCTTCACCCGCGGCATTAATGTGGGTCAGTTGCGACATAACTTATTTCTTTAAATGAGGGTGGAAATTACACGGGCGGGTGCGGGCATCCAGCTGCGGCGCGATAATGTTATCCCACGCGGTGCGACAGGCTTTGGTGGAGCCAGGCATAGCGAAAATCAACGTGTTGTTTGCCACACCGGCCACCGCACGGGACTGCAACGTGGAGGTGCCAATCTCTTCAAACGAGAGCATACGGAACACTTCACCAAAGCCTTCCACTTCACGGTCGAACAGCGGGATCAGCGCCTCAGGAGCCTGATCGCCCGCGGTAAACCCGGTACCGCCGGTAATCAACACCACCTGCACCTCATCACCCGCAATCCACTGAGAAACCTGGGCGCGAATAGCATAACGGTTCTCTTTCACAATCGCTTTATCGACGATTTTATGCCCTGCTTCCTGTGCCGCCTCGCATAGCCAGTGACCGGAGGTATCATCCTCTTCGCCACGGCGGTCGGAAACGGTCAGAATGGCAATACGTGTCGGGATAAATTCTGCGCTTACCTGACTCATCTTATGATTCCTTCTTAAGCCTGATTACCCGCCAATGTATGACAGGTTCTGAGTAATTCCGGTGTTGCCCTGATGCAGGAAGTGAGTTTGCTTTTTATGCGTCAGCGCTTCGGAAATGCGCGCTTCAAGCGCGTCCTGTTGAGCATCATCTTCCAGCAGATCGCGCAGATCGACGCCGCCATCGCCAAACAAGCAAAGATGCAGCTTGCCGACAGAGGAGACGCGCAGGCGGTTACAGCTGGCGCAGAAGTCTTTTTCATACGGCATGATAAGCCCGATTTCCCCTTCGTAATCAGGGTGACAAAAGACCTGCGCCGGGCCGTCGCTACGCTGGCGGATCTGGTGGATCCAGCCGCGCTTCAGCAACTCGTCGCGCAGCACCATGCCGGAAATGTGATGACGACGGAACAACTCACTGCCCTCGCCGGTTTCCATCAGCTCAATAAAACGCAATTGAATGCGACGTGGTTTGATCCACGCCAGAAAGGTGTCCAGTTGATGATGATTAACATCGCGCATCAGCACCGTATTGACTTTGACCTTGTCAAAACCGGCAGCAAACGCTGCGTCAATACCGTCCATCACCTGCCGGAACTTGTCCTGGCCGGTAATGGCGTGGAACTGGCGGGCATCGAGGCTGTCCACGCTGACGTTAATCGCCGTCAGGCCAGCATCGCGCCAGTTCGCCACATCACGGGCCATGCGATAGCCATTGGTGGTCACCGCAATTTGACGGATACGCTCGTTTTCACGCACCGCCGCGATAATGTCAGGGAAGTCACGACGCAGAGAGGGTTCACCACCGGTCAGGCGGATCTTTTCCGTGCCGAGTTCAGAGAACGCCCGCGTGACGCGGCGCACTTCATCCACGGAGAGAAAGCCGTTATTGGTGACGCTGCCCGGTTTGTAGCCATCAGGCAGACAGTAGGTGCAACGGAAGTTGCACACATCGGTAATCGACAGACGTAAGTAGAAAAACTTACGCGCGAAAGCATCAGTAAGTTGTGAAGCCATGTACACCTTTCCAGATACGGGAGGCACAGTCATTTCTTTCTGTACCCTGGTGGCAAATCCGCCACGGCCAGAGCGCCATATCTTTCGACACAGGCACAAAGGCTAGAGTGTATGTTTTCAAATTTGAAAACGTGGTTAAGGCGATAGTAGCGCGGAAATCACCACTTCGCCATTATCGCCTTTCGCTATATAATTACCTTTATAGCGGTGTAATCGTGCATTTTCGCTACAGAATACGCAAAAACAGCACTTTCGCATTGATATACGTCATTTTGCGTCGGGTGAAGCATCGTCTTTTAGGGGTAGTTAGGGTACTGTTACGCTGTTCGAACGTAATAAGGAATGTGTATGCGCAATCGCACTTTTGCGGATCTTGACCGTGTGGTCGCTCTCGGTGGAGGCCACGGTCTGGGACGGGTAATGTCCTCTTTGTCTTCACTGGGCTCAAGGTTAACAGGGATAGTCACTACGACCGATAACGGAGGATCTACAGGACGGATCCGTCGTGCCGAAGGTGGGATCGCCTGGGGTGATATGCGCAATTGTCTTAACCAGTTAATCACCGAACCGAGCGTCGCCTCGGCAATGTTTGAG
Organism: Enterobacter cloacae; assembly: GCA_014169315.1. Lineage (NCBI taxonomy): Bacteria > Pseudomonadati > Pseudomonadota > Gammaproteobacteria > Enterobacterales > Enterobacteriaceae > Enterobacter > Enterobacter cloacae. The sequence goes on along the minus strand of AP022133.1, from coordinate 1,347,219 downwards.
TACCGTTTTGGTGGTAATGGTGAACTTTCCGGGCATAACCTCGGAAATCTGATGTTAAAGGCGCTGGATCACCTGAGCGTACGCCCGCTTGAGGCCATCAATTTAATACGAAATCTGCTTAAAGTAGATGCATTCCTGATCCCGATGTCTGAACAACCGGTCGATTTGATGGCAATCGACGTGGAAGGCCATGAAGTTTATGGTGAAGTAAATATCGACCAGCTCTGCCTGCCGCCGAAAGAGCTTATGACATATCCGGCCGTGCCCGCGACGCGCGAAGCCGTTGATGCTATCGGCGAAGCGGATTTGATCCTGATTGGGCCGGGCAGTTTTTATACCAGCCTGATGCCCATTCTGCTGGTCAAAGAGCTGGCCCAGGCGCTGCGCAGAACCCCTGCACCAGTGGTCTATATCGGTAATTTAGGGCGTGAACTGAGCCCGGCGGCGGCAGGCCTGACGCTTGCGGATAAGCTCGGCATCATGGAGCAGTACGTCGGGAAAAAAATCATCGATGCGGTGGTGGTCGGGCCGAAAGCGGATGTGTCAGGAATTAGTGCCCGCGTGGTGGTGCAGGAGCCGCTGGAAGCCAGTGATATTCAGTATCGCCACGATCGCCATCTGCTGCGCGAAGCGCTGGAAAAGGCGATTCAGGCGCTGGGCTGACAAAAAACCCCGGTGGCGCTGCGCTTACCGGGGCTACAAAAGACGCTAATCCCGTAGGCCCGGTAAGCGCAGCGCCACCGGGCAAAAACGGCTCAGGACGCAGCAATAAACAGATCCCGCAACTGATGCAGCTGGTCACGGATTTGCGCAGCCTCTTCGAACTCCAGGTTCTGCGCGTGCTGCATCATCTGCCCTTCCAGTTCGTGAATTTTCTGCTGCAGCGCTTTCGGCGTTAGCTCAACGGTATCTGGCTCAACCACAGAACGCGCTTTACCGCGCCCTTTCGCTTTGGTCTTCGCAATGTTCTGACCCAGTGCCAGAATATCCACCACCTTCTTGTTCAGCCCCTGCGGGATGATCCCGTGCTCTTCGTTATAGCGCTGCTGTTTCTCGCGACGACGTTCCGTTTCGCCAATCGCTTTCGCCATCGACGGCGTAATTTTGTCACCGTACAGAATCGCCTTACCGTTGATGTTACGTGCGGCACGGCCAATGGTCTGGATCAACGAACGTTCAGAACGCAGGAAGCCCTCTTTGTCGGCATCCAGAATCGCCACCAGCGACACTTCCGGCATGTCCAGGCCTTCTCGCAGAAGGTTAATCCCCACCAGTACGTCAAACTCGCCCAGACGCAGGTCGCGGATAATTTCCATACGCTCTACGGTATCGATATCCGAGTGCAGATAACGCACCCGCTCCCCATGTTCTTCAAGATATTCGGTCAGATCTTCCGCCATACGTTTGGTCAGCGTCGTGACCAGCACGCGCTCGTTGATGGCAGAACGGATACGGATTTCAGACAGCAGGTCGTCAACCTGCGTGGCAACCGGACGCACCTCAATCACAGGGTCAAGTAAACCTGTCGGACGCACTACCTGGTCAACCACCTCATCACCGGATTTCTCCAGCTCGTAACTGCCCGGCGTTGCCGAAACGTAGATGCTTTGCGGGGCAAGTGCCTCAAACTCTTCAAACTTCAGCGGACGGTTATCCAGCGCCGACGGTAGACGGAAACCGTACTCCACCAGCGTCTCTTTACGGGCGCGGTCACCGCGATACATCCCGCCGATCTGCGGGATCGTCACGTGAGATTCATCAATCACCAGCAAACCATCTGCCGGAAGGTAGTCAAACAGCGTGGGTGGTGGCTCGCCCGGCCCGCGTCCTGAGAGGAAGCGCGAGTAGTTCTCGATACCGGAGCAGTAACCCAGCTCGTTCATCATTTCCAGATCAAACTGGGTTCGCTGGCTTAAGCGCTGTTCTTCCAGCAGCTTATTGTTCGCCAGAAGCACCTTACGGCGATCGGCCAGTTCATCTTTGATCTCTTCCATCGCCTGTACGATACGCTCACGTGGCGTGACGTAGTGCGTTTTTGGGTAGATGGTAAAACGCTGAATAACCGACTCAACATGTCCGGTCAGCGGGTCGAACAGCGACAGGCGCTCAACCTCTTCATCAAACAACTCAACGCGCAGCGCAATATCGTCCGATTCTGCCGGGAAGATATCGATAACCTCACCACGCACGCGGAACGTACCGCGCTGGAACGCCTGGTCATTACGGGCGTACTGCAGCTCCGCCAGACGGCGCACAATCGCGCGCTGATCGATGATCATCCCCTGAGTCAGGTGCAGCATCATCTTCAGGTAAAGATCCGGATCGCCCAGACCGTAGATAGCAGAAACTGAAGCCACTACGATTACGTCACGGCGCTCCAGAAGCGCTTTTGTCGCCGACAGACGCATCTGCTCAATGTGTTCGTTCACCGAAGCATCTTTTTCGATAAAAGTGTCAGAGCTCGGGACATAGGCTTCAGGCTGGTAGTAATCATAGTAGGAGACGAAATACTCCACCGCGTTATCCGGGAAGAACTCTTTCATCTCTCCGTACAGCTGTGCCGCCAGGGTTTTGTTCGGGGCAAGCACCATTGTGGGGCGTTGCAGGTCGGCAATCACGTTAGCGATGGTAAAGGTCTTACCCGAACCGGTCACCCCCAACAGCGTCTGGTGTGCCAGCCCATCTTCCAGCCCCTCCTCCAGACGACGGATCGCCTCAGGCTGATCGCCTGAAGGACGGAAAGCAGAATTCAATTTGAACGGTTTACTCATGGGCGACAACCTGATGACGTAAAAAGCGGCAGGTGAGTAATTTTACTCGTTGTTGCCAGGAATGCCAGTAAAAAACACTGGATGAAAAACCAGTGGCGTGTCAGGATATTTAGAGTAGCGTGCAGATGATTAGCGCGTTACCGGTCAAAATTTAGACCGCGACAAAATAAAACACCAGCGAACCAGGGTTATCCCCAGAACTTTTTCTTTTTTAACATTTGTCAAGCCATGTAATGAAAGTTTTAGAGCAATGGATGACCGTTTGATTGCAGCAATTGCTTTTATCTAACAAATTGATTAATAAACAATATTTCCTAAAGCCGTGTTTCGCATCAATTTGGGCGTAACCCGCGTATTCTCTCGCTTATCGCGTGTTTTCTAACTCTAATACACATGGTTATCCACAGGAATGGTGGATAACTGCTTCCAGCCCGTACAGACCGCCACTCAGCAAATTCCCGGTTTTTCCCACCGGGCGGTGACAAAAAATTTTTATCACTCTTTTTTGATGATAATCAGTTGAGTTATTCATAACGCCCTGGTGAGATCTTACTCACAATTCCGCATTTTCGATCGCTGCACCACGACCCAACACCTCTGGCACTGTCGCTGTGCAATTCGGTAATCCACCGCCCGTCTGACGGTGACTTATTCCTAAAAAAGCCTCTTTTTTAATCAACTTAATGGTTCTGGCAGGCGTTTTGCACATTCCAGAAAGAGCCTTACCCGTACCCTTTTTAAGGAGAGAAAAATGTTGAGTCTGCGCGCAGTCAATCAGTTCTACGGAAGCCAACATACGCTATGGAATGTCGATTTAGATTTACCGCAAGGTTTATGCACGGGTGTCGTTGGCCTTCCGGGCATGGGCAAAACAACCCTGATCAATTGCATCACAGGAAATTTGCCCGTGGAGAGTGGCACCATCATCTGGCATGAAGCCGGTGCCCCACCGCAAGATTTACTCAGCCAGGCCCCCGAACAGCGTGCAGTGTCAGGGATTGGCTACGTTCCTCAGGACAGACGGATCTTTTCTCAGTTAACCATTGAGGAGAATCTGCACATCGCCATGCGGGCAACGGGAATTGCTGATCCTGCAGCAAAACGTGATGTTTATGACCTGTTTCCGCAGCTTTACTCGCTGCGACAAACCCACGCCAGGGGGCTTTCCCCTGACGACCAGTATCAACTTGCCCTCGCCAACGCGCTCGTGAACCGTCCACGCATACTGATCCTTGATGAACCGATGCATGGTGCAGGACACAGCTTCGCCCAGAAGCTGGGGCAACTGCTGGCGCGTCTTAACCGGGAATTAGGGATGACGGTGCTATTAGCCGAACAACAGCTGTCGTTTATCCGCCGGGTTGCAGATCGTTTTTGTATGCTGTATCGCGGGCGTAACGTGGCACAGGGCCACGTTAACGAGCTGGATGATGAGCTTATCGCTCACTGGATGTCACTGGAGGCAAGACGCTGAGATCGAGATAGTGTCCGGTTTCGGCACACTCTGCGTCGTCGGCAAGCCACGGGATCTCCCCGAGGAACGGCGCAGGAAGTGCCCGTTTGAGCGTTGCCAGATACTCATGATGGCGTTTTCCTGGAGCAACCACGTCGTTGGCTATCCAGCCCGCCAGACGCAGACCAGACTGTTGAATGGCGTGAGCGGTCAACATGGCGTGGTTGATACAGCCCAGCTTCACACCGACCACCAGGATCACCGGAAGCTGTTCTGCCTGCACCCAGTCCGCAAACGTCTGATCGTCTGAAAGCGGCGTAAACCAGCCGCCCGCCCCTTCCACCAGCACCCAGTCAGCCTGGCTTTCCAGCGCCCGCAGCCCGGCAGACAGCACGGAAAAATCAATCGGACGGCCTTCGTCTGCACTGATGATGTGCGGTGAGGTCGGCTCAGCAAAGGTGTACGGATTTACCGCCGGATAGGCGAGCACCAGGCTGCTGTTACGCTGTAGCGTCAGCGCGTCGCTATTGCGCAAGCCTTCCGGCGTCATCTCGCTGCCTGAGGCTACCGGCTTATACCCGGCAGTGGTTTTTCCCTGCAGACGCGCAGCCTGCAGCAGCGCAGAACTGGCAACCGTTTTCCCCACTTCCGTATCTGTTCCGGTGACAAAATAACGTTCAGTCACGTTCGATAATCCCATGAAAAAGTTGATAAGAGAGCGGGAAGAGACCCCGCTGTTGCGGCCAGGCCTGTTCCAGACGCTGCAGCTCCCCACGGGTGAGTGGTTTTCTCTCCCGCCCGGCATGCAGGTGTGTTGCGCCTATCCCCTTCAGGGAGCGCATAGCGCTGAAAGCATCGCTGAAGTTGAGCGTGATGGTTTGCACCGCGCAGCGATAGCGCCAGCCTGACAACGCCTGCGTGACCTGGTCGTGGGATAAAAACCGGTTGGCATGCGGCTGTTCATCCACTGCGCGCCAGGCCTGATTCAGCTCCGGTAATGAGCTTTCCAGCAAGGTGGTAAAGGCCACTTTGCCCCCCGGACGCGCCACGCGATAAAGCTCACCGGCTGCCCGGTTCAGGCTGCTGCACCACTGCACCGCCAGATGGCTCCAGACGAGGTCAAACTGTGCATCCGGCAGCGGGATAGCCTCGATATCGGCCACCAGATAGCAGTCTGCCGCCTGTTGCAGTCGTGCCTCGTCAAGCATCTGAGCTGACAGGTCAATCGCCGTGACGTGGCTCCCCGCCTCGCGCCAGTAGCGGCTGTGACTTCCCGGGCCACAGCCTGCGTCCAGCACCTGTGAAAACGCGTTCTCACCGAGCGTGGCAAGCAGCCCCTGTGCGCTCTGGCGCTGCAGTTCATCGTGCTGCGAATAGCTCCTGGCTGCCCGGCCAAACGCCGCTGCAATGGCCTGCTTATTGACTGGCGACATGCAGTGCCTCCAGAAGAGCATCAATATCCTGTGCTTTGTGCGCTGCCGTCAGCGTCAGGCGCAGACGGGCGGTGCCCGGTGGCACGGTCGGCGGGCGAATCGCGGTGACCCACATTCCCCGTTCGCGCAGCGCCTGTGCCAGCGCTAATGCCCGGCTGTTTTCGCCGACAATAACGGGCTGAATAGCGCTCAGTGAGTCCGTACTCTGAAATGGCAGCGCCCCTAACCCCTGGCGAAAACGATGAATATGTTCCGCTAACCGCTGCCGACGTTCCGCACCTTCTTCGCTGCGGATCACCGCCATCGACGCGGACAACGCCACGGCCTGCGCGGGTGGCATACTGGTGCTGTAAATCAGATGTCGTGCGAACTGCAACAAATAATCGGCCACGGGATCGCTGCACAACACGGCAGCGCCGCTCACACCAAAGCCCTTGCCGAAGGTGACCACCAGTAGCTCCGGCTTCACGTTTTGCTGGTACGCACTTCCCCGCCCTTCATCACCCATCACGCCAATACCGTGGGCATCGTCGACCAGCAACCAGCCATTTTGCTGTTTCGCCGCGTCATGCAACGCACGCAACGGCGCACTGTCGCCGTCCATGCTAAACACCCCTTCCGTCACCACCAGCTGTTGTCCGGCGCAGGGTTTGTCCAGCAGGGTTGAGAGCTGCCCGGCATCGTTATGTGCAAAACGCCGCAGCTGCGCCGGGCTTAAATTTGCCGCCTCCAGCAGGGAGGCGTGGCTTAGACGGTCGGCAACAATCCGGTCATCTTTGCCCATCAGAGCGGCGATGACCGCCTGATTGGCGGCAAAACCCGAGATAAACAGCAGCGCACGCGGGTAACCCAGCCAGTCGGCAAGCGCCTCCTCCAGCGCCCGATGCGCCGTCGTATAGCCGCTGACGTGGCCCGAACCCCCGCTGCCCACGCCAAACCGTGCCGCGCCATCCTGCCAGGCGCGAACGATTGCCGGATGCTGGCTCAGACCGAGGTAATCGTTACTGGAGAAATTACAAAACTGCCGATCTTCACGGGTGAGAAAACGGCCTGCGCCGTTTTCTACTACTCTGCGTACCCGAAAAGCATCCGCCGCCCGGCGTTCTTCCAGGGCGGAATTGATACGCTGTTGCCAGGTCATACGGCTGCCGCGTTGTAGAACTGTTCAGTGTCGGCGTTGAAAATCTGCTGCTCCAGCTGCTGCTGTTGCTCGTTGTCACCCGTCAGCACCTCAGTCTGATGCGGGTTCAGCCCCAGCTTGCGGAACAGCTGTACGTCTTTGTCCTCTTCCGGATTCGGCGTGGTCAGCAGTTTGCAGCCGTAGAAGATAGAGTTAGCCCCGGCCATAAAGCACATCGCCTGCGTCTGTTCACTCATCTGCTCACGACCCGCAGAAAGGCGTACAAACGAGCCTGGCATCATGATGCGCGCCACCGCGATGGTGCGGATAAAATCAAATGCATCCACGTCGTCGTTATCCGCCAGCGGTGTGCCTTTGACCTTCACCAGCATGTTGATGGGCACACTTTCCGGCGGGGTTGGCAGGTTCGCCAGCTGCAACAACAAACCGGCACGATCTTTCACCGTTTCACCCAGTCCGACGATCCCACCGGAACAGACTTTGATGCCTGCATCGCGGACTTTATCCAGCGTATCCAGACGCTCCTGATAAGTGCGCGTGGTGATGATGTTGCCGTAAAACTCCGGCGACGTGTCGAGGTTGTGGTTGTAGTAATCCAGCCCTGCTGCCGAGAGGCGCTGCGCCTGCTCTTCGTTCAGCGTGCCAAGGGTCATACAGGCTTCCAGCCCCATCTCCTTCACGCCCTTCACCATCTGCTCCAGATATGGCATATCGCGTTCGTGCGGGTTTTTCCACGCTGCGCCCATACAGAAACGGGTCGAACCGGCGTTCTTTGCCTTGCGCGCAGAGTCGAGCACCTGCTCCACTTCCATCAGACGTTCGGATTCAAGACCGGTTTTATAGCGCGCACTCTGCGGGCAATATTTGCAATCTTCCGGGCATGCGCCGGTCTTGATCGACAGCAGCGTACTGACCTGAACATGGCGCGGATCGAAGTGCTGACGGTGTACCTGTTGGGCTTCAAACATCAGCTCCAGGAAAGGTTTATTGAATAATTCAGTAACTTGCGACATCGTCCAGCGTGCGTGGTGAGCCATTGGGCTTCTCCAAAGGGTTTTGTTAATTTTCGGTTCGGTTTATACTCGTAAACCTAAAACTTTTCAAAATGGTTTACAAGTCGATTATGACCCAGGACGATCTCGCCTTCGACAAGCAGCATATCTGGCACCCCTACACCTCCACGACCACCCCCTTGCCCGTCTATCCGGTAGCTTCAGCTCACGGGTGTGAACTGCATCTCGCCAGCGGCGAAGCGTTGGTTGACGGGATGTCCTCCTGGTGGGCGGCCATTCACGGGTACAACCACCCGCGTCTGAATGCCGCAATGAAAACGCAGATTGACCAGATGTCGCACGTGATGTTCGGCGGGATCACCCATCAACCTGCGGTTGACCTTTGCCGTCGCCTGGTGGCGATGACCCCCGACGCGCTGGAGTGCGTGTTCCTGGCGGATTCCGGCTCCGTGGCCGTTGAAGTGGCGATGAAAATGGCGCTGCAGTACTGGCACGCTAAAGGTGAACCTCGCCAGCGTTTCCTCACCTTCCGCAACGGCTATCACGGAGATACCTTCGGCGCGATGTCGGTCTGTGACCCGGATAACTCCATGCACAGCCTGTGGAAGGGGTATCTGCCGGAGAACCTGTTTGCCCCGGCACCACAGAGCCGGTTTGATGGCGAGTGGAATGAAGCCGATATGGTGGGCTTTGCCCGTCTGATGGCGGCACATCGCCATGAAATTGCTGCCGTTATTCTTGAGCCGGTTGTACAGGGCGCGGGTGGAATGCGGATGTATCACCCGGAGTGGCTGAAGCGTATTCGTAAGATGTGCGACCGCGAAGGTATTCTGCTGATTGCCGATGAGATCGCCACCGGATTTGGCCGCACCGGCAAGCTGTTTGCCTGCGAACATGCGGGTATCGCGCCGGATATTCTGTGCCTGGGGAAAGCCCTGACCGGCGGCACCATGACGCTCTCTGCCACGCTCACCACCCGCCACGTTGCCGACACCATCAGCAACGGCGAAGCGGGCTGCTTTATGCACGGCCCGACGTTTATGGGCAACCCGCTGGCCTGCGCGGTGGCAAGCGAAAGCCTTGCCATTCTGGAAAGCGGTGAGTGGCGCATGCAGGTCTCAGCCATTGAAATGCAGCTCAGACACGAACTGAGTGCAGCCTCTGGCGCTGAGTTCGTGGCGGACGTTCGTGTGCTGGGTGCCATCGGCGTGATTGAGACAACCCATCCGGTGAACATGGCTGCACTGCAGCGCTTCTTCGTTGAACAGGGTGTATGGGTGCGTCCTTTCGGTAAGCTTATCTACCTGATGCCGCCGTATATCATTACTGAAGCTCAGTTGAGTAAGCTGACGGATGCCGTCGTTGCAGCCGTTAACATTCCCGCACATTTTTCGATTTAACCCAATGTGTTAGCTTCGGTACTCTGTTTATGCATTACACTTTTTCCATGATCGGGTACCGAGGGTAAATCGTATGAACATCACCAGTCAGGATCTGCGCGACGGCGAAAAGCTGCCTGAACGCCATGTTTTCAACGGGATGGGATATCAGGGGGATAATATTTCTCCGCATCTGGCGTGGGACGATATCCCTGTGGGAACCCAAAGTTTTGTCGTGACCTGCTACGACCCGGATGCCCCAACCGGCTCCGGCTGGTGGCACTGGATTGTGGCTAACCTGCCTGCGCATACGCGTGAATTGCCGCAGGGCTCAGGCTCCGGTCGGGTTGCCCTGCCTGGCGGTGCTATCCAGACCCGTACCGATTTTGGTAAAGCGGGTTACGGTGGTGCAGCACCACCAAAAGGGGAAACCCACCGCTATATCTTCACGGTGCATGCGCTGGACGTAGACAAGATTGAGGTCGATGAAGGGGCGAGCGGCGCGATGGTAGGCTTTAACGTGCATTTCCACTCGCTGGGTAGTGCGTCGATTACGGCGATGTATTCGTAATAGTGCGGGCTGATGCCCTCACCCCGGCCCTCTCCCACAGGGAGAGGGCGAAAACCTAACCATTCCCTCTCCCTGTGGGTTGAGTGATCCCCACAAATTACAGGTTGGCACAGAATACCCCCTCTCCATTGAGGGAGAGGGCTGGGGTGAGGGGGAACATAAAGCAGTAGTGGTTATTCCGTTCACTTTATGTTGATTGCTACTCTGTAACGACGATACAGGTGAACGTGCCAGGGCGGTTCACCGCCACCGCCTGGGGAACCCTCTCCCTGTGGGAGAGGGTTAGGGAGAGGGCAAAAACATCACAGCACGGAAGGCAACAACCCCACCAGCCGTCCTTCATCCAGAAGCTGCATCGCCTTATCAATATCCGGGGCAAAGAAGCGATCGTCATCGTAATGTGAAACCTGCTCGCGCAGCACATGACGCGCCTGCTCCAGCAGCGGACTGGATTTTAGCCCCTCACGCAAATCCATCCCCTGACAGGCTGCCAGCCACTCGACGGCCAGCACGCCACGGGTATTGGATGCCATTTCCCACAGACGACGCCCGGCAGCCGGAGCCATAGAGACATGGTCTTCCTGGTTCGCTGACGTTGGCAGGCTGTCCACGCTGTGCGGATGCGACAACGCTTTGTTCTCGCTCGCCAGCGCCGCAGCCGTCACCTGAGCAATCATAAAGCCCGAGTTGACCCCGCCGTTACGTACCAGGAACGGTGGCAACTGGGACATATGTTTATCCATCATCAGCGCGATACGACGCTCTGATAAGGCTCCCACTTCGGCAATCGCCAGCGCGATATTATCCGCCGCCATCGCCACAGGCTCCGCGTGGAAGTTACCGCCGGAAACCACCTCGTTTTCCTGCGCGAACACCAGCGGGTTATCGGACACCGCGTTGGCTTCCACCAGCAGCACCTCTGCCGCCTGGCGCAGTTGCGTCAGACACGCCCCCATCACCTGTGGCTGACAGCGCAGCGAGTATGGATCCTGCACCTTGTCACAGTTGTGGTGTGAATCTGCAATGCCACTGGTCTCGGTGAGCACATGGCGGTACATCGCGGCGGCGTCAATCTGCCCCCGCTGACCGCGCACTTCGTGAATGCGGGCATCGAACGGACGACGAGAGCCAAGCACGGCCTCCGTGGTCAGCGCACCACACACCACCGCCGAAGCAAACAGATCTTCCGCTTCAAACAGACCGCGCAGCGCAAATGCCGTCGACGCCTGAGTCCCGTTGAGCAGCGCCAGCCCCTCTTTCGCCGCCAGCGTAATTGGCGTTAACCCGGCTTTTTTCAGCGCCTCTTTCGCAGGAAGCCACTCCCCCTGCCAGCGCGCTTTGCCCTCACCCAGCAACAACAATGACATGTGCGCCAGCGGAGCCAGGTCGCCGGACGCGCCGACAGACCCCTTCGCCGGGATCCACGGATACACTTCCGCATTCACCAGCGTCATCAGCGACTGGATCACGCTCAGACGAATACCGGAGAAGCCGCGCGCCAGACTGTTGATTTTGAGCACCATCATCAGACGGACAATCTCATCATCCAGCGGCTGACCGACGCCCGCGGCGTGCGACAGCACCAGCGAACGTTGTAAATTTTCCAGATCGTGCGTGGCGATACGGGTCTGCGCCAGCAGGCCAAACCCGGTGTTGATACCGTAGGCGGTGCGCCCTTCGGCAACGATAGCTTCAACGCAGGCGACGCTGTCATTAATAGCGCGATGGGCACTTTCATCAAGCGAGAGCGTGACTGGTTGACGCCAGACGTTACGCAGCTGTTTTAACGTCAGTGAACCTGGGGTGAGTGTTAATGCGTTCATTAATGCTTTCCTTGTGTGGCAGGGATCATCGGCAGGTTTAGCCCCTGCTCTTTGGCACATTCAATCGCAATCTCGTAACCCGCATCGGCGTGACGCATCACGCCCGTTGCCGGGTCGTTATGCAACACGCGGGCGATGCGTGCTGCAGCTTCATCCGTGCCGTCGCACACGATGACCATCCCCGAATGCTGGGAGAAGCCCATCCCCACGCCGCCACCGTGGTGTAATGACACCCAGGTTGCACCGCTGGCGGTATTCAGTAAGGCATTCAGTAACGGCCAGTCGGACACCGCATCGGAGCCATCACGCATGGCTTCAGTTTCACGGTTCGGGCTGGCAACGGAGCCGGAGTCCAGATGGTCACGGCCAATGACAATCGGCGCGGACACTTCACCGCTGCGCACCATTTCGTTAAAGGCCAGGCCGAGTTTTTGCCGCCACTCCAGCCCTACCCAGCAGATACGCGCCGGTAAGCCCTGGAAGTTGATGCGCTCACGGGCCATATCCAGCCAGTGGTGCAGGTGTTCGTCGTCGGCGACAATCTCCTTCACTTTGGCATCGGTTTTGTAGATGTCCTCCGGGTCACCGGACAGGGCAACCCAGCGGAACGGACCAATGCCCCGGCAGAACAGCGGACGAATATAGGCAGGAACGAATCCTGGGAAATCAAACGCATTACTGACGCCCATCTCTTTCGCCATCTGGCGGATGTTGTTGCCGTAATCAAAGGTCGGAATGCCCATCTGGCTGAAGGCCAGCATGGCGCTGACGTGCCCGGCCATTGAACGTTTAGCGGCAAGCACCGTGCCTTCCGGGTCAGTTTCGGCTTTTTGCTGATAGGCTTCCCACGTCCAGCCTTGCGGCAGATAACCGTGCAGTGGGTCATGGGCGCTGGTCTGGTCGGTGACGAGATCCGGACGCACGCCACGGGCCACCAGTTCAGGGAGAATGTCCGCCGCGTTGCCGCACAGCGCAATCGACACGGCTTTGCCTTCGGCGGTGTATTTTTGAATACGTGCCAGCGCATCGTCCAGGTTTTCAGCCTGTTCATCGACGTAGCGGGTACGCAGGCGGAAATCAATGCGGCTCTGCTGGCACTCAATGTTCAGCGAGCAAGCTCCGGCAAGGGTCGCGGCCAGCGGTTGTGCGCCGCCCATCCCGCCCAGGCCTGCGGTGAGTACCCAGCGGCCTTTCAGCGAGCCGTTATAGTGCTGACGACCGGCTTCGACGAAGGTTTCGTAGGTGCCCTGCACAATCCCCTGACTGCCGATATAAATCCAGCTGCCCGCCGTCATCTGGCCATACATTGCCAGCCCTTTGGCATCCAGCTCGTTGAAGTGTTCCCAGGTTGCCCAGTGCGGTACCAGGTTCGAGTTGGCGATCAGCACGCGTGGCGCGTTCTTATGGGTTTTAAACACGCCAACCGGTTTACCGGACTGCACCAGCAAGGTTTCGTCGTGTTCAAGGTTGGTCAGGGATTCAACAATTGCGTCATAGCATTCCCAGTTGCGAGCGGCGCGGCCAATGCCGCCGTAGACCACCAGCTCGTGAGGATTTTCCGCCACCTCAGGATCAAGGTTGTTCATCAACATGCGCAGCGGTGCTTCGGTGAGCCAGCTTTTTGCGGTAAGTGTGGTACCGCGCGGGGCGCGGATATCCTGCTGGCGGTATTTACCTGACGACATTGTGTGTTCCTCATTCGGGACAGAAGATACAAATAGATATACTTGTATAGACAAGCACACACAAGACCGAATTTAACAAAAAAGATACAATTTTGTTATATTGCGTTAGCTATCACGCTTTTAAAACTTATGACATAAAGTGGCCCTGCAGCCGGTAACGATCCCCGGGGAAAAGCAGCTTTGCATGCGACACAATCTGCGATGATGACCAGGTTCGACGGCGGATCAGCAGGCACGGATCATGCTCCTTAATCCGCAACAGCTCGCACTCCTGCGGTGTGGCGCGCACCGCTTCCACGATGTGCTCCCCTTCCGTCAGCGGTGCAACGAGCGAAAGATACGCATGCGGCGTAGTGTGGGTATAATCCTGAACAAGGTAATCCGGCACCCGCTCAGCATTTACGCAGCGGTCTTCAATCTGCACCGGAATATCGTTCTCAAAATGCACCATCACGGAATGAAAGATGCGGGTTCCCTCCTTGACGTTCAGCTCCACGGCCTGCTCGGCGCTGGCCTGCGTCTCTTCGAGCACCAGTACTTCGCAATGGTGCTGATGGTTACGCGCAGCAATCTCATCGGCAATGCTGCGGATTTCAAACAGCGCTGACTGTCCTTTGGGTTCAGCCACAAACGTTCCGACCCCCTGCAGGCGCACCAGAAGACCTTCATCCGTCAGTTCGCGTAGCGCCCGGTTGATGGTCATCCGGCTAAAACCAAACTGCGCCACCAGCTCAGCCTCCGACGGAATGCGATCGTGAGGACGCCAGACGCCAGCAGCAATTTTTTCGCTTATCGCCTGCTTTACCTTTTCATAAAAAGGCGCAGGAGGGCTGGATTGAGGTGAGCGAGAAAACATCATGACTCCTTCAGTGTTGTTATGCCCACCAGTGAGCAATTTGCCAGGCCAGACGGGCAGCAAGCCGTGCCCCTTGTCCGTCCCGATCGTAGTGCGGGTTGAACTCTACCAGATCCGCCGCCTGTAATTTTCCACTACGACAAATACGTTCAATAACTGGCAAAAGCTCCAGCGCGGGTATCCCTAACGCCGCGGGTGCAGAGACGGCAGGCATCTCACCTGCGGGCAGGACATCCAGGTCAATGGTAAGGTAAACGCGATCGGCCTGCGCCAGCACCTTTTCCAGTGAAGGTAACGCATCGCGACGGAAATGGAGATCTTCCACCAGCGTCACGTTCAGTCGTTCCGCCTCATCCCACAGCGCCTGAGTATTCGCCGCGCGGCTTACGCCAAAGCAGGCATACTGAAACACCCGCGACTGTTCGGCGCAGTAGTGAGCCAGCTGGCGAAACGGTGTACCGGAGGTCGCGCATTCGGCCTTGCGCAGATCAAGATGCGCATCAAGGTTGATCACCACCACGCGGTCGTCCGGGAATGCATCCAGCACCCCGCGCCCGTGCGCCCAGGCGGTTTCGTGCCCACCGCCCAAAACCAGCGTGCGCATTCCGGCGCGCTGGCATGACGTCACTGCATCACTTAACGCCCGCTGAGCGGCCTCCAGCGCATCGCCCTCAACGGAAATGGAGCCCATATCTGCCAGCCGTTCATGTCCCTGATGGCTGGCCATATTTGCCAGCGCCCTGCGCAGTACATCGGGAGCCTGCACTGCTCCGGGTCTGCCATGATTACGCTTTACCCCTTCATCGCATTCAAACCCTATCAGGGCAATACCTGATGATATGGGAGCAAACTGTTCCGGCTGGTGTATTGTCTGGAAAATGCGTTTTGCATTGCTGGCTTCGGCGCTGTCATCGCGCCCCTGCCAGACTGTCTGTGAAACGGGCCGCCAGAGCGTCATACTCCCTCCCCACGGAAAATACGTTGATACAGCGGATTGCGTCCCGGCTCGTAGACCATTTCCACCGGGTGGTGCGCATCCCAGACGATAAAGTCAGCCACGTATCCGGCCTGTAATTGCCCGTGCGTCGCGCCACGTCCCAGCGCCTGCGCCGCATGTCGCGTCACGCCTGCCCAGGCTTCTTCTGGTGTCAGACCAAACTGAACACAGGCCATATTCATCGCCAGATGAATGCTCGCAAACGGGCTGGTGCCAGGGTTGTAGTCGGTGGCAACGGCCATCGGTATGCCCTGTTTTCTGAGCTGTTCAACAGGTGGGCGCTGACGCTCCTGAAGAAAATAGAATGCGCCAGGTAACAGCACCGCAACCGTGCCGTTGTGTGCCATCGCCTGAATGCCTGTCTCGTCGAGATATTCAATATGATCGGCGGAAAGCCCTTTATAGCGACTGACCAGCGCGGCACCGCCCTGATTCGACAACTGCTCCACGTGCCCTTTCACCGGAATCCCCAGCGCGACAGCGGCCTGGAAGAGCCGCTCGGTTTGCGCCAGCGTGAAGCCCACATTTTCACAAAAGACATCCACCGCTTCGAACAGGCCTTTTTGCCACAGGGAGGGCATGATCTCTTCGCAGACCAGCGCCAGATAAGCGTCGGGGTTCTGTCGGTATTCTGCGGGCACGGCATGAGCGGCAAGCAGCGTTGGGCTGATGTCGACCGGATTATCCTGCGCAAGCTGATTCGCCACCTGCAGCATCTTCTCTTCGGCTTCGGCGTTCAGCCCGTATCCCGATTTAATTTCAAGGGTCGTTACGCCTTCAGCCATCAAACGCTGAAGACGCTGCTGCGCCAGGCGCAACAAGGTTTCTGGTGTGCTGTTGCGAGTCGCCGTCACGGTAGCGTTAATTCCACCGCCCTGCGCGCTGATGGTCTGGTATGAAATACCGTTCAGGCGTTGCTCCCATTCCGCCGCGCGATCGCCGCCAAACACCAGGTGGGTATGACAGTCGATAAGACCCGGCGTCACCAGACGCCCCTGGAGATCGACGCTGTTATGATGCCCGGAAGGGGTGTCTGACTCAGGCACGACGGCCAGAAGTGTCTGACCGCGAACCACCAGGGCGTGTTGTTCTTTCAGGCCATACGGCGCAGACTCACCGGGAACCATTGTTGCCAGTCGCGCATTTCGCCATATCACATCGTTGGGATGAAGCTGCTGCATGGGGCGTTTCACTTGTCATGGGTTGTATAGACATTTATTTTCATCTGCTGTCTGCTGTCAACCGACTTTGTGGAAAATGTTATTTATTTGTGATGACTTCCCTGCCTCCTGAGGGTGAAAAATGCAACTTTTACCCTTTTGATCTTCCCGTTTCGCTCAACTTAGTATAAAAAAGCAGGCTATTTCGTCTATCCCGTAAAGACTTGCATACCCAGGAGCTCTACCTTGAACATTTCCAGGATTTCCCGTCTGGCGTTAGCACTCGCCTTTGGCGTGACATTATCCGCATGCAGCTCAACTCCACCGGATCAGCGGCCTTCTGAGCAGGTTGCGCCGGGTACCGCTTCCCGTCCGATCCTGTCCGCTGATGAAGCGAAAAACTTCAACCGCGCACACTACTTCTCAGCGATGGATCCGAACGCTGCACCGTGGACACCGTCTTCTGTTAACCTGCCGAAGCAGCCTGACTTCGTTGTTGGCCCGGCAGGTGCGCAGGGCGTAACGCATACCTCTGTTCAGGCTGCGGTTGACGCTGCCATCACCAAACACAGTGCATCACGTCAGTACATCGCGATCCTGCCAGGTGACTATGAAGGCACCGTTTACGTTCCGGCCGCACCAGGCAGTATTACTCTTTACGGCCTGGGCGAAAAAGCGCTCGACGTGAAAATTGGTCTGGCGATTGATTCTGAAACCGATAGCACCACCTGGCGTCGTCTGGTGAACCCGGCAGGGAAATACATGCCAGGTAAACCCGCGTGGTATATGTTTGATAACTGTCAGAGCAAGCGCTCCGCCACCATTGGCGTGATGTGCTCTGCCGTATTCTGGTCACAGAACAACGGCCTGCAGCTGCAAAACCTGACCATTCAGAACACCCTGGGTGACAGCGTTGACGCGGGCAACCATCAGGCCGTGGCACTGCGTAGCGATGGCGACCAGGTGCAGATTAACAACGTGAACATTCTGGGCCGCCAGAACACCTTCTTCGTGACCAACAGTGGCGTGCAGAACACCCTGCAGAATAACCGTCTGACACGTACTCTGGTGACCAACAGCTACGTTGAAGGCGACGTGGACCTGGTGTCTGGTCGCGGTGCGGTGGTGTTTGATAACACCGACTTCCGCGTGGTGAACTCACGTACTCAACAGGAAGGTTATGTGTTTGCTCCGGCGACACCGTCTAACCTCTTCTACGGTTTCCTGGCAGTGAACAGCCGCTTCACCGCATCCGGTGACAATGTGGCGCAACTGGGCCGTTCTCTGGATGTGGACTCCGCCACCAACGGTCAGGTTGTGATCCGCGACAGCGTGATCAACGAAGGTTTCAACATGGCAAAACCGTGGGCAGATGCGGCCATCTCTAAACGTCCGTTCTCCGGCAATACCGGTGCTGTGGACGATAAAGGAAACGTGCAGCGCAATCTGAACGACGCTAACTTCAACCGCATGTGGGAATACAACAACCGCGGGCTGGGTAGCAAAGTGGTTGCTGAGCCGAAGCAGTAAGATGTGAGTAAAAGGGGGATTTCAATCCCCCTTTTACTGCGACTGAATGCGTCAGGCCCCAAACTTCAGATACGCATCCAGTAGTTGCATGATAGCAACCATGAGTTGCAGGAACAGAATTGCCCATTCCACACCGCTCATACGCCACTCCTTTGGTATAGAGCACTTCTCCTCTGGCTTACCTTTCCGCTGCCTGTCACCAGAAGGTGTGTTGGTTATGTTTTGATGTGCTCCGCAGTTTAGGCACTGTCGGCACCACCCGACAGCCAGGACTTAAAAAGGATCCTGAATTTCGGAACTGCAACACATCAAACCAACGGACAGAATGATATCAAATCACTACTGTACATAAAAACAGATAAAACCAGTTTAGGAATCTATAAAGAAAACGCCACTAACCAACTGATTATTTTATAAATAATATTATGTGTTCATTCCGTGATCTCTTTTCTTTATTGACGATGAATTTACATCGCCTTAAGCCAATATTATGATGACCATGTTGGTTACGTTTTGATGTGCTCACCCGGCTACCACCGGGCATAAAAAAACCTCGCATTCGCGAGGTTTTTTGCTTTTAGCCGCTTAGTGCGCGTTAACAACCACCCACATTGGCCCCTGGCCTACGGCATAACGCCCTTTCTCTTCCAGCAAGCCCTGCTCACCTTTGATCTCATACAGCGCAATGTGGTGGGATTTCTGTCCCGCCGCAATCAGGTATTTGCCACTGTGATCAATATTAAAGCCGCGCGGCTGGGTTTCCGTTGGCTGGAAACCTTCGATCGCCAGCACGCTACCGTCTTCGGAAACGCTGAACACGGTAATCAGGCTGGAGGTACGGTCGCAGGCATACAGATGACGGCCATCCGGCGTGATGTGAATATCTGCCGCCCAGCGGGTGTCAGAGAAGCCAGACGGCATCATATCCAGCGTCTGCACGCACTCAACCTGACCGTTAGGATCTTTCAGCTCCCACACGTCCACAGAGCTGTTCAGCTCATTGACCACGTAGGCATACTGCTGGTTTGGATGGAAGACCATGTGGCGCGGGCCTGCGCCCTCTACGGTAGTCACTTCAGCAGGACTTTGCGCCACCAGATTGCCATCATCGCTCAGGGTAAACAGGCAGATACGATCCTGCTTCAGCGCAGGTACCCACAGAGTGCGGTTGTCCGGAGAGATATTCGCCGAGTGGCAACCTTCCAGTCCTTCAACCACGTCAACCATTTCTACCGGAATACCGTCTTCCAGACGCGTCACGCTCACGCAACCGGCGTTGTAAGAGCCGCTGAAGACGAAGTGGCCTTTGCGATCGGTGGAGATATGGGTCGGGCTTCCCGGCAAGGGGGCTTCTGCGGTGTAAGTCAGCGCACCATCATCTGGGGAGATACGGTAGGCCAACACGCGAAACTCAGGGCGCACGCCCACGTACAAGAAACGTTTATCCGGGCTGATGACCATCGGCTGAACCTGTCCTGGTACATCAACGACCTGAACCAGCGTGAGTGTCCCTCCGGCATTTAAACGCCAGACGTGGATCTGCTGGCTTTCAGGACTGGCGGTATAAACGGTTTGTTTCATGAATACTCACTCCTCACTGCGCATGAAAGTAGTTAACTTTTGACGGTGAATGCTGAATTGTCGTCGGGAGTTTTGAAGCATCCGCCTCTCGGTGTACCATCCCATCAGAACATAAATTCAATATTAACCCGGAAAAATAAATGACCTCGCGTGTGATTGCTCTGGATTTAGACGGTACCTTACTTACGCCGCAAAAAACCCTTCTTCCCTCTTCCCTTGAAGCGCTCAAACGTGCGCAGGAAGTGGGATATCAACTCCTTATCGTAACGGGTCGACATCACGTTGCCATTCACCCTTTTTATCAGGCACTGGCGTTAGATACACCTGCAATTTGCTGCAATGGCACCTACTTGAGTGTGTGACGCTTATTACAACATTTTCACCAATCCAGGGCAATACGCCAGTATCCAACGTTGTTCCAGTGCTCAACAAGACTCTCTTCACCTTGTTTCGTCGTAGCCGCAAAGCGGTGTACTATCGGAAAAACTACATACCAAAATCAGGTGAATCACTACATGGACTATCAGGTAATCGCCCTTGATCTGGACGGCACTTTATTGACGCCAGAAAAAACTATTTTACCAGCCTCATTAACTGCCCTACAGAATGCCCGTAAATCAGGGGCAAAGGTTGTCATAGTTACCGGACGGCACTTTGTAGCCATCCATCCTTTTTATCAGGCATTAGCACTGAATACACCAGCTATATGTTGTAACGGTGCTTTATTGTACGATTACGCCGAAAAAAGAGTTATTGCCTCAGACCCATTACAACCAGAACAAGCTACTCAATTAGTAAACCTACTTGATAGTTACAATGTTCATAGTCTGATGTATGCCGATGATGCCATGTTTTATCAAAATCCAACGGGGCATATTATCCGTACAGAAAATTGGGCTAAATCTCTTCCAGAGTCACAACGTCCAGTATTCAAACAAGTACCCTCTCTGAGTGAAGCCTCTCAAAATGTTGATGCTATATGGAAATTCGCCCTTACTGATTCTGATACTGAAAAACTACATCGCTTTGGTCAGATCGTAGAGCGTGAGCTTGGCCTTGCTTGTGAATGGTCTTGGCACGACCAAGTAGACATAGCACAAGCCGGAAACAGTAAGGGTAAACGCCTGGCACAATGGGTAGAATCGCAAGGCTTATCTATGAGCCAGGTTATGGCCTTTGGTGATAATTTCAACGATCTAAGTATGCTGGAGACTGCTGGCCTGGGTGTTGCTATGGGTAACGCTGTTGATGAAGTGAAAGCGTGTGCTGATTTAGTAATAGGTAACAATACAGAAACTGGAATTGCTGATGTATTAAACCAGTACTTTTCAGTAGAAAAAATTACAGCGTGAAACTGAAACAGGGATGTTCGATATGATAAAATTCACACCTGAAAATGGAATGCGAACTTATATTGATGAACAGTTAGCTCAGTTTGGTTTTCAATATGATGATAGCTTAACAACAATTGAAAATTTAAAAGCTGTTTTCGCCTTACAAAGAAGAATACCAAGCGATAAAAGAAGATTAGTAATCGAACTACCAGGAATTCAAGTACCTGAAGAAACAGAAAAGGCATATGAATCCATCAAGAGGAAACTTACCCTTGGGTTAACAATAAATCCGCATCTTTCCTTGAGTACAACAAAATACATTTACAACGACCTACTATTAAACTCTTGGAATATTCATCACCTACATCTTTCTGAAGAACCCGTTAAAAATGGATTCTTTAAGCGAACAGGTCCTGTTTTATTTTGTATGTTTTTTGAAAACGCCGTCATTTTCATAGACATTATGCCTCATGGAAGAGGATATTCTGATGTTTGGGTAAATGAAAATCTGATAAAAAAAATTCATAAGTATCTTCCTGAATCTATAGAGCACTTTAGAGTGAAAGGTATAACAGGACATAATTTAGATACTAAACAACGCATGGCATTACGAAATGCTCATTGTAACTATGCTATGCAAATGGAAGATGGAACTGTTTATCAACTATTTGGAACTATGACTAATGGTGATAGTTTCCATGACGTACGTAGATTAATGTATATTCAAAGAATGGTAGACTATTACTCTCAGATAGTCCAAACCAATCAGAAAGAAATCAGGCAGTCATTAAATTTAAAAGAAACAGAAAGTTTAGAATTGACGATAGCTTTTCATGATAACGATGTAAAACTTTATGCTAATCAGCAAAACGTCATGATTAATATAAATACTCCCAAATGAAAATGGCCTCGGTTAAGAGGCCTACATAATCACTTCCCTAAATCAAGAAAAGACTTTGGAGGCTTACTGATAATCATTTGTACACCATCTTTCGTAGACTTAAGTGATTTCATTAACTTTCTAGCCGCATCAGGTAGTTTACTATGCTTGACAACCAGATAACCTCCCCTGACTTTTTTAATGACACCATCTCTTTCAAGTTGTTCAAAGTCGATCGCTGCGTACTCTTTTGCTTGTGCCACTATTGTACTTAACATCTCTTCTTTGGATACATCATTTTCATTTTTCATAATAGCCTCGAAGCTCATTTATACTTTTTTAGATTATCAGCATAGTCTATGAGTTATCAAGAGACATACTGAAAAATGGCAATATACATATCAAAAGCATTACCGACTATCAATGTTTTATAATTAGATTGTAATCATTATGCATTTTCTCCACTTAATTTAAAAAAAAGCCCCATAAGGGGCTTTCTAATTAGTTACCACTAAGTAACAAAATGATGATTCTGATAATGTCAGATAGTGGGAATGAGAATAAAACGATACCAAAGTAATCTAAGATAGGTACTAAGATATAGTTATAAACAAGAATACCAGTACACGCATAACCTAAAAATGATCTCCAGCCTTTTCCAGCCTTGATCTCTTCACGGTTTGTTTCCTGTGCTTCACTTGTTTTTTCTGTTTCAAGTTCGTCTTTTGACTTAGCAACTTCGGTTTTGTTCTTACTGATAAGACTTATACCGTTTTTGATAAGGTCAATGATAATACTTAACATATGTTATCCTTGTATTTGGCAAACACAAGAAACTACGCGATGACCTTTAAAGATGTGGTTGTAAGATAATAGTACCTTTACTTCTACTTGTTCTTTCATTAATTCAACCATCAATACATCATCTTCATTTACTTTAGGTGTTGTATGATGATGGAAGCTATATACGACTAAATCACCTTTTGTTTTATCTACTTTCTTTTTTATGAGCTTACTACCAGATAGTGCTTTATCATATGTTAATGTAACACTTACAGGTTGTATTGTCTGAAAAGAAAAATCTGTTAGTACAGAATGATCATAACATGGGAAATTTGCTAAGTTATCCATCTTACTTCCTCCAACGGTAATCAAACGTACCGCGTAATGTTCTTAATTGTTCTATTACTTGCTTCTCGGTTTCATCATAGAAATCAAACAATGGTTTTCTACCAACGGAACCATAATAACCAATCACCCTTTGTTCACGTGCCAGTTTAGGATTACGTTTAGAGGATTTCTTGGTAGTGTCGATTAAGTACGTGTTACCGTTCCTACTCTTCACCTTTTTGTATTTATCACTCTTGGTTCTTGAACGTAGCTGTGTAATGTTACCTTGCTTAGTTAACTTAGCATTCTGGTACGGTATAATCTTACCTTCATTAACACGTTTATATGCTGGATCAAGAATGTACTTTAGATATGATGTTTGATTAGGTAATAGAATGATTTGGTTCACTGTATTGAACTCACTTATCTTTCTAAAGTTAAAGTACATACTCTTTCCAGTAAACGCGACACCACCACCCGCAACATCATTATCAATCTTTCTTTGAATGTGCTGTGTAACAATACGCATACGGCTACTTAATTCTTTCTTAAATTCTTGTCCTATCTTTGGGCTATTCTTGTTTATGAATCGCTTCATATCACTAGGGCTATTGCTGTTTCTCCAAGCCATATCTATTCCTTAATTGAGTATTTCATATAATGATTGAAGGATTCCGCGAATACGTACAGCATCTTTCCCACTTGGTAATCTTGCCTTATGCATTACAGCAAGGTTTAGATTACCCGTTTTTAGTCCTTCGTTTATAATTAATGCTGTTTCTACAAAAAGTGTTTCTTTCATCGAAGGGAAAGCCCACAAAATGGTTCGAGTATAATTCACCCCTTCTTCAATCTTGGAATTAACTATCTTTGAACTTGAACTGTACTCACGCCATCCGTTTTCTATTGAATTATCTTTTAGTTTAGTAATGTCCTTAACTCTCTTGTACATCTGTTTGCTACCTATGTAGCTTGTGTTATCTTCAAATTGGAACAAATACACGAATCCTACATAACTACCGTTTGTTAATTCCTTCTCACTCCAATCTTCGTTGTATTGCCATGCTTCCATATAAATACCTTATAAAAATTATCATAAGGTATTTATTCAATGGATATAAAAACACGACTAATAGATTATGAGGGATCACGAGCATATCAAACACGTATGGGGTACTTTAGAAACAACAAGTATTATCCATATAAGGATAGTGAAGGGTTCTTAACCGTAGGATTCGGGCATAAAGTACTACAAGGTGACAATTTCAATAATGGTATTACTGAAGTAGAAGCACTTCACCTACTTGATAAAGATATTGCTATAGCAGAAAGCCATCTAAGTAAACTAAACCTAATCATTCCAAAAGATTGGCAAGACTTCATGATCATCATGATTTTTCAACTTGGCCTATCTGGAACGATGAAGTTTAAAAAGATGATTGAGGCACTACGTGATGCCAACTACCCCGAAGCAATTAAACAAGCGAAAGATAGTTTATGGTATCGTCAGACACCAAATAGAGTTAATGCGATGATCGCACAATTAACCAACAAATAAGAAAAAGGGATAGTACCATAATTGATACTATCCCTTTTTTTTGTTACTGCTTTGATTGTTCAAGAATAGTAATAATCCTTTCAAGTTTGATATCCAATTCGTGAATTTGAATTTCAAGATTTCGCAAGGTTTCTTTCATCTTGTCTTGTTCGTCGCTTAGACGTGTAATGTTACTATCTTGTACCGCAATGGTAGTTTCAATATCAGATACACGACTTAGTAAGTCAGTAGTATCTTTTGTATTGTCACGGAAAATAGTATATATCAGCACTAAACCACTAATAACCAAAGCAAGAATTGTTCCCATACCCATTTAGTACTTCCCTATTTTATATTTTGGTAATAGTATTTATTACGCATTATATAAAGGCTGATCACCAGCACGATATAAGAATGATGACCAGTTAGCAGGAACATTAAGTGAAGCAATACCACTACGTGAAGTTGTACACATCACATAGATATAATTCCAGTTACCACGACCTACAGGCGGAACATATATAGAATTCAATCTGAAAGATGTAGAACTACCACCGTTACCAGCATCATAATAATAGAGATTAGTTAAACCGATTCCATCACCACCCATACGAATATAGAAGTATTGACGTTCATATGAGGTTAAACCAATTGATAAATCACTATCAAAATAACGTGGAAAATCTTCACCACGTATACGCAATGCTATATAGTGTTGGTTAGCTACTGGATTTAATGCGGCCTGCCCACCTGATACAGTCTTAGAGCCAAAGATAAACGGTACAGGGTTGATACCAGTTGATTGTGGACGGCAAATATCACCAACGATACGTGCGGCACTTAGAGTACCAAGAATGTTACAGTTTTCATTGATAGTAACGTTATTCAGTACACCAGATGTTGCCTGTATATTTCCACGTACAGATACGTTACCAAACCAGGCATTACCATTTTTATTGATAGCCCAACCATTCACACCATCCCAATTACTGGATTGTATCTGCTGGCTAATCTTCGCTGAGTCGATCACGCCGTCCATAATGTGGGCGTTACGGATTGCGGCATTGGCGATTTTCGTATTGTCTATTGCGGCATCCTGAATTTTCGCACGGGAAACGGAAAGGTTATTTATCATAGCCTCATTGATGCTCGCTGATGCTATCACCGCTGAGTTGATATAAGTCTTACCACCCTGAACCACAAACGGATATACCCTGTCTGATAGCTTGGCACTGTCTGTACTGATGATGCTAAAGCGATCCGCCATGACGGTAAACACCGATGTTTTTTCATCTGCTGCTAAGGCAATGCCCGTTACGTTACCGTTGTTTGATACCTGTAGCTGCCAGCGTGAACCAAGTTCATCTACGATCTGTTTCTCAACAATGCCAGTAGCCGTATCACTGTTAAGTAGGCTATCAATAACGTCTTCGTTCAATTTACTGTACGGTACTTTCGTGTTTTGGTTAAAACCGATAGTAGGCGACCATACCAATTCATCCTGTCCGAACACGTCATAGGCTGCCACACGTGCGAACCATGAGCCATCTTCAATACCAAACGATGCTGAATAGCGGTTAGCACTGGCTTTGTTGAATAAATAAGATTTCGTGCGAACGACCCTGTAGCTGGCTGGATTTTCAGGCAATACGCACGCTTTCTGGCATCCCAGCCTTTGTCATCCTGTTCAACGCACGCACCATGGCCATAGCTTCCGCTACCTGACCATCGTAGTCACGCAGCGTCAGTGAATCTCCCAACAACTGCTTCATTCTGTACATTGCCGTTTCCGCTATCGAGCGACGGTTATATTCCGTTGTCCATTTCCACCGTGCATTGCTTCCGCTCAGCCGCTGATTAGCAACGGCACGGTTGCGGTCTGCGTACTCACCGGGCCAGTAACCTGCTCCTTTTCGGGGAGGAATAAGCGCGCTGATTTTTTTGCGGCGCAGTTCATCGTGACAGAGCCGGGTATCGTAAGCCCCGTCTGCCGCGGCTGCCCTGATTTTTCTGTGAGTCTGCCGGATAAGGCCCGGGAAGGCTTCTGAGTCCGTGACGTTATTCAGCGACAGGTCTGCACAGACAACTTCATGTGTGTTGCTGTCAACAGCAAGATGCAACTTTCGCCAGATACGACGGCGCTCTTTGCCGTGCTTTCTGACTTTCCATTCGCCTTCACCAAAGACCTTCAGCCCGGTGGAATCAATCACCAGGTGTGCGATTTCACCCCGGGTGGACGTTTTGAAACTGACATTAACCGACTTTGCCCGCTTACTGACACTGGTGTAATCCGGGCAGCGCAACGGAACGTTCATCAGGGCAAAAATGGAATCAATAAAACCCTGCGCAGCCCGCAGGGTCAGCCGGAATACGCGTTTAATCACCAGAACGGTGGTGATGGCGAGATCAGAATAGCGCTGGGGCCTTCCTCGTGATGAAGGCGTTGCCGACTCATACCAGGCCTGAATCGCCTCATCATCCAGCCAGAAAGTGAGGGAGCCACGGTTGATGAGAGCTTTGTTGTAGGTGGACCAGTTGGTGATTCTGAACTTTTGCTTTGCCACGGAATGGTCTGTGTTGTCGGGAGGATACGTGATCTGATCCTTCAACTCAGCAAAAGTTCGATTTATTCAACAAAGCCCTGATGACCAGCCACCATTCATTACGTGATTAGCTGAAACTACGTTATAGTTCTGTTGAATTTCCGCGAATAGTAAATCAAGTAATTCGTGATCTGGATAACCTGCTATTGCCATCATTGAAGCACCAGCAAGCCATAAACCAGACATATGACCCGTAAAGCCATCATAGATAACTTCACCATCATCTTTAAATCGTGTTGGTGCGTGACCATCATTATTTTTCATGAACCACTTCAAGTAATTCATCCAGTTTTGACAGTACGTAATAATGTTCTGCGGAATAGCATAATCACCACGTTGATATAGTTCATGGACTACATCACAACCACCAAAGAACGCACGAGGTTCATAACCTGACCATGCTTCTTCATACCAGTGCTGCATAATAAATTGATCTGGTTGTCCATCAGGTGAATATGCTAATGCGTCCTGACGGTTCCATACATAAGCCTGAGCACATGGACCAGGTAAAGTAGGATGGAATTTATTAGTAAACCAATCTTGAGCATCACATAAGAACTTAATACTATTATTTAGTCTGGTTTGATCAATTGTAGTACCTTTGAAACACCATATAGCGGGTAGTTGATAACCTGGATATGGTAGACCTCGCCAACCGGAATACAGTTGAGCATATGGATCTGTGATGTTACTAAATGGTATTAGTCCGGGTGTATATGACAAACTATCAAGCATGTAATTACGAATTACACAATCACCTAAACGTGCTGTATATCCACTACTGGTACTATCGTTGAAAGTTAGAGAAACCAGTACTGAATAATCACCTGTACCACCATCATTATAAAGTGCTGGCAAATCGTTAACACAATACCAGTCAATACGACCTGAGACACCATCAACCGGATCGGTATCAAGTAATAGTGTAAACTCTTCACGTCCTGTTAGTGTTGGTTGTCCTGGCTGTTCATCACCTTCTTCATGATCCGGTTGATAAGAACTCAATTTAAAATCCAGTACATTAAACGTTTGTGTTACCCATGCCCCGTTGCTTGCTGGTAGCATAGCCCACCAACGCCAACCGAGATCATCAATAATACGAATGTTAAAATCATCAGCATATGTTCTATATGTGAAGGTGTTTAAGTCCTGTGTTTCATCATCAAAGATCCAGAAACCAACTGTAGAACTACCGTCAGAATCCATAGTAGTAGAAATCACGTTGTCATAGTACGTTCCAGCGATACCGGAAACATATTGAAGTGAAGTTACTGTATTATCCCCATAATCGGAAATCATACGCATATCTGCGGTTAAGTACTGTCCACCGTCTGGTTTAGCAATTCTGGTAAAGTGGTTCATTGGAATATCCATTGAAATAATACTGTTGTCAGTATTGGTAATGGGTAAACCGCAACGGTATCTAATAGCACCATCTTCTGTTTTTGTTTTATTAACTGTCATAGCTACAGCAAGGCTTAACGGCTTACCAGTTGTATCAACACCACTATATTCAACATGGAATGATGAACTATTATTAAACTTGAACCATATAGATTGTTGTTCAAGTGTTGTTTGTGCTGAGGCACTTTGATTAATGACAATATAGCCATCTGAATCACGTGAATATGATGCTACTTGATCACTTGGATAGAAATAATCGTATGAGATACCATCTGTAAAAGGCGTTAAAGCAATAACACTCTTACGAAAGAACATATCAAATTTATCAATATCAGAATAACCAGTACAAGTAATTAGTGAATTCTGCCATGCTAAGTAATAGATACGTTCGCCTGTAATATCCCATAGTAGTTTACATGCCTGACAGAACCACAATTCAGCATCTGATGCGTTATCAGAAAAGTCGAGCGTACCATAGTTATCAATAGGTACGTTTACTGGCCTGTTGTGCCAACGCTCATTACGCCCCATGAGATAGCCCCCCTCTGATACAGGATTCTTCGTGGCGTAGTTGAATCGGTAATTGCCGTTTATAGACGTGTCTTTGAGCTGGACTGTACCGATCTGGCTTGTTAGCCCTTCTGCCAGTACATCACCATTGCTATCTACCTTTCGGCCTGTACGGTCAACAATCCAATCAACATCATAGGTAGGGGCTTTAGTATCCCAATCAATGCTATCTTCACTGGCTAACCATGCGTAGGCAGTTGCGTTAACCTGGTTCCAACCAAGACCCGCCCTTTCTGGAAAGGCAAACCATACCGCATCGAGGTATTCACCGTAGTTAGGTGAACCATGAGGTATCTGTGTTTGTCCGTTCGTCCATGTGAACAAGACGCCCTTGAACCCGCCATGAGTTGGATACTCTGGATCTAATGGGTAATGTGCCAGTACTGGAGCTTTGCCATTACAGATCCAATTACAACGTAATGAACCATTAGGTGGATCGGGAAACGCTACCCCACGAAAGAACGCCAAATGATAGGCGTTGAAAAAGTCTTTAGCACGTTGTAGATAGTACTGTTCTTTGGTTGCCTGATACGCATAGATAGCACCAAGAATTGCTAAGGATTGTCCTTCTGTGGTTGCGTCACCGTCCGGTTGTGCCTCCCAGCCTGTTTCCGCTATAAAGTGCCTGTTGTTTGCTAAAACGTTTTGTGGGTTTAGTACAAAATGATCTGTTTTATTGTCATTAACTAAACCCGTATTACGTTCTAAAAATTTCCAATGCCCTTCAATCATCTGTTGGGCATTGCTGATATTTTGTTTTCTTATCATTCTTGTAGATCCGCCATTAGTAAGGAGCCGTACCAGGTACTCCCCCCATCGACAGTTAAGAATTGAATCACATCAATTGAGTTCTGAGTAAAGGTTAATACTGGTTCACGACCATAAGACCAAATAACATTAGAAGGCCATGAAATTTTATTTGCCCCTGTTCCCTGTGTTAAACACATAGTAATAGTTTTGCTATTTAAGTTGCTTCCACTGCCATTGATTACACTTAGTTGTGTTACTGCTGCGGTTAGTGTTGCTTTGAATACACGTTTACCATCAGACATATCAAGTTCTAAAGTATCTTCTACGTTATTTATTGTTAGAAGGTCTTGAGTGATAGTTACTTTGGTATCAATGTTCGCTTGTAGTGCGGCATCTTTAGCATCAATTTGTGCTTTTGAATACGTTCCCACATCGTTATAGTTCAAGGTTACGTTACTGTTAAGAGCATAACCGTTAATTGTAGTGATACGTAACGCAAACAATCCGTTACTTTCAGTACGGGAATATACATCACTAATATCTGCTGCTACCAATTGAATGTTAGTACCAGATAATGGCTTGTTATTGATTAAGAACGTCTTAGGCACATAAGTACTATTACTAAATGCCAATGATGCCATATCAGTAAGTTGTGTTGCCGTTAATGTAATATTAGAACTTAATGGTAATCCATTAACAGTAACCGTTTTAGCAACAAAGGTATTATTAACCTGAGTCTGTGAATACACATCAAGAATATCTGCGGCTACTAAGTTCAACGCCGTTCCTGATAATGCGTGTCCGTTTAACTGGAATACTTTCGGAACTATGTTTGAATCAATGTAGGTCTTAGAGTAAACATCACTAATATCTGCTGCCACTAAAGTAATGTTGGCTGTAAGTGCTTTACCATTGACAGTACGTGTGATTGGTACGTAGTTACTGAGATCTGTAGCGGCTGCCGCACCAAGTTCTGTTAACGTTGGTTTATCGGCACTGGTGTAGACCTTGTACCATGCCCCGTTACTTGCTGTTGAGAAGTTACGAATGTTCAGTACTGGCGTACCGGTTTTGTTCATTACTAATTGAGTACCGTTAGAACCATCAAGGTTAGTGATACCCAACATATCAACACCTGTTGGTGCGTTGGCTGCTGCGATCTTAACGAATGAGTTACCATCACGGCCTTGATAGCTTGGGAACTCGTTACCGTTCGAACCAACGCCCCAATCACCACGATAAAGTTCAACTACAGATTCATCAAGAATACCTGCTGATACCTGGTTTTCTGGTGTGAATACGTATGAGCGGGTAACAACCTGATCCATATCTGACGTATCTGATACGCTGGATAAGTACCCGTTATAAAGCACATAGTTCACGGTTGTATCGTTTGAACCTTCATCAAGCATTTCTACTTTGACTTGTACTAACTGCTGAGAATCAACAGCAGAATCAAGTACGGCGTTTTCACCTGGAACGTAGTTAACTTGAATAGTCATATCACCATATGAACTATCACCCGCTACTTTAGAGGTGTAAGTACTATCATATGTTTCTACAGTTGAAACAGAAGTTGATTCACTAAAACTTGGAAACGCTGAAAGGTTTTCAACTTGAACAAAAGTACGGGCATTTGGATCAACGTTGGTTGTATCGGTATTAATCCATACTGTAGTTAGATTCCCTAAAAATGTTTGAGCCATAATTATTCCCCATAGCTAAAAGATAGTGTTTGCGTGTGAACATATGCGGTTTCCGTGGCTTCGGCTTGGGAAGTCATAAGACTATCTTCAATTCGGATATTGAATAATGGCATTGGAAGTTGCTGGTTTAGTTCATCAAAGAAACCAGATGTATAAAGTGCTTCAAGAATCTTTTCTATTTCATCCGAAGCACTTTTAAATGATTGTCCGACAGCTACAAACTCAACTCGAAATTCACATAAATTTCTAATAGTTGATGGTACGATTTGATTGTTTACAATTTGATTTACTTTGGCTATCTGTGTACGTTGTACTGAAGAATCACCAATGTAAACCATTATGGTATCATCTACCGTTGCTTTTGATGGATATTGTAGATTAACAATTACTGCTAATTTATTAATCAAATACTTTCTTATTGTATAGTCTGCCGTGAACATATTATATTTCCTCTTCTAAATCGATCTTGCGAATATAGTGATAGTTAGAGATACCGCTTGTATCATCATCTATTCTATTTACTAGGTATTCGGTGTTATCAATTGTGAAGGTAGTATTTAGTTTAATTCCTGACTTGGCACTAAAATATGTTACGGTAGTTTGACTATCATCGAAAAAAAGCTCGTCTTGTTCAAAAATTACGGTAATCGTTATTGATACACCATCTTGAACAATGACGAGCTTTTCACCAAAAGCATTTAATAGATACTCTATTTGCGAGTTACTAAGAAATGCTCTCATTTGTCATACCTGTATTAAGCTAGGTTTAGTACTAGGAATGCTTCATCGTGTGCTAGAGCATGAGATTGGAAGCTGAAAGTACGTAGAACAATACCCATAGAGTTACGTTGAGTTGTATCATCGCGATCCATAGTTACTGAACCCCATTGAGCCATGATGATATTTGACCAATCGCCAAACACAATAGCACCAGCGGCAACTTGAGTAGATTCAATAATACGTACTGAATCAGCTAGAATACCGTCACCCATATAGCCTTGTAGCAAGTACTTAGCAGCGGTGTTAGAACCATCTAGAGTAGTACGCAATACAGCAGCGGTAGTAGGATGTACAATAGCAACTACATTCTCAACACGGACATTAGCAGCAGCTAGAGTAGCTAGAGCACTAATAACATCGGTTTTGGTTAGAGCAGCAGTTAGGGTTACTTCTGGAGCCTTAGCAACAACATCAGCAAGAATTAGACGTTCTAGTTTTAGAGCAGCACCCTTAACCATCGCATCTTGAATATACTGTTCAGCAGTACTAGCAGATTTGATTAGAGTACGAGTTAGTTCAACAGAACCGGTAAAGATTTCTGGCTTTAGAGTGACCTTCTCAAAAGCGGCGTTATAAGATGGTGATGGAGCACCTTCAGTAACATAACCGAAGTTATCAGTGAAATCAGCAGATAGTTTAGGTAGAACTAGATTACCTTCACCTTCGAGATTTGCGAATACTTGTACAGGTAGAGTAGCAAATACTGACTGAGCACGTAGCACATCAATATAAGAATCTGCGTATACTTCTTTAACTAGAGCAGCACCGCCAACAGTAGTAGAAGTACGGACGAAATCACCCGCAGGGATTTCAGTTTTACCAGCAAAATTACCTTCACTTAGTGAACGAATTAGGCCATTTAATACGGATTTTTCCATTATGATTTCCTTATCATGATTTGGATTTGTTTTTGTATTTAGTGTGCGTTTGAAGTCCTCAACTGAAATTCCATTTTCAATTGCTTCAGACACATCAATATTTAGAACTACGCCGATTGATTCCAATTCACGTTTACGTTCCACTTCTTCTGTAGAATCTTCTACTTCAGAATCATCAGTACTTTCTTGTACATCTTCGCGTTGTTCTACAACGTCGGTTTTATTTATCATTTGTTCAAGCAAGTCTGGACGATTAGCCATTAGTGCTAATAGTTCTTCATCGCTCATACGTACTTCTTCAGATTCTTCTACTTCTTCTTGTTCAGTAATTTCTTCTTCAGATTCAACTTCAGTACTAACTACTTCTGATTCATCTTTGATTTCAGGTTCAGTACTTTCGATTTCGTTTTTATCTTCCATGATCATATCCTTCTGGTTGTCATCATTGTTATTTATCAATGAGCGACCAACTCCGGCGGATACATCGGCTGGCACTGTTACTAGTGATATTTCATATGGGGTAAAATGAGTTACATAGATAATGTTTCCTTCAATACGGTAATCATTAACTGTGTAACCATAACTAATATGTGTTAATACACCTTCATTGATTTGTTCCCATTCTTTTTCCGAAGCATTGGAAATCTGTAATACAGCACGGCCTACCTTGTCTGAATCAATACGTGCCGCTAGTACTTTGCCAATCAAAT
Organism: Enterobacter cloacae; assembly: GCA_014169315.1. Lineage (NCBI taxonomy): Bacteria > Pseudomonadati > Pseudomonadota > Gammaproteobacteria > Enterobacterales > Enterobacteriaceae > Enterobacter > Enterobacter cloacae. Next base: position 1,313,564 of record AP022133.1, on the reverse strand, counting down.
GATCTCGGTCATGATTGAAAAGTACTGCCCCTGAATTGTTCAAACGCGATAGGTCTACATTTTCTGGATTACATAGAAGTACTTCGTTATATAACTTCCCTTCTATTTCACGTGCTACAGGAGTTTCAGAACAAAAAGCAACTTCAACGGTACGATTATCAGAATTAATCGCGGTTGGTAGGGTTAATTCCCTCGTCTGTTTTTTGATTTTCATCTAGAACTTCCTTGTTCATATTTTCTCATTCTCTATTTCTTGAAGTACAACACGTGGATCACCACCCATTTCACTAATTACCTGTGTACGGGATTTCAAACCAGCATCAATAGCAGCTACTTCACATTGAATATCCTTCAATGGATCAAGTGAAATAGGTTTAGTAGGGATATAACGAGCACATACAAGATCATCGAAATCAGAAAAACTTAATTTCAACTTACTATTATTTAGCATTTCATTCTTTAACCAAGCTGTATAAATTGGCTTGAGTACTTTATTTATGAGTACATTAGTTCGAGTACTGAAAGTTGTAGCTTGTAGGCGTTCGGCAAGTTTCGCAGCACTAAATGACGCATCAGCAGTACTTCCCATTAGGGATTGCTTAGTGACATTTAAGCCCATTGAAATATTATCAAATAGTACATCTGTGAATTCTGCTATACCGTCAACACCATTACGGGGATCAACCGATTTAACATCTTGATTAGCATTTAATTCAAAGATAGCACCAGGTTCTAAGTACTCGTTATAAATCGCTGCATCTTGTTCACCTTCATCTAGTGCTAATTCTTTGTTACCGCCATTATTAGTAATGAATGTGGTTACACTGGCTGAGATTCGTTTAGCAAGTAATGCCGCTTCCTGGAAGTTCTTTAAGTCTGCTAAAACTTTAGTACTGGCAATTAGATCCGGTATACCGCGTTCCTGTGTGGCATCATCCATAACAAAGTAATGTAGGATTTCATTTGCTGGTACAACTTCATAACTAGTAGCATCATATGTATATGTTACTGGATTATATTTAGCGAAATAGTAGTTTACAGGTTGACGGTACTTGTTATATTCAATCCCATTACTGATATATCCATCTACCAGTACTGCGTTATTCAACTGAGTCAAACGGGCAGAATCAATAATTTCAATCTTGATAGAACGGTTGAAATTATGAATACGTACAAACGCTTCACCATCGCGGCAGCGGTGTTTCTCTAGTACTTGTGCGAATAGATCAAAAGTCATTGAGCCATCAATAGAGAATTTACTAGCATCGTAAGCCCAACGATCAAATAGTTTTTCTAGTTGTTGGTTAATGGTATGTTTTGTTTCTTCATCAACATCAATATCTACTGATGGTTTTACATAGATACCATTACTGCCTACTACACCATCTACAGAAAGCATCATGTACTTACGTGCGATTGGGTTTACTAGTGTTGCTTCACGTGATTGATTACGCCATTCTGATAGATGCCATTTAATGATGTTATTAATACTTACTGAGTTAGTACCGACACCAAAGCCGAAAGCATTCACACCATTACTAGTTGTACGAATCTGGTTTAAATCACGTTGTAATGTTTTACCAACATGTTCACGGACTTCATTAGTTTTCTGTACTGGTTTTGGTTGTTCTGGTTGTTTTTTCTTAAACCACATTAGCGAGTACCCCAACGATCTGGATAGTTAGGATCTCGGAATACAGTCATACTCTTAAATGGTCTACTAGAACCAGATGTAGGTTGACCATTCATTTTAGCCCATAGAGAATTAGCACGTTCAATATAACGAGCACGGATTGTTTCTAAGTTTGCTAATGACTCACTAACTAGAGTTTTATTATTAATTGTAATGCTGTAGTTAGCACCACCTTGTATTTTTGCTTCAATTACCGCTTCGATCTCTTCAATCATCTTACGAATACGTGCGTATTCTTCAGTATGTTTTGTTGGATCGATTACTTCACATTGGGAAGTACTGGCAATACCATTAGTAATAGTTGTACAGAATACCTTTTCTGAAGCAACGTTAGTTTCAAAGGTGATAGTAAATGATTGTTCACTATCATTATTACTGTTATCTAATGTAATTGAATTACCAGTACTGACATATGAAATAACGAAAAGTGTTTTAGCAGGAATTGTTACAAGATAATCATATGGGTTTGAAACCATATAAATCTTTTCTGGTAAAATTGCCATTGGATATCCTTATCATTTTACGTTTTTCCAAACCAGTTTGAACCCACACCAGTACGCCTAGAACGTCTGGTACTTTGGGTAGGTTGTGATTCTTCTGGTTTATTTATCTTTTGTGGTAATGATTTGGCTTTATGTTCGCGTAGTTTTCTAAACGGTTGCGTACCTAATTGTGATTGGGAATATACGATTGCGATCATTCCATAGACCAGACAATCTAGAGCCTCGTTTCTCTTCTGCCCTTTCTTTAGTCGCCATACTAATTTACCACCAGCAGGTTTTAACTCTTCGGCTGATAGTTGTTCAAAGTAATCTGATGGTAGAGTACTGGAAAAGCGTAATTGAATTGGTGCGTTCTCTGCTTCAGTACTGAGCATCAAGTTTAAAAGTTTACGAATAGTATTCTTTTGTTCATGAACATTTAGGATCTGTAGTTTATATCCGGCTTGTGTACTCTGTTTGAATAGGTCACTTGTAGTACTGCTAGAACCCTTAATAGGATGATACTTAGCCCAACGTGCGGTAAACTTCTTAACTGTATCTGTAGCGTTACCGTTCGAACTATCCACGAATACGGCAAGTGTAGGTACTATGCGACCGTCAACACTTCGGAAATCTTGACGACAGAAAGTATCTAGATCTTTCCATGCTTGTGATTCGATTTTAGTTACATCGTGACCATATAAGAATTCGTGACCAAGTACATAAATGTTCTTTTCATCAAAGCCTAATACAGTAGCTTCCAGGCGATCTAATTGTTGGTCTACTGCTATTGTTATGCCTAAAGTACTTTCAGGTATTTTATGTAGATTAAATTCATCTTCTCTTAGTGATTCCAATCGAAGTATATCTAGTTCTTTCGCATATTCATCTTCATAGGGTAATCCCAATTCATTATTATAAAATGTTTGAAGATTGAAATTATAAAGAGCATCGGCAAACTTACTAACCATTTCTGAAATAGTATTCAATGGGGAATACATACGGCTAATCTGATAACCAACTACACCCGGATCACCATCAGTACTAGTAGCTATCCATCGACCGTTATCGATCATTTGGTGGCGTGTATGCTCGTCTATCTCTTCCTGACAATGAGGACAAATTAAACGTGTAGTTGTACTGTCTGGTATTGCTCTACCATTCTCAAGTTGTTTGAATTCAAATGCTACTTGTTCCCATTCAAAAGTATATTCATGACCGCAAGTGTGAGTAACAAACCAACGGCGTTTATCAGAGAGGTTATATTCTGAGTTAATTAAATCATCTTTATATAATGGTGTACTTGAAATAACTACTAGAGCATCATCACCGAAAGTACTAGTACGTGCTTCTGCTAGTTTTATTGGTGAACCTTCTTCTGTAATAGAAACATTACTCACCTCATCCAATAGAACTACACGACAAGTAATACCGCGTAGGTTTCCTGGTGTATTGAGGTTTAGCCAGTACACAAAAGTACCGTTTATCATTTGTGTTTGCTTCGCGTTGTTCGCGGCGTTCTTATCATTCTTGTCTGTAACTAATGGGCTTAGTACTTCACTGGTTTCAATAGCTGGTAGAAATTTACCATCCTTGAATTTCTTCACTTCAGATTCAGAAGAACTACCAAAAGCAAAATTACATGGATCATTTGCCATTAGGTTAAATGCTATTGATTGTAAAACAGTGGTTTTTAAAAGCTGACTACATGACTGAAGAATGATCTTTTTAGTACTTCTATGTTGTGCTATATCCATTGGTTCGCGTTGAAAGGAAAACGGAACCCAATCAAGCCCCATATTCGGCCCGTCAACAAACTTAACTACACCATTACTGATCCATTGGCTTGTTTTCTGTATTTTCGGTGGCTGTATCGTCGGCAGTACTTTCATTAGTACTTGCGTTAATTTCTTCTTGTTCGTTTCCATCTTCTAATATTTCTTCATCCGTGGGTAGTTCAAATTCCATGCTTCCTAGCTGGAATAAAGTACTATCAATATGTTGTTTTAATATATCTCGTAAATCTTTTGCGTCTGTCTGTGCGAATAGTTCCAAGTATGTTTTACTAGGGATAGCTCTCATTGCTGTTTTAACTTGAAATAGGTATTCAGTTAGTACTTGTTCAAGATATTCAGTACTAACTACCGTTCCATGTTTCACCTGTAATTCAAGTTCAGATAATGCCGCTTCTGCTTTTAGTTTACGTAGGCGTTCTTGATCTATTTGTTCGCGTGTATCGGTATTACGTAACGGTAGAATTACATTCTGTACTATCCATGCTCGTGTATCAGCTTCTTCAGTACCTTCACCAATTGGCATACCCTGTGCTTTCCATTCGCGTACTGTGGATTCGTTGTACCCGTACTGCTTCGCAAGCTGATTCATGCTAATGTTCTTATTCATCTGTATAACGTTTCGCCTCTTTATTATTTTTTCACATATATTTAAAACAAAGTGCGTCGAAATCTACGCGGTGTTTTAAGGTTCAAAGAGAACCTATATGAAAAAGGTTCTCATATTGTCGAGTTATTTTTGTTCTCTGAATTGATTGATCAATAGAGCAATTCGATAGTTATCTATAGGTCTACTGTTCAGTGATTCATCTTGTATTAATTCCTGAGTCAAGCACTGGAGATAGTCGAGGTGTACACGCTCTGAGCCTTTGTAATTTTCTATTGTGTTCCAGTCATAAACCCATCTACCGATTGTGTAGCTGTGTTGGTGATTCACTGTGATGTATTTATAGCTGAGTACTAAACGGTGTTGGTTGATGAATAGCTTGTATGATTCATCAAACGTGATATGAGCGTTAATTAGCTTATCTGAACGGGAATACTCATAACCTGTATAAGTACCGTCTATGATGCTTGTAGAGCCTTGAGGGAAGTGTAATGTGATGTTCATAGGTATACCCCATAGTTATTGTCTATAGGGTATTTACTATGGTGTTAGATAAGGTTGTTATCTTGTCGAACGGTACTGAACGGTATAGATAGCCTTGAACCGCAGTTACTCCAGCATCGCGTAGTACTGGTAGCTCTTGCCGCTGCTCTACTCCCTCTACGATTACATAGGGGCAATAGTTCATGATGTTCTTCATCAGTACGTTGAATGTTGGTTTCTGTACTTCCTCACGGTAGAACGCCCTATCGATTTTTACCGCTTCATAGCATCCAGTAGTTAACGCCGCAACGTTAGCCCGACCGGAACCAAGATCATCAAGGAACAAGCGATAGCCTACGTTTAACATTGTTCGTAACACCGGATGATCTATACCCAATTCCAACCCTTCAAAGTCTTCTGAGATCTCCAACCTGACAAACTCCAGCTTATCCAGTAAGTGAGTTATACCACTGTCATATACACATAGCCGTGCCTGTAAGGTATCAACATTAACGGTACAGAAAAGCCGGTGATCCCTGAACCATGAAGCACGTAATTCTATGGCCTGTAGTTGTCGTGTGAGTAGTTCCCTCTTCCTTTCATTATCCATAGCCATGATGAAGTACTTACTGTTCAGTACAGGCAAGTCCTGGCAATGGAAACGGGTTAACAATTCACAACCAACCAGTTGGCCTGAAGTTGTCATGATCGGCTCTGCTATAAAGCTAGTTATTATCATCACATTGATCTCTTTAATCGATTTATACTCTATTATTGATCGCTCAAATCTATTAGTATAGAAACTATTCGCCTAAAGAAAATCATTTAACTTATTGAATATGATCGTTTTTATTGAATTTTTAGCGTTTCGTCTTGTTCTTCAGTATTACACTGTATAAATTTACAGTATCTAACGGTTAGTGGAGGGCTTAGAAATGGGCAATAAGAACGGTTACGATCCATCCATACGTAGAGGTGTTCATCAGTTCTCACACGCTGGGGTTTGGTTCACGGTCTGTTATCGGGGAAGTATTCTTGAACAATTCGAGTTGGTGATCGGGTGATATTTGAAGGTTCTGTAGGTGGGGTGTTCTGGCTGAGAACGGTTGAAAGGGATTGTTTTGTACTGATTAGCGAGACACCCTTTAACAAGGTGTTGGATGCTCTAGTTTATCTACATGCTGAACGCCGAGTGGTTGAACAACATGCTGATGATTGGTCCTGTGGGCAAGAAGAACTGCCATTCTAAAAAATGCCCCTACACATTGACGGCCCCATTGAGTAGGACAGTTCATGTTATTGGGGCATATTCAATTACTTAATAAGTATTGTGTAAAATCTTCTTGTTTGTACTACTGCGACAATAAAGCACCCAATAGCAAAGCATATTTTCATACCATCTTCTATTGGGTGTACATTTAATACATTTCTAATTATAAAGTTGAACACTGAAAGCGTTACAAACCAATACAGTAGGAAATACAAAAATGAAAACAGGCGGCAAAGTATATTGCTACTTTTAATATCAAAAATCTTTGCTGTCAGTTTTGTTAATGGTGAGAAAAGCATCGCGATAAAACCAGGTATTATAGTAATTAGAAATATCGCAACAAACATCAAAGGCACTTTTACATATTCGTTGCCATTTGGACCAATTATAATAATCAAACCAGTGACAGCCGTGATCAGCCCACCAATCAATAGTTCTTTCGTTCCCTCGAACATCTCAGAGATATTTTCAACAGTAATTTTCATTTTACCACTCTTCACTATAGGCAAGTTCTGAATGATAATATCATTTACAAATTGAAAAAGCCCTGTAGATTCACATCATAAAGGGCTTAGTACTGAAATTTTCAGATTACTTCGCTACTACCTGCCAGCGTCCACCAGGCTTTGTAATCTCATACTGGTATTGATCATCACACCATACATCTATACGGCCTGAGAAGTTCGCATTGCTAAACCTAGTGACTTTATCGCATGTGTAATCACGCTGGATAAGAGCCTGAGCGAAATCCTTAGCGTCCTGTAACTCTTGATTGGTGAGCTGGGTAGACGGTTCTTCGTGCTGTGCTTCATGCTTAACATCTCCACCTGAGATTTTGAAATACAAAGCGATGAGCACCAATAAAACTACAATAATTTTCCCCATTAGTAACCCTTGTGAACTATCTGGAATACAAGAGGTTGTTTCAACATCCTCTAAGTCACAATGGGTAGTATCGGCCTTATGTAGAATTTCTTTACTTACATGTAAACTGAAGGGGGAGTAACAGTACTGAGGGCTGTTGTATGGTAGCTTCACGCCACACCCACACCTTCAACAAACCTACCCATAGTGGGGGGCGTGAGGTTATGAGTGTACTTTAGGTATGATATAGAAGTAAAGCCATATAAGATTATCGATAAGTTTTTTTAAAGTTAATCCAAAAGCTCAATGCCCTTACCAAGTAGTAAAGGCATTGAGAAAATTAATAGCTACGCTGTTTTATCTCTGTTGGTGAGATTGGATACTGATATTCAGGAATAATCATTCTACAAAACATATCAAATCTTGTAAGATGTTCCTTAACCTGGTCGATTGGAACGCCAATATTGCGTAATGAATTGATAAGAATATCATTGTCAAAGTCGGGTCTTCCATAATACGCACATTTATTATCAATGATGTGATTATAGAACTGTAGTACATCATTATAAGTTTGAATTTCAGTATCAGTTTTATAATCAAATGATTTTATTGACATGTTTCCATCAATGCTTTCAATGCTGACTCGTAAACTATCGAAATATAAAAAAGCACTACGGAATTCACTCTGAGGCATTTCTATATTTTGGTCTGTGATATGAATGAAACTCTCCGCTCTCAGCTCAAGTAGATTAGAAAAAAGATCACCCTTATCTATTGTTACTAAACCATCAGTACGTGTATAGACGCCATCCTCAAAATGATAATAGTAATATTTTTCATTATCAACTAACTTATAAAAACCAGTAATATCATCTTTCATGCGAAAGATTACACCATCCACTAATTCTATAGCAGAATAGTCACATTTATTATAATTCATTTTTCTTCCTTAACTAGGGTACGTAGAACATAATATAGTCTATATATGAAATGTCGGGATACACCTGTGGATTCGTTAGTAAAACCTCATGTGAACTAAGGATAGTCCGGGCTAACTGAGTAAAAGAATCATCGCTGCTTTCACTCAAGCGATATATCTCATATATACCATTATCAAGGGGCAGAATTTTATAGCACATAACGATTCTAGATATTAATTTGTCAGCCTTATATAGTCATATATTAGTCATAGCGAAGTGCCAGACTTTCAATATCGATTAATTTACAAGAGTTAAACAAGTAACCTTGTACACCCCATACCTCTAAACGTCTAGCTAGTTCAAGTTGTTCATCTGTCTCTACGCCCTCAAAGACGATTTTATTACATTTATTTTTATAGAGTATCAAACCTTTGAATGGCTGTTCTTTCTTGGCTTCCCGCCAGAAGTATTCACGATCAATCTTAATCAATTCATACTGAGAAGCATCAACCATGCTTATATCACAATATCCTGCTCCCAAATCATCCAGCCATACCTTACCAAATCTAGTACATAGTGCTTCTATTAGTTTAGTACGGGTGTGTAGTTCACATGTTGCTAGACTCTCTGAAATTTCAAGCCGCACATAATTCATACCCTTTAATAGGCAATCTTCTTCAGGTGTGCGATTGATACATTCAATCATATCCCTGTTAACATTAAGACTACACAACAGATTGTTCTTTGTGAAGAAATCATTTTTTTCTTTGATAGCAGTGACTTGCTCTCTGAGTAACAAACATCTTTCTTCATTGCTCATGCTCTGAATGACAGTATCCGGCGGGTAAAACTTACCATACTGATCTTGGAAGCGAGTTAATATTTCAACCCCTCTTAACCTCATTGAAACTGGGTCTACTAATGGCTCCACTATGAAAAACTGCTTCATATCAATCACTTCCCCGTCTTGAAGTATTGTAAGTAATCTAAATGAGAATAAGTTAATAAATTTTATTAGTTAGCGAGCTATACCTATAAACATACCTGTTATCTACATGTTTTCAAGGTTTTGAATGTAAATTGTGTACTTGTCTCCAATATCCGGTTTTCAGAGGGTTTAATATTTTATTTCAATCATTTACGTAAGTATCATCTTTCCTAATGATTTCTTAATGTTAATCGGTGCTAATAAAGTCACAAATAGACCATAAAGGTTATATGGGATTATCTGGTGATTCTACCTTTAGATGATCAGATAAGATATTAATTACTCGGATTATTGTACCTAACTCTTAGTTAACTAATGATTGTTGGAAGTATACTGCCTCATCATCTGATAAGTCCATAGTTCTGGTAGTACTGTACCAGTAGTAGATTAATTAATAGTAATGGCTTAAACAGCCCGATAACCCGACAAGGGCAAAGCCCGCGTAGTTACTCCAAAAGACGGCTGACCCCAAACAGTATAGGTTTTCACTTCCTTCAGTAGTCGATAGACAAAAACAAAAGACGTGGCGTTCTTCGAGTGACTAGCGAGAAAACGCAAGTTTACGATCTTATCTTTTTGGTTTTACAGAGACTAACGAGCAAAGCGAGTTAGGCTCTATGATACTGAATAGACAAGTAAGTCATTTACTTTAAAGTGTATATTATATTAAGTTACGGGAATCAATATGTGGTATGTAAACCATTGATTTAACTACTATATGTTGTGGCATCAACCGTATTTTACTCATAATAACCGTATTTTCGACGTATACAATACGGTTATAGTTACGGTTATTATTTACATATAAATCAATTACTTATTCATTGCTACTAGTCGTTCAATTAAGGTAATAAGATCCGCACCTTCATCTTTTAGCAGTTCAACTAGTGCTACATGTTCTTCTGTTACGGTTTTCTTTGGTTTGTATTGCTTCATTCTATTAAGGGATTTCCCTTCCTTTACTAGTACTTCAAACGCCTGTGATACTAGGGTTGCTTGATCTTACCCAGCAATAGTGGACACGCGGCTAAGTGAGTAAACTCTCAGTCAGAGGTGACTCACATGACAAAAACAGTATCAACCAGTAAAAAACCCCGTAAACAGCATTCGCCTGAATTTCGCAGTGAAGCCCTGAAGCTTGCTGAACGCATCGGTGTTACTGCCGCAGCCCGTGAACTCAGCCTGTATGAATCACAGCTCTACAACTGGCGCAGTAAACAGCAAAATCAGCAGACGTCTTCTGAACGTGAACTGGAGATGTCTACCGAGATTGCACGTCTCAAACGCCAGCTGGCAGAACGGGATGAAGAGCTGGCTATCCTCCAAAAGGCCGCGACATACTTCGCGAAGCGCCTGAAATGAAGTATGTCTTTATTGAAAAACATCAGGCTGAGTTCAGCATCAAAGCAATGTGCCGCGTGCTCCGGGTGGCCCGCAGCGGCTGGTATACGTGGTGTCAGCGGCGGACAAGGATAAGCACGCGTCAGCAGTTCCGCCAACACTGCGACAGCGTTGTCCTCGCGGCTTTTACCCGGTCAAAACAGCGTTACGGTGCCCCACGCCTGACGGATGAACTGCGTGCTCAGGGTTACCCCTTTAACGTAAAAACCGTGGCGGCAAGCCTGCGCCGTCAGGGACTGAGGGCAAAGGCCTCCCGGAAGTTCAGCCCGGTCAGCTACCGCGCACACGGCCTGCCTGTGTCAGAAAATCTGTTGGAGCAGGATTTTTACGCCAGTGGCCCGAACCAGAAGTGGGCAGGAGACATCACGTACTTACGTACAGATGAAGGCTGGCTGTATCTGGCAGTGGTCATTGACCTGTGGTCACGTGCCGTTATTGGCTGGTCAATGTCGCCACGCATGACGGCGCAACTGGCCTGCGATGCCCTGCAGATGGCGCTGTGGCGGCGTAAGAGGCCCCGGAACGTTATCGTTCACACGGACCGTGGAGGCCAGTACTGTTCAGCAGATTATCAGGCGCAACTGAAACGGCATAATCTGCGTGGAAGTATGAGCGCAAAAGGTTGCTGCTACGATAATGCCTGCGTGGAAAGCTTCTTTCATTCGCTGAAAGTGGAATGTATCCATGGAGAACACTTTATCAGCCGGGAAATAATGCGGGCAACGGTGTTTAATTATATCGAATGTGATTACAATCGGTGGCGGCGGCACAGTTGGTGTGGCGGCCTCAGTCCGGAACAATTTGAAAACAAGAACCTCGCTTAGGCCTGTGTCCATATTACGTGGGTAGGATCAGCTATGCGTTTGTACTTTTCACGCGATGATTTACTATCTGGATAGTTTTGATTTTTATTCTGTCTGAATAGTTTTAGATATTCAAATACCATAACTTCACTGAATTCAGGAGCATTCTTTACTATCGCAAATACATCTTCTTCCGGTACACGGTTTTTACCTAGAAAAGTACTTTCCTGGATTATTCCACGCATTACTTCTTTTGCTTCACTAGATAGTGAATTAAAGCAAATGAAACGTAGTTCATTCTGGATCATTTGATTATTGTGTATTGTTTCTTTTCTCGCCATTATAATTCCCCCTTAATATGGGGCTGTCACTCCTACATGATAGCCCCTAAGTTATTATGCTTGTTTGATAATTCTTGTGTAACTATGTCGTGTAGTATTTCGGTTCCATAGTTGATTGAAGTAGGATGTAATCCCAATGTATGAGTACTTTCCAGTATTCCACGCATCAATAATTTGTACTTTCTCTTCTTCGGTGAATCTATTCCAGCTACGTTTATTTTTCGCTTTTGCCATATTCTCTTTTTGTGTAATCCATTGTAGGTTATCCACGTGATTGTTTAGAGGATTACCATCAATATGATCAACAACTAATTTCAATGATTCATCACGTTCAATAAAAGTTTCTGCGATTAGTCGATGAACTTCTACAGTTATACTATCACCACCTTTGACAGATAGTGTTACTTTGTAGTACCCATTAGATTTTGAAGGGGTTAGCTTTAGTAGTGTTTCTGTCTTAGTATTGAATACATCACCTTCATTACTTACTACATAATATTCATATTTCGTTTCTTTCCATATTTTCATATATAACTTCCATATTACCCGCGTTACTTCCTGTAATCGCGTTTCTACTTATTGTGTGGTTAGTAGACAACCAATTAATTACTTACTGTTTAGTACAATGTACTGATCAATTAAGTAACCTACAGCAGAAGATAGAGTACCTTTTGATACCTTACCTTCATCAATCAATTTTTTTAGTACTTCAACCTGTGAATTAGATAAACGTGCGGTTATTACGTTATCTTTTCTATCCTTAGATTTATTATTCTTCATTTAATTAACTCATGTGATTTGTATACGTATACGTTATTTATCCCAAGCAAAAAAGATAGCCCTTTTAGGGGGCTATACTTTAGCAATATAGGAGAATTATAATGTTACCATCTATTTAGTCTCTGATGGCTGGAGAAATGGAATTATGCTTCGCAGTTCGGCTAGGTGAACATTTTCGATCACTCAGAAAGCCACATCAATATTATAGGACATTTTTTGCGTCTGTCCCAAATATTTTATAGATACCTACATTATACCGTGAAAAAATCACCCGTTCCAAAATTCTTAGGACTTTTTCTTTCGTAATTTATCAGTACTTTTATTTATGTGTTGTCTTACGTGACGTTCTACAAATGGTATCTTTAGTGGAAGTGCTAGTACTGTGAGAATCATAAACATCAATACTAGTATTGTGTAGATTGGGAAAAGAAAGATTTCAATTAATGGCTTTAGCATGTATACGCCTCCTGTATTGTATACATTTATTTATATAAAGAGGCGTAATCATGTGAGTTATTGTAATAGAAGTACTGATATGAACATACCAGGTTGGAACATTTCAATACTATAGCCCCTGAATCTTTTCAGGGGCTATAAGAAGGTAATGTACCTTCAACCGTCGGCAAACGGTAGAGGCGGCAACCTCTACCTTTCACCAACAGGAGTTTTGGCTTGATTGGTATTATATCAAATAGAAGGTTTTTTCACCAAGAAAAATCTCACATCGCCTAATATCAGTCACCCTCACGAATCACTTAACGCAAATCTTTGCTGTGACGCGTTTTGAGAGGCTCTATTACAAACCCACACCAACGCATTACCATATACGAAAAAGCCCCGCATACGAACGTACACGAGGCCAAAATTAAACTTAAAACGTAAAATCTTGTTTTTAAAATAATCAAATACTTATCGGAAAGTTAGATAGTCTGCCTTGCGATTTATGATGGCTTGACTATTCAACGTTATAAATAGTTAGCTTTACTAGTGTTGTTCAAACATAAATACACCCTGCTAATACCATCAAATACTAGCAGGGCAAAAAAATGTATCGTATTTCGCTTACGTCCCATGACAACTATCATCAAAGTACTGCTAACTACTCAACTGATACTACATTATTATTATTGTCAATTTAACTATAGACTACTTTCAAGTGCATCACTATGTACTTTGGAAGTAACGTTAGATTTATCACAAAAATACATGTAACGATTGTTAGTTACATTTTCAAAAGAGAAATACTATCATTACTCAACTTTGTATTTTTCAAAAAATCTTCACGGCTGAAGCAAGATTCTAAAATCGCATTTTTGATGGCTCTGCTGACGTTACAAGTCAATTAAGAGGTTTCTTTCGTTTTATGTTTAGGATACTCGTTACTTAGTGAATAAGAAACTCATATTGTTTCGCATCCAAACACCTACGGCATCACATCGATCTACAGCATCTACATAGTTCAGCAATAGCGAATAATCAATGATTGTAAGATCTTCTTTAGTCTGCTGAAAACGGATCTCACCATCTTTAACACTAATTACGAAAGATGGTGTGTAATAGAATTTAGCACCATCAACATTTTCAATGATCACCTCACTGATTAACTTTTGTTCTTTCTTCTTATTCTCTATAAAAAGGACATGCCTTTTCAGCTCGTTCTGCTTGTAGATAATGTCAATTGTGTAAAAATTGCCGTTACGCTTTAGACGAATATTAGAAACAATCTTGTTAAGTTCATTCTCATAACGTGTGCGTATGTCGACGTTATTCACATTATATAATTCAGTAACGTTAACATCCTGTAGTACTGGTAAATCTACTTGTACTGTAGCTAATGAAGCCTGACGTGCTAATAACTGTTCTAATTCTAACTTGGCATCATCCAATTCTTCCCGCATTTCAAAAGAGACAGCTTTACCAGCACTTTTACGCCGTTCAATACCATTTTCATAGTTAGTGATCTGATCCTTAACTTGATCAATTTGAATACGTATCACTTCAATTTCAGGATTGAATTCTTGTTCTTTAATCACAGTGTTTAGATCCATGCCTAATAAATGCTCTACTACAAAATGCTCTACTGTTTCATAGGTCATAGCTTTATTTTCGCAAAGTCCATCACGTTCATTGAGGCAACGAATGTATCTATATTCCTCGATTTTTGGATCGCCTTTCTTTGGTGTACGTTTAGCACGAACCACATTATGATACATTGGCCCGCCGCATTCAGTACAACGAGCGATACCACTAAACAAATTACTTTTAATCAGTACTTCTTCCTGTCCGTCTTTCTTCACGGTAACACGTCCAGCATTAGGACGACGAGACTTTAGCAATTCCTGTACTAATTCAAATTCATCTTCACTAATTACTACAGGGTACACGTCCATATCGTACTTTTTCTGAGTTACTGGATTTTCAATATCATCATGGTTACGGATGATTTCTGAAATGAAAATCTTACCAGTTACACGGCGATTAGTAAGAATTTTATGTACAAGCTCACCAGTCCACGGACGATTAAATTTATATTGCTCACCTTCTTTCGTTTGAAGTTGTTTAGCAATCGTGGGGCATCCCATGCCAGTTTGATAAAGAGCAAATATCTCTTTAACTACTGCCGCTTTATGATTAAGCACATACTTATCATTTTCTACTTCGATCCATTGAGGACGTTTATTAGTTACTATAGTACCTTTGTTGAATGCTTGTTCGCGTTTCTTCGCCCACCCTTTACGAATACGATCACTTTTATACTTAGATTCATCATATGCCCGTTGAGCATTCATCATTACAAAAGGTAGATCTTTAGAATTACTACGGCTGATAACTATGTTAGCCATTACATCATGAATAGCTACGTTATGTGCCATTAGAGCATTGATGTAACCCATCACATCAAACGGGTTCTGGCGGCTAAAGCGGTCTATAGATTCCACTACCAATATAGAACTATCCCACATACCATTATGTACTTGTTCCATCCATGCCCCTAACTCACCCTCAGAGATGTTTAAACCCTTAAAGGCTGAGACACCTTGATCCGATAGTACTACTGGGGCTGGATCATCCATTTCCGCACAAATGCCAGTACGCTCTAAGTAGCCTTCTAATAGTTCAGCTTGGCGTGCGATACCTGACCCGTCGAGCTGCTGATCCGAGCTAACACGATGATACACAAATACTTTTTTCATGTTAAACCTTCTAATTTTTGTTTGTATAAGCATAACACATTTGTATGATTATAAAGCAAAAAAGGTTTTAGAGTCCGATCCACTGCCCGTACCTCAGGCTCTGCAGCTGATTGATTTGCTGGATGAACATGCCATTCACGGCCTGATGTATGTGGATAACGCGATGGTGTATGAGCGCCCTACCGGCCACGTGACCCGCACCAACAACTGGGCGTTGTCGCTGCCGGAAGTGCAACGCCCTGTCTTTACTCAGGTGTCCTCCCTGCGCCAGGCGGCCCAGGATGTTGATGCTATCTGGAAATTCGCCCTGACGGATGAAGACACCAGCAAACTGAATGCTTTCACGAAACACGTTGAACAGACACTGGGTCTGGAATGCGAATGGTCCTGGCACGATCAGGTAGATATTGCCCGTAAAGGTAACAGCAAAGGTAAACGTCTGACGCAGTTCGTGGAATCACAGGGCTGGTCGATGCAGGATGTCGTGGCCTTTGGTGACAACTACAACGACATCAGCATGCTGGAAGCCGCCGGGACGGGTGTGGCGATGGGTAACGCAGATGACGCGGTGAAAGCCCGCGCCAACGTGGTGATTGGCGATAACACAACCGACAGCATCGCGCAGTATATCTATAGCCACCTGCTGTAATCAGGTGGTAATGGAAACGCTTTTGATTTGCGCATAGAGCCACAGGCCAGGTTTGATCCCTAACTCATCTCTGGCCCACGGGCTAATGCGCGCCCAGAGCGTCTTGCTGCCCACCTCCAGCTGTACTTCAACCTGACCATTATCATCAAAACACTGCGCAACTTTTGCGCGCAGAATGTTACGGATACTGGTTTGCAGCGGTGGTTGCAGCACAAGGGAAACATCCGACGCCTGAATGCGGATCCGCAGCGCGGACTGCAACGGTTTATCAATCTTATTGACCCACAGATGCTGATCGCCCAGCGCCAGTGCCGTCATGGCGTAGTGCGGGTGATGTTCCAGAACGCTCACCTTCAGGATGCTGCTCTGCTGCTCCTTCGGCAGCCACGGGTGCATCACGCTACTGCCCCACACCTCTTCCAGATTGCCGAACGCCTTCACGCTGCCGTCTTCCAGCACCAGCACTTTGTCTGCCAGATGCAGAATTTCGTCCAGTGAATGGCTGACGTAGAGCATCGGGATATTGATTTCACGCGCCAGACGTTGCAGATACGGCAACAGCTCACGCTTACGCGGCAGATCCAGCGACGCCAGCGGCTCGTCAAGTAGCAGCAGTTCCGGCGCAGTCAGCAGTGCGCGCCCTATCGCCACGCGCTGTTTCTCACCGCCAGAAAGGGAGGAAGGCAGCCGCTCAAGCAACGCTTCAATCCCCAGAAGCGCCACCAGCTTATCAAACTGTGCAGCCATGCTTTTCGCCATGCCGTAGCGCAGATTGCCGCGAACGCTGTAGTGCGGGAATAAGCGGGCATCCTGGAAAACGTAGCCAATGCGGCGTTTATCCGGCGACAGGTAAATTTTGTTTTCCACGTCATTTAAGACGCGGTCATTCAATACAATGCGGCCTGACTGCGGTCGCGTCAGGCCGCTAATAGCATTAATCAGCGAGGTTTTCCCCGCTCCGGAGACGCCGAAAATTGCCGTAATACCGCTCGCGGGCAGCGTTTCGTTAAGCGTCAGGCAGTGGCTTCCCAGCGTCTGGGTGAAATTCAGTTCCAGCATGGCTATTTCCCCATTCGCTCACGGCTGATGCGCGCCAGCCATTCAGACACCAGCAGAGAGCCCAGCGCCAGCACAATCGAAATCACGCACAGCCGCGCCGCTGCACCTTCACCGCCCGGCGTCTGGATCAGGGTATACATGGCCGACGGAATGGTGCGCGTTTCACCGGGAATGTTCGACACAAAAGTAATGGTGGCACCAAACTCCCCGAGCGAACGGGCAAACCCCAGCACCGTACCAACAATAATACCCGGCAGCGTGAGCGGGAGCGTAATGGTGAAAAAGACGCGCCAGCGCCCGGCACCCAGCGTACGGGCCGCCTGTTCGAGCTTAAGATCAACACCTTCCAGCGCCAGGCGAATCGCCCTGACCATCAGCGGGAATGACATCACCGCAGCCGCCAGAACCGCACCACGCCAGCTGAAGGCAAGCGTCAGTCCAAACCAGTCATATAACCATTCACCGATAAACCCACGTCGGCCCATCGAAATTAACAGCAGATAACCGACCACGACGGGCGGCAAGACAAGGGGAAGATGAAGAACACTATCAAGCAGGGCTTTGCCTGGAAATTTACAGCGAACCAGTAACCAGGCAAAGAAGATCCCAAAGGGCAAACTCAGCGCTACCGCCAGGGAAGAAACTTTAAGGCTCAGCAGCACAGCCTGCCATTCAGGATCGGTCAATATCATTAGTGAGTCGTGAATCCATAACGTTTAAAGATTGCAGACGCCTGCGGCCCCTTCAGATAGTCACAGAAGGCCGTCACCGTCGCATTTTTATGTCCATCAACAATCGCAACAGGGTATTCCACTTTCTTGTGGGAGTCTTCCGGGAACGTCCCCACCACCTTCACACCTTTGCTGGCAATGGCATCAGAACCGTACACAATCCCCAGCGGGGCTTCGTTACGTTCTACCAGTGCCAGCGCGCCGCGCACGTCTTCAGCCGGAGCCAGTTTCGGGGACAGTGTCTGCCATGCCCCCAGTTTTTGCAGCGCCTCTTTGGCGTAAATTCCCGCCGGAACGTGTTCCGGATCGCCTACCGCCAGACGCCCACCGTTCAGCAGGCGGATCCAGGGAGTGTCTTTGTTGATGGTGATGTCGCCCTGCGTACTGGATTTTGGTGCCACCACAACAAGGCTATTACCCAGCAGCGTTTCACGGGTTGCCGTATCAATGGATTTTTTCTCAGCGGCGTAATCCATCCACTTCTGGTCTGCCGAAATAAACAGATCGGCAGGTGCGCCCGCTTCAATCTGGCGAGCCAGTGTAGAAGACGAAGCAAAAGAGGAGACAACCTCTACGTTCTTCTCTTTCTTGTACTCAGCTGCAATATCCTGCATCGCATTGGTCAGCGACGCCGCCGCAAAGACCGTAATTTTATTTTCATCAGCCAGCGCGTGTCCGGCGAGAGTGAACGTCAGCGTTGCCCCTGCGAAAAGGCGTACCCATGTACGTGCCATTTGTAGCTCCTGTGTGTCGTTATATATTTATAAATATAACGATAACGACAGGGATATCCTAGCGTTAAATCGTACCGATTAATGAGTAAACATATGCGCTACAGAAATAAATATCGGCGAAAGGAAGAAAAACTTGAGAGCAAAACGCCCGGGCAAGCCGGGCGTTTTGTGGGGAATTAATGCTGCTTTTTAGGCTGGTCTCTGTGACCAATGTTCGAAAAGACGTTGAACACTTCACCCAGGCCGTAGATGGCACCGAGGATGATAGCCATCACTACTGGTACCATGATCACGGCGAATACCAGACTTTTCAACAACTCTAACATGGTTTTCTCCAGATATTGTGAATGGCTTATTCTACCCTGAAAAGTGAGAAAAACATCCCCTTTTGTGCGGTGTACTTTGCGCACTACGTCATTTGGGTCACAATACGTTTTTTTGCCAGGACATTGTTATGCAGGCCGAAATCCTCCTCACCCTACGACTTCAGCAGAAGCTTTTCGCCGACCCACGACGTATTGCCCTGCTTAAACAGATAGAACAAACCGGCTCAATTAGCCAGGGTGCTAAGAACGCAGGCATCAGCTATAAAAGCGCCTGGGATGCGATCAACGACATGAACACCCTGAGCGAACAAACGCTGGTTGACAGGGCAACGGGCGGCAAAGGTGGCGGCGGCGCGGTAGTGACCCGTTACGGCCAGCGCCTGATTCAGCTTTACGATCTGCTGGGGCAGATCCAGCAAAAAGCCTTTGATGTACTCAGTGACAACGATAACCTCCCGCTGGATAGCCTGTTGGCGGCCATTTCCCGCTTCTCGTTACAGACCAGCGCCCGCAACCAGTGGTTTGGTACGGTAACGGCACGCGATAATTCCCAGGTGCAGCAGCACATTGAGATCTTACTTGCCGATGGCACCACTCGCCTGAAGGCCGCGGTGACGGCACAGAGCGGACATCGCCTCGGGCTGGATGAAGGCAAAGAGGTGCTGGTTTTGCTCAAGGCACCGTGGGTCAATATCACCCGCAACCCCGAGCGCGCAAAGCACGCGGACAACCAGCTGCACGGCGCAATCAGTCATATTGAACGCGGCGAGGAGCAGTGTGAGGTACTGATGACCCTGCCAGACGGGCAAACGCTTTGCGCGACGGTTCCGGTAAGCGAGGCGAGCGAATTAGAAGAAGGTGCTGTGGTGACCGCATATTTCAACGCCGACCGGGTGATTATCGCCACATTGTGCTAAGCGCATTGACAAGCATGCCGACAGTGAGTATCCCTGACGTCTGTTGCTGCAAAAAATGGGATAAATCATGTCATCATTGCATATTTCGCAAGGCACGTTTCGTCTTAGCGATACCCGAACGCTGACGCTTCCGGATCTGACATTACGTGCGGGTGAAAGCTGGGCGTTTGTGGGAACCAACGGTAGCGGAAAATCGGCGCTGGCCCGCGCGTTAGCCGGAGAGCTGACCCAGCTTAAAGGTGAGCGTCAGTGTAATTTTACCCGGCTAACGCGTCTCTCATTTGAGCAACTGCAAAAACTGGTGAGCGATGAGTGGCAGCGGAATAACACCGATTTACTCAGTCCGGGTGAAGAGGATACAGGCCGCACTACGGCAGAAATTATTCAGGACGACGTGAAAGATAGCGCCCGTTGCCAGCATCTGGCGGAGCAATTTGGGATTACTGCGCTTCTGGAACGGCGCTTCAAATACCTTTCTACTGGCGAGACGCGAAAAACGCTGCTGTGTCAGGCACTAATGAGCGAGCCTGAACTTCTGATCCTTGATGAGCCATTCGACGGGCTGGATGTGCGCTCCCGCGCCCAGTTGGCAACGCTGTTAGGTTCACTCAACCAGCAAGGTTACACCCTTGTGCTGGTGCTTAACCGCTTTGATGAAATCCCTGATTTTATCCAGAACGCAGGCGTGCTGGCCGACTGCAGTCTGACCGAAACCGGTGAAAAAACGGCACTGCTTCAGCAAGCGTTAATTGCCCAGCTGGCGCACAGCGAAAAGCTGGACGGTATTACCCTCCCGGAACCCGATGCCCCTTCGGCCCGACACGGTTTAGACCCCCACCAGCCGCGCATTATGCTGCGTAATGGCGTGGTCTCTTATAACGATCGCCCCATCCTTAACCAGCTGAGCTGGACGGTTAACCCAGGTGAACACTGGCAAATCACCGGCCCTAACGGAGCAGGAAAATCGACGCTGCTGAGTCTTATCACCGGCGATCACCCGCAGAGTTACAGTAACGATCTGACGCTGTTTGGCCGCCGACGCGGAAGCGGTGAAACCATCTGGGATATCAAAATGCACATTGGTTATGTCAGCAGCAGTCTGCATCTGGATTACCGCGTCAGCACCACCGTGCGTAACGTCATCCTGTCAGGGTATTTTGATTCCATCGGCATTTATCAGGCGGTATCGGATAAACAGCACAAGCTGGCGCAGCAATGGCTGGATATTCTGGGGATGGACAACCGGGTCGCTGATGCACCGTTTCATAGCCTGTCGTGGGGCCAGCAACGCCTGGCACTGATTGTTCGCGCGCTGGTGAAACACCCGACCCTGTTGATTCTGGACGAACCGCTGCAGGGGCTGGATCCGCTTAACCGCCAGCTGATCCGTCGCTTTGTGGACGTTCTCATTGGTGAAGGCGAAACGCAGCTACTGTTTGTTTCACACCATGCTGAAGACGCTCCTGCCTGCATCACTCATCGCCTCGAATTTGTCCCGGACGGTGAACGCTATCACTACCTTCTGAGCAAAATCGATTAATCCGTGGAGGGCTTCGCCCTCCTCTTTTCAGATAACCTGCAGCAATACATCTCTATCTCTTTGATCTAGAATGCGACATATGCGCTAAAAAATGGTTTTGAAAAACAGTGTAAACGATTCCACTAATATATCCCATGTCACACTTTTGACGTCTCTGTTATGCTATGGTTATTACATACCATAAGCCCAATGGAGCGAAATATGCGAGTTCTGGTAACAGGTGGTAGCGGTTACATAGGTAGTCATACCTGCGTGGAGCTGCTGAAAAATGGTCATGATGTCATCATCCTCGACAACCTGTGCAATAGTAAGCGCACCGTGCTGCCCGTGATTGAACGTCTTGGCGGCAAGCAACCTACTTTCGTGGAAGGTGACATCCGTAATGAAGCGTTGATGACCGAAATCCTTCACGACCATGCGATTGAGACCGTGATCCACTTCGCGGGCCTGAAAGCGGTCGGTGAATCGGTAGCGAAACCGCTTGAGTATTATGACAACAACGTCAACGGTACCCTGCGCTTACTCTCCGCCATGCGTGCGGCGAACGTCAAAAACTTTATCTTCAGCTCATCCGCAACCGTCTACGGCGATCAGCCTAAAATTCCTTACGTTGAAAGCTTCCCGACCGGCACACCGCAAAGCCCGTATGGCAAAAGTAAGCTGATGGTGGAACAAATCCTGACCGATCTGCAAAAAGCACAGCCGGAGTGGAGCATCGCCTTGCTGCGCTATTTCAACCCGGTCGGCGCGCATCCATCGGGTGACATGGGGGAAGATCCACAGGGCATTCCAAACAATCTGATGCCGTATATCGCGCAGGTCGCAGTCGGTCGTCGCGACTCACTGGCTATTTTTGGTAATGATTACCCCACCGAAGATGGTACCGGCGTGCGTGATTATATCCACGTCATGGATCTGGCCGATGGCCACGTTGCAGCCATGCAGCAGCTGGCGAACAAACCGGGCGTGCATATTTACAACCTCGGAGCCGGTATCGGCAGCAGCGTGCTGGATGTGGTAAATGCCTTCAGCAAAGCCTGCGGTAAGCCGGTTAGCTATCACTTCGCACCGCGTCGTGATGGCGATCTTCCAGCTTACTGGGCCGATGCAACCAAAGCCGATAAAGAGCTTAACTGGCGTGTTACCCGCACGCTTGATGAAATGGCACAGGATACCTGGCACTGGCAGTCACGCCATCCGCAAGGGTATCCGGACTAAGGATCCGTCATGACTCCATTCAATCCCGTTGATCACCCGCATCGTCGTTTTAACCCATTAAGCGGGCAATGGATTTTGGTCTCTCCACATCGCGCCAAGCGCCCCTGGCAGGGGGCGCAAGAGACGCCTGCGAAACAGACCCTTCCACAGCATGACCCGGACTGCTTCCTGTGTCCGGGCAATACGCGCGTTACGGGAGATAAAAACCCGGACTATAAAGGCACTTACGTTTTCACCAACGATTTTGCGGCCCTGATGACTGATACGCCGGACGCGCCGGAAAGCGATGACCCGCTGATGCGCTGTGAAAGCGCACGCGGTACCAGCCGTGTTATCTGCTTCTCTCCCGATCACAGCAAAACGCTGCCGGAGCTAAGCATTGACGCCCTGAAAGAGGTCGTCAGTACCTGGCAAACACAAACGACTGAGCTGGGTCAAACCTATCCGTGGGTACAGGTATTTGAAAATAAAGGCGCAGCGATGGGCTGCTCTAACCCACACCCACACGGTCAGATCTGGGCGAACAGTTTCCTGCCAAACGAAGCTGAGCGTGAAGACCGACTGCAAAAAGACTATTTCGCACAAAACGGTTCGCCAATGCTGGTGGATTACGCCCGGCGTGAGCTGGCCGATGGCAGCCGTACTATTGTCGAGACTGAACACTGGCTGGCGGTGGTACCGTACTGGGCGGCATGGCCGTTTGAAACGCTGCTGCTGCCGAAAGCACACGTTCAGCGCATTACCGATCTCAGCGACGAACAGCGTGACGATCTGGCGCTGGCGCTGAAAAAACTGACCAGCCGTTACGACAATCTGTTCCAGTGCTCCTTCCCGTACTCTATGGGCTGGCACGGCGCACCGTTCAATGGCGAAGAGAATCAGCACTGGCAGCTGCATGCCCATTTCTATCCACCACTGTTGCGCTCTGCAACGGTGCGTAAATTCATGGTGGGTTATGAGATGCTGGCTGAAACCCAGCGTGATCTGACGGCAGAACAGGCAGCAGAGCGCCTGCGTTCCGTTAGCGACGTCCACTATCGCGAATCAGGAGTCTAAAAAAAATGAGTCTGAAAGATAAAACACAATCCCTGTTTGCTGAAAAATTCGGCTACCCTGCCACCCACGTTATCCAGGCTCCTGGCCGCGTAAACCTGATCGGGGAACATACCGACTATAACGACGGTTTCGTTCTGCCTTGTGCCATTGATTACCAGACGGTCATCAGCTGCGCAAAGCGCGACGACCGCAAAGTCCGCGTGATTGCCGCCGATTATGGCAATGAAATGGACGAATTTTCACTCGATTCCCCGATTGTGATGCACGATAGCCAGCAGTGGTCTAACTACGTGCGCGGTGTCGTGAAGCATCTGCAAAAGCGTAACAAGAATTTCGGTGGCGCAGATTTAGTCATCAGCGGCAATGTTCCGCAGGGAGCAGGCTTAAGCTCGTCGGCTTCGCTGGAAGTGGCGGTTGGTACCGTATTCCAGCAGTTGTACCACCTGCCACTGGATGGGGTGCAAATCGCGCTGAACGGTCAGGAAGCAGAAAACCAGTTTGTGGGCTGCAACTGCGGCATTATGGATCAGCTGATCTCCGCGCTGGGTAAAAAAGAGCATGCCCTGCTGATTGATTGCCGCTCGCTGGGAACCAAAGCCGTTCCGCTGCCAAAAGGCGCAGCCGTCGTTATTATCAACAGTAACTTCAAACGCACGCTGGTAGGCAGCGAGTACAACACCCGTCGCGAGCAGTGCGAAACCGGCGCGCGCTTCTTCCAGCAACCAGCCCTGCGTGACGTTTCACTCAATGAATTCAACAAAGTGGCGCACGAGCTGGATCCGATTGTGGCTAAACGTGTTCGCCACGTGCTAACGGAGAACGCCCGTACCGTTGAAGCGGCTTCCGCGCTGGCAAAAGGCGACCTGAAGCGCATGGGTGAGCTGATGGCGGAATCTCATGCCTCTATGCGCGATGATTTCGAGATCACCGTTCCGCAAATTGACACCCTGGTTGAGATCGTCAAAGCCACCATCGGCGACAAAGGCGGCGTGCGTATGACCGGTGGCGGTTTTGGTGGCTGCATCGTTGCACTGGTGCCGGAAGAACTCGTCCCGACCGTGCAGGACGCCGTCGCGAAACAGTACGAGGCCAAAACTGGCATTAAAGAAACCTTCTATGTCTGCAAAGCATCACAAGGAGCGGGACAGTGCTAAACGAAACGCCAACTCTTGCACCTGATGGACTGCCATATCGCCTGTTAACTCTGCGCAACAGCGCAGGGATGGTGGTGACGCTGATGGACTGGGGTGCAACCCTGCTTTCTGCTCGCGTACCGATGCCTGACGGCAGCGTGCGCGAAACCCTGCTCGGCTGTGCGTCGCCAGAGCAGTACGTCAACCAGGCCGCCTTTCTTGGCGCGTCCGTGGGACGCTATGCTAACCGTATCGCGAAAAGCTGTTTTGAACTCGACGGTGTGCGCTACCCGCTTCTCCCTAGCCAGGGAGAAAATCAGCTACACGGTGGCCCGGAAGGGTTTGATAAGCGTCGCTGGCAGATTGTTCAGCAAAATGACGGTGAGGTGCTGTTCTCGCTGGATTCTCCCGATGGCGATCAGGGATTCCCCGGGGATCTCTCCGTTTTTGCACGTTTTACGCTGACTGACGATAACCGCATTGCCATTGAGTACCGTGCGACAGTCGATAAACCGTGCCCGGTCAACCTGACCAACCACGCTTACTTCAACCTGGACGGTAATCTGTGCGATGTCCGTAACCACAGGCTGCAGATACTGGCGGATGAGTACCTGCCGGTGGATGAAATGGGGATCCCACACCAGGGGCTGAAATCAGTAAACGGTAACAGCTTTGATTTCCGCAATGCGAAAACCATCGCGCAGGATTTTTTGAGCGATGACGATCAGCGCAAGGTGAAAGGCTACGACCACGCTTTCCTGCTGCAGGCAAAAGGCGATGTGAATCAGCCTGCGGCCCAGGTCTGGTCTGCGGATGAGAAGCTGCAAATGACGGTCTACACCACCGCCCCTGCCCTGCAGTTCTATTCGGGTAATTATCTTGGCGGCACAGCGGCACGGGAACATGATGAATACAGCGACTGGCAAGGTCTGGCGCTGGAAAGCGAGTTCCTGCCTGACAGCCCGAACCATCCTGAATGGTCGCAACCGGACTGCATACTGCGTCCGGGTCAAGAGTACGTTAGCGTGACGGAATACCATTTTATTCCTCACTAATCTCCAGCCCTCCCTTCGGAGGGCTTTTTTTATGTCCATCTTGCTGAAAATAGCATCGATTGCAGACAAAATAATAACCCTGGATTCACAAGCATCTTACACTCAGAGACTATTTTCGCTATGGTTAGGGTTAAGCGTTGCCGCTGGCACTGTCACGGCAATATAATGAGAATTGTTATCATTCAATAAAGCTTATGAGGAGTAAGATATGGCTGTAACTAAGCTGGTTCTGGTGCGCCACGGCGAAAGCCAGTGGAACAACGAAAACCGCTTCACCGGTTGGTATGACGTTGATCTGTCCGAGAAAGGCGTAAGCGAAGCGAAAGCAGCAGGTAAACTGCTGAAGGAAGAAGGCTTCAGCTTTGATTTTGCTTACACCTCTGTGCTGAAACGTGCCATCCACACGCTGTGGAACGTACTGGACGAGCTGGATCAGGCCTGGTTGCCGGTTGAGAAATCCTGGAAACTGAACGAACGTCACTACGGTGCGCTGCAGGGTCTGAACAAAGCAGAAACCGCTGAGAAATACGGTGACGAGCAGGTTAAACAGTGGCGTCGCGGCTTCGCGATCACCCCACCAGAACTGACCAAAGACGACGAACGCTTCCCGGGCCACGACCCGCGTTACGCGAAACTGACCGACGCTGAGCTGCCAACAACTGAAAGCCTGGCGCTGACCATCGACCGCGTTGTGCCTTACTGGAACGAAACCATTCTGCCACGTCTGAAAAGCGGTGAGCGCGTGATCATCGCCGCGCACGGTAACTCCCTGCGTGCACTGGTGAAATACCTGGACAACATGGGTGAAGACGAGATCCTCGAACTGAACATCCCAACTGGCGTACCGCTGGTATATGAGTTCGATGAAAACTTCAAACCAATCAAACACTACTACCTGGGTAACGCTGATGAAATCGCTGCTAAAGCGGCGGCAGTAGCGAACCAGGGTAAAGCGAAGTAATTTTCGCAAGACATAAAAAAAGCGTGGAGCAATCCACGCTTTTTTATTTGCGCTGTCAGAATCAGCCGCGACGTGCTTTTACCGCGTTCGCCAGCTGGCGCAGGATGGTGTCGGTATCTTCCCAGCCGATGCATGCATCGGTGACGCTCTTACCGTAAACCAACGGCTCGCTGCCTTCCAGATTCTGGTTACCTTCAACCAGATGGCTTTCAATCATCACCCCAATCACCGCTTTTTCACCCCCGGCGATCTGCTGGCAAACATCTTCACCCACTTCCATCTGCTTTTTAAACTGCTTGCTGGAGTTGGCATGGCTGAAGTCGATCATCACCTGCGGTGACAGACCTGCTTTTTCCAGCCCGACTTTCACTTCAGCCACATGTTTTGCACTGTAGTTCGGCTCTTTACCACCGCGCAGAATAATATGACAGTCGCCGTTACCGCTGGTGTTCACGATGGCAGAGTGGCCCCATTTGGTCACGGACAGGAAGCAGTGCGGTGCCCCGGCAGCATTGATGGCGTCAATGGCTACCTTGATGGTGCCGTCGGTACCGTTTTTAAAACCAACCGGGCAAGAGAGGCCAGACGCCAGCTCGCGGTGAACCTGAGATTCCGTGGTACGCGCACCGATTGCGCCCCAGCTCATCAGGTCGGCCAGGTATTGTGGCGTAATCATATCCAGAAACTCTCCGGCCGCGGGCAGACCGCTGTCGTTGATTTCCAGCAGCAGTTTGCGTGCAATGCGCAGACCGTCGTTAATCTGGAAGCTGTTATCCATGTGCGGATCGTTAATCAGCCCTTTCCAGCCCACCGTGGTACGCGGTTTTTCAAAATAAACGCGCATCACAATTTCCAGCTCGCCTTTTAGCTCTTCACGCAGCGAGATCAATCTGGCTGCGTACTCTTTTGCCGCGGCAGGATCGTGAATAGAGCACGGGCCAATCACCACTAACAGACGATCGTCATTGCCGCGCAGGATCTTGTGGATCGCTTTACGGGCGTGAGACACCGTGTTTGCAGCATTTTCCGTGGCGGGGAATTTTTCAAGGAGTGCGACTGGAGGCAATAACTCATTGATCTCTTTAATGCGTAAATCGTCGTTCTGGTAATTCATCTTCTGTCCGGGCTCTGCCATATTTTGAGTAATGAAAGCAATCCCTTCAATCTATCTCGTCAGCCTGGAAGTGTAAACCGCCTTTTACACCCTCTCCGGCCATTACGCGTAACATAGCGAAAAAGAGGTTTGTGTAACACATTAAAAATTCTACACTTAGCCTAAAAAGAAACGAGGAAAATAGATATGGCGCATTCTCACTCGCACGCCTCCGGGGATGAAAATGCTAAACGCCTGATGCTCGCCTTCGGGGTAACCGCGGTCTTTATGGTTGTCGAAGTGATCGGTGGGATTATCTCTGGCTCATTGGCCTTGCTGGCTGACGCCGGGCACATGCTCACCGATGCCGCAGCCCTGTTCTTCGCTCTGCTGGCCGTTAAGTTCGCCCGTCGCCCGCCCAATGCCCGCCATACGTTTGGCTGGCTCCGGCTTACAACCCTTGCTGCCTTTGTTAACGCGATTGCACTGGTTGTGATCACTATTTTTATTGTCTGGGAGGCCTTCCAGCGTTTCAGGCACCCACAGCCAATTGCCGGGATGACAATGATGGTCATTGCCGTAGCAGGGCTGCTTGCCAATATTCTGGCATTCTGGATTTTGCACCGTGGCAGCGGTGAAAAAAACCTGAACGTCAGGGCGGCGGCGCTGCATGTGCTGGGTGATTTACTCGGTTCTGTCGGGGCAATAGTCGCTGCGCTGGTGATCCTCTATACCGGCTGGACACCCGTCGACCCTATTCTTTCGGTACTGGTATCCTGCCTGGTTCTGCGCAGTGCCTGGCGGTTACTGAAGGAGAGCGTCAATGAGTTACTGGAGGGCGCACCCACTTCAGTGAATATTATCGAGCTAAAACGCAATCTGCGCCGTTCAATCCATGAAGTGAGAAACGTCCACCACGTTCACGTCTGGCTGGTGGGTGAGAAACCTGTCATGACCTTGCACGTTCAGGTCATCCCACCTCATGATCATGATGCGCTGCTTGAACGCATCCATCACTTTCTGGAACATCACTATGAGATTGGCCACGCCACTATCCAGATGGAGTACCAGCCCTGTAACGGACCAGACTGTCATCTGAACGAA
Source organism: Enterobacter cloacae (assembly GCA_014169315.1). Classification (NCBI taxonomy): domain Bacteria; kingdom Pseudomonadati; phylum Pseudomonadota; class Gammaproteobacteria; order Enterobacterales; family Enterobacteriaceae; genus Enterobacter; species Enterobacter cloacae. Next base: position 1,284,369 of record AP022133.1, on the reverse strand, counting down.
GCACAGCCCGGCCATTCACATCACCACCACTAGCTGGAAAGCGCGTGAGAACCCCGCTCACGCGCGCTGTTAATCCACATGCGGCTACCGTTCAGGGCAATGAACGTCAGAAGCAAGTACTCCAGTGACATCGCATAGACCCCCTGCAGGGCAAAGATCACCACGCTAATGACGTTGATGATGACCCACAGCAACCAGTTTTCAACGTATTTACGGGTCATCAGGATCATCGCAGCAATCGACAACACCATCATGGAGGAATCCCAGAACGGGAAGGCATCTGGTTGCAGCACCGGCATCGTGACGTTCAACCCTATACCGGACATGACAGACACCGCGACCCGGGTCAGGAAAGCAAATACCGGGTTGATATAGACAGTCATTAAACCAATGGCGACAACGCAGGCGACAAGCCAGGCGATGGCTTTTGGCAGAGGTAACCAGCGGATCTGCAGCTCTGCCTCCTGCTGACTGTTCTGCCGGGACCATGCGTACCAGCCGTAAATATTCGCCGCGAAGAAGAACAGCTGTAAAAGCAGGCTGGCATATAGCTGGATCTGGAAGAAGATGATGGCAAAGAGCGTGACGTTAATTAACCCGAATGCGTAATTGCTGATCTTCTCAAGGCTTGCCAGCCAGATACAGAGTAACCCGGCCAGCGTGCCAACGGCCTCAATCCATGACAGGTCATAGCCACCCGCACCAATCGGTATATGAACCAGAATGTTCTGTGTGCTAAAAAAATCCATCTTTTCCCCGGGGCCTGTTGAATTAAGTACGTAGTGTAGCCGCAAAATCCAGCATGCGGTTAAGCGGAATTAACGCACCTTCACGCAGGGCGGCATCCACATGGATTTCATGTGCTGCACCACCGGTTTCTAACCCTTCGGCAATCGCTTTCAGGCCATTCATCGCCATCCACGGGCAGTGAGCACAACTGCGGCACGTCGCCCCTTCACCCGCCGTAGGCGCTTCAAGCAGCTCTTTTTCCGGCACGGCCTGCTGCATCTTGTAGAAGATACCGCGATCGGTCGCCACGATAAGCTGCTTATGCGGCAATGTTTTCGCGGCGTTGATTAACTGGCTGGTTGATCCAACGGCATCCGCCATATCGACAATTGATTGTGGCGATTCCGGGTGAACAAGGATGGCCGCTTCCGGGTAGAGCGCCTTCATGCGCGTCAGCGCCTGTGTCTTGAATTCGTCATGCACAATACAGGCACCCTGCCAGCAGAGAACGTCTGCGCCGGTTTGCTTCTGGACATAGCTTCCAAGATGCCGGTCTGGTGCCCAGATGATTTTCTCGCCCAGGCTGTCCAGATGCTCAATCAGCTCAACGGCAATACTGGACGTCACCACCCAGTCTGCACGCGCTTTTACCGCTGCAGATGTATTGGCATAGACCACAACAGTACGGTCAGGATGGGCATCGCAGAAGGCGGTAAACGCGTCAATCGGGCAGCCGAGATCAAGTGAACATTCAGCATTAAGCGTCGGCATCAGAATGGTTTTTTCAGGGCTGAGTATTTTTGCCGTTTCGCCCATAAAACGAACGCCCGCCACCAGTAGCGTGGACGCGGGATGTTTTGCACCAAAGCGTGCCATCTCCAGAGAGTCGGAAATGCACCCCCCGGTCTCTTCCGCCAGTTGCTGGATTTCCGGGTCAGTGTAGTAATGTGCCACCATCACGGCATCTCGCTCCTTGAGAAGACGTTTGATCTTCTCACGGTAGAACTGCTTTTCATCCACGGTTAGTGGGACAGGTTTTGGCGGGAAGGGATAGATTGCAGCTTCTGGATCAAACATCACACTCATTATGGCATCTCGTTTTACTGGCTTAACAATATTGCCTTTCTTTTGCATGACATAGCAAAACCGACGGCAATTGTGTTTTGTATACTAAACAAGATAGCGGATATGAGGTGAAAAGTCACCGGAAATAGGTGCGATGAGCATTTGTCGGGTAGCCGCTTTGCCTGACCTGGAAGGTAAAAAAATAAAATTAAACGTACTGATCGACCGTTGGGGAATGCCTTACGACACTCCCCCTCTGATATTAACGCGGACGGTGCAGAGCACCGTGCTGAACGACCTTACCAGAACCTACCAGGCTGTATGATACAGTTCGATAATATCGTTGAAACTCGCTTCCCGTGGGTTACCGCCGGTACATACATCATTAAACGCCGCCTGTGCCAGCCCCAAAATGTCCTCTTTACGTACCCCTACGTCACGCAGGTGGAGGGGAATACCCACGTCACGATTGAGCGCAAAGACGGCATTAACCGCCGCATTACGTGCATCAACAAGGGTCAGGCCTTCCACCTTCACGCCCATCGCTCGCGCAATTTCGCGGAACTTATCGCCAGTATATTCGGCATTGTAGCGCATGACATGCGGCAACAATATGGCATTCGCCACGCCGTGCGGGGTGTTATAGAATGCCCCCAGCGGGTGCGCCATGCCATGAACCAGCCCCAATCCAACGTTGGAAAAACCCATCCCGGCAACATACTGACCTAGCGCCATTGCCTCTCCGGCATCCCGTTCACCCGCCACTGAATCGCGCAGCGCCCCGGCAATAATCTCAATGGCCTTGATGTGCAACGCATCTGTTAAGGCCCACGCACCACGGGTGGTATAGCCTTCAATCGCATGGGTCAGCGCATCCACACCGGTTGCCGCTTTCAGCGACGGCGGCATTCCGTCCATCATGTCGGCATCGATAAAAGCGACCTGCGGAATGTCATGTGGATCGACGCAAACAAATTTACGCCGCTTCTCTTCATCAGTGATCACATAGTTAATGGTCACTTCCGCCGCCGTTCCCGCCGTGGTGGGAATTGCCAGAACGGGAACGCTGGGTTTACGCGTTGGCGACAGTCCTTCCAGACTGCGAACATCCGCAAACTCCGGGTTATTGCTGATAATACCAATCGCCTTACAGGTATCCTGCGGCGACCCGCCACCGATGGCGATAAGATAATCTGCGCCGCTGTGCTGAAAAACCTCCAGCCCCTCTTTCACGATACCGATCGTCGGATTAGGAAGCACCCCAGAGTAGATATCCCAGACCAGGCCCACCTCGTCCATTTTATCCGTAACCTTCGCTACCACGCCGCACTGCACCAGCGTTTTATCAGTGATAATCAGCGCTTTATGGTAGCCCCTGCGTTTTACTTCATCGCAAAGTGCCGCTACCGCACCCCGGCCAAACCAGGCCGTTTCATTCAGAATCATTCTGTTCGCCATTGCCGTTCTCCTGTTCGCGTTGCGATATCACTCTTCAATACGCAGCCCATAGGTTTTGAATTTTTCCAGCACGATGGCGATAGCCTCATCATCAAGCACCGGCACCGGATCGGTAATCGCCAGCGTACTAAGATAAAGCTGAGCCAGTACCTCAACCTCATGCGCCAGCCACAGCGCCTTTTCCAGATTTTCTTCGCAGGCGATTAAACCGTGATGCTGCAACAACGTCGCTTTGCGGTTCCTGAGGACGACGGCCACATATTCTGACAGCTCGCGCGTGCCAAACGTGGCATACGGCGCACAGGGAATAGAATTGCCCCCGGCGGCGGCAATCATGTAATGAATAGCCGGGATAGCACGATTCAGGATAGACACGGCAGTACAGTGCACCGCATGGTTATGCACCACCGCATTGGCATCCGGGCGCGTCTGGTAGGCAGTCATATGGAAACGCCACTCACTGGACGGCAGTTTTCCCTGCTCATGCTGACCATCGGCATCAATATAAACGATGTGTGACTCGGTCAGTTTTTCATAGGGAATACCCGTTGGTGTGATCAGCATCCCCCCCTGATAGCGCACGCTAACGTTGCCAGCTGTTCCCTGATTCAGACCCAGTCGGGTCATCTCCAGGCAGGTATCAATAATCTGCCGAGCCAGTGTATTTCGTTCCATTTGTTACCTCTCTTGATGATTCAATAACACCAACAGAACAACTCATCTTGTTCTGTTGAATTAATCGCTAATCGTGTATTTGCTCACCATCTTCATATTGAATAATCATAAAGAAATTTTTGTAACTTTATTTTGTGATCATCATCAATTAATTACAGATAATCACTCTTCATCCGCCTGATTCATTTCATGAAAAATGACCGCTCTTAATAATATTTAACGAAACGGGCATTTTACCTGTTCGCCTGTGGAAAATGCCCGTTTTCGCAGCAATAAATTAAATCGGGCATCCTCTTTGTTGTTTTTAATATTTATTTACTCAAACGGGCATTGTTTTTCATAAATTAAAGTGACAGCAATCACATAAAAATACCGCTTTGTCGTTAAGTGTGACCGCCATCATATTAAATGACCTTTTTTACTCGAAAATGAATTCATGAGTTCATTCCGACCGCCAGATTTAGGCGAGTAAGAAAAAAGAACTCTTCTTTTTTTACGGTCTGATAAGCAAGAATGGCCACACTCTGACGCTTCTGAACCAACGAGGATGTTATGGGAAACACAACAACACAAACGCAGAGTTTTCGTACGGAAAATACCGGACAAGCCCAGCGTTACATTATTCCTTTTGCGTTACTTTGCTCACTATTTTTTCTTTGGGCAGTCGCTAATAACCTGAATGACATTTTATTACCCCAGTTTCAGCAAGCCTTTACCCTGACTAACTTTCAGGCAGGTCTGATTCAATCCGCATTTTATTTCGGCTACTTCGTCATTCCTGTGCCAGCAGGAATACTGATGAAAAAGATGAGCTATAAAGCAGGTATTATTACCGGGTTATTCTTATATGCTTTTGGTGCTGCATTATTCTGGCCTGCCGCAGAAGTCATGAACTATACCCTGTTCCTGATCGGTCTGTTTATTATCGCTGCAGGATTAGGCTGTCTTGAAACCGCTGCCAATCCGTTTGTAACCGTATTAGGCCCTGAGAGTGGCGGTCATTTCCGTCTTAATCTGGCACAAACATTTAACTCCTTTGGCGCTATTATCGCTGTCGTATTTGGACAAAGTCTTATTTTGTCTAACGTGCCACATCAATCTCAGGATGTGCTCGATAAAATGACGCCAGAACAACTGAGCACCTATAAGCACAGTCTGGTGCTATCCGTACAAACGCCTTACATGATCATCGTGGCAATTGTATTGCTGGTCGCCCTGCTGATTATGTTGACTAAATTCCCGACCCTACAGAGTGACGATCATACCGACAGCACACAGAGCTCATTCGCCTCATCCCTTTCTCGTCTGGTGCGCATCCGCCACTGGCGCTGGGCGGTGCTGGCACAGTTCTGCTACGTCGGCGCACAAACCGCCTGCTGGAGCTATCTGATTCGCTACGCCATTGAAGAGATCCCTGGCATGACGCCTGGGTTCGCCGCCAACTACCTGACCGGCACCATGGTGTGCTTCTTTATCGGTCGCTTTACCGGTACCTGGCTTATCCGCCGCTTCGCACCGCATAAAGTGCTGGCAGCCTATGCTCTGCTCGCCATGCTGCTATGCCTGATTTCTGCCTTCACAGGCGGCCATTTCGGCCTGCTGGCGCTGACGCTGTGCAGCACGTTCATGTCGATTCAGTACCCGACCATCTTCTCTTTAGGGATCAAGAATCTGGGTCAGGACACCAAATACGGTTCGTCCTTCATCGTCATGACGATTATCGGCGGCGGCATTGTGACGCCCGTCATGGGCTTCGTCAGCGATGCCGCAGGCAATATTCCAGCAGCCGAGTTGGTTCCAGCCGTATGCTTTGCCGTCATCTTCATCTTTGCCCGTTTCCGTTCGCAGACGGCAACAAATTGAACATTTTTCCGAATAACGTGAGGATTCTGTAATGAAAAAAATCAGCTTACCGAAAATTGGTATTCGTCCGGTGATTGATGGTCGTCGTATGGGGGTTCGTGAGTCGCTGGAAGAGCAGACCATGAACATGGCGAAGGCTACCGCCGCGCTGCTCACCGAAAAGCTTCGTCACGCCAGCGGCGCGCAAGTTGAATGCGTCATCGCCGATAGCTGTATTGCCGGGATGGCCGAATCAGCCTCCTGTGAAGAAAAATTCAGCAGCCAGAACGTCGGTGTGACCATCACCGTGACACCATGCTGGTGCTACGGTAGCGAAACGATCGATATGGATCCGATGCGCCCGAAAGCCATCTGGGGCTTTAACGGAACCGAACGTCCGGGTGCCGTTTATCTCGCCGCCGCGCTGGCCGCGCACAGCCAGAAAGGCATTCCAGCCTTCTCTATCTATGGTCATGATGTACAGGACGCTGACGACACCTCAATTCCTGCTGACGTTGAAGAAAAACTGCTGCGCTTTGCGCGTGCTGGTTTAGCCGTCGCCAGCATGAAGGGGAAGAGCTATCTCTCCGTTGGCGGCGTTTCAATGGGGATTGCCGGTTCCATCGTCGACCACAACTTCTTCGAATCCTGGCTGGGCATGAAGGTACAAGCGGTCGATATGACCGAGCTGCGCCGCCGTATTGACCAGAAAATCTACGATGAAACCGAGCTGGAAATGGCGCTGGCGTGGGCGGACCAAAACTTCCGCTACGGCGAAGACCAGAACGCTCAGCAGTATAAGCGCAATGAAGCGCAGAGCCGTGAGGTGCTGAAAGAGAGCCTGCTGATGGCGATGTGTATTCGCGACATGATGCAGGGTAATCAAAAGCTGGCGGAAAAAGGGCTGGTTGAAGAGTCCCTGGGCTACAACGCCATTGCGGCAGGCTTCCAGGGTCAGCGCCACTGGACCGATCAATACCCTAATGGCGATACTGCTGAAGCGCTGCTCAACAGCTCCTTTGACTGGAACGGCGTGCGTGAACCCTTTATCGTCGCAACCGAAAACGACAGTCTCAACGGCGTGGCGATGCTGATGGGCCACCAGTTGACCGGCACCGCGCAGGTGTTCGCCGACGTGCGCACCTACTGGTCTCCGGAAGCGGTAGAACGCGTGACCGGGCAACCACTCAGTGGGCTGGCCGAACACGGTATTATCCACCTGATTAACTCCGGCTCTGCGGCACTGGACGGCTCGTGCAAACAGCGCGGCAGCGATGGTAAACCAACGATGAAGCCACACTGGGAAATCAGCCAGCAGGAGGCTGATGCCTGCCTGGCAGCCACCGAATGGTGCCCGGCGATCCACGAATACTTCCGCGGCGGCGGCTTTTCCTCCCGCTTCCTGACCGAAGGCGGCGTGCCATTCACCATGACCCGCGTGAATATCATTAAAGGCCTTGGTCCGGTGCTGCAGATTGCAGAAGGATGGAGCATAGAATTACCGAAAGAGATGCACGACCAGCTCGACGCCCGTACCAACTCAACCTGGCCGACGACCTGGTTTGCACCGCGGTTGACCGGTAAAGGGCCATTTACCGATGTTTATTCCGTGATGGCTAACTGGGGGGCAAACCACGGCGTACTGACCATCGGCCACGTCGGCTCCGACTTCATCACCCTGTCATCAATGCTACGTATTCCGGTCTGCATGCATAACGTGGAAGAATCGAAGGTTTATCGCCCTTCCTCCTGGGCCGCGCACGGAATGGATAGCGAAGGTCAGGATTACCGCGCCTGCCAAAACTACGGTCCACTGTACAAACGTTAATCCCGACGTCTTTGCCCGGGAGCGCAAGCTTACCGGGCCGACAAAATACCGAATAGTAGGCCGGATAAGCGCAGCGTTATCCGGCAACGTTTCAGGAGTTGTTATGAAACAAGATGTTATTCTGGTTCTCGACTGTGGTGCGACCAACATCCGGGCCATTGCCGTTGACCGTCATGGCAAAATTGTCGCCCGCGCCGCCACGGCAAATGCCAGCGAAATCGCCGTAGAGAATAGCGCCTGGCATCAGTGGTCTCTGGATGCCATTATGCAGCGCTTCGCAGACTGCTGCCGAACGCTGACGACGGAACTGGCAAACTGTCGCATTCGCGGCGTAACGGTGACCACTTTCGGCGTCGACGGCGCACTGGTCGATGAGCGCGGCAAGCTGCTCTACCCGATCATCAGCTGGAAATGTCCACGCACTGCCGAAGTGATGAAAAATATCGACCGATTGCTGTCACCTCAGCGGCTTCAGGACATTTCCGGTGTCGGTGCATTTGGCTTCAACACCCTCTATAAGCTAGTGTGGCTAAAAGAAAATCATCCACAGCTGTTGGAACAGGCACATGCCTGGCTGTTTATTTCTTCGCTGATTAACCACCGCCTGACCGGGGAATTCACCACCGACATGACTATGGCGGGAACCAGCCAGATGCTGGATATTCAGCGGCGTGATTTCAGCGGCGAAATTTTGCAGGCTGCCGGTTTGACGCGCCGACTGTTTCCACGTCTGGTCGAAGCTGGCGAGCTAATCGGGGCGTTACAACCAGAGGCTGCCCGTCTGCTTGGCCTCCCCACCGGGATCCCGGTCATTTCAGCCGGACACGATACCCAGTTTGCCCTATTTGGTGCAGGTGCCAGACAGGATGAACCCGTGCTCTCATCCGGGACGTGGGAGATCCTGATGGTACGCAGCGCGCAGGTCGATACACCGCTGCTCAGCCACTACGCTGGTTCAACGTGCGAGCTGGACAGCCAGCCTGACCTGTATAACCCCGGCATGCAGTGGCTGGCATCAGGTGTGCTCGAATGGGTGCGCAAACTACTGTGGACGGAAGAGACGCCCTGGCAAACGCTGATTGAAGCTGCTCGCCTCATTCCCGAAGGGGCCGAGGGCGTGAAAATGCACTGCGATCTCCTCGCCTGCCAGAATGCAGGCTGGCAGGGCGTCACGCTCAACACCACGCGAGGCCACTTTTATCGTGCTGCTCTGGAAGGTCTCACCAGACAGCTGGCGCAGAATCTGCGTACGCTGGAGGCAATCGGCCACTTCAACACGACCGAACTGCTGCTGGTCGGCGGCGGTAGCCGCAACACGCTGTGGAACCAGATAAAAGCCAATATGCTCGATATTCCCATCAAGGTACTCGACGACGCCGAAACCACAGTGGCTGGCGCAGCTATGTTTGGCTGGTACGGCATTGGCGAATTTACCAGCCCGGAACAGGCCAGAGCGCAGGTGAACTATCAGTACCGCTACTTCTATCCACAAACTGAACCCGAACTGATTGAGGGCGTTTGAGATGCTAAAAACGATTTCACCATTGATTTCCCCAGAACTGCTGAAAGTGTTGGCCGGGATGGGCCACGGCGATGAGATTATTTTTTCTGATGCCCACTTCCCCGCTCACAGCATGGGACCGCAGGTTATTCGCGCTGATGGGCTGAAGGTCAGTGACCTGCTGCAGGCAATCATTCCGCTGTTTGAACTCGACTGCTACGCGCCGCCGCTGGTGATGATGGCCGCAGTAGAGGGTGATTCCCTCGACCCCACCGTCGAAGCTCGCTATCGCGATGCGCTTTCTCTGCAATCCCCTTGCCCGGAGATCATCCGCATTGACCGCTACGCGTTTTACGAACGCGCGCGAAAAACCTTTGCGATCGTTATCACAGGTGAGTGTGCTAAGGAAGCTGCGATTAAGTGGTCCGCAGCTCCCGATATGACGCCCCAAACCGTCCTTTATCGACGTCCTGTGGCTCAATTTTCCAATTTTCAGCCCAAAATCGTCTCTTCGTGGCTGATTTTGGCCCTGTTTCAGGCCAATTTCCTCATTTCAGGTAGATCTCGCCTGTGCCCGTATCAATTGGTCAACTCGAACCAGGTTCGCCAGGGTGAATAACATCGCCAGTTGACTGTCATTTTTAGCCAGCCCCTTGTACCTGGCTTTGACGAAACCAAACTGACATTTTACTATCCGAAATGGATGCTCAACCTTCGCTCGGATACTCGCTTTCAGGTATTCGTAACGGATGGCCAGCTTGTTCTTGCGCGGGTGTTGCTTCAATGCATTCACTTTGCCGGGACGCTTGGCGATAAGCCAGTCTGCGCTGACATCGCTGAGCTCATCGCGCTTTTCGGCCCCCTGATAACCAGCATCGGCTGAGATAAATTCTTCATCGCCATGCAGTAACTTGCCAACCTGATTGAGGTCGTGCTCGTTAGCCGCCGTGGTCACCAGACTGTGGGTCAGGCCACTTTTGGCGTCCACGCCAATGTGCGCTTTCATGCCGAAGTACCACTGGTTACCTTTCTTGGTCTGGTGCATGTCTTCATCACGGCTGTTGTGTTTGTTTTTGGTAGAGCTGGGGGCTTGAATGATGGTGGCATCCACCAAGGTGCCCTGGGTCATTAGAACGCCACACTCTGCTAGCCAGTGATTAACGGTACTGAAGATTTTGCGGGCCAGTTCATGCTGCTCCAGCAAATGCCGGAAATTCATGATGGTAGTGCGGTCTGGAATGGCTTTATCCAGTGACAGGCGAGCAAATTGGCGCATGGAGGCGATTTCATAGAGGGCATCTTCCATGGCCTCATCGCTCAGGTTGTACCATTGCTGCATGCAGTGAATACGCAGCATGGTTTCCAGCGGATAGGGCCTGCGACCATTACCGGCCTTGGGATACACAGGCTCGATAACGCCAAGTAATTTGTCCCAGGGAAGCAAGTCATCCATTCTGCCAAGGAAAACTTCTTTGCGGGTCTGGCGGCGTTTACTGGAAAACTCACTGTCGGCAAAAGTCAGTTGCTGGCTCATCCGGTTACTCATTCTGGGTTCAGGTTACAACACGATGATCTCACATCTCGGACTTATTCGCACCTTCCCTAAGTACGGGAATATTCTTTTAAAAAAAGGAGTGACGCCATAATCTCATGCTGGTGCGCTCGCCTGACGCGGGCGCGTATCGAATGATGGGGCGAGAAAAGATGAAAGCGGCACGCCAGCAAGCGATAGTAAACCTGCTGATCCAGCATAAAAGCCTGACGACGGAAGCCTTAGCCGCCCAGCTTCACGTCAGCAAAGAGACCATTCGCCGCGATCTCAGCGAACTACAGATTCAGGGGAAAGTTCTGCGCAACCACGGCCGGGCTAAATACATTCATCGGGAAAACCAGGACTGTGGTGACCCTTTCCATATGCGTCTAAAGAGCCACTTTGCACATAAAGCCGATATCGCCAGAGAAGCGCTGGCCTGGATCGATGCCGGGATGGTCATAGCCTTAGACGCCAGTTCGACCTGCTGGTATCTGGCACGGCAGTTGCCGGACATCGATCTTCAGGTTTTTACCAACAGCCACCCAATCTGCCTGGAGTTGGGTAAACGTGAACAGATTCAGCTCATCAGTTCCGGCGGTAAGCTCGAACGTAAATACGGTTGCTACGTCAATCCCTCGCTGATTTCACAGCTCAAGTCGCTGGAGATCGACCTGTTTATTTTTTCCTGCGAAGGGATAGACAGCCACGGAGGGTTGTGGGATTCCAATATGGTCAATGCCAGCTTCAAATCGCTGCTGCTTAAGTACGCATCTCAGTCTTTATTGCTGGTTGATAAAAGTAAGTTTAATCGTTCGGGGGAGGCTCGTTTTGGACATCTGGATGAAGTGACACATATTGTGTCTGATACAAAGCTGTTTAACATAGGGAGTTAAGGGCTCAGACCTGCCGCAGGTTCGAATCATCTATATCGCAGATAGCAAAAAAGCGCCTTTAGGGCGCTTTTTTACATTGGTGGGTCGTGCAGGATTCTGGTTTAAATCCTAATCCTTTGAAAAGAAAGAAAAACACACAACCAACTCGCTTACTGTGGGCCTAAGTATAGGCCCATTTTTGAAAGCTACAAACAATAGTCTGATTCATATGGTTTAACCGCGTAATTTTTAGACGTTGAGAGTATTGCTGACATACATAGGGACATAATGCCAATTTGCCTGCATCAGCATAGCTCAACACAAATTGTCGCCCTACCATCTTCGCACTTTTGTTTGCTGCGACAGTGATGCTAAGGTACTGGCGTATTACTCGCTGGCGTCCAGCACTGTAACCACTAATACCGCACCGGGTCGCTTTCGCCGCAACATGCCTGATCCCATCCCGGTTGTGGTGCTGGGACGTCTGGCGGTGGATCAATCATTGCGAGGGCAGGGTATTGGACGGGCGCTAGTGCGCGATGCCGGGCTGCGGGTGATGCAGGTGGCTGACACTATCGGTATTCGCGGAATGCTGGTTCATGCGCTGCCTGATGAGGCGCGGGCGTTTTACCTGAAAGTGGGTTTTGAGCTGTCGCCGATGGATTCGATGATGCTGATGGTGACGCCGGGAGATCTTAATAAGTGTGGCTAAATCTTCTTTTAACAGTTTCCTGAATGATTATTCATAAGGAAGATGCCATAAGATAGATGTCACAGATAAAAATAAACAGCGAAGCAAGTATCATATTTCCTATTGAGTTTTTTGTTCCCTGGAGTATGATAAAGCAAAATAAATGGAGGTTGTTATGTGCGAAAGTATATTAAGAAACTCCTCTCTTGATAATAATGAGACTATCCTGAGAAATAGCCATCATCTGTCTGTAGAACTACCGTCCCCCCCCAATCCGACACCGAGTTATTCAGGTCGCTAACTCCCGGAGAGATAAAACTGGCGCAGACTGTCTTTCAGAATATTATCGACTATGACAGAGTAAAGATATACTGTCATAGCAGTCAATCCCGAACACAACCCAGAATTATCACTACCACTAAAAATGGGATCGTGCTTTTAAGCGTGAATGAATACCGACCTGATTTTTCTGGTGATTATACAAGTCATCATGATTCTGTAAAATATCCTCATTTGTTTATCTTCGCGATGTCTTTTGTCTGGCAGTATTTCAGATATGATTCTTCTTTTTGTGACCCATATGCATCATCAATCTGGTGTAATTATAAATTAGATGAACCATCATTCATCTTTTACACTATGGAACAACAAGCCTCAATTATTGCCGATTACTGGCTGTTAAACAAATATGGTATGACGGAATATGAGGAGTTGAGTACTTATCGTGAGTATGACAGATTTCAAATAAACCCAAAGATGGGTTTATTGATGGAATATGAGTCCGTACTAAATGCACATATTCGACACTCAAAATTATAACATAGCAGTAAGTATTATAAAGTGTATATAATATTTCTGCCCATTATATCGCAGTATTTCAACGCCAGATAATGCGTCATTAAATTTTTAAAAATCATTTTTTTGTAAGTAAAGCAGCACATATTTATGTGCAAGTTCATTCGCTTTAGCTAATTCGTTAACGCTCATTTTTTTAGAAATTTCAGCTTGCTGTTGTTCCGCTGATAATTTGCCATTGGCAAATGCAACTGCATACCAGGCGTATGATTCAACATAATCCCTCAGCGGTTCTGTGCTATGTGAATATACAATGCCTAAGTTGTTTTGGGCTTCAACACATCCTTGTTGAGCCGAGGATATTAATAATTTCATTGCTTTTATCTCATTATGTTTAAGTCCACCTTCTCCTCTGAAATATAATATCGAAAGTTCATTCCTGGCTTCGCAGGAACCAGCCTTTTCTGCTTTCTCATACCAAAATACAGCTTGTCTTTTATTTTGTGGGACACCAACTGCATAATTATATATATAGCCTAAATTATTCATAGCTAAAGCATCATTATCTTTTGCTGCTTTTTCAAACCACATTTTTGCAAGTGGATAATTTTGTGCCACCCCCTGCCCATGTAAATAAAGCATGCCAATGTTGACCTGAGCATGCGTATACCCCTGGTTTGCCGATTTTAGATACCATTCTTCTGCATTAACAAATGACTGAGGAACTCCTCTGCCTAATGAATATAAACGGCCCAGATTATATTGAGCTACAGCCAGTCCTTGCACTGCTGCTTTGCGATACCATTCTCCAGCTTTTTCATAACTTTGAGAGATTCCTTTTCCATTATAATACATTAAACCAAGGTTATATTGTGCAATGTTAAAACCTTGCTCTGCTGCTTTGCGGTACCAAATAATTGCCTGTGTATAATCCTGTGCAACCCCCTTGCCATGTTCATATGCTTGTCCCAAATTAGACTGAGCGTGCGAATCCCCGTTTTTTGCAGCGTTAACGAGTTCTGATATTTCATTTGGATAATTTTGTGAATTCGAGTGTTTATCAAGAAATTGCCAAAAATAAACACTGATGAGAGTTATGAAAAATACAGTGGCAATGATTAAAATCGCCATTGGCGTATGTTTTTTATTTTTTATATTTGCCATTTTTTATTTTTATCCTATTCCTGTTTTGTGTTGTCTTTGTTTTTTACAGAATCAAAGGCATTGCCGGAAAATGTATCTGTTACATAATCGCCAACTGGCCCTTTGGGAACGTAAGGGAGTGTCCCCGCAGCTCCTCCAATAACCTCCTCAATGCCTGTATTTGCGGCAGCATCTATACCAGCTTGCGTATCATTCCCCTTACTCAAAAAAGAAAATCCCATCTTCATCAGTGTTTTTTCTATAAAACTTTTTCCAGCTCCGAAAGCTCCTGTCGAGCCACATAGCAATAGCTCAGATTTATCTGGAGTCTTACCATTCATATAATCAGTTGTGGCAACTGCCGCACACGAACTGGCACTACCAGCCATAATTTCTACTAATGAAAGTGTATTTTTACCATATGCTGCTAAGCTTGATACTGGTCCAGTTAACGTTGCTCCGGCTACAACAGGGGTATCTATAGCCCAAAGTTTTACGTAATCAGCACCTGGGTTCCATCCTCCGGCTCCTATAGCATGATCATGAAGGGCAGCCGGGAGATCCTGCTCTGGTACGCTGGCAGCAAGACTCTGAGTTTCTGTGCCCCAATCTACCGACCCTGAGCTTCCCAATAAATCATTTGCAGTGAAACAATCAAGTCCTAATGGATCTATATTTGCAACTGGATTAAGTGGATACGAATATGAGTTTAACCCACCTCTTAATCCAATGGGGTCCTGCGTGATATACCGCCTCTACTTCGGGTTATAGTAACGGTTCCGGTTATAGTATAACCCCGACTCATCATCGTACTGCTGCCCGGGCAGTCGGATAAGTTGCTCCAGATTATCCGGGGCTGCTTCCTGCGGCGAGCATCCCCATTCACCGGACATATTACCGTTCCGTCGGCCTTGCGATAAATTTAATATCAGGGTCTTCATCTGGATAATGAATAAGCCCATAATCTTTTGTATCAACCATAATCCCAGATGAGAAATATCCTCCTCCTATTAGCTCCTCTTTTATGAGCCAGCCTTCATATCCATCTAGAGCAATACTATTCTCATAATCACAGACAACAATCCCATCAACTCCATCAACATTTACGATGTCACCAATTTTTATATTTTTACCGCCATTTACGTATTTCAATGTTCACCTCACATTACTCTAAAAATGGCTCCATTGGCACTATATCTGATGAAATCTCCCACGGTTTAAGTACATAACCTTGTTTCACCCAAAAGCATTTACATGGTTTAGGCGGCTTTGTTGAATAAATCGAACTTTTGCTGAGTTGAAGGATCAGATCACGTATCCTCCCGACAACACAGACCATTCCGTGGCAAAGCAAAAGTTCAGAATCACCAACTGGTCCACCTACAACAAAGCTCTCATCAACCGTGGCTCCCTCACTTTCTGGCTGGATGATGAGGCGATTCAGGCCTGGTATGAGTCGGCAACGCCTTCATCACGAGGAAGGCCCCAGCGCTATTCTGATCTCGCCATCACCACCGTTCTGGTGATTAAACGCGTATTCCGGCTGACCCTGCGGGCTGCGCAGGGTTTTATTGATTCCATTTTTGCCCTGATGAACGTTCCGTTGCGCTGCCCGGATTACACCAGTGTCAGTAAGCGGGCAAAGTCGGTTAATGTCAGTTTCAAAACGTCCACCCGGGGTGAAATCGCACACCTGGTGATTGATTCCACCGGGCTGAAGGTCTTTGGTGAAGGCGAATGGAAAGTCAGAAAGCACGGCAAAGAGCGCCGTCGTATCTGGCGAAAGTTGCATCTTGCTGTTGACAGCAACACACATGAAGTTGTCTGTGCAGACCTGTCGCTGAATAACGTCACGGACTCAGAAGCCTTCCCGGGCCTTATCCGGCAGACTCACAGAAAAATCAGGGCAGCCGCGGCAGACGGGGCTTACGATACCCGGCTCTGTCACGATGAACTGCGCCGCAAAAAAATCAGCGCGCTTATTCCTCCCCGAAAAGGAGCAGGTTACTGGCCCGGTGAGTACGCAGACCGCAACCGTGCCGTTGCTAATCAGCGGCTGAGCGGAAGCAATGCACGGTGGAAATGGACAACGGAATATAACCGTCGCTCGATAGCGGAAACGGCAATGTACAGAATGAAGCAGTTGTTGGGAGATTCACTGACGCTGCGTGACTACGATGGTCAGGTAGCGGAAGCTATGGCCATGGTGCGTGCGTTGAACAGGATGACAAAGGCTGGGATGCCAGAAAGCGTGCGTATTGCCTGAAAATCCAGCCAGCTACAGGGTCGTTCGCACGAAATCTTATTTATTCAACAAAGCCGGTTTAGGCGTATTAGACGGGGCTTGATTGGCCTCAAATATATTGTGGTGAGAACCGTATACGCCATGCTCCATTTTA
Organism: Enterobacter cloacae; assembly: GCA_014169315.1. NCBI lineage: Bacteria > Pseudomonadati > Pseudomonadota > Gammaproteobacteria > Enterobacterales > Enterobacteriaceae > Enterobacter > Enterobacter cloacae. Next base: position 1,267,837 of record AP022133.1, on the reverse strand, counting down.
TCATCAGGTATTTCATCCAAAGGTCGATATGATAGGGTTTTAACAGGAATAATCCTACCTGAAATTGTTTTACATGGAGGGCACAGTTTTGCCGTATCACATTTAGTCAAACTCTCCGTTTTTGCTTTGGATTGTGGAGCATCACTCGGTGTTGCCAAAACTGCACCACCTGCCACTCCGCTACCTACAACCAACCAGTTAATAGCCACTTCCCCAATAATTGGGAGGAGCATCACAAAGAGCCCCAAAGGATCTGCATCTGTAGTCGGATTCAGCGGGTATGTATACGGATTTAGACCACCTTTCAGCCCTATCGGGTCCTGCGTTATATATCTGCCCTGCAACGGATCAAGATATCTGTGACGATTATAGTACAATCCCGTCTCCTTATCCCACTGTTGCCCCGGCAACCGGATAAGCTGTTGCAGATTATGCGGATTATCCTCCCGCAGTATATTCCCCCATTCATCAGACTCCACGCTCCACGCTCCACGCAACATATCCATTGACATCAATCAGCGCCAGAGGCAGTCCCCGGTGGTCGCAGTGGTACAGATGAATTTTCCTCACTGGCGCGAGTTCCGGCTCCACCTGATTTTTCATCTGCTCCACACTCAGTCCGCATTGCGCCAGCCATGCCTGACTTTGTTCGCTGATGGCCCCGCGTTTCAGTTCGTCTTCCAGATTATCCAGCATCGCCACCAGTTCCGGCGCAAACACCATTCCTGCATCCTGCTGGAGTTTCTCCGCCAGCGTGCGGCGGGCGGTTCTGGTCAGTTCCGTCGTGGCCGTTTCAATGCGGATGAGCGGTGTAAAGCTTCCCGGCTGGTACACCGTCTGGATACGGGTGGCGTTCGTCTGCGTGGTGGTCAGTCTGTCGCCATCCCAGCCATACCACGTCACTTCCGGCTCGGGATCCAGCCACAGATAACTATCCCCGCTTGAGTCACGCTCCGTCCGGCTTTTCCATACCCGTTTACCAATACGGCGGCCCAGCGGATCATAGGTATAGCGACTCTCCGTCAGGGTGTCTCCCTGCTGCATCAGGCGGTAATGTGTAAGCCGGTGCTGGTCATCATAGCTGTAGTGGTGGGTATGGCTGCCGCCATTTCTGACTCGTCGCTCGTCTTTTTCCGTCAGTCTTCCATGTTCATCGTAATGGTAAAAGTAATTCGCATCCTGGGCGATGCGGTTGTCGCGCCAGACCTCCGGCAGCATCGGGTATTTATCCCGCTCCGCTGTCCGGTTACCCGCCGGGTCGGTGAGCGTCCACTGCGTCAGGTCATGATGCGGAGATTTGATATGCGTGCTGACCAGTCGCCCGGCGTCGCTGTACTGATAATCGCGTTGTTCATGCTGGCCACTGATACGGATAAGCTGCCCGACATCGTTCCAGGTGTGGTCGCGGTTAAGCTGTGGTTTGTTAAAATGATAACTCTCCGGCTGCCCGGCGGCAGTGTATGCCGTGGTTCTTTCGTACTGACCAAAGCTGAGCAGCGTTTCACGGTGCAGGCGGTCGCGGGTGAAATCAACCAGCGGTTCGTCGCCGAGCTTCATCCCGGCAATATAGCCGGAACCGTAAGTGAGCCATTCCACCGGCGACAGGTGGTCGGGGGTGGTGATGGTCGCCAGCCCCTTATCACTGTAATCCTGCTTCGTGTCGTGCTGCCACAGCACTTCACCGGTTTCCGGGTGATGCACCGTCTGGCGTTCGCTGATAAGGCGGCCCCGGTTGTCATGACCGTAATGCACGGCGACGCGCCGTCCGTCGCTGAGGTGGCTGATGTCTGTCAGCCAGCCACGTTCGTTGTAGAACCACTGTTCTGCCGGTTCGTCGTTCACGGTTCTGTATGTCAGCCGGTCAGATTCATCGTAATGCCACGCCGTGACAAGGCTTTCATCCTCGCTGCGCACAAGCTGTCCGGTCGCGCTGTAACGGTAACGCTTCACCCTGCCGTCAAAACCGGTTTCCTGCGTCAGCCTGTCCAGCACATCGTAAGTGAATGCCGTATGGCTGCCGTTTTCACTGGTCAGTTGCGTCACCCGGCCTGCGGCGTCGTATTCCATCCGGCGTGTCAGCCCACCCTGTGTGGTGCTGATGGCGTTGCCCCGATTATCGTGGGTGGTTTCGCTGCGGCTGCCGTCAGGAGAAATGACTGCCGTCAGGTCTCCCGCCACATTGTATTCGTAACGGGTTTCCTGCTCTGCGGTATTCCGCTGGCTGACCAGTCTGCCGCGATTATCATAAACCCGGTACAGGCTTAACCCTTCCTCCTGATGCGTCGCCGTGAGCTGCCCGAAACGGTCATATTCATAACGGGTTTCATAACCGGAGCAGTCGGTGAAGGTCAGCAACTGCCCGTAGCGGCTCCACACCATCTGTTTTTTGCTGCCAGTGGCGTCTTCGGTGGCGCAGGGATGTTCACTGCGCGGGTCAGCATAAAAGTAACGGGTTGTACTGCCGTTGCGCGTCGTTTCGGCAGTCAGCCTGCCCAGGTCATCGTATTCCTGCCGGGTTTTCAGCCCGTCCGGGTACAGCGTGCTGGTCAGCTGGCGCTGGCTGTTGTGGTAAAGTTCGGTGCGCCTGCCGTCCGGTGTGATAATTTCTTTCAGCAGGCCGGAGTCGGGACTCAGGCGATATTCCGTTTTACGGCCCGCCGCATCTGTCTGCGCAATAAGCCTGCCTGCGGGGTCATATTCGCTGTGCGTGGCGCTGCCGTCTGCGCGCTCCTGCTTCACCACCCGCTTCAGTCCACCGTCACCTTCAGTGTGCAGCACTTCACGGCGGTTCAGACTGTCGGTGATGGTGATACTGTTTTTTTCGTATGCATAGGCGTAGCTTAAGCCTGCCGGGTTACGCTGCGCCACGACTCGTCCGGTAGCATCGTAGCGATAGCGTATTTCCGGCCTGCCCGCATGATGGTGCGCCACCATTCGGCCCGGGTATTTTTCGTCATAAGTAAAGGCGCGCACGGCTGTGTTGCTGTGGTCATATACCGTCACCAGTTCACCGCGCGGTGAATAGGCATAACGCGCCAGCGGCTGTGCAGGCAGGTCATCCGGGTATTCCGGGTCGCGGGTGAGCCACACTTCCGCCAGGCGAACACCGTCGTCTGCGCCATACTCCGTGGCGGGCAGCACATCAGGAACTGGCGGCTGTTTTGCGGCAGCGGCCTGTTTGCGGTACTGCTCCGCCCGTTGCGCCTGCGTGGTCAGCACCAGCCGGAACCAGCGGCCTGCGCCATCCGTCACGCCGGTGATATTTCCTGCGAACTCACCGGCGGCGGCGCGGTGGAAAACCATTACCCGCCCGAAATTATCCACCAGCGCGGTCAGCACCCGGTACGGCGGCAGTGGGGCGGGCAGTACCTCATCCGGTGCAGGAACGCGTTCAGACCAGCCGAGTATCCACCACGGCCCCTGTAATCTATTGGTGGCGAGGTAAATATGCGGGCTGGTACGCAGCGCTTCCGGCAGCCGTTGCCAGAGAAGATGCAGCGGATTGCTTTCATGCAGTGCCGGTACGCCGCCCCGCGCCAGCCAGAACGATTCACTACGGCTGAAGACCGTTTCACCTGGAAACAGCGGGTCAAAATGAATGCTGCGTCCGCCGTTGTCATTGAGGATGAGTTCGTCATCGCGTATCTGTAAGCGGATATCAAAAGGGGCTTTCCAGCCGGGGCCGAATATGCCCACCGGTGCGGGCGTTTTCGTGCGGTAACTGCTGTAAGAGCGGGAAAGCACAAACGGCAGCGGGCCGGGCAGGGCGAAATCGGTTTCGCCGGGCTGCACCTTCGCGCCCAGCAGCGGGTTGACCGGGTTGCCGGAGGTCATGCCGCCGGGGCATATCGAACAGGCGACGCCGGTGGGCGCGCCAATCATCACCCCCGCCGAACCCTGGATTATCAGGCCACCCTTCAGGGTGCCGTCACCCTGACGCGCCGCCGGTTTTCCGCTCATGTTCCCGTCCTTTTTATCTCTTATTGTTTTTCTCTGAAATATCGTCTTATTACTGGTGTTAAATCACTCAGTACTGCCGCATATCCGGCGGCTGGCTGCTGTCTTCCTCCGGCGCTTTCGGCGGGTCTTCCGCTGCGCCGCAGTTCCAGTTAATCATCAGCGCGTCACCGCTGAGGGTCTGGACGCCCTGGAGGTTAATGGCGGTGCCGTTAAGGAATATTTTGCCGTCCTGCGTCAGCACCAGCCGCGCCTGCCCGCAGCGCAGTTCCAGATGTTCCCCGGCGGAATAGACCGCCACCTTCCCGGCGCTCTCGGTTTTGCTTTTGCCCACCGTGAAGGTGGCGTTTTCCCCGACGCTGACGTTATAGCCTTTGCCGACCAGCAGCGATTTATAGATACCGACCTGCGAGGACTGCGTCAGCGCCACCGAGGTGTTCATCACGCCGCCCACGGTAGTCTGGTACGCCACGCCGACCGTCAGCGCCCGCGCCACGCCCACCGTTTCCGCCTGGTTCTGGCCGACAGTAATGCTCTGATTCTGGCCCACAGTTTCTTTCTGGTTCTGTACCACCGTCTGCACCTGATTCTGCTTCACGGTGATGACCTGGTTGCCGCCGATGGTTTCGCGGTGGTTTGCCGTCACATCAGTGGTACGGTTATTCAGTACATCGGTATCCATATCTTTTTGCGCATGGATATAAACCTGCTCCTGCCCGGTGGCATCTTCAAAGCGCAGCTCATTAAAGCCGTCGCCCTTATACGTTTTCGACCGGATGGTCATCTGCGTCTTCGTTCCCGGCAGGCTGCCCGGTGAACGGTTATCCTGGTGATAGGTGCGCCCCATGATGAGGGGCTGGTCAGGGTCGCCATTGAGGAAGTCCACTATAACCTCCTGACCCACGCGCGGAATGGCGAGATTGCCGAATCCGGCACCTGCCCATGCCTGCGATACCCGCACCCAGCAGGAGCTGTCCTCGTTCCCCGGACAGTAACGGTCCCAGTGAAAGCGCACCCGCACCCGGCCATGTTCGTCGCAGAAAATCTCTTCTCCCGGCGGTCCGGTAACGATGGCGCTCTGCGGGCCGTCCACCTTCGGTTTCAGCAGGGGCTGCGGTCGCCAGGTCCGGTCTGCGGGGATAACCTCAAACTGATTATCCAGCGTGGTGCCCTGTCCCCGGCTGCCTTTCAGCGCCTGTGGTTGTTTGCCCGTCAGAACGGAACTGATAACCTGCCATTGCCGGTTAAGCTCCCTGACCGGATGCCCGGTAAGCGTAAAAATGACGCCCGGCCATAATGTCGGTGAATTGCTGACGCAGGAGGCTGTCTCCGCATTGTTGCGCCAGCCCTCCATCTGATAACGGGCGAAATCCTGCCCGTGCTGTTCATCCTTGAACCGTCCCGGATAATCGAAGACCTCATACTGCGTGCGCTGGCCGTTCAGGTGTTCGCCGTCACACCCGTAATACGCCGGCCATCCCGGCACCTTAAAGGTGTAGTCCTGGGTTTCCACCGAAGAGGGGCGTATCTGCGCCTGGTAACTGAATGTACTGACAGTCAGGGGCAAAAGAGTGGTCGTGGGGTTGGGGTTAAAGGGGATTTCACCCGTGCGGGACAGCCCGGCCATATCATCGCACAACGTTAGTGTCTGCGTGTCGGCAACGTGCCGGTCAAAAAAGAAAATCCCTTCCTCCGACCACAGGCGGGTGAGAAATGCCAGGTCGGTCTCGCCGTACTGCACGCAAAATTCCCGCGCCGGGTGATCTTCATAAAACAGCGATTCCCAGCCTGTGATACCGTTTTCCTCCAGCAGCGTGGTGGAAATGGTCTGAATATCCTGCTGCTGGAAGATACGGAAATTTTGTCGCAGCCCGGCGCGCCACAGGGGAGGGTTGATGGTCAGGCTGTAGCACATCTGCCAGCCGTTGTACTCTTTCATCCCGAAGCGGGTGACAATGCCGCTGATACGGCGCTGTGGTGTATCGCCCTGCCAGACAGTCAGGGTGGCATTCTTTTCCAGTACGTTTTCCGCTGCCTGTCCGAAAGCGTCACTGGCGACTTCAATGTCCAGAGTAAACGGGGATAAATAACGCTGTTTCAGCAGAAAGCTCACCACGGCGAAGGTTTTTGACCCCAGACCATCCACGTCCAGTGTGAAACGTAAACCTGTCGACATAAGTGCCTCCCTGAATCAATAAAACGGGGCATTTCCGCAGGCATCGCAACAGGCGTTATCTGGTCTTCTGACTTATCTGCGAATAACCGGGAAAATGATTAGCATTACTGATAAATAATGTCCCATTTAAAAACGACCCCCTGTCCTGTTTTATGATTTCTGTCAATGAATTATGAATTTCGTTTTTATTTATTTTAAAAATGTATTTTATTTTTACTTAAGTGATGTGAATACATAATCATCCTGGCGCTCCTGAATGTCGCCCTGTCGCACACTTCCTCACTGTGGGGCTGGTGTCTTCCACGCTGGCACACGCGCTCTGGCCCAAAGGGGAGAAGATGATCGCGAACGCGCCGGGCATGACGCCGAAAGAGGACTGGTCCTCGCACTACCGTGATGTAAAGTAAAACCAGCTCTCCCGCTCTTTCGGCGGCTTTGCAGGCGAAGTGCGTCAGCATCTCACGAATAAATCTTTTAAATCCGAAAACAGTTTTTCCTTTTTTTGCACCAGCAGCATTCGCGTAACTTTCTCCCTGCAACAAGCTGCCTTTATGGCAGTCCCTTACGCTTCAGACCTGAAAGAAGCGCCTGATCCATCAGGATGGTCGTCCTCCCTTACGGCGGCTGCCTTTGAAAACCACCGGGTCACGACTCCATCGTGGCTAAGGTCTCACTTCATTCATCGTTACTGCATCACACTGCCGGTTTTTCACCGGAGAAATCTGCACCAGCTCACACACCTGCTGATATTCAGCACCCTTAACATTTACGGGCTGCAGCCTGCATTGCCGTCAGGCTTTGCTGCCGCGTGGCCGTAAAATTGCACCAGCTCTCGTGTTCCACGAGCACAAGGCCCAACTCAGGCGTCACTTTGTCGCGTAAAGCGACAAAGTGACGCCGTTCCACCACGCTTGACGCAAGCCACGGAAAATCTGGTCTGCGCCCTCAATCCCCCACACTGACACGTCGCTTTCAGGCCGCTGTCGGTTCAGAAACGGAGAAAAAGATCGATACCGAGGGGGGCATGATGCCCCGGAGAATTTCCTGCTACGGCAGGCAGCCTGTGCCGCGTACAGCCTGAAGCTCCCTACACCTCAACAACCTGCCTCCCCGGCGTGAAGGTATCGTTCTGGCACAGCCAAAAAGCATACGACGGGGCCATCTTGTGCTTTTTAACAGCAGCAATGGGGAGCTATGGGCAAATTAGGCGGTGAAATGAAGGCGTTGTCGAAAAAGGCGGGCGGTAGTTTTAAAACGGTGGATGACCGCATTCATATTATGCAGCGATTCAGTCGCCATTTACGTACGCTGAATATCCAGATCCAGCGGGTGGAACAGATCAGGGTTCGCCATATTGAATGCTATATTCAGACGCGATTGGCGCAGGAGATCGGTAAACGGACGCTGCAAAACGAAATGGCTGCGCTGCGTGGCGTGCTGCAACAGGCCGGGCGTAAGCAGGTGGCAGAACATGAGCGGCTGACCAATAAATCATTAGGGGTGGCTGGCGCATCCCGCAACGGCACTAACCGGGCCATCATGCCTGAGTATTATCAGCGGGTGCTGGCAGCCGCCCGCGGGAAAGACGCGGGGCTGGCAGCAACGCTGGAGCTGGCAAGGCTGATGGGGTTACGTTCGCAGGAGACGGTACAATGCTGTCAGTCACTGAACGCGTGGAAAAAGGCGCTGGAGCGCGGCGAAACCAGGCTGACGGTGGTTTTTGGCACCAAAGGCTACCGTCCACGCAAAACGTGTTATTCAGGATGCTATAGCTGTCAAAAAAGCGCTGGATAATGCCCTGTCTGTTGCAGAAGAACGAAATGGCAGTCTGATCGACCAGCCTGACCTCCAGAAAGCCATGAATTACTGGCGCGGGGAGATCGCCAGGGTCGGACTGAGGGGCGATTACACCCCACACTCACTGCGCTATGCGTGGACGCAGGATGCGATCCGCTACTATCTGGCGCAGGGATTCAGCGATAAGGAGGCGCTGGCAATGACGGCGACGGACGCGGGCGGTATGTAGCGCAGGTGTACGGGCGACAGGAAGAAAGTGACTAATACATACAGACGAAAAAAACCGTATACCTTTGACAGTAATACGGTTTCTTTACTTCCCCGGATGTCCTGAAACACCCCAGGAAGGTATGTTGGTGGGTCGTGCAGGATTCGAACCTGCGACCAATTGATTAAAAGTCAACTGCTCTACCAACTGAGCTAACGACCCCTTGCGGGATGTACTTCAAATTTATTCAGGCTGGTGGGTCGTGCAGGATTCGAACCTGCGACCAATTGATTAAAAGTCAACTGCTCTACCAACTGAGCTAACGACCCATCTGGGTGTTGCCTGAATATTCACTCGGAACCAATATAAATTGGTGGGTCGTGCAGGATGACTCGGCTTTGCCTCGCCCTTCGGGCCGTTGCTGAAGCAACGTTATCCTTCACGTTTAACATCTGAGTAAGACATTAAAATTGGTGGGTCGTGCAGGATTCGAACCTGCGACCAATTGATTAAAAGTCAACTGCTCTACCAACTGAGCTAACGACCCGAGTGGTGGGTGATGACGGGCTCGAACCGCCGACCCCCTCCGTGTAAAGGAGATGCTCTACCAACTGAGCTAATCACCCACTCTGTACTGCCGGTAATGCGTTAAGTGGTGGGTCGTTCAGGATGACTCGGCTTTCGCCTCGCCCTACGGGCCGTTGCTAAAGCAACGTTATCCTTCACGTTAAGCTATTACTATCCACCTAACTTATTGGTGGGTCGTGCAGGATTCGAACCTGCGACCAATTGATTAAAAGTCAACTGCTCTACCAACTGAGCTAACGACCCACTTTTACGCTGTTTTCACGTTGTTTGATATCCCGTGGCAACGGCGGCATATATTACTGATTTAAGAATTCTGCGCAACAAAAATTTCGATGAAGATCACTTAACTGCTTACGAATCATGCTGCACGACCAGAAATAACGCGATTTCTGGTCATGCGATAATCATCCCATCGAACTCAGACGTTTTTGCGCCTGTTTAGCACCTTCGGTGCCAGGGAATTTTGTGACGACTTGCTGATAAACCGCTTTGGCTTTCGCAGTGTCACCTTTGTCCTGCATGATCACGCCGACCTTAAACATCGCATCAGGCGCTTTTGGCGATTTTGGGTAATTTTTCACCACAGAGGCAAAATAAAACGCCGCATCGTCCTTCTTACCCTTGTTGTAATTCAACTGACCCAACCAATAGTTCGCATTGGGCAGATAAGTGGAATCAGGGTATTTCTTAACGAAGTTCTGGAACGCAACGAGAGCGTCTTCCTGACGAGATTTATCCTGCACCAGGGCAATAGCTGCGTTGTAATCCGTATTGGCGTCACCGCTCTGTACAGGCGCACCTGTCGAAGCCGAAGCATTGTCTGCCGGAGCAGGTGTTGCTGTCGCCGCACCGCTCTGATCGCCCGCTGCTGGCTGCGCTGCTGCACCGCCGCTGCTCAGGCTATCTATCTGCTGCAAAATTTGCTTCTGACGATCCATAACCTGGTTAAGCTGATATTGGCTTTCCTGAATCTGGCCACGGAGAGAGTCAATATCGTTTTGGTTATCGGAAAGTTGCTGCTGGAGTTGAGTTAAAAGCTGGCTGTGAGCGTTAGAAATACGCTCGAGTTGAGTGACCCGGTCTTCTACCGAGCCTGAGCCGACACTACTGATTGGTGCCTGAGCAAAAGCGGCCCAGGGGGCCGCTATTCCAACCAGTAACGACAGACTCAACAGATGATGTCTGAAGTTACTGCTCATGCAATTCTCTTAGTAAACCAGTACGGCACGACGGTTTTTGGAGTAAGCCGCTTCGTCGTGACCCAGTACTGCAGGTTTTTCTTTACCGTAAGAAACGATGGAGATCTGGTCAGCAGAAACGCCTTTACCCTGCAGGTACATCTTAACGGCGTTAGCACGACGCTCACCCAGGGAGATGTTGTACTCTGGAGTACCACGTTCGTCCGCATGACCTTCTACGGTGACTTTGTAAGATGGGTTGCTACGCAGGAAGTTAGCGTGAGCATCCAGCATCGCAGCGAAGTCAGAACGGATGTCGTATTTATCCAGATCGAAGTAAACGATGTTGTTCTGCTGCAGCTGCTGCATCTGAAGACGCGCTTGCTCTTCAGAAGACATGTTGCCATTGCCGTTAGCGTCCATACCGGTGCCGGCACCCATCATGCCTTCGCCGCTCTGGTCATTGCTTGCGTTCTTGTTAGAAGAACACGCTGCGATTGCCATTACAGGCAGAGCGATCATCAGCCCCTTCAGCACTTTGTTCAGTTGCATTTCTATGATTCCTTTAGTAATCAATTAATTATTATTTACAGATACGGCGACCAGGCAGGTGATTTTACCTGTCCATCAGTTGCCGGAATACGCGCTTTGAAACGCCCATCTGTAGAAACCAGATTCAGCACAGATCCCATCCCCTGAGAAGAGCTGTAGATTACCATCGTGCCGTTAGGTGCCAGACTTGGCGTTTCATCCAGGAACGTTGACGACAGAACCTGCACGCCACCCGCTACCAGATCTTGTTTGGCAATGTGCTGCTGCCCACCGTTGGAGCTAACCATTACCATAAATTTACCGTCGCTGCTCACGTCTGCGTTCTGGTTCTGCGTACCTTCCCAGCTAATACGTTGCGGAGCACCGCCGTTGATATTCACTTTATAGATTTGTGGACGGCCGGCCTGGTCAGAAGTAAATGCCAGGTTCTGGCTGTCCGGGAACCAGCTTGGTTCAGTGTTGTTGCTACGACCATCAGTCACCTGGCGAATTTGACCAGAACCGACATCCATCACGTACAGGTTCAGGCTACCGGTTTTAGACAGGGCAAATGCCAGCTTAGAACCGTCCGGAGAGAACGATGGAGCACCGTTGTGACGTGGGAACGAAGCGACCTGACGAACAGCACCGTTAGCCAGCGTCTGGATAACCAGCGCAGAACGACCGCTTTCGAAGGTAACATAGGCCAGTTTGGAACCATCCGGTGACCAGGCTGGAGACATCAGCGGCTGAGAAGAACGTTTCACCAGGAACTGGTTGTAACCGTCGTAGTCAGACACACGCAGCTCATACGGGAACTGACCGCCGTTGGTCTGCACCACATAAGCGATACGGGTACGGAATGCGCCTTTAATGCTGGTCAGTTTTTCGAATACCGCGTCGCTGGCAGCGTGAGCCGCGTAGCGCAGGTGCTGTTTAGTGACCTTGTAAGAGTTCTGTGCCAGAACGGTGCCCGGTGCGCCGCCGGTATCAACCAGCTGCCATGCAACGTTGAAAGAACCGTCTGGGTTAGGGGTAACCTGACCCACCACCACGGCATCAATACCCAGCGCAGACCATGCGGCAGGCTGTACTTCCTGCGCGCTGCCCGGCTGCTGTGGCAGACGAGAACGATCTAATGGGTTGAATTTACCGCTGTTACGCAGGTCAGCTGCAACGATGCCACCCGCATCTTCAGGTGCAGCACCTGGGCCAGCCCACTGGAACGGAACAACACCGATTGGACGCGCCGAGTCCACCCCCTGGGTGATCTCGATACGTACCTCTGCGTGCAGCACAGCTGCCCACAGCATTAAGAAACTAAATGCTACACGTAATGCCTGCTTCATCATATCTCCCTTATCCAGGTAACCTTACCCACGATAATTTAGCAGAATGTTAACAAACTCAAATAGACAAAACTACCAGAACCCTGTGACTAAACCTGGTCTAAATTTCCCCGTTTGCACGGGGAAAATGTAACTTAAGGTTTGAAGTCCAGCGGTGCATTTTTGAATGTTTCATACACAGCCTGAGATGGTGGTTTCGGGAATTTCGTCATTCTGCTGGTTGCAGATAACATCTGCTGACAGAATGCGTCATCCCCACCTTCCGGCTTCACGCTAAGTATGCTGCCGTCAGAACTTATATTTACACGCAAAGTACAGGTCTTGCCTTTATAGGTTTCCCAGTCATACAGATGACCACGAATAGCTGCCTGCACCTGTGAAATATACGAAGCAATCTCGGCCTGTGATGCACCACCCTGCCCTTGTTTACTTCCTTTAGCAGGAGATGCCCCACCAGCGCTACCACTGGTAGTACCTTTCGGCGCATTCTTACCAGCACTCAAGTCGCCAAGTAGATCGTCAACGCCTGCAGCCGCGGCAGCTTTCTCAGCGGCTGCAGCCTTTTTCGCGGCGGCTTTATCAGCGGCAGCTTTCTTATCGGCAGCGGCTTTCTCTGCTGCAGCTTTCTTATCCGCAGCAGCTTTCTCAGCGGCAGCTTTTTTGTCTGCTGCGGCTTTTTCAGCGGCAGCCGCTTTTTCAGCAGCAGCTTTCTCTGCAGCAGCGGCTTTCTTCGCAGCATCAGCAGCTGCTTTCTTCTCAGCTTCCTGAGCAGCTTTCTTCGCGGCTTCTGCTTCAGCTTTCTTCTCAGCATCCGCAGCCGCTTTCTTCGCTGCTTCCGCTTCGGCTTTTTTCTGAGCATCGGCAGCCGCTTTCTTCGCTACTTCTGCTTCAGCTTTCTTCTGAGCGTCGGCAGCGGCTTTCTTCGCTGCTTCCGCTTCAGCTTTCTTCTGAGCATCGGCAGCCGCTTTTTTCGCCGATTCTGCCGCTAATTTAGCCTGGGCATCAGCCTGCGCTTTCGCGTCCGCTGCAGCTTTTGCAGCCGCTTCTTCCGCCTGCTTTTGCTGTTCCTGTGCTTTCTTCGCGGCCTCTTCAGCCTGCTTCTGCTGTTCCGCCTGCTCTTTTGCGGCTTCCTGCGCCTGCAAACGTTCTTTCTCAAGCTGCTTCAGACGCTCTTGCTCGGCGGCCTGCTTTTCACGCAGTTCATCCGCTTGCTGTTGCGCCTGTTTCTCACGCTGCTCTTCAGCTCGTTTTGCACTCGCTTTCTGCTGCTGCTGACGATTATAGTTCTGCACTACCGCACCGGGATCCACCATCACGGCGTCGATGGAAGAACCTCCACCGCCGCCCGCTGATGCATCGATATGCTCGTCGAACGAACTCCAGATCAGTGCTGCAAAAAGAATAACGTGCAGCACTGCGGAGACGATTATCGCTCGCTTAAGCTTGTCGTTCTGTTCGGTTGCCTTTGACACTATCGGTTCCCAAAAACTACGCAGATGATCAAATAGGCTGAGTCATTAAGCCAACTGACTTAACACCCGCACTATGTAGCAAGTTCAGCGCTTTAATAATTTCATCGTATGGTACGTCTTTCGCGCCACCGATTAAGAAGACCGTTTTCGGATTTGACTCCAGGCGTCGTTGCGCTTCAGCAATAACCTGCTCAGGTGGTAGCTGATCCATACGATCTTTCTCTACCACCACGCTGTATTGCCCTACGCCGGAAACCTCAATGATGACTGGAGGGTCGTCATTGGTGCTTACCGCCTGTGATTCTGTCGCATCCGGCAGATCAACTTCCACGCTCTGGGTAATGATGGGCGCTGTCGCCATAAAGATCAGCAGCAGTACCAGCAGTACGTCCAGCAGCGGAACGATATTGATTTCGGACTTGAGCTCGCGACGCCCCCGTCCACGCGTTCTGGCCATGGTTTACCCCTTGTTGCTCTCGGTGCTGGTAAACGCCTGACGGTGCAGAATCGCGGTGAACTCTTCCATAAAGTTGTCGTAGTTCAGTTCCAGTTTGTTCACACGCTGGTTCAGACGGTTGTAAGCCATTACTGCCGGAATTGCAGCAAACAGACCGATTGCCGTTGCAATCAGTGCTTCTGCAATACCCGGTGCCACCATCTGCAACGTCGCCTGCTTCACCGCACCCAGCGCGATAAAGGCGTGCATGATCCCCCATACCGTACCAAACAGACCGATGTATGGGCTGATGGAACCTACGGTACCCAGGAAAGGAATATGCGTTTCAAGATTTTCCAGCTCGCGGTTCATGGAAATGCGCATCGCACGCGATGCACCTTCAACGACCGCTTCCGGCGCATGGCTGTTAGCACGATGCAGACGGGCAAACTCTTTGAAACCGCTGTAGAAAATTTGCTCGGAGCCTGCGAGGTTCTCACGGCGTCCCTGGCTTTCCTGGTACAAACGAGAAAGTTCGATACCTGACCAGAACTTATCTTCAAACGCTTCCGCCTCACGGCCTGCTGCATTGAGGATACGTGTTCTCTGGATGATGATAGCCCAGGATGCGATTGAAAAACCAATCAAAATCAACATGATAAGTTTAACCAGAAGGCTAGCCTTCAGGAACAAATCAAGGATATTCATGTCAGTCACTGCTTAAACTCCGCGACAATAGACTTAGGAAGCGCACGAGGCTTCATTATGGTTGGATCAACACAAACAATCAGTACTTCAGCTGAGTTCAGTACGGTGTTCTCTGCATTGACTATCCGCTGCGTGAAAACCAGTGAGGTTCCGCGCATTGATGTAATTTCAGTTTGGACTTCGAGCATATCGTCGAGTCTGGCAGGCGCAAAATACTCAAGCGTCATCTTGCGTACCACAAAGGCAACTCGCTCAGCCAACAGTACCTGTTGGCTAAAGTGATGATGGCGCAGCATCTCTGTGCGTGCCCGTTCATAAAAAGCAACGTAGCTGGCGTGGTAAACCACACCACCGGCGTCAGTATCTTCGTAATAGACACGAACCGGCCATCGAAACAGCGTTGTATTCACTTTACATCCCGGTAATGCAACAAAAGTTAACTCTTTTAAACTTCGCTACTATACGCGCGGGAAAGATGGTTTGGAATGGGAGAAAGTAAACGGAGAGTAAATTTTTATGGGCTCGGGTAAGCCCATATCATTAACGGACATTTCTTATTCAGAAGAAGAAGAAAATCAAACCGGCGAGAAGAACCAGATCGGCGAGCAGCGGGCAAAAAAGACCCTGCCAGTGAAGTGCTTTCGGACGAAAGCCCACGCCGTGAATGACGCCAGCACACACCGCCCACATAATGAGGAAGCCGTGCCAGATCTCAAGCTCGCTGGTCTTTGCCGCGAAGCGCGACGGGTCCCAGAAGATACAGCCTGCCAGCAGTAATGCCATCACTAAAGAAAGCGCCCTTAACGGGCGCTTATCCATTACCGCGTAAAGCATCGCGATAATTTTCATTAGTGTTTTTCTTCACCCGCTTTGGACGCTTCAACGTGCTCAAGCGCCAGTGCAGTGATGACACCAAAGGCACAGGCAAGAAGCGTCCCTAAAATCCATGCGAAATACCACATATTCAGCTCCTTACTTAGTACATAGAGTGGGTGTTGCTTTCGATATGTTCTTTGGTGATACGACCGAACATTTTCCAGTAACACCAGGTGGTGTAGAGCAGGATAATCGGTACGAATACACAAGCCACATATGTCATCAGGTTCAGCGTCAGCTGGCTGGAGGTTGCATCCCACATGGTCAGGCTAGCATTCATCATGGTGCTGGATGGCATCACGAATGGGAACATAGCAATACCCGCAGTCAGGATGATGCACGCCAGCGTCAGTGAAGAGAACACGAACGCCAGTGCGCCTTTTTCCAGACGAGACGTCAGCACCGTCAGCAGTGGCAGCAATACACCCAGTGCCGGGATAGCCCACAGCGCAGGAGTATTGTTGAAGTTCACCAGCCATGCACCAGCCTGACGAGCCACTTCTTTGGTCAGCGGGTTAGACGGTGCAGCGTGGTTGATAGCAGACGTCACTACGTAACCATCAATACCGTACATCACCCAAACGCCAGCCAGTGCGAAGCAGACCAGCGTTACCAGAGCAGCAACCTGAGCTGTCGTGCGAGAACGCAGGTGCAGTTCACCCACAGTACGCATCTGCAGATAGGTCGCGCCCTGGGTAATGATCATCGCCACACTCACTACGCCTGCCAGCAGACCAAACGGGTTCAGCAGCTGGAAGAAGTTACCGGTGTAGTAAAGACGCATGTAATCGTCGATGTGGAACGGTACGCCCTGCAGCAGGTTACCGAACGCCACGCCAATCACCAGAGGTGGAACGAAGCTACCAATGAAGATGCCCCAGTCCCACATGTTGCGCCAGCGGGTGTCTTCAATCTTGGAACGGTAGTCGAAACCAACCGGACGGAAGAATAAAGACGCCAGCACCAGAATCATCGCCACGTAGAAACCGGAGAACGCAGCCGCGTAGACCATCGGCCAGGCAGCAAACAGTGCGCCGCCTGCGGTGATCAGCCACACCTGGTTACCGTCCCAGTGTGGGGCGATGGAGTTGATCATGATTCGACGCTCGGTGTCATTACGACCGAGGAAACGGGTGAGCATGCCCACCCCCATGTCGAAACCATCCGTGACCGCAAAACCGATCAGCAGGATACCGACCAGCAGCCACCAGATAAAACGCAATACTTCATAATCGATCATTTGATGACTCCTGTCTTAGCGTGCCGGCTGAGTAGTCGCACCGGACTGCTCGTAGTGATAGCGACCGGTTTTCAGGCTGCTTGGGCCAAGGCGCGCGAACTTGAACATCAGGAACAGTTCAGCCACCAGGAACAGGGTGTACAGACCACAAATCAGCAGCATGGAGAAGATCAGATCGCCCGCTGTCAGGGTAGAGTTCGCGACCGCTGTTGGCAGCACCTCACCTATCGCCCACGGCTGACGGCCATATTCCGCCACGAACCAACCGGATTCGATAGCAATCCACGGCAGTGGAATACCGTACAACGCGGTACGCAGCAGCCATTTTTTCTGACCAACGCGGTTACGAATAACAGACCAGAAGGACGCTGCAATGATCAGCAACATCAGGATGCCGCAGCCCACCATGATACGGAAGGCGAAGTACAGCGGCGCAACGCGTGGAATGGAGTCTTTGGTTGCCATCTGAATCTGTGCTTCCGTCGCGTCGGAGACGTTCGGGGTATAGCGTTTCAGCAGCAGACCGTAACCCAGGTCTTTCTTCACGTTATTAAACTGATCGCGAACCGCCTGGTCGGTAGAACCGGCACGCAGTTGTTCCAGCAACGCATAAGCTTTCATACCGTTACGGATACGGCCTTCATGCTGCACCATCAGTTCTTTCAGGCCAGTCACCTGTTTGTCGACGGAGCGAGTAGCAATGATACCGAGCGCGTAAGGGATCTGGATGGAGAAGTGGTTTTGCTGCGCATCCTGATCCGGAATACCGAACAGAGTAAAGGCAGCCGGAGCCGGTTGCGTTTCCCACTCAGCTTCGATAGCCGCCAGCTTGGTTTTCTGCACGTCACCCATTTCGTAACCGGATTCATCACCCAGAACGATAACGGACAGAATCGCTGCCATGCCGAAGCTTGCCGCGATGGCGAAGGAACGTTTAGCGAAAGCGAAGTCACGACCACGCAGCATATAGTAGGAGCTGATGCCCAGAATGAACATCGCACCACACACATAACCAGATGCTACAGTGTGAACGAATTTAACCTGTGCGACCGGGTTCAGTACCAGCTCGGCAAAGCTGACCATCTCCATACGCATGGTTTCGAAGTTGAAATCAGACGCGATCGGGTTCTGCATCCAGCCGTTCGCCACCAGGATCCACAGTGCGGACAGGTTAGAACCTAATGCCACCAGCCAGGTTACCGCCATATGCTGGACTTTACCCAGACGGTCCCAACCGAAGAAGAACAGACCTACAAAGGTGGATTCGAGGAAGAAGGCCATCAGACCTTCAATGGCCAGCGGCGCACCGAAGATATCCCCTACATAGTGGGAATAGTAAGACCAGTTAGTCCCGAACTGGAACTCCATGGTCAAACCGGTTGCCACGCCCAGTGCAAAGTTGATACCAAACAACTTGCCCCAGAACTTGGTCATATCTTTATAAATCTGTTTGCCGGAGAGGACGTAGACCGTTTCCATGATGGCCAGCAGGAACGCCATACCGAGCGTCAGTGGCACAAACAGGAAGTGGTACATCGCGGTCAAGGCAAACTGTAAGCGCGACAGTTCGACTATATCTAACATCATGACTCCTTGCTCATCGCATGAAGACTCCGAGAGTGGACGCCGTTAGATACGACGGATCCACACACATGCCCCAATACAAAATTATCTGCTTCCCTTCTTCGTTGCTTATTCTCTACAGGAGGAAAAAGCAGTGATGAAAAGTTACAAATACGTTAATAAAAAACCCAAATTGATCCCGCAAATATAATACGCTGCAAAACCCTTACAATAAACAGGTTTTTATTGAATCACTTTTACGTTTTTCGACGGTGATCAATTTATAGCAAAACTACCACTTTTCAGCCATTTTGATCGGGGACAATTTAACGTCTTTTGATATCTTTTTCCAAGGATTAAACATTGATTTAAATCAAAAACAATCACCATTGTTAACCATGTTTAATTGCAGTAAGAATGGTGAAAATCATGTTAATGACATGTACATCATGAGGTATTGATGGTTATCAAATGCAGGGAATAATATGAACAGAAGTGATTTTAATTAACGAGAAAGGACAATGCAGTTTCGCATGCAGATAAACATATAATGATAGCCACCTCACAGTATTTTTCCATTGCTTTACTGTAACTCTTCGCAATTACATTTAATTTACCTTTACCAACCACAAAATTAACACCGCTTTGTGACTATTCGATGAAACAAAAGACCGCAATGTCTGCGGTCTTTTGAACGTGTGGAATGTTACCCCTCTATCTGAATACTAAAGGTACGCGACTGCCCCGGGCGAAATGCCCCCACGATGCCTTTTTCGTCATGCCCGCCCTCTTTAGTGCGTTCATTCATGTCGGTTTCGTGGCACCCTTTAATCGTCCGGTTTACCGCTAAAGTGGCATCGTAAGAGGTCGACTCCGATGGATTGAACAGGCGAAGGATAAGGGCTTCGCCGTCTTCTGACTTTTTCAATGCACTCAACATACAACCTGTCGGTGGCAACGTTAACAGGCTGTAGCTCTCCGGCGTCCTGAACGCAGCGCGGTTAAGTTTCATCGCATCCCAGGGGATTTTGTTATAGCAGTGAACCGGGGTAAGCCATGCCTTCGCCTGCTGGGCAACACCGGCATCGTCAGGCGATCCGCTAAAACTATAGAGGCTAAAACGGCAGTCAAGCTGGCCACGAACCTGCGAGTCCGGTACGGGCATCTTGATACCAGATGGTCTTCCAGGCCGCAGGAGTAAATCCTCCTTCCCGAGAACCCCCACTCCGCGCAGAAGCGTCAGGGCAAATGTTTTATGAGCGTCACCGATAACTTCAAATTCCCGCAGTCCCTCAGTGAACAACGCCATTCCATGATGCTTTTCCCGGAGTACGGCGTAGTTGAGGAGATTCCAGACCGGCAGTGGCGCTTCCTTCCATCCCTCTTCCTGCCAGTTCGTCATGGCCTCATCCCACACAGGGCGCGTCAGCGAGCCAAACTGCGTATCGGCTAACACCGCTTCCGTATTAAACGGCGTGGGGATCAATACACGGACGCGATGATCGTCAGCCTGATTATCCAGCCGAACCTCCACATCAATACGCCGGCTGTTATGGCTGAGCGTCACCGCCATTTCAGCAGTGAGAAGACCGTTTTGCTGGCGTGCCGAACGTTCGGTGAGGTTTGCCGGAACCGCCATTCGATGACGGATCAGCACCCTGCTCTGCCAGCCTTCATGAGTAACCTCAACGTCATGCTCGCCTTGCACTGAAGTGAGCCGCCACTCCTCTCGCGACGGAGAATAGTCATACTCATCACCATCATCGGAACTCTCTTCAATTTCCAGCACACGGTCATAGATAAGACCTGACGCTTTATCGTGCAGACGCAGCGTTCCGTCACCGTTCAGGCTTATCTGCCAGAAGGCATTTTCCAGCAATGCCTCTGTTGTTTTCGTTGGCGGAAGCGCGTCACCCGCGATATGCGGTTCGATATACAGCGTGCAGTAGCCCATTGATGGCAGGTTCTGACTGAGCTGGATATCGAACGCCATAAACGGCTCATAATTCCCGTAATGGACGATCTGCCTGTCAATCAGCCCCGGGTCAAGTTCGCGGGCGTGGCGAATGAAATACGGAACGTCGTTGCCTTTATCATCCACCAGGCGGAACTGGCTGGCACGCAGGCGGATCGTCGTGTTAATCACCTCGTCACGCGGCCAGGGCATCAGGTTGAACATCACCAGTTTGTCTGCATCGCTTTGCGGCATGTTGTCGACAATCTTGCGCATATAAAAATGCGTCAGGTTATCGGCCATATCCTCAGCCAGCTCGAAACGCGAGAGGATTTCGCGATGCACCTTGTCGCTACAGCAGCAGCCAATGCTGTCGTGGGCGTGATTTTTCAGGATCTCTTTCCACATTTTTTCCAGCAGGCCGTGGTGGTATTCAAACCCCAGCGTCCAGGCAAGCGTTGCCAG
Organism: Enterobacter cloacae; assembly: GCA_014169315.1. NCBI lineage: Bacteria > Pseudomonadati > Pseudomonadota > Gammaproteobacteria > Enterobacterales > Enterobacteriaceae > Enterobacter > Enterobacter cloacae. The sequence goes on along the minus strand of AP022133.1, from coordinate 1,247,339 downwards.
CGGCTCCAGGACATTAACGATTTTGTTCTCTATGCGGGCATGCGCAATTTTAATGTCCATCCGCGTGGAGCCTATCGTCCGGTGCACACGCATGTATTTACCGTCGATAAACTCCCCTTTCAGCGTCGCCAGTTCTTCACGGTGTGCTTCAATATGTTCAAAGACTTCCTCAAACCGGCTCATCACAAATTTACGCTGCGGATAAATTTCACGAAGCTTATCCATCACTGCGAAAATGTTTTGCTGCAGCGGCATCTGGTCGTGACCGTTGGGCAACAATATCTCCTTCGTGACGGAGGCTTTTTCCAGCACCCCGAAGTAACTGTCGAGCCGTTTTCGTAATCCTTCTTCATCCTCCGGTAAGTACTTACCAATCGCGTAACCTAACGGCAGTACCTGTGTCGTGACCTCACTGCCATCCGCACTCTGCCATAAAAACTCCGTTTTATCTGTCCCGTGACGCTCTGAACAACCGCGCCAGAACATGGCTCGCGTAATACCAAAACCGTTATAAATGTGCGGAAGTTGCCCGGACATGCCGAACGAATCCGGCAGGTAGCCAATCTTCATCGGCTCGCCCAATGCCATACAGTCGCGGATGCCATACATCAGGTTGCGAACAATCGACTCGCCAGAAACAATTGTGGTGTCCGTCTGGGTATACCAGGGGCCAATAATCAGTTTCCCGGCCTCAACCAGTGCCTTCACCCGGGGCCGGTTTTCTGGTTTCACCGCGAAGTAATCTTCCAGAACCGCCGTCTGCCCGTCGAGGACGTAGTATTTGTATGCGTCATCCTGCTCAAGACGGGTGAGGATCTCCTCCATATTATTGACAAGGAGAATGCGCGACGCTTCAGTGGTGAAATACCACTCACGGTCCCAGTGCATATGCGGTGTAATATGAACGCGAGATACAGCTTTCATCTTCGTTTCCTGTTTGTGCGTGTTTATGGCATGGCGTCTTCAATGACGTATTTGCCGCGCTTTACCGCCTGACGTCGCCAGAAAAGTAAAATGAGTGTCGAGATGGCGGTCCCCACCAGCGCAGCCCCAAACCAGCCCACTGCCGCCGTGATGCCACCCATTCCGCTATGATGGAGCAAGAAGAGGGAGAAAATGCCCGCTCCCGGCGTGGACAACCCGATGCCCATTGCACCGACAATCGCACCGGTCACCATTGAACCCAATACGAATGAACCAATGACCCGCAGCGGATCTTCAATAGCCATTGGGATCGCCCCTTCGGTAATCCCCGCCAGCCCCAACAACCACGTTGACTTACCGGTTTCGATTTCAAACTGTTTGAAGAGATGTGGAGCCAGCAGGGTTGATGCGGTCACCGTGAAGGCGGACACCATTTTGACGGAGGCAAAAATGGCATACGGCCCATAGACACCGTTCGCCATCGCCCCCAGACAGAATGCATACGCCGCTTTATTGACCGGCCCGCCCAGATCGAATGAACACATAAAGCCGAGAAGCGTCCCCAGCAGCAGCGCGTTAGCCCCCGACAGTCCGTTGAGCCAGGCGGTGAGTGAATTGTTTATCCACGCCACGGGCTCACCGATCACAAACAGCATCAGACTGCCCGCCCCCAGCACGCCAATAACCGGATAGAGGTAATAGGTCAGAAAGCCGTTATAGCGATTATTGAGACGAATATGATTTTTCACCCAGCGCATCAGGTAGCCGGCAATCAACCCGCCGGCGATCGCTCCCAAAAAACCAGAGCCGATCATATTCGCGGCAAGACCGGCGGCGAACCCCGGAGCCAGGGCGGGTTTATCCGCCAGTGAGTAAGCTGTATAGGCGGCGAGCACGGGCACCATCAAAATGCCGAGCATGCCACCGCCGAGTTTGCGGTACATCCACAGCCATGAGTTTTCCTGATCGAACAGATGCTGTAAGCCCAGCATCTGCGCCAGCAGTACCGAGATAGCCAGCACCGTACCTCCCGCCACAATCAGCGGTACAGCAAACGAGATACCGCTCAGTAGCGCCTGCTTAAGCTCTGTTTTGAAGCTCTTTTTATCCCCGTTCTGAGCCTGCACAGGGCGAGTATCCTGAGAAGGCTGCAATGCCAGAGCGCGCTCAATAAGGGCTTCAGCATGGCGAAGCGGTTCCGCTACCGGTACGGAAAGCGTGGGGATCCCCTGGAAGCGTTCGCTCTCTTTAACCGCCACTTCAGCAGCCAGAATACAGGCTTGCGCATGCTGCAATTGCCAGGCCGTTAACCGACCTTCAATACCGTTCGCCCCCTGTTTTTCCACCACCACGTTTACACCCAGCTTACGTCCCGCTTTCTCGAGGTATTCAGCAGCCATATACGTATGGGCAATCCCTGCCGGACAGGCGGTCACACAGACAAGGGTTGGCGCATCCACCAGAGGTGACGCTTCCTCAACCTGTGACGTTTCGTCCAGAGCAGCAAGCAGGGCTTCTGCCGTCGTCGCCGCCATCACGCGTGCCCGGAGTGCGTCATCAGCCAGCCGGGAAGTCAGCTCCGTTAACACCTGTATATGTGTTGAACCCGCTTCAGCAGGTGGAATAGCAAGCAGGAAAATCAATTCAACGTCTTCAGGGCCATCCACGCCTTCCCATTTAAGCGGCGCGTCCAGCGTTGCTACCGCAAAGGCAGCCTCTTTCACCACGGGCGATTTGCCATGTGGTACCGCCAGCCCTTCCCCCAGTGCGGTAGGGCCAAGCGATTCCCGACGGAAGACTTCTGCCAAAAATTCATCACCATCGGTAATTTTTCCCAGCTCCAGCAGTCGCATCGTTAGCTGGCGTATTGCCTCATCACGGCTGCCATAGTGCCCCTTCACACAGACAGCGCCGGGATGGGTCAGGGTCGTCAGGTTCATACGGATCCTCACACTTATGTTGTTTTTATCTGAGGGCGATTGTGACAGACGAAACAATACATTTATGTGATCATTTTCACTAACAATCATAATTTGTATCTAAATTGTATTATTTACAAATGATGGAGTGAAGGCATAATTCCGTGAAAAGGTATTAAGCGGGCAATACAAAATGGGCAATAAACCAATGTACCGGCAGATAGCCGATGCGCTACGCGAGAAAATTCATGCCGGTGAATTAAAGCCTGGCGATGCATTGCCAACGGAATCCAGCCTTCAGGAGGCATTCAGCGTCAGCCGCGTGACGGTAAGACAGGCATTAAAACGGCTTACGGAAGAACAAATCATCGAAAGCATTCAGGGCAGCGGCTCCTATGTAAAAGAAGAGCGTGTCAACTATGACATCTACCAGTTAACGGGTTTTTACGAGAAACTGGCCGACCGAAATGTGGACACCCACAGCGATGTGAAAATTTTTGAAGTGATAAAAGCGGACGCGCGGCTGGCAGGAAAGTTAGACCTTAACCCGGACGATAAAGTCTGGCACGTCAAGCGCGTGCGCTTTATCAAGCAAAAGCCGGTAAACCTCGAAGAAACGTGGATGCCGCTGGCGATGTTCGCCGACCTCACCTGGGAAGTGATGGAGAACTCCAAATATCACTACATTGAACAAGTCAAAAAGATGGTTATCGATCGCAGTGAACAGGAGCTGGTACCGGTGATGCCGTCCGAAGAGGCGATCGCCGCGCTGGCGCTCGATCCGGCAAAACCTATCCTGGAGAAAGTGTCTCGCGGTTTCCTGAAAGACGGCAGAGTTTTTGAATACAGCCGCAACGTTTTCAATACTGACGATTACAAATTCACCCTGGTTGCCCGACGCAGGCAATAAAAAAGGCCACTTTTCAGTGGCCAACCATGTCGAAACGGACATTTTTTTATTTCAACGCTCCCTTTTCAGGGAGCAGAGAGGACTTACTTAATGATGGATTTCAGTGCTTCGCCGATATCCGCCAGGCTGCGAACAGTTTTCACGCCTGCGGCTTCGAGCGCTGCAAATTTCTCATCAGCCGTACCTTTACCCCCGGCGATAATCGCGCCTGCGTGACCCATACGCTTGCCTTTTGGCGCAGTCACACCCGCGATGTAACCCACAACCGGTTTGGTCACGTGCTCTTTGATGTAAGCAGCCGCTTCTTCTTCAGCGCTACCACCGATCTCACCGATCATGACGATCGCTTCGGTCTGTGGATCTTCCTGGAACAGTTTCAGGATATCGATGAAGTTAGAACCTGGGATCGGGTCACCGCCGATGCCCACACAGGTGGACTGGCCGAAACCGTAGTCAGTGGTCTGCTTAACCGCTTCATAGGTCAGGGTACCGGAACGGGAAACGATGCCCACTTTGCCCGGTTTGTGAATGTGGCCCGGCATGATGCCTATTTTGCACTCGCCCGGGGTGATAACGCCTGGGCAGTTCGGGCCGATCATACGCACGCCAGCTTCATCCAGCTTCACCTTCACGGTCAGCATATCCAGCGTCGGGATACCTTCGGTGATGGTGATGATCAGTTTGATGCCTGCATCGATCGCTTCCAGAATGGAGTCTTTGCAGAACGGAGCCGGAACGTAGATAACGGTCGCGGTCGCGCCAGTGGCTTCTACTGCTTCGCGCACGGTGTTGAACACCGGCAGGCCCAGGTGCGTGGTGCCGCCTTTACCTGGCGTCACGCCGCCAACCATCTGCGTACCGTAGGCAATTGCCTGTTCGGAGTGGAAAGTCCCCTGGCTACCGGTGAAGCCCTGGCAGATAACCTTGGTATCTTTATTAATTAAAACTGACATTATTTCCCCTCCACTGCGGCAACAACCTGCTGAGCTGCATCCGTCAGACTTTTCGCTGCAATAATATTCAGGCCGCTGTCAGCCAGTTTTTTCGCGCCGAGTTCAGCGTTGTTACCTTCCAGACGCACAACCACCGGAACGTTAACACCCACTTCTGCTACCGCACCGATGATACCGTCGGCGATCAGGTCACAACGTACGATACCGCCGAAGATGTTAACCAGAACGGCTTTCACGTTGTCATCAGAGAGGATGATTTTGAATGCTTCGGTTACGCGCTCTTTGGTTGCACCACCGCCTACGTCGAGGAAGTTGGCTGGCTCACCACCGTGCAGCTTAACGATGTCCATCGTGCCCATTGCCAGGCCCGCACCGTTAACCATGCAGCCGATGTTGCCATCCAGCGCCACGTAGTTCAGTTCCCACTGTGCAGCCTGCGCTTCACGCGGGTCTTCCTGAGACTGGTCGCGCATTTCGCGCAGATCGGACTGGCGGAACAGTGCGTTGCCGTCAGCGCCCAGTTTACCGTCGAGGCAGATCAGATCGCCCTGAGTGGTGATCACCAGCGGGTTGATTTCGATCAGCGCCAGGTCGCGTTCCAGGAAAATCGTTGCCAGACCCATGAAGATCTTGGTGAACTGCTGAACCAGCTTACCTTCCAGACCCAGTTTGAACGCCAGCTCACGTCCCTGGTAAGGCATTGGGCCTGCCAGCGGATCGATAGCCACTTTATGGATCAGATGAGGGGTTTCTTCCGCCACTTTCTCGATTTCCACGCCGCCTTCAGTAGACGCCATGAACACCACGCGACGGGAGCTACGGTCAACCACCGCGCCCAGGTACAGTTCTTTTGCGATATCAGTCGCCGCTTCAACCAGGATCTGGTTTACCGGCTGGCCATTCGCATCTGTTTGATAGGTTACCAGGCGTTTACCCAGCCAATGTTCAGCAAAAGCACGGATCTCTTCTTTGCTCTTAACAACCTTCACACCGCCCGCTTTACCACGGCCACCAGCGTGAACCTGACATTTAACTACCCAAGGGCCGGAACCGATTTTAGATGCGGCTTCTTCTGCTTCACGTGGGGTAGTACAGGCATAACCCACCGGAGCCGGTAAGCCATACCGGGCAAACAGCTGTTTGGCCTGATATTCATGTAAGTTCATGTGTTCTATCCATCCTTCAGGGTAATCGTTATCTTCAAACCTGTAGACCGACGCGATCTGTGTGCCGGATGGCACTACGCTTATCCGGCCTACAGGGCAGGTGACGCTAAAGTGTTACTACACGTCCAACAGCAGACGTGTTGGATCTTCCAGCAGCTCTTTAATGGCAACCAGGAAGCCCACGGACTCACGGCCGTCGATCAGACGGTGATCGTAAGAGAGTGCCAGGTACATCATTGGCAGGATCTCAACTTTACCGTCTACCGCCATAGGGCGATCTTTGATGGCATGCATGCCGAGGATCGCACTCTGCGGTGGGTTGATGATTGGGGTAGACATCAGTGAACCGAATACGCCGCCGTTGGTAATGGTGAAGTTACCGCCAGTCAGGTCATCTACGGTCAGCTTACCGTCGCGGCCTTTAACAGCCAGCTCTTTGATATTTTTCTCGATGTCAGCCATGCCCAGAGTATCCACATCACGCAGAACCGGGGTCACCAGGCCACGTGGCGTAGAAACCGCCATGCTCACGTCGAAGTAGTTGTGGTAAACCACGTCATCGCCATCGATAGACGCGTTCACTTCCGGGTAGCGTTTCAGCGCTTCAACAACCGCTTTCACGTAGAAGGACATAAAGCCCAGACGGATACCGTGACGTTTTTCAAACGCATCACCGTACTGCTTACGCAGATCCATGATTGGCTTCATGTTTACTTCGTTGAAGGTGGTCAGCATCGCGGTGGAGTTTTTCGCTTCCAGCAGACGCTCAGCCACGCGCTTACGCAGGCGAGTCATTGGCACGCGTTTTTCACTGCGTGCGCCCAGGGCAGGCTGTGCTGCCGGGGCTGCCACCGGGGCTTTGGCTTCGGCTTTCGCCGGTGCTTTCGCCAGGTGTTTCTCGATGTCTTCGCGCGTCAGACGACCACCCACACCGGTGCCTTTAATAGCCGCCGCGTCCAGGTTGTGTTCAGCCAGCAGGCGACGGATCGCCGGGCTCAGCGCGTCGTTGTTCTGCTCTTCCAGAGACGCCTGCTGGCGCTGCGCTGGAGTAGACGCTTTCTCTTCAGATTTAGCGCTGGTCTCTTTACCAGAGCTGTTGCCTTCACGCAGGCGACCCAGGATCTGGCGAGAAGTCACGGTCGTGCCTTCATCTTCCAGCACTGCATCCAGAATGCCATCCGCTGAAGCCGGTACTTCCAGTACCACTTTGTCAGTTTCGATTTCTACCAGCACTTCGTCGCGGGTTACCGCATCGCCTGGTTTTTTGTGCCAGGTGGCGACAGTCGCATCTGCTACGGACTCAGGCAGGTCGGGAACAAGAATATCTACGCTACTCATTATGTATCCTTTAATTAATCGACGTTCAGCGCGTCATTGACCAGATCTTGCTGCTGCTTCTGGTGAACGGACATATACCCTACCGCCGGAGAGGCGGAGGCCGGGCGACCTGCATAACGCAGGGCAGACCCAAATGGAATCACTTCACGGAAATGATGCTGGCTGCAGTACCATGCGCCCTGGTTGAGCGGCTCTTCCTGGCACCAGACAAAATCATGTACGTGAGCATACGGTTTCAGCGCTTCCTGCACCGCCTGGTGCGGGAATGGATAAAGCTGTTCGATACGCACGATGGCGACATCTTTCTGGTCGTTCTTACGGCGCTGTTCCAACAGGTCGTAATAAACCTTACCAGAACACATCACCACACGCTTCACAGCTTGCGGATCCAGTTCGTCAATCTCACCAATGGCTGGCAGGAAGGTGCCATTTGCCAGTTCATCCAGGCTGGACACGGCCAGCGGATGACGCAGCAGAGATTTCGGCGACATCACCACCAGCGGACGGCGCATACCGCGCAGCGCCTGGCGACGCAGCATGTGGTAAACCTGAGCCGGCGTGGACGGCACACAGACCTGCATGTTCTGCTCGGCGCAGAGTTGCAGATAACGTTCCAGACGCGCAGAGGAGTGCTCCGGACCCTGCCCTTCATAACCGTGTGGCAGCAGCATCGCCAGGCCACACATACGGCCCCACTTCTGCTCACCGGAAGAGATGAACTGGTCGATAACCACCTGCGCACCGTTGGCGAAGTCACCGAACTGCGCTTCCCAGATGGTCAGGGTGCGTGGTTCTGCGGTGGCGTAGCCATATTCAAATGCCAGTACCGCTTCTTCAGACAGCACGGAGTCCCAGACCTTGAACTGGCCCTGACCGTTATGGACGTGCTGCAGCGGGGTGTAGGTTGAACCGTTAGACTGATTGTGAACCACCGCGTGACGGTGGAAGAAGGTGCCACGGCCCGCATCTTCACCGGACAGACGAACAGGAATGCCTTCGTCAACCAGCGTCGCGTAAGCCAGTGTCTCTGCACCGCCCCAGTCGAACAGCTTCTCACCTGCCGCCATAGCCTGACGGTCAGAATAGATCTTCTGTACGCGCGACTGCATCTCAATGGCGTCTGGTACAGTGCTGATGCGTTTAGCCAGCTCCTGCAGGCGCTTCATCTCAACCTTGTTCGGGTAGCTCTCATCCCACTCGTGGTTGAGGTACGGCGACCAGGTAAAGGAGTGCATATTCATTGGGCGCAGCTCTTTCACTACGCATTCACCCGCATCCAGCGCGTCGCGGTAGAGGTTGACCAGCTCGGTCGCATCTTCCAGCGTGACGACTTTGTCGTTTTCCAGCTTGTCAGCATAGATTTTACGCGGCGTCGGGTGCTTTTTGATTTTCTGGTACATCAGCGGCTGGGTTGCACTTGGCTCATCAGCTTCGTTGTGGCCGTGACGGCGGTAGCAGAACAGGTCGATCAGCACATCGCGTTTAAAGGTGTTACGGAAGTCCAGTGCCAGACGGGTAACAAATGCCACTGCTTCCGGGTCATCCGCATTAACGTGGAAGATCGGTGCCTGCACCATCTTACCGATGTCGGTACAGTACGGAGTGGAGCGTGCATCCAGTGGGTTAGACGTGGTGAAGCCTACCTGGTTGTTGATCACGATGCGAACGGTACCGCCCACTTCATAACCACGCGCCTTGGACATGTTCAGGGTTTCCTGAACCACGCCCTGGCCAGTGATGGCTGCATCACCGTGAATGGTAATTGGCAGCACTTTATTGCTGCTCGGCTCGTCCAGTCTGTCCAGACGCGCACGTACAGAACCGATAACCACCGGGCTGACGATTTCCAGGTGTGACGGGTTAAACGCCAGCGCCAGGTGAACCAGACCGCCTTCGGTTTCGATATCAGACGAGAAGCCCATGTGGTACTTCACGTCACCGGTGCCAAGGTGTTCTTTATGTTTGCCTGCGAACTCGTCAAACAGATCCTGCGGTTTTTTACCCAGTACGTTGACCAGAACGTTCAGACGCCCACGGTGCGCCATGCCGAGAACCACTTCGCGGGTACCGCTGTTGCCAGCGTGGCGAATCAGTTCTTTCAGCATTGGTACTAACGCATCACCGCCTTCCAGCGAGAAGCGTTTTGCGCCCGGGAATTTCGCACCCAGATAACGCTCAAGGCCTTCTGCTGCGGTCAATTCATTCAGGAAGCGTTTTTTCTCATCAGCCGAGAACGTCGCGTGGCCAGCCACGGACTCAATGCGCTGTTGGATCCAGCGTTTCTCTTCTGTAGAGGTGATGTGCATGTATTCCGCGCCGATGGAGCCGCAGTAGGTTTGCTTGAGCGCGTTAATCAAATCGCCCAACTTCATCGTGTCTTTGCCGATGGCAAAGGAACCTACGTTAAAGCTTTCCTGGAAATCGGCCTCGGTCAGATCGTGATAAGCCGGATCGAGATCCGCTACACGGTCTTGCTGCCACAGTCCCAGCGGATCGAGATTCGCATGCTGGTGACCACGGAAGCGATAAGCGTTGATAAGCTGCAGGACTTTAACCTGCTTCGCATTGGTGTCAGGGTCGGAAATCGCAGAAGAGTAACGTGAGGCATCCTTCGCCAGACGACGGAAATAATCACGTGTTTTGGAATGGAATTGATCCGGTTTGACTCCCGTGCCAGGCAACTGCTGGAACATGGAACGCCAGTTAGCGTCCACTGAGTCAGGATCGGTTAAGAAGTCTTCATAGAGCTGTTCTATCCAGCTCTGGTTAGCACCAGAGAGGTAAGAAGAGTCCAGCCAGGCTTTCATTGCGCCGTTCTGCATCGTGATCCCTTAAGCATTTTTATGCTTACTTTCGCCGTAGAAACTACCACGTACAACACGTACGTGCCGGGGTTCACCTGCGAGCTCTTTCTGGCCCGCGAAGGAACCTTTAAAAACTGTCCTAAGGGATTTTCCCTTACCCTGCCCTCTCCCCACAGAGGCGAGGGGAAAGGCGTCGGCAGTTTTTAAAGATTTCCTACAATCCGTTCCCTCTCCCTGTGGGAGAGGGTTAGGGTGAGGGGAACAGCGCTCCCCTCTCACTACTTACGCACTGCGCTGCAACAGCATCGACTTAATGTGGCCGATGGCGCGCGTCGGGTTCAACCCCTTCGGACACACGCTGACGCAGTTCATGATGCTATGGCAGCGGAATACGCTGAAAGCATCACTTAGCCCTTCAAGGCGGCTATCGGTTTCGGTGTCGCGGCTATCGATCAGGAAACGATAGGCAGCCAGCAGACCGGCCGGGCCGATAAACTTGTCCGGGTTCCACCAGAACGACGGGCAAGACGTTGAACAACATGCACAAAGAATACACTCGTACAGCCCATCGAGTTTTTCACGCTGCTCAGGAGACTGTAAGTGCTCACGAGCGGGTGGATTTTGCCCATTATTCAACAAGTAAGGCTTAATCTTCTCATATTGTGCATAGAATTGCCCCATGTCCACCACCAAATCGCGCACGACCGGCAGGCCTGGCAGAGGACGGATAACAATTTTCTGACCCGGGCGCTGCAGCGCTGAAACTGGCGTGATGCAGGCCAGGCCATTTTTGCCATTCATATTCACGCCGTCGGAGCCACACACCCCTTCACGGCAGGAGCGACGGAATGACAGCGTTGGGTCTTTTTCTTTCAGCTGCATTAATGCATCCAGCAGCATCATGTCACGGCCTTCTTCTGCTTCCAGCGTGTAATCCTGCATACGCGGAGCATCGTCTACATCCGGGTTATAACGATAAACTGAGAATTCGAGTTTCATTGTCCTGTCTCCGCATTAGTAAGTACGAATCTTCGGCGGGAACGCCGGACGCAGTTTCGGTTCCATATTGACGCTACGACGCGTCATGGTTTCCGACTCTGGCAGATACAGGGAATGGCACAGCCAGTTTTCGTCATCCCTTTCCGGGAAGTCGAAGCGGCTATGCGCGCCACGGCTCTCGGTACGGAAGTTTGCCGACACCGCAGTGGCGTAAGCGGTTTCCATCAGGTTATCCAGCTCCAGACACTCAACGCGCTGGGTGTTGAACTCGCTGGAGGTGTCATCCAGACGGGCGTTTTTCAGACGCTCGCGGATAGCCTTCAGCTGCTCCAGGCCTTTCGCCATCGCGTCACCTTCACGGAAGACCGAGAAGTTGTGCTGCATACATTCCTGAAGCGCTTTACGGATTTCCACCGGATCTTCGCCGTTACGGTTGCCGTTCCAGCGGTTGAGGCGTTCGAGAGAAGCATCAATTTCAGCTTCGGTGGCATCCAGCAGGTCGCCCTGCTCGGCAATGGATTCCTGCAGATGCAGACCCACCGCGCGGCCAAACACCACGAGGTCAAGCAGGGAGTTACCGCCCAGACGGTTGGCACCGTGTACGGATACGCAGGCGATTTCGCCCACCGCAAACAGACCCGGGATAACCACATCTTCACCCTGCTCGTTCACGGTCAGTGCCTGGCCGGTTACTTTGGTCGGAATACCGCCCATCATATAGTGGCAGGTTGGGATAACCGGGATCGGCTCTTTGACCGGGTCGACGTGAGCGAAGGTACGGGACAGCTCCAGGATGCCCGGCAGACGGGATTCCAGAACCTCTTTACCCAGGTGGTCGAGTTTCAGCTTAGCGTGTGGACCCCACGGACCATCGCAGCCGCGACCTTCACGGATTTCGATCATGATAGAACGCGCTACCACGTCACGACCCGCCAGGTCTTTCGCATTCGGGGCATAACGCTCCATGAAGCGCTCGCCGTGTTTGTTCAGCAGATAACCACCTTCACCACGGCAGCCTTCTGTCACCAGTACGCCTGCACCAGCGATACCCGTTGGGTGGAACTGCCACATCTCCATATCCTGCACCGGCACGCCAGCGCGGATAGCCATACCCACGCCGTCACCGGTGTTGATGTGGGCGTTGGTGGTGGACTGATAAATACGGCCTGCACCGCCGGTCGCCAGCACGGTGGCGCGGGCTTTGAAGTAAACCACTTCACCGGTTTCGATACACAGCGCGGTACAACCCACCACTGCGCCATCGGCGTTTTTCACCAGATCCAGCGCGTACCACTCGGAGAAGATGGTGGTGTGGTTTTTCAGGTTCTGCTGATACAGAGTGTGCAGCAGTGCGTGACCAGTACGGTCAGCCGCCGCTGCAGTACGTGCCGCCTGCTCGCCGCCGAAGTTTTTCGACTGGCCGCCAAACGGACGCTGATAAATGGTGCCATTTTCCAGACGGGAGAATGGCAGACCCATATGATCCAGCTCCAGAATCGCTTCCGGGCCGGTCTTACACATATATTCAATGGCGTCCTGGTCACCGATGTAGTCGGAACCTTTTACCGTGTCGTACATGTGCCATTCCCAGTTATCTTCATGGGTATTACCGAGTGCCACGGTGATACCACCCTGCGCAGACACGGTATGGGAACGGGTCGGGAATACTTTAGAGAGCAGCGCACAGGTCTGGCCGCTCTGGGAAATTTGCAGCGCTGCGCGCATACCTGCGCCACCAGCACCAATCACAACAGCATCAAATTCTCTGACTGGCAGTTTCATTACACACCCCACACCACAACGAATCCATAAATAACGTAAACCACCAGTGCAACGACGATAGCCAGCTGCAGAGGAAGGCGAATGGCCAGTGGTTTAACGTAATCGGTCAACACCTGCCACATGCCAATCCAGGCATGAATAAGGATGGAGAACAGAGCCAGCAGGGTGAACACTTTGGTGAAGGCAGATCCGAAGAACCCACTCCAGATTTCCCACGTCAGCTCGCCGCTAGTCGCGAAGAAACCGATCATATAGATGATGTAAAGCGTGAGGACGATGGCAGTAACGCGGACCAGGATGAAGTCATGTACGCCGTTGCGTCCTAATGCGGAGGCGTTGCTTACCATACGAGAACTCCTGCAAGAAGTGAAAGCACGACTGTTACCACAAATGAAATGTTAGCGGAGCGTTTCCCGGCTTCGAAAGTTTCTTCCAGGTAGCCGAAGTCCATCAGCATATGACGCACACCCACAACAACATGGTACGCCAGCGCCGTCAGAATGCCCCACATGATAAATTTCACGAAGAAGCTGTTCATGATGGCCGAGGCCTGGAGGAATCCTTCAGGAGAAGAGAGGCTAGTCCCCAGTAACCACAGCAGAATGCCGACCGCCACAAACGTAATCACACCAGACACACGGTGCAGAATGGACGCGATTGCTGTTACAGGGAACCGGATCGTTTTGAGATCCAGATTGACAGGTCTTTGTTTTTTCACATTTCTTATCATGAATAACGCCCACATGCTGTTCTTATTATTCCCTTTGGATTTCGCGTTACAGAAAGGCGGCAAGTCCGGGAAACCCGGGAGCATAGATAACTATGTGACCGGGGCGAGCGGGCGCAGCCAACGCACCTGTAACGTGAAAGACTATGGGATTTCCTTCCTCCGGCTGCGATGCGGGTCATACAGCGTTCCTTTTCTATAACTGCGCGTCATGCAAAACATTGCTTCCAGATGCTAAAACGACACGTTACAACGCTGGGTGGCTCGGGATTGCAGGGTGTTCCGGAGACCTGGCGGCAGTATAGGCCGTTCACAAAATCATTACAATTAACCTACATACAGTTTGTCGGGTTTTCTCTGGAACAGTGATCAGGGTCACGATAACAACATCTTTTTAAATTTTAATCATCTGATTTGACAAATGTTAAACAATATTGTTACAAACGTCATCAGAAAAGGCATATAATGCGCAAAAGTTATGAGGTCTCTCTTTCACCTGAGAAATAGTTATGTAACAGTGTGATGGTATTGACCGAAGTTATCAGGACAGTTATTAGTGATATACAGGTTTGAATAATTCGGACTGTAAAAACGCTGGTTTGCTGTAGTTTCACTGATATTTCATCCGTTTACCTGCAAGGCGCCATAGCTCTGTACCCTGGTTTCTCCTCGTGAGCTGAGCGGTAAGCCAAATAACAATCTGGTAACGGTGATTAACAGCTGAATGCAAATCCGCTGAACAGCAGTCTTAAGCATAAGGCGCTAAGGAGACCGTAAATGGCTGATACAAAGGCAACGCTCACCCTAAATGGTGACACTGCTATTGAACTGGATGTGCTAAAAGGCACGCTCGGTCCGGATGTTATTGATATCCGTACGCTGGGTTCCAAAGGGGTGTTCACCTTTGACCCTGGATTCACCTCTACCGCATCTTGCGAATCCAAAATCACCTTCATCGATGGTGACGAAGGTATCCTGCTCCACCGCGGTTTCCCCATCGATCAGTTAGCCACCAATTCCAACTACCTGGAAGTGTGCTACATCCTGCTGAACGGCGAAAAGCCAACGCAGTCGCAGTACGATGAATTCAAAACCACCGTAACTCGCCACACCATGATCCATGAGCAGATCACCCGTCTGTTCCATGCGTTCCGTCGTGATTCTCACCCGATGGCCGTCATGTGTGGTATTACCGGTGCCCTGGCAGCGTTCTACCACGACTCTCTGGACGTGAATAACCCACGCCACCGTGATATCGCGGCGTTCCGTCTGCTGTCCAAAATGCCAACAATGGCGGCGATGTGTTACAAATACTCTATCGGCCAGCCGTTTGTTTACCCACGTAATGACCTCTCCTACGCCGGTAACTTCCTGCGCATGATGTTCTCCACACCATGTGAAGAGTATGTGGTCAACCCGGTACTGGAACGCGCGATGGATCGTATTCTGATCCTGCACGCTGACCACGAACAGAACGCATCGACCTCCACCGTCCGTACCGCAGGCTCTTCAGGCGCGAACCCGTTTGCCTGTATCGCTGCCGGTATCGCGTCCCTGTGGGGACCCGCGCACGGCGGCGCGAACGAAGCTGCGCTGAAGATGCTGGAAGAGATCAGCTCTGTTGAGCACATTCCTGAATTCGTGCGTCGCGCGAAAGACAAAAATGACTCCTTCCGCCTGATGGGCTTCGGTCACCGTGTTTACAAAAACTATGACCCACGCGCCACCGTGATGCGTGAAACCTGCCATGAAGTGCTGAAAGAGCTGGGCACCAAAGATGATCTGCTGGAAGTGGCAATGGAGCTGGAACACATTGCGCTGAACGACCCGTACTTCATCGAGAAGAAACTCTACCCGAACGTAGACTTCTACTCCGGTATCATTCTGAAAGCGATGGGTATTCCGTCTTCCATGTTCACCGTGATCTTCGCTATGGCACGTACCGTAGGCTGGATTGCGCACTGGAACGAAATGCACAGCGAAGGCATGAAAATCGCCCGTCCTCGCCAGCTGTACACCGGCTACGAGCAGCGTGATTTTAAGTCTGATATCAAGCGCTGATGTTAGCAGGGTGCGGCCTGATGCCCTCACCCTAACCCTCTCCCACAGGGAGAGGGAACAAACATTAAAAACGGCAACCCTGAGGTTGCCGTTTTGCTTTTACCTTGTGCGGCCTGATGCCCTCACCCTGACCCTCTCCCACAGGGAGAGGGAACAAACATTAAAAACGGCAACCCTGAGGTTGCCGTTTTGCTTTTACCTCTGGCACCCCGGACACCAGTAAAACGGTCTTGAAGAGAGTGTTGTCTTCTCAATCACACCACTGCACCGCTCGCATACCTCACCATCCCGGTGAAAGACCCTGAACCGGAACAGCGCCCCGTGGTGCTTGTTATCATCCACCACGCCACGCGTATGGTACGACAGACGCGGAATATCCAGCAGCGCGTGGGATAACGCATCGAGTTGTGCATCACTCAGTTGCGATGCTTTATGCTGCGCCGCCAGCCCCACGTCCCAGAGAATTTCTACCCGCAGGTAGTTTCCTAACCCGGCCAGAAATGCCTGATCGAGTAGCAGACCAGAGAACTGCCGGTTACGGAATGCGGCTGATAACAAACGGGCTTTCACATCGCTCGCCGTCAGCCGCATATCCAGTACATCCGGCCCCACGCGCTGCAGAAACGGGTGCGTAAGCAACTGCTCCGGCGTTAACATTTCGATATCTGAAGCGCTATACAGCAGGATAGCTTTATCCGCCGTTTGCAACCTGACGCGCAGCACACGGGTCGTTTGCGGCTGCTCATTAGCGTTAACCACTCGCCACACGCCATAAAGCTGGTTATGGCTGTATAACGTCAGGTTATGGGAAAAGTGTGTGAGCAATGCCTTGCCGCGCGTGTCGATATGAGTCACCGTCTGCCCCACCAGCTGTGATTCAAACGGTTTCAGTTGAGGGAAAGCAAACCAGACATCCGTCAGGGGTTTGCCCTTTATCGCCGCCTCCAGGCTATCCGCTGCGCGGCGGATCTCCGGGCCTTCTGGCATCTTTTCATCCTTATTGTAAATATCAGGCGCTGACGAGGATCCCGTGTTCAGCAAACGCCGCCCGCAAACGACGCGCAAAACGCAGCGCGTGCTCGCCGTCGCCGTGTAAACACACCGTATCCGCCTGTACCTTTGCGGATGTACCGTCAATCGCAATGACCTGACCCGTACGCACCATCTCCAGCGTCTGCGCCAGAGCCTGTTCTTCATCAGTGATGAGTGCCCCGGGCTGAGTGCGGGGGACCAGGCTCCCGTCAGCCTGATACCCCCTGTCGGCAAACACTTCCTGCCGGGTGGCTAAACCCAGACGCTGCCCGGCGCGAATCAACTCACTACCCGCCAGACCAACGAGGATAAGCTGTGGGTCACAGTCCCGCACCGCGCGGGCAATGGCATCTGCCAGAACCGGATCTTTTGCCGCCTGGTTATAGAGCATACCGTGCGGCTTCACATGACGCAGTACGCCCTGCTGAGCACGGACGATCGCCTCCAGCGCACCAGTCTGGTAAAGCGTCTGGGCATAGACTGTCTCAGGGGGTAATACCATTGCCGTTCTGCCAAAATTTTCCCGGTCAGGAAAGCCAGGATGAGCACCTATCGCAACGCCATTTTTAATGGCATTACGCACGCTCGTCAGCATCGTTTGCGCATCACCCGCGTGAAAACCACAGGCGATATTGACCGAGGAAACCAGCGTCATCAGCTCTGCATCGGCGCTGCCGCCTTCACCCAGATCGGCGTTTAAATCAATCTTTACCATCAAGCCTCCACGCCAGCTGTTCCAGGTAGCGCTGTTGATCCTGCCGGGCTTTTAGCGCCTCTTCCAGCGAACATTGCACAAAGTGAATCGGCTGCCCGAGAGGAATTTGCGCCAGATGGTAGCGATCGGCCTCAATAATACAGGCAATACGCGGGTAGCCTCCCGTTGTCTGCGCATCGTTCATCAGCACAATAGGTTGTCCGTTATGGGGTACCTGAATTACGCCAGGCAATAACCCGTGCGACAGCATCTCGCGATCCGTCGTTCTGGTCAGCGGCTGCCCCTGCAAACGGTAACCCATGCGATTACTCTGCGGGCTGATCTGCCACGGTGAGCGCCAGAATGACTCCTGAGAAACCTCGTCGAACTCGTGATATTCCGGCCCCGGCAAGGCGCGAATACGGTTTCCCCAGAGCAGTTGTTTAACTCCCTGAGTGGTCGAGAAATGGCGGGAGGTGGGTTTAATCGCGAGACGATCGCCATCACGAAGCAAGCGCCCTTCAAGCCCACCAATGCCTGCTTTCTGATCGGTACTGGCCGACCCCATCACCTCCGGTACATCGATGCCGCCAGCAACCGCAAGGTAGCTGCGCATACCGTGCAGAGGACGCCTGAGGATCAGGCGCTGACCGGCTTTCGCCCGTAAACGCCAGCCAGTCCATACCGCTTTATCATCAAGCGTTGCGTCGCAACCTGCACCAGTCAGGGCAAACCAGGTCTCCTGATTAAATTCGATGACGCACTGACCCAGCGTGATCTCCAGCGCCGCCGTGCTGCCGGGATTGCCCACCAGCACATTCGCAACCTCCAGCGCGGGCCTGTCCAGCGCGCCACAATAGCTCACACCTGACTGACGCAGACCAAACCGGCCGGCATCCTGAACGGTGGTGTAAAGCCCCGCACGAATAAGCGTTAACATACCCCCTCCTTCTGCGGGATAAAGCGAAGGGTATCACCAGGACGAAGCAGTATTGGTGAGTCCTGCCCCGGCTCAAATAACGGTGTGGAGGTGTATCCGATAAGCTGCCAGCCACCAGGCGACGCAATCGGGTAGATCCCGGTCTGTTCACCACCAATCGCTACCGTTCCTGCAGGAACACTCAGACGAGGTTCGGCGCGGCGCGGTGTATGCAGCGCCGGAGATAATCCCCCCAGATACGGAAAGCCGGGCTGAAACCCTAAAAACCAGACGACGTAGTTAACCGAGCTATGCAGCTCAACAACCTGCTTTTCCGTTAATCCGCAGTGCTGCGCCACCACCGTGAGATCGGGACCACGTTTGCCGCCGTAGACCACCGGGAGCTCAATCGCCCGGGACGCTGGATCCAGCGCCTCGCTCTCTTCCCACCAGCACTGCAAACGTTCAATAGCATCCAGCGCCAGCGTATGCGGATTACGCAGAACAACGGTGATGTTATTCATGCCCGGAATCACTTCAACGACCTCCGGCATATCGGCCAGACGCTGCGTTAGCCGCCAGATGCGCTTTTGCGTGGCAAGCGTGACCGGTGGCTCCAGTTCCAGAACCACTGCCGTTTCACCCAGAAGATAACAACGCGCTCGCTGCACTCAGGTACCTCTCATCAGGCCGGGTTCGGGATATCAATAAAGGTAACATCCAGATCGGTATTTTCTGTCAGCCATTCACTGAGAGCACGAATGCCACCGCGCTCTGTGGCATGGTGGCCTGCGGCGTAAAAATGCAGACCCTGTTCACGGGCTGAATGGATAGTCTGCTCGGAAACCTCTCCGGTGATGAAGGCATCAACGCCAAACCGCGCGGCGCTATCAATAAAGCCCTGTCCACCACCGGTACACCATGCGACACGTTTCACCGTATCCGGGCCGGTATCCCCGCTCCACAGCGGGCGGCGTCCCAGGCGAGCTTCAATCCAGGAGGCCAGTTCAAGCCCGGAAACCGGCATCGCCAGCTCGCCCCACGGTACCAGCGGTTCAATTTCACCCATTACGGTGATCCCCAACAGCTGCGCAAGCTGTACGTTATTGCCCAGTTCCGGGTGTGCATCCAACGGCAGGTGGTAACCGTACAGGTTGATGTCATTTGCCAGCAGCGTTTTCAGACGGTTGCGCTTCATACCGCGAACGATCGGCGATTCGTTTTTCCAGAAATAACCGTGATGGACAATGACGGCATCAGCTTCCTGACGCACGGCTTCATCCAGTAGCGCCTGGCTTGCCGTCACGCCGGTGATGATTTTCTGCACCGTTTCACGCCCTTCAACCTGCAGACCATTTGGCCCGTAGTCACTGAAGGAGGCCGTGTTGAGTTTTTCGTTAATCAGGCTTTCCAGTTCGCTGTTTTTCATCATCTCTCTCTTAAGCGTTGCGGGCGGCTTCGTACGCCGCCAGCGTGGCGACACGCGCCTGTTTATGGTCGACAATCGGGCGGGGGTAATCGAGTGTTACGCCCTGTTTATCCGCCCATGTCCACGGGTCGTGGATCGCTTTTGTTGGTACATCCATTAACTCAGGCAACCAACGGCGGATAAACACGCCATCGGCATCAAATTTTTCCCCCTGAGTTGTCGGGTTAAAAATACGAAACCAGGGAGCCGCATCGTTGCCGGTAGAGGCCACCCACTGCCAGCCCCCGTTATTCGCTGCAAGATCGCCATCGATCAGTTGAGAAATAAAATACCGCTCTCCGGCACGCCAGTCGATAAGCAGATCTTTCACCAGGAAACTGGCGGTAATCATCCGCAGGCGGTTGTGCATCCAGCCCGTGTCATTGAGCTGGCGCATAGCGGCATCAACAACAGGGAACCCTGTCTGTCCGGTCTGCCAGGCCTCCAGATGCACATCATTCGATTGCCATTTGACGTTATCCGTCCAGCGAATGAAGGGACGATGCTTACATAAATCAGGATGATACGTTATCAGGTGGCGATAGAACTCACGCCAGATAAGTTCGTTAAGCCAGACTGCGCCTGCCCCACCGTCCAGCGCCCGGGGTTGTTCTGCCAGCAAACGATGTAAGCATTGACGCGGGGAAAGAACCCCCAGGGTTAAACACGCGGACAGGCGGCTTGTACCGTCAATGGCGGGAAAATCCCGGAGGCTTTCATAATCAGCCGCAGCCTGTTTACAAAACTGGCGCAAGTGGGCAATAGCCGCTTTCTCATTTGCGGGGAACAGGGTTTCATCAAACGCCTGTTGCGGATAGTGAAAAGTCAGTTCAGGTAAATCCGTTAATACCTCTCCCCTGACGGCTGGCGCAGCGACACATTCCGGCAGTACCTCTTTCAGGCGCTTGATAACGGCATTTTTGAACGGCGTAAAGACTTTATACATCTCGTGGTTACCCGTCATCACAGTGCCTGGCGCAAGCATGACGCTGTCATCGAACCCCTGGCACACCACGGGCTCCAGAGCCTGTTCAAGCTGACGATCCCGCTGCCGCTCGTTAAATTCATACTGATAGTTGTAAAAAAGGTGTGAGACGCCATGCTGCTCACAGATTTGCCTGACCTTGTTGACCTGCGAGGTAAAATCGCTGACTTCGTCGTAAATCAGTGGAATACCTTTTTCCGCAAGCGAGCGCTGCAGGTCATTCAGATGCGAACGTAAAAAAGCGGCTTGTCGTGGTGCCATATCATGCTGTTGCCACTGTTCAGGCGTGGCGATAAACAGCGCCAGCACTCTGGCATCTTGAGAGCGACAGGCCGCAGCAAGGGCAGTGTTGTCGTGAACGCGCAGGTCGGCGCGAAACCAAACCAGATGGGTGGGCATAAAACTCCAGGCAATTGTCTGTTATGTCCGTAAGGCCATGCCGCCAAAGATAAAATGGGGCACGCATTGAACTACTTTGCCATGAAGTGTAGCCGTGATGAAATAAAAAAGGCCGCCCGGGGCGGCCTTAACGCTACTTGTCCTGCGTTATCGGGTTGAAAGCAACAAACCTGGTGGGTTCATCACTCTTTACCACGAGTACGCTGGCGACAATGAACGCAATGCATAAATAGCGTTTCATCATGCGGTCCCTGCAGCAAACCGCTCCACCGTTCACCACCGGTGATAAGTCGGTGGACACAAGCCCGGGTAGATGGGCTGCTTTACGGCTGTAAATACACCTTTCCCTGAACCGATGCCCATGTGCGAGATGGCGGAAAGGGACGCCGCATCATAATTAACATCAACAGCGAAGGTAAGATATTCGAATAGAATTAGGATTTTATAAAGGCTTTGAGGGATTGCCAGCTGTTTACAGGAGGGTATGATGAGAATCCCGGGTAGGGGCTGCAAAATCACCCAACGGACCGCGAATCCTGAGGGACAAAAAAACCGCCACATGACTGTTTGGCGGTTTTTTTATTGCTGCGTATCTACTGAGTATTAGTAAAAATCGCAGGTCGCTTTTTCAGCCTGATCCATCCACACCGGCTTCTCGCTGGTTTTCGCCCAGATGCGGTGCAGGTAGCTGTAAAAACGTGCGCGATCTTTCCAGAAAATCATCACCGGCAGAGCCAGCACCCCCGCCACTACAGCGAAAGCGCGACGCATGTAAACGATATGAGCCGGATACTCTTTATAAAGATCCATAGTTTCTCCCCTATAGTTGGCCGGAAATCTGCTCCGGAAAATTCAAAAATCTGTGACCAGGCTAAAATAATATCGCTTTGTTCGTAATTTTACTACTCATCCGACCACTTATTTTCGTCTATTTAGCGAATATTTACACTTCACGCGTAATTAAGTTACAAAAAAGTTAACGATTTACTTACCAATGGTTAATTTGTGGGTAAAGCATTTTTATACTTTTTTTACACCCCTCTTCCTGATTTTTGCGAAATCTTTGCGCCGTAAATCCTACCTTTAATACAAATACAAATGTCACCCGGAGGTGAATTGTGAGTGCAGGTCTGATTTCCGGCATCGTGCTGGTTTTCCTGTTATTGGGTTATCTGGTCTACGCCCTGATTAATGCGGAGGCATTCTGATGGCTGCTCAGGCATTTTTGCTTCTTGCCAGCTTTTTAGTCGTGCTGTTCCTTTTGGCAAGACCGATGGGAACATTGCTGGCACGGATGATCAACAACGTCGCGTTACCGGTTGCTGGTAGTGTTGAAAAAGGGATCTGGCGCGCGCTGGGTATACGCGATCAGGAGATGGGCTGGTGTCAGTATCTGATGGCCATTCTGCTGCTGAACATTGTTGGTCTTATCGCCCTCTTTATCATGCTGATGCTGCAGGGCATCCTGCCGCTGAACCCGCAGCACTTCCCTGGATTGTCCTGGCATCTGGCGTTGAACACGGCGGTCAGCTTCGTGACCAACACCAACTGGCAATCCTATGCCGGGGAAACCACCGTCAGCTACTTTAGCCAGATGGTCGGGTTAACCGTGCAGAACTTCCTCTCTGCGGCAAGCGGCATTGCGGTGATCTTTGCGCTGACACGTGCGTTTGCCCGTCAGAATGTCCGTACCCTCGGCAACGCCTGGGTCGATCTGACTCGCATCACGCTGTGGATACTGCTTCCGGTTGCACTGCTTATTGCCCTGTTCTTTATCCAGCAGGGGTCGTTACAAAACCTGCTGCCGTACACACCTTACACCTCACTGGAAGGGGCAAAACAGCTTCTGCCTATGGGGCCAGTGGCCTCGCAGGAAGCCATTAAAATGCTCGGCACAAATGGCGGTGGCTTCTTCAACGCTAACTCGTCACACCCGTTTGAAAACCCAACGGCACTGACCAATTTTGTACAAATGCTGGCGATCTTCCTGATCCCTGCAGCGCTGTGCTTTGCCTTTGGTGATGTTGTAAACGATCGCCGTCAGGGTCGCACCCTGCTCTGGGCTATGTCGATTATCTTTGTCGTCTGCGTCGCGCTGGTGATGTGGGCAGAATGGCATGGTAACAGTCACTTCATGCAGTTGGGTGCCAACAGCAATATCAACATGGAAGGCAAAGAGAGCCGTTTCGGTATTCTTGCGAGTAGCCTTTATGCCGTGGTGACGACGGCGGCCTCATGTGGGGCTGTTAACGCGATGCACGACTCCTTTACCGCACTGGGCGGTATGATCCCGATGTGGCTCATGCAGATTGGCGAAGTGGTATTTGGTGGCGTAGGTTCAGGGCTTTACGGCATGCTGCTGTTCGTTCTGCTGGCGGTGTTCATCGCCGGTCTGATGATTGGCCGCACCCCGGAATATCTGGGTAAAAAAATCGACGTTCGCGAGATGAAATTAACCGCACTGGCCATTCTGGTTACCCCTACCCTCGTACTGCTCGGCACGGCGCTGGCACTGATGACCGAGGCCGGTCGCAGCGGCATCTTCAACCCAGGCATCCACGGCTTCAGCGAAGTGCTTTACGCGGTTTCGTCAGCCGCCAACAACAACGGTAGCGCCTTTGCTGGTTTAAGCGCCAACTCTCCATTCTGGAACTGCCTGCTGGCGTTTTGCATGTTCGTCGGTCGTTTTGGCGTCATTGTGCCGGTTATGGCTATCGCAGGATCGCTGGTGAGTAAAAAAATTCAGCCTGCCACCACCGGTACGCTACCCACCCACGGCGCGCTGTTTATTGGCCTGCTGATTGGTACCGTATTGCTGGTGGGTGCCCTGACCTTTATCCCCGCCCTCGCGTTAGGCCCGGTCGCGGAATATCTCTCTTTACGCTGATTTTGCGGAGAATTTGTCATGAGTCGTAAACAAATGGCCCTGTTCGAACCGTCTTTAGTTCGCCAGGCCCTCATGGATGCGGTGAAAAAGCTGAGTCCGCGCGTACAGTGGCACAACCCGGTGATGTTCATCGTCTGGATAGGGAGCGTACTCACTACCGCGCTGGCGATTGCTATGGGAACGGGTCATCTGCCGGGAGACGCGCTGTTTACCGGTGCAATCAGCCTGTGGTTGTGGTTTACCGTACTGTTTGCCAACTTCGCTGAAGCACTGGCAGAAGGCCGTAGTAAAGCGCAGGCCAACAGCCTGAAAGGGGTGAAAAAGACAGCGTTCGCCCGCAAATTGCGTGAGCCGAAATACGGTGCGCAGATGGATCACGTTCCGGCGGATGAGCTGCGTAAAGGCGATGTGGTGCTGGTCGAAGCCGGTGACATTATTCCCTGCGACGGTGAAGTCATTGAAGGGGGCGCATCGGTCGATGAAAGCGCCATCACCGGGGAATCCGCACCCGTTATTCGTGAATCCGGCGGCGATTTTGCTTCCGTCACGGGCGGGACGCGTATTCTCTCCGACTGGCTGGTGATCCAGTGCAGCGTTAACCCGGGTGAAACCTTCCTCGACCGGATGATCGCGATGGTGGAAGGCGCACAGCGTCGTAAAACGCCAAACGAAATCGCCCTGACCATTCTGCTGGTCGCGTTGACCATCGTCTTTTTACTGGCAACGGCAACCCTGTGGCCATTCTCCTCTTACGGTGGCGCAGCGGTCAGCGTTACCGTACTGGTCGCTCTGCTGGTCTGCTTGATCCCAACCACCATCGGTGGCCTGCTGTCAGCCATCGGTGTGGCCGGTATGAGCCGTATGCTCGGCGCTAACGTCATCGCCACCAGCGGACGTGCCGTTGAAGCCGCAGGTGACGTTGATGTCCTGCTGCTGGATAAAACCGGGACGATTACGCTCGGCAACCGCCAGGCATCAGAGTTCTTACCCGCTCCCGGCGTGGATGAAAAAACACTGGCCGATGCGGCGCAGCTCTCTTCACTTGCTGATGAAACCCCGGAAGGCCGCAGCATCGTCATTCTGGCGAAACAGCGCTTTAACCTGCGTCAGCGTGACGTGCAGAGCCTGCATGCCACCTTTGTTCCTTTCACGGCACAAACCCGCATGAGCGGCATCAACATTCAGGATCGGATGATCCGTAAAGGCTCCGTTGACGCGATCCGTCGCCACATTGAAGCCAACAACGGTCATTTCCCGGCAGAAGTGGATGAAATGGTGGACAACGTGGCCCGCCAGGGGGCCACACCGCTGGTCGTTGCTGAAGGTGCGCATGTGCTGGGCGTGATCGCCCTGAAGGATATCGTCAAAGGCGGTATTAAAGAGCGTTTTGCCCAGTTACGTAAGATGGGGATCAAGACGGTAATGATCACCGGGGATAACCGTCTGACCGCTGCCGCCATTGCCGCTGAAGCGGGGGTGGATGATTTTCTCTCCGAAGCAACACCGGAAGCCAAACTGGCGTTGATCCGCCAGTATCAGGCAGAAGGTCGTCTGGTGGCGATGACGGGGGATGGTACCAACGACGCCCCTGCCCTGGCACAGGCTGACGTCGCGGTAGCGATGAACTCCGGTACGCAGGCAGCTAAAGAGGCGGGGAACATGGTCGATCTCGACTCCAACCCGACCAAGCTGATTGAAGTGGTACACATCGGGAAACAGATGCTGATGACGCGTGGCTCGCTCACCACCTTCAGTATTGCCAACGATGTGGCGAAGTATTTCGCCATCATTCCGGCCGCCTTTGCTGCCACGTACCCGCAGCTGAATGCGCTGAACGTCATGCATCTGCACTCCCCGGCATCGGCCATTCTCAGTGCGGTCATTTTTAACGCCCTGATCATTGTGTTTTTGATCCCGCTGGCGCTGAAAGGGGTGAGCTATAAACCGCTGACCGCCGCCGCCATGCTGCGCCGGAACCTGTGGATCTACGGTCTGGGTGGGCTGCTCGTCCCCTTCATCGGTATCAAGGTGATCGACGTGCTGTTAACGCTGTTCGGGCTGGTTTAAAAGGTGAATCAAATGACAATGTTACGCCCCGCTATACTTCTGTTTATTTTTCTGGCTCTTATTACCGGCGGGCTTTACCCGCTGGTAACCACCGCGCTGGGCCAGTGGTGGTTTAACGATCAGGCCAACGGTTCGATGATTATTCAGAACGGCGAAAACCGTGGTTCACGCCTGATTGGTCAAAACTTTACGGATGCCCGCTACTTCCAGGGACGCCCTTCCGTCACTGCCGAAAGCCCGTATAATCCGATGGCATCCGGTGGCAGTAACCTGGCAGGCAGCAACCCTGAGCTGGACAAAGCCATTGCTGAGCGCGTCGCGGCTCTGCGCGCGGCAAACCCACAGGCCAGCCGTGAGGTACCTGTCGAGCTGGTGACAGCATCTGCCAGCGGGCTGGATTACAGCCTGACGCCGAAAGCGGTGGCATGGCAAATTCCACGCGTCGCCGCAGCCCGCCAGTTGACTGTCGAACAGGTGAGCCTGCTGGTTGCAGAGCACACGCAAAAGCCGCTGGCGAGTTTCATTGGCATGCCGGTAGTGAACATTGTTGAGCTGAATCTGGCGCTGGACGCGCTAAGGAAAAACTAAATGACCGAAGAGCCCATGCGCCCGGATCCGGACAGGTTGCTCGAACAGACGGCTGAAGCCCATCGTGGCAAACTGAAAGTCTTCTTCGGTGCCTGTGCAGGCGTCGGGAAAACGTTCGCTATGCTGACCGAAGCCCAGCGGCTCCGGGCGCAGGGGCTCGATATTCTTATCGGCGTGGTGGAAACCCACGGCCGTAAAGAGACAGCGGCGCTGCTGAAGGGGCTGGCCACACAGCCCCCTCACCGCATCAGCCATCGTGGCCGCCTGGTCACAGAGTTCGATCTCGACGCGGCCCTCGCCCGTCGCCCCGCCCTGATCCTGATGGACGAACTGGCGCACAGCAATGCGCCAGGCTCACGTCACCCTAAACGCTGGCAGGATGTTGAAGAGCTACTTGAAGCCGGCATTGACGTGTTCACTACGGTTAACGTTCAGCATCTCGAAAGCCTGAACGACGTGGTCAGCGGTGTGACCGGCATCCAGGTGCGGGAAACAGTGCCCGATCCCTTTTTTGACTCCGCAGACGAAGTGGTACTGGTCGACCTGCCTCCGGACGACCTGCGCCAGCGCCTGCATGAAGGGAAGGTTTACATTGCAGGCCAGGCCGAGCGCGCCATTGAACATTTCTTCCGTAAAGGTAACCTGATTGCCCTGCGCGAGCTGGCCCTGCGTCGCACCGCCGATCGCGTTGATGACCAGATGCGAGCCTGGCGCGATCTGCAAGGCCAGGAACGTGTCTGGCATACGCGGGATGCCATACTGCTGTGTATTGGCCACGGCAGCGGCAATGAAAAGCTCGTCCGCACCGCCGCCCGGCTTGCGGCTAAATTTGGCAGCGTCTGGCATGCGGTGTATGTCGAAACCCCGCAGCTTCACGCTCTGCCCGAAAACCAGCGCCGCGCGATCCTGAGTTCGCTACGCCTGGCACAGGAACTCGGTGCAGAAACCGCCACTCTTTCCGATCCGCAAGAAGATAAAGCCATTCTGCGCTATGCGCGCGAGCACAACCTGGGCAAGATTGTTATTGGTCGCCGCCAGCATCGCCGCTGGTTTAGCCGCGAATCCTTTGCCGACAAGCTGGCCCGACGCGCCCCCGATCTGGATCTGGTGGTAGTGGCACTTGATGACAAACCCACCCCCCTGCCCAACCGTACGCCAGACGCCCGGGCCTTTGGTGATAAATGGCGTATTCAGATCCGGGGTTGCCTTATCGCCGTCCTCCTCTGTGCGCTGATTACCATTATTGCCAGCCAGTGGCTGATTGCCTTCGATGCCGCCAACCTGGTGATGATCTACCTGCTCGGCGTGGTCGTGATTGCGCTCTTCTTCGGACGCTGGCCTTCGGTACTGGCGACGGTTATCAACGTCATCAGCTTCGATCTGTTCTTTATTGCCCCGCGCGGGACGCTTGCCGTTTCTGACGTGCAGTACATTCTTACTTTTGGCGTGATGCTTACCGTTGGGCTGGTGATCGGGAATCTGACGGCGGGCGTTCGCTACCAGGCACGTATTGCCCGCTATCGTGAGCAGCGCACGCGCCACTTATATGAGATGTCCAAATCGCTGGCGGTGGGTCGTACGCCGCTGGATATTGTGCAAACCAGCGAGCAGTTTATCCGTTCGACGTTTCACGCCAACAATCTGATTTTGCTCCCTGACGAACACGGAAAACTGCGCCCGCTCACCTCTGCCTCGGGTATGACGCCCTGGGATGAAGCCATCGCACGGTGGAGCTTTGACAAGGGATTACCTGCAGGAGCTGGGACAGATACCCTGCCCGGAGTGCCATATCAGATCCTGCCGCTGCGCAGTGCCGAAAAAAACCAGGGACTGGTCATCGTTGAACCGAGCAATCTGCGTCAACTGATGATACCCGAGCAGCAACGCCTGCTGGAAACCTTCACCCTGCTGGTTGCCAGCGCGCTGGAGCGGCTGGCGCTCACTGCCAGTGAAGAGCAGGCACGGCTGGCAAGCGAGCGCGAAAGTATTCGTAACTCCTTACTGTCGGCCCTGTCGCACGACCTGAGAACCCCTCTTACCGTGCTGTTCGGGCAGTCAGAGATCCTGACGCTGGATCTCGCCGCAGAAGGTTCCCCCCATGCGCTGCAGGCCAGTGAAATCCGCCAGCATGTGCTAAATACCACGCGTCTGGTGAACAATTTACTCGATATGGCACGCATTCAGTCAGGCGGATTTAACCTCAAAAAAGAGTGGTTAACGCTTGAGGAAGTGGTCGGTAGTGCGCTGAAAATGCTGGAGCCGGGGCTCGGTGGTCGCCATATTGCGCTGAACATGCCCGAACCATTGACCTTAATCCATGTCGATGGCCCGCTGTTTGAACGCGTGCTGATCAACCTGCTGGAAAATGCCGGTAAATATGCGGGGGCAAAGGCACAGATTGGGGTCAATGCAACCGTTGAAGATCAGGCGTTACGGCTTGAAGTCTGGGATACCGGGCCGGGGATCCCTGCCGGGAAAGAGCACGCAATTTTTGAAAAATTTGCGCGCGGCAATAAAGAATCAGCCATCCCGGGCGTCGGGCTAGGTCTGGCAATTTGCCAGGCCATTATCGACGTACACGGCGGAACCATCTCGGCAGAGAACCGCCCGGAAGGAGGCGCTCGTTTTTGTGTTACACTTCCTCTGGATACCCCACCAGAACTTGATGAATTACCAGAGGATTTGTGATTAGCGTTCTGATTGTTGAAGATGAACTCGCAATTAACCGGTTTCTGCGTGCGGCGCTGGAAGGCGATGGCCTGCGCGTTCATGATGCCGGTACACTGCAACGAGGGCTCATTGAAGCTGCCACGCGCAAGCCGGATCTGGTGATCCTCGATCTCGGGTTACCGGATGGCGACGGTATCGATTTTATACGTGAGGTTCGCCAGTGGAGCCAGATGCCCATTCTGGTGCTCTCTGCCCGTACCGAAGAGACCGATAAAATTGCAGCGCTGGGTGCCGGGGCGGATGACTATCTCAGTAAGCCCTTTGGCATTGGCGAGTTACAGGCACGGATCCGCGTCGCGTTACGTCGCCACAGCGCCCCTCTCTCCTCTGACCCGGCGTATACGTTTTTGATCTTGCCGCACGACGCATTGTGCGCGGTGAAGAAGAGATCCATCTCACCCCTATCGAGTTTCGTCTGCTCGCCGTTCTGCTCAACAACCACGGCAAGGTACTGACCCAACGCCAACTGTTAAGTCAGGTATGGGGGCCGAACGCTGTTGAACATAGTCACTATTTACGCATTTATATGGGCCACCTTCGTCAGAAACTCGAAGTCGACCCCGCGCGCCCCCGCCATTTATTAACTGAAACCGGTATCGGTTATCGGTTCATGCTTTGAATAACTATTCATTTAATTTCAAATAAAGAACAAATCGCCAGAGAAATATTCACAAAATAAGCCATTGGTTATTTTCATGGCTTATTTTTGTTCATTTAAAACATTACAAAAACAGACTTTTAACACATACCCAACAAATCAGCATTTTGATCTGTGATATTCATAAAAAACGAATATTTATTTCTGATTTGATCTGTTAGCGGTGATCTGAATCACAGTTAATCGCTTTCTTCTGGATAAAATGACCATGCTTTCAATTGCTGAAAGGAAAATAAACATGGAAAACAATAATCGTTTGATGCCCCATATAAGGCGGACAACTCATATCATGATGTTTGCCCACCGTAACTGCTTTGACTTTCACATCTTTAACGCCCGGTAGTCCTTCGACTTCTGGCGCATCTGCTTACAGGTCATCCTGAAACGCTTTATTTTACAGGCTATTGCCTGTGAACACGTGCGCTCATTTCTCTTGATTCAGGCTCATCCGCAACCGGGCGGACTGAATCTCATTCATCAAAAAGCAATTTACTGATTTCGTATCAGCGGCCACACCTTGCTTTTTTTCCGGGAAATTATCGGTTTCTTTATTGCAAGAAATCGAGGGACTTCTATTACCTAAAATAAAGAGTGAAAGATGAAAAGTTTAAAAATCGCAGCCAGCCGTGCATGTCCTGATTGTTTTACTACTCACCGCGATCTGGTGGATGTCAGCACCTCTGATTATATTGATGTTGCTGCCATTGTTCTGGCAATCAGCGATATTTCCAGTGGAAAAATAGAAGAAATAGAAGCAACCGGGTTTGGTATCCCCATTTTTATCGCTACACATAAAGAAGAGTTCATTCCGGCTGAATATTTATCGCGGATCCACGGCGTTTTCGAGTGTTCAGACACCAGTAACGACTTCTACGGACGTCAACTGGAAGCGGCAGCGCTGAAGTACGAGACGCAACTGCGCCCACCGTTCTTCCGTGCCCTGGTCGACTATGTCAAACAAGGGAACAGTGCGTTTGACTGCCCAGGCCATCAGGGAGGTCAGTTCTTCCGCCGCCACCCTGCCGGTAACCAGTTTGTCGATTTCTTTGGCGAAACACTTTTCCGCTCAGACCTGTGTAACGCCGACGTGGCAATGGGCGATCTGTTGATTCACGAAGGTGCCCCATGCATTGCACAACAGCATGCGGCGAAAGTCTTTAATGCCGATAAGACCTATTTCGTGCTGAACGGAACATCATCATCAAACAAAGTGGTGCTTAATGCCCTGCTGACGCCGGGCGATCTGGTGCTGTTCGATCGCAACAACCACAAATCCAACCACCACGGCGCACTGCTGCAGGCTGGCGCAACGCCGGTTTATCTGGAAACCGCACGTAACCCGTACGGCTTTATCGGCGGTATTGACGCTCACTGTTTTGAAGAGAACTACCTGCGCGAGCTGGTGGCAGAAGTGGCTCCAGGCCGCGCACGCGATGAGCGTCCGTTCCGTCTGGCGGTGATCCAGCTCGGTACCTACGATGGCACCATTTATAACGCCCGTCAGGTAGTGGATAACATTGGCCACCTGTGTGATTACATCCTGTTTGACTCTGCCTGGGTAGGGTACGAGCAGTTTATTCCGATGATGGCTGACTGTTCGCCGCTGCTGCTGGAGCTGAACGAGAACGATCCGGGGATCCTCGTTACCCAGTCAGTACATAAACAGCAGGCTGGCTTCTCCCAGACCTCACAAATCCACAAGAAAGACAGCCACATCAAAGGCCAGCAGCGCTATGTACCGCATAAGCGCCTTAACAACGCCTTTATGATGCACGCCTCCACCAGCCCGTTCTATCCACTGTTTGCTGCCCTGGATATCAACGCCCGCATGCATGAGGGCCAGAGTGGCCGCAATATGTGGATGGACTGTGTGGTAACCGGTATTGAAGCGCGCAAGCTGATCCTGCAGAACTGCCAGTTTATTCGCCCGTTCGTGCCAGAACTGGTTGATGGTCGTCCGTGGGAAAGCTGGGAAACATCGGATATTGCCACCGACCTGCGCTTCTTCCATTTCGTACCAGGTGAAAACTGGCATGCTTTCGAAGGCTATGCCGAGCATCAATATTTTATCGACCCATGCAAACTGCTGCTGACCACACCCGGCATCAACGCCCGTACCGGTGAGTATGAAGATTTCGGCGTGCCTGCCACCATTCTCGCCAACTTCCTGCGTGAAAACGGCATCGTTCCGGAAAAATGCGATCTCAACTCCATCCTGTTCCTGCTCACGCCTGCGGAAGATATGGGCAAATTGCAGCAACTGGTCGCGCAGCTGGTGCGCTTCGAAAAACTGCTCCAGACGGATGCACCGTTAAAAGAAGTGCTGCCATCCATCTGTAAACAGTATCCGGAACGCTACGCGGATTACTCCCTGCGCCAGATTTGCCAGGAAATGCACGCGCTATACGCCCGCAACAACGTGAAACAGCTGCAGAAAGAGATGTTCCGCAAGTCTCACTTCCCACGCGTGGTGATGTCACCACAAGACGCCAACTATGCCTACCTGCGTGGTGAAGTCGAGCTGGTTTCCCTGCGTGATGCAGAAGGCCGAATTGCCGCTGAAGGTGCTCTCCCTTACCCACCAGGCGTGTTGTGTGTTGTTCCGGGTGAAGTCTGGGGTGGTTCCGTGCTGCGCTACTTTGCTGCCCTGGAAGAAGGGATCAACCTTTTACCGGGCTTCGCACCAGAGCTGCAGGGCGTGTACGTCGAAGAGTGTGACGGTCGCAAGCAGGTTCGCTGTAACGTCATCAAACAATCTGCCGCTCAGCCATCGCTGCTGAAAGGAGAAAAATTATGAGTAAATCTAACAAGATGGGCGTGGTGCAGCTAACCATCCTCACGATGGTGAACATGATGGGTTCTGGGATCATCATGCTGCCCACTAAGCTTGCCGAAGTGGGGACCATTTCGATTATTTCCTGGCTGGTCACCGCCGTAGGCTCAATGGCGCTGGCATGGGCATTTGCCAAGTGCGGGATGTTCAGCCGCAAGTCAGGCGGGATGGGCGGTTATGCCGAATACGCGTTTGGCAAGTCCGGCAACTTTATGGCGAACTACACCTACGGCGTGTCGCTACTGATCGCTAACGTGGCGATTGCCATCTCTGCAGTGGGTTATGGTACGGAGTTGTTGGGTGCCACACTCAGCCCGGTGCAAATTGGGCTGGCAACCATCGGCGTACTGTGGATCTGCACCGTGGCCAACTTTGGTGGTGCCCGCATTACCGGACAAATCAGTAGCATCACCGTCTGGGGTGTGATTATCCCGGTTGTCGGGCTGTGCATCATCGGCTGGTTCTGGTTTAGCCCAACGCTGTATGCAAATTCCTGGAACCCACACCATGTACCGTTCTTCACCGCAGTAGGTTCATCCATCGCCATGACGCTGTGGGCTTTCCTCGGTCTGGAATCGGCCTGCGCGAACGCCGAAGTGGTGGAGAACCCGGAGAAAAACGTACCGATTGCAGTACTCGGCGGCACGCTGGGTGCAGCGGTTATCTATATCGTTTCAACAAACGTGATTGCGGGGATTGTGCCAAACATGGATCTGGCCAACTCCACAGCCCCCTTCGGGCTGGCCTTCGCGCAGATGTTTACCCCGAGCGTCGGGAAGGTGATCATGGGATTAATGGTCATGTCCTGCTGTGGCTCACTCCTCGGCTGGCAGTTCACCATTGCCCAGGTGTTCAAATCCTCCGCTGACGAAGGTTATTTCCCAAAAATCTTCTCCCGTGTCTCCAAAGCGGATGCGCCAGTACAGGGCATGCTGGCGATTGTTATCTTCCAGAGCGGCCTGTCACTGATGACGATTAGCCCGTCGCTGAACAGTCAGTTCAACGTGCTGGTTAACCTGGCGGTGGTGACGAATATCATTCCGTATATTCTGTCGATGGCGGCACTGGTGATCATTCAGAAGGTGGCGAAGGTCGATCCACGCAAAGCGCGGGCGGCAAATATCGTGGCGCTGATCGGGGCAATTTACAGCTTCTATGCGCTCTACTCTTCCGGCCAGGAGGCAATGCTCTACGGTGCGATGGTGACCTTTATGGGCTGGACGTTGTACGGTCTGGTGTCGCCACGGTTTGAGTTGAAGAATAAGCACAGTTGAAGTAAACGCAAAACGGCAACCCAAAGGTTGCCGTTTTTAGTCTTTTCTCCCTCTCCCTGTGGAAAGGAAAAGGACTGGGGTGGGGTATCAGCCCACACCAGTACAACATTTACGCGTTTTTCAGCACTTCGCTGACAATCTCTACCGCTTCTTTCTCAATCTGCTGACGGTGCTCAGCGCCGAGGAAGCTTTCGCAGTAAATTTTATATGCATCTTCCGTACCGGATGGACGCGCAGCGAACCAGCCGTTTTCAGTCATCACTTTCAGACCGCCGATAGACGCACCGTTACCAGGTGCCGCCGTCAGACGCGCGGTGATTGGGTCACCAGCCAGGGTGCTTGCACTGACCATCTCCGGAGAGAGTTTGGACAGCGCCGCTTTCTGGGCAGACGTTGCCGCCGCCTGAATACGGTTGTAGCTTGGCGCGCCAAAGCGGGCAGCCAGCTCATTGTAGTGTTCCTGCGGGTTTTTACCGGTGACAGCGGTGATTTCCGCTGCCAGCAGACACATGATGATACCGTCTTTATCGGTTGACCACGGTGTACCGTCGAAACGCAGGAAGGAAGCTCCCGCGCTCTCTTCACCGCCAAAGCCGAAGCTGCCGTCGTGCAGACCGTCAACAAACCATTTAAAGCCGACCGGGACTTCCACCAGCTTACGACCCAGCGCATCAACCACGCGGTCAATCATGGCCGAAGAAACCAGCGTTTTACCAACAGCAACCTCTTTGCCCCACTGTGGGCGATGCTGGAACAGGTAGTTGATCGCCACGGCCAGGTAGTGGTTCGGGTTCATCAGGCCCGCAGGCGTGACAATACCGTGACGGTCATAATCCGGGTCGTTGGCAAATGCCAGATCAAACTTGTCGCGCAGCGCCAGCAGACCCGCCATCGCGCACTCGGAGGAGCAGTCCATACGGATCGCGCCGTCTTTATCCAGATGCATAAAGCGGAAAGTCTGATCGACGTGATCGTTCACGATGGTCAGATCCAGCTTGTAATACTCAGCAATGCGTTTCCAGTATTCGATACCAGAGCCGCCCAGCGGATCAACACCCAGTTTCAGGCCCGCTTTCTGGATGGCGGCCATATCGACGATATCTGCCAGCCCTTCCACGAACGGCTGCACCAGATCCTGCTCTTTCACGTGGCCGGACGCCATTGCCGCATCCAGAGAAATGCGTTTTACGCCTTTCAGATCGTCTGCAAGCAGCGCGTTTGCGCGGTCTTCCACCACTTTGGTGACGTTAGTATCTGCCGGGCCACCGTTAGGTGGGTTGTATTTAATACCACCGTCATCCGGCGGGTTATGGGATGGCGTAATGACGATGCCATCAGCCAGCGCACCACCTTTTTTGTTGTGCACAAGGATAGCGTGAGAGACCGCAGGCGTAGGCGTAAAGCCGTTGTTCTCCTGCACGATCACGTCTACCCCGTTCGCGGCCAGCACTTCCAGCACGGAAATAAATGCAGGCTCAGACAGGGCGTGAGTATCTTTCCCCACATAGCACGGACCCGTGACGCCATTTTTAGCGCGCTCTTCCGCGATGGCCTGGGCAATGGCCAGAATGTGCGGTTCGTTAAAGCTGTGGCGTGCCGCGCTGCCGCGGTGGCCTGATGTACCAAACTTCACTGCGTGTTCTGCGTTGCCCACGACCGGCTTCAGCACGTAATACTGCGCGGTCAGTTGAGCGACATTAATCAAATCGCTTTGTTGTGCAGGTTGGCCTGCACGGCTGTGATTTGCCATGGCCTGGTCCTTTTAATGCAGGGGTTAAATTGTACCGCAAACCTTTTCAATCAATTCTGTCGGGAACTGCATGGACTGCATGATGTGTTCGACCATGCTGCACTTGCGGCCCGTGTTGGTATTCGTGATGACCCAATATGGTGTGCCAGAGACATGTTTGGGTTTGGTTTGATTACCATTTTGCAGAAGCGTCTGCTCGTCACCTGCGAAATAGACGCGCGTACGCCCGTGCAGCGACTCGGTCGCTTCGGCAAACGCTTTATTATCCAGTGAATAGAGTGTAGACAGCACCAGCATAAAGCGGTTAACCGCTTTTTTCTGTTCCGCATATTCATCAGAAAGCAGCAGCTCGCGCATCGCACGCACTTTATCTTTTGCCGGTGTCACGGCAGGTTTTGCTTGTGCAACAACGCTCGGCTGAGACACGACATCTTTAGTGACTGGGGTAGCAGGCTGTGAGGCGGCGGAAATTTTAAGCATGCGCCGTAAAATGTCGGACGCGCTCTCCCCAATATGCCGCGTCTGGCTGGCAATATACTGATAGAGTTCGTCATCAACTTCGATTGTTTTCATCTTAATCCAGTGCGATATCTTATCTGAATACAAGTCGTTGGGATTATAAGGTCAAATCCCAACAGCGGATAGCGTCAAACCAGGTTGGCGGCAAAAGTCAGATTAAACTGGAACCTTGCAGCCGGGCGGCAGAATGTTCAACATGATACCCTAACCTGACATACGTAAAAAAAGAACTTTGCCATGAAATTGAATACCCGAGCGCAATCTGCACAATCGCCGAACAATAATTCTCCCATCGTACTGGTTCACGGGCTTTTTGGCAGCCTGGATAACCTGGGCGTGCTGGCGCGCGAGCTGGTTACCGACCACGATATTTTGCAGGTCGATATGCGCAATCACGGCCTGTCCGGGCGTTCAGCGGAAATGACCTACGCGGCAATGGCGCAGGATCTGCGGGATACGCTTGATGCGAATAATCTCCAGAATGCGACGTTTATCGGGCATTCAATGGGTGGCAAAGCGGTGATGGCCCTGACGGCGCTTGCACCGGAACGAATTAACGGTCTGATCGCCATTGATATCGCGCCCGTGGATTACGACGTGCGTCGTCATGATGAGATATTTGCCGCCATCAATGCGGTGACAGAAGCGGGGGTCTCTACGCGTCAGCAGGCGGCGACCGTGATGCGTGAACATCTTGATGAAGAAGGCGTTGTGCAGTTCCTGTTGAAGTCGTTTGTTGACGGCCAGTGGCGTTTTAACGTGCCAGCGCTCTGGGACCAGTATGACAATATCGTTGGCTGGGAAACCGTTCCGGCCTGGCAACGCCCTACTCTCTTTATTCGTGGTGGTAACTCACCTTACGTGACCGATGCATACCGCGACACTTTGCTGGCACAATTCCCGCAGGCACGCGCCCATGTGATTGCCGGAGCCGGACACTGGGTTCATGCGGAAAAACCGGACGCCGTATTACGCGCAATCCGCCGCTATCTCTCTGATACGGCAAATTGATTAAAAAGACAGCGACTGGAAGGCTGCAGGCTTCCAGTCGTTGGCGTGCCGTTTTCGGTGATGTATGATGGCGCGCTTATCGCCCGGGCATTAGCAGGGCGGCTTGTTTCCCCCGAAGTCTCAGAATCATGGCCAAAGAACAAACGGACCGTACGACACTAGATCTGTTCGCGAATGAGCGTCGACCGGGACGACCGAAAACGAATCCGCTTTCGCGCGATGAACAGCTGCGTATTAATAAACGCAACCAGCTAAAACGCGATAAAAATCGTGGGCTTAAGCGTGTCGAACTGAAGCTCAACGCCGATGCTGTCGATGCGCTGAATGAACTGGCTGACGCGCGTAACATCAGCCGCAGTGAGTTGATTGAAGAGATGTTAATCACACAGCTTGAGACGTTGCGCGGCAAGGTATAAGTCTGAAAATCTCCTTTCTCACCGTTTTCATGTAGCACAGAGTGCAGTCCTGCGCGATAGCAGTTTCCGCAGGGTTGCCTGTTCTGCTATTATTGCCCTTATCCGTGGACAAATTGCGCCACCATACCATTAAGTTTCAAGAGGTTATTTTACTCATGGCAATCATCGGCATTTTCTTCGGCAGTGATACCGGCAATACCGAAAATATCGCAAAAAACATTCAAAAACAGCTCGGTAAAGACGTTGCCGATGTGCATGACATCGCCAAGAGCAGCAAAGAAGATCTCGAAGGTTATGACATTCTGCTGCTGGGTATCCCGACCTGGTACTATGGTGAAGCGCAGTGTGACTGGGATGATTTCTTCCCGACACTGGAAGAAGTCGACTTCAACGGCAAGCTGGTTGCACTGTTCGGCTGCGGCGATCAGGAAGATTACGCAGAATATTTCTGCGACGCGCTGGGCACCATCCGCGACATCATCGAGCCGCACGGCGCGGTAATCGTGGGTCACTGGCCAACAGCGGGCTACCACTTCGAAGCCTCTAAAGGTCTGGCGGACGACGATCACTTCGTCGGCCTGGCTATCGACGAAGATCGTCAGCCGGAACTGACCGCTGAGCGTGTTGATAAATGGGTTAAGCAGATCCGCGAAGAACTGAACCTGGACGACATTCTTAACGCCTGAGTTCTGACGTGGCGCAACTCCGGTTGCGCCCGCCAATCGGGTAAAACCGATTAAATTAATTGCTACAAACTTTTAACTTTTTCGTTCAAATCTGTACAATATTCCCCTGACAAAAAGTGGAAGCCATCGAACAAGTTTGTTGGTGATACCACGTTTTTATAAGCATACTTTGCTTGAGACTTGCAGTTTTCATTTAGGCATGGCAGTTCTATAATGAGACGCATTATCCCAAGTGCATTTTCTGTCACTTCCTTTATAGAAGTGAATCGTTTAGCAACAGGACAGATTCCGCATGACTGACAACAATACCGCATTAAAGAAGGCTGGCCTGAAAGTAACGCTTCCTCGATTAAAAATCCTTGAAGTGCTTCAGGGGCCAGACAACCACCATGTCAGCGCGGAAGACCTTTACAAGCGTCTTATCGACATGGGCGAAGAGATTGGGCTGGCCACTGTTTATCGTGTACTGAACCAGTTTGATGACGCGGGTATTGTGACCCGTCATAATTTCGAAGGCGGTAAATCTGTTTTCGAACTGACCCAACAGCAGCACCACGATCACCTGATCTGCCTTGATTGCGGTAAGGTCATTGAATTTAGCGATGATTCCATCGAAGCGCGCCAGCGTGAAATTGCCGCCCGTCATGGCATCCGCCTGACCAACCACAGCCTGTACCTGTACGGCCACTGTGCGGAAGGTGATTGCCGCGAAGACGAGCACGCGCACGACGCAAAATAAGTCTGCTTTCATACTCTGAGCCAGCCGAAAGGTTGGCTTTTTTTTGCCTGTAATCTGGCATAAAAAAAGCCCGGTAAGCGCAGTGCTACCGGGCGTCAAGACAGCTGATTATTTACTGTTATTACTGCGAATTTCTTTCCAGATCTGATCGCAACGCTTCGCCACTTCCTGATCGTTACCGGTCTTACGCGCCTGAATACAGGCCTGGTAATCCATCACGCGGACATTCTCCTGCGTCGCGAATTGCTCATGTGCTTTCTCTTTCTTCAGTACATTCAGCACGCTCTGACAGGCTTCAATTTTCTCCGGCGAACCTTCCGCCGTATTAATACAGGCGCTGTATGCCTCTTTCAGACGCGAGTCCTCTTTCGGTGCCTGAGGCTGTGCACAAGCCACCAACCCCGATGCCAGCAACGCGACGATTACGATTTTTTTCATCATGTGCAGTCTCCATCCCGGCGGGCTTAGCCCACCGGGGTGTTCATCAGAAGATTGTGAATGGGGCAATAACCATGAACTTCACGTCACGCTCATCCTGGAAGATGTTGCCGTAACCGCCCGCGTAGCTTGGGATATCAGAGTGGTTGTCATACTGGGTGAAGTGCAGCTTGAACATTGTTCCTTTTGCACGGCCATCCTGCAGGGTGTACATGGCATCCAGGCTGTAAGAGGACTCTTTCAGACGGTAGTTTGGATCGTAGTATGCGTCAGGTGTTGCCATATCGGCAGGTTTCGCATCCCAGGCGTAAGCGTAAGATGCCCCCACAGCCCAACCCGGCAGGTTCCAGTTTTTCAGATCATACATCGCGCCGAAGAACACCGCTTTTTCACCGTCGGCGTTGAAGTCTGAACGGTTATCCCACCAGATATCCAGACGACCGTTGGAGGAGGCGTAGGTTGGGGTCATACGCTGCAGGAAGTAGCCCTGCTGCCCTTCCGCCTTCACCCATGTCCCTTCCAGACGCAAATCAACCTGACCCACTTTGTAGCCGAAGGTCAGCGCCTGCAGCCACGCGGTGCCATCATAAATGTCATTGACGCCACCGTTACTGACTTTATCGCGCGTACCGTAGAACTGGTAGCTGGTACTCAGCGGGCTACCCGCGATATCAAACTTATAGCTGGCTTTGGCAAAGTATTGATCGACATAACCTTGCGCCTGGCCAAAGGCCGCTTCAAGAACCAGATCGTTTTTGAAGTCGTATTTCGCACCCAGCGAGTGGAGGTAATCCACTTTGGTCTTTTTATCGTTCTGGTAGAACTTGTCCATTTCGATATGCCACGGTGCTTTATATTCGTTGGTCCACATATAGGAGAAACTCAACGCACCTGCATCACCGTAGTCAAAGTTGGCACCGGCTTCCGCCCCCTGATAAGTACCTGGCATAAAGCTCCAGTGTGGGGCTAACAGTGTTTGACCGGTTGGCTGAATATAACCACCACGCGCCCATACCGGGCCGTATTTGAATTTCGCGGCTGCTTTATACAGGCTAATACCGCTTTTATCCCCGGACCAGTCTTCATCGTACGCTTTATTGCTGGAGGAGAATGCGATTTCGTTCGGGTGGCCACTGTCACCGTTTTCCGCCATTTCAATGGCAGTGAATGCGGCAATATCCAGGCCGAACATATCGGCAGCATAACCGGACTGGAAGTCCAGGTTGGCGTTCCAGGTGGAATGAGCAAGGTTGGTTTTGTATTTGTCTTCAGTGACGTCTTTACGGTCACGTTCACGCTGCCAGTAATAAATACCGCCCGTGAGGGTAGAATCATCAACGAAACCTGCTGCCTTAGCCTCTGGTGCGACAACCAGGCCCGACATTGCTGTTACACCGGCAATAGCCAGCGCCAGCGCACTACGTTTGCCACTAAACGTACGCATAGATTATTCCTCTTTGACGAATTAAAACGCCTAAAACGGCGAAAAATAAAAATGACCTGTCGGTCAGGGGTAGTTAGAAATACCCTCGAATTAACTACCGCCTTTAGGTTATTTTTCGCGACGCGAATTATCAATGCTTTTCAGCGGGCAAAAGTCAGGATTATGACGAAGTGCACATAATTGGTAGTGATTTGTAACATTTCCATCAATGCGTGGATTTACAGGGAGAAAGAGATATTTTCAGGGGGAAAAGCCCATTATTTGCGCTTATTTTTTAGCCTTCAGATATTCCGTAAATATTCAAACTTTTTTTGAGTAAAATAAGTAGCACCTCATTGACCTCAATTTTCAGAAGGCAATATTTTAGCAACGCCTTAATGGCATGATCGTTAAATAAAAAAAACGCCGCAATTAGCGGCGTTTGTCTCTCATTGACCAGAGCAGCAATATTATTCGCCGATCTTAGCCCAGGTATCACGCAGACCCACGGTACGGTTAAATACCGGTTTTTCAGCCGTGCTGTAACGGCTGTCCAGGCAGAAATAACCTTCACGTTCGAACTGGAACGCTTTACCCGCTTCAGCCGCCTTCAGGGACGGTTCAGCATAGCCCTGCTTGATCAGCAGAGATTCCGGGTTGATGACCGCCAGGAAGTCATCTGCCGCACCAGGGTTAGGTACGCTGAACAGGCGGTCGTACAGGCGAATTTCGACCGGTAGCGCGTGTGCTGCGCTTACCCAGTGGATAACGCCTTTCACTTTACGGCCATCCGCCGGATCTTTACTCAGGGTGTCAGCATCATAAGAGCAGAAGATGGTGGTGATGTTACCTTCCGCATCTTTCTCCACGCGCTCAGCTTTAATAACGTAAGCATTACGCAGACGCACTTCTTTACCCAGCACCAGACGCTTGTACTGCTTGTTCGCTTCTTCGCGGAAGTCAGCACGATCGATCCAGATCTCACCGCTGAACGGCACGTCACGGCTTCCCATCTCCGGCTTACCCGGGTGGTTAGGCATAGAAACCAGCTCGCCCTCGCCCTGCGGGTAGTTTTCGATAACCAGTTTCACCGGGTCGATAACCGCCATTGCACGCGGAGCGTTTTCGTTCAGATCTTCACGAATGCAGGATTCCAGAGAAGCGATCTCAATGGTGTTGTCCTGTTTGGTCACGCCAATGCGTTTGCAGAACTCACGAATAGACGCAGAGGTGTAACCACGACGGCGCAGACCAGAGATGGTCGGCATACGTGGGTCATCCCAGCCTTCAACGTGTTTGTCAGTCACCAGCAGATTCAGCTTACGCTTGGACATCACGGTGTATTCCAGATTCAGACGAGAGAACTCGTACTGACGCGGATGCACAGGAATGGTGATGTTATCCAGCACCCAGTCGTACAGACGGCGGTTGTCCTGGAACTCCAGCGTACACAGTGAGTGAGTAATGCCTTCCAGCGCATCGCTGATGCAGTGGGTGAAATCGTACATCGGGTAGATGCACCATTTGTTACCGGTCTGGTGGTGTTCCGCGAACTTAATACGGTACAGCACCGGATCGCGCATCACGATGAACGGCGACGCCATATCGATTTTGGCGCGCAGACATGCTTTGCCTTCTTCGAAACCACCGGCACGCATTTTTTCAAACAGCGCCAGGTTTTCTTCAACACTGCGATCGCGGAACGGGCTATTTTTGCCCGGTGCGGTCAGCGAACCACGGTATTCACGGATTTCGTCAGCAGACAGTTCGTCAACGTACGCCAGACCTTTGTTAATCAGCTCAACCGCATAGGCAAACAGCTGATCAAAATAGTCAGAGGAGTAGCAAATGTCGCCCGACCAGTTGAAGCCCAGCCATTGCACATCGTTCTTGATGGACTCAACGTATTCGATGTCTTCTTTTACTGGGTTGGTGTCATCGAAACGCAGGTTGCACTGTCCCTGGTAGTCTTGCGCAATGCCAAAGTTCAGGCAGATAGATTTCGCATGACCAATATGCAGGTAGCCGTTCGGCTCCGGCGGGAAACGGGTATGAATTGTGGTGTGCTTACCACTGGCCAGATCTTCATCGATGATCTGACGAATAAAGTTACTCGGGCGGGCTTCAGCCTCACTCATCGTGGATTCCTCAAAGCGTAAACAACGTATAACGGCATATGATCTTATAAGCCGGACGTAGTGACAACCCTTAAAACGTCTCTGAAGAAAATAATGGGGGCATTTGCTGCAAAAAAAAGCGGCGAGGGATCCCCCCGCCGCTTAAGGCACAAACTCTACTCAGGAGCGATTACTTGCCTTTAATCTCATACAGTGGGGTTTGACCTGCAACCACCTGACCTTTCGCCTGAATCACCAGGCCGCTGAAGTCGTCGATGTTGCTGCAAACCACCGGGCTAATCATGGAGCGCGCATTGGCGTTCAGGAAGTCCAGATCCATTTCCAGAATCGGCTGACCTGCAACCACTTCAGCACCTTCTTCCACCAGGCGAGTAAAGCCCTGACCGTTCAGCGCAACAGTATCGATACCCATATGGACAACGATCTCCGCACCTTTTTCAGTCTCAAGACAGAACGCGTGGTTGGTGTTGAAGATTTTCACGATGGTTCCGGCAGCCGGAGACACCACGGTTTTTTCCGTTGGTTTCACTGCTACGCCATCACCGACCGCTTTGCTGGCAAACGCTTCATCAGGCACCTGCTCAATGGCAACCACTTCACCGGTTACTGGCGAAACCAGCGCCGCGATGGTTGTCGCGTTTGGCACAGCCTGTGGTTTTGCAGCAGCGGGGGCGGCGGCTGGAGCAGCAGACGCTTCCGCTGCGGCTACCGGGCCGGTAGTTTTCATGGCATTAGCAATTTTTTCCGCCACGAAGCCAACGATAATCTGCACGCTGGTTTTGTTCAGGCGGATAACACCGGATGCACCCAGACGTTTTGCCAGCGCTTCATTAACCAGTGAAGAGTCTTTTACGTTCAGACGCAGACGGGTGATACAGGCATCGATACCGGTCAGGTTGTCAGAACCGCCAACTGCAGCAA
The DNA here is from genome assembly GCA_014169315.1 of Enterobacter cloacae. NCBI lineage: Bacteria > Pseudomonadati > Pseudomonadota > Gammaproteobacteria > Enterobacterales > Enterobacteriaceae > Enterobacter > Enterobacter cloacae. Next base: position 1,203,181 of record AP022133.1, on the reverse strand, counting down.
TATACTGACGCGCCAGACCAGAAACGTCCTGATCCTGAGCACCGCTAACATTCATATCCTGACCATCTGCTTCGCTACCGGCAACAGCCAGCTCGCGACCCGGAGTCATCAGGTTGAATTTGGTGATAGTGAAACGGAACACCACGTAGTAGATAGCGAAGAACACCAGACCTTGTGGGATCAGCATCCACCAGTGGGTCGCCAGCGGGTTACGCGAGGAGAGCACCATATCCACCAGACCGGCGCTGAAGCCGAAGCCCGCGATCCAGTGCATGCTTGCAGCAATGAACACAGAGATACCGGTCAGCACAGCGTGGATAACGTACAGTACTGGCGCAACGAACATGAAGGAGAATTCCAGCGGTTCGGTGATACCCGTGAAGAAGGCAGCAAACGCACCTGCCATCATGATACCCAGCACTTTCGCTTTGTTTTCTGGACGCGCGCAGTGGTAGATAGCCAGTGCTGCACCCGGCAGACCGAACATCATGATTGGGAAGAAGCCCGCCTGATAACGACCGGTGATACCAACAACCGCTTTACCTGATTCGATGGACTGTGCGCCACCCAGGAAGTTAGGGATATCGTTAATACCAGCAACGTCGAACCAGAACACGGAGTTCAGCGCGTGGTGCAGACCAACCGGGATCAACAGACGGTTGAAGAACGCATACACGCCCGCACCGGCAGAACCCAGTTTCTGGATGTGTTCACCGAAGTTCACCAGACCGTCGAAAATCAGCGGCCAGATGTACATCAGGATAAACGCAACGAAGATCATCACGAAGGAGGTCAGGATCGGCACCAGACGACGTCCGCTAAAGAAGGAGAGTGCTTTTGGCAGCTCCACACTACTGAAGCGGTTGTACAGTTCTGCGGAAATAATACCCACGAGAATACCGACAAACTGGTTGCTGATCTTACCGAATGCCGCCGGAACCTGGTCCGCCGGGATCTTTTGGATCATTGCCACCGCTGCTGGTGAGCAGAGAGTGGTTAATACGAGGAAACCGACAAAGCCGGTCAGTGCAGCTGCACCGTCTTTATCTTTGGACATACCATAAGCAACACCAATAGCAAACAACACGGACATGTTGTCGATAATGGCGGAACCTGACTTGATGAAGAACGCCGCCAGCGCGCTGGTATTACCCCAGCCGTTGGGGTCGATCCAGTAGCCGACACCCATCAGGATGGCTGCGGCAGGCAGCGTGGCGACCGGCACCATAAGTGCGCGACCAACCTTTTGTAAATAACCTAGAATACTCACTTTCTTCCCCCTATGAGACCCCGTTTAAGGCACATTCTCAGCTGTGTTTTTATTGTGTCACTAACCTATATATACGGTTGATGATTCACTGGCATTCTGAGTGTGTGAAAAATTAATTCGTATCGCAAATTAAACGCGTATTTTTTGTGATTTTTGTCACCAAATATCGTTAATTACCCTCCCTTACACTGGCTAACAGCGAAAACTTATTTTATCATTCAAAAAATCAAGACGGATTGATCTGGCCTGACAAGTTCCGGTTACGCTTAAGTATCAGGTTCCGATAGCTATCCGCCCACGCTTTTACTTTAACTCTTGAGGTGAACAATGAGACTGATTCCCCTGGCAACTGCTGAACAAGTCGGTAAATGGGCCGCTCGTCATATCGCTAACCGTATCAATGCGTTCAAACCAACAGCCGATCGTCCTTTCGTTCTGGGCCTGCCAACTGGCGGGACACCACTGACGGCGTATAAAGCTCTGGTAGAAATGCACAAAGCGGGCCAGGTTAGCTTTAAGCACGTTGTCACCTTCAACATGGACGAATATGTCGGCTTACCAAAGGAACATCCGGAGAGCTACCATAGCTTCATGCACCGTAATTTCTTTGATCACGTTGATATCCCAGCTGAAAATATTAACCTGTTGAATGGAAACGCGCCTGATATTGACGCAGAATGTCGTCAGTATGAAGAAAAAATCCGTTCTTACGGCAAGATCAACCTGTTCATGGGTGGCGTGGGCAACGATGGTCATATCGCCTTTAACGAACCAGCGTCATCGCTGGCTTCGCGTACGCGTATTAAAACGCTGACTCATGACACGCGCGTGGCAAACTCCCGCTTCTTTGACGGCGACGTTAGCCAGGTTCCAAAATACGCCCTGACCGTTGGCGTAGGCACCCTGCTGGATGCCGAAGAAGTGATGATTCTGGTACTGGGCGGCGTAAAAGCACAGGCGCTTCAGGCTGCCGTTGAAGGCAACGTTAACCACATGTGGACCATCAGCTGCCTGCAGCTGCATCCAAAATCAGTCATCGTCTGTGACGAGCCGTCTACGATGGAGCTGAAAGTGAAAACGTTGAAATACTTCAACGAGCTGGAAGCTGAGAACATCAAAGGTCTGTAATTGAATAACCGCCTCTTATCCAGAGGCGGTCGCTTTTTTTTAAACCGGGGGTCGTTATGTACGCTTTAACCCACGGTCGGATTTATACCGGCCACGAAATTCTGGATGACCATGCGATTGTTGTCGCCAATGGCCTGATTGAACGTGTTTGCCCGCTGGCTGAACTGCCACCGGAGATTGAACAGCGCTCACTCAATGGAGCTGTGATCTCCCCCGGTTTCATCGACGTACAGCTTAACGGCTGCGGCGGTGTGCAGTTTAATGACACCGCAGAAGCGGTGACGGTCGACACGCTGGAAATTATGCAGAAAGCCAACGAGAAATCGGGCTGCACCAGCTATCTGCCAACGCTCATCACCAGCAGTGATGATCTGATGAAACAGGGTATCCGCGTGATGCGCGAATACCTGGCAAAACACCCTAATCAGGCGCTGGGTCTGCACCTTGAAGGACCGTGGCTGAACATGGTCAAGAAAGGTACACATAACCCAGATTATGTACGTAAACCTGACGCCGAACTGGTTGATTACATGTGTGCAAACGCCGATGTGATCACCAAAGTGACGCTGGCACCCGAAATGGCGGGGACTGACGTCATCAGCAAACTGGCTGCCGCCGGGATTGTCGTTTCTGCAGGGCACTCAAATGCCACACAGAAAGAAGCCAAAGCAGGCTTCCGTGCCGGTATCACGTTTGCAACCCACCTTTATAACGCCATGCCATATATTACCGGCCGTGAGCCAGGGCTGGTCGGGGCGATTCTGGATGAACCTGACGTCTACT